>CBDFFZ010000001.1:0-14936 GCA_965246905.1 Chitinophagaceae bacterium
CGGCAGAAAAAAAGTAGTTGAACAATTTTCTATACAGGCAAATAAAAGCAATTATTTAAATATATTAAATAAGGTTGCATCTTCATAATTTTTGTATTATTATGTCCGTATTCAGAAGATGAGCTTTTGTACAGCACTAAAAAGCATTAATATGTATTAGATGTTTCAAGAGGGTGCTGTGCTCAGTGTTTGCCTATTTCATTGTCCTAATAAGCTTTTGCCGAAAATTTATATACCGGCATTATAAAACTTTGCATGGGCTTACTTAACAAAAAATAAACCTATCTGGTAAACAGGCAAGATTACCGGCGTATTTCAACAAGTCCGAACATTACGGAAGTATGAAGATAATATCAAGTTTAGAACAAAAAATTAAGCGCCTGATTGCTATAATTTACAAAGACTTAATTTTATAATTGTTATCAAGTACTTCTTACTTTTGCAAAACATAAAGACATTTTAAATTTAAAATATGCCCCAAACTTTTTCTATAGATAATGCTGATACAAAAGAATTTTTTGATGAATATGGGTTTGCAATATTCAGAAACCTTTTTTCAGCAGAGGAGATCGCAAAATTGCGTAAAGAATCAGAAAATCTGTTTAGCCAACCCAAGGTTTATGATGGCGATTGGGATGATAAGCCCTTAATCAAGGCAATGCGGGCAGATCTGTTTAACCGGTATGATCAGTTTCGCTGGGCTTTTTATAAGCCGGAGCTACAACAGGCGTTAACTAAAATTCTTGGCACGGTAGGGTATGTACCGGAAAGCGTGCTGCATTATTTGGGTTTTGGTACATGGCACAAGGATACTACAGGTCAGGAAACGGAAGGCCATGAATTTCATTACGCCCCCGACTGTACTATGGTAGAGTGCGGCATCTACTTACAGGATAATTCGCCAATTTATGGAGGCGGGCTGGATGTAGTACCTGGCACACACAAGCAGGATAAAGATTATTTTGTGATTACAAAGGAGAAAAGCGTAATCCGTAAAGTTATATCACGTATTCAACGCGACAGAATACAGGCCTACAATACCAAGAACTGCTTTTTTATTCCAAGCAAAGCCGGGGATTTTGTTTTTTTTAATAAACGCCTTAACCACCGTGGTACTCCCTGCCACCAACGCCCTATACCGAAAGAGGCTGAGAAGCATGCCATTTTCTTTATTGGCGGTAAGCGCAATGAGCACCTGGAGAACTATACGCGTTATATAATGCGCCGCTATGACTACATGAAGGATTATAAGCTCGATGAAAAGTTTGTTGCCGAATGTAAGGAACGAGGTATCTACCTGGTTGATCCGCAAAAGCTTTTAGCTGTTCCTGCTTAATAAGCAACTATAAAAATTAAAGAAAAATGAGGCTGTCTCAAAAGGGCAGTCTCTTTTTTTGTGAAAACGGTTTTACGGCGGGGTTTATTCACAAGGCTGCTGTATAAATAAACAGGCTGTAATCCTTTACCAGAAAGGGTTTTGGTTGTAAATTTAAGAATGGCAATCAAACCGGTTTTCAAGAATTACCAACCCACACAGGCCTTTCTGCTACCGCCCTCACTGGATGAGTTGATTGATGAGCAACACCCTGTTCGTGTTGTTGCACAGGTGATTGATCAGATAGATATTGATGCACTGATGAAAAAGTACAAAGGCGGTGGTGCATCGTCTTACCATCCGCGTATGTTGCTGAAAACACTGGTATTTGCTTACATCAGCAATATCTACAGCAGCCGTAAGATTGAAGCAGCGCTTAAAGAAAACATTCATTTTATGTGGCTGGCAGGAATGAATAAGCCAGACCACCACACGGTCAACCGCTTCCGCTCTGAGCGCCTGCGCCATGTCTTGCAGGAAGTTTTTTCACAGGTTGTATTGTTGCTTGCGGATGCCGGCCACCTTTCGTTGAAGGAAGTATTTACCGATGGAACGAAGATAGAAGCCAATGCCAACCGCTACACCTTTGTATGGGGCAAGGCTATTAAGACCAGTCGTGAACGCATCAAAACCCAGCTCAAGGAACTCTGGGCCTATACCCAAAAGGTAGCTGCGGGAAGAGCTGACCGATGATACCCCGCCTGATTTTGATAAGATCGATTCCGTTAAAGTAAAAGAGACAATCGATCAGATCAATGAAGCCCTCAAAGATAAGCCGGTAACTAAGGAAGTAAAGGCAAAGCTGAGCTATGGAAAGAAGAACTGGCCAGATAAGCTGGACCAGTATGAAGCGCAGGAGCAACTGATGAAAGGGCGCAACAGTTATAGCAAGACAGATGCCGATGCCACCTTTATGCGCATGAAGGAAGATCATATGGGCAACGGCCAGCTGAAGCCAGGTTACAATCTGCAGGTATCTACCAACAACCAATACATCGTTAACTACAGCATCCACCACAACCCAACAGATACGACGACCTTACCTGCCCACATAGATCAACACAAAGAACTTTATAAAGAAATGCCTGAAGTAGTAGTAGCGGATGCAGGCTATGGCTCAGAGCAGAACTATAATTATCTGGAAAGTAATAAGGTTGAGGCTTACGTAAAGCACAGCCATTTTGATAAAGAGCAAAAGGCATTAGCTTACAGCCATCGTAAGAATGCAACGAAGGATAAGAAGCCTTTTACAACGGATAAGCTGTACTATAATGAAGTCCAGGATCACTATATCTGCCCAATGGGCCAGGTGATGAATAAGATATGGGAAGGCGAACAAAGTACACAGGCCGGCTACAAACGAATCATCTCAAAATACAGGGCGCAAAACTGTGAGGGCTGCCCACTGCGGGTTGGCTGTCATAAAGCAAAAGGCAACCGGACACTTGAAGTATCACATGAGGGGCAAAGACTAAAACGCCAGGCAGTGGAACGACTGCGAAGTGAACAAGGGATAGCTTATCGCAAGCAACGATGTCATGATGTAGAACCGGTGTTCGGAAATGTGAAGCAAAACAAAGGCTTCCGCCGGTTCATGCTCAGGGGCAATGAAAAAGTATTAATAGAAGCAGGCTTATTAGCAATAGCGCACAACTTAAAGAAGAAAGCAGCCTGCACAAGGTTGTTTTTATGTGCTAACAAACTATCATCCTGCATAAACTACCTCAACATACGCTGATATTGAAATTATTTCAATAAAAAGAGCCGCCTCAGATTTTGACTTCTGAGACGGCCTCATTTTTCTTTAGATAGTGGCAACCTGCGTTTTAAAATAGGCGAGCGTACGTTTCAACCCCTCGCTTCGCTCCACTTTGGGCTCCCAGCCCAGTAAGCCCTTTGCCTTGGTAATATCAGGCTTCCGCTGTTTAGGGTCATCCTGGGGCAGTGGCATATAAATGATCTTCACATTCGCGCCGGTTAAGGCAAGCACTTCTTCCGCAAAATCCTGCAAAGTGATCTCTACAGGGTTGCCTATGTTTACAGGCATGTGATAGTCTGATAGCAATAGCCTATAAATTCCTTCCACAAGATCATCCACATAGCAAAAAGAGCGTGTTTGGGATCCGTCGCCAAATACGGTAATATCCTCTCCATGCAAGGCCTGGTTCACAAAAGTAGGAAGTGCGCGGCCATCATCGAGTCGCATCCGCGGTCCATAAGTATTAAATATACGTATGATGCGCGTTTCCACTCCGTGAAAATTATGATAAGCCATGGTAATGCTTTCCATGTAACGCTTGGCTTCATCATATACTCCGCGCGGACCTATCGGGTTTACATTGCCCCAGTATTCTTCTGTTTGGGGATGCACCAGCGGGTCTCCATATACCTCAGAGGTGGAAGCTACAAGGATGCGGGCGCCTTTAGCTTTGGCCAGCCCAAGCAGGTTATGAGTACCCATTGCCCCTACCTTCAGGGTTTGTATGGGCATCCTGAGGTAATCGATAGGCGAAGCAGGTGATGCAAAATGAAGGATGTAATCGATTTCACCCGGCACATGCACGAATTTTGTAACGTCATGGTGGTAAAAAGTAAATTCTTTCAGCGCAAATAAATGCTCAATATTTCTGATGTTCCCGGTGAGCAAATTATCCATGCCTATCACCTCATAACCTTCTTTAATGAAACGGTCGCACAAATGAGAGCCAAGAAAACCGGCAGCGCCGGTAATAAGAATACGTTTAGCCATAAAGCGTGGAGCGTTTTTGATAAAAATTTATAAATAGATATTAAGAACTCAATGTATTAAACTCCAGATACCGGGATTCCGGCCATTGCCGCTACAACCGGGCGGCCCATACTCTCATAATAGAAGCCAAGCTCAGCCATTTTATCCAATGAATAAACGTTGCGGCCGTCAAAGATAACAGGAGCTTTTAATAAGCCAGCTATTCTGTCGAAACTGGGGTTGCGAAACTCGCCCCATTCCGTAACAATGATCAAGGCATCTGCGCCTGCCAGCGCATCATACTGGTCCTGGGCATAATAAATCCCTTCTTCGCCCATAAGGCTGCGCACATTTTCAATAGCCTCTGGGTCAAAAGCGCGTACGGTTGCACCGGCAGCTAACAGCTCTGTTATCAGCGATAGAGATGGCGCTTCGCGAATATCATCCGTCTCCGGTTTAAAGGCCAGCCCCCAGACGGCGAAGCATTTATCCATAAGATCATTGCCAAACCGCATTTTGATCTTACTTCCCAGCTTTGTTTTCTGGTCATCGTTCACTTCCATTACGGCCTTTACAATCCGGAAATTATAATTATGCTCTTTTGCTGTCTGGGCCAGTGCCTGTACATCTTTTGGGAAGCAGGAGCCGCCATAGCCAATGCCAGGAAATAGAAAGCGCTTGCCAATACGGTTGTCTGAGCCTATGCCTGTGCGAACTGCATCTACATTTGCCCCTGCTTTTTCGCAGAGGTTAGCCATTTCATTCATAAATGATATACGCATAGCGAGGTAAGCGTTTGCAGCATATTTCGTCATTTCCGAGGAGCGCTCATCCATAAAATGGATCGGATTGCCCTGCCGTACGAATGGCCCATAGAGATCTTCCATAATCTTGCGCGCTTTTAAGGATTGTGTGCCAATAACCACGCGGTCTGGCTTTAGAAAATCCTCAACTGCTACGCCTTCCCGCAGGAATTCCGGGTTGGATACTACGTCAAAATATTGCGCTTCGAGCCGCTCAGCCAATACAGCTGCCACTTTCTCGGCAGTACCTACGGGCACCGTACTTTTATTTACAATCACTTTATAGCTGGTTACCATACTGCTGATATCCCGCGCGGCATCCAGCACATATTGCAGATCCGCCTCACCGCCTTTGCCGGGCGGGGTAGGTAGTGCAAGGAAAATTACCTGTGCCTTGCGCACGCCTTCTGCCAGGGAAGTGGTAAAGGTGATCCTGTTTTCCTTAATATTGCGCTCAAGGAGCATTTCCAGTCCCGGCTCATAAATCGGCGATTTACCAGCCCGGAGCTGTGCTATTTTTTGCTCATTAATATCCACGCATACTACGTCATTGCCCATTTCGGCAAAACAGACCCCACTCACTAAACCTACATATCCGGTACCTACTATAGTTATTTCCATCTATTTACTTATATATTTAATAGTAAAGCATGTGACTAATGTTCTGTAAATGTAAGACAGGAAATTTCTTATCAGAGCTTGAAAAAATTCACTTCCGGAGGGTATTTTTCATAAAAGATCAGGGTAAGCGCCAGGACATAGAATGGCAGGCAAGGAATGCGATATCTTGATAGTGAGCCGAAATTATAAGTGGATACGCCGATTGCAAACGCAAATATAATTGAAAATATTAGGCAAAATTGAACGTTGGGATTTCGCCTGATAATTTTAAGGATAGATGGGATACCCACTTTAATGATAACCCTGAGCGTAAGCAGAAGTATGGCAAGAGATTCAAGGGCATTGATGAATATGATCGGTTTTCTGGCTTCCCAAATATAAGGGCGGAAGAGCGTTACATTTATCGCAGCCGGTATCTTGGATAAAATCCCGTTCAGGGAAGGGTCAATATCTCCTAATGTATAGCCAGAGCCTTCATCGCCGGATATGCGCAGGATATAATCCCTGGTTACCTGAGATGTTTTTAGCACATTATCAAGAGAATATTTCCCCAACTCGGCGCTCAGGCCATCTGCGGTAAAATAGATCATCAATCCCAAACTGCCCAGCAGCACAAGAGTAAAAGTAAATTTCAGGATAATAGATTTGATACGGCTTGCATAAGTAAGGAATACCCAAAAAAGCAGTGCCGGAATAAAAGCAAGAAGAATATAAATTTTTATTATAGAAATAAAATAAACACTTATTGCCATTAATATATTATCTCTTAATTTTATTTTTCTTAGGATCAATAGCTGAAAAACCCCATTCATGATCCAACCCACTCCGAAAAGGCAAACCGAATCTTTAAAAATGCCTGAACCCCAAACAAATACACTTGGAATAAAAAGAATGCAGATTGCAATCGGTCTTTGTATCTTTGGGTACTGTATAGCTATGATCCTGAAAAAAGCCCAAATGCCGGTAAAGCTGATACAGGCAAATAAAACCGAGGAAATTAGAAAAGTATTAAATGTAAAAACGTTTACTACAGCTGCAATCGCACCAACAGTATAGGAAGTTTTATCGTTATACCAAAAAAGCCTCGAAATATAGTCTGAATAAGCGCCATCGTACCATTCAGGTATTCTTAATATTAATTTTATTCCCTTTACAGGATCCTCCCAAAGCGCTTCATTCAACACCTTTGCATGATAAAAGTAGTTTGCTGTATCCCCGCCGCCATAATAATATTGATAAATAAGGCCGATAAATATGGCACCAAAGATTTTCACGGTAAGAGCGGGCATAAAGTAAGGCCTCCATGGGTGGCCGGGGGGATAATGGCGACTTCTGAAACCATTAGCTACAATAAATATAACAACCAGATAAAACGGTAATAGCAGATAATCCATGATTGTTATAAATTGCATCCGATTTCGAATTTTCTCTGGCTTTTATTCGGTTACTAAGCGATCACCATTATGTGCGGTATTACAGGTTATTATGCAATTAACAAACGGTGCTTAGCTAATCTTGCAAAAGTAGAAGATTCTGCCGATAAGTTATTATTGAGGGGTCCCGACCAGGGATCCTTCTTACAGGATGGGCCTGTTGCACTCGGGCATCGCCGTCTTTCGATCATTGATACTTCTGTAGCTGCCTGCCAGCCAATGAAAGACAGCACCGGCCGATATATACTTGCTTTCAATGGGGAAATTTTTAATTACCGTGAGCTTTCTGACACCTATCTGAAAGATACCTGGGCGCTTAAAGGCGGCCCCGCCACTACCTCCGATACGGAAATACTGCTGGAGCTGCTGGTACAGTACGGCACAAAATGCCTTCCATGGCTCAGTGGCTTCTTTGCCTTTGCCTTCTATGATCGCGAAACCCGCGCTATGATCATTGCCAGAGACCGGTATGGCAAAAAACCATTGCTTTATTACACAGATGGAGATTATTTTGCTTTTGCCTCCGAAATGAAGGCCCTGCTGGCTTATGATATTCCGCAGGATATGAACTATGATGCAGTATTCACCTACTTTCAGCTACATTACCTGCCCACCCAGCAATCCATCATTAAAGGCGTAAAAAAGCTCCCGCCAGGTTCCTGGCTCAGTGTTTCTGCCAAAGGCGTTACAGCCCCTGAAGCCTATTATACACTGGCTGCGCATCCGGAAAAATATGCCGCTTTTACGTATGAAGCCGCTAAGGACAAGCTGGTTACGCTGATGGATGCATCGGTGAAGGAGCGTATGATTGCAGATGTGCCATTGGGTGCTTTCCTGAGTGGCGGTATCGATTCTTCGGTTATAGTGGCGCTGGCCAGCAGGCATACTACGCAGCTCAACACTTTTTCTATTGGCTATAAGGATCATGCATTTTTTGATGAAACCAAATATGCGCGCCTGGTAGCATCCCGGTACAAAACCAATCATACCGTATTCTCATTAGGGAATGACGATTTCTTAGAAAATCTGCATGATATGCTCGCTTATATAGATGAGCCTTTCGCGGATCCTTCTGCACTGCCGCTTTACATTCTGAGCAAGCTTACCCGGAAGCATGTTACAGTTGCACTGAGCGGCGACGGCGGTGATGAATTGTTTGCCGGCTACACCAAGCATGCTGCAGAACTGCGCGCACGAAGCAGCTCTGGTATCAATACCCTTGTAAAGGCGGCCCACCCTGTATTGAGCATGCTGCCAAAGGGCCGCGATGGCCGCTTTACCAATAAAATAAGACAGGTACACCGCTTTGCGGAGGGCCTGAAACTCAGCGCCGCAGAACGCTATTGGCGGTGGGCATCTATTAATACGGAAACAGAGGTAGCTGCCCTGCTCTCGCAGAAAGCCAATGCGCAGGTCGATAAAACATCATTGGCCAATCTGAAGCGTACCCTCGTTGCTTCTATCAAAACAGACGATCTTAATGAACTGCTGGTTGCCGATATGAATATGGTGCTCCCCGGCGATATGCTGCCTAAGGTAGATTTAATGAGCATGGCCAACAGCCTGGAGGTACGCAGCCCGTTTTTGGACTATAAGGTTGTGGAGTTTGCCTTTAGCATACCGCAGGCCTATAAAATAAACAGCCAGCTTAAAAAAAGAATTGTGCAGGATGCCTTCCGGCCTATGCTGCCCGAAGAGTTATATAACCGCCCCAAGCAAGGGTTTGATATCCCCATGCAGCAATGGTTCCGCAATGAGCTCAGGTCTTTTATTTTTGATGATCTGCTGGCCCCGGCATTTATCAGGGAGCAGCAGCTTTTTGAGCCGGAATCCATCCTGGTGCTTAAGCAGCAGCTATTTTCCGGTAATCCCGGCGAAAGTGTAAATACGATCTGGGCGCTGATCGTTTTTCAGTCATGGTACAAAAAATATTTTAATGCAGCCTAAAGGGAATTTTTTTATATCCCTCGATTTTGAGCTGTTCTGGGGTGTGCGGGATCACAGGACGCTGGAAAACTATGGTCCCAGCATTGCCGCCGTACACGAGGTGGTGCCGGCACTGCTGGCGCTCTTCCGGCAATTTGATATTCATGCAACATGGGCAACGGTTGGGTTTATGTTTCACCGCAGCAAAGAGGAATTATTGCAGCATATACCCGGTGTGCTACCGGAATATGAGCAGCCCTCGCTCGGCCCGTACGCGTATCTGAGCACGCAGCCCCTCGAAAGCATCTATCATTTTGCTCCGGACCTCATAAAGCAGATTGCTGCTACACCCGGACAGGAAATTGCCACACATACCTACTCACATTTTTACACGCTGGAAGCAGGCGCCGGGCTGGATGCCTTCTGTGCAGACCTCGATATGGCTTTGGCAGTTGCTGCGCAGCAGGGTTATATGATCCGCAGTATTGTTTTCCCCCGCAATCAATACAGCGCTGCTCATGAGGCTATCTGCCTGGAAAAAGGCGTAACAGGGTATCGCGGCAATGAGGAATCCTGGATCTATCAAACCCGAAGCCGGGCTTCAGAAACCCGCTTCCGCCGCGCCTTCCGGCTCATGGATGCCTATATCAACCTCAGCGGCCACCACGCATTTGCCGTTAAGCCTTCCCCGGGTCAGTGCATCAATATTCCGGCAAGCCGCTTTCTCCGCCCTTTCAGTAAAAAGCTGGCAGCGCTCGATGGCCTGCGCCTCCGCAGGATTTTACACTCCATGGAGCATGCTGCAAAAAATGGCCTCACTTTTCATCTGTGGTGGCACCCGCACAATTTTGGTAAGAATATTGCGCAGAATACGAGCTTTCTACGAAAAGTTCTGGAGCATTACAGTCTGCTGAAGGATAAATACGGAATGAGCTCCCGGAATATGCTGGAAATTCAGGAATCACTCATATCATAATGGAAAAGGCAAAAATCATCCTGCTCGCAACAGATTGCAGCACCACAAGAATCGTCTATAACTTTCTGAAAAGCAAAGTAGATATAGAGCGGGTAATACTTGAGGAAGAAATCTCTAAAATGTTTCTGCTAAAGCGGAGAGTGCGGAATCTGGGCATTCTAAAGGTCGCCGGGCAGCTCATGTTTATGATGATGATCGGCCCATTGCTTAAAAAGAAGGCCGGCGCCAGGATCAAAGCACTGGAAGAGACTTACCTGCTGGATTCCGGCAGCATACCGGAAAGCGTGATCACCAGGGTAACGAGCGTAAACACGGACGAGTGCCGGAGTTTACTCACCGCCGCCGCCCCTGATCTTATTTTAGTAAACGGCACCCGGATCATTGGCAAAAAAACACTGGCTTCGGGCACAGCTCCATTCGTAAATATTCATACAGGCATCACGCCTATGTTCAGAGGAGTACATGGTGGCTACTGGGCTATTGCAAGCAGGAGGCCGGAGCTGTTTGGTACAACGATTCACCAGGTGGATGCTGGTATAGATACCGGAAAGGTGATAAAGCAGATTACGGGCAGGCCGGAAGGGGCAGATAATTTTGCTACCTATCCGCTGCTCCAATATGCGCTGTGCCTACCCGCACTCGCCGAAGTGATTGGCAATTTTATGAAAGAGCGCTGCCTTCCTGTGTCTGAGCCGTTAGTGAAGGAGTCTATGCTATGTTACCATCCCACAATCTGGGAATACCTGGCTAAACCAAAAACAATAACAACCGTTTAATCCTATATCCTGATGCCCCGCGTACTACGTATCCTCAACCGCCTGATTATTGGAGGCCCCGCGCTCAATGCCACCTACCTGACCAAATACATGGAGCCGGAGTACGAAACTATGCTCGTGATTGGCGGTAAGGACGACCATGAGCAGGATGCAACCCACCTTTCCGACCGGCTGGGCATAGTGCCGGTGGTTGTGCCGGAAATGTTGCGCGCTATCAGCCCCGCTCAGGACCGTGCTGCCTATAAAAAGATTAAAACGCTTATAAAAGATTTTAAGCCGGATATTGTGCATACACATGCCGCAAAATCCGGAGCTATCGGCAGGCTTGCAGCCAGCGCCTGTAAGGTTCCGGTAGTGGTGCACACTTTTCACGGTCACGTTTTTCATTCCTATTTTTCTAAATGGAAAACGAATGCCTTTATCAATGCAGAGCGCTATCTCGCAAAAAAATCTACGGGTATTATTGCCATTTCTGATATCCAGAAGGGAGAGCTGGCAGATACTTACAAGATATGTGCCGCCGGCAAAATAAAGGTTATCCCGCTTGGTCTTGATCTCGATAAATTCGCTGAAAATCAGGAAGAGAAAAGAAAGATTTTCCGGGCGAAATATAGCATCAGTGCAGACGAGGTAGTCATCGGCATTATCGGCCGCATCGTGCCGGTAAAGAACCACAGCCTATTCGTTGCAGCTGCAGCGTTGCTTTTAAAACAAACAAATACAAAGGTAAAGTTCATTATCATAGGCGATGGCGATATGCGACCGCTAATGGAAAACGAATTTAAAGCGGCAGGTGTGGACTATGCCTACTATCCACGGGATCAGCGGCCGGCACAAGCGGTCTGCATCTCCTGGCAAACGGAAATGGATATTGTATTGGCCGGGCTGGATATTGTAGCGCTTACCTCGCATAATGAAGGCACACCCGTATCGCTGATAGAGGCGCAGGCTGCAGCACGGCCTCTGGTATCTACAAGGGTGGGCGGCGTCGCCGATGTTGTTCCGGATGGCGAATCAGGCTTCATCACCCCACCAGGCGAGGCTGCACCATTCGCGGCTGCCTTAAGGATACTTACCGATGATACAAACCTCAGGCACCAGTTCGGTCAGCGGGGGCAGGCTTATGTAAAACAGCTATTCTCGTATCAGCGGCTTGTGGGCGATATGAAAGCTTATTACCATCAATTGCTGGGACGCAGCGGCTGTTGATCTCTTCAACTAAAAGGCTTCACGCACCAATTGCATGAAGCCTTAATACTATCCTGATTAAAATACAGGTTTACCTACAACTATCTTTCCTTAAGCCTTTACAGCCTTGGATGCAGCCGCAGCCTTGCGGATAAGCTCGCGCGAGGGACGGCATTTGCCGAATGATCCCATCGCTATCTTGCCCTTGCGTGTACGCTTGTCGCCTCTTCCCATAATATTTGATTGCTGATTTTTGATTTATGAATTGTGATCTATTTCCCCCGGATGAACAGGGGCCGGCAAAAGTATGCCAAAAAGATTATAGCCTTACCGGTTAAATAAAAAAACAGCGGGATAAAAGCCGCTGCTTTCATCCCGCTGTTTGCTTTAAAAGTACTGATCGAAGATCCCGGATGCTGCGCTTTATAAACAAATCATAAATCACAGATCATAAATCACAGATCAAAGCGTTTATTTCTTCTTGGCCGCTGCCGCCTTCTTGGGCTTTGCTTCCATGCCGTCGGAGAAGCCCTTGCCTGCCTTAAACTTGGGCACGCGGCGCGCCTTGATCTTGATGGTCTCGCCGGTCTGGGGGTTGCGGCCGTTGCGGGCTGCGCGGTCGGATACCGAGAAAGTGCCGAAGCCTACCAGGGTTACGCTGTCGCCGCCCTGCAGGGCGCTTACCACGCCCGAGGTAAAGGCATCCATAGCGGCGCCTGCCTGTGCTTTGGTAATGCCGGCCGACTCGGCAATGTGGTCGATGAGCTCTGCTTTGTTCATAATGCTTTGCTTGCTTTAAAAGATGATGGTGAATGAAAAGAATGGATAGGGGCAAATATACTCCCCTTTGCCACACCGCCAAATGTTTTAAGCATCCCTCAAACCCGTGCGGGGCAAGGCTTTCCACAGGTTATGCACAAAACGGGCTGTGGCATACAGCAAATACATAACCGCGCAATGCCTTTACCAGTAAGGGTTACGACGGAATATCCTTCCCCTGAGAAAAATAGAAAATGACCCCAATGAGGCCGCTTTATTGCATTTCCTGAAAGAAAAATATTCAACAAAAAAAGCGCTTGCTCAGAATAGATATGCGGCAGCTACCATTTCTGCTCTAAAGTATCTAGGATGCCGAGGTAAGAGATATAGCGCTCGCGCGTAACCGTACCTTCTTCTACGGCTGCTTTGACCGCGCAATCGGGCTCATTGATATGAAGGCAATTGCTGAACCGGCATTGCGGCAGTCTTGTACGCATCTCCGGAAAGTACTGAGCCACTTCCTCACGCCCCATATTGATGATACCAAATTCCTTTACGCCCGGCGTATCGATGATGCGGCCCCCGCCCGGCAGGTCAAACATTTCGGCGAAAGTGGTGGTATGCTGGCCTTTGCCGCTCCAGCCGGATACCTCGGCGGTGCGCAAACCAAGATCCGGCATGAGCTGATTGATGAGCGTGCTTTTACCAACGCCTGAGTGTCCGCTGAATAGGGTGGTACTGTCTTTAAGCCGGGTAGTTAATGCATTTATCGTGGTAGGATCCAGCGCGGATATGGGGTAAACTTCGTAGCCTGCGCCTGTGTATTGCGCCGTCCATTTTGCCAGCTGTGCCTCCTCTTTTGCGTCGTGCAGGTCTGTTTTATTTACTACAACGATTGAAGGGATATGGTAGGCTTCCGCAGTGATCAGAAAGCGATCTATAAAACCCGTAGAGGTGCGTGGGGATGCAATGGTGGAGAGCACGAGTGCCGTATCTAGATTGGCTGCAACTATATGTTTCTGATTGCGGTTGTGCGGCGATACACGCACAATATAATTGCTGCGCTGATGCACATCGATGATCATGGCGGTATTCGCCTTTTCATCTTCTACCGCAAAGATTACTTCATCACCTACGGCAATAGGATTTGTGGATGAGATGGCCTTATCTATCTTTAGCTTTCCTTTGATGCGGGCCTGCCACATACGGCCTTCGGCATCCTGCAATGCATACCAGCTACCGGTGCTTTTATAAATTAATCCTGCTTCCTTATTCATACCGCAACGCTTCTATCGGATCAAGCTTTGATGCTTTAAGCGCCGGGTATATGCCGGATACAATACCGACCGCCGCGCAGATAATGATGCCCATGCTCACCCAGCCCCAGGGCACGATAAAGCCTGTATGGAATATCAGGCCAACGAGGTTACCAAAAAGCAGGCCAAGAATAATGCCCAGCAATCCGCCAAGCAGACTAATGACGACAGATTCTGTAAAAAACTGACCGCGTATAGTCGATGGCTTTGCGCCAAGCGCTTTGCTGACGCCGATCTCGCGGGTGCGCTCAGATACAGAAACGAGCATAATATTCATAAGTCCGATTGCCGAATTGAGGAGGGTAATAATGGCGATGATGATAGCGGTAGTCGTAACATTTTTTGTATCCTCAAGTACGATGGAAGCCAGGTTGTCATTCTGGTTAAGGCTGAAATCATTTCCCTTGCCGAGTGGTATTTTCCGGATGGCACGGAAGAGACCCTCTGCCTCATCGGTAGCAACTGTCTTTTTATGAATATCCGTTACCTGTACGCTCAGTAAATAGTTTTGCCCGCCGCCGTACATCGCGTGTGCCGTTGCAAGTGGCATGAAGAGTACATTGTCGGCGTTCATCATCATGCTGCCTCCTTTTTCTTCCGCAATGCCGATGACGCGAAATTTTGTACCGCCTGCCGATACGGTTTTGCCAATGGCATCTGCCCACTTTGCCTTAAATAATTTAGTGGCAATACTGTGCCCGAGTACGCAAACGTAAGAGCCATATTGCAGCTCATAGGGCGAGAAAGTACGGCCTGCCTCCATCAAGGTATTGGAGATGGTAAAGTACGCTTCATCAATTCCCATCGATTCTATATTGGGGTTGGTTTTACGGTCTGCATAAGAGATGGTTGCAGTGCCAGTGCCGGATACGGAAATGCCCACATGCGCCGGGATAAAGTAGCGGTCCTTAAAGGCTTTCGCTTCTTCCCATTTAATGTTTTTGCCTTCGGTAATGGAAATATTCATCCCGCCGCCGCCTTTATTTTTCTTCTTTGTTAAAACATTTCCAGTTATCTGAAAAGAGTTTGCGCCGA
>CBDFFZ010000002.1:0-289530 GCA_965246905.1 Chitinophagaceae bacterium
ACATAGCCTGCAACCATGCAGAGCTGGGCTTTTTAAATGCCGCCCAGCGCATCCGCATCACCGCCATCCTCGATACCGAACGCTTCCCCAAAAGCAAAGCGCAGGCCGAGGAGATCATGCTTCGCTATCACCGCATCGGCGGCATTATGCAGCAATGCGTAAGCGAAGACAGCCCCATGAAGCGCGCCGTAGTAAGCGAGCAGATCGATAAAGTATTGCTGCACCCCGTCTGGGGCAATGTAATACTGCTCACCGTGCTCTTCCTCCTGTTTCAAAGCATCTTCTGGCTCGCGCAATACCCTATGGATTGGGTTGAGAGCGCCTTCAGCGCCATTGGCAGCTCCCTCACCAACGTGCTCCCGGATAATGCTTTCCGTGATCTTTTGGTCAACGGGCTGCTCGCCGGAATCTCCGGCATTGCCGTCTTTATCCCGCAGATCATGATCCTGTTCGGCTGCATCACCATGCTCGAGGACAGCGGCTATATGGCCCGCATCTCCTTCCTTACAGACCGCCTTATGCGCAGCGCCGGGCTCAATGGCCGGGCGGTTATGCCGCTCATCTCCGGCATGGCCTGCGCAGTGCCCGCCATCATGGCTACGCGCACGATCCAGAACCGTAAGGAGCGGCTTATCACCATTCTCGTTACCCCGCTCATGAGCTGCTCGGCACGCCTGCCCGTTTACACGATCCTCATCGGGCTGGTCATCCCGCACAAATATTTTTTCGGCATTTTTAATCTGCAGGGATTAGTGCTGATGGGCCTTTACCTCCTCGGCTTTTTTTCTGCGCTTATCGTGGCCAAAGTATTCAGCTATATCATTAAAATAAAGGACCGCACCTTCTTTCTCATGGAGCTGCCCGTGTACCGCGCCCCGCGCTGGAAGAACGTAGGCACCACCATGATCGAAAAAGCCAGGATTTTCGTGACCGATGCCGGCAAGGTGATTATGGTCATCTCTATTCTTCTTTGGGCGCTCTCCACCTACGGCCCGCCATCGCGCATGAGGGCGGTAACCGAAAAATACGCAGTCCTGAAAGCCGCGCACCCTGAGCAGGCAGCAGCACTAAGCAGGCAGCAGCAAACCGATAAGCTTGAGGCTTCCTTCGCCGGCATCATGGGCCCATGCCCTAGAGGCCCGTCATCCGCCCGCTCGGCTACGACTGGAAGATCGGCATTGCCCTCATCACCTCCTTCGCCGCGCGCGAAGTATTTGTAGGCACTATGGCCACCCTTTACAGCGTAGGCTCCGCCGAAAGCTCCGATGCCCCGCTCCGCGAAAAGATGCGCGCCGCCACCTGGCGCGATGGCCGGCCGGTATATACCTTAGCCGCCGGAGTATCGCTGCTGGTATTTTACGTATTTGCCATGCAGTGCATGAGCACCCTCGCCATCGTAAAGCGCGAAACCAAAACCTGGAAATGGCCGGTAGTACAGTTTGCCTACATGCTCGCACTGGCCTATGTATGCGCATTTGCGGCATTCTGGCTGCTGAAGTAGTTGGGGTATTTTTTGGTTAAGCTTGTGGATCACTATTAAGCAGTCGTGGCGTTGGCACCATTCATCAGTCCTTTTCTATTAAGCTTTTCCTGCATTTCGTAAGTTATAGACCACAGATTGAGCTGATTAAGCTGATTTAAAAGGATTTTTTAGAGCTTTTCAACATAAAATGGGCTTGCCCGGGTTCCTCCTTCCCGCCAAGGAACTAACCGTGCTGGATATTACAAGGCGGCAATCAATCGGCGCGAATCAATAAGAGCCCTCAGCTTTCACCGGCTTTAGCCGGAACAAAAAAGAATAGCCCACGGTTTGAACCGTGGGTTTACTTAACCACCTTTAACATCACACATTACCCAAACACCTTAAACTCCTGCAATCTTTAGTTATTTTTGGGCTGTTTTCTCCACTATTTTCTCATAGCCGCCAAGATGGATGCAATTATAGCAGGCCCACTGCTCAGCCGGATCAACAATCCTGATGATCTTAAAAAAATACCGGTTGAGCAGCTCCCGCAGGTTTGCGCCGAGCTCCGCCAGTACATCATCGATACAGTAAGCATTTACGGCGGCCACTTCGGCGCAAGCCTCGGCGTAGTAGAGCTATCGGTAGCGCTACATTATGCATTGAACACCCCCGACGATCAGCTTATCTGGGATGTAGGCCACCAGGCTTACGGGCATAAGATCCTCACCGGCCGCCGGGAGCAGTTCCATACCAACCGCAAGTATGGCGGCCTCAGCGGCTTCCCGAAAAGAAGCGAAAGCATTTACGATGCATTTGGCGTAGGGCATTCTTCCACCTCCATTTCCGCAGCGCTCGGCATGGCTATTGCCTCTAAATATAAAGGCGAAACGGAAAGGCAGCACGTAGCCGTAATAGGCGATGGCGCCATGACGGCAGGCCTCGCATTCGAAGCACTGAACCATGCGGGAGTAAGCGGCGCCAACCTGCTTGTTATCCTCAATGATAATAATATGAGCATCGACCCGAATGTGGGCGCGCTCAAGGAATACCTCACCGACATTACCACCTCCCAAACCTGGAACCGGATGCGGGATGACATCTGGAAGCTACTCGGAAAGCTGCCTTATCCGCAGTTCCAGCAGGGAATGGCCTCGAAAGTGGAAGCAGGATTAAAAGGCATTGTGTCTAAAAGCAGCAATTTATTTGAGAGCCTCGGCATGCGCTACTTCGGCCCTATCGACGGCCACAATGTGCTCAAGCTTGCCGATACGATCAAGGACCTGAAGGCCATTCCCGGCCCCAAGCTCCTGCATATAAAAACGGTAAAAGGCAAGGGCTATGAGCTCGCCGAGAAAGACCAGACGCTCTGGCATGCACCCGGCACTTTTGATAAGATCACCGGCATCATCAATAAAAAAATATCCACCCAACCGGAGCCTCCTAAGTATCAGGACGTATTCGGCCATACCATCGTGGAGCTTGCCGAAGCCAATCCGCTGATCATGGGCATTACCCCGGCAATGCCTTCCGGCTGCTCCCTGAAATATATGATGGAGGCCATGCCCGATCGCGCGCTCGATGTAGGCATCGCCGAGCAGCATGCCGTAACGCTCAGCGCCGGCCTCGCCACGCAGGGTATGAAAGTGTTCTGCAATATCTATTCTTCCTTCATGCAGCGCGCCTACGATATGGTGATCCACGATGTGGCGATCCAGAAGCTGCCGGTCATTTTCTGCTTAGACCGCGGCGGACTTGTGGGAGACGATGGCCCAACGCACCACGGCGCCTACGATCTTGCATTTATGCGCTGCATCCCTAATATGATTGTGAGCGCACCGATGAATGAAAGCGAGCTGCGCAACCTGATGTACACCGCGCAACTGCCGGAAAATGTTTTGCCCTTTTCTATCCGCTATCCGCGCGGGCAGTGCGTAATGCCGGAGTGGCGCACGCCGTTCCAGAAAATCACTCCCGGCACTGGCCGTAAAATATGCGATGGAGAAGACGTGGCTATCCTTACCATTGGCCATCCCGGCAACTTTGCGGTAGCAGCCTGCAAAATGCTTGCTGCCTATGGGCTGCATCCTGCCCATTATGATCTGCGCTTTGTAAAGCCGCTTGACGAGGCTGTGCTGCATGAAGTGGCGCAACGCTATTCAAAGATCATTACGGTTGAGGACGGAACAGTTGTTGGCGGCTTTGGCAGCGCGGTACTTGAGTTTATGGCTGCCAATAATTATACGCCGGAGGTAAAGATGCTGGGCATCCCCGATCATATTGTAGAGCACGGCAAGCCGGAAGAATTGCAGCATGAGTGCGGTTTTGATGCAGAGGGAATCTGTGTGGCGGTGCGGGAGATGATGGGTGTGCCAGTGCTTGCACCACAAGCGAGTGATAAATTTGCAAAGCTGCAACCCAGTGCAAAGAATTAAAGCTATAGTTCAATATTGCAGTTTGAATATTACAGCTTTGACGCCAGTCCATCTTTCCATGATTTTGAATTCACAAGCACAGGGACAAAAGGAGCAATTAAAAAGGTAGCGCGGTTTACGAAGCTTGAAGGTGATGTTTACAATTTTGCATTCGGAGATTTGGATGAGCATACAGGCGCTATCAGCGATACTGTAGTGAGCAATAATGGCGATCCTCAGAAAATCTTCTTCACCCTTGGAAGGATTATTCTTGACTTCACCATATTATATCCTGAAAGCAGGATATTCATTCAGGGCAGTACCAATACGCGCACGAGGCTTTACCAGATAAACATCAATAAATACCGGCCAGAAATTGATCCACTGTTTGAAGTAATGGGCTATTTAACCGATGAGTGGGAATTTTTTAGGCCGGCCGGGCACTATCAAGCATTTCTTTTTTGGCGACATGAGACACCTCTTTTGTTTTAAATTTACAGTATGGAAAACGGGAAAAATAAACTGAGTAATCCTGTGCTCAAAGCAAAGACCAATCCTGAAATGACTGATTATTCGAAAGCTCCTTTTTTCGGAGAGAAAGCTAAAAAAGATCAGGCATTTTTGAAAAAAGCAGGGTTGCCAAAAGCAGGTCAGAAAGTCAAAAGCAACTAATTGTAGTAGTGCTTTGATAAAGCAGGACCGCCCGTAAAGAAATACTTACCTCACCGCCGCCTTCCCGTGCTCAATAAGCCACTGCGAAGTCTGCAGCCATGAAAAAGCCGCTGTGCGCATCGCAATTGCAACGGCCGAATCCCCTGCATAATAATCTTTCTGATCGCCGGTTTTATAATGGTACAGGCCGGGCGAGGCACCTTCCCGATATATATACAGCAGGCTGTCGCTCATGCAGCCAAGTTTATCATCCGAAGAGAAAATGGCGTAAAGCTTGCGCTCATGCAGCAGATCGGTGCTTAACGTATTATTGATATAAGGCTTGCCGCCTACTAGGCCCATCACGGTAGCGGCAACATCCGTTTGCAGGCCCATCTGCGGGTATGCTTTTGATTTGGTAAAGCCCGGCGCATACATCACCAGCGGTATATGGTGGTAAGGGATGGAGATATCATATACATTATTCCCGCAGGAGCAGCCATGATCTGCCACAAAAACGAACAGGGTATTCCCGAACCAGGGTTGCCGGGCGGCATACTGTAAAAAGCGCCGTAGCGACCAGTCGGCATATTCCGTGCTTTGCTTGTATTTATCTTCTTTATTCTTTGGGATGAATCCTGTTTCTGTAGGGATGATGATCGGGTCGTGGTCGGAGCCGGTCATGAAGGCGGCGAAGAAAGGCTTTCCTTTAGCGGCTGCATTTGTAAGTACCGGCGTTGCATAGCGGAACATATATTCATCCGGCACGCCCATTGTGCTGCGTACCTCCTTTGCCGGATAATTTTTCTGCCCGATGATCCGGTCAATGCCATTTGCTGAGAGGAAGCCGCTCATATTATCAAACAGCTCATCGTGCGTGGTGAAGAACATCGTCTGGTAGCCCTGCTGCCGGAGCATTACCGGCAGCCCGTCTATCTGCGGTACGGTTACCACTTCCATCGGGTGCCTCTTCATGAGTGCCGGGTGGCCGAAGAGGGTGCTGTAAATACCATTGTAGGTATGCAGGCCGGCGCTCCAGATATTATCAAAAGCCCATGCAGTGCCGGCGAGGCTGTCTAAGAAGGGCGTGAGCCTGTATTTATTACCGTAGCGCTGCATCTTGGCGGCGCTCATGCTTTCCATAATTACCAGTACTACATTGCGCCCCTGCAGCGGGCCGGCAGTGCTTATGCTTCTTGCAATGGGCGATCTGTTCGCCAGGCTTGCATCTGCATGAAGCATTGCCGCGGTATTTTCTAAAGCAGCTTTATCGCTTATCCAGTGCAGGCGCTGATTAGCCGGCTCCTGTGCATCCATCAGGGTGCGCATGAAGGTAAATACCGGGTTGAGGCCGAGGGAATTGATGGTAGGATCATCGCAGAAATAGGCGGCTCCGGCAAGGATCGGCGTTTTGGCTTCGATGCGGCCGCGCATCCCCAGAAGCGATAATCCTAAGAGAACCAGGAGCACGGGACTGTAATACCAGGAAGGCTTTGCAGCGGGGCGCACCATCGCCAGCGATTGTATGTGCGAGCGGCAAATGCCCCGGAGCAGAAGAGAATAAAGCGCGCCGACAGCTACGAACAGGAGGATGAACCAGTAATAATGCCGCTCCTGCAGCACCATATTGAGCCCGAAGCTGCTGTGCCCTTTCCAGGCCATCAATGTATCATCCAGCCGGCGGAAGAAGTGCTCGTAGAATGGAATATCTATGGCGCAGAGGAGGAATGCTGCTGTGAATACGATACCCGCGTAAATATACCCTGCCCGTATGGCCCAGGGCCGCAGCAACCCGGTAATGGCGAGGAAGCCAAGTGCCAGGAGCGGCAGCGCAAGCAGGTAGCAGGTAATGACGGTATCGAACCGGAAGCCCATGATAAACGCCTGCGCCACGAGCCGGTGCCGCTCCATGCCAAAGTGCAGGATATCTTTCTGATGCAGTGAAAGCAGCAGTACGCGGAAGGCGGTAAAGCACAAAATGCTGAGGCCATAAACCGTAAGGAGGTAGCTTACATGGGCATGGCGGCGATTAAAGAACTGCTGAAGGCGGTGCATAGGCAACAATTAATGGGAGTGCTTTTCAGTGAAGACGAGGAAAAGCAGGGATTAATTGGAGAATGGGATTCAAGGAAGCTTATGCAGCAGATAAGCATCCCGCTTTAGCGGATTGTATTAATATAATACACTATGTGAATGCCATCCGGCAAAATGAGATGCCAGTCTGGTGAATGGAGATGCCTTTCCGGCAAACCCGGAAGTTCGTTCGTTGCCTGCGATTCACTGAAAAGCCGTTTGAGTTATTTTAAAAGGGGATTCAGTTAATATACAGCTTAGCCAAACGGAATGACAAAGTTGCCGGATAGCAAAGTCGCTGAATATTAAAAGCTCCCGCAGCTCAGCTCCCCGTATATTCTTCAGAGGAAATTGATCCTACCGTATCTCCTAAAAAATATACTTCCCTTCGGGGGAATACAGCACTGGGAGGAGCTTTTTGGATTGCTCAAAATAATCGTACTCGGATTTCAGGTTTACCCAAAAACGCTGCTTCGTAGTATCGGTGCCATATTCGCGGCCTAAGTAATTGAGCCCCCTGCGGTCAAAACGTGTGGGGTAAATGTGTACCGGAATATAGTTCTGCCCGCTGAGCTTTGCATTGAGGCAAAGGATATACAGCTCGCGAATCACAGGGTCGGTCATGGGCAGGCAGCCTACGGTTACACAGCCGCCGTGAATGTAGATATCACCGCCGGGCTTTACCTTATCGCCAATTACCATATCCGAATAATTAGGATAGTTGAGCAGGAGGGAAAGATGAAAATCGCTCTTAGGGTTAAAATCATCGATGAAGTACATGCCTTCCGGCACCTGCCGGTCGCCTTCCCAGCGCTTGGGGCCGAGTGCACCCGATAGTGCGCAAATGCGGTAGTTTTTAATCAGGGTATATTTACCGGTATCATCGCCACGTGCCCAGAGCTCCAGCTCATTGCTGCTCTTAAAAAAGCGGAGGTAGATATTTGCTGCCGGGAAAGGGATCTTTTTAGCGGCAAACAAGCTCCGCAGGCTGTCGTTGTTCTGCGCCCATGCCTGTGCTACGCGGGAGAAGGAGAACTGGAAATTACGAAAGGTGGCTGCATCGTCCTGGGCATTTGCCGCAAGGCTGCATAATAAAATAGATGCAATGGCAAGCGCCCTGCGAAACAGCTTTTGGATCATTGGTTGGAAACGGTATTGGTAAAAATGGTGATCCGCTTTCGCGGAAAGGCCTGCAAATATAAGCTACAAAACGGCGCAGGTTTCCCCAAAAAAACACAGCAACAAAGCCTTAACGACCTTATTGCTGTGCTGTAGTAAAATCTAAAAATCAGCTATCTGCTTACGGCTGTATCGTCAGCTTTTGTACGGCATCGCCGGCTGCGCTGTGCAGGCGTACGCTGTAGATACCCGGCTGCAGGCGGGCAATATCGATTGTTGCAGAACCTGTAGCAGAACCGCCGAGCTGCTGCGTATGTACCAGCTGGCCGGTTACATTCAGGATGGTTACATCGATCGCTTTATTGTCAAAGCCTTTCCAGGCAAGCGTTACGGTGCCCTTTGCCGGGTTGGGGTAAAGGCTGGCCGTTGCGCCATTAACGTTAATGACTTCGATAGCCGTAGTGCGTGGCTTGATGCTCATCTTGGCGCGGTCGGCATTGAAATTAATGTTCTGTACATTATTCTGAGCGCTGGTAATGGCAATATTAAAGCGTGGCGTAGTGGTATAGTTGAGCTCTTCAGGATAAACGCTGTACAGGCCGGATGGCACATTGGAAAAGCTGAAGTTGCCGGAAGGATCGGTAATGGCAGAGCGTATGGCAAGACTGGAGATATTATCGCGCAACAGGATGGTCATATTTGGAACCCCGGTTGCAGCGCCGCGGTTGGCGCCCAGGCTGATATTGCCACCGATAAAGCCGGGGCCGGAACTTGCAATGCCATTGCGCAGGGTGATACCCGCACCGTAAGTAGTAGCGTTGGTAATGACCGTAACCGGTGCTGCCTGTGCCCAGTAAAGGCTGGAATCATGGTAAGCAGGAATGGGGCCGGTGATGCCTGATACACTGCCCATCCTGGCGGCTTTCAGCAGATAAGAGCCTGGAGCAACACTGCTGAAATAGTAATTATTCAAATAACGATTCCCGCTAACGATGCCGCTATCTACAGACACGGAATCAATAGCCCGGAGGGTATTGGCTGCAGAATCATAGGCAATGAGCCAAACGCGAATTAGGTCATTACGCCCGGACAAAGTTGTATCGTTCCGGATAACTACTCCATTTATTCCGCCGGGTGGCAATGGTACATTGCTTATAGTAATGGTGCCGTAAGCAGTATCCAGGCATGGGGATGTACTGGGCGACGAGGTATTGTTCCAACTAGAAATCAGTGATACATTGTACGTTCCGGTGGCGCTATAAGTGTGGGGCATTGTACCTAATGCCTGTACAGAAACGCCAGGTGTGCCATCCCCGAAAATCCAGGTAAAGGTTGGCGTTAATCCGGATTGTGCCGGGGGCGTGGTGGTATTTACAAAAGTGGCTATATTGTTAGATACCGTGCTCGTAAAGCTCGCATTGTGGCCGGTGCAATTGAGCGGTACGTCGGTAATGGTTATGGTAAGTGTATTGATATAAGTGCAGTTAGTAGTGCTGGTTGCAGTAAGCGTTACTACATAAGTGCCGTTTGCACCATACAGGTGGGATATATTCATGCCCGTACCGCTCGTACCGTCGCCAAAGCTCCAGCTATAGCTCATGCCAGTGGTGCCCGCAGGTGTTGCTGCCGCAAAGCCCGCATTGCCGTTTACTCCCGGCGTATAAGTAATGGTGCTGCCACAAGCCGGATAACTAACTGTAATGGTTTGGCTCAGCGTATCCGTGCATTTAAAGACGTTGGTTGATCCAACAGAATCCGAAATATATTGGGCGAGCCTGATGGTATAAGTGCCCGGCGTAGTAAAGTAAATATAGTTAACTGAACCTGCTGCTGCCACCGCGCCGGTTGCAACTACGGAATTAGGATTGTTGCGCAGGATGGTATAAGTAGCATTTCTTCCGGGTGAAGGCGTTACTACAGAATTATTATTTACCGCATAGCGCAGCAGGTTATTCCCATTGGGGCTTGGTGTAGCCGTAAACTGCGGGTTACACTGGGCGGAGGCAACGCCCGCCACCAGCATAATACAGAAGGTGAGTAAAGTGTTCTTCATATTTTTTTTGATTTTATTAAATAATGGTTTGTTACTGGTAGACGCGCATAAATTTATAAAAGTTAGCGTGGAAACAGAAAACCCCGGTGGAAAAAGCCGCCGGGGTTTTCAAAATGACAATACATTTACAAATTTCCACGCAGTGCCTGCTCCCGCTCAATGCTCTCAAACAGTGCCTTGAAGTTGCCCGCGCCAAAGCTCTGCGCGCCTTTACGCTGTATGATCTCAAAGAATAAGGTTGGCCGGTCCTGTATCGGCTTGGTGAATATTTGTAGCAAATATCCTTCCTCATCATGGTCCACTAAGATGCCAAGTTGTTGCAGCGGTGCTACCTCCTCATCTATCTTACCTACGCGGTTGATCATTTCTGTATAATAAGCGTTGGGCGGCGGGCTCAGAAACTCTACGCCACGGGCTTTCAGCTCGGTTACCGTTTTCACAATGTCTTTGGTAGCAACAGCGATGTGCTGCACGCCTTCGCCCTCATAAAACTCTAAATATTCCTCGATCTGCGATTTTTTTTTGCCTTCGGCAGGCTCATTGATCGGGAATTTTACATAACCGTTGCCATTGCTCATCACCTTGCTCATGAGCGCAGAATATTCGGTATTGATCTGCTTATCATCGAAGCTCAGGATATTGGCAAAGCCCATTACATCCTCATACCATTTCACTGTTTCGTTCATCCGGTTCCAGCCTACATTGCCCACGCAGTGATCCACATAAAGCAATCCTGTTTCTGTTGGGTTGTAGGCTGATTTCATCGGCTCATAACCAGGCAGGAAAGCGCCATTGTAATTTTTGCGCTCTACGAACATGTGCACGGTTTCGCCGTAAGTATAGATGCCGCTGATTACTGCTGTGCCATGATCATCCGTAAGCGTAACCGGCTCTAAGTAGGATCTTGCACCGCGTTGCGTGGTTTCATTATAGGAAAGAGTTGCATCTTCCACCCACATGGCCATCACCTTTACGCCATCGCCGTGCTTGCGTACATGCTCTGCAATCGGGCTATCGCTTTTAAGCGCCGTAGTAAGCAACAGGCGGATCTTGCCCTGCTGCAGTACATAGGTTACCCGATCGCGCACGCCTGTTTCCGGGCCGGCGTAAGCAACATTCCGGAAGCCGAAAGCTGTTTTGTAATAATGGGCCGACTGCTTGGCATTGCCCACATACATTTCAATATAATCGGTACCGTTGATGGGGAGGAAATCGGTTTGCTTACGTGTTTCCAGCTCTTGCGCAATTGATGCTTCCATTTATAAATAAATTAAAAATTAAGAATTAAAGCAGGAATCCCTTTTAAGAATAAAAAAAGAACAGGCAGATCGTCTTTTAATCTATTCTTTAAAGGATTACTGATACAGCTACAAATTTAGCAATTTCCGTAAAGATTCTATGAGAGATGTCGCCTGTGGCACAATAAAGCGCCCTTTACGGCTCCGCATGAGTCTGCTGGCGCTGGGGCGAGAATTCTACATCGTAGATTTTCAGCAATAAAAGCAGGTAAGAGATGAGAAGCGGGCCGAAAATAAAGCCCATAAACCCGAAAATAGGCACGCCAACCAAAATGCCCAGTACGGTAATGATCGGGTGCACATCGCCCAGCCTTTTAAGAATTGTAAAGCGCAGCACATTATCCATCGTGCCAATTACGGCAAGCGAATAAACTCCCAGCCCTATGGCCTGCCCAACATGCCCCGAGGCTGCAAGATAAATAACCAGCGGACCGCAGATAACGGCAGTTCCCACAACAGGTATCATAGAAAAAATCCCGGTAAGTACCGCCCACAGCAGGAAATCCGGCACGCCGAAAATCTTGTAGCCTATTGCGGCTACCACCGCCTGCGCTGTTGCCAGCAGCGGAATGCCGATGGCATTAGACACCACCATATTCCGCGTAGCCAGCCAGATGCCGTCAATATTCTCATCCTTCAGGGGCAGGAAATCCTGCACCCGGCGCTCCATCCGGCGGCCTTCCACCAGCATAAAATAAAGGAGGAAAAAGCACAGCACTAAATTGGTAAACGTAGTAAGCGTACCGCCCAGCAGGCCCGGCAGTACCGTGCTCCCTTTCTGCGCGAGCGATTTTAACTGATCGCCGCCAACCTTAAAGCCGGGAATGTATTCCTGCACCTTAACTGTAAGCGATGTAAGCGAAGCAGTAAGCTGATCCGTGTTATGCAGCAGGTAAGCAGCCTTCGGGGCCAGCATCATCGCGATGCCGGCAAAGGGCAATACAAACAGGAGTAGCGCCCCAAAGAGGAATACGATAGCGGCCACCCACTTTTTCCAGCCTTTAATGATGGTAAGGTGGAAGTACCATTGCCGTAAAAGAATATAAAACGTTACCGCACCCAGCACACCGGGGAAATATTCGATGAGGTTGTAGCCCAGCAGCACTACCAGCCCAATGATCAGGCCAACGAGGAAATACTGCTTCAGCTGCATAGTATTCAGTAAATTCATAGGGTAGCGCAGGCCTAATAAAAGACGTTTAAAATCATCTGTAAACAGATTACTAAAAACGGTGCCAACTCTCCCCCATCTGGCATGATATTTTTACTTTTACCGCGAAACCATCTTTTATCACCCACCAAATTTTAAGACTGTATGAAAACAGGAAAGACAATCGCCACCCTCCTGGTAGGCGCAGCAATCGGGACCGCCGTAGGTTATGTGCTCGCTACAGATAAAGATTCCCGCTCAGAAACAATGGGCAAGCTCAAAGACAAGCTTTCCGGTATGAAGGATTCTGTAAAAGACCGCTTTTCAAAGACCCCACAGGATCTCGAAGCCGAAATCTATAACGCCTAAGCTACGCGCTGATGATGAATATTCTGGAAAAATGGAGGGATAAAGCTACCCGGTATGTAGATGTGCGCATGCAGCTCATAAAGCTTGGCATTATCGAGCGCGCATCCAATGTATTAGGCAGCATGATGATTGGCTTTATCCTCTTATTCCTTGCCTTTTCTATGCTCATATTTATGGGTATGGGTATTATGAAAGCCATGTCGCTCTGGCTCAATTCAGAAATCGGCGGCTCCTTTGCCACGGCAGGTATTTTCCTCCTCTTTATACTTATCATCGGCGGCATGCACAAAAAGATTACCGCAGCATTCGCAGGCATGTTCATAGGTATTATCACCGCCTCCGATGAAGATGAGGACGATGATGAGGATGTTGAAGCGAAAAAGAAAGAGGAAGATGAGGAAACCGATTAACCACAGCGTATCATAACGAAGCCGCCACCTATGAAAATGTACCGCAAAAAGCTAAGTAGCATCGAAGAGCTGCAGCGTGAGAAGATACGCCTGCGCTACGAGCGCAAAAGCACAAAAGCAAAGCATCTCCTGCCCGATATAGGCAAAGCGAAAAAAAAGCTTTTGGGTGGCAAAAAAAGCACAGGTGCCAAAGGTGATATGCTGAGCATGGCAATGGGCATGCTCAGCGGCAAATCCACACTAAGCACTGTGCTGTCTTTAGCCGGGCCACTGTTGAAGATGATTTTCAATAAGCGGGGCACCAGCAGCAATCAGTTTGTACCCCTGCCATCCGGCCCTTCGAAGCCATCTTTCGTATCCCGCCTGTTAAAAGATATAGTAGTGGCCTACCTCATTGGCAAAACTTTACAGCTGACAATAGGTTTGGGCAAGGGCTACCTGCAATCCAGAAAAAAAGCACAGCAAGCCAAAGCCCAGTTTGAGCGGGCAGGCGTAACGAGCTAAATGCCCAACTTGCAAAAGATTAAAAAGGAGCTATTATGGCTCCTTTTCTAATTTGGTTACGTGCTGTCTGAAAAGCGGGCCAGGCATTAATCTGCACGTTGATAAGACATGTAGTGCCAAAAGTGAGCAGACTGTAGATATTCGTGAAGCTATTACTGTAAAGTCATACACGCATGCCTTTTACCGGCTTTGCAAAAGCCTAACCGCGTGCATCCGCGTTGCATCCGCGGACGAGGGGCTTTTTATAATGAAGTTGATTATTGCTCAACATCTATTCCGCTAAGTAAGAAGCAGCGATCAAGAGATTAAAAGTTATGATTCA
This sequence comes from Chitinophagaceae bacterium, assembly GCA_965246905.1. Classification (GTDB taxonomy): domain Bacteria; phylum Bacteroidota; class Bacteroidia; order Chitinophagales; family Chitinophagaceae; genus UBA1952. The sequence continues at coordinate 13,826 of CBDFFZ010000002.1, forward strand.
GGGCTTTATAGGTAAGTAATAGCCAGCCCGATAATAATAGCTATGATTGTTCCTACTACTGAGGCTATGAAAACCAATAGGTTATTTCTGGATTGCCGTGTAATCATTTTTATTGTCCAGTAACATAGGATGTATACAGGAATGATGAAGGCATACCAAATATGATGAAGATATAGTATAGTAAGTCCCCAAAGTACACCGCCAAAAATACCGCTGACAACAGCACCAACAATACAGCCAATTACAGTTTGTCCACTTATTGATCGATCCCTCATTATAGCTCCGGCTGCCGCAAATCTTTCGTCAATTACCTTGTCAAGATCCTCTCTTGATAAGATAACTGATGAGATCAACGTTTTAATAAGATCAGCGTTAATTGCCTGACTGTAATAAATATTTACCTCCCGTGCTATCCGGGCAATTTCATCAGGAATGCGCTTACCGGATTCAAGCTTCTCTAAAAGATCTTTTACTCCCCCTCTCCTAGCAATCGCTTCCATAACTTCTGCATCTGCCTTACCGGAATAATCCATCATGGTAGTATAAACTTCCATTAATTCATCATCCCTGAATTTGTCATAGCTGTTCATGGTTTCAAAGATATTAGTATTATGATGAGTGGCTTAAATGATCCGAATTTATCGGGACGGAGGGTTAATTTGCCGCCAAGCGGTTTAATACTTCAACATCTTTTTAAGCTTTATACTCTTCTCTTCGGCCAAGATTTTGTACTGACATTCTCGCACCTGTATGTCTAGAACAAAAACACGAGCCTAATGAATACAATACTTCAAATACCGGCCAAGCCACTCACAATATTACTCAACTCAAATGTGCTCCAAATCATCTATCGGATCCATCTATCATAACTATCTTCGTATCTGCCTGAACAATGGATTGACTTTTAATGCCCGCAGTAAGAAGCGCAAATCTTAGAATCTATGCAACATTCATTAAAGATACTTATGCTGGCTTTGCTACATCTCACGGATATGCAACCAGCAAGAAGTTGCGATTGTACAGATGCGAATTTATATCTTATTGATTCGTCCATATTGAAGCAATATGATTTTATAGCCCTAGTAAAAGTTACAGCAGAAGGACAGTTGAAGACTGTAAACCCTGAAAAGGATTTTTCCCCCGGCTTCCTCCATTTCCGGATCATAGAGCTTTTTAAAGGGAAACCGGTGAACGAAGGAATACAAAAAGGGATGAATACTTCCTGTGACATAGGGTTTTCGATGGGCGCAGAATGGATCGTGTTTGGGAAAATGAATGGCGGGAAAATGACTTTTAATCCCTGCGATAGGAATGTGGAATATAGAGATCCCACCGGGCTGCGAGACTGGGAATCCAATACAGGCTTTGATAAGCTGGGACAGTTGAGAAAGCTATATGGGCACCAATTTCAGGTATGGGATACCGGTACAAGGCGGGAATATTTCCCATCCGGGCAGATAGAGATCGAAGCGCATTATACAGCAGGTAAGCTGCATGGCGTGTGGAAGACCTGGTATCCGAATGGCGTGCTGCGGGCATATCAACTCTATACCTATAATAAGTTGGATAGTATAGCGAGACCGTTGCAAAGGCGAAGCGCTTCATGATTAATTGTCAGTCACTTAACCTATTGTCAGTCAGCAATTTCATGTCTTATTGGCATTTTTAAGTGTGCAAAAAGAGAACCGCCAGCTCAGCTTTTCGACCATCGCCATTTCCAAACGGAAGATCAAGCGCGGGTTTTTCGATCAGATCGACAGCATCCTGGATTGGACTGCTATCGACACCGAGATCCGGAAGTATTACACCAGGGGGGCCAGTGTCGCCGGTCGGCCTTCTTATCCGGGTCTGCTCCTTTTCAAAATGGCTTTGCTGCAGACCTGGTACGGACTCAGCGATTATGAAGTCGAGGATCGGATCAATGATTCCCTCAGCTTTATGCAGTTCGTTGGCCTTACTCTTGACGACGAGGTGCCGGATCATTCAGTACTCAGCCGGTTCCGCACAGCACTGACTCAGAAGGATGGCTACGAAGCATTGATGGCCCTGATCAACAGCCGGCTCGAAGCGCAGCACATTATCCTGCGCCGGGGCGCGGTCGTCGATGCCAGCATTACCGACAGTCCCAGAAAGCCGCGTGGTAAAAAGGAATATGAGCATGTGGTAGAAGACCGGAACGAGACGCCGTCAGCCCCGGCGACTGAGGATAATCCCGCTCAGGCGAACTTCATCGGAAAGGTACAGTCACATGTAGATCGGGAGGCAGCCTGGGTCAAAAAGGCCGGGAAGCTGCATTATGGATATAAGAAACACGCGACCACTGACGAGCAGGGAATGGTGCTTGCGGTGATCTCTACTCCGGCCAACGGGCGTGACATTGTTCATCTGGAAGATATTGTGGCCAAGGCGAAGCTGCCTGCGAAAGCCCGCGTCCGGGCTGATAAAGGGTACAGCAGCGCCAGCAACAGAAATTATCTGAAGGGGCCAGGGCTTGAAGGACGGGATCATGCACAAGGCCGTTCGCAACAAGAAACTCACCGTCCATCAGCATCGGTTCAACAAACTGGTGAGCAGGATCAGGTACCGGGTCGAGCGCACCTTCGGCGGGATGAGGTGATGGTTCGGTGCGGGAACGACACGGTACCTGGGATTAGCGAAGACGCACACGCAGCACTTGATGGAGGCCGTAGCTTACAATTTATACCGGGCACCTGGCATTGTTGTGCTCGGTGAGCTCAATAATCGATCGAATGGCGGAAAATAAGCGTCCCGGATCGCCGGAAGCGATCCGGGACGATCAGACTGATTCGAAGGAATCGCCCAGGCGGGCTGCCGGACCGCAAAAAAATCCGCCCCTCACGGCCCTGGTGAGTGAACGCACGTTTTACAACGGTCTCATATTAAGAAAAGATGCTTCCCTCCGGCAATAGCGTTCATCCTGCCGCGTGAATGAGCAGGTTTCCTGCCGGCCGAAGCGGAAACCGGGGTGACCGCGCAATACCTGCCCTACCGCACGAAATATCTGCCCGACCGCGCGGCAAACTCCCCTGACCGGGGATAATACGTGCCCGACCACGCGAAATACGGCACTGCCAAGTGATCCGAAAAGACATCACACAAAAGCCGGACATTATGCCCGGCTCTTTAAGAAAATCATTCTGCTGCTTTATCGCTGCTGCCCTCACTGCTTTCCGCAGGCGGCTCATGCGCTTCGGTTTCATTGGCCGGTGCGCTTTGTTCCGGCTTTTCATCGCCGCCCGGCGTACCCGCGCCGGCGTCCGACTGTGTAATGTTTGCTTCCGGCGCACCTTCATCGCCCACTACTGCATTTTCTTCCTGTTCATTGGATAGCAAGCTGCTGCTTTCAGCGGGCGCTTCCTCCTGAGCTTCGGTTTCCGGGGCGCTTTGCTCCTCATTCATTGCAGCCGGCTGCAGGGCTTCGCCGGTCTTCGGGCGGTCTTCCCGCTGCTGCTTGGGCCGGTCTTCCCTTTGCGGTTTCTTTTTGGCGGATGCTTCCAGCTCTTCCACCTGCTTCATTACCGATTCTATTTTATCCTGCTTGCGCTTCATATTAGGCTCGGCGCCGGCAATCAGCTTTTCAAGGTGAGCCTTCAGCTCTTTCGCCTTCGGGCCGGGGGTAATATTGGTGAGGGATACTTTCCAGTCCTCAAAGCTCTCCAGGTCATCCTTTATTTCATCCTGCAGTGTTTTCAGGAACTGGCGTGCCTGCGAGAGGCGGTCCTGTTGCTGCTGCACGATCTGCCCCTTATGGCGGTCGCGGGCCTTATCCTTATTTTCAAAGAAAGTACGCCGCGAGCCTGTAAATTCTTCCCAGAGCTTATCATTCCACTCGCGGGGCACCGGGCCTATTTTCTTCCATTCCTCCATCAGTTCGGCAAACTCATCCGTTGTTTCCCGCCATTGGGTAGAGCGCTCCAGCTCCTGCGCCCGCCGTATCAGCGCCCGCTTCTGGGCCATATTATCATCGAGCGTTACGCGCTGGGTATCGAGGTGCGTGCGTTTGTTGTTGTAAAAAACGTCTTTGGCTTTGCTCATGCGCTCCCAAAGCTCGTCTGCCTTATCGGTAGGCACGCGGCCGCTGGTTTTCCACTCTTCCATCAGCCCGGCATAGGCAAGCGATGTTACGTTCCAGTCGCGGCTATCGCTCAGTGCTTCAGCGCGAGTTACTATATCCAACTTCTTTGCATAGTTGCCTTCCTGCTCGTGCTGTATGGTATTGTAGTGCTGTTTCTTGCGCTCAAAGAATACATTCTTTGCAGCGATGAAGCGCTGCCAGAGGAGCTCATTCTTGTCGCTCACCGTACGGCCGGTTTCCTTCCACTGGTCCATCAGCGCCTTGAAAGCGTCTGTGGTCTGGCGCCAGCTTTCAGATGCAGCAAGGTTTTCCGCCTTATCTACCAGCTCCATTTTTATATCCAGGTTCTGGAGGAGCTCTTTCTCCTGGCCTTCCTGGTGAGCGCGCTTGCGCTCGTAAAATTTATTGCGTGCTGCTTCGAGGGCATTCCAGAGCTCATCGCTGCGGTCTTTATCCGTAAAGCCAATAGCTTTCCATTCATCGGTAAGGCCTTTCATGGCAGTCGTCGTTTCCTTCCAGGCTTCGCTGTCGGCAAGGCTTTCCGCCTTAGCCACCAGATCCTGCTTTGCTTTATAATTGCTGCCGGATGCCTCGCTCACTGTATTGTGCCAGAATGCAAGCTGCTTATAGAGCGGCGCAAAATCGCCGATAGCGGATGCGTTCATCAGGTAATCGCGGGTACGGCTCACCTTGCCGGTCATCTTCAGCTTGTCTTCCGTGCTGTCCCATTCATCCGCAAGGTCTTTTACCCTGGCGGCGGCATCCGGAAATTTATCGGTTAATGCTTTGGTTATTGCCGCTGCATTCTCTGCAGTAAGATTGCCGATGCTCCGGGCTTCGGAGAAAGGCGTGGCATTGAGCATCAGCGTACCGTCATCCTGCAGCGTGGCATATTCCTTGCCTTCGAAGGTGGCGCTTTCCCACCATGCTTTCAGCGGGGAGGCGTCTATTGCCGTAGCAGCAGGGGCTTGCTCTGTGGCTTGTGGCTGTTCAGGGGCAGGCTGGGTTTCCGCCGGTGCATTGGCTGTCTCGGCTCTGTTGTGCGGAGCCGGTATTCCTGCTTCCGGCTCTTGTGCTGGTGCAGGAGTTTCCTGCGGTTTTGCAGCCGTTTCCGGTGCAGTCAAAGAGGCTTCGTTCTGCGCTTCTGATGTTTCAGTCGCCTGCGTTTCTGCGGGCGTGCCTGTTTCGTGCTCTTGCGTAGCCGTTTCGGGGGTGGTCAGGGGCGCTTCGTTGTGCGTTGCTGTTTCCAGGGGGTGGGTCTGTTCCGCTTCCATATACAATTGGTGTCTGAGGTATTGATCAGAGAGAAAATTAGAGTACTGTTACAATATTAGAAAAATCCCATGAATCTAACGGGCATTATCCGCCGAATACTTTTTGCAGGATGCTGGTAACGCGGGCTGCGGGGTTGGTGCGGATCTTCGCTTCCTCATCGGCAATGGTTACAAACAGCCCGCTCAATGCACGCTCCGTACCATAGGCTACAAGGTCGGGGTTGATCTTCTGGCGTGTCATCGGCAGCTTGTTATAAGCGCCGAACACCTTGCTCCAAAGCGCCGTAGCGCCGCTTTTATTCAGTGCATCCTGTATCACAGGGCGGAAGGCTTCGGTAAGCGCCGCAGTTGTTTTTTGCTTAAGAAATTCCGTTGCCGCGCCATTGCCGCCTTTCAGGATAGCGAGGCCGTCCTGTACATTCATGCTGGTTACGGCATTGATAAAGATCGGGGCTGCCTTGCCCGCAGCATCTTCCGCAGCACGGTTCATAGAAAGGATGGCGTCATCTACTGTACTTCCCATGCCTATTTGCCGCAGTGCATTTTCCACTTTAGCAGCTTCAGGCGGCATTAATATTTTAATAAGGCTGTTGCCAAAAAATCCGTTGGCTACATTGAGGCGTGCGCCGGCATTCTTTGCGCCGATGCTCAGGGCTTCCTTCAATCCGCTTACAATATCGCTGTTGCCGAGGCCGGCGCCGAGGTTGCCGTTGCCGCCGAATAATCCACCGCCGCCATTCCGGTTGCCGGAATTGCTGTTGTTACTGCTGTTATTGGAATTATTGCCGTTTCCTGAATTATTATTCCCTCGGTTATCATTATAGCTACCGCTATTGCTATTGTTGTTCCGGTTGCCGGAATTATTACCGCTGCTGTTATTATTATTGGAATTATTGCGGTTATTGTTATTCTGGTTACTGTTATTATTCTGATTGCTGTTTGTACGGCTATCGATGGCCTTGTTGAGTCGGTCGCCCCAGTTTTGAGCATGTAGTGTAGCAACAGAAAGCGAGCAGGCCGCAGCAAGACTCAGCGACCGGAAAAGATGATTCATTTTTAAAAAGAGATTTTATAAAGAGAAGATGTCCTGCAAATGCGGAATGGCTTAAACGGCTAAGGAAAGGTAAGGTTTAATCCGTATCAGCCATTTGCCGGGGGGGTGCCCAACCCAATGCGCTGTTCGATAAGATAATGATTACGATCGGCAGCACTGCGCGAAATGAGCTCTGCAATATAGCCGGCCAGGAAAAACTGTGTGCCTATGATCATCGTAGTGAGCGTGATATAAAAAAGCGGCTTGTTGGTAAGCCCGTAATCCGCCCCGGTTGCAATACGCTCGATGGTAAGGTACACAATAATGGCAAAGCTCAGAAAAGAAAGAACGGACCCCCAGAGCCCAAAGAAGTGCATGGGCTTTTTGCCAAACCTGCTGATGAATGTAATGGATAAAAGATCGAGAAAGCCATTGATAAAGCGCTCCCAGCCAAACTTGGATACGCCGTATTTGCGCGCCCGGTGCACCACTACTTTCTCGCCAATCTTCCGGAAGCCGGCAGCCTTTGCAAGCACAGGGATAAAGCGGTGCATCTCGCCATATACCTCAATACTTTTCACTACTTTTTTGCGGTAGGCTTTAAGGCCGCAATTCATATCATGCAGCTTGATGCCGGAGATGCTCCGGTTTACGGCATTGTATAGTTTGGATGGCAGGTTTTTGGTGAGCGCATTATCATAGCGCACTTTTTTCCAACCGCTCACCAGGTCCCAGCCGCCTTCGGTGATCATGCGGTACAGCTCGGGAATTTCATCCGGACTGTCCTGAAGATCTGCATCCATCGTGATGACCACGCCGCCCTTTGCTGCTTTAAAGCCTTCATTGAGCGCAGCGCTCTTGCCATAATTACGCTGAAAGCGGATGCCTTTAACTGTTGGATATTCTATAGCAAGATTCTCTACCACATTCCAGCTATTATCCGTGCTGCCGTCATCCACCATAATCACCTCGTAGCTAAAGGAATGCTCCCGGCATACACGATCTATCCACTCCGTAAGCTCGGGCAGGGATTCATCTTCATTATAGAGCGGAACGACTATGGATATATCGGGCAACATACAGGCAAGGAAAAGAGCAGGAAACAGAATTAAGCAGGATAAGCAGTGCGCGGATTTTTCTTGGCTACTGCGGCTGCAATCAGCGAAAAGATAGCGCCCATAATCAGTGTACCAAATACGGTACCGGCAATCATTAAGAGTTTAAAAGATTTGCGTGTATAGCTCATTGCCATCTCTATTTGCTCTTCGCTTAGCTTGCCGCCTTCCGCCATTTTAGTACGAGCCATCTCCAGCATATCCGGTATCATATTCGGGAAGATGAAAATAGAAAGCAATACCCATGCAGTAAGCACGATGGCAACAATTGCCGACGCCTTAAAACAGCTGCCGAAAGCCTGGCCAAAAGTAATATCCGTATCATTGGCTTTGGAGAAAGCGGAAGCATTCATAATCAGTCCGCCAAGGAAAAAGGCATAGCCCACGAAGCCTATCCATTGCATTTTAGGGTTTAGATTCATCTTTGTAACTACCATTACAGCGTTGATTACAACTAAAATCAGTCCTATGATAAAGCCATAGGGCATGTGTGTTTGTGTTTTTTTCATGATACTCATTTATTTGTGGTGAATTTTTTGTTGTTAAATATTCCCAGTACGCGGCCCGTCAACCGTTGCCCAAGAAATGGGTTGTTCTGCCCGAGGCTGCGCATGTCTTCCTGCCGGTAAATGTTTTCTCCTGCCGTTGTAAAAATGGTAAATAATGCGCCGCTGTCTTTTTCAAATGCTCTTGGCTCCAGGCCAAAAATCTTCCGCGGCGCTGTGCTTAACGCATCTACTATCCGCGCCAGGCCTACTTCTTCACCAACAGCGTTCCATACAATCGGGAACACCATCTCCTGTAAATTCATGCCCTCGCCTGCGTACTCAAATTCTTTGTGTTTCGCATCCCAATCCTGCGGGCGGTGGTGCGAGGCAATGCAATCTATAGTACCATCTTTCAATCCTGCAATCAGGGCCTGGCGGTCGGCTTCGGCGCGTAGTGGTGGTGTTACTTTATAAAGGCTGTTATAGGTTGTCAGTGCTGCGTCTGTAAGCGCAAGATGATAAGGCGTAACAGCGCAGGTAACATCCAGCCCATCAGCCTTCGCTTTACGGATCAGCGCAACACTCTCTGCCGCGCTGATACCGCTAATATGCAGGCGCGACCCGGTATAGCGCACGAGCTCAATATCACGGTGCACCATCAGCGCTTCCGCCAGCGCAGGAATGCCCGGCATACCCAGCCTTGTGGATAGCACACCTTCATGCATTAATCCGCCGGCTGCCAGCGCGCCATCTGCCGGTATTTGCAGGATCAGGCCATCGAATGCTTTTACATATTCAAGCGCTTTGAGCAAGAGGCTGGTCTGCTGCACCGGTTGCCATCCATCCGTAAAAGCGACTGCACCGTAGGCCCGCATATCCAGCATTTCTGCAAGATTCTTACCTTCCAGGTTCCGGCTCACTGCACCTAAGGGATGAATATTTACGGCACTACCTGCGGCTCTTTGCAACGCATACTGCACGGCTGCCTTACTGTCTGTTGCGGGCAATGTATTCGGCGCGAGCAGCACATCAGTGAAGCCACCAGTAGCGGCGGCGGCAAGGCCGGTAGCAATGGTTTCTTTTTGCTCATAGCCGGGCTCGCGGTAATCTGCCAGGGTATCTACCCAGCCTGCGGAGATATAAAGGTTATCACCGCTTAGCTCCTCGGTATTGTTCTCTTCAATATGAGGGCCTATGTGTTTGATCCTGCCTTCAACTACCAATACATCAACCGCTTTTCCATTAAATGAAGAGGTAGGATGCAGTACAGTTGCCTGGCGGATGAGCATGATGCGGTATTAGGACGTAGCGATCGTTGGTGAAGCCTGCGGCCGTGTGAGCAGCCACGTTTCGGCAGCCAGCAGCAGAAGGGCCAAAATTATACAAAGTTTCCAAAGGGGGAAAGAACCGGACCGCCCGGCAGCAGCGCTTTCTTTTAGCTCATCGGCAGATTGCCAGGTGGCATCTTTACCGCTCCAACTGCGCTTAAGGACAGCCATATCCCAGCCTTCGAGGGCCGATTCTGTGCGCGGCGCATTGAGCGCAACCACAGCGCTATCGCCGCTTGCTGCAGCCAGCTTATAGAATTGCGGTTGCTGCACGGCTGCATCCACAAATATATCTACCCCACCCGCAGAAGGCCGCTGCGGCGGAATGGCATCCAACCCGCCTTCGCCATAAAGATGCACCATATTGCGATCGCCCGTATTAGAGAGCGGAAGGTATGCTGATTGTTGCGCACCTGTGGTAAGGGCATAGACATCGCCACCGCGGCTCTGCATGGCCATCTGGTATAAAAAAGGCACGAAGAAATAGGAAGAAGGAAAGTTGCCGCTTTGTGGATCGGCACCGGTAGCAAGAAGGTAGAGCGCGCCTTTGGATGGCGTATATTTTGCCAGGAAAGGATCACCATTGCGGAAGCTTAATACAGACTGGCCATTGGCCGTAAGCCCGCTCTGGATATTGTAATGCCAGGAAGCCGTTGGCAGCTGCACATTAGGCGGTATTTGCTCAAAAAGATCTTTTACCAGATCAGCACCCTGCTGTAAAGCTGTAGCTGCCTGCACCGATGTATCGAAGCCGGTAATGCGGATATCGCCTGCAAAGCGCAGGGCAGCATTGAGCGCCTCTGTATTGCGGGTTTTGCCGGGAAAGATGACGAAGCTTTGCCCGGACTGTAATGCCGTGCCCATGTGTCTGGCCACGGCATCGTCCATCCGCGTAATGCCATTAAAAATGACCAGGTTGTAATCCTTCCAATCTGGCGAGGCAGCAGTTGCGGATTCCTCCATTACGCGAAAGCCGCTGTAGGAGCGGAAAGCAGCCTGTATGTACGGATTGCCACCGCCCTCGTTCAAAACCAAAACAGAAAGAGAAGGGGCGCTTCTGGCACTGATACGGAAGGTATCATCGAAGCGCAGACCGGCATCATTCACGGTAAGCTGTACGCGCTGCCAGCCGGCGCTATTCACCGAAAAGCTCAACGTATCTGTACTTACGGAATTATTGAATTTCAGCGAAGCGGCACTCTTTACCTGCCCGTTGATAGATAGCTGGAGCACGGGCACATCGGCAGGCGCTTTGCCGGTAAATCTTGAGCGAACAATAAGCCGGGCTGGCTGGCCTGTTTGCAGTACCGGGGTAGCAAGGAAAGCGGTATCGATAAATACATTGGATGGATCCTGCGCCTGAATAGCGATGCCATGAAAAGTAATTCCTTTCAATAAGGTTGCATCGGCGTGGGCTGTAAAGGCATTGCGCTGAAAGTCGGAATAGTAATAAAGGTCCGCGCCGGGCACATTTTCACTTTGCAGGAGGCTTTGAACGGTAGCCAGCAGCTGGGTATTGGTTTTGCCTGCCGGCGAGGCTTCGAGAGATGCTATTTCATTCACTGTTTTATCTGCAGACTGTGGCTGCCACGATGTTGGCTTATCATTACTCAATAATAAAAATTTTGTTCCGGTCGGAGCTTCCTGTACTTGCCTGCGGGCAGCATCGCAGGCAATATCCAGCAGGGATCGCGCCCCTTTTTTAAGGCTCATGCTGGGGCTGTTGTCTATATAGATAACCTGGAGGTTGCGGGTGGCATTCAGCGCTTTATTGCCTGCAAAAAAGGGCTGGGCAAAGGCAAGGATCAATACGCCTAAAAAAAGTAAGCGCAGTGCAAGCAGCCATTTATAGCGTACCTGGCTCTGCCGCCGTGAGCGAAGCTGGATATTTTTTAAAAAGCGGGTATGCGGGAAGAGCACCGTTTTGTAGCGGCGCAGATTGAAAAGGTGAATAAGTACCGGGATAGCCAGCGATGCTGCGGCAATAAGAAATAAAGGATACAGAAAGCCCACCGCGCAAATGTAAGGGAAAGGGATTTCTACCACCTACGTATTAAAAACCGTCTTTTTTAATTAATTTGCAGCACCCTTAAATCTTGAAATGACAGCCAATATCAGCAGCATTGACCTTTATAACCTGCTTCGGGAAAGAGTAGGAGATCAGCAGGCAAAAGCCCTGACAGATTTTGTAGAGCAGCGTGTAGAACATTCCTTCGACAGTGCAAAAAGCGCTTTAGCCACTAAGGAAGATCTGCTAAAAATGCAAATGGAGTTACGTGTGGAAATGAAGGAGCAGAAATCCGAAATGATCAAATGGATGTTCCTTTTCTGGGTTGGACAGATTGGAGCTACCATTGGAATTGTGCTGGTTTTTCTAAAGAAGTAAACATCCTTTAGCGTTAAATTAAATCGATGCTGTAGTATATTAAACCTTATTGACGGAGCAAGTTCATTCTAATTTTATTTGCTTTGCAGCAAATTAATGTTCATCGCTGCTCATGCCCAACGCACCTATTGCTCTTTCCATCGTTGTTCCGGTATTCAATGAAGAACAGATCATTGAAGAGCTGGTGCGCCGCATATCCGCAGCCGCTGAAAGCATTACCCCGGACTACGAGCTCATCTTTGTGAACGATGGCAGCCGCGATACCTCTCTTCAAAAGCTGCATGAGCAATGTGTCGCCAATCCTAAGCTTCACTATATCTCCTTCTCACGTAATTTCGGCCACCAGATAGCCATTACTGCCGGCATGGATTACACCTCCGGCGATGCTGTTGTAACTATTGATGGCGACCTGCAGGACCCGCCCGAGCTTATTGCCGAAATGTATGCTCAGTACCAACAGGGCTTTAAGGTTGTTTATGCTAAGCGCCTTGCCCGCAAAGGGGAAACTTTTTTCAAACGCTTCACTGCACGCTCTTTTTACCGCATTATGGCCGGGCTTGTATCCTTCGAGATACCGTTGGATGTAGGTGATTTCCGCCTTATCAGCCGCGATGTGCTGGAATATCTGAAGGAGATGAAGGAGTATGATAAATACCTGCGGGGGCAGATCGCCTGGCTGGGATTCAAGAGCACCTACGTAATGTTCGACCGTGATGAGCGCAAGTTCGGCACCACGAATTATCCTTTTAAAAAAATGCTGCGGCTTGCTTTTAACGGCATTACCGCTTTCTCAGATTCACCCCTGAAGATGGCTACCAGTATGGGTTTCATTGTCTGCGGCGTCTCCTTTCTTATTGGCGTGTATGCACTTTGGAGCTATTTTATGGATCACGATACCATCGTGCCGGGCTGGGCTTCTACCATTATCAGCATTACTTTTCTCGGTGGCGTGCAGCTTTTATCGCTGGGCATTCTTGGCGAGTACATCAGCCGTATCATCAACAATGTGCGGCAGCGGCCCCTTTATGTAGTGGATAAGACGGATAAAAATCTGGCTGGCCCTTTCTCGCCGGAAGACGCTGACAAGTTCTAAGACCGGGTGAGCGTTGCCACGAATAGTGAATCCGCCTTCTGCGCAATGCCGTTGATCAATTGCATGGTATTGATCTCCAAGTCATGCTCTGAAGCAATTTTTTCCACTACCGCCTCATTCTCTGCATAAAATACAGAACAGGTAATGTACACGATCTTACCGCCGGGCTTTATATAATCCACTGCATTGCGCAGGATATGCTCCCCTTTTTCTGCATAGCTTTTTATCGTTTCCGGATCAAAGAAATAAAGGCTTTCCGGCGTGCGCGCCCATGTACCGGAACCGGTGCAGGGCACATCGCAGATAATACCATCAAAACGGCGTTTATCCAACCGTTTTGCTAAGGCATCTTTATCCGCGGCATCCAGCACAGCGGTTTTTGGCACCGGATAATCATATAAGGCAAAACGCTCCCGAAGATTGCGCAGAATACTTTCCCGCACATCGCTGGACAACAGTCGTACGCCTGGTTTCAGATCTTTCAACAATAGTGATTTACCGCCGGCGCCGGAGCAGCAATCCCACCAGTATTCATCTGCCGCAGGCGAAAAAAATGCTCCGGTAGCCTGGGATGACGCATCCTGCACTACATAGGCATCGGCCAGTATCAACTGATCTATATCGCTACCGTTTGGCAGGGCAAGACAGCTTGGTGTAATCCATTCATATGGCAAGGAAGCCTTCTCCAGCACACGGCCAATCTTCTCTGCATTCTTGCGGATGCGCAGAAAAAGACGCGGCTGGCTCATCATGGAAAGCAGCCATTCTTCCCTCCCGATACCCTTTGATAAGGGAGCAAAATCCGGGGAAATTTTATCCAAATAGATCGCGTAGCCTTCGCTTATCAGCAGCGCCAATCTTTGCTGTGCATTCCCATCCCAAAGCGCGTTCCAGGCTTCCGGAAAAGAGGAAAAAAACGCTTTTGGCTTCAATCCGCATAAAAAAAGCGCAGCTAACAGCTGCTCCTCAATGGTATGCATATCGCCGGCAAAAGCCTTGCTGCACCGGTACCACGCATAAACGGCATCGCTCAATACGCGCCTGTCGCGGCTGCCCAGCTTTGGGTGCCGGCGGTAGTAAGCTTTAAGGAAATGATGCAGCGGCGCTTCCCCCGTGTATTCTTCAAGTATTGCGCCAATATGCTGCCAGATGTAACGCATAGAGCTGCGAAAATAATGAATCTGTAATCGGGATAAGCGGGAAGCCTAATTATGGGCCATTTTTCGCCTGAATTTTTGCATAATGCAAAACTGCATGATCCCCTATAAAATTTATTTTCTACTGTTTTTCCTCGAGCAGCACGCGGATGTCCGAGATCATAGCGTCCACTTCTTCCTTCTTTGTGCCGTCATAGAAAGGGTTGGTGGCGCGGCCGCGGATATGACCGGTGCGATCTACCAGCACAAAATATTTATCGTGGATAAAATCCTGGTCTATGGGCACGCCGGCGGTATCGTCCTTTGCGGAGAGGAGATAGGAATAACGCGCCGTATTGTAGAGTTGCTGCTTATCGCCCGTCAGGAACATCCATTGCTTCGGGTCGGCATCAAAGCGCATACTGTAGGCCTTCATAGCGGCCACGGTATCCTTTTTCGGGTCCACGCTGTGCGAGAGGATCATGAAGTTCTTATTGCCGCGATAGGCGCGGTACACGCGGTTCATGTTCTCATTCATCTTAGGACAGATGCCTTTGCAGGTCGTAAAAAAATATTCTACAGCATACACTTTTCCGGCAACGTCTTTATTAGTGATCACTTTGCCATCCTGATTAATGAAAGAAAAAGGCTCCACGTGCTGGCCGGGCTCCCCGATTACAGCGAGTTCGCGGGGAGCTTCGCGGATGGTCTTGTTGAACCACGTCATAAATACAGCGGCAAGGACGATGAAAAAGGCAACGAGGAAGAGGGCAATTTTCTTATTGGACGACATAGCGCCGCAAAGTTAGGGGAAGCACGCGGCGTAAAGGGGCAAAGATTGCGCTGCTTTTCTTCGCTCACAGGCTTTCCATCAATTGGGATAAAGCATTACGATGCGCATCATCAAAAAGAAGATGCAGCCTGATGATCATTCTATTGTTCTTACCGGCAGTTGCCGTTGCAGATAATCTTTTCAGCATCTTCAGGTCCTGGAGCTCCTGTTGCTTTTCCAGCAGGTCAAAATTGATGGTCAGTCCGGCGAAGCTGGTGTCAGTTATTACCGCGGCAGCTTTCCGTGGAGCTTTTGTTGCGCTGATCAGCAATCCATCTGTAACGCTTTGAGCATAAAGCTGGCAAAGAGGGAAAAACGCCCGGCTTACCGTGCCGCTATCCCGATTGATAATGCCCTGCCGGATAAGATAATCCATTAGCATCGGCGCAGCCATAATGGATAAATGTACGCCCGGTACAGAAGTTTCCCGCAGCTCTGTTTTTTCCTGTTTCTTAAAATTATCGTCATAGCTATAGCTGATGATTTTCTCCTGCTGAGTGGTAAATCCATTCAGCTCAAGTGATGCGGCGCCCTGATAATATTTAAAAAAGCTATCCGCCTGAATAGCGTACGTGCCAGGCGTAAATACACGGTGGCGAAGCAGCCGGCCGATGTCTGCATTGAGCCATGCACTAAGGATGCTTTCCCTGCTGAATTGCGGGTGCTGTACCTGCTTTGCTACGGATATCCCCGCCAATAAAAATTCACCTTCTACCGCAATATCGCCCTGCCTGAACTTCATCGTTGCCTTGTCTGCCCCCTGCTGGTAAATAATATGGTCTGAAGTTGCGCCAAGCTCTTTAAACCTGCTTTGCGCTACAGTTACAACATTTCTACGCAGCATCAGATCCGTCAGGATGTCCGCCACGTCTTCCGCATTGGGGGAATAGCCAATAGCTGCAAGCTTTTTATTATAGGCAATGCTCAGCCGCTTATCCCCATTGATAAGCAGGGTGAATGCCCGGTTAGCGTTATTTACAACTGCCTGCTTTAAATACGGAGCGATCGTTTGCTCAAAGGCAGCAACATCTTTTATTTTAAGGGAGGTAAAAAAAGTGGTGGGCGCTTTGCTTTGCACGGAATAGATAAACACATTGGCTGGTACTTCCAGCCCAAAGCTTTTTGAGGGCTCATTGCGCCCGCCGCCGCTTTCACGGCTCTTGCGGATGCGCAGGTAATCCGGCAGCACGCTTTGAATCATCCCATAAACATTTACCCTTATCATCGCCGTTGCATCTTTATGAATAAGGGTATTGAACGATGCCCATTTCTGATACTGCACATAGCCCGCAAAACAAACCAGCAGCAATAAGAGTATTGCTGCTGTTGTGAGTAAAAAATTTTTTATCCTCATGGTTTCTTAATCAAGACTCGCCATATCATCGATCAGCGAGAAGAAATATCTGAGCGCATTCTCATGGTCTTCCGGTACTTCCGCTACCAGCTCGCCGGTGAAGTGATTGCCCTCTATGCCCGACTTTGCATACAGCACCCCGGTATTGCCGAGAAAGGTATTGAGCCTGTTCCATTTTTTCAAGCTACCAAATTCCTTTTGCGGGATCTTCCCCCTGAGCATTGCCGGGTTAAAGTACATGCTTGCATTGTTATCCAGCAGCAGGGATTTCTGCGCTTTGCTGATGTGGGCTTCATAGCTGTCGTTGCGGATATCCAGCAGATCATTACGGGAGGTGCCTATGAAGATGATGCCATCCTTAATAAGCAGGTGCGTGGCTACCGGAAATTTCATGGCGCCTTCCCGTACGGAATAGATACCGTCCTGCATCGTCATCTGCCCCTTATCCACGCCATACTTCAGCAGCTTGCGGATGAGGCGCGTATCATCCGAGGATACCATCATCAGGAAGTCCGGCAGCGTTTCCATCCTGGTTTTCACTACCTCTTTGCTTTCATAGTTATCGCCGCTGTATTCGTAGCTTTTATAGGTTACTTTCCGGGTGGATACTCCATTGAACAGGAATAAGGCATCACCCTTTATTACCTGTGCCACTGCTTCCTCATCGAGCAGTAGGGATACAAGATCAGCACCCTTGGAAAGCTCTTCCCTGTACTTATCTCCATTAATGCCCATGTAGCTGCCGTAGGTTTGCTCCATCATTTTCGGGAAATGCTCCAGGTAAGCTTTGGTATCTATGGAATAGCCAATGAAGCCGATCATCCGGTCGCCATCGATATATTTCAGGAAGTCCGGATTGAGGTGGTGATTGTAGATCCTGCGCCAGTCATCCGCCCCTGCGCCGGTCATCTCAAGATCAGTGGTTATGCGGGCTTCATCCCGGCCCAGGTAGAGCTTTGCATTTATGCTCTTACCGCCGCGTATAAAGGAGCCCATCTGCTTAAAGTAGTAGCTACCGGTAAGATCGCCATACATGCTTTGCAGGCTTGAAAGGTAGATAGAGGCCGCCGCGTTTTTATCCGTGCTGCGCTGGTAAGCTTCATTATCGAGGATGGAAGAGGCATCTTCTGTTTTGCTGAATACGCGCAGGGCATATTCCTTTGCCCAGGTGCCGGCGAGGCTATCCTTCCGGCGGTCCGGGTACATCATTTCCTGCACAGCTACTTCCGTGCCTCTTTCTTCCTCCATACTTACCGGCGCTGTTTGGGGCCGCTTGCTTTTTTTAGCCACCGCCCTGCCATGATATTTCTTTGTTTTGGGCGGCGGCGGTGGAGCTGCCGGCTCCATCATGGCTGTGGTATCCGCGTCGTTTCCGTAGTTGAACGCACTGGCAGCACCATCCGGGTACATGCTGCCGTACTGCCCTTTATTATTCGCATCGAGAAAGAAATTCTTTTTGAGCTGACCGGTGATGATGAAGGCCAGCCCGCCGTTCCACATGAGTATGCTTTTATCATGGGAGGGCAGTACCAGCGTGTTTATGCCATCCATGCGCTCAATGCGCCCCCCGGATTTTGCGCCTGTTACGAAGCGCTCAAACTGCTCCGCATTGGCCAGCGGAAGGATGATGCAGTGGTACGAAATGCTGTCCGTTTGCCGGTTGTAATAGTACATAGGCGCATTGAGCGCAATGCCAAACTCGCGGATGCTTGTATAAGTACGGACCTGATTTTGGGACAGGGCTTTCAGCAGCTTCATCCCGGCAAAGGATTTATTGAATTCCTGTACCGAAATCAGCTCAAACAGCTGGTCTGTTTTCAGGGTGGCAACCGCGGTTGCATTCCTGGGGATCTTGTAAGCGAAATCCTGTGCAGATACGTTCAAGCCTGCAAATGCCAGCGCGGCAATAGAGAGGGTCTTTTTCATAAGTTACTTTGCAAGCTGGATGATATAGGAAAGGTTGGCTGTGCCATTGATGATCTCCGGTACGGCTGTGCGCTGCATGATGGCTTTGCCGCTTTTAGAGATCTTCGCAGCGCTGTTGCTGTTGGATGCAATGGGCTGGTCGAAATGGTAAATGCTGGTGTAGGAAGCCGTTTGAAAGATATCGCGGTCTTCCTTTTTGAGCTTGCTGTATTCCGTTTTTGTATCGGGGAGATAGCGGTAGGTGCGGGCAAATGCACCGGCAGCTTTGTTGTAGCTGTAGGTAGAGATGTTGGATGCTTTCACCTTATTCTCCGCGAGGATATTCTTTACTATATTATTGATGTTGGCTACATCCCTGAATGAAAAAGAAACAGAGGCAATGTAGTCCGTAAAGTTGGTGGTGCTTTTTACATTGGAGATGCCGGGCTGCTTTTTCAGATACACAACCGCGTCATCGATCTCCTTCTGAATTTCCGGCTTCTTCGGCACTTTATAGCCATTCACTTTATCCATGAGAAGGATGGAGGCTACTTTGGTTTTGCTCTGGCTCAGGTTTACGGTAAGCGTCATTTCGCCGGTGCCGTCTTTATGCAGGGTTATTTCCTCGATCACTTCGAAGCAGGAAGAGAGGAGGATGGTACACAGGAAGAGGGCGGCAACGATGCCGTATTTATTGGGCATAGGGGGTTCGTTTCTGCGGCGAAGATAAGATAGGTTTTTAATGGTTCAGGTGCATGGCGCTTACGTATTTATGCTACTGCCTGTCAAATGGATAGCTAGTCCATACTATGGGATGCTGCACGCATTGCTATAGATCGCTGCCGGGATTCTGCCTTTACGGATCCGGGTGCAGTCAGATGGAAGCCTGTTAGGGACGGGCGGCTTTGCTATTTGTTGTGTGCAGATGGCTTTACCGTGCGATATATTAGAATTACCATGCGTGCATGCGCCTCTACCAGGCGTGCAGACGGCAAAACCATGCGATATATTAGAAATACCAAACGTGCATACGGGTTTACCGTGCGTGCAGGTGCCTTTACCGTGCGATATATTACAAATACCAAGCGTGCATACGGCCTTATCTTGCGTGCAGATTACTATTCTATAGGTATGGTTGCATTATCGGGTGTTTTGCCTGATCTATTGCTTTGGAAATAGCTCCAGGCCATGGTTAATACCGATTGGACTTTTCCCTTTTTGCAGCAAAAAATATTCAGCACCCAAAGCTTACTGAAAGATCCCTGCGGGATGACAAAGTTGGGTATTAGCACAGTTGATGAAGCTTTGCAAAACACAGGCACCTAAGCTTAATCATCCCAACATAAGCCACACAAACTAAGCCACAGAACTTAAGCCACCCAAACTACGCCACAGAAACTTTGTCATCCCGCAGGGATCTTTAGCACGGCTTCATATCCCAACTGCTTACCGAAAGATCCCTGCGGGATGACAAAGTTGCTGTAATAAGCTACTGTAACCCTTTGGATGCAACAGCCCCGCTCTTTGGGGATTCCCCGTGCGAACCGGGCGCAACGCGGCCGGGGGATAGGGATGTTTGGTATAGCAGCATTAGTTGTCCGATTGGTATAGCCCATGAATAAGTTCATGGGCCATCCGTTTAATTCCCGGCTAAAGCCGGCCTGTGTTTCGTTCCTTCATTTACCGGCGTAGTTAAACAAAAACGCTGTTCCGGTTTCAAACCTGAACAGCGTTGGCGCTGTTGTAATCGGATCCTTTTATACTACTACATTGATCATCCTGCCCGGCACGTAGATCACTTTTTTCGGCGTCCTGCCTTCCAGGAATTTTATGATGGTCTCATTCGCCAGCACTTCCTTTTCTACCGTACCCGGCGAGGCATCCAGCGGAAACACCAGCTCTGTACGGGTTTTGCCGTTTACAGCGATTGGGTATCTCTTGGTATTCTCCACCACATACTGCTCTTCCCAGACAGGGAACGGCGCCTGCAGCACGGAGCTTTCATGGCCGAAGCCTTTCCATAATTCCTCTGCAAGATGCGGGGCAAACGGCGCAATGAGCACGGCGAGCGCTTCGAGAATAGTGCGCTTGTGGCAACCCAGTGCAGTAAGCTCATTTACGGTGATCATAAACTGGCTTACCGCAGTGTTGAAGGAGAAGCGCTCGATATCATCGCCCACCTTGCGGATGGCTTTGTGGATAGCGCGGAGCTCGGCTTCGGTAGGCTCCTCTTCGGTTACGATGCGGCCGGTGGCTTCATCATTATAAAGTCTCCAGAGCTTTTTGAGGAAGCGGTGTACGCCTTCAATGCCTTTCGTATCCCAGGGCTTGCTCACGTCGATAGGCCCGAGAAACATCTCGTACATGCGGAAGGTATCGGCACCATAGTCTTTTACAATGTCATCGGGGTTTACGACATTGTATTTTGATTTGGACATTTTTTCGATTGCCCGTTCAACTAAAAACTGCTGTTTATCATTTGTGATGAATTTGACATTGTGATTTATCCCTTTTAAGCTTGCATATTCCATTGGTTGAGTCAAATTATCATTCGCATCAATTAAACTGACCGGTACATGGTGCCTTGTACAAGATATCTTTAATTGTAAAAGGTCTAAATATTCGACTGCAAATTCATTTACAATGAATTCCGCATCATGTAAGTTAAGCAGTACAGAATTTTCAGTCTCAATATAAATGCTGGCTTTTATCAAATCATCTGAGACATAAGTTTGAGGATGTTCTTCTTTAAGTTTAGTTGATAATTTAAAAAGCTCTTTTGCCATTTCTTCTGTAGATCCCTTTTCAAATCTATAAGTGAAATCAGATATTTTAAATACAAAAGCTGAACGTCCCTGTATCATCCCCTGATTCACCAATTTCTTAAAAGGCTCATCAAAAGAAACAAAACCTAAATCGCACAGCACCTTCGTCCACATTCTTGCATAGAGCAGGTGGCCTACGGCGTGCTCGGTGCCGCCTACATAAATATCTACCTGCTGCCAGTAATCGGTTGCGGTGCGGGAGGCAAATTCCTCGTCGTTGTGCGGGTCCATATACCGGAGAAAATACCAGGAGGAGCCTGCGTAGCCGGGCATGGTGTTCGTCTCTCGCTGATCGGCGCCGAGGGTTACCCAATCTGCAATATTGGCCAGCGGGCCCTGGCCTTCCGGCCCAGGCTTATAGCTCTCCACATAGGGCAGCGCTACGGGAAATTCCCGGTCGGCATCTTTTATAGAAATGCCTTCCTCATCGATGGTATAAGGGTCGCCATTGTGGTAAACAATTGGGAAGGGCTCGCCCCAGTACCGCTGGCGACTGAAGCCTGCATCGCGCAGCTTATAATTAATGCGCGGCCGGCCAATACCCGCATCCTCAATGGCGCGGATCGCTACCCCGCTTGCTTTCTCCACGGTCATCCCGCTTAAAAAATCGGAGCCTTCAATGGTACATGCTTTTGATGTGCAGGCCTCCGCGCCGGTAAATGCCGCGCCGAAAATATTGGTGACGGGGATATTGAAATGCTGCGCAAAGGCAAAATCGCGCTCATCGCCACTGGGCACGGCCATGATCGCACCGGTGCCATAGCCTGCCAGCACATACTCGGAGATCCAGATAGGAATGGGCTTTCGCGTAAAAGGATGCACACAGTAAGCGCCCGTAAATGCGCCGGATATCTGCTTTACCTCCGTAATGCGCTCGCGCTCGCTGCGGCTCTGCACGTAGAGCTTGTACTCAGCCACCTGCGTCTGGTAAAGCTCGGTGGTTATATGGCTTACGAGCTCATGCTCCGGGGCCAGCACCATAAAATCAACACCGAAAACAGTATCCGGCCGGGTGGTGAATACCTTGATTTTTTCGGCATAACCCTTTATATCGAAGCTGATCTCCGCGCCACTGCTCCTGCCGATCCAGTTGCGCTGCATGTCTTTCATGGCGTCCGTCCAGTCGAGGTTTTTAAGTCCTTCGAGGAGGCGCTCCGCGTATTCGGTAATGCGCAGGAACCACTGGCGCATCTGCTTTTTGATTACCGGGTGGCCGCCGCGCTCGCTTACGCCATTCACCACCTCATCATTGGCCAGCACGGTGCCTAAAGCCTCGCACCACCACACCTCGGCATTGCCCAGGTAAGCGATGCGGTAATACATCAGGGCCTCGCGCTGCTGCTTTAAGGAGAAGATCTTCCACTGATCTTTGGAGAAGCAGAAGGTTTCATCCTGCGGCGCAGGCGTATTGCCATTTCCTTCTTTCTCAAAGATGGAGATGAGCTCTTTGATGGGCTTTGCCTTACCGGCTTTACGATCATACCAGCTATGGAACAATTGGGTGAATATCCACTGCGTCCACTTATAATATTTTTCATCGGAGGTGCGCACGGCGCGATCCCAATCGTAGGAGAAGCCGATGTTATCGAGCTGCTCGCGGTAGCGCTGAATGTTCTGCTCCGTGGTTACGGCGGGGTGCTGGCCCGTCTCGATGGCATATTGCTCTGCGGGCAGGCCGAAGGCATCGAAGCCCATGGGGTGCAGCACATTGAAGCCGCGCATGCGCTTGTAGCGGGCAAAAATATCCGAAGCGATATAGCCGAGCGGGTGGCCTACATGCAGGCCCGCGCCGCTCGGGTAGGGAAACATATCGAGGATGTAGAACTTGGGCCGTGTACCGTCGTTGCTTACGCTGTATAATTGCTGATCCTGCCAGTATTTGCGCCACTTAGGCTCGATAGCGGAGAAGTTGTATTCCATAGTTTGTGTTGGTGTGGCGAAGGTAAGAAACCCCAACCCTATGCGCTATGCGCGGTCCCTTGCGCGAATCCCCAGGGGAAGGCCGGGTTGGGATACTTAAATGAATAAAGAAAGCGGCAGCTCAAACCCCGGCAATACATCCCCGCCGGAAAGAACAGCATTGAAATCATTAACCGTTGCTACAGAGCTATCGCCTTTATAAATGAATGCCTGCTGCCCGTAAGGATCGATAAGAAAACCGAGCCTTGCGCCATTTTCCATGTACTCTGCCAGCTTTTCCTTTAACGGCTGGATGCGGTCGCTTTTGGAGCGGATCTCTATTACGAAATCAGGGCAGATATGGGCAAAGGTTTGCTTTTCCTTTTCGGGTAATAATGCCAGCCGCACATTGCTGATCCATGCGGCATCCGGGCTGCGTACAGCTCCATTGGGTAAAGTGAATCCCGTACTCGAACTGAATATTACTCCTGCATGCATATTGCTATTCCAGGAATAAAGCTCACCAAGGACAATTGCTTCAAGGACGCCTATTTCAAACGTTACAAGGTCTATAATAAGGATGTTTCCGTGCTTGTCGCGCTCCATTGGCTGGTCCGGGTTCTTTGCGCAGAAGTCGAAGAACTGCTCTTCCGTCATGCGGTCAAATTCCAGCGTGCGCTCTTCCATAATCACTTTCATAGATTGCTGCTATTATTGCTTAAAGATACGAAGCGCGGCTATTTTACCTTTGCCCCTATGCTCAGCTACTGGGAACAGCAATCCTTCACCCACTACGACAATATCATCATCGGCTCCGGTATCGTAGGCATCAGCACGGCTATTGAGCTGAGGGAGAAATATCCCGCACAATCGGTGCTCGTGTTGGAGCGCGGTATGCTGCCCACCGGTGCCACAACCCGCAATGCAGGTTTCGCCTGCATGGGCAGCGCCACGGAATTGCTGGATGATCTTTCCTACAGGAATGAAGCAGAGGTCGTGGCGCTTTTTAACCAGCGTAAGCGCGGACTGGAAAAGCTGCGTGCAAGATTCGGCGATGATGCCATTGGCTACAAAGCAGATGGTGGCTATGAATTATTAGGCGATGCCGAATTATATGCTTTGGACAAGCTGGATTATCTAAATGCATTACTGCAACCGGTGCTCGGCTACAATGCCTTCACGGAAGCTATCAACAAAATTGAGTCGTTTGGCTTTAACAGGGGGCATGTAAAGGCGCTCATTCGAAACAACAGTGAAGGTGGACTGCACAGTGGCAAGCTGATGCGGGCGCTATTGCAAAAAGCGGCGCAGCTTGGTGTAGAAGTAAAAACCGGCGCGGAAGTTGCAGGATTTGAGGAAGAAGATAATGGCGTAGCAATATCCGTAAAAAGCCCGCACCGGAAAGAATTATTGCTGCTGAATGCGAAACGATTATTCATCTGCACCAATGCCTTTACCAAATCCCTGCTGCCAGGCGAAGACATCATTCCCGGCCGCGGGCAGGTACTCATCACAGAGCCCATTGACGGACTGAAACTAAAAGGCATCTACCATTTCGATCAGGGCTATTATTACTTCCGCGAGCTGGATGGAAGAGTGCTTTTCGGCGGCGGACGAAACCTCGATTTTGAAGGTGAGCGCACTACCGATATCGCCTTGAATACCGTTATCCAACAAGACCTGGAGCAAAAGCTACGCGAGATTATCCTGCCCGGAACTTCCTTCAGAATTG
Organism: Chitinophagaceae bacterium; assembly: GCA_965246905.1. GTDB lineage: Bacteria > Bacteroidota > Bacteroidia > Chitinophagales > Chitinophagaceae > UBA1952. The sequence continues at coordinate 38,322 of CBDFFZ010000002.1, forward strand.
CGCAGCGCTGGGCAGGCATCATGGGCTTCGGTGAGCATAAGGGCCCGATCGTGAAAGCATTTTCAGGCAGGGTTTACGGCGCCTTCAGAATGGGAGGAATGGGCGTAGCGCTGGGCACGGAGGTGGCAGAGCAATTGATAGCGCTAACCCGGTAAAACATCGGCCTCCTGCAATCCATCAAATCGTGCTGAAATCTTAGTTCAGCCAGCCAGCCGCTTCACTACATCGCCAACCGGGAGCCCCATTACATTATAGTAATCTCCGTCAATTTTCTCAATGCCAATCATCCCAATGTACTCCTGTATGGCATACGCACCGGCCTTATCCATCGGTTTGTAAGTATCTACGTAGAAAGATATCTGTTCCTCTGTTAAGTGCCGGAAATATACCTCCGTAACTACTGAGAAAACATCCGCACGCTCATCCTGCATCAGGCATACACCGGTCACTACTTTATGCACGCGCCCGGAGAGCCTCGCCAGCATGGCTTTTGCATCAGCTTCGTCTTTAGGTTTATTCAGGATATCATCATCCAGCAATACCACCGTATCTGCCGCAAGCACCAACCGGTCAGGGTGCTGCCGCGATACTTCTACTGCTTTTTTATGCGCAAGATGTACCGGCACTTCATGGCCGGCCATGCCGTGCGGCGGCGTTTCATCTACATCTGGTACTATTACTTCAAAGTCAATGTGCGCTGCCTCGAGCAGCTGTTTGCGGCGTGGAGAGCCGGAAGCGAGAATGATCTTATCCATATTGAAAATGATAGAGTAAAAGCGAGCCAATACCCAATACCATGATGATCTTGAGGTAGCGGCTTGCGGCGTGATAATGAGCAGTAGTGGCTTTACGCGGCAGGTAAAGCATCCATAAAAATAGTGGAATAATAAGCGCAAGAAACAGGTAAGCGCCCAACGCGACAGATCGAAAATCAAGGTAAAGCAATTGGTAGGCTGCATAGGTAAGCGCCAGTACAGCAATAGCGCCCAGCAGCTGCACAAAGCGCATCGAGCGCAGGAGGCCCCAGCGTATAGGCATAGTGATACAGCCTTCTTCATCATCGCCCTTAAAATCTTCCATATCCTTTACCACCTCACGCATCCAGGTAAGCACAAAGGCAAAGAAGGCAAAGAAAACCAGCGCGGCAACCGGGTTTGGAAACACGGGCAATGTACCCGCTCTGATAAATCCCGGCAAAGAAAAATAAGTCCGGAGCGCAGGCTCATAAAGCATCAGCGCCCCAACAGTCAGCGCCGTCATCAGCGCCACCATCACATTGCCGATCATAAACTGCCGCTTCCAGGTAGTGGAATATCTCCAGAGGATAAAAGTGCAGAACAATTGAAGTAATAGCCATTCCGGGTGATGTGCCTGCCACGCCACAAGACCGGCCAGCAACAGCGCAGCACCATTCATTACCGAGTGCACAATAATGGCCATGCGCCGCGGTATCTGACGCTCCAGGATCACCTTATCCGGCTTATTGATCGCATCAATGCGGATGTCGAAATAATCATTGATAATATAGCCCGCAGCAGCAATAAGAATGGTGGACAGGCAGAGCAACGAGAAATTAAGCGGCGTAAGCAAAAGCTTCACTCCCGCAGTGTTCTGCAAAGGCACCAGCACACACCACCACGCCAGCCCCTGAGTGAGCAGTATGATGAGCAGGTTGCTCCAGCGGATGAGGCGTAGCCAGTGCATATTTGCTTTGCGCTTACACCCCATCCTCATTCCTTCACCCAAGGGGAAGGAGGAAGTAGGGCAAGCCTGTGTCAGGGTAAAAAAATATCTAGGAACCATCCGGTACATACATCCCCTTCCCCCTTCGGGGGAAGGCCGGGATGGGGGCCTCAACGCCCCCACGTAGCCGGGCTTACCCTCCACTCGCTAAGCGAAGCCTGCTGCTCCGCATCAATGAGCTTTTGCTCACCGGCAAGCTCCATCAAAGCCCCGTAATTGGAAATCGTAAATAACGGCACACCTGCCTTCGCAAAAGCAGCATCCGCCGCCGGGAAGCCGTATGTGAATAGCCCACACATGCCGATTACCTCGGCACCCGCAGCACGCAATACCTCTACCACTTCAAGGCTGCTCTTTCCCGTCGATATCAAATCTTCAACCACCACCACCTTCTGCCCGGCTTTCAATTCGCCTTCCACCTGGTTGCCCATGCCGTGCTCCTTTGGCTTGCTGCGTACATAGATAAAGGGGAGCTTCAACAGATCTGCCGCCATCACCCCGTGTGCAATGCCCGCCGTAGCTACGCCCGCAATCACCTCCGCTTCCGGGAAATGCTCCAGCACCATATTGGCCAGCTCGCTCTTCACAAAATCCCGCACGTACGGGTGCGATAGTACCATCCGGTTATCGCAGTACACCGGGCTCTTCCAGCCGCTTGCCCAGGTATATGGTTTTTGGGCGTTAATGCGGAGTGCCCTAATTTGCAGCAGCTTTTCAGCGAATTGTTTTTGTGTGCTCATAGCGGCGCCAAACCTACGCCAAAGCCTACAGTTCGCCAACCCTATACGTTTATGCATTACGCCCAGAAGATCTATTATACCAACAAGCCGCTCATCCTCACCAACGATGCGCGCACTTATATCCGCGAGCATCCTGTGGCCGCCGGCTATCTGCTGCTTACCGGCGCATTCCCGCGTAATTTTCGTCTCGGGTTTGAGCATCTCGATAAGTTTCACGCCATGGGCTGCATCATTGAAGATATCTCGCCGGAGGCCCTGCAACAGGAGCTGTACCAGCTTTACGAGCCCATAGATGCAGCCGGCGGCGTAGTGCAGAATGAAGATGGCAATGTACTTATGATCTTCCGCCGCGGCAAGTGGGATCTGCCCAAAGGCAAGCGCGATGAAGGCGAAGATATGTCCGCGTGCGCCCTCCGCGAAGTAACCGAAGAGACCGGCCTCCATCAGCTTGAGCTTGGCGATAAGATTTGCGATACCTACCACATATACTCCCAGCAAAAACAGGCCCTCTTAAAGCGTACCGCATGGTACCACATGCACGGCACCGCCAAAGAGCAGCTTGTGCCACAGGCCGAGGAGCACATAGAAGAAGCCCGCTGGGTAAGCGCAGAAGGCATTACCCCTATCCTCCGCAAGACGTATGACGCCATCAAAGAAGTGCTTAAAGAGGCAGGTTGCAGGTGGTAAGGCATCAATCATTTTGCCCTTAGCCTGAGGAAGGCTATTAAGCATCCGTTGCTTCGCTCCGTTCATCAGTTACAGCACTATTTGGCTTTTACTATTCGCTGTTGTTATCTGAACTATGATTTTAGCAGGATTAAAGTGATTTCATGATTCCTGGATAGGAGGTGACTATAGTAAGTTATACGTCCCACAGGCTCGCCCAAGTGCCTCCTTCCCCTTGGGGGAAGGACCGAGGATGGGGTGTAAGAGCAAAACGCACACACCCCTCCCCGAGTTCGGGGATTCGAATAAGCAAAAACCAAAACAACATGTACACCCCCGAACAGGAAAAGCAATATTACCAGACATCCAAAACTCTGCTGGCAGCCACCACCGATGAAGCCCCACAAATCGAGCCCTTACGCAGCATCATCAACTGGGCCGACTGGAAATACTACGTGCAAAGCGAATCTGCCTTAGCCGATGCCGAATATGATGCGCTCTATAAAAAGCTCGTCCGCCTCGAAGGGCAATACCCGGAAGAAGCAACCGCAGATTCTCCCACGCAACGCGTAGCCCGCGGCCTCAGCGAAAAGTTCCCGAGCGTAAGCCACCTCGTGCCCATGCTCTCGTTGGATAATACCTACAATGCCGATGACCTTAATGATTGGGACCGCAAAGTGCGCGAAGGTGCTGCCGGTGAGCCCATCCAGTATTGCGTAGAGCCCAAGTACGATGGCGCAAGCATCTCCCTCATCTACGAAGGCAACGGCTTCACGCGCGGCGCTACCCGCGGCGATGGCGTGATGGGCGAGGAGATCACGCCTAATGTCCGGCAGATAAAATCCATTCCGCTTACTGCGCCGTTTTTAAAAGAAGGCATTGATACTATTGAGATCCGCGGCGAGGTAGTCATCCATAAAGAAACCTTTGCTGCCTTCAATGCACAGCGCACTGCAGAAGGCCTTTCGCCGCTTGCCAACCCGCGCAATGCAGCCTCCGGCACGCTCAGAATGCTCGACCCGCGCGAGGTAAGCAAGCGCCGCCTCACCGCTATTCTTTACAATATCTCCTATGCGCATCCTGCAAAAGAAAGCGCCCCGCCCAAAGCGCTCGATACGCATTATGATTCGCTGCAATGGCTCTACAGCCTCGGCTTTCCCACACCGGCAAAAGAGCTGCGCCTGTTCACCAATATAGAAGATGTGATTGCCCATTGCGCAGCATTCGAAAAGCGCCGCGATGAGCTTCCGTTCGAGATAGATGGCGTGGTAATAAAAGTAAACTCCCTTGCCCTCCAGGATAAGCTGGGTATGACTTCGCACCATCCGCGCTGGGCCGTGGCCTATAAGTTCAGCGCAAGGCAGGCTACCACAAAGCTGCTGCGTATAGAGTACCAGGTAGGCCGTACGGGCAGCATCACGCCGGTGGCTAAAACCGAGCCTGTTGCCCTGGGCGGCGTTACGATCTCCTCGCTTTCGTTATTCAATGAGGATATCATCCGCGAGAAGGATGTGCGCATTGGCGATACGGTGCTTATCGAGCGCGCCGGCGATGTGATTCCCTATGTGGTAAAGCCGCTTACGGGGCTGCGCGATGGCAGCGAAGAGCAAATCGTTTTCCCGAAGGATTGCCCTGTTTGCAGTGAGCCTTTGGAGCGCCCGCAGGATGAGGCCGTCTGGCGCTGCATCAATGTATCCTGCCCGGCGCAGGTAGTAGAACGTATGATCCATTTTGGCTCTAAGGATGCCATGGATATCCGCAGCCTCGGCGACGCCAATGTGCGCAAGTTCTGGGAGCTCGGCCTCCTGCCCGATATTCCCGGCATCTATAAAATAGACTGGAGCAAAGCAGGCGCGCTCGAGGGCTTCGGTGCAAAGTCGGTAACCAACCTGCAGGCAGCCATTGAAAAATCAAAAACGCAGCCGCTATCAAGATTAATTTTCGGGCTGGGCATCCGCCATGTTGGTGAGACAACGGCAAAAACGCTGGCTAATGCCGTAACCCACCTCACCGATCTCTATGAGTGGACGGCAGAGCAGTTCATCACCCTCGAAGATATCGGCCCGAAGGTTGCCGCATCGGTAGTGCATTTCTTCCATAGTCCCGAAAACCGCCACATGCTTGCCGAGCTCGAAGCACTTGGATTAAACCTGCGCAATGAGCATAAAGCAGTAGCCGCAGACGGCCTTTTCACCGGAAAAACATTTCTTTTTACCGGCACGCTGAGCCAGCTGAAGCGCAGCGATGCAGAGGCAATTGCGGAGGCAAATGGCGGCACTATATTAAGCGGTGTAAGCAGTAAGCTGAATTATCTTGTGGTAGGCGAAGATGCTGGCTCAAAGCTGGAAAAAGCCAAGAAGCTGGGTACAGTCGCGGTATTAAACGAAGAGGACTTTCTAAAGATGATCGAAGAGGCGTAAGCGGGCGGTGTAAATGCAGCCTGCATCGGCCTGTCGCATTCTGCTGTTTTCTGCCAAGACATTGTTATCCCCCGCAGGGATCTTTAGTACCCAAAGCTTACCGAAAGATCCCTGCGGGATGACAAATTTGGAGTATTAGCACAGTTGATGAAGCCTCACAAAACATAAGCCACATAAACTTTGTCATCCCGCAGGAATCCTTCAGTAAGCAGCTGTGTTAAAGATCCCTGCGGGATGACAAAGTTGGAGTATTAACACAGTTGATAAAGCCTCATAAATCATAAGCCACCTAAACTTTTGTCCTCCCGCAGTAGCGAAACCATTATAAATTCTGTAAACCACAGCGCTTGCAGCCTGCGGGCACCATTGCATTACCGGCACCATCATTATCCGCCGGCAAGGCTTATTGATGACATTGCAAGAGCCATTAATATGTATGCAATCCTCATTTAATGCACTGCAAGAGCCATTTGCATGTAGGCAATCATCATTTAATGTGCAGCAAGAGTCATTCACATAGATGCAATTATCATTTAATGAGCTGCAAAAGCCCTTTGCGGCGCTACAAAGGGCTTTTGCAGTTCAACCCTCGTCCGCGTTTGCAACGCGGATGCACCCGGCAAGGCGTTTGCAACGCCGGTAAAAGGCACTAAGCTTCGCGCTTATCCATTTGCCGCACCATCTTCAAAGTAATATATAGCAACCCGCCCAGAAGTACAGCAAGCACAGGCCAGATCATCCAATGCTTGAAGGGGGATTGCGGCGCAGCAGCTACAGCAGTAACATTTATAGCCGATATTGCACCCGTGCCCAGCGCCGGAATGCTGCGCCCGATGCTGTCCTTAAAAAAGCCAAGATCATACACGGGCGCCTGCGCCAGCGAATCGCCGAATGTAAGCCGGTAGGCTTTTCCTTTTTCAAGCCAGGCAATCACCGCCCGCTGTTCCTGAAATGCGCGGATGCCTGCAATCTTTAAGGGTGGATTATCGTCGTTATTGATCACCAGATACAGATCGGCAGCCTTTAAGCCTAAATAAATTGTTTGCGCACCGGAAGAAAGAACGGCAGTTGGCAGATGGCTCATATCATAGTAGCCGTCGCCCGAAGAAAAAGTACCCCCACGGTGAAAATATTTAGGGCCGCGTACGTCCAGCTCAATTTTATCTACATAGTAAGGCTGCGCAAAATGAAAGTGGATATAGCTTTTCTTATCAGCGCTGTCCTTTTGGGTGATGCCTGGTCCGGGTACCGGCAGATAGGCAATAACCCCTTCACGACTGCCATTAGAATTTGCACCGAGCACTTTTACCGGCAGCTTTCCACGGCCAATAAAAGTGATGCGCAGATAGCGGTAATTCACCGCAGGAAAAGAAATACGCCCGGTAAATTTTCCGCTACTGCCGTCCAGTACATCCCAGTAAAAATCTTCGCGCACCGCATACCATCTCTGCTTATCATCGCTGCCGCTGAGGGTCAGGGCACGTGTAGCTTCCGTATTTCTTATATCAAGATCAAGCTTATCGAAGCTGTAGCGCGCAGTGTTCTCAATGGTTACATACGTTTGCCGCTCCGTATCCAGCGCTTCTTCAACTACCGGGAAGGAGATGCTGGTTTGCTGTGCCGGCTCGCGGGTATCCGGCACATAGGGCACCTGTGCTTTCTGATCATCCAGTATGCGCAGATCCTGCGGCCAGTGATAGCTGCGGCCGCCAATCTCCGGCATAATCCCGATCTTATAAAAACCATCAGCAGGCACCGCATTCAGCGGCGCTTCGTAGCGTGGCTGCGCGCTGCACTTTACAACAGCGAGCAGCAACATTAGCCGTAAGGCAAACTTACTCTTCCGTCTTCCGCTCATCTTCAACAATAATTTTTTTGAGGCGCTGATACATAAACGATACTACCAGCAGCAGTACGCCGAGGCAGAAGAATGCCGCGATTTTGCCCGCCACCGGTATGTTCTGAATATCAAAAATAAACAGCTTGACCAGCGTAATGGAGAACAGTGTAAGCGAGATAATACGCAGCGGACGGTACTTGTGCTTCATGCCCAGCCACATAAAGGCAAATGAGCAAAGTCCCCAGATGATGGGCAATCCTGCCCGGATGAATACATGGTGAATGCTGTATAGCGAGGCTGCATTTTTATAGAATAGCTGCGTCATCAGCAGGTGCAGCTCCACACTTACAAAGGTTACCGTGATCGCCGCCGCTGCCCAGGTGGCAATCGTTACAATTCCTGCCTCCGGCGCGTTAAGTTGGCGCAGCTCCCGGATGGCGCGGTAGAGGATAATGCCTGCCAGCGCAGCCCCGATCCAGTGCACGATAAAGTAGCTGCCCCTCTTCATCCCGAGCAGGTTTTCCAGGATATCAAATTGCACCGGTGAGGCAATAAGGTATACCAGGATCATCAGCGGAAGCAATGCCAGCCATATTTTCCGGTTGATGGCCTCCAGCTTTTGCCTGCGGGAAAGCGCATACAGCACCAGCACAAAAGCATAAGCGTAAGCCAGGGTATAGAGCAGCTTCAGATCGCTGCCGGGGTAGCGGGCCGCAAACTGAACGCTGATCTCTAAAGCGCCTGCCAGGTACAAGAGCACAATGGATGCTGCAAGGAATAGCTGCCGTGGCAGCGAAAGCGGATCTTTCTCTTCCCTCAGCATTGCTTTCCGGTGCAGGAAATACAGGAGGTAAGAGGCAATCGCCGCAAAAAGGGTAGTGATGAAGCCGCTGTTGAAGATCACAGTAAGGCGCGCTCCTCCATTGCTGTAAACATCCCAGTCCATCAGCAGGGAGATAAGCATCAGCACCCAGACCACATGCGCGGTAAGGTGCGTAAGCGGGATGCGCGAGCGCTGATAAAGCCAGTACAGCAGCACACACTCCGATGCCCAGAACAGCGTAATGAAATGCCCGTGGAGCTGTAGTGGTATCGTAAGGGAAATAAACGTGAGCGTGATGCCGATAAGCAGGTAAAGCACATTCTTATCCACGTATTTATTGCGGTAAAGAAAAAAGCAAAGGAGTAGATTGAATGCGCCCATGGCTCCGGAGAAAAGTCCGATAAAGTGATCGGCCTTCATGGCATAGATCATATAGATGCCGGCGCCGAAATAGAGCGAGGTGTTGGCGAGGATAATACCGAAATCCGATGCGATGAACTTCTTCTGCTGCTTTACGTTGTGCGCAATATTGATAGCGAGAAAGAGCAGGTAAAAGAGCGTAGCGAAAAGGAAGCCGTTGCGGTAAGTGCCCGTAGGTACATTGTAAGCAAGCGTGCCCAGCCATGCGCCAAAAAGAATGACGGTAAAGATGAATGCGAGCAGGTTGAGAATACGCCACGATTTGCGGTAGGCGATCACCAGCAGACCGGCATTCAGAAGGAGCAGGTAAGTGAATAAGGCTACATAATTGCCACTGCCGTTGCTCACAATAAAGGGAACACTGAATCCGCCAATAAGTGCAATAACCGCAACTTCCTGCCGGTCGTACAGCATAGAAAGCACTACGGCAAAAGCAGTGATCACCACCATAATGCCAAACGATACCGACTGCGAGAACATATGGTATTGCTGGTAAGCCAGCCCGATGGTAAAGTAAAATACCGCAAGCCCGCCGCCAATCAGTACGGAGCTGAATGCAGCGTAGGATGCGCGAAGCCGATGCGCAATAGCCACCAGGATACCGCCACAAAGCAACCCGATACCTACACGGCCTGCCTCACCAATCCAGCCGGTATCGATGGCATATTTTACAAAGAAGGCAATGGCAATAACAAGGATCGCGATACCGATCTTGCTCACCAGGTTTTCACCAATGAATTTCTCCAGGTCGGGATTGCGCTCGAAGAATCCCGGGCGTGGCGGCGGTGGCGGCACTACCGGTGGCGGCAACTTCGGCGGTACCGGCTGCGTAATTATTTCTGTAGGATCGGCTACCGGCTTAAGCTGGGTAACAGCAGGAATTTCCATTGGCTGCGGCAATACAGGCAATGGCTGCGGTTGTGCCGTTGGCGTGCTTTCTGGGATGATGGAAGGCGTTGCATCCGGGCTTTTTGGCGCCCATTGCTCAAAAGGTAATGATTCAGATTCAGGCTTTATGATCTTTGCCTGAGGCGGTGGCTGCGTGCCAATTTCACTTAGTTTTTTGAGGCGGCTATTTAATGCCTCAAGCTCTGCGGCAATTGCATCGATGCGGTTTACAAGGCTGCTTTTCAGCGATACCAGCATCAGGATTACAACGATAAGAATAACAATAACAACGGCTTCCATAAAGGGGGCAAATAGAATTAAGGGTGGTGCAATATACACTAACGCATACAGCGTTGCACCTGCTTCTATGCCCGCATTCCCAAAATTCAGGATAGCCCGGCGAGCCGCTTCACGGCGGCTGCAAGGGTTTCTTCCCGCTTCGCGAAGCAAAACCTGAGGAGCTTTTCATCCTGCTTATTACTATAAAATGCACTCACAGGTATTGCCGCTACGCCATGCTCTTTGGTGAGCCATTCGGCTGCCTGCAGATCGGGCAGATCACTGATGCCTTCATAGCTTGCCAGTTGAAAATAGCTTCCCGCGGCTGGAGCATAAACTTTAAAGGGAGTATCGCGCAGCAGACTTAAAAAATAATCGCGCTTGCCCTGCAGCAGCTTTGCGGCATCGGGCCGGGAAGGCAATTGAAGATAGGCCGCCAGCCCTGCCTGCGCCGGTGTATGCACAGAGAATGCAAGATACTGATGCAGCCTTCGGAAAGCTGTTGTAATGGCAGGCGGCGCAATGCAATATCCGATCTTCCAGCCGGTATTATGAAAAGCCTTGCCAAAGGAAAAAAGGGCGAAGCTCCGCTGCCTCAGCTCGTCATGCTCCAACACGCTGCAATGCTTTCCGCCATCGTACACGAGCTGCTCATACACCTCATCAGAGAGGATAAAAATTTGAGTATCGCGTATAATTGCTGCAAGATTATCCCAGTCTTCTTTGCTCCATACCGCACCTGTTGGATTATGCGGCGTATTTACAATGATGGCTTTTGTTTTTGCAGTAATGGCTTCCCGGAGCTTTTGCAAGGATACCTTAAAGTCTGGAGCATCCAATATTACGGGCACAGCAACAGCGCCGTTCATTTCTATATTGGGGATGTAGCTGTCATAAGCAGGCTCCAGCACAATTACCTCATCGCCTTTTTCGAGGACAGTGGTCAACGCTGTATAGATAGCATAGGTGGCGCCCGGCGTAATGGTAATTTCTGTTTCGGGATCAATATGCAGACTGTAGCGCTGTGCAAAATCCAGCGTTATAGCGGTTCGCAATTGCGGCAATCCCGGCATAGGCGCATATTGGTTATGGCCTTGCTGCATGGCATCGGCCACAAGCTGAATAAGCTGATCATCGATAGGGAAATCAGGAAAGCCCTGTGAGAGGTTGATGGCGCCGTATTCATTAGCCATGGCACTCATTACCGAAAAGATAGTGTTGCCTGTAGCGCTGTGCTTTTGCGGGATATTCATAGTCATTCATTTAAATGCTTTCACCTACAAAAACTTTTCTCCCTTATTGCGCTTTACCTCTGCTACATATTCCTTAATCTGCTGCTCCCTTGTACGTTCGCAGATCAGCAGCACATCCGGCGTATCTATTACAATGAATTGCTCGAGTCCCTGCACTACAATCAGCTTTTCATCGGGCCCTTTTATCATGCATTCATTCGCATCGATCACCATTACATTCTTGCCATGCACCGCATTACCGAGATAATCCTTTTCAGAATTATCATACGCGCTCTCCCAGGTTCCCAAATCGCACCAGCCGAAATAGGAAGGGATTACGTACACGTTTTTCGCCTTTTCCATGATGCCGTAATCAATTGATATATTGGTGCATTGCGCATACAGCTCACTGATCATAGCGGCCTCCCGGGGCGTATTGTACACATCGGTTGCCTGAAGAAATACTTCATGGATCTCGGGCAGGTATTTCTCCAATGCTTCCATAATGGTCTGCACATTCCAGATAAATAATCCGGAGTTCCAGAGGAAATCGCCGCTCTTTAAAAACGTGCGGGCCAGCTCTAAGGATGGCTTTTCGGTAAACGTTCTTACCCGGTACACTTTATCCAGCTCTTCATCCGTATCGTATTGAATGTAGCCATAGCCCGTATCGGGGCGGGTAGGTTTAATGCCCATCGTGAGGAGTGCGGGATGGTGGGCTACAAAATCCAGCGCATCGTAGGTGGTACGCTCAAAGGCACGCTCATCCATGATCAGGTGATCGGCCGGGCTCATTATGATATTGGCGTTAGGATTCAGCGCCATAATTTTATGGGCAAAATAAGCGGCGCAGGGAGCTGTATTCTTCCGGGAAGGCTCAGAGATGATATTCTCATCGCGTATCTCCGGTATCTGCTCTTTAAGAATGGTAATGTACTGCTGGTTGGTGATAAAATAGATATTCTCTTTCGGGCAGATGTCCTTGAAGCGGTGGTAGGTCCATTGAATGAGCGAGCGGCCGGTACCGAGCAGGTCATGGAATTGCTTGGGGTAAGAAGTGCGGCTCACCGGCCAGAAGCGGCTGCCAATGCCGCCGGCCATAATAGCTACATAATTATTCTGAATCGAAGACATGGCGGGAAAAGGTAAAAGTAAAAAGGCAAAAAGTAAAAACGCGACAGACGGATGTAAAAAGAAAGGCAGCAACTTCAATAAGCTACTGCCTTTCCCGGCATTATTAATCTAAAAAATATTCTTTCATTATTCTGCTTCAGCAACCACTTCCCTTACTTCAGGTATCATGCGCTTCATCATCCCTTCAATGCCCGCCTTCAGCGTGATCATAGACGATGGACAACCAGAGCAGGAGCCCTGCATCATCAGGTTTACCACGCCATCGTTATAGCTGCGGAAGGCAATGGCACCGCCATCCATCTCTACCGCAGGCTTCACATAGTTTTCAAGCAGCTCCTTAATACGCTTTACGATATCGGTATCATCTTCATTCACTTCATTATCGGCTTCCTTTTTTACAGGCACCTCACTTTCATTCACCACTACTTTTCCTTCTTCAAGATAAGCTTTCAGAAATTCGCGGATAGTAGGAATTACATCGTCCCACTGCGTATCCGGCGTTTTGCTGAGGGTTACAAAATTGGAGGCAATGAATACCGAGCGAACAAACGGAAAAGCGAACAGCTCCTTGGCAAGCGGTGAAGGATCAGCAGTACGCTCATCCGGGAAGTCAATGCTTTTGCCGGGGTATAAAAGCTTATTGGCCACAAACTTCATAGTCTCCGGGTTGGGCGTCATCTCTGTATAAATGCTCACGATTGTATTTCCGGTCTTCAGCATAATATTAGTATTTAGGGCAAAAGTACTTAAATAGTAGTCGCAGGCTTATCAATTTCCGGTATCTTGTTAGTGTTATCGCTGATAGTATAATGAAATTGTTTAACAATCTCCTTTACATTCCACAAATTTAGCGGCGGGATTTTTATAGCTTATTAAGCCAACCACGAAAAGCATTTCTTATGAAAAAGATATTTTTGATAATTACTGTATTGGGAATGCTGACTGTAACAGCCTTTGCACAAAGCAGCCTTACCAGCCGCACTAATTCCCGTGTGCACAATGCAGCGGATAGCGGCGCAAGGACCAATAATAATAATAACCGGCTGAATAGCCCTACCGATGCAGATCGGAATAATCCAAACAACAATACCAATACCAATAACGGCATCAATACTACTAACCCTAATGGTACGCTCTCGCCAAACGGCAGCACTAACCCGGCTACCAATAATCCTAACAATCCAAATACTACCAATAACGTAAGATAACCACCATGAAAAAAGCAATTTTAATGCTGGCCGCCTTCGGGATGATGGCTGCCGGTGCTACAGCACAAACACGCCGCACAGTGCGTAATACAACACGTACACATATTACCACGACCCGCGCGATGGATAATAACACTACCAACCAGAATGCCGGCAATAGCCCAACCGCGCTGGACCGGGCAGTGGATCAAAGCAGCGGCACTACCGGAGTGGATGGCACTATTAATACCCGTGCTACCAGTGGCCAGAACAACAGCGGCGCAACTATCGAGCAGCGCAGCAATAATACGGTGAATGAAAATACAGCTACACCGGCTGGTACCGGGGTAAACAATAACGGTACGAATACAACTACAAGCCCCAATTCACACAGATAGAGCTGGTACTACCTAAAAAAGCGACAGCTTTTGCCACTGGCAAGGCTGTCGCTTTTTTAGTATAGGTACGGGGCCCCTTTATAACCGATGCGCTTTACACATTTCCATACGGTCTATCGCCCTACCTTTGCCGCCGAATGAACCTGCAAGTACTGCTGGGATTGTATCATGCTGATATCCGCTTAAAGAGCTTAGCGGCAGGCATCTCATTGCCCAATCCCCTGCTGCGCGCCTATCTCGATGGCCTGCGCGGCTCCTCCACTGCCTTTGTTGCCGCTGCCGTATGGCATCTGTCCGATGCTAATCATGTCTTTGTATTAAACGATAAGGAAGAGGCGGCCTATTTTCACAATGACCTCGAGCATCTTACCGGCGCGCTGGATATTCATTACTTCCCCGATTCTTTTAAAAAGACGGCCCAGTTTGGTGAGCTCAATAGCAGCCATATCATGCTACGCACAGAAGCGCTGAGCAAATTCAATGGCGAGGTAGTGCGCAAAAAGGCGCTGATCACTTACCCGGAAGCCCTATTTGAGAAAGTAGTGAACCCGAAGTCGCTCTCGAAGAATATGATCTCAATTAAGGTGGGCGAAAACCTTAAGCCGGACAAGCTGATGGAGCAATTTGTTTCATTAGGCTTTAAGCGGGAGGATTTTGTATATGAGCCCGGCCAGTTTGCCATGCGCGGCGGCATCCTCGATATTTATTCGTTCGGTAATGAGCATCCGTACCGCATAGAATTATTTGGCAACGAAGTGGATTCCATCCGCCTCTTCAATCCTGAAACACAACTATCGGAACGTAAGCTTTTGCAGGTAAGCATCCTGCCGAATATCGAAACAAAATTTGAGACGGGCGAAAAGATCTCTTTACTGGAATACCTGCCGCTGAATACTGTTTTCTGGTTTAAAGATTTCAATTATGCTTTTGGCAAAATTGGCCAGATGAGCGATGATATGCCCGAGCGGATTGAGCTGAATACCGTAGATCCGGATTTTGATGAAACGGCGATCAAAGAGCTGACGAAAGCGGATTTTGAAACACAGGAGCGTTGGCTGGAAGGCATCCGGAAACGGCATTTGATCGAGTGGTTCAATCATTCGCTGGAAAGTCATGTTGGCGATGCGCCAGTGACCATTCAGTTCGCCACAGAAGAGCAGCCCGTCTTCAACCGTCAGTTCAACCTTTTGATACAGGACCTCAAAACACGGTCTGCAAAAAACAGTACGCCTTATATCTTCGCAGAGCAGACCAAGCAACTGGAGCGTTTAAGAAGCATCTTTGAAGATATACAGGCCGATCTCAGTTTTGTGCCGATCCCGGTTTCCATTTCCAAAGGCTTTGTGGACCACGATCATAAAATCCTTTGCTATACCGATCACCAGATATTTCAGCGCTATCATAAATACCAGGTAAAGCAGGCTTATACCAAAGGCAAGGCTATTACCCTTAAAGCTCTGCGTGACCTGCAGCAAGGCGATTATGTAACGCACATAGATCATGGCGTAGGCGTATATAGCGGCCTTCAGAAAATAGAGGTGAACGGCAATATGCAGGAAGCCGTACGCATCATATACCGCGATAATGATGTGCTTTATGTAAATATCAACTCGCTGCATAAAATATCCAAGTACACCGGTAAGGAAGGCTCACCGCCGCGGGTGAACAAGCTCGGCTCCGATACCTGGGAGAAGCTGAAGAATAAGACCAAAAAGCAGGTAAAAGACATTGCAGCAGACTTGATAAAGCTTTATGCAAAGCGCAAGGCCGCAACGGGCTTCCAGCATACGCCGGATACGTATTTACAGACAGAGCTGGAAGCATCTTTTTTTTATGAAGACACGCCCGACCAGGCCAAGGCAACCGCCGATGTAAAGCGGGATATGGAAGCGCCGCACCCAATGGACCGCCTTGTATGCGGAGATGTAGGCTTCGGCAAAACGGAGATTGCCGTGCGCGCCGCTTTCAAGACGGTGGTGGATGGTAAGCAGGCAGCCATTCTCGTACCTACTACGATCCTCGCTTTTCAGCATTTCCAGACCTTCACGGAACGGCTAAAAGATTTCCCCTGCACGGTGGATTATGTGAACCGTTTTAAATCCGCCAAAGAGAAAAAAGAGACCTACAAGAAGCTGGAGGAAGGCAAGATCGACATCATTATCGGCACGCACGCACTTATTGGCAAAGAGGTAAAATTCAAAGATCTCGGCATTCTTATTATCGATGAAGAGCAGAAATTCGGCGTAGCCGCCAAAGAAAAACTGCGGCAGGTAAAAGCCAATGTAGATACGCTCACGCTCACGGCAACGCCCATTCCGCGCACGCTGCAATTCTCGCTCATGAGCGCCCGCGACCTGAGCATCATGAATACCCCGCCGCCCAACCGCCAGCCCGTGCATACGGAGGTCATGGGTTTTGATGAATACGCAATTCGCGATGCGATTTATTTTGAGACAGAGCGCGGCGGCCAGGTTTACTTCGTGCACAACCGCGTGCAGAGCCTGCCCGATATGGCTGCAAAGCTTAAAGAGCTGTGCCCCGATCTGAGCATTGCCGTAGCCCACGGCCAGATGGAAGGCCACAAGCTGGAAAAAACGCTGGTGGATTTCATCGATTATAAGTATGATGTGCTCTGCTGCACCAATATCGTGGAGAGCGGGGTGGACATCTCCAATGCCAATACTATCATCATCAATAATGCGCACCAGTTTGGCCTCTCTGATCTGCACCAGCTGCGCGGCCGTGTGGGACGAAACAACAAGAAAGCTTTTTGCTACCTCGTTGCGCCAAGCATGCTTACGCTGCCCAATGATAGCCGCAAACGGTTGCAAACATTAGAGCAGTTCAATGAGCTGGGCTCTGGCTTCCAGATAGCGATGCGCGATCTCGACATCCGCGGCGCGGGCAATATTCTCGGCGGCGAGCAGAGCGGCTTTATTACCGATATGGGGTTTGAAATGTACCAGAAGATACTGGCAGAAGCAATGCGCGAATTAAAGTCCACCGATTTCAAGGATGTTTTTGCTGAAGATCTTGACCGCCAGCGCGATTTCGTATCCGATTGCACCATCGATACCGATCTGGAGATTCTCATACCGGATACTTATGTAACTAATATCACCGAGCGCCTGAGCCTCTATACTCAGCTCGATGACCTTGACCGGAAGGAAGATGTAGCTATATTCAAAGAGATGCTCGAAGATCGTTTCGGTCCTATCCCGCCGCAGGTTGCCGATCTGTTTACGGCGCTTCGCTGCCGCCATGTAGCAAAGGAATCAGGCTTCGAAAAGCTCATCTTAAAGAATGAACAATTGCGCCTTTACTTCATCAATAATCCGGAGTCGCCCTACTTCGAGAGCGATACGTTCCAGCATATTATGAAGCATATCCAGACGACGGCTACGCACCACGCACGGTTGAAACAGGTAGGCAAAAATTTCATGCTGATGGCGGATGGTTTTAAGGGCATGGGCGATGTGCTTTGGTTTCTGGAAGGGATGGTGCAGTAGAAGAATTTGGGCGTGTTCCTTGCTGGCCTGGCCATCCGTTCCTATCTCCGCAGAAAAAGCGGAGGATATCCACTACTGTCCCTCACGCGGATTTAGCGAATCCGGGGCTGCTATAAAAGGAAAATCTGCCCGGTCGGGCATAGGCACTGCACACCTGTAAAACTGAGCTGGGCAAGCCGAAGACGCGGATATGTTACCCAACTAATACAAGACCATTTGACTCTGTTCAAATTTGCCGATCTTTCAGCAATACATGCTGATGAAATATTGCCTGCCATTTTTATTAACCCTCCTATTTATCAGCGATGCAGCTGCACAGCATTCCTCCCAAAAGAGCCGTAAACACCAAACCCATTTTACCACCACAGAAGATTGGTATAAAACAATAGAAGGAAAGCCCTTTGCCCTCAAAGGCCCGCGTACAACCGTGGATGGCAAGGTCATCGACTTCTCCCTCCTGCAACACCCGGTTTTTGTGTGCTTAGGCTTTGCCGCCTGCCCGCCCTGCCGCCGCCAGTTGCCGCTTTTTATCGAAGCTACCGCTACTTACCCGGATATAGATTTTGTGTACATCACCTACGATAGCGAAGAGACCCGCCTCAATGAATTAAGCGAAATCGCAAAGAAGAATTTTAAGCCGCCAGCCAATTACTACATTATACACATGGAGCAGCAGGAGATCAACCGGTATGATCTTACGCTGGCTTATCCCACCCAATATTTTATCGGCAAAGAAGGTATCGTTAAATACATGCACTGCGGCGGCGAGGCGGATGAGCCGGAAGCGGAGATCCGAAAAAAGATTGCGGATATAATTACCAGGAAATAACCCTTCGTAATACATCCAAAAAAATTCCGGGAACAGCTACTATGCCATCCCCGGAATACTCCTGAAATAAATTTCTTAGCGCAGCGTAATGCTGTAAGTCTGCCCGTTTACAGTGAAGTTTGCCTGTGCGTCGCAGTTGCCGTTACCATAATCCAGCGTACGTACAGAATTGCCCTGCGGCGTGAGCTCCACGACTCCGCTTTCTATCCAGCGGCATCCGAGTGATATCATCAGCGGCGTAGTAATATTGATACCTACCGTATTCCCATTAGCACGCGTTAAAGTTCCGCTGCCGCTGATCAGGTACTGGTCGTCGCTCCAATCGGAAGTGTTGTATCCGGCCGTCCAGGTACGGGTACGGTTGCTCACCCAACTGATCGTGCCATTGCCATTGGCAAGAATAAGGCTGCCATTTACGCTGATGGAATATACCGGCTGCCCGGCAGTATTGTTACCGGTATTAGTTACCGTTTTGGTGCCGGTTACCTGGTTGTCATTTGCATAATAGTTGTTGAAAGAGATTGTGTGCACATGCCCCGCGTCGCGGTAGCGGCCGGTATAGGTTACAATGATCTGTCCACGGCGGTTGATGCCGTCTTTGCAGATACAATTGGTAGCGCCGAAATCAATAGTAAGTACATGCGGCACAGAGATCGTATCGTGGGTAATGGTAGCGCAGGTGCTGAGCATAGTATTGCCTGTGCCGCGGTAGGATGCCAATGTACCATTAGTGGCTGCCTCATCCGATATGGAGAGCGCATCGCTATAAGTCTTTTCCAGGAGGGCATGCTCTGTTCCTACAGTGCTGTCCACATCATCATCTTTGTCTTTTCGCAGGCGCTGGCAGGCTACGAGGCTGAACAAGGCTACTGTAAATAAAGCAGTAGCAGCAGTAGTTAACTTTCCGGTGCGTTTCATAAAAAATTTGGTTGAGCTCTAAAGACGGTGCCAAATAACATTGGTTTAACCGGCGCAGAAAAGTTTTGGGGGGAATAACAAAAGTGACTCATCGAAAGATCGCTTCCTGCTTCCGCAGCACCGGCCCCCGGAAAAAAATGGTAGGTTTGCCGCTGAAGTCAATTCTTATCATGCGGCCCGTACGGTTTGGTGGTTTTTTAGCCCTCCTTTTTCTCCTTTCCCTTAAAGCATTTGCCCAGCTACCATCCACGCCCGATGGCATAAAGCAGCCGCGCATTCTCATCCTGCTCGATGGCTCGTCCAGCATGCTTTCTAAATACAATGACCGGCTTGCGCGCTTCAATGCTGCCGGTAAGATTGTTGAGACGCTCATCGACAGCATTTATAAGGTAAACAGCAGCGTAGAATTTGGCCTCCGCGTATTCGGCCATCAGTATCCTGCCCAGGAGAATAACTGTACCGATACCCGCCGCGAGGTAATGTACTCGAAGAATAATTACGCGCAGATGTCGCTGCGCATCGCATCGCTGCACCCGAGCGGAGTATCGCCTATTGCCTATGCTTTAAAGGAAGCCGCGATTAATGATCTGGAAGATGAGGTGCGCAATGCCTACAGCATTATTCTTATTACAGATGGCGGTGAAAGCTGTAACGGCGATATCTGCGATGTGGTGAAAACCCTCATCAGCCGCAAGATCTTTTTCAAGCCCTATATCCTGAGCCTTGTAGATGAGGCGCCCCTGCGCAATGCCTATGCCTGCCTCGGCAGTTTCCTGGCCGTGCCTACCGAGGCTGATATTGTTCCGGCAGTATCTACGATTGTTGCGGCTTACCGCCCCTTGCTTTCCATGCCCATCATGATCGTGGCAAAGCCTGCTGAGAAAAAGCCGGATATAACCACCATGACCATCCCGGCATGGATACCGGAGCATTCCACTATTAATGCACTGCCCGTAGCTGTGCGGCAAACGGAAACCCCGCCCCGCGCAGCGCCTATTCTCAATACCATGGGCAGGCCGAATATTACCCTGCCAAAGCCTGCTCCTGAACCGGAACCCGCAATCGTTATCACCCCGGCGCCGGTAGTTATCAAGAGAGATACAACGCCACCTGTCGCTACGCTTCAACCTGCAATAAAGCCGCTTGTTGTAAAGAAGGATACTGCACCGGTTCTGGCAGTACAGCCGCCTGTGGTGAAGCCTCAGCTTCCTGTCGTAAAACCGCCGGTGCGGGATACTGCCAGAACTTCCATCGTTATCATAGAGCTGCCGCGTATTGCCTCCGGCACGGCAAAGCCTGCGGATAACAAGCCTAAGCCGGTAACGTTTACCACCTCTTCGGAAGATGCGGCCGAGACAACTGTGCAGATTTTCTTTACAGACGGTCATGGCACTTTCTATAAAAGCAATCCGCGGATGCAGCTTACCGATCCCAAAACGGGCAATGTGGCCAAACAGTTTTACCGTACTACCGATGCTTCCGGCACGCCGGACCTACAGCAGATACCCGCAGGCAACTACAACCTGATGGTGCAGGGCCGCACAGGTACGCTGATGCGCAACATTGCCATCCTGCCCAATAAGAAAAACAAGATACTGGCTATTGTGAGCAATGGCTCGCTGGCCTTTAAATATAATGGCAACGAGAAACGCCCGGTGGATGAGTTCAAAGCCGTGGTGAATATCCTGTTTGAGCCCGGGCCAACCGTAAAGCAGCCTTGTACCGCCGAGCTGGAGTACACGCCGGGCAACTATCATATCGAGATCAATACGCTGCCTGCAATGAAGAGGAATGTGGATATCGACTTCGGCAATGTAACCGTTATCGGGATCGATGAGCCCGGTTTCGTGCAGTTCCTTAACCGCAATATCCTGGGCCGTGTTACGCTTTTTTACCAGCTGGGCGATCGCTTCGATCGCTTCTATGCTTTTGATATTACCGGCAACCCCGATGGACAGAAGGTGCGCCTGCAGCCCGGGCCTTATGAGGTACACTGGCTCAAGGCCGGCCCCGGCGGCGGGGAGATCGTGCAGCGATTCCAGGTACGATCCAATTCCCTGACTGAGATCGACCTGCATTAATATCCGGCCATTATTATCCGTAAACAGACGCCCCAAATGAATCCGGAAATAAAGATCATCACCCCCAAAGACCCTGAATATGCGCAGATGCTGACCTTGCGGGATGAGGTACTCCGCAAGCCGCTGGGCATGTCTGTATATAAAGACGACCTGAGCAATGAGCCCAACGAACTGCTGATCGTTGCTGTTGAACGCTTAAAAGTTACTGGCTGCGTGATCATTAAAGAGCTGGATAGCGCCACTGGAAAGCTCCGCCAGATGGCGGTATTGCCGGAAAGGCAGGGACACGGGACCGGCGCAAAGCTGGTTGCCGCCGCCGAGGCTGCATCTCTTGAAAAAGGCTACCGCCTGATTGAGCTGAATGCCCGCGCCGGCGCCATCGCGTTCTATGAGCGGCTCGGCTACCTTGCGGAAGGCGATGTATTTACGGAAGTCGGCATCCCGCACCTGTTCATGAAAAAGATGCTTGCATGAAGCCCGGGTGCAGCAAGCGCATTATTGAATGGTATGATGCCGTAGCGGCATTGCCCGCCGCCTGGGATGCTGCGCTGCCTACCGGACATTTCCTGATGCGGGCCTCCCTTACGGCGCATGAGCGTGCGGCGCTCCCGCAGGTAAGAACCATGTATGGTGCGGTAATGCAGGGCGCGGCAATTGCTGCGCAGGCGGCCTTCCAGGTGCTTACCCTGCGGGATGAGCATCTTAACCAAACTGCGCTGAAGGGCTGGCAGCTGGTTGCCTGGCGCCTGTTTGCCAAAGCGGCAAAGCCCAAGCTGATGGTTGCCGGCCAACTCTTCCGCCATGATGTGGCTTCTTTTTTTTCGGGGGATGCCCGCGCGCCATTCGATGCCTTTAATGATTACTGCGGGATGATCCGGCAGGCTTTGAGCCGCAGTTGCGCACAGGCGGTATTGGTAAAGGAGCCGCCGGAAGCCTTTGTGCCTTACTTCCAGCATTATGCGCCGGAATATTTATTGCTGCGCAATGATAGCTCCATGCAGCTGGCGATACCGGAGGAGTGGGCCACCCTCGCCGATTATGAAAAGAGCCTGAAGCATAAGTATGCGCAGCGGCTGCGTAAAGTGCGGCAGTCGTGGGCGGGGCTGGAGGTGCGTGAACTGGGCGCGGAGGAAGTAGCGGAAAATGCAGCGCGCCTTTATGAGCTGTACCTCCAGGTTACGGAGCATCAGCCGGTGCGGCTCGGGCTGCTGAGCCAGGCATTCATCCCGGAGCTGAAACATTTTTATGGCGACAGGCTGAAGGTTTGGGGCATTTATGAAGGCGGGGTGATGATCGCCTTTGCCTCTGCCTGGGTGCAGGACGGAAGCTTCGATATGTTTTACATCGGGTTTGATTATGCGCGGAATGGCGCACTCCAGCTCTATTTCAATATCCTGTTCTTTGCGATCGAGCAGGCTATCGCTTTCCGGAAGCCGCAATTGATCCTGGGGCGCACGGCTTTGGAGGCAAAGGCGCGCGTAGGCTGCCGGCCTGAATACCTGCATACATTCCTTTACATTAAAAACCCGCTGCTGCGCGCTGTTGTGGGCAGGATGCAGCAGCGCCTTACGGAAGGCACGGGCGAGTGGGAGAACCGGCATCCTTTTAAATAGGGGCTTTACGGTGGAAGGGCGGTGTATCTTTTGCCCTTACAGGGCGTGGCTCTATCTGCATAATAATTTTGCTACAAAGCTTATGCACCTACGGTGCGGAGAAAGAGGTAATAGGCTGCAAAATGCTTAAAGAGGCAGATGGCTATTTTCCTTGGTTGCCGCCATTAATGTAAGCCTACCTTCTCCAAATTCATTGATTTATCCCTGGCAAAGCACAGATGCTCTTTATAGCGGTATATAATGCCACCTTCTAAGTGTAAAGTATCGTGATCTTTACATTAAGCTTGCCATACTAAGCTTTAGGCAAGGCATTGCCATGTATTACGCTGGGGATGCCTGAGTTAGTCATTCAAGTAGAGTCATAGATTAGCGAAATCCCAGACTTCACCCGCTCCAGCGTTGCGTCCTCTTACGCGTGCAATGTATGCGCCTTTGTGCAAGGGAATAGTAAGTTTATACAACGTCTCTACACATTGCAACGTCTTTACGGAAACCTGCCTTTATAGCGTTGCCTACGGGCATCTGAAAAATCACAGCAATCAAATAAATCACAGTTTTGACAATTACCGTGAAGTGAAGTCCCCCCGCACTGCGCCGCTAATTCGTGTATGCCGGTTGAACGACTTGGCAAGTTTTCCTTCGGAACTTGCCAAGTCTGCGTATGAGCCCGCGCAATAGCCAGCCGCAGGGTGCACCCCCCATTTTTAAACATACCTGGGTTCAGAAGCAGAATTTTCTATCGTTGCAAAGGCGTGCTTAGTAAACAGGCTTAAATATTTGGTTTTGGCCCTTTTTCATAAAATTGTTGTTTTGAAAAAGCAATAGTAGGCCGGCACGGCGGCGGGCCTGTTGACATTTATCAAATTCGTGTGGGAGCATCTATTTTTTCCGGAGAAAATAGAGCTGCGCGTGGGCTACGCGCTCATTGCGGCTGTTGCCGTTTACGAGCAGCAGATAGCTCCCGAGATCAGTAAGCTGCCAGTCAGGGTGTACGCCCCCGGCACCATGCACATATACTTTGCGGAAGTGATGCGAGATGTTGATATGCATGGTGCAGCACACTTCAAAAGTGCGGGTAAGCGCCTGCTCAAAATCGCTTTCTGTGTGATAGCCCAGCTCATCCATAAGCTCGCTGGCAAGGTGGCGCAGGGGCAGGCGTAGATACGCGCGCAGTGCTTCTGCTTCTAAATAATCATCGAGGGGCTCCCATTTCTTAAGCATGCCTTTACGCTGTTTTAAGGTTGGCTAACTGGGTGAATAATGCACGCTCCTCATCAGTAAGCTTTTTGGGCACTTCGAGCTGCACGCGGATGTAGGCATCGCCCTGTACTCCTTCTTTTCCGTACACGGGCATGCCCATGCCTTTGAGGCGAAAGGTCTTGCCGCTGTCTGTACCGGCGGGGATATTCATAGAGATGGTTTTATCCATCGTTCTTACGGGTGCCTTGCCTCCGAGCGTTGCGGTGATAATATCCAGCGGCTGATCGAAGTAAAGGTCATCGCCGCGGCGCTCGATATGCGGGGTTTCGGCTACCTGGATAGTAAGCAGCAGATCGCCGGGGTCACCGCCTTCCGGGCTTTGCGCACCTTTGCCTTTGAGGCGCAGGATTTGCCCATCTATAATGCCGGGCTTTATTTTAAGATTCAGCGATTGATTGTTGAGCGAGATCTGTTTGGTGGCGCCGTGGTAAGCATCCTGCAAAGAAATTTCGAAAGAGGCCTGGTAATCCTGCCCGCGGAATGATTGCCTGCCGCGCCTGCCACCGGGCGCTCTGCCATCGCCACTGAAGAACTGGCTGAAAAAATCTGAGAAATCAGTATCGCCAAATCCATCTTCGCCCTGAAAGCTGCCGCTGTATTGCCGGCCGCTGTTGGCCCACTGCGAGCGGTCGAAGCCTCCATTGCCAGGCTGGCTGCCTTGCTGCTGGTAGTATTTCCAGTTTTCGCCAAGTTCATCGTACTTGGTGCGTTTTTCGGGGTCGCTCAGCACCTCATTGGCCTCATTGGCTTCCTTGAATTTTTCCTCTGCCTTTTTATCATCGGGGTTTTTATCGGGGTGATATTTTATGGCCAGCTTACGGTAAGCCTTTTTTATATCTTCGGACGAAGCTTTTTTATCTATGCCCAGAATTTTGTAGTAATCCTTGTATTCCATGATGGTGAAAAGGTAAGCGTATTACTGCATTTGCTTACCGGCATCAATTTCATGCCTCCGCAGGCAGTGCCAGCGCACCTGCATAGCGATCAATCAAATGAAAAATTGATACATTTACAGGCATCTAAAATAAAAGATCATGAAACCAGCCTTATTACCCTGCGCCCTTGTCCTGCTGCTTGGCTTCAGCATTAGCTCCTGCAAAAAAGATGATAATGGTGGCGGTACCTGCCGGCTTGCTACTGCACATATTAAAATACCTGGCGGCTATGATGCCACTACTAAGGTAACCTATGATACCACCGGAAGGATGGTTGGCAATATAGTAAGCGGCTCTGCAAGTAAGGTGAGCACCTTTACTTATAAAGGTGATACGATTCTTGTAAAGGAAACCAACGGCATCGCAATTACTGATTACAAAGTGATCCGCAATAGCAATGGCAATATAAAAGACCTCATTGGCTATGTTGTAAACAGTGGCGCTATTGGCTTCACCGTGCATTATGATTACAATGGCAGCGGCAAAGTATTCAAACAAACCACTACCTATCCTCTGGGAGTACCAACAGAATACACAACAAATTACAATGCCGCCGGTGATGCTACGGATGCCAAAAATCCGGTCTCCTCATCTACAGGCATTACCTACCAGTATTATACAGACCAGCCTTACCAGACTGGTGATGCAAAAGGGGTGAGTAATATATTGACCTATGGCGCCAATGCGCTGACCAATACGCATATCCTGCGCTCCGAAACCTCACAGACGGCTACTGGCGGCACTTTAGTTACAACGTACAACTATACCTACGGCGATGGTGGCCGCATTACGCATGCATCAGTGCTTATTGGCACCAGTGAAAGCACTTACGATTATACTTATGATTGCAAGTAGTGCGCTTTGCCGCTGCTTGTCGTTGCTTCTCTCTGCATTGAATCCTGCCCTATAAAAAGGTTATCTGCCAGCGTTGTGCCCGCTTTCATGCTCTTCCTTCAGCCTATGCTCGATGCGCTGGTCGGGCACCAGCCACATTATTGCCACAATGCCATAACATGCAAGCGCAATTGCAGGATTAATGAAGGCCAGGAGTATAGCTGCGGCATAGACGATCACCGAAAGCCGGCCTTTCCAGTCCTTGCCTATAGCGAGCGCAAGTGTTGACCCTGCGCCATGCAGGTGTATGAGCCGCAGGGCCAATATGGTATAAGCCACGCCATTCATCAGCAATATAAAACCGTAAATAGCTACCGGGATCGTGGTAAAATGATTTTCGCCCATCCAGCTGGTGGCAAAAGGTATGAGCGAGAGCCAAAATAGTAAGTGAGTATTCGCCCACAGTACCGATCCATCCACTTTGCTTACTGCATGTAGCATGTGGTGGTGGTTGTTCCAGTAAATGGCTACATAGATAAAACTCAGCACATAGCTGCCGAATACCGGTAGCAACGGCTTCAGCACGGCCCAGGTATCGCCGTGCGGCACCTTGAGCTCCAGTACCATGATGGTAATGATGATAGCAAGCACTCCATCGCTAAAGGCCTCGAGCCTGTTCTTGGTCATAAGGGTGATTTTACGGGCTTAAATATAGGGCTAAGGCAATTTCCGGCAGGAAATTTTGGCAATAAGGGGCTTTTTGCCTGCGGCGATGATTCCCTTTGGCTGCTTTTAATGCTGGAAAGGCCTCCACTCCAGCGCATTGGCAGCATTGTAAAATGGCCTCCGGAGGGCCTCCACTCCTCCTATTTATCTGAATATGCGCTCCGGAGGCCCTCCACTCCCTATATTCAAAGTAAAGTGCCCGGTGGAGTGCCTCCACTGGTCATTTGCGTTAACAAATAAGGCTCCGGAGGCCCTCCACTGGTCATTTCAAAAATGGCCTATTCTACACACGGGTCACCGGCTTTTGCCTTTGGCGCGGTTTTGCTTGGTAGTTAAGCATAGGGTTGCATGCCCAGGTGGCTCCTTATCGCTTATCTTACCGCTGCAACCATTAATCCCAACCATACTTATGATGAAGTTTATCTCCGCCGCAGGTCTTTGCCTGCTGCTCTCCGTTTCCGCTTTCGCGCAGGATGCGCATGAAGGCACCATACGCTATAAAAAAGAAGATCGTAGTGGCGTACTTGCCAATTACGATGTGCCACAAAGCATGACGGAAGATGCGCTGACCGACCGGTTAAAATCAATGAAGCTTGGCAAAAAACATAAAGAAAGCGGCTTTTGGAAATATGAAGGGGTAAACTGGCCCGAGATTGCCCCAACAACGATTGATGTATATTTTCATGTGGACCGCGTTAAAGGCCGCACGGAGGTAAGCATGCTGGTATCGCCAGGCAATGGCAACTTTGTAACCTCAGCTACCGATCCTGCGATCATAAATAATATGAGTGCTTTCCTTAACCGTTTTGGCGCAGATGCGGTGGCCTGGCAGAACCGGCTTGCCCTCGAAGCGCAGCAAAAATCTGCCGATGAAGCCGCACGCGATCTTGCCCATGCCAACCGGGAAACGGACCGTGCCAATCGCCGCAGCAACAGGGCGGATAAGGAAAAGGCGGAAAAGCAGCAACAACTGGATGAAGAGCAGAAAAAGCTCGATGACCTGAAGAAGGCAGCGCAGCCTACAGGAAATTAAATAGCTTACAAATTTCTTCCGGAGCGCTAACCGTTAGTCCCCGAAAATATTATCGATAGCTGCTGCGAGGAAGTGATCTTTATCCGTAATCGGCTCCTCACCTTCGTGCGTACCCAAACGGATCCTTACTTCATTATAGGAGTTCGACCAATCGGGATGATGCCCAAGCTTCTCGGCCGTAAGTGCAACCTTGGTCATAAAGGCAAAAGCATCTATAAAATTATTAAAGCGGAACACACGTACCAGCCGGTCTTCTTCTTCTTCCCACATAGCGGAATTTTTTTTCAAAGATGCAACATTTTAGTTTTTCCCTGTAGAGGATTAAGGGTTTCGCAGGTAATTGGTTTTGGAATAACATCCGGTCGATGTAATCTGTAGCTTATATCTGCTAATGCCATATAAAAAATATAAAGCGATTTATAAAGATTATTAGGCATAAAAACTTTTTATTATTTTTTATAAGAAATCTTTCCTCATAATGGGGAATTACTACCTTTAAAGAATGGTAGGGATAGATGATATTCTGGCACATATCGCGGAAGATATTCGTGCTTACAGTGGCAATGACCCGGAGGCTGCCATAGAAGAGTTTTTTACCGGTATTAGCTTCGATCTTCATCTTGCCATTACAACAGATATTGAAGCAACAGCGTTGGATTTTATGGAGCGTTATGGAAAGGGCCATGCCTTTCATTTCCGCGTTGCCGATTATGAACACGGTAAGCTTCTTGCAGGCCAGCTTTACTGGATTATGCTGGGCTTCCGGCCGGATATGGCCGCACATACAGGCGATCGTTTTATGCCAACGGACCGGCTATATTTATACGTGCACGTTACCAATCTGAACCCTTCTGTAAAGGAAGTTTAGTCCCCGGTAATATACATTTATTACGTACAAATTAATTTATCAGTCCTGGCTTTGTTTAAAATTTTTTTGTAATTGACAACTAATTGATTTATATTTACTAAATCTCCTTTGCCCTTACTGCTAACTATTTAATTGTATATAGGGCGTATATCTGTACATTAATGCTGTGTTCATCTTTTTTAATCGACTTTTTCTATGGAAATACGTATGAGTAACCTAAGCAGCGCCACTACCGAAAACGATGTGCGCAGCTTTTTCAAGGGCTACCAGGTAATGCTTACCAGTCAGATAAAAACCATTGCGGATATGCCCAAAACAGCTATAAGCACATACTGCTTCGTATGTATTGACAATCGGGCCGAGGCTGATAAAGCTATAAAAAAATTGAACGGCACACGCCTCCTCGATGCAACGATCCTATTGCAGGAAGGAAAATAAAAAGCATGAGACCGTTGCAAAGGCGAAGCGCTTCATGATTAATTATCAGTCACTTAACCTATTGTCAGTCAGCAATTTTATGTTTTATTGGTATCTTTAAGTGTGCAAAAAGAGAACCGCCAGCTCAGCTTTTCGACCATCGCCATTTCCAAACGGAAGATCAAGCGCGGGTTTTTCGATCAGATCGACAGCATCCTGGATTGGACTGCTATCGACACCGAGATCCGGAAGTATTACACCAGGGGGCCAGTGTCGCCCGTCGGCCTTCTTATCCGGGTCTGCTCCTTTTCAAAATGGCTTTGCTGCAGACCTGGTACGGACTCAGCGATTATGAAGTCGAGGATCGGATCAATGATTCCCTCAGCTTTATGCAGTTCGTTGGCCTTACTTTTGACGACGAGGTGCCGGATCATTCAGTACTCAGCCGGTTCCGCACAGCACTGACTCAGAAGGATGGCTACGAAGCATTGATGGCCCTGATCAACAGCCGGCTCGAAGCGCAGCACATTATCCTCGGGCGAACTTCGTCGGAAAGGTACAGTCACATGTAGATCGGGAGGCAGCCTGGGTCAAAAAGGCCGGGAAGCTGCATTATGGATATAAGAAACACGCGACCACTGACGAGCAGGGAATGGTGCTTGCGGTGATCTCTACTCCGGCCAACGGGCGTGACATTGTTCATCTGGAAGATATTGTGGCCAAGGCGAAGCTGCCTGCGAAAGCCCGCGTCCGGGCTGATAAAGGGTACAGCAGCGCCAGCAACAGAAATTATCTGAAGGGGCCAGGGCTTGAAGGACGGGATCATGCACAAGGCCGTTCGCAACAAGAAACTCACCGTCCATCAGCATCGGTTCAACAAACTGGTGAGCAGGATCAGGTACCGGGTCGAGCGCACCTTCGGCGGGATGAGGTGATGGTTCGGTGCGGGAACGACACGGTACCTGGGATTAGCGAAGACGCACACGCAGCACTTGATGGAGGCCGTAGCTTACAATTTATACCGGGCACCTGGCATTGTTGTGCTCGGTGAGCTCAATAATCGATCGAATGGCGGAAAATAAGCGTCCCGGATCGCCGGAAGCGATCCGGGACGATCAGACTGATTCGAAGGAATCGCCCAGGCGGGCTGCCGGACCGCAAAAAAATCCGCCCCTCACGGCCCTGGTGAGTGAACGCACGTTTTACAACGGTCTCATATTATAAGTTTAGCAACCAATACTACAACTTATTCTGAATTATTGAATTAATAACTCTAGTAGTCTGCATCTACAATACATTTGCTATATTCCCTTTCCAAAACTCTCATCACCAAAACCCAAAAAACTAATTTTTCCCCTTATATTTGCTTAAGCGCCATCGGCGAAGGATGATCCCACCTATCCTTACCTGCCATACACATCCGTTGTAGCTGCGCACGATTTTTTTCTCTTTACTACTTTTAAAATACAATGGAATATAATACCGTCCGCACGCGCATGCTCATGCCTGAGTATGGCCGCAATGTGCAAAGCATGGCAGAGTTTCTGCTGACCATAGAAGACCGCGAAAAGCGCCTTAAGAATGCCGAGGTGGTCATTGAATTAATGGGCATCTTAAACCCGCATCTCAAGCTCATCGAAGATTATAAGCACAAGCTCTGGGATCACCTGCACCAGATGACCGACTTCCGCCTTGATGTGGATTCGCCCTACCCAAAGCCTACTGCCGAGGAAGTGCATAAAAAGCCGCAGGTCATTCCTTATCCGCAGGTAAAAATTAAACATAAGCATTTGGGCCGCAACATTGAATCCGTGATTCAGAAAGGGCTGGAGGAAAAAGATGAGGAAAAAAAGCAAGGCTTTACGCAGCACGTAGGCTACTACATGAAGCTCGCTTATGGCAACTGGCATAAAGAGCCGGTGCATGATGATATGATTAAAAGTGAGCTGGCGCAGCTTACCAAAGGTGAGCTGCAGTATGAGCCGGGCGGCTTTAAAGTACACTTCGACCCGCGTGCACAGCAGCAAGGACAGCAAGGTGGCAACAAGAATTTCAAAGCCAAGAATGCCAAGATGAATAATAACCCCAACCGCAATTTCAATAACAGCGCAAGCGCCAACATATCCGGCGCAGGCACCAACAGCATACCCGGTAAAAGCAACAATTATAACAAGAACCGGAAGTACGGCAATAACAAGAACAAAGGCGGACAGGGCTAAATCTCATTCATACAGAGCCGGCTTCAGCCAATGACCGGATAGCCTTAACCCCAGGCTTCAGCCCGGGGAAAACAGCACCGGCAAATAACAGATTTTAATAGCAGAAGCCATCGGGAGAAATTCATTTTCTTTACGGTGGCTTCTTTTATAGAAGCAACACCTATCTATACTAATGAAAGCATTTGAAATACGCGGCGGCTGTAAGCTGAGCGGCAGCATCATCCCGCAGGGAGCAAAGAATGAAGCCCTGCAGGTGCTCTGCGCCTGCCTGCTCACTACCGAACCTATCGCTTATACCAACGTACCCGATATTATTGACGTAAACCTACTCATAGAGCTGTTGGGAGATATGGGCGTAGCCGTAAGCAGGCCTGCGGCAAATGCGGTAACGCTGATGGCTGCCAATGTGGACCCTGGCTATTTTACCGGCGCAGCTTTCCGGAAAAAATCCGGCAAGCTGCGTGGCGCGGTAATGGTGGCCGGCCCGATGCTGGCGCGCTATAATACGGCGCAGATACCGCAGCCGGGCGGGGATAAGATTGGCAGAAGGAGATTGGATACGCACATCCGCGGCTTTGAAAAGCTCGGCGTGGCATTTGTGTATGATGACAGGCAGCATATCTTCCGGCTTACCTGCGATGGCCTGAAAGCTGCGGATATACTGATGGATGAGCCTTCCGTTACCGGCACGGCCAATATACTGATGGCGGCCGTGATGGCCAATGGCAAAACAACGATCTACAATGCCGCCTGCGAGCCTTATGTGCAGCAGCTTTGCCACCTCCTCAATGCCATGGGCGCCAGGATCACAGGTATCGGATCAAACCTTTTGACTATTGAAGGTGTATCAAAATTGCAGGGAGCAAAGCACAGTATGCTGCCCGATATGATCGAAGTAGGCTCCTTTATTGGCCTTGCGGCAATGACGGGTAGTGCGCTGACAGTTAAAGGCGCAGGTGTAGCACATCTCGGTGTTATCCCTGATTCCTTCCGGCGCTTAGGCATCCAATTAGAAATTTCCGGCGATGATATTTATGTGCCGGCGCAGGATAGCTACGAGATTCAGACTTTTATAGATGGCTCTATCCTTACGGTATATGACCACCCGTGGCCCGGCTTTACACCGGATCTGCTGAGCATTGTGCTGGTAGTGGCTACACAGGCACGGGGCAATGTGCTGGTGCACCAGAAGATGTTTGAGAGCCGCCTGTTCTTTGTAGATAAGCTGATAGAAATGGGTGCGCAGATCGTGCTTTGCGACCCGCACCGTGCAGTAGTGATGGGACAGGACAGGCGTATGCCATTAAGAGGTATTTCTATGGTATCGCCAGATATTAGGGCTGGGGTGGCGCTGCTTATTGCGGCGCTTTCGGCACAAGGGAAAAGCACAATCCACAACATAGACCAGATAGACCGTGGCTACGAGCGTATAGACGAGCGGCTCAATGCGCTTGGCGCGGATATAAGGCGGGTGTAATGATGGATGGTTATATCCTGTAGCTTGCAGAAATCATGTAAATCACGGCAATCAAAAAAATCACAGTTCAGACAATTACAGCGGCGAGGAAAAGCCCGATAGCATCACTTCCGCTCAAATAGCCCTGACAAGAATGGAATCCCGCTCCTTCGCGGGATGGAATGGATGGCCGGCACCCAGAGCTCAATCCGGCATCCGGGAGCTTATTAGCTCCTAACCTGGTGCCGGCGTTTATTATCCTTTACATGTATAAGCGGGCGCGCAAAGCCGTGCATCTTAAAACACGCCTTCGTCATAGGCCATCTCACCATGCTGGGATTCGTCGAGGCCGGCAGCTTCCTCTACTTCGCTTACGCGTACGCGGGTAATTTTATTGATGATGAACAGCATTACCCAGGTAAATATAAAGGCGTAAACGCAGGCTCCGAGCGTTGCGGCCACCTGCATAAGAAAGAAATGCGTGCCGCCGTGAAGGAGGCCGTCTGCGCCGGCAGGATTCACAAATTTCGAGGCGAAGACGCCCAGCAGGATAGTGCCCAGCACGCCGCCGATACCGTGCACGCCCCATACATCGAGCGCATCATCCCAACCCATTTTATTCTTTAAATGCACGGCGAGGTAGCATACGATGCCTGCGGAGATACCAATGATCACGGCCGAATTGAGGGATACAAAGCCCGCGGCAGGGGTAATGGTGGCCAGGCCTGCAACGGCTCCGGTAAGGAGGCCTACGAACTTCGGCTTTTTCACAAGGCACCATTCGATAACGAGCCAGGTAATAGCAGCGAACGAGGCGGCCACATCCGTATTAAGAAAGGCGAGGCCGGTTACTGCATTTACATCAAGCGCAGAGCCTGCATTAAAGCCATACCAGCCAAACCACAGCAGGCCGGTGCCCAGCGCAATAAGCGGCACGCTGTTGGGTATGAGCTGGGTATTCTTCCGCTTACCCACATAGATTACCGAGGCCAGCGCTGCAAAGCCTGCCGTGGCATGTACTACGATGCCGCCCGCAAAATCGAGCACGCCATGTACGGCGAGAAGCCCGCCGCCCCATACCATGTGCACAAACGGATAATAGACGAGCACCTGCCACGCAATGAGGAAGATAATGTAGGATTTGAAGGTGACGCGATCCATAAAGGCGCCGGTAATAAGGGCCGGTGTGATGATGGCAAACATCATCTGGTAGGCCATGAACACAAATTCCGGCAGCTTCGGATTGCCGGAGTAGGCGCTGTAGAGGTTTACACCATGCATAAAGAATTTATCTGCATTGCCAATGACGCCGCCGGCACCGCCGCTGAAACAGAGCGAGTAACCAATGGCGTACCACAGGATGGTAGTGATACCCATAGATACAAAGCTCTGCATCATGATACCAAGAATATTGCGCTTGCCGGCGAGGCCGCCGTAGAAGAAGGCGAGGCCGGGTGTCATGAGCATTACAAGGCTGGTAGCGAGCAGCATGAATCCGGTGATACCGGCGTCGAAGTTTGGCATGTTGTTTGTTTGTTAGATTGAGTTGGAAAGTGAAGCGGCTAAAACCAAACCCCTAAACTAAAAACAGCATCATACCGCTGATCCCGGTACGCTTCGTTCCAGTAAAATGGCTTTACGTCATTGTATGTTTTAAGGGTGCGGCCTTCCAGGCGGATGTAGGCATTATCGAGCGGCTTGTATTCTATTCCTAAAGTGCCGCCCATTGTTTTCAGCGCCTGGTCGCCGCCCGCTGCATCTTTATAATATCCTGCGAGGAAACCATTCGTATCATAAAATCCTTCGCCGCGCACATACAGGTTAGTATGCTTATATACCGTATAGCGCGCGGATAGCAAGCCGCCATAAGCCTTGCCGGTACCCGTTCCGGGACGGTCAGCATGTTGTTGCACCGCAAAGTCTGCCCCAGCCGTGAGGCGCAGCTTTTTCTTATCGTAGTAATAAACAAGGTTGTTGTAGAAGCGCGTGTGGTGGGCATGGAGCGAATCCGGAGTGTCATCGCCGAGATAGTTGGCATAAACCAGGCTGCTGGCCTCGTTGAAAGCATAAGTGAAGAGCATGCCCAGCGATTTCTTCCGGTTATTATCCTCAAAGAGATTATAGCCATTGAGGAGATAAAGGCGGCCTTCGAGCTTTTTGGTGATCTGGCAGGTAAGCTTGATGCCTGCCTGGTAATAGGGCTCAAACAGCGTAACCACTGCAATGGAAGAGGTAATATTCTCTTTGGGATAAAGGCCTTCGGCGCCAATGTGCGTCCGGAAAAAACCGGCATCGATCCAGAGCTTTTTATGGAGGCGGATGCCTGCATTCGCCTCCTGCACCATATTAAAAGTGCCCGACCAGGAGCTCGCAGGGATATCGCCGTAATGGAGGGTAACGGTAGCGCGGATATCATCGGTTTTATAAACGGCGCTGAGCTGGGCAATATTGAGCCCTATGCTGTTGCTGCGCGGAGCGTAAGTAGGGAATTTCTGAAAGGATCCTGCGGGCAATGAATCCGTATAGAAGGCAAGATAAGCATCCGCATAGCCGGATACAGTAAGACCTTTGGGGAGCTGGGCGCTACAAAGACCTGCGGTGCAGCAGATCAAAAAGGCAAGGAAAGCGATCTTTTTCATGAAACAACACATACTCCCCCAAACATATAAAAATTACCGGCGAAATAATAACGGCACTAAGATTTTTGCTGCGCGATGCTAACTGACCACCCGGCCTGCAGGAACAGCATAAGTGGCCGCCCACGCACCTTAGCGGTGAGCAACAATGGGCTAACTTGCAGCCTGCATGTCCTACAAATCGCTCGAAGCCTGCCTTACTGATCTGGAACGCAACGGCCACCTCATACGCATCACTGAAGAAGTGGATCCGCGTTTAGAGATGGCGGCAATACAACTTCGCGTATATGCCGCCGGCGGGCCTGCCCTGTTGTTTGAGCAGGTAAAAGGATGCAGGTTTCGTGCGGCTTCCAATATCTTCGGCACCATTGAGCGCAGCAGGTTTATCTTCCGCGATACGATGCGGCAGGTGCAGGAGATCATTGCCCTGAAAGACGATCCGATGGCGGCATTGAAGCAGCCGTTTAAAAACATAGGCAATGGTTTGGCGGCGCTGAAGGCATTACCTTTAAAAAGATCATCCGGCGGGCCGGTAACGGCGCAGCAGATCTCCATTCACGATATTCCGCAGATACAGCACTGGCCTATAGATGGCGGAGCCTTCGTAACCCTGCCGCAGGTATATACCGAGGACCCGGATGCGCCGGGAATCATGAAAGCCAACATCGGCATGTACCGCATTCAGCTATCCGGCAATGAGTATGTGCCCGATAAGGAGATCGGCCTGCATTATCAGTTGCACCGCGGCATTGGCATCCACCAGAGCAAAGCGAATAAAAAGGGCGCGCCGCTTAAGGTAAGTATCTTCGTGGGTGGACCGCCATCGCATACTTTGGCTGCGGTAATGCCGCTGCCCGAAGGCCTGAGCGAAGCCACGTTTGCGGGATTGCTGGGAGGCAGGCGATTCAGATATGCCTACGACAGCGAAGGATTCTGCATTTCCAATGATGCCGATTTTGTGATCACCGGAACGGTAGCGCCAGGGGAGAATAAGCCGGAAGGGCCATTCGGCGATCACCTCGGCTACTACAGCCTTATGCATCCCTTCCCGCTTATGAAAGTGCACAAGGTCTATGCAAAGGAGAGCGCCATCTGGCCCTTTACGGTTGTAGGCCGCCCGCCACAGGAAGACACAAGCTTCGGCGCGCTGATACATGAGCTCACCGGCAACGCCATACCGCAGGAAATACCCGGACTTAAAGAAGTAAATGCCGTAGATGCGGCTGGTGTGCATCCCTTATTACTCGCCATCGGCAGTGAGCGCTATACACCTTATGCCCCTGCGAAAGCGCCGGCCGAGCTGCTTACATTAGCCAACCGTGTGCTGGGCACCGGCCAGCTGAGCCTCGCAAAATTCCTTTTCATTACCGCTGATGATACGAACCAATTGCATACGCATGATATCACGGCTTATCTCAGGTTTGTATTGGAGCGCATAGACCTTAAAAGAGATATGCATTTCTATACCAATACAACGATCGATACACTCGACTATTCCGGTACCGGGCTGAACGCGGGGAGCAAAGTGGTTTTTGCTGCCTACGGCGATGTGCTGCGCGAGCTAAGCAATGAAGTACCGCAGCCCTTTAAAGAGCTATGCGGGTTTGGCCCGGCTCATCTTGCAATGCCCGGAGTGGTGATGCTTGGCGCTGACAAATTCACTACTTATGATGCCGCAGCTAAAGAAACAGAAGCGCTCGATGCGCAGCTCGGCACGCAGCCGCACTCAATAAAAGGCATACAGATCATCGTGCTTTGCGATGATGCCGCTTTTGCAGCGCGTACGCTGAATAATTTTCTCTGGGTAACATTCACCCGCTGCAATCCGGCAAATGATATAAGCGGTATCGGGGCATTTACGAGGTTCAAGCACTGGGGCTGCGAAGGCCCTTTGGTGATCGATGCAAGGATAAAGCCGCACCATGCGCCGGTGCTGGAGGTGGATGCAGCTGTTGAGCGCAGGATAGACCGGCTTTTTGCCAGAGGCGGCAGTTTGGCTGGTATCGGTTAACGCCGACAGGGTTCAAAACCCTGCCGGCGTTGGATCGTGTTAGTTCCGAGCATTCACCGCCTTTGTAAATAAGAGCAGGTAGGCCACTACAAACAGCAGCGAGGTAACCGCAGAAGCCAGCACCTTGAGCAGGAGGTACCCGATATTGGCAAAGCTCCAGTGCTCGAGCACAAAAAAAGTAAAGTGGTTAATGACAATGAGAAATGCCGCGTAGGTAAGAAAAGGGATCCAGCCCATGTTCTTTACATTGGGGCTCTGGTTTACATATTCCACCAGGTTTTTAGGTAGCAGCGCAGTAAGCACATTCGTGCGCAGGTAGGCAATGAGCACCGCAGCAAAAGCGTGCATACCGCCCGTATCCATAAAAGTATCCACCGTGAGTCCCATTGCGGCTCCAAGAATAAGAAGCAGCCATACAGGCGTCTCGAAAGGAAGCAGTAAAATAAACAGCGGGTAGATATAAGGGATAAATACCGGGAAGCCGGCAGGGTCAGTCCACCAGAGCAGGGTGATGCGGTTGAGCAGCAGCACCTGCAACAGCACCAGCAGCCAGAAGCGCAGAAAGTTTTTTAGTTGAATGCTCATTTCTTCTTCCCCTCCTTTTTCGTAGTATTCAATGCCTCGACAGCCTGTTGCTCGGGCGACATCAGATTCTCGATCACATACACATAAGGTACATTCCGGAAGTTGGTGGCAGGCTTCAGCAGGAGCAGCCGCTTTCCGCTGCGCTGTATCCGCTCGGAGCGCGCAATGGTACCTACCAGCACATCCGGAGGGAAGAATGAGTTAACGGTCGTATAAACGGAATCGCCGAGATGCAGCTTTATTTCCATCGGCACATCAGTCACGTAGATCACATCCGGCTTGGGTACCCGGCTTTCGTAGGTCCACCGCATCATGCCGGCAGTACTGTCCCTGAGCCTTACGCTTACTAATTGTAGCTCACTGAGCACAGAAAGCACCGTAGCAAAATGCGCCGATGTATGCACAACCTTCCCTACAACGCCGGAGCCGGAAATAACCGCCTGCCCCTCACGTACGCCATCGCGGAAGCCGCGGTTGAGGGTAAGGTAATTATTCTTCTCAGCAACGGAATTATTGATGACGCGGGCAGTGCGATAAATGTATTTGGCATACTCCACGATATGCGTCGAATCCGAATTGCGGCCGCTCACTGTGCTATCGCGCAGGGTATCAACGCTGTACTTCGCCTTCGCGATCTGCGCCTGGAGCCGGGCATTCTCAATCATCAGGCTGTCATTTACCTTTCCTAAAGAGAAATAGCGGGTCAGCGCACTTTGCTTTGTATAAAAGTATCCGGATACGGCATTGCTGGAGCTCAGGATATCTGTACCCTGGAGCGTATGTGTACGTGAAATAAACACAGCGCAAAAAGCTTCCAGCGCCAGGAAGAGCAGGAGGTTAAAGAACCGGCGGATGAAGAGGATGAAATTTCTCATTCCGGATTGCGGAATTCGGATTGCGGAATTGTTTTGGTTCGTGCTGATTTACTATTGATCCTTTCTCTTACTGTTTTTCCGGAAGCCGTAAATATGGCGGTAAGCTCATTTGCCTCGTGCAATAAAGGAGTCAGACGGTTATCGTTCATAATACCCGATTCTGTAAGAAGCTCAATCCAGAAACACGTTTCATCTGCTTCTTCCTCAATAATAATCATCTTATTAAGGAAGTCTTTATCGGATTTTGCCCTGCAGGCAGCACGGTAATTGGCACCTACCGAAGTGCCGCTACGAATGATTTGGTTAGCTATTACTTTACCGCCAACCGTTTCCGGTATTGCTTCCGTAAGTTTAATAATTCTAATACTAAATTGCTTGGTTCTTGCACGAAGATCATTCTGATTCATAAGTTGTTATCAATAAGATCGCATAAAGCATGCTGCAAATTAATAACTTCTACCTGTCAATCCGCATTTCGAATTCCGCAATCCGCATTGCGATTATTTCATCAGAAAAGGCATTCTTGCAATATTCTTCAAAGCCATGCCGGTGCCGCGAACTACCGCGCGCAGCGGATCTTCAGCTACATGTACCGGGAGCTTTATTTTCTGGGAAATGCGCTTATCAAGCCCCCGCAAAAGGGCGCCGCCGCCAGTCAGGTACAGCCCGCGACGATAAATATCGGCGGCCAGCTCCGGCGGCGTGCTTTCCAGCGCTTTCAGGATCGCTTCCTCCACTTTAAAGATTGATTTGTCCAGCGCTTCGGCAACTTCCTGGTAGCTTACCATGATCTGCTTCGGGATGCCGGTTACGAGGTCACGGCCATTTACTGCAATATCATCGGGCGGATTATCCAGCTCCTTCAGCGCGGATCCTACGTGTATCTTGATCTGCTCAGCCGTGCGCTCCC
The DNA here is from genome assembly GCA_965246905.1 of Chitinophagaceae bacterium. Taxonomy (GTDB): domain Bacteria; phylum Bacteroidota; class Bacteroidia; order Chitinophagales; family Chitinophagaceae; genus UBA1952. The sequence goes on from CBDFFZ010000002.1 coordinate 77,807, forward strand.
CAATTAAGAGGGAGTGATAGCGGCGCATTGCTTCCATAATATCGGCTGTAAATTCATCGCCAGCAATACGGATGCTCTGATCGCAAACGATCCCTGCAAGGGCAATCACGGAAATGCCTGTGGTACCACCGCCGATATCGATGATCATATTGCCGGTAGGCTCTTCCACATCGATGCCAATGCCCAGCGCGGCTGCCATCGGTTCATGGATCATAAACACTTCTTTGGCGCCGGCCTGGTCGGCACTGTCGCGGACCGCGCGCTTTTCTACCTCGGTGATGGAAGACGGTATGCAGATAACCATGCGCCAGCTCGGCGGGAAGAGGGGCTTTTTAGGAAAGATGAGCTTGATCATTTCCCGGATCATACCTTCGGCAGCGTCAAAGTCGGCAATTACGCCATCTTTCAGCGGGCGGATGGTTTTAAGGTTCTCGTGGGTTTTTTCGTGCATCATCATCGCCTTCTTGCCTACAGCTACAATTTTATTGGTGCTGCGGTCTTTGGCTACGATCGACGGCTCGTCCACTACAATCTCGTCATTATGAATAATTAATGTATTGGCAGTCCCCAGGTCCATGGCAATTTCCTGGGTGAGGAAGTTAAAAAGTCCCATAATTCTATACAGAAGCAGGTTTTGAAGATATACCCGCAAAGGTGCGATAAATAAAGGGGCTTTCAAATTCTGTGATTGCGTGCGGATGGTTAATTTTATTGTCCGGAGTGGCGGAATGCTATGGAGCAGTCGGGGCGTTGGCACCATTCATCCCATTGCTGCTATTGAGCTTTTCCTGCATTAAGTGATAGGCCACAGATTAAGCTGATCGAGCAGATTTACACTGATTTCTTTAGCCGGGCTATAATCTATAGCAGACTAAAGATTTCATGACGAGGAACTATTGCGGAGCTTTTCCCATGGGCTTAGCTCTTTAAAAATTCAATTACCTTTCACCATCCAATGAAAGACATCATTTCCCTGCAGGATATCCACAAGAGCTACTTCCTCGGCAAGCAGGAGCTCCCCGTGCTCAAAGGCATTAACCTCACCATACGCGCAAATGAATATGTAGCGCTCATGGGGCCGTCCGGCTCCGGTAAGAGCACACTGATGAATATTCTCGGCTGCCTTGATACGCCTACGGCCGGGCACTACATTCTCAACAGCAAAGATGTAAGCCGTATGGGCGAGGATGAGCTTGCCGGTGTGCGCAATATCGAGATCGGCTTCGTATTCCAGCAGTTCAATCTCCTGCCGCGCCTCACTGCCTGGGAAAATGTAGCTGTGCCCCTCATCTATGCAGGAGTAGGAAAAAAAGAGCGGGAAGAACGTGCAAGAGCCATGCTCGATAAAGTAGGTCTCGGCGATCGCGGCCACCATAAGCCCAATGAGCTAAGTGGTGGTCAGAGCCAGCGTGTAGCCATAGCCCGTGCCCTCGTAAACAATCCGTCCCTGATACTTGCAGATGAGCCTACCGGAAACCTCGACACCAAAACTTCCATAGAGATCATGGAGCTCTTCGGCGTCATACACGACGGCGGCAATACCGTTGTGCTCGTAACACACGAGGAAGACATCGCCAAACATACGCACCGCGTAGTAAGAATCAGGGATGGCGTGGTAGAGACGGATTTGGCCAACAAAAATCCGATGAGAGGAGGAGTCTATATGGAAGCATAGGCTTTGCGTCAGGTGGTAATTATGCCAGATCGGAATAGGGCAAACCATCAATCAAAAAACCCAAATCAGCAATCAGAAATTCCCCAAAATGTCTTTCAAAATATATACCAGAACAGGCGATAAAGGCAGCACCTCGCTTATAGGCGGTACGCGTGTGCCCAAGAGCCATATACGCATAGAAAGCTACGGCACTGTGGATGAGCTCAACTCCTACCTCGGCGTGGTAAATGACAGTTGCGGCAATGAAGAGGTAAGCGCCTGGCTGCGCGAGATACAGGATCGCCTGTTTACACTCGGTGCAGAGCTGGCTACTACACCGGAAAAAGAGGTAAAAATGAAGCTTCCCGGCCTGCATGATGAAGATGTAACCTGGCTCGAGGAGCACATGGATAAGATGAATGAAACAGTGCCTGAGATGCGCTCTTTCATTATTCCGGGCGGCAATATTGCTTCTTCTTTCTGCCATGTGGCGCGCTGCATCTGCCGCCGTGCCGAGCGCCTGTGCGTAGGCATGAATGAAGCAGGCGAGGTGGTGCCTGAGCTCATTATCCGCTACCTGAACCGGCTGTCTGATTTCCTGTTTACACTGGCGCGCTATATCGGCCATCTTGCCGGCGCTGCGGAGCTGCCGTGGCGCGCGCGGATGTGATACGGGATCGGCTATTATCCCCGGGCTGAAGCCACGGGGTTGGGGCGGTCCGGTCATTGCGGGCAAAAGGAGATAATCCACTCATCCATTTACGCACTTGCACTTTATTTTGCATCTAATATTACCGGGCTGCTGCCTTTGCCCATAATGATCATTTTTGCATTGGGGCTTTGCGCAAGATCACGCATCGCTTTTATCTGCTCATACTGGAGCTGCTTATCGGTAAGGTTCTCGTTTACGATCTTCTGATAGTCGGCAATGCCCTGTGCCTCTACGCGCTTACGCTGCGCTTCCTGCGATTCTTTCTGCAGCACAAATTCCATCTTCTGCGCATCCTGCTCGGCCTGTATCTTTTGCTCGATAGAGCTTTTTACGGGCGCAGGCAAGGTGATGTTGCGTACCAGCAAATTTTCGAGCAGGAGGCCGCGCTTACGAAATTCTTCTTCAATAGCTTTAAAGATCCTTCCCTGAAACTCATCGCGTTTTTTTGAGTACAGCGAGACCGCATCATAATAAACTGCATTATCGCGGATCTTGGTGCGGGCAAGCGGGCGCACTATTTTATCTTCATAATCAAGGCCCGTTTCGCGCAGCACACGTGGTGCCTCCGCAGGTATAATGCGGTAGAGTACGGTAAGATCCATAATCACTTCCAGCCCATCGGCGCTCAATACGCGTATGGCATCATCGCCATGGGTTTTGCCTTCATCATGCACCGCGCTCATGGTATAATTCTGGGTACGGGCATCCGTCTTTTTTACATCCACCAGCGGGTTTACAAAGTGCAGGCCGCTGGTAAGAATATCAGGCTGCACACGGCCAAAAAGCGTTTTGATGCCCAGCTCACCTGCATCTACCTGTACAAAGCAAGAAGTAGCAATGCCTACCAGCGCAAGCAGCACAGCAAAGGCTGATGCCGGCTTTGCAAAGCGGGCTAACTCCGGTACACGGCGGAGCACAAAGGCAGCCGCAAGCAAAATGACAGCAATAATAAGAAGGCCCATAAGAAAAGATCCGCGTTATAGAAATTAATACGCGCTGCAAAGATAGCATGGGCAATAGGATAGACAGACCGTTAACTATGGCTAAGAGCAAATCTTCAAAAGTTGAGCTATCAATGCAGCTAACAAGCTACATCCGCCATAAACACGCTTTGCAACCATCCTCACTCTGCGTCTGCGCCGCCTTTCTTTTTGTTTTTATACTGGTCGTTCATGGCCTGCAGCTTACTCATTTGCTCCGGCGTGAGGATCGTTGAAAATTGCTCTTTGCGGTAGGCAGAGATGGCCTTATATCCGCCATTAGCTTTACCGCCGCCCGCTTTTACCGCATCTTTCCTGCGGATGCATTCCGTATTTACGGTAAGCACTTTTCCATATTGGTCATCTGTGAGGGCGAGCTTGGTCTTCAGCTCATTGGTGTAGAATTTAGCGCGCAGCTCCGGGCTTTGTTTAGTTGGTGCTGCGGTTTTAGCGTTAGCCTGTTTGAGTGGCGCTGTAGAGATCTGTGCCATTGCCGGTAGCCCTATAATTGCGATGCCGAAGACAAGAATAAGTTTTTTCATTTTTTTGCAGAAGGATAAAGCGTGAAAGTCATCAGCACAGACAGAAAGGAGCAGGTCAGGTTTAACCAGTAGCAAGATTATTTTCTCGCGCGAAAATCCCCCCTTTAAATTATACAGAACGGGCCTGGAGGTTTTTTGAATTAATTCCGTCCTCATGAACATTCACCTGAAATAGTTTTCAGGTAAGGAGGTGTAAATTTTAAAATGCACCAGCGGATTATTTGGTGATCCTCAGGCAAGCCCAGTTGGCAAAATGCAGGAAGTAGGTGCCAATGGGTAGAAGCTCGGTATGCAGCGAGCCTGTAGTGGTGATTTGCTGCGGTGCAATTACTATTTTACCTGTTGCGTCTGTAAGCCATACACTGCAAGGTGCGTTGCTACCAGTGCGCACACTAAGCGTTGAGGATACCGGGTTGGGCCAGGCTTCAGGAAGTGTACGGATGCTCGTACCGTTTATCGTACAGACAGCGCTGTAAGTCAACTTTCCATCGTGATGTAACAGTTGCAGCCGGTAGTAGGCCTGGCCGGGCAGAGGGGCAATATCTGTATGGCCGTAGCTGGTGCGTGTGTCTGTAGGAATGGTAGCTATCGAGCTAAAATGATCTCCATCCAGGCTACGTTGAACAGTTGCTGCGCTGAAAGGGTGATTGCTACTCAGCGCCCAGGTAAGCAGTACAGATTTCTCTGTGCCCTTTGCCGTAAAACTAATGAGCCCCAGAGGTAGCGGCGATGCCGACGTATTAAACAGCAGTATGCGGTGGTAAGACTGATCGAGCACCCAGATATTGGAGCCTGACGCTCTGGCAATATCCAGCAGGTGGCCATTGTTGGTAGCGCTAGGGCCCGAGTAGTCATCTGCACCGATGGTGCCGGTGCTGGAGGCTCCGGAAGTAGCAGCGGCAGGAATAGCAAAGCGGCTTATCCGGTCATTGCTTCCTTCTGCTATAAGCAATTCGTTTGCCGCACTCATGGCCACATCATAAGGTGCATTCAGCATAGATGCGGAACTTCCGGAGTTGCCGGATATAAAGTCGGGCTGGCCGAATACGGCATCTGCAGGTGCATTATTACTTTTGCCTGCTACCTGGTCAAAGCGCAGCACACGATGATGGCTCATATCGGCAACATACAGACTGGTGCCATCTATCAGAAGCCCCTGCGGATAGGAGAATGTATGGTCGCTTATGGGCGGCGGCGTGGTGCCGCCGGTATTTAGATCCGGCTGGCCCAGCACTTTAGTAGCAGATGGGTTGCTTACAAAAGTGGCATTGGTTACTGCTGCGCGAACGCCGGCATACATCAGTACGCGGTGGTTATAGCCATCAACCAGAAAAAGATTTCCCGCACCATCCATAGCCATACCGTTCGGTGCATGAAGGGTGGAAGCTGTTGTACCGAAAGCAGAGCCGGCAAAGGTAGTCTGGCCAATCACATAATCTGCTGCCGCACCGTTTGTAAGTGTATTGGCATTTACCCTGCCTTCTATATTTCTGAAAATAAGTACGCGGTTGTTGTTGAAATCACTTACATAGAGGTTGCCCGATGAATCCGCCAGCACACTTGTAGGAATATACATTTTACTTGCGGTCGTTCCCTGGCTGATGGATGTAAAATTGTTCTGGCCCAATACATAATCCGCAGCGCTGCCATTGGCTTTGGTCTCCGCACTTTTAAAAATGAGCACTCTGTTTCGGTATTCTGCCACATACAAATTACCTGAACCATCCGTGGCAATGCCATATGGAAAATAAAAATCATGATTGGTAGCAGAGCTTGTGCTACCTGCCGTTCCAGTCACTAAATCCGGCTGCCCCAACACTTTGGTAGCCGCCTGTGCTCCAACCTGCTGGATCGAAAGTGCACCGGCTAACAGGTGGAGGATAAATGTTTTGCGCAGTATATTCCCTGAGTAAACCTTTTTATTCATTTTATAATTTTAAGCGCGCAAATCTAATAGCTTTAAATTATAACTAAAATTTATTCTAATAAAAAAAGATTGAATTTTACATAATAATATGTAAAATGTAAGCCAGTTAAGTTTTTCAACTACTATAAAATAAAATAATTTCAATCATTTTTTAAGTCCAATAATTTCAAAAAAAATGGCCGGCCCTGGTGAAGAGCCGGCCACTTTTCAGTGTCTATTACTTTTAAAAAACATCTACATCTTCACCGGTACCGGCTCCAACCATATATTCAGCTTGCTGTTGCTGAAATCATAAAGCAGCATATAGCCGGGCTTTGCAGGGATGATATTCTTATATATCTCGTAGGATTCCGGCTGGCCAAACTCAACGGAAGATTCAAATGTTTTCTTGCTGTTGCTACTACCTGTAAGCTTGGCAAAGCGCCCGAGCTTATTAAGGCCTTCGCCCATCCACTTGTCCATGTCTATCTCGCCTTTAGCGCTGGCGCCGTCTACGGGTAGAAAGTAGGCCTTCGTCTTAAATCCATCTTCATTTTTATAAACAATATATTGTTTATCATTAAAGTCGATGGTATAGCGATAGGTGAAAAAGCGTTTTTTAGCAGCCATCCATTGCGCGAGCACAAGGCCGTTTTCCTTGCTCATGGACCCACGCACAATGGCTTCGCGGCTATCTTTTTCTACCTTATCGATGTCTTTGAACTTGCCATCAGCGCTAAAGTTGATGAATACGAAATCGAGCACAGTAAAACCGGTCTGGTCGCCTTTATAGGATGATTCTGAAGAGGAGGAAGAGCTGCCGAAGCCGCCGAACGCCCTGCTCTTTTCACCATCACCGGTGTTCTCACCACTGCTCTTGCGGAATGTTTCGCCGATAAGTGCATACGAGCCGTCTTTTTTCTGGATAAGGTCCTCGATCAGCACTTTTGTTTTGCCGGACATGAATTCGGTCATCCAATCGCTTTTCAGGTCTTCACGCACGCTCTTCCAGGTATGCTTGTCAAATTTGGCCATAGCGCCATCGGGGGCGATGCTGGCAAAGAAGAAGCCGTCTGAATTTTTATCATCGTATTTGCCATCATTGAAGTACATGCCGCCGGTTGCGAGCCTGCCATCGGCAGCAATGCGGATGAAGCTGGGAAAGCCACCGTCCTTATCGTCTTTCAGCTCTGTAGTGTAAACGGCATCGCCGGTTTCGGTATTGATGCTTTGGGCGGCATACACGTATTTATCACCCCAGAGCGCATTGGGCTTTTCGCGGCGCAGGAGATAGAGCCGGTCGTTGGCAAATTTGGTATCGATGATGCTCCAGATGCCTTTTTCAGGAAAGAAGGATTTAGTCCATTTTACTGCAAGATCCTTATCTACACGCTGTATCTCATAGCCCATCTTCTTTTCCTTCTCGGCACGCACAATAAGAAATTCATTTTCATTCACCACCTGGATATCCGGGTAATTTTCAGATACGAGCAGGCTGCGGCGCACATCTTCATCTACCGTTTGCTTTACGGTAGTGCCGGTCTGGTCGAGCACGATTTTGGTCATTGTTTTGCGGTTGGCATCCGCGAAAATGAACAGGAAATATTTCCCGCTGAAAGCCGATGCGGCAAGCTCGGAATTTTTAGAAACCTCGATATTTTTGGTGGCAACCGGCGTCAGGTCTTTATCGTAAAGCGCAAGCACAAAATTGGCCATGCCTTTGGTTTCCGTTTTTTCACCAAAGTAAAAAGTGTAATAATACTGGCCATTTACGGATTGTACGCCGGAGAAGCTGCGGGTAGTTACATCTTCAAGCGTTACTTTCTGCGCATTGGTAAAAGTGGCCGACAGGCATAAAAGCGCTGCTGCAATAAATGAGTAATACTTCATCTAATTATTAAATGTTTAGTTTTTTAAATTGGATGCAAATTTATGGGTAAGCAGTGCCTGCAAAACGTTAATTGTGTTACCATAACATTCAATTATTAAGTAGTTATTTTTTCATTCAAAAACTGACATTTTAGCGATAATGTACGGTCTTGCTAAAACAGGTCTATGCCTATGGTGAGCATATTCTGCATATACATATCGCTTGTACTATGGTGCCACATAAATCGATATCTTCCCTTATCAAATATCTGACAGACAGGTTGTAGTTTGTATGTACACGCAGAATAACGTAATGGCCTGCACCTAATCCTGCATTTAAAGAAAAGTAGTTACCTACATTCACGGAGTTCATTTTCATTAGATCGTCTTTAACTAATGATAAATATTTTTTGGGGGTCAAAGACGAATAACTGTACGTATATTTGTACAAAGGCTAAGCACATGCAGGTAACAACAGTTTCCGATTTTAGGAATAAAATAAAGGAATATATGAATGCAGTATGGGAAAACTCGGAAGAGGTAATTATCGCAGGGCCAAAAGGTAGAAGTGTAGTAGTACTTTCGTTGGAAGAATATGAATCTATGAAAGAAACAGACTATTTGCTTTCATCACCTGCTAATGCTGCAAGATTAAAGGCTGGTATGAAGAGTGTTGAGAAAGATGAACTTGTTTATAAAACTATTGAGGAATTAAATGCGCTTGCTGCTAAATGATCATTGCATTTACACGTGAGGGATGGGAAGATTATCAATATCTATTACAGAATAACAGAAAACTGCTTGCTAAGCTAAATAAGCTTGTTGAAGATATTATCAGAAGTCCATTTGACGGTCTCGGTAAACCTGAAGCATTAAAAAATGATCTTCAGTGCTGGTGGTCCAGGCGGATTGATGAAGAGCACCGAGTTGTATATCAGGTGCGTAATGATACACTTATGATTAACCAATGTTACAGGCATTATTAGCATTAATATTTATATTAAAATTATGTCCACTATAGATTTCCAGGAAGGCTTTGATAAGAAGATTGACCATGATGTAATGATCGAGCCGCGCGACTGGATGCCGGATGATTACCGCAAAACGCTCATCCGCCAGATAAGCCAGCATGCACACAGCGAAATTATAGGTATGCTGCCTGAAGGCAACTGGATAACCCGCGCTCCAACACTAAAGCGAAAAGCCGTGCTCCTCGCTAAAGTGCAGGACGAGGCCGGCCACGGACTATACCTCTACAGCGCAGCGGAAACGCTGGGCATTACCCGCGATCAGATGCTGGATCAGCTGCATACCGGCAAAGCAAAATATTCTTCCATCTTTAACTATCCAACCCTTACCTGGGCGGATATGGGCGCCATTGGCTGGCTGGTAGATGGCGCTGCGATTATGAACCAGGTGCCGCTTTGCCGCTCATCCTACGGCCCGTACTCACGCGCTATGGTGCGGGTGTGCAAGGAAGAAAGCTTCCACCAGCGCCAGGGTTTTGAGATAATGATGAAGCTGTGCGCCGGCACACCGGTACAGAAGAAAATGGCGCAAGATGCTTTCAACCGTTTCTGGTGGCCCGCCCTTATGATGTTTGGCCCGAACGATGCCAACAGCCCGAATACGGCCAAGAGCATGCGCTGGCGCATTAAGCGCTTTACGAATGATGAGCTCCGCCAGAAAATGGTGGATGTAACCGTAGAGCAGGCAAAAATGATTGGCCTTACCATCCCGGATAAAGACCTTAAATGGAATGAGGAGCGCGGCCATTATGATTATGGCGCCATCAACTGGGAAGAATTCAATAACGTAGTAAAGGGCAATGGCCCCTGCAATAAGGAGCGCCTCGCTACCCGGAAGGACGCATGGGAGGAAGGACAGTGGGTGCGGGATGCCGCGATGGCTTATGCGGAAAAGCGGAAGGCGCGGAAGGAAAAAAACGCGGTGGCTGCATGATGAACAAAAAAGAACACATACAATGGTGGGTAGAAGATGCCGGAAGATCATGGCATACGGCCGGTATTTTACATAAAGAAGGAGATGCGGTTTCTGCGCTTTTCTTTTTTCATCTTACTATTGAAAAGTTATTGAAAGCTATATGGATAAGAGATAACATTACCAATACTCCCAAAAGAACGCATGAATTAAAAAGCCTTTATAATGAAACTGATTTGGAGCTGCCCAATGGCTGGTATGATTATCTGAGTACCATTACAGAATGGAACCTCGAAGGCCGCTACCCCGATTATAAGCTTAAAATATATCACCATGCCACACCTGCCTACATGCAGGATCACTACCAAAAGCTATGCGCACTCAAAGCCCTCTTAGAATCCGCGCTCTTAACGAGCTGATACAAGGTTTTCTTGCAGGGCTAATTAAATTGGGCTATAATCCTGTACGCGCGGTTTTGTTTGGCTCTTATGCAAAAGAGTGTCCACATGCAGATAGTGATGTGGACCTGGCAATATGGCTACAAAAAACTTTATCTTTAGCCGATGCCGAGAGTCCTGCAATGCTGCGTCACAGAAGCCTTCATTACCCAATAAGTCCTAAATTTTTCGAATCAGGCGAATCCTCCGATGATGACCCTTTTATAGAAGAGATATTAAATACAGGAAAGGAAATAACACTTCCGGACATTTTAAATACCTATAATTTCTTGATGAATGAGCCAATCAACTAATTTTCAATATTACGGTAACTATGGCGAAAAAGAGCTCGCCGGCGGCGAAAGCAACCTGCAAACGGAATGGCCGCTCTGGGAAGTCTTTATCCGCAGCAAAGCCGGCCTCGACCATAAGCATGCCGGCTCCCTCCACGCCGCCGATGCCCAGATGGCCATCGAGAACGCCCGCGATGTTTATACCCGCCGTAATGAAGGCATTTCTATCTGGGTCGTGGAAAGCAGGCACATCCACGCATCAGATCCTGCCGAAGGAGAAGCGCTTTTTGACCCCGCCAATGATAAGGTGTACCGTCATCCTACTTTTTATGATATCCCCGACGGCATTAGCCATATGTAAAATTAATTAACTAATCGGCTAATTAATGAACCAATCAACCTATAGACTTAATTACATTCTTCAAATTGTGGACAATGCTCTTATCAACGGGCAGCGGCTCAGTGAATGGTGTGGCCACGGCCCCGTATTAGAGCAGGATATCGCTATTACCAATATGGCGCTGGACCATATTGGCACGGCGCGCAGCCTTTGCCAGTATGCCGCGGATATTTACAACAGCCTTTCACCGGAAGCGCAGGAGATGGCTTTTACTTCGCCTATGATCACGCAGGCTTATGCCCGAAAAGGAAAATTAGAAGAGGATGATATTGCCTACCTGCGCGATAGCTGGGATTTTCATAATGTACTCCTTGCCGAGCAGCCCAATGAAGACTGGGCCTATACCATTGCCCGCAGTTTTTTCATCGATACATTTAATTTTTATTTTTATACAGCATTGCAGCAAAGCAAGGACGAAACCCTTGCAGCCGTTGCCGAAAAATCATTGAAGGAGGGTACCTATCATCTTAAATGGAGCTCCGAATGGGTCATCCGCCTCGGCGATGGTACGGAAGAAAGCAGTGCTCGCATGCAGGCTGCGCTGAATGCGCGCTGGGCCTATACCGGTGAGTTATTAACAGGCGGCAGTGCAGACATCTCAATGCAGGAGGCCGGGATTGGAGTAGATATTGGCCGGATTAAAGCGCAATGGCAAGCCCATGTAAGCAATATTATAGAGGTAGCTGCTTTAAAAGTTCCCGAGCAAACCTGGATGCAGCAGGGCGGTAAGGAAGGGCAACATACCGAACATTTAGGCTACATTCTTGCAGAGATGCAGTACCTGCAACGCACTTATCAGGGTATGGAATGGTAAGATTGCCCTTTACGAAAATAATTAAGGGTTGAGCTTTAATGAAACTAACCAGTAAACAGTTTATTGATAATTTTTTTGGCTCGGCATTGATCTTTCTCAATGTTCTGCTGGCACGAATATTGGGTTTTATCCTGCGTATAAACCATTCGCTGAAAGCTGAACCCGACTGTATTATTATTACAAAAATGCTGGGTTTAGGTAGCTTGTTAATGGCTGCTGATGCGATCCTTGCTATCAAAAAAAGGTACCCCCAAGCAAAAATAGTACTTGTATGCAGCCTTCTGCTCGAGCAGGAGGCTGGCCGCCTGGAGCTGTTTGATGAGATATGGGCCGTAAATGACCTGTCGTTTTTAAAGCTCTTCTTGTCCGGCTTAAAGACGATCCTCAAAAGTTGGCGCCAAAAGCGTTTATGGACGGTAAATCTGGAAGTGTATTCAAGGCTTAGTACTATTTTTTCATTATGGACACTGGCCACCAACCGTTTCGGCTTTTATTTTAATGAAGTAAAGTTTCGCTATACACTCAATACTCATCATGTATATTTCAACCAGATGCATCTTGCCTATGACAACTACGAGCAGATGGCAAAGGCAATGGATGCTGAAGTAAATGAAATTTACCGCTTCCCGATACCTAAGGACATTGCTCCGGCGCTTCGGTTTATTGCCATTAATAATAATTGCAGCGAGCTGGCAAAGGAGCGCATCATCCCGGATGATATTCTTATTGAAGCGCTACAGCAAATTGCTACTGCTACGACCCTTGACATTGCACTAATCGGGAGCCGTGCAGACTTTGCTTATAATGAGCGCCTTAGCGCCCACCCGAAACTTGAGTCCCTGCGGCACCGTATTATTAATGTAGCCGGAAAATATCCATTTCTGGATTTCCTTTACTTCCTGAAAAACGAATGTGCGGCAATGCTTACGATTGACAGTGGCCCACTGCATTTTGCCTACCGGCTGGATATGCCTGTTGTATCCGTATGGGGGCCTACCCATCCCGAAACGCGTATTCCGCCTTCCTTCCCGCACGAAGTTCTTTATCTTTCCGTTCCGTGCTCGCCCTGCGTACACCATACAGATATCCTTCCCTGCGGCGGCGATAATTTCTGTATGAAAAATATGAATGCTGCTCTAATTTCGCAAGCAGTTCAGTTAACTCTACAACGCCAATATGCACAAAGGTTTAGCGTATCTTAAGAAGAAAATTATCATTATTGGGATCGTATTTCTCTTCTGTGCATCTTTGATTTATATACGTTGGGCAAATATCCCGATGGCGGATCATTTATATCCTCCGCGTACAGGAACTTATGGTGATGTGTGGAGCTGCCTGAACGTTCAGGGTGCGGCTATGTATTTCCGGGATCATGGTTTTGTAAAATCAGTTGGCCTTCCAATTTTTGGCTATACCGGTATTGGCTCTGAAGCGGCTACTTACGCATACACTCATTATCCTCCTTTACCCGATGAACTTGCAGGGATAATGGCAACAATTACCGGAAGCACGGATACAAAAATACTTTCATTGCTCCCATTAATTCTATCGCTATTCTTTTTCGGTCTGATTTTTATTGCCCTACAAAATTTGTGTCCGAGCCGGCATGCCGCGATGCTCGGATCAATATTTACAGTAATCTCCTGCTACTTTATTTGCTGGGCAGATGATATTCACCAGCATGTATATGGGGAGACATGCAAATGGATATTTGTATTATTATTATATCAATATTATCAGGGTAAGGAGAAGCGAGGCATATTATTAGGGCTACTAAGTCTCTTAGCCTTGATTAATACATGGATTACATTTGAGCATATTTTTTATTATGGAATCGTAGTAGCAGGCTTCTCTCTTATTTTTGAGCAAAGAATATTTACCCGAACCAATATTATATTGATGGCAATGCCAATTGCCGGTTTAGGATTACACTTAATGCAGAATTACTACTATTTTGGTAGCTGGGCTCTTGTACTAAAGGATATAAAGGGAGCATATATAGAACGTACGGTTGGTTTTGAAGGCACTGTCCAGATAGGTGCAAAAGAAATTGGCGAATTACCAAGTAAACTTGAAATAAGATTTAATAGAATGTTTTTTATTGGTACCTGGCCCTTTTTAGGATTGATGGTATTGGGATTTATTAAAATGTGGAAGACTGAGCGCAAATTTTTCTGGATGGGCATTGTACTTTTCCTGGCAAGCATTAGTTGGATTTTTTTTATGACTCAGCATGTCTATATTCACTTATTTACTATTCGCCATTTTGGCCTTTTCTATGGGCTGATGGTAAGTTGGGGTATCTATGCATTATATGACTATTATCAACAGTTCCAGATGGAAAAAAAATGGTGGGGCATCGCTCTTTGCCTTATTGCTTCAATAATATGCTTTATACCAGCTATTGATAGTCATTTTTATTATGTCTATTTAAAATTTGGCTATTTGTTTCCTAAACTCGGCCTTGATCATAATTTATGGTAATTAAACAAAGCATGGCCTATGTTAGTTTTAATAATCGTTCAGTTCCAGTAATACTAATTGCATCGTTGCTGTTGCTCTTGCCTGCACTCTATAATGGCTTCCCAATGGTTACCTCCGATAGCGGGGCATATATTGCAAATGGCTTTGAACTTACTGTGCCGCTTGATCGGCCATTAGGGTACAGTATCTTTATCCGGCTATTCAGTTTAGGCGTTACACTCTGGGGCACGGTGATATGCCAGGCACTGATTCTTTCTTTCCTGCTTCAGCGGATTTCACGATATCTCCTCGGGCCTGTTTATCAACCTCAATTATTTATCGGAATAGTACTTGTGCTTACAATAGTTACAAGTGTGGCCTGGTTTTGCGGCCAACTGATGCCGGATATTTTCACTGCTATCCTTTTTCTTGCGGTAATTACGTGGTTCTTTGCGCCTTTTGGGCGCCTCTGGCAGCAGATACTCCTGCTTTTATTTATCTATGGTGTATTACTGCAGCACAATTCAAATGCGCTTATTCTTCTTTGCTTCAGCCTGGTGCTATTAGGATATCGCATAGTGCGCAGAACAGGCAATCTTCGCCAGCCGGCATTGCTTATAGGATTAAGTATTACATCCCTGCTCACCTTTTCTGCAATGAATGCGATTGCGGGTAAAGGCTTCCGGCCAAGTGCCGGCACGCATGTATTTTTAATGTGCCGGTTGGTGGAAAGCGGCATCATGGATAAATTTCTTGCAGAAAATTGTAACAATAATGACTACAAAATTTGTGCATTCAAAGATCAGCTACCCAACAGGCAATGGGATTTTATGTGGGATCAAAATGGTGCTCTTTACAAGACAGGTGGCTGGGAGGCCAATGAAGCTGAATACAGCCGCATTGAACGGAATATCCTTACAACACCTAAATACTTAGCATTATTCCTGTTTAAAAGCGCGCAGGCTACACTGCGCCAGTTGCCACAGGTATACATAGGCGATGGGCTTACACAAATGGGTCCGGGCTCATCCCCCTATAATAATATTGCCCACTATCATCAGCATGAGTTAAAGGAATATAGTGCAGCACAGCAACAAACATCCGGGCTCCCATTTAACCTTTTCAATGGAATCATTATTGTATTTTCCTTTTTATTAGGGGCTGGGGTATTGTTTACCTGGAAGAATGGAATGCACCCATTATGGGCCACGCTCTTCCGGATGGTGCTGTTGTATTTATTATGTAATGCTGCCATCACCGCTACTTTTTCCACTGTGTTAGGCAGGTTTCAGGCAAGGATTTTCTGGTTGCTACCATTCTTTTGTCTTTTATATCTGGCAAAACTAATTTCAGGAAGATTCTATAAGCATTCATTATGAGCGTTAATGTGGCACATATCTACCAATACCTCAACCAGGTAAAAGACCCTGAAGTACCGGTGCTCTCCATCCTTGATCTCGGCATCGTGCGCGATGTAAAAATCAATGAAGCGAAGGAAGCAATCATAACGATCACACCTACTTATAGCGGCTGCCCGGCTATGGATGTGATCGGCATGAACATCCGCATGGCCCTCACTGGCCGCGGCTTTACCAAAGTGACGGTTGAGCTTCAGCTAAAGCCTGCCTGGACTACCGACTGGATGACGGAAGCCGGCAAGCAAAAGCTCAAAGCCTACGGCATAGCACCACCGCAAAGGCTCGCAAAAAATACGCTCGCGCTGTTTGATGACGATGCCATTCCCTGCCCGCACTGCGATAGCGCAAATACGGAGCTGGTAAGCAATTTCGGCGCAACTTCCTGTAAGGCGCTATACAAATGCAATAATTGCAGCGAGCCCTTTGAGCATTTTAAATGCCATTAGCGGATCGCTGATTTTGGATCTGTGATTTTTGATTGCGCATAAAGACAAAGAAGTTTACGGCATTGCCTGCTACAAATATTTCCCGATTACAGGGAAAGCCTTCAGCTCCTTCCGCTCTGCCTTAAATACCAGCAGCACAAATACGCCCAACAGCAGAGCACCGCTGCCTGTACGAAGCAATACATTGGGCGTAAGCCACTCAATACCCAGATGCACTATGTAGAGGGCGGAGATCACCCCAAAAAACCCAAGCAGCTTCTTCGCATTATAAGGCACCGGAAAGTGCTTTTGCCCATAATAATAGCACAGCACCATCATGGTGCTATAGCAGATCAGCGTAGCCCAGGCCGAGGCATACATGCCATAGGCAGGAATGAAAAAATAATTAATAGCCAGTGTAATCACCACACCAACAGCCGTAATGCCGATGCCGTATTTCAATTGCGCGGTAATCTTATACCACACAGCAAGGTTGTAATAAATGCCCAAGGCAATATTAGCAAATAAGAGAATGGGCACTACACCGAGGCCCACCCAATAGCTCGAGCCTTCCAGCTTTTTCCAGATATCAAGAAACAGCACGGTAGAAAGAAAAGCAAGGCAAAGAGTAATCACAAACCATTTCATTACCTTGGCATAGGTACCGGGCGCGCTCTTATCGGCCGATTGCGAGAAGAAGAACGGCTCTGCAGCCATTTTAAAAGCACGTATGAACAGCGTAATTACAATGGCCAGCTTATAATTGCTCGAATAGATGGCCACCGTCTGCTTGGCCAGCTCCACGTTCTCAGGGTGATACAGGTGCAGCAGCATATTGCGGTCGAGCACCTCATTTACCATACCGCCCAAACCAATAATTACAAACGGCGCAGAATAAGCCAGAATGGTGCGCCAGAGCGCTGCATCAAACCGAAACCGGAATACTTTCCACTCCTGCGCCAGCATGGCCAGCACAAAAATATTCTGCAGGATATTGGCCAGCAGCACAAAGCCGGTAGGAGTGTATTGCCGGTGCCACAGCGCATAAGCACCATGCGGATTTGCCGCAATGATTCTGGGCGAGATGCCCACCAGGAAAACCACCGCTGCAAGGTTGATAGCGATACCCGCTACCTTAACAAAGGCATACTTCCGGGGCCTCCCTTCCTGCCGCAGCCGGGCAAACGGGATGGCGGTAAGCGCATCGAGCGCGATGATGGCAATAGCCCACGATATATATTCCGGATGATCCGGCACCTTGAGAAAATGCGCAATGGGCATCCTGCACAGCCAGCAAATTATGCTCAGGAAAAAAGTGCTGTACAGCAGGCTGCCGAATACGGTTTGGTAAAGGGAATCTTTGTCCTTCCAAGTATTGGAGAAGCGGAAGAAGGCCGTCTCCATGCCGTAGGTAAACAGCACATTGGCAAATGGGATCCAGGCGTAGATCGAGCTGATCTCGCCAAACTTTGCCATACCGGCCGCATCATTCAGCAGGTAGGTAAGTACCGGGTTCTGCAGGTAGTTGAGCATCTGCGCGCCGATATTGCTCAGCCCGTACCAAAGCGTTTGCCCTGCAAGGTTTTTCAGAGAAGCCAAGTAAGTATGGTTGTTTTATTTATTGTCCGGGCAGAAGAAAGTGCAATTAGGCAGTTGGGGCGTTGGCACCGTTCATCAGTTGGATTGCTATTGAGCTTTTCTCAGCCGCTGCAAGGGAACGCTGACAGGGTTCAAAACCCTGTCAGCGTTAAAAGTCGCTGTAACCTGGCTCATACAATCTCCCACGTCTCTTTCCCCTGCAATAATTTATCCAGGTCGCCAAAGCCTTTTGTAGCAATGGCTTCCTCAAGCTGCAGTTGCATCTGGTCTTCGTAACACGCCCGCTCCGATGCATAGAATACACCAAATGGCCGTGGCAGATGCGCTTCCATCGTTGGGTTATCAAAGAACCTTGTAAGGATTTGTGCTTTATAGAAATCGGCTTCATCATGCACCCAGAGATCAGCGGCGCTATAGCCGCCTTCTGTCAGCGAAACTACCTGCGGCCTGTACCCATCGAGGCGAATGCCTTTGTTCTTCTCCGCTCCGAAAATCAGCGGCTGACCCTGCTCTAAAAAAAGAGTTTCATCTGCCTTGGATGATTTCTCGGTGAATATCTCAAAAGCGCCATCATTAAAAATGTTACAGTTCTGGTAGATCTCTAAAAACGATGAGCCCTTATGCCCGTTGGCTCTTAACAGCATAGCCTGCAGGTGCTTTACATCGCGGTCCATGCTGCGACCTACGAATGATGCATCCGCACCCATAGCCAGCGCCATGGGGTTGAAGGGATGGTCGAGGCTGCCCATTGGCGTGCTCTTGGTTACCTTTCGCTCTTCGGAGGTTGGTGAGTATTGCCCTTTGGTAAGCCCGTAGATCTGGTTGTTGAAGAGCAGGATATTTACATCGAAATTGCGGCGCAGCAGGTGAATGGTATGGTTGCCGCCGATGCTCAATCCGTCGCCATCGCCCGTTACGATCCATACGCTCAGCTCCGGCCGTGTAGCCTTTAAGCCGGATGCAATAGCGGTAGCACGGCCATGAATGGAGTGCATGCCATAAGTATTGGTATAGTAAGGAAAGCGCGAGGAGCAGCCAATGCCGGAAACGATCACGATATTTTCACGCGCCACACCTATTTGGGGCAATACCTTCTGCACCTGGGCAAGTATGGAGTAATCGCCGCAGCCGGGGCACCAGCGCACTTCCTGATCAGTTGCAAAATCTTTAGCAGTGAGTATGGGAGCTGGCGGAATGGTTATATCGTTCATTATAGAATGCAAATTAAACAGGTAAAAACCCGCAGTGACCGTTGGTGGTTTGCAGCGCAAATTTACGCCAATGTGCGGTGCGGTGGGAAATAATGTGCTGTTTCCTTGCCAGGCGATTATGCCTTTAACGGTTCCCGCCGCTCAACGCTTTCCATCCTTTCTTTCGGCTTTTGCTAAACAGGGATCATGAAAATCATTTAATCATGAAGATCATAGTTCGGGCAATTATAGCACCACGTTCTGTAGCAGCATGCTTTTCTCCGGGTAATCCGTAGTGTAGTGCAGGCCGCGGCTCTCCCTGCGGAAAGCCGCCCCTTTTACAATTAAAAAAGCAATCGTAATCAGGTTGCGCAGCTCGCAAAGCTGTGGGGAAAGTGTTGTGGTACGGTACAGCGCTTCGGTTTCTTCATGCAACAGATCCATGCGGCGCATAGCCCGGGCGAGGCGCACATCATTGCGCACGATGCCCACATAATCGCTCATAATGCCCTGCACTTCTTTAAGGCTTTGGGTGATGAGGATCATCTCTTTCGGGTCGTTGGTCCCGCCGGCATTCCAGTCGGGCACGTCCGTGCGGAATTTTGCACCTACGATCTGAATGGCAGCATCTTCAGCGCAACGGTGGGCGAATACAAGCGCTTCTAAAAGCGAATTGGAAGCAAGGCGGTTAGCGCCATGGAGGCCGGTGCTCGAACATTCGCCGCAGGCATAAAAATGGCGGATCGATGAGTGGCCCCATTCATCTACTTTAATGCCACCGCAGCAATAATGCGCAGCCGGGGCTACGGGTATCAATTGAAGTAAAGGATCAATACCGATGCTCAGGCATTTGGCATAGATATTCGGGAAGTGCGCTTTGAACTTTTCGGCGTCCATATGGCGGCAATCGAGGTACACATGCTCCGTGCCGGTGCGTTTCATTTGGCTGTCTATGGCGCGGGCTACCACGTCGCGCGGAGCAAGATCTTTGCGGATGGGGTCGTAGTGCTCCATAAACGGATCACCGTCTTTATTGCGCAGGATGCCGCCATCGCCGCGCACCGCTTCTGTAATAAGGAAGGAAGGGCTGATGCCGGCTTCGTACAGCGCAGTAGGGTGAAACTGGATGAACTCCATATTCTCGATACGTGTTTTGGCGCGGTAGGCCATTGCAATACCATCGCCGGTAGCAATGCGCGGATTAGTAGTGGTACGGTACACTTGCCCGGTGCCGCCCGCAGCCATTACAGTAATGCAGGCCAGGATCTTCTCAATATTATTCGTCTGCAGGTTGAGCGCATAAACGCCGTAGCAGTCTATATCCGGTGTGGCTTTAGTAATGAGAAAGCCGAGGTGGTGCTGCGTAATGATATCCACCACGAACCAGTGGTTGTGTATCTCTATGTTCGGGTATTGCTTTGCTTCCTCTACCAGCGCGCGCTCTATCTCCCAGCCGGTAATATCCTTATGGTGCAGTATGCGGAATGCTGAATGGCCGCCCTCGCGCCCGCGCATAAATTCGCCTTCCTTGTCTGTATCGAAGTTGGTGCCCCAGTCAATCATCTCGGCTACACGCGCCGTTCCTTCTTTTACCACTATCTCCACGATCTTTTCATTGCAGAGGCCATCGCCTGCAATGAGTGTATCTTCAATATGCTTCGTATAGGAGTCGTGCTCCAGGTCGTTTACTACGGCAATGCCGCCCTGGGCATACTTTGTGTTGGTTTCATCGGTAGCCGCTTTGGTAAGCACGGTGACCTTCCTGTCGGGGAATTTACGGGCTGTTTTTATGGCAAAAGTGAGGCCGGCAATGCCGGAGCCAATAACGAGAAAATCTGTCTGAAGCATTTATTCTAAGGTAAAGAATTGGAAAAGTAATTAATGGAAAACCTTTACTACAATGATGATGAATATTGCCGCCACGAAAAAGAAAATATAATAGCGGGCACGGGCCGACCGACTTTTGCGCACGCGTTTTGGCAGCACGAACAGCAGGTAGGTTAATAGAATAACCGCCAGGATGGTAATAGCTACTTTAAGGATGCCCATTTATGGATTGATACGGTTATGAATAGCTTCCAGTTCAGCTATATCCAGCAGATCTTTCAGGCGGCCGGTAGCTTTTTTATTTTCTATAAGATGATTGTAATGCAGGAAGCGAACCGTAATGCCTTCGATCATGGAGATGCTGGCCATCTTCAAGTGTTCGTCAAAATCTTCAGGGTTCAGGCCTGGCAGGGCCGACATGAGATCGGCATACATGCCGTCATCCATCATTATCTCCGAGTATCCTGCAATGAAAGGCATGCGCAGGATTGGCTCAAGGTAGCCATAACCCATTTCTTCCAAAGCCCCGATTATGTTTCTGCGGTTCTCCGGCGTGTCGTTAAGATAAAGGTCAAGATCACCGGTTGCCCTGCTATATCCGTGATGATTTACTGCAAAGCCGCCAACGATTAGATAGCGGACGCCGGCATTTTCAAATGATCTGATTAACCGAAGGAAGTAGTCGTTATAAAGATCCATTGCTTATTTCTTTATGATAAATCCTTTCCCCTGCGGCTCTTTCAAAGGCTTACCACCATTCAGTTTTCGGGCAGCATTCATTAGCAGCAACAGCCTGCGCAGCTTTTCAGTACCGCTCAGAGCGGCAAATAGAAGGTTACGCTCCAACTCGATTTCCTCCCGGCTTTTATTAAGATCATGTAGGCGCAGCCTGCTCATTTAATTTGCTTTTAAAAACCCGGTAATCCGCGATCCTCTATGCAATACTATTCCTGGTTGCGCTTCTTTACCATCGTCAATATCGTGGCAATGGCTACCGTTTCGCCGGTCTGGTCATATACATCCACCAGCCATTTTACGATGCCTTTGGCAATATCATCCTCGCTGCGCTTTTCCTGATCCACCTTTTCCTTTACCGTAAGCCGTACGCCAATCGTTGCGCCGGGATAAACCGGCTTGGTGAAGCGTGCTTCATCAATGCCGTAATTGAGCAGCACCGGGCCTTTCTTTGCATCTACAAAAAGGCCGGCCGCCTTGCTCAGAATGAAATAGCCATGCGCCACACGCCCTTCGAAAATGGTGCCTTCCAGGGATGTAGCATCCATGTGCGCATAGAAGTTGTCGCCGCTTACGTTGGCAAAATTAGTGATGTCCGTTTCGCTTACCGTATGCTTTGCGGTGATGAGCGTATCGCCCACTACCAGGTCTTCAAAATGCTTTTTAAACGGATGAATATCGTCTTCCTTCTGCGCCGCATATTGCTGATACACATTGGTGATCTTCGTAATCATCGTAGGCGAGCCCTGTATTGCTGTACGCTGCAGATAATGCATTACACCCCGTTTGCCGCCCATCTCCTCTCCTCCGCCGGCACGTCCGGGGCCGCCATGTACCAGCAGCGGCATAGGTGAGCCGTGGCCGGTGCTCTCCTTCGCACACTCGGCATTCAGCACCAGTATGCGGCCGTGCATCAGTGCAGTGCCGAGCACGAATTCCTTGGCAATGCGATCATCTGCGGTAATGATGGAGCATACCAGCGAGCCCTGCCCCATTCTGGCCAGCTCAATCGCATCACTGATATCGCCGTATGGCATAATAGTGCTTACCGGGCCAAAGGCCTCCACGCTGTGCACGTCCCTTTTATTGAATGGATCTGTGTTAAGAAATACGATCGGCGGCAGGAATGCGCCCTTGTCCTTATCAGCGCCTTTCACCTCAAAATCATCGAGGTTGCCAATCACTACTTCCTGTGTTTGTGCCAGGAGCAGCACCCGCTCGCGCACTTCTTTCTTTTGCGATGCGCCGGCCAGCGGGCCCATGCGCACGCCTTCCACCTTTGGGTCACCAATGGTGGTGGTAGCCAGCCTTTTGCCCAGGGCTATCTGCACATCCTCTACCTTATCTGCGGGTACAATGATGCGGCGGATGGCTGTACATTTCTGCCCGGCTTTCGTAGTCATCTCGCGCACTACTTCTTTAATGAAGATATCCCATTCGGGCATAGAAGGCGTTACATCGGGCCCCAGCACGCAGCAGTTGAGCGAGTCCGCCTCGAGATTGAACGGCACGGCTTCCGAAAGCACGCGCGCATGGCTTTTCAGGCTCTGCCCGGTAGTTGCCGAGCCGGTAAACGTAACCACATCCTGGCTTTGCACCGTGTCTAAAATACCGCGCGCCGAGCCACAGATAAGCTGCAAAGAGCCGGCGGGAAGAATGCCCGATTCTATAATGGATTCAAATACCGCCTCGGTAAGGTAAGAGGTAAGCGTAGCAGGTTTCACAATGGCCGGCACGCCCGCCAGCAGATTCACCGCAATCTTCTCCAGCATGCCCCACACCGGGAAGTTAAAAGCATTGATATGAATGGCCACCCCCTCACGCGGCACCATGATATGATGGCCGATGAAGGTATTATTCTTGGAGAGTTTGGCAGCCTCGCCATCCACATAAAACCGCTCATCCGGAAACTGCTTTCTTAGCGATGCATAGGCAAACAGGTTGCCAATGCCGCCCTCGATATCCACCCAGCTGTCATTGCGCGTAGCGCCGGTGAGGGCTGATATCTCATAAAAATATTCCTTGCGCTCCACGAGGTGCAGTGCCAGTGCCTTGAGCATCCGCCCGCGCTCCTGGAAAGTAAGCTTACGCAGGGCAGGGCCACCGGTGCGGCGCGCATAATCCATCATGGCGCCAAAATCCAGCCCTTCGGAAGATGCGGTATAGATGGCATCGCCGGTTACGGCATTATAAAGGGTGTCGCCTTCGGCAGATGCCGTATGCCAGCGGCCTTCGGTGTAATTTTTAAGTTGGGTGATTGCCATTTTTTAGAGAATGCCGGATATTAAAAGCAGCGTTTTGAGTGGTGAATTTACGCATTGTGGCGCGGGCGGCAATAGGCAGGCAATTGGATGCCTATTTAAAAAATTATTCTGGCGCCGTAGATATAACTTCCCGTATAATATTCCCGTTGCGCATTTTTAATATATAGAATTGCATTAAGAGCTTATTCAAGCCCAAAAACATGTCCTGATACTTCAAGGAGACTGCTTTACACACCGGCAACGTATTGATACACGTTTTTAAGGGGCGCACCCTGCGGACAGGGCTACGCTTCGCGCGCGGCACAATCAAAGCTTATTAAGTTTCGCCTGTATCGCATGTTCCAATCTCCCGGCGGAAGGGCCGGGAGGATTTCCACTGCTATCCCTTGCGCGGGCTCATGCGCTTATCTGAATCACGGATTTTAAAAGGATTAACGGATTACACAGATGGGCGCTGTGGGATTTTCCCCTACGTTTAGGAATCCGCGGAATCTGTGCAATCCGCCTAATCCAAGATTCAGACAAATACACAACCTCACCGTAGAGACGTTGCACTGCCACCTCTCTACAACATTGCCCCGACTTGACAGCTGGATCTAGAAACAGCGCATGATGCCGGTGGTGTAGCACCTGTTGCAATAGTAAAGAATAGGCTACTTATATCACTCTGATTGATTGATATTACCTTCGCAATCCCTAAGAATATTTTTTATGAAAACGAATTGATTCTGCCTTTCTTGTGCTGTTGTTGCTATTCGCTACGCAGGCAGGCGCCCGGCGCTCCTATACCTATTATTTTGATTCTACGCTTGCGCTAAGCCACCCGGCAAATTTCAGTGAAGTAAGGGTCGTAGATGCAAGGGCCGATACTGCCGGCTTCGGCATAATAAACGGGTCGCTCTCATCGCTGGTAATTACAACAGCAACGCCCCTGAGCCAGAGTCTGCGCCATTTTGGCCTGCAGCTCATACGTAACCATGCACCTGCTCAGAACAGTACGCTGCTCGTTGTACTGCGCCACCTGAGTGTGGCGCCGCAAACTTCTGATGCCGTTAATACAGTGTATGCTGATGCTGATTTCTACACCGGGACAGAAGGCAGCTACCGGTATCTTTTCACAGCAGATTCGTTTTATGAATCCCGCTGCATTGCCGGAAAAGATGTATGGGAAAGCCAGTTGGAGCAAATATGGTTCCGCTATTTCGACAAAGCATCCGGGGCGGTACCCGATAAGGCGGATTCTCCATCTTACTATACCGTTCAAGCGGCACTTAGCCATAGAGCAGACCTGCTGAAAGCGTTCCCGGCCTATAATGCTTCCGTTTATCCGGAGGGAGTTTACCTGACCCGGGAATCGTTTTTAATGCTCCGGCCGGATTTCCCCCGGTTTAAGCAATGGACCAACAGGGATAATATAGCTCATCCTTATACTTTTTTCCGCACTACCGATAAGGGTAAGCATGGCTCCCGGCTGGAGGATTCTACGTTTTATGCTGTTTATGATGGTCATCACTGGTATAAATCCGGCGGCAACAGCACTTACACCATTTCCTTCGAGGAAGGCGATTTTTATTTTAAAGGATCCTTGGAAGGTCTCCGCGGCCACACCTCCCAACAGGGCACATTTATAGCAGCAGGCATTGCAGGCGGGCTGGTGGGAGTAATACTTGTAAGTGCAGCAGGCGGATTAACCCATGCGCTGAATAATGCGCAGGATAAAAAGCTGTTTAAAAAAGATCCGACCACGTTGAATCTCTACCGCATCCGGCTCGATGTGCTGCATAACCGTTATGTACCGGTAGCCCGGTATGTTATATTATAGTAGCCTCCACAACTCAAAAACGGCCCGCGCAAGGGATAGCAGCGGAAAGCCCCGTAGCGACAGCGAAGGGCTTGAAGCGGATAGCCCGGTGCCGCCCTTCGCGGCATGCGCGATAGCTAAAAATCAAATAATGCTGCGGAAGCTTTAAACATTCCGGAATCCGCCTTCCGAAATCCGGAATGTATATTACATCCCCACATTCTGCGAGGCATCCTGCATGCCTTCCATCTGGCCTTTTATGTTCTTGCGGCGAAAGAGATCAGTATCCATCTTGCCGAAGCGCCACGAGAAGTTAAGGCGTATGAGCTGCGGGTTTACGAGGCGGGAATAATCCTGCACGAAGTACTCATTTTCGGTGTGCTGTGTAAAGCGGCGCGTAGCGAAAATATCGTTTACGCTGAGAGAAAGCGAGGCCATATCGGCTTTCATAAAAGTCCAGCGGAGTGCAGCGTCCACGCTCCAGTTGGCATCGAGGTAGCCTTGCGAAGATGAGTTGCTCTGCATCATAAATCCGCCGCCCCGGCCGCCGCCGGGCCCATCGTTCTTGCTATCCGGCAGCAGGTTGGTGCGGCTCTGGTACACGCCCGATAGCTGGAAGGAAAACTTTTTAGGCAGCTTGAAGTTGTTGGTAAGCTTGCCGAAACCGCTGAAATAGCTACTGCTATTATTGGTAGTGCCAGCTGTGCCGGTGTTGAGTGTAGCGTTGTAGATGTTGGCATTGGCCAGCACGTTCCACCATTTATTCAGGTCCCAGCCGGAGGTAAGTTCGAGGCCGTAGCGGTCGCTGCTGTTGGCATTGATATAAGAGGAGATGAGCGCAGGCTCATTGGTGAACGGGTTATTGGCAATGGTCTGGTATTGGGTAATCAGGTTGTCGGAGCGGCGGTAATACACGCTGGCCAGGACATAGTTGGTGCGCGTAAAGTTCTTTATATAAGTAGCCTCTACGGTATTGGTAAATTCGGGGCTTAGACCGGGATTGCCCTGGCGGATATTCAGCGGATCGGTATAATCGGTGAAAGGCAGCTGCTGGAAGAAATTGGGCCGGTTGATGCCGCGGCGATAGGTGAACTGAAGCTGCTGATCCTGCTTGAATTTATGGGTAAGAAATAATGACGGGAACAGGCTAACGGGATAAGAATTGCTGAATTTCTGCCCGTTCTTTTCCAGCTCGCCTTCATACTGCGAGCCTTCTGCACGGAGGCCAAGCTGGTAGCTCGTATTGGTGCCTATATTACCGCTGTAAGAGGCATAGGCCGCATATACCTGGTCGAGGTTTTTGTAGCGGCTGTAGATATTGGGGATGAGGGTATCGATATTGCCGAGCATGAGGTAGTTATCAATATTGCTCTTTACCTGGCGGATGGTGGCTTTTACGCCAAGCTCCAGCTTATCGCTCTTGCGCATGGGCTGCACAAAATCCGACTGGATGGTATAAAAAATATTTTCGCCGGAGCCTGCCGTACGCTGTCCGGCCTGGCCGTACATATCAGTATGGGCATTATCGTTGAAGAGGGTAGTGGTGTAGCTGTTATTGTTCTTGTTCTTACCAAAATTGCCCGATGCATCGAAGGTCCATTCTTTACCCGGCTGCTGGAAAAGGTGCTTCACGCCAAGCTGCACGCCATTCATATCAAACTGGTTTTTGCCCTCGCTGTGGCGCTGGCTCCAGGCGCTGCGGGTGCCGGTAGTGTAAAGGCTGTCTGTCGTGATGTCTAAATTATCTTCCGGCTTAAATTCGCCGTGCACTTTTACATAGCCGAGGGAAAGCGTAGTGCGGTTGCTCACAAAATAATCGAGCCCAATGCGGCCAAAGGCAAAACCGCCGCGGGTTTTATTAACATCATCCTGGTAGGTATGCTGATCGGGATCGGTAGAAAAATCGGTACGCTCGGTGTTGCCGTCGAGGCGGTTGCGCATCAGGTTGCTGTGGCCTATTAAAGACACATTTACCTTGCCGGTGCGGTAATTGAAATCGCCGCCGAGATTACCACCGCCGCGACTATCTATTCCTGCACGAAGGCCGCCGTTGTAGCCTGTTTTGCGGTTCTTTTTAAGTACGATGTTGAGCACGCCGCCGGTACCGCCTTCGGCATCGTATTTGGCGGATGGGTTAGTTACTACTTCTATGCTCTCAATGGCATCGGCAGGAATCTGATCGAGCTGCAATGGAGACTGGCGGCCATCAATTAATAATTGCGGCTGGCTGTTGCGGATGGTTACTTTCCCATCGGGGTCAACGAGCACGCCGGGCACATTCTTCATTACATCCTGCGCAGTGCCGCCCTGCGAAGTAAGGTTCTTATCTACATTGAATATCTTCTTTTCTCCCTGCAGGGTAAAGGTGGGCACAGAAGCTACTACGGTAATGCCTGCCAGCTGCTCGTTGAGCGCAACAACCCGTATGGTGCCAATATCTTTATTCAGCGCATTGAGCAGGTCTGTAGCGCCGGATGGTATAGAGGTCATGTTGCTGTAATCGCCGCTGCTGCCTCCACCTTTCATTCCTCCACCGGCCTTCATGAGTGCGCCGAGATCAAAAGCTACCGGGGCTTCGTATTGCTTATAACCGTTGGCCAGTATGGATATTTTGAACTGGCCCAGCATAGGTAATTCATCAAGGCTGAATTCACCGCTGGGTTCTGTAAGCACATTTTTTACGAGTACATCCTTGCCGTCAGTAACCTGTAGGTAGAGCACTGTAGCAGCATCGATGCCCTTACCGGATTTGGCATCGGCAACCTTGCCATATACTTTACCCATCTTAGGCATGCCACCTTTCATGCCCATACCGCCGGGCATTTGGGCGCGCACGTGCAGGCCCGTAATAGCTATAAATAAAAGAAGAAATAAGAGACGTTTCATAATGGGCACAAAGGTAAAGGCAGTATATAGTACAAATGGGGGTATTTAATGATAAGGATATGCCAAGATTTTGATTGCCCTGCTGCGATTTCCCCACGGTTAAAACCGTGGGCTATAATTTAGTTCCGGCTAAAGCCGGCCTTGTCGCTGCAAGTGCAGTTGGAATTTTCCGGCTATAACTCTGTAGGAGAGTGGCTTACCTTGCAGGCTATGATCGCGTTTCCGAACTGCAAAATTAACCTTGGCCTTAATATTACCCGCAGGCGTGAAGACGGCTACCATGATCTGCAAACCATTTTTTACCCGGTGCCGGGCCTGAGGGATGCGCTGGAAATGGTACCTGCTGCGCATGGAAAAACCACATTGCAGCTCAGCGGAGTCGCCGTGCCGGGCAATGAGGAAAATAACTTGGTATGGAAAGCCTGGAAGCTGCTGGAAGCGCGGTATGGGGATAGGCTGATGCCGCTGGATATGTACCTCTGTAAAGCCATACCTATGGGTGCGGGGTTAGGCGGCGGGTCTGCCGATAGCGCTTTTGCATTAAGGCTGATCAATGATTTATGCGGCTTAAGGCTGGCTAATGATGAATTAGCAATGCTGGCTTTAGCGCTTGGCTCTGATTGCCCTTTCTTTATTTACAATACCCCACAGTTTGCCACCGGGCGCGGCGAGCAGTTGGAGCCTGTTGCACTGGATTTGTCTTCGTATAGCTTGCAGATAATTTGCCCCGGAGTGCATGTAAGTACGGCGGCTGCTTTTAGTATGATTACTCCTGCGCCTGCGGCGAATGACCTGCGCGAGGTTGTAAAGCGGCCGGTAAGCAAATGGAAAGATCTGCTGGTAAATGATTTTGAAGCGCCGGTATTTGCGCAGCACCCGGAACTGGCGAAAATCAAAGCCCGGCTTTATGAAGGTGGAGCGCTTTATGCGAGTATGAGCGGCAGCGGGAGCGCGGTATTTGGGGTTTTTGAGAAGGGAATGCGGAGTGGGATATCTGGGGTTTATTTTGAGTGAATTATTTCTTTCAAAACAAGCATAGGCGGGTAAGGTTAAATCTATTACAGCTATCGCATATTGATCCGCCTTCAAAAATATCCCACGCACTTTAAACCAGCGCTGATCCTCCTCAAATCACCCCCCGTTATTTGATTCACTTCCATTCCTGCCCTATCTTGTGCAGTACACCGGCTGCTTGTAGCCGGCACCCTCCGCAATGAAGCGAGCTACTCCCCAGCCCCAGCCCGATAACCGTGAAGAAGCGGAGCGTCTCTCTGATGCACTGGAAGCCGCAGGCATCGGCACCTGGAGCCTCGATGTTCCGGCGAATAAAATGTCGTGGGATGAGCGCACCCGTGAGCTATTCGGCTTGCCCGCTCATGGGGATTTCTCCTTTGAGCAAGCGCTTCAATACCTGCACCCGGATGATTCAGAAAATATACAGGCTGCAGCAACCGCAGCGCTCGATCCTGTAAAACGCGCGCTCTACGAGGTACAGTTCCGCACCATCGCTACGGCTGCCGGGCCCCAGCGCTGGATCTACAGCAAAGGCAAAACTTATTTTAATGAAGCCGGTATTGCCTGCCGCTTCTCCGGCACCGTTCAGGATATTTCAGAAAGCATGCAGATCCGGGAGCGGATTGCGCAATCGGAGCACCTTGCCCAAATGGCGCTGAAAGGTGCCAATGCCGGGTTTTTCCGCATCAACCTGGATACCGATGCTATGGAATATTCCCCTGCATTCGCTCATATTCTCACCGGCGATGAAACCGCTAAGCTCACCCGTGCAGATTTCGTCCGCCATATTCATCCTGCCGACAGGAAACTGCGTAAGCAAGCCTATGCAGAAGCCGAGCGCACCGGCAGGCTCGATTATACCGCAAGGGTGATTTGGAACAATGGGGCTATTCACTGGATGCGCGCTACCGGATCTTATCTTGCAAACAGCAACGGGAAGCTGTATCTTTTCACAGGTACTGCGCTGGACATAACTGAAGAAACCGAAGACCGTAATCAAAAGGAAACATTCAATACCCTCATAGCTGCCAGCCATGACTGGATGGGCATTGCCACGGCAGAAGGCCGGCTCAGCTTTATCAATACATCGGGCATGGCACTGCAAGGCATATCTGCAGCCATCCGCGACGGGCTTTTCCTGCACGACATTTGTACAGATCCATCGTGGGCTATTCTCCGCGATATTGCTATGCCTGCGCTTGTTGCAGCAGGTATCTGGGAGGGAAGGATCGAGCTGCGCCATTTCAGGAACAAGAAGATTACGATACCTGTATATCTGAAGGTAACAGTACAAAAAAAGCAAGGAGCAGGTAGCCTTGAATCCATTGTTGCTGTAGGTCGCGACCTGCGTGGCGAGGAAGCCGCTCTGGAGGCGCTTCGTGATAATGAGACCATCTTCCGCAATGTAACTAACAGCTCGCCCACCGGCCTTTGGCTTTCGGATAGGGAAGGCAACCTTACGTACCTTAATAAAACCCTGGCAGAATGGACCGGTATGCCCTATAAAGACCTCCTCGGGGCAGGCTGGGCCTATGCCATTATAGATGAAGACCGTCAGCGCAGCGCAGAAGCATTTCTAGGTGCGGTAGCTGCAAGAGCGCATTACGATGTAGAGTTCCGGATCAAAAAAGGCAATGGTGCCATAATCTGGTGCCGTGCCGCAGGCGACCCCTACTTTGATGCCGCAGGGCAATACGCAGGCTACGCGGGCTTCTGCATGGATATAAATGACCAGGTGGCAGCGGCAAATTCCTACCGCGAGAGCGAGGCAAGATTCCGCAGCATTGTAGAGCAGGCCCCAATGGCAATTAGCCTTTTCCGCAGCAGGGATATGATTATCACCATAGCCAATGAAGCCATGTTCCGGCTGTGGGGTAAGGAACCCTCCATAATAGGCCTGCCGCTTATTAAGGCCCTGCCGGAACTGGAAGGCCAGCCATTCCTGGGCGTACTACAGGGTGTATATGATACCGGCGAGCCTGCTTATGGCAACAGCACCCCCGCAAAGCTCGAGCGCGATGGAGAACTTACCGATGGCTATTATGATTTTACATTTACCCCGCTGCGTGATAATAAGGGCACCATCAGCGGTGTAATGGCGCTGGCTACCGAGGTGACAGAACAGGTTATTGCCCGGAAGCAGGTTGCAGAAACCGAAGATGCTTTGCGCGGTGCTATAGAGATTGCTGAGCTGGCAACGTGGAAAATGGATTTTGAAAAAAATGAAGTAACCTATTCCAACAGGCTGCGCGACTGGTTCGGCTTTATCGATGATGAAACCTTTTATTCTACCGGCTACAACCCGATTCAGGAAAGCGATCAGGAACGTGTAACCAATGGCATTGTCCTGGCTTTAACCCCGGAAGGCGGTGGCATTTATGACGAGGAATATACTGCTAAAGATTACCGTACAGGCCAGGAGCGTATTATCCATGCAATGGGCAAGGTTACTTATAATGAAGATGGCAAGGCCTTGAAGCTAACCGGTACTGCGCAGGATGTTACAGCACAGCGGCAAATGCAGCTTGCACTGGAGCGGCAGGTGCAGGAGCGTACCGAGCAGCTTCAATCTGTAAATGAAAAATTGCAGGCAGCTAATGAGGAGTTATTTGATGCCAACCGCCAGCTTACGCATTCAAATGAAGAGCTTGCCCAGTATGCCTATGTGGCCAGCCACGATCTGCAGGAGCCACTACGTAAGATCCAGATGTTCTCCGGTATGCTTGGTAATGCAGCCCTGCCAGAAGAGCATGGCCTGCTTGTAAGCAAGATAGGGCAGAGTGCCGGGCGGATGACCATGCTGATACGTGACCTGCTCGATTTTTCCCGCCTGCTAAAAGCCGATGCGCTGATGCAGCCTGTGGATCTGAATATGATAGTAAGGGCGGTAGTCAATGATTTTGAGCTTTCCATTGCAGAGCATAAGGCAGAAGTGATCATAAATGATTTGCCCGTGATAGAAGGCGTTGCCCTGCAGATGAACCAGCTCTTTTACAATCTGCTGAGCAATGCCCTGAAATTTATCCATCATGATCGTACGCCGCAGATTATCGTGACGGCCCGCCCTGCAGGCAGCGCTGCTGTAGCCGCCTATATCTCCCGGCCGGTGCCTCATAGCCAGTATTATTTTATCACTTTTACGGATAATGGCATTGGCTTCGAGGCAAAATATGCCGAACAGATATTTGAAGTTTTCAAGCGGCTGCATGGTCAGGATTACTACCCCGGCTCTGGCATAGGCCTTGCGCTTTGCCGCCGCATTGTTGCCAATCATGGAGGCTGCCTGTATGCCACTTCCGTACCTGGTGAGGGCACGACTTTCCATATACTGCTGCCGGGCACGCAATAAATTCTAAGGGTGATTACAGAACACTTGCCCGCCAAAAAGCTTCCTGGCCTCGATGGGCTTCGTGCAATTGCCGCCTGTATCGTACTGGTTGGGCATGTATATCAGATCTGCTCTATAAAAGGCTATAAAGGCGCGGGCGATGTATTCCCCTACTTCAGCATGGCTATGAAAACGATGGTCAATCTGTTTTTTGTGATCAGCGGCTTTATCATTACCTACCTGCTTTATGAGGAAAAAATGAAGGCCGGCTCCATCAGCATCCTGCATTTTTACCGGAAGCGGATATTGCGCATCTGGCCACTTTATTTTTTCGTTTTTGGCGCTGTCTTCCTTACCGATCCTTGTCTTCGGGCTGTTTGTGGTTAATTTGAATGCTGTTTTCAATGCCCCGCTTTCCGTGCTGCCGCATTACTGGTCGCTCTCAGTTGAGGAGCAGTTCTATCTTTTCTGGCCACCACTGTTCCGGCGCATAAATGGAGCAAAGCTGTGCATCGGTGTGATCGTGGCAGTGATACTGCTGCGTAGTGGCTGCGGGGCTATGGCAATGCATCGGCCATCTGAAATTTGGAGTATTCTCCAGGCTTATTTTGTAGCATCCGCCTTCAGCTCAATGGCCATTGGCGCACTTGCAGGCATTGCCCTCAGGCTTGGCTGCCGGGAGCTTGCTTTTTTAAAGCACCGGATAGCGTGGCCTGTGCTGTGTGTGTTGGTTGTGCTGCTCCTGGTTTCGCAGGTACAAATTCCTTATGTGCAGCCGGAGATACAGGCTGTAATCTTTGCCGCGGTCATTATTGCGGTCATTTTCAGGAAGCGTACTTTTCTTGATTCACGGCCTTTGAGGGCAGCAGGCAAGGTATCGTTCGGCATTTATATCTATCACTGACCATTATTGCCTTTGGTGATTTATTGCCTCGAAAAGCTTCAGGCAGGCCGGCTCATTTCAGCGTTTTATTTCATCCTTTTACAATGCTGATCCTGATGCTAACGTATTTTATTGCTACTGTATCGTATAAATATTTGGAGCGTCCTTTTCTGAAAATGCAATAACTGTTTTTCTTTACAATGCACGCCGCGGCGGCCCGCGTGAAGGATAGTAGTGGAAAGCCCGCAGCGCAGCGAGGACTTGGAACGGATAGCCGGGCCCACAGGACACGCCCAAAATTTAAAGTATAGCAATGCGGCAGAATTATCTTTGCGCACACATCGATATGCTTTCCTTTATCCGCCGCCTGCACCATAACCCCGCCCGGCTTCTGCTCCTTGCCGCACTAATTGCCACAGCCTGCCTTTGCTACGATAATCTCTTTCTGGATTTCTGGAACGATGAGGTCTATTCTCTCAAGCAATTCCAGCTGGTGCCGCTTGCTACCACGCTCAGCGATTACCATGATGTAAATAATCATGTAGGCTTCAACCTGCTCTGTAACCTGTATCTACGCGCTACCCATCAACATGACTTGTTTGCCTTACTGATGCACCCGGAGCGGATACGGATTTTCCTGCTCTTCATCTCTCTGGGCATTACGGCGCTGCTGTGGCGGCTCAGCATGGAAATGGGCGGGGTGAAGCTGGCACTTATCAACCTGGTACTATTCCTCACCACCCTGCCATTCTACAATTTTACGATGCAGTTGCGTGGCTATGGCCTCGCTACTTTGCTGGTGCTGGGCATTGTTTTATACCTGCATCGCTTTTACCATTCCGGAAGCCGGCGGCATTGTCTCGGTATCTGCCTGTTGCTGGCTTATGTATTCTATGTGCATCCCGCAAATATCTACCTGATCGTTGCCCTCTATCCTGCCACGGCAGCGCTGGCGATGCTAAGCCCTGGTTGGAGTACGCCGCAAAAAGTGCGCTTTATCCTTAGTATATATGCTGCAGTAACGGCCGGCGCGTTGCTCGGCATCCTGCTGTATATGCCCATGTGGGATCTCCTGTTCTTCAACCCGCTGGTGGGCATACTCAAGGCTTTTTACTGGGGCTTTTTTAAGAATGCGCTTATCTACAACACGCTCGGCTTTATTGGCGCAAGATGGATTGCTTTTGTTGCCGGCATCGCAGGATTTGTGCTTTATTACCGTAACCGGGGCGGAAAGGTGCGCACAGCAGAAGCTTTTTTCTGGTATTTCCTCTTACTGTATGGCGGCATGTATGTGGTGGCCTTCCTGCATAAAGACCCGATGATCGTGCGCGTATTTGCGCCGGGCGGGGTGTTTTTAATATTGGGTTTCGGGCAATGCCTTTACTGGCTGGATGAATATGCTGCGCCACTGTACCGGAAAACGATTTTCATTTTTGTATTAGCCTCGTGCCTTTGCACACTGCCCGTAGAGATCTACCGGAGAAACCGGACAATCGACCGCAACAACATAGCTATAGAGCGGGTAGAAAATCTTACTACCAATTATTATGCGCACAGCCTCAGCCTGCGGAGAATGGTTTCTATGGCGCAGGAGCATGCTGCAGAAAAAGACTTCCTCCTCATCTGCCTCGTCAATAACAGCTATGAA
Organism: Chitinophagaceae bacterium; assembly: GCA_965246905.1. Taxonomy (GTDB): domain Bacteria; phylum Bacteroidota; class Bacteroidia; order Chitinophagales; family Chitinophagaceae; genus UBA1952. The sequence goes on from CBDFFZ010000002.1 coordinate 112,836, forward strand.
ATGCAGGAATACCTGAAGGCTGCCCGCCTGCCCTTTTACGTGCACGGGCAGATAGACAGCGCTGTGGCAGGCAGGCAGTCGTGTTGGCTTATCACTACCAATACCAATTATTTTAAAGCCCTGCACCCCGATTGGCGGCTACAGAAAATCAACAAGGAATTTACCTACCCTAATTTTTATCACGTAATGGTTAAGCCTGCGGCAGATACTACCCGCTAAAAGGTAGCTGCGGCTATGCCGGATGGAGCATAGGAAATCCATGCTTCGGCAATGGCTGCGCCGTTTTTGCCTGCGGCAGATGCCTGTAATGCGGCACAGGCTTCAGCTTCCATTTGCGTGAAGGTGGCCTCATTCTCCGGCTTGCCCATCGAAAGCATTTGCAGGGCTATCTTTTGCTCCCATACCCATACGGTAATATCGCGGCTGTTGAAGGGTGCTTTAGCTGCAAGAATGATCTTGCGTGGTGCGCCGTTCTCGGTTAAGGCTACAGCGCACAGGCTGATCACATCTTCTGCGGTAGAAGCACCGCCCGGCACTAAGCGCGCATTGAGCGTAGCGCCATCGGCTTCATCGGTAATAAATAAAAACCCTTCGTTGCTTAGGGTTGCATAGCCTATCCGCCAGCTTGCGCCTGGCCGCCGCAGTCGTGTAGCCGCCTGAGGTACAATGGCCATTGCCTGTTTCCGGTTGCGCGCCCGCTGCTGGTAGAGCTTTTTTTCGCCCCAAAGCCGCTTGATCTGCTTGCGCGGCCATCCGGGATTTGCCACCTGCAGCACCCTGCAGCACGCTTCAAAATTGCGGGTGTTGTCTTCTTCCAGCACTGCGGAGATCGCCTCATATACCAGGCGGTCGTCTTCCTCGGGCTTTCGCGGGCGGTAGCCATAAGCGGCCTCGTCGAGCGCGGCGAGCTCACAGGCGGCAGCAACAGTAAGCGTAAATCTTTTCACCAATATTTGCACCAGCTTCTTGCGTACAGCGCCGGAAGCATCCGCCTGCGTAAGCGCTTTGAGCAGCATTTCATACCTGCCTGCGCTGGATTTTTTGAGGCTGATTTCCGGCGCACTAAGGGCGCTTACCGGCAGGGCGAGCGCTTCTTCTGCCTTTATTTTCCTGGCAGCATCTTTCTGGCCGGGGAATTCCTCGATCCAGTTATAGAGCGTAGCCCGTGATATGGCAGCCTCGCGGCAAATGCGCTTTACGGATTTTGCGCCATTGAGCTTATCCAGTACCCATGCCTGGCGCTGGTCCTGATCATAGCGAAAAGTATTCATACGCTGTAAATTTAGACACGGTTGTCAATTAATGAAGTGCCGTTATAAAATCTTGTTCAAATAACATGCCGGATAGAAACTTTAATAATACCTGACTCAAGTATATAAATCTTTTAAAATTAAAAATTACATTTGTTTGAATGGTGAAAGCATAAATAGGTTGTTAAATATCCTGAAATTCTTTTTCCGTTTTTAATAGATGCTTATTAAGCCCATACCAGTATAATACTTTACCTGCATGGAATGCCTAACTACTCTATCATGAAAGCAACGCGGACCTTGTATTGCTGCCTTATGCTCGTGCTTATCAGCCAGCTTGCGCCTGCCCAGAATACATGTCCGCCAAATATCGACTATGAGCAGGGAAGCTTTGCAGGCTGGGAATGCGCTACAGCGACAAATAATGGTAACGGCAGCCCTGTCTGGACACCCGTTGCTGCTATTGCCAACCGGCATACCATCACATCGGGCGGCGCGGTAGATCCTTATGGCAACTTTCCCGTTGTAGCCCCCGGTGGCGGCATGTATTCGGTAAAGCTGGGTAATAATGCAACCGGCGCGCAAATGGAGCGCCTGCGCTATACTTTCCAGGTACCGGTTTCGGCTAATAACTTTAACCTGATCTACCGCTATGCCGTTGTGCTCAATGATGGCGGCCACCCTGCAAATCAACAGCCTTATTTTGAAGTAAAGGTTACGGACTCTGCCAATAACACGGTGATACCCTGCAATAACAGCACTTATGTATCCAACAGTAACCTCCCTGGTTTTACGCAGGTACCCGGCTCCCCCGCTATCTGGTACAAACCCTGGACGGCTGCTTCTATGCGGCTCGCGGGCCTCGCCGGCAGAACGCTTTACATAGAGTTCGTTACTGCCGATTGCTCCGTGGGTGGCCATTTCGGCTATGGCTATGTGGATCTTAATTGCGGTGGCTATGCCGTAACCAGCGCCAACTGCAATGGCTCGCTCAGCACCCCGCTTATCGGGCCGCCCGGCTTTATGCAATATGAATGGTACGATAACTTATATAATAGTATTGGCACCGGACAAACTGTGTATGTGCCCTCGCCGTCCTCCAGCAATAGCTACAACGTAGTGCTTACGCCTTACCCCGGTTATGGCTGCATCGATACCCTTACTACTACGATCGTCTATTCTACACTTGCCGTCTCGGCTTCGCCGGATACCGGGTATCTCTGCGGCACCGGATTTGTGCAGATGCAGGCATCGCAGGTCGGGTCTTCGCCGCCTTATACTTACAGCTGGGCACCTGTTACCGGCCTCAACTGCATTAACTGCGCCAACCCGCAGGCTTCCCCTACGGTAAATACCGCGTATGCCGTTGCGGTAACCGATGCGGTTGGGTGCGTGCTTACAGATACCGTTGTGGTGTTTGCCGATATGATCATAACTACCACCCACCAGGATGCAACCTGCTACGGACTGCTCAACGGCTCTGCCAGCGCAGTGCCAACCGGCGGCAGGCCTCCCTATACCTACAGCTGGAGCGCAGCGCCGGGTTTTAACGGCCCTATCCTCAATGGCATTGGTGCAGGTAATTATAATGTTACCGTACTGGATGCGAACAACTGTGCCAAGACTTTTTCTATCCGTATTGCGGAGCCTCCACTGCTTACCGCCTCCGGTACGGCTACCAATACAACGTGTAGCGGTGGCAGTAATGGTACCGTATCCGCGCTGGCAGCCGGCGGCACCGCGCCTTATTCCTATTCCTGGAATACTACGCCAGTCAGCACTACGCCCGCGCTGAGCAATCTGCCGGCAGGCAATTATACCTGCACTATTACAGATGCCCATAGCTGTACTGTAAATATCACGAAGACGATAGCCCAGCCCCCGGCATTGGCGGTACACGCCAACATGGCACAAAAGCCTTGCAGTGGCGAAACCGGTGGCATACTCGTTGCGGTGGCAACCGGCGGCACCGGCACGCTTACCTATCGATGGCTAAACCCTTATGTGGTTAATGATACGCTTACCAACGTGCCTGCGGGCCGCTACAGCATTCAGGTATATGATGCTTTAGGATGCATGGTAACGGACTCTTTTCTCCTCACCAGCTTCCCGCTGCCAAATATCAGCGCAGGTGCGGATGCAGAAATATGCCGCGGGGCGAATGCTACGCTCAATGCTTCCGGCGGTGGCATCTCCTATAGCTGGGCTCTGCCGGCCTACCTGAGCTGCACGGCCTGTACGCAAACTGTATCAACGCCGGATACTACGATTACCTATGTGCTTACCGGTACGGATGCCAATGGATGCCGCAACCGCGATACAGTAACCGTATCCGTAATACAGCGCGTGCCTGTAAGTGTGGATACGCTCCGCCGCATCTGCCCGCATGAACGCATCCTGCTGGGGGCAACCGGTGGCGAAAGTTATGAATGGACGCCGGCAGGAACGCTTACCGGCACGGGCCTGCCAAACCCAGAGGCAGCGCCGGAAGGCACTACCAGATACCGGGTGATCATCACCGAAAACCGCTGCTTTAAGGATACCCTGTACCAAACCGTGGTTGTAATGCCGCAACCTTCCATTATGCTGGGAGAAAGCTTTGCAGCCATACCCGGTGCAACGGTAAAGCTGGAAACGGAGGTTACCGATGCGGCATCCATTGCCTGGTATCCGCCTGCCGGCCTTAGCTGCACGGATTGCTATGCACCCACCGCCACACTGGATTCCACCATTACCTACATTGCGGAAGTAACCAACAGCTACGGCTGTAAGGCCCGCGATACTATTACTATCCGTGTGGCCTGCGATGGTAATGCCTTTTATGTAGCCAATGCCTTTACGCCGAATGGCGATGGCCAGAATGATTACTTCTACCCGCAGGGGCTTGGGGTGAATTTTGTAAAGCGCATGATGATCTATGATCGCTGGGGCGAGGTAGTATTCAGCGCTACAGATATACCGGCCAATACGCCGGAGCGCGGCTGGAACGGCACCTTCCGCGGTAAGGATCTGGCGTCTGATGTATTCCTGTATGTAGTGGAAACGCTGTGTAAAAACGGCGACCCGATTGTGCTTAAAGGGGATATTACTTTAGTGAGGTAAAGAAAACGTGTCTATGAAAAAATGTTTGCTCTTTTTGAGTTTGATGACTGCTTTAGGGATGTGCCCCAAAACGCAGGCCCAGGATATTCACTTCTCGCAGTTCTATGAGAATGCCACGCTCCGCAACCCGGCACTGGTAGGCATCTTCAGCGGTGATTATAAGGTAAGCGTCAATTACCGCAACCAGTGGAGCTCATTCGGCGCAGCCTTCCAGACGGCCATGGCCAATGGCGAAACGCGCGTGCTCATGTCGCGCAATACGGGCGATTATATGAGTTTCGGCCTGAGCGCTTTTTATGATAAGGCCGGCTCTATCGATTTCAGCAATACCGGCGCCTATGGCACGCTGAGCTACAACAAGGCTTTTGGCGACGGGCAGTACAGCTACCTCTCCATAGGGCTCGGCGCGGGCTACCTGCAGCGCTCTATGAATGTTGCCAAGATGCGCTTTGCCAGCCAGTATAAAGGAGGAAACTACAGCGCCTCGAACCCCACGGGCGAAAACATCGCCAATACCAAAGTAAGCCACCTCGATGCCTCCGGCGGCATCTCCTTCAACAGCTCTATCGGCTGGAATGTGAATTACTATCTCGGTGCCGCGGCCTATCATCTCTCCAAGCCCAAGAAAGGCTACCTCGCTGACGGCATCCTGAACCTCTCCACACGATGGACCGTGAACGGCGGATTGCAGGCGGCACTGCGGCAGAACCTGGGGCTGGTGGCCGAGTTCAATTACCAGCAGCAATCGCCCTACCAGGAAGTAATTGGTGGGGCATTGCTGCGCTACCTCCTTAACCGCTCCGGCAGCGATAATATCGAAAAGCTGAAGCTGTACTTAGGCTGCTACTACCGCCTCAATGATGCTGTGATACCTACAGTGAAGATTGATTACCACAACTGGAGCCTCACGGCTTCGTATGATGTAAGCATCGGCAGTCAGCGTATCTACCTCGGTGGGATGGGTGGCTATGAGATGACGCTTATGGTAAGGGGCTTCAACAAGATCAATGGCCGGGTGCGCGATATTATTGTATCGCCACGCTTTGAGCTTGAGGATGATCCGGCAAAAAGCCCGTATTGAGTGCGGCGAAAATGAATAGTTGTTCTATTAAACGTAAGCACACTTCGCCGAAGAATACGATTATTGCCTTCCAATCGGTAACTATATAGAATTTTACACCAAAATAATTTGGATTAGTGTAGCGAACTACTTATCTTTGTTTCAGCAAACGGGATAAGCCATGATAAACATTGAATTCAAATCCATCTTACAGTTAGTAAAAGCATTCCCTGATGAGCAAACCTGCATCAATCACTTAGAGCTGCTACGCTGGAATGGCAATGTAATATCCCCTTTTGATTCCACTTCTAAAGTGTACAAGTGCGCAGGCAATAAGTACAAGTGTAAGAACACCGGCAAGTACTTCAACGTACGCACCCAAACCTTATTCGATAATACAAAGGTGCCGCTGCAAAAGTGGTTCATGGCTATCTACCTGATAACGGCCCATAAGAAAGGCATATCCTCTTTACAGCTTGGCCGGGACATTGACGTAACCCAAAAAACAGCATGGTTTATGAACCACCGTATCCGCAACTGCTACGGCATAACCGGCAGCGATGACAGCGGCGAGCCAATGGGCGGTGAAGGCGTGGTGGTAGAAGTAGATGAAACGTATTTGGGCGGCAAGGTAAAGAACATGCACAACAGCAAGCGCAAGGCTATATTAGAAGCCAATGAAGGGCCTACAGCTAATAAGACCGGCGTAATGGGTTACTTGGAGCGGGGCGGCAAAATACGCTTACAGGTAATGGATGCAAACATTCCGGTAGCTGAATATCTTACAGGCACCGTTTCCAAAGATTCTGTACTGATGACTGATAAGAACCAAGCTTATAAGAATATAGGCAAGGAGTATGCTTTTCACGGCACGACAGACCATTCTAAGAGCGAGTATGTGAAAGACAAGGTAATCCACACCAACAGCATTGAAGGCGCATTTTCAATGCTGGATAGAATGGTAATAGGCATCTATCATTACATATCCCCTAAGCACACACAGAAGTACCTTAATGAATTATCTTTCCGCTATAACAGCCGGGATATAAACAACGGGCAGCGCTTTACGCTTATGCTGCTTAATGGCGGGCACCGCTTAACCTATAAAAATCTAATCGCAAAATGAGCCAAGAAAAAGAAAATATGCTGCCTCATGCTGTGTACAATGGCATGGTAGATATAGCTGATTTTAAAATTCGGTGCTATAATCTTAATACTGGCGAAAGGGTTCTTAGCCGCGAAGGCATTTTACGCGCATTAGGGCGAACCGGCAACCCCAAGTACAAAGAGGAGGTTGAAGATGGGACAGATGTTCAACTCTTCCAAACCCCTGTTTTTCTTAGGGCAGAAAATCTTAAGCCTTTCATTTCTAATGACTTAATTACCTCTTCTCAGCCAATTGTATTTGAGACTGATGGCAAGCGTAAAGCCTATGGTTATAGGGCAGAGCTACTGCCGCAAATCTGCTATGTCTATGTAGATGCGGAGAAAGCCGGTGTTTTATCACCCAAGCAAAAGATTGTGGCGGAAAGGTGCCACATACTTATCCGTGGGTTTGCTACGGTTGGTATAATTGCGCTTGTTGACGAAGCAACGGGCTATCAATATACAAGAGAGAAGGACGAGCTACAAAAAATACTAAAAGCCTATATTTCGCCTGAGCTGCTTCCTTGGCAAAAACGATTCCCCGATGTTTTTTATAAAGAACTCTTCCGACTTAACGGTTGGGATTTTACCGTTAATGGGATAAAGAACAGACCGGGCGTTATTGGAACGTGGACAAAAAAATTGGTCTATGAACAATTGCCAAAAGGCGTACTTGATAAATTGAAGGAGATAACCCCAAAGAGCGAATCGGGCAACTACACTCATCGTCTGCACCAAAGCCTAACGATTGATGTTGGAGAGCCAAATCTCACAGCGCAAATCAATCAAGTTGTAACCCTCTTCTTGCTTTCTGATAACATGGAGGATATGTGGGGTAAATTTAGGAAACTACTATTACGGCAAAGTGGGCAATTAGAAATACCGTTTGCCTTTGATGAAAAGGGCCACACAAAAGAGCCGCTTTATGATGAAACCAAAGTGTCCGATTTTAATCAAAAACTAAAAACAGCCCTCAATTATAATCCCAAAGACAAAGCCAAATAAAAGAAAAGGTCGCAAAATGCGACCTTAAAAAATTTGAGACTTCCCAGATTTTACACCCTGCCTTTCAGCTATACCAGATGCTAAACCCTGTCTCCAATTGTAAAAGTAAAGCAAAATCTGAAAAAACAAAAATTAAATTGAGGAAATCTCTGTTAAAGAATTATCCACAAACCTTTCCAAAATGGAGTTATTGCCAACCATGAGTACGCCGTACTGTCCATCAAAAAAACGATATTCATCTTTGCACATCGCTGTAATAACCGTGATCTCATAATGGTTGAAGGCCTTTACGTGTACCTGTATGGCGATGTTTAACATGCCGCAAGCTGTTTCCTCTCGACACACAACACGATAGGGTTGCCTCGGTTTAGAGTGAGCGCCTTCATTATAATTCACAAATGAAAGCGTAGGGACACAGGAACAATAGAGCATTAAATGCCGGAAGGATCTAAGCACCAGGGCTTCAACGTCTGCATTGCCTATGCCGTCTCTTTTGCCCAATTTGTCTCCGATATCATGCCTAAGAATATAATGTTTGTCAAAGCAGAGCGATATGCTTATATCTTGGGTAATTGTAGTAACAGGCCTAACATTAGTAGATGCCTTATTTGCTACATATGCCATAGGATCATCCATTACTTCAGTGCCTTTCTTTTCGTAGTCTAATCTCTTCCGTGGTAAGCCGTTGCTATTCATAAACTGATAGGTGTTCAATAGTTGTGTTACAATACAACAAAATCATGGGCCGTTTTTGTGCCTTTTCTTCTGCTTAGTTCCTTAAAAAAGTAACTGTATTCAGGCTTAAATGAACCTGAATCACTCTTCCACTGCGCAAGTCCATAATACTTACCTCTACAGCCTTTTATTTCTTCGCTGAAAATATAGCCCTTATTGCAAAGTCTGAATAACACTAAGGATAATTGTTGAATATATTTTCTTCTATTTTTTGGGTCTTCCAGTGCCGTTTTGTTCAATTGAAACGCTGATTCTAATATTTCACTTGTTGTCATTGGACGCTGGAGAAAATTAAATGCGTTAATTGCTTTTTGAGTCCAATCTATTTTTGATCCATCCAATTCATTAACTAATAAATTGAGTTCTTTCAGTCTTTCCTGCTTATCATTCATAACAACCCGCATAGCCTCAATTTCACGTAAAATGTCTCTTTTCTCTTTTATAAGAATCTCTATTGCTTCCTCAGATATTGGCCGATGCGAATAATTAACACCACTCCTTTGCATACACAAATATAGAAAACATGGCTGAAAACATAGAGTAAAATCATTGCCGTTTAAATTTATTTATCCACCTCAATTGTGCATAAGTTATGCGAGTTATGCCCATTATGCAATTTCAATTTCAATAAAATATTCATGTGTATATTTCATGTGTACACACTTACATTCGACAAATTATATTCTAAGTTCACTTTTATACGCTTTTATAAACTTTCGCGCGTTGCAAATCGCTCACATAAATAAGCCACCTATTTAGGTGGCTTATTTGCTAATACTTGCACATAGGCTGCCACTATTGGCCATTGCTTCGCCGGATGAAGGAACTAACGGATTTAGAGCAACAATTATCAGGCATCTACCTGCGCATTGCAGAGGTCTATAAGAAAATGAGCAAGACCAAAGACAGGTATTCTTTGGATATTTTGCAATCGGGGATATATCACATGCTCAATCAAGCAAATGAATTAAAGGATGCAATTGAACCTTTAAGGGCAGAGATATTAAGGCGAATGAGCGAAGGATGTAGTTTCCCTAAAGGCCGATACGACTAAAAAGGCTTAATCTTCTATCCATTTCTTACCTTACAGTATGGACATTACAAAAGAGCTAATGAAAGAGCTTTACTCTTACGTGTGCCCGGTTCATGGTGAAGCTACCTACTTTAAAATACAGCCGGTAAATGATACTGTTATTGTCTATTGCTGCGAACTTTGCAAAATGCAGATTGAAGCTATTATTAATAATTAGACTTTGCTTGCGCATAAATGGGTATAGTTACCCTAAATAGCAAACTGATAAGCGCGGCAATTTGCTCTTAAAGTTCTTTACCTTACGTTATGCAAATGGATAACTACATTACTTGGGAGCAAGGGGGAGTACGGGTTGCTCTTTTTGTTCGGCACATAGTATCAGTAATGGATAAAGGAAAGTATGCATCCATCTTTACAGTTGATGGTGATGGTCTGGAGCCACCACTAACCTACGATGAAGTAATGGACAGAATCAAAGAATCGCGGCGGACAAGTGATTAATCCCCCCCCGGTGTAATCTTCTATATAGTTACCAGCAACAGTACAGGCACTTCGGTTTGATGATAACTTATGAGCCGCAGGAAAGTCCTATCTTTAAGTGGATTAATGCTCATTCCCCTACTAAATGCTTACGCTCAATATATTACCTATCTGCAAGGCGCGGTCTATCCGTTATCCATTTGCCTATCTCAAGAAATCCGGCTTTGCCCATAGCGCTGCGCACCAGATTGTAGCGGGCACGCTCCGGGAGCCTAAGCTTGCGCATATCGAAAAGCTGTGCATCCTGCTGGAGTGTGTGCCGCATGATATCCTCGAATGGACGCCCGGTGAAAACCAGTCTTTAAAAATTCCCCTTGCGGCCCTGATCCCCAAAAAAGAAACCGGCTTTGAGTGGATGCAGGAGCTGAAGAACCTGCCGCTGGAAAAGCTCCGCGAGCTGGGCGTGGTGGTGAAAGGGGAATTACAGAAGGGCGAGGAATAAGGTTATGGCGCCAGGGTGTAGAAGAAAAATAATCCTTGCGTCGCAGACGCTGAACCGGGTGCATCCGCGTTGCAAACGCGGACGAAGCTGCCGTATGAGCTTTGCGCTGTTGGAATACAAAAAAAAGCGGCGCTAATTTTTATTAAACAGCGTCCCTCGTCCGCGTTTGCAACGCGGATGCTTCTGGCAAGGCTTTTGCAAAGCCGGTAAAAGAGAATACAGAGATAGTATTGAGGTGGACAAATCCTTGCGTCACAGACGCGGCACCAATGCCATCCGCGTTGCAAACGCGGACGAGGTTGCTTTATGAGCTTTGCGCTGTTCGAAGACAAAAAAGCGGTGCTATTTTTATTAAATAGTTCCACTCGTCCGCGTTTGCAACGCGGATGCTTCTGGTGAGGCTTTTGCAAAGCCGGTAAAAGAGATGATCAGCGTAAGGCAGGAATTTCAGCAAGTGTAACAGGTACCAGCCCTTTCAATCCCGCATAATCCAGCGCGCTGCTGTAAAGATATTCATGAGGCAATGCTACAATACCCTGGCGTACCGGGTTATAATGTGTATAGTTGATGCGCTGCTCCAGCCGGTCGAGCTTATCGAGGAGAACTGCGTGATTTTCATCTGTCCAGAATTTAAAATTTTCAGCCCGGCGGGTGCTTAGCGCATGGTATCTCATCTTTGGCAGCATCCATTCGCGGCGGCTTTCCGGCTCATACTGTATGGCAGCAACTATTTTTTTGCTGGTGAATTTCTTGAAATCCCGCATAAAGTCGGAAATCCGGTGCGGCGCATTCGTACGGGCTACAAGGTGCAGGTGATTGGTCATCAGTACCCAGGCAAATATCTCCAACCCTTTCGCTGTTACGCAATGCGTCAACGAATCGGTAATGATGGCTTTGTAGACAGGCCTCGTGAATACATCTATCCAGTCAACTACAGTGAAGGTGAGAAAATAGATAGCATGTTGATCTGTAATGAAATAGCGGTCTCCGGACATAGTGGAAAGATAGGTGCCTTTTACCGGCATTGCAAAAGTATCGACGCGTGCATTCTTTCCTCGTCCGCGTTTGCAATGCGGATGCTCCCGGTGTTAGGTCCGTGACGCAAGGACTGTTAGTACCTTTGGGTTCTATATAGCCTGACTCTGTATTATATCCTTATACCGGCTTTGCAAAAGCCTTGCCGGTGGCATCCGCGTTGCAAACGCGGACGAGGTTGCTGTGTGAGCTTGCGCTGTTGGAAGACAAAAAAAGCGGCGCTATTTTGTATCAAACAGCACCGCTTTTGCTTATTGGAATGCCTGGTTTTTACAGCAATCCCCGTATCCCGTCGATCACTGTTTGCAGTGTGCCAGTTTCCTGTCCGCCGGCTGTAGCCAGGAGTTTTTGCCCGCCGCCGCCGCCTTTGATGTAGGGAGCCACGTGGTCTTTAATAAGCTTGCCGGCATCCAGGTTTTTAGCGGCTGCCGCGCCTTCTGAGAGCGCGATGGCTACTGCCGCTTTGCCGCCTGCATTTGCGCAGAGCACTACAACCGCATTATGGCCAAGCGCATTCTTTGTATCGAGCGCCAGTTTTCTCAGGGCTTCCAGAGAATCTACAGTTACAATCTCGCCTAAAAATACCCCATCCCGGCCTTCCCCTAAGGGGAAGGGGATGTTTCGTACGATCAGCTCTTCTGCCATTGCAGCGAGCATTTTATCTTCCATGCCTTCGAGCTTTTTGCGGAGTGTGGTTTGCTCTGCGAGCAATGTTTCTATGCTCTTGCCGAGACTTTTAGGATTTTTCAGGTGTGCTTTCGCTTCGCTTAATTCCTGCAGGAGTGTATGCACGAAATCTTCCGCAGCCTTGCCACTCACTGCTTCTATACGGCGAACGCCTGCCGCCACGGCGCCTTCGCTTTTTATTTTGAAGAGGCCGAGCTCGCCCGTGCTGCCTACATGGGTGCCTCCGCACAGCTCGATGCTGTATGCAGGATCCATGACCACCACGCGTACCACATCGCCATACTTCTCGCCGAAGAGGGCCATTGCGCCCATTGCTACAGCCTCGTCCTTCGTCATGCGTTTAATGACTACAGGCACATTTTCGCGGATCTTTTCATTAACGATGGCTTCCACTTTTTCAACCTCCTCATCCGTCATTTTAGCGAAGTGCGAGAAGTCGAAACGAAGCTGATCGCCGTTCACGAGCGAGCCTTTCTGCGCTACGTGCGTGCCCAGCACACTGCGCAATGCAGCGTGTAAAAGGTGCGTGGCCGAATGGTGCACTTCTGTGGATTTACGGCGTTTGGTATCAATTTTGGCGAAAACTTTTCCATTCAGATCAAGAGGAATTATTCCTGCTGAATGAATGATTAAATCATTTTCCTTTTTAGTATCTAAGATTGAAATAGAACCAATACCCTCAAATACAAGTTCGCCTTTATCGCCAACTTGACCACCGCTTTCTGCATAGAAAGGGGTTTCTTCAAGGACGATTTGAAAGCCTTCTTTACCCTTTGCGGTTATTTTTCGGTATCGCAAGACATTTGTTTCAACTTCTGAAGAATCGTAACCGACAAATTTAGAATTGCCTTCTTTAAGAATGACCCAATCTTCGGTGTCAAGCGCAGTTGCAGCGCGGCTACGAGCTTTTTGTTCAGTGAGCCCCTTATTAAATCCTTCCTCATCAACAGTCCAGCCCCGCTCAGTCAATATTAATCTAGTCAAATCTATAGGGAATCCAAAAGTATCATAAAGCTCAAATGCACTTTTTCCAGACAATTGATTCTGCCCAACAAATGTTTCACCGCCTTTTGTGCTTTTAAATTCTTCAATGCTTAAACTCATTAACTGGTCAAGGGCCTCTTCACCATTCAAATATTCTTCTAAACGCTTCAATCCCTTATCCAGCGTTCTTAAAAAGGCATCTTCCTCTTCCTTCACCACCTTGCTCACAAAATCCGATTGCGCTTCCAGTTCAGGGAATACATCCTTAAACTGCTCCGCAACAACCGGGATCAGTAAGTGAAGCAACGGCTGCTTATAATTCAGGTAAGAGAAATAATAACGAACCGCCCTGCGTAGAATGCGACGTATCACATAGCCGGCACCGGTATTGGAAGGCAGTTGTCCATCGGCAATGCAAAAGGCAATAGCCCGTATATGATCGGCAATTACGCGGAAGGCAATGGCTTCTTTGCTGTCACTGTAATCATATTGTCTGCGGGTTATGTTTTCTACCTCCGCAATCGTACCCGTAAATACATCCGTATCGTAATTGCTCTGTCTGCCCTGCAATACCCGCACCAGCCGCTCAAAGCCCATTCCCGTGTCTACATGTTGAGCCGATAAGGGCACCAGCATTGTCAGTTCTATATGCTTGCTGTATCGTCCCTTTTTAAACTGTTCCTGATCATTTTTATTTGAACTCATGCTAAGCTCAATATGAGCATCTTCCCACTCCCGTAAAATACTTGCACCGCCCTTTTGAGGATTCCAAATACGATTGAACTGCATGAACACATTGTTCCATATCTCAATGACCTGCGGATGGTCTGCATTTACAAACGATCCGCCCTTGCCATCGGCACGCTCGGTTTCGGTGCGGGTATCAACATGTATCTCCGTGCAGGGGCCGCAGGGGCCGGTATCGCCCATCTCCCAGAAATTATCTTTCTTATTGCCAAAGAGAATACGGCTTTCATCTACATGCGCTTTCCAGAATTCAAGCGCTTCGGTATCGGGCGCAAGGCCTTCTTTTTCATCGCCTTCAAATACCGTTACGTAAAGCTGGTCTTTGGGTATCTTATAGACTTCGGTAAGCAGCTCCCAGCTCCAATCGATGGCCTCTTTTTTAAAATAATCGCCAAAGCTCCAGTTGCCCAGCATCTCGAACATGGTATGGTGGTAGGTATCCACGCCTACTTCTTCGAGGTCATTGTGCTTGCCGCTTACGCGCAGGCATTTCTGGGTATCGGCTACGCGCGGCGCAATGGGAGCGCGGTTGCCGAGGAAGGCATCCTTAAACTGGTTCATCCCCGCATTGGTGAAGAGCAGAGTAGGGTCATTTTTTATAACGATGGGTGCGGAAGGCACAATGGTATGGCCTTTGCTTTTAAAGAAGTCGAGAAACTGGCTGCGTATTTCGGAAGCGGTCATTGTTAGCTAAGACAAAAGAGTTAAGACGAAAGAGGATCTATTGTCCTCTTGTTATATGTCCATAAAAAAGTTCGCAAAAATAGGCATTATGATTGAGGATGATTTAAGGTAGTGAAAAGCGGCATATCCATTTTGCAGGAAGTATTTTTTTACCTTATCTTACCAGTCAAATTACTAATTGCCATCTTATTATATGGAACGATACGGAAAGCCAACGTGCCGGGTGATCGCCTTGTTTTGTTTAAGCCTTCTTTTCAGCCTGCATTCCGGTGCCCAGACCCAGATACCTTTTGTCAACTCCGGTGAGGTGCTGCAGGAAGGAATAGCGCAATATGATAAGGGCGAGTATAAAGCGGCCCTGAAACTGTACCAGCAGGTGCCTGAAGGGGATACCAATTACCGGCTTGCCCTGAGCGAGCAAGTGCTTGCCTACCTTGCGGACAGCGATTATGCCCGGGTGATTGAAATGGCGACAGAAGCCCTGCAGGAGCCCGGCGATGGCTATCGCCGCCAGTTTACGCTGCTGCTGGGTCATGCCTATGATTATACAGGCCATCCAGACAGTGCGTTTGCCTGCTATGACCGCATCCTTCGGATCGATCCCTACGATTATCAGCCCTGGTATGAGAAGGGCGCCGTGTATGCACGCGCCAAAAACTATGATGCAGCCATGGCCTGCTTCCGCCATTCGCTGGTGCTTAATCCCTATCATTTCCGCTCTCACTATATGACGGGGCTGATCCTGGCCCTGCAGGGGCGGCTATCGGAAGCTTATCTTGCGCTGAGTACTTCCCTGTTTATATCCAATGATGTAACGTTGGCCAAGGAGGTGATCCGTCAGCTGGCTGCTATTGCCGAGGAAAATGACGATATGGCTAAAACGTATCGCAACCGAAATAAGGAGCTTGTGCCTCCCGCCTGGGAGGAGATCGATGAGATCATCAGCGCCAAGCTGCCGCTGAGCAAGGATTATAGATTTAAGTCGGACCTGAATGGGGAAGAGATCATCAACGACCTGCATGCCATTATGGAGAAGGTTCGCTATGACCCAAAGGATACCTCGGTTACCATGCAGTATTATGTGCCGCTTTATAATAAGATCATGGATGACGATCAGTTTGAGCCGATGGTGCTGTTCATGTTCTCGGGCTATGATATCAAAAAGGTGGAAGCGCTCGCTAAGCACAATAAATCCGACATGAAGGAAGTGCGTACAACTGTGCTCGCTTACTTAGATCATATTGCTGCAACCGGTATCATTGATTACAGGGCGCGGAAGGATGCCAAAGAGCAATATGCTTTTATACCGGATGGCTCCTATTTCATTTAAGGTACGCTCAAAACAAAAGAGCCAATGGTGTTTAACCCTGGAAAGGTTACCTTCTACAAGGCAGGAATTTTATTTGCCACCGGCGCATATGATGAGGCAGGAAAGAAAACCGGCACGTGGACTACCTGGTACGATAACGGGCGAAAGCGCTCAGCGGAAATGTATAAAGCAGGTGGATACACCGGGGTTAGCACATTTTATAATAAGAGCGGCACTCTCAACAGCGATTACACCTTCAACAGCACCGGCAAGCAGACGGAGGAGAGAGCGTATAGCATCGGTGGCATTCTGACCACTGTTACCACTATCAAAGGAGAGGATAAGTATATAAACGGATACCACCCCAATGGGCAAAAAGAATACGCGATCATTACCCGCGACAAGAATATCCGCGATGGGCACTATCAATATTTCTTTGATAATGGCAATGTGAGCAATGACTTTACCATCAGCGACGGTGAGCGGAACGGCATCAGCAAAGAATATTACCGCAACGGCCGCCTTAAAGAAGAGGCTGTTTATAAATCAGGCAAGCGCGATGGTAAATACGTGAATTACCACGCAAACGGGAAAATGCATTACAATACCAGCTATAGAAACGATAAGCTGGACGGCCCCTACGAAGAATGGACCGATCTGGGCAAGCTGGATGAAAAGGGAGCTTACAGCCGGGGCAATAAGACGGGAACGGATTCTATGTATGCTACCGATGGCCGCGTTTATTCGACGCTTAGCTATGATGATAATGAGCTGGTGGGCTATAGCTTTAGAGATGAAGAGGGAAAGCTGATAAACGCAGCGGCAAAGCGAAAGCAGGATGAGCCTGTAACCGGCTACTATCCAAATGGCAACAAACGCTCGGAGCTTACCTACAAGAATGGTAAAACCGACGGCATCGTAAAATATTATTACCCTACGGGAAGTCTGCGGCGTACGGTTACTTACAAAGAAGGAAAGCAGGATGGGCTGACTGTTGATTATTACCGGAGCGGCAGTGTATCCGCACGCGCCGCCTATAAGGAAGATGTGCAGGATGGTTATTGCCAGGGCTACTATACAAATGGAAGGCTGCACACCGAGGGCTGGATGAAAGGCGGCGCCAAGGCGGGTGTCTGGCACTTCTATACCCCGGCCGGCAAGCCGGACCGTGAATCCTATTATCTTAATGACCGGCTCAACGGCCCCTCGCATGACTTCCTGAGCAATGGCAAAAAGGACTATACTGATATCTACGACAACGGGATGATCGTTGGGCTGATTGAATATGATACGCTCGGCAAGGTGCGCCGGAGGCAGGATTTCCCGCAGGGCAACGGCATCTATGCCATGACCTTCCTGAATGGTGAAACCCGCTTTAGCTCACCGCTGCAGCACGGCAACTATCATGGCGCGTTTACCAACCTGCTGCCGGGCGGCACCCTGGCGGAGAAGGGTTTTAACGCTAATGGCGAACGCGACAGCACACTGGAAGACTATGATGCTGCAGGCGCGCTGCTGGTGAAATCCGCCTACCGGAATGGCAACCGCGAGGGCCTGGTTAGCTACTATCTGCCGAACGGCGCAGTAACGCGGGAGATGCAGTATGAAGGCAATGAGCAGGAAGGCCCGGAGAAAATATGGGAAGAAGGTATGCTGCGCTATACCTATAATCACCACCATGACAACCTTGAGGGTGAGAAAACAATTTATGGCGATGATGCCCAAAAGGTGTGTGTTCTGCATTTTGAAGAGGATGAGCTCATTGCGTATTCTGCCATGGGGAGAGACGGGAAGACTAGCGCGCTGATACCTGTGAAGAACGGCACCTGCACCATTACAGCATATTATGGCAATGGTAAAAAGGCCGTGGAAATCACTTACAAGGAGAGCATGCAGGACGGGCGGCAGACCCTTTGGTACAGCAATGGCCAGCTTGCAAGTGAGCACAGCAACCTGAAGAATTACCTCGAAGGGCCGTCGCGCAGGTGGTATGCAGATGGCCGACCGGCTTATGAGGCTACCTATCATGAAGATGAGCTTACCGGGAAGGAAATCGTTTACAACAAAGATGGTAAGGCAATAACTACCATATCATACCTCGATGGTGGTGTGCGCCACGGGCCGGCTGTATATGATTATCCCGGAGCGCCTAAGCCTGTAACCCTCCAGTATTACTATGGCTACCCGCTTAGCCGCAACTAAACGTGAATTTTTTTGATGATGAAGATGATGGACTGGAGGCGGTGCGCATTTTTAATGCTGGCACTTGCAGGCCTGCAGCCGCTTGTGTGCTCCGCACAGGATGAGGCCGTAAAGTCAGCGGTTGCCCGATACCCGGACGATCATGCTGTTGTCTGGAGCATGGATGAGCGTATCAGAATAGAAGAGGATAATGGAGTGCTGAAAGCCAGAAGCAATAAGGTAGAAGAAATCCTTCTACTGGATGAGCAGGCGGTACCCTTACTGAATACCGGCAGCATCTACCATTCCTTTTTTCATAAGCTTGAGGGTTGGACCGCCGCTACGCTTGTACCGCAGGGCGACCGTTACAAGGAAGTGAAGGCTACGCAGTCAAAAACAAATTCATCCGCCGATGAAAGTGTTTTTTATGATGATGCCCAGGAAACGCAGGTAACCTTTGGGAACCTTTCAAAATTCAGCCGTACGCACCTAGAATACACGATCCTGCATACCGATATGCACTTCCTTCCGGGCTTTTATTTTCAGAGCCATATGCCCATACGGAAGGCAAGCTTCGAAGTAACGGTACCCAACAATGTAACGCTGGGCTACCTGCTGCAGGGGCAGAACCAGCAATGGATCAGGATGACTAAGGAGCAAGGGCGGCGCGAAACCGTCTATACCTGGAAGGTACAGGATGTGCCTAAAGCCCGACATTACAGCGATGGCCCCGATGTGCCTTTCTATGTGCCGCATCTGCTCATTTACATAGCTGATTACACACCACGCCATGCAAAGACAGCTACCCGGGTATTCTCCAAGCCGGGCGACCTGTATAACTATTACTATCCCTTTATCCGCAATATTAATAAAGAGCGCAACGCGCCGCTGGAGCATATGGTCGATTCCATTATAAGCGGCGCTGCCTCCCCGCGCGATAAGGCGGCACGCATCTATAACTGGGTACAGCATAATATCCGTTACATTGCTTTTGAGGACGGGCTTGGCGGTTTTATCCCGCGGGAGGCTGCCAGCATCTGTGCCCGCCGTTATGGCGACTGCAAGGATATGAGTAGCCTCCTCGTTGCCATGTGTCGCTATGCCGGCCTCGATGCCTACTTTACCTGGATCGGCACGCGCAGCAAGCCTTATACCTACGGCGATGTGCCGCTCCCAATTGTAGATAACCACATGATAGGCGCCCTGAAGTTGAATGATGAATTCCTATTTATGGATGGTACAGACCCGATGATCCCGTTCGGCATTCCGCCCTACAACATCCAGGGTAAGGAAGCGCTGATCGCTATTGACTCCGGAAAATATCAGGTGGTTAAATTGCCGGAAATAGATGCCGGCCGCAATACTTTTGAAGATACAACCTATATAGCTATAGAGGGCACCCTGATAAAAGGCACTGTAGATATACATTTTACCGGCTACCCTGCCTGGAATATTGCCATTGGCCTCCAATACCGCAGTGAGGAGGAAAAGAAGCTGGCGGTAAAGGCACAGGTAAGCCGCGGCTCAGACAATTATGTGCAGAAAAACTTCAGCTTTGCAGCCGCATCAACACCAGGCAAAGAGCTGGCCCTGCATTCAGATTTTACAATAGACGGATATGCCCGCAAGGCAGGAAAAGAATGGTATGTAAATTTGAATATGGCAAGGCATTTCGGGGATGAATTTGCAGATACCGCAGAACGCCGTGTGCCTATCGTATTCAGGTACAAAAGCACCACGCGCGAAGTGATAAACATGGATATACCTGCAGGTTATAAGGTGGATTATCTGCCGCCGTCGAGCGCGGAGGATGTGCCCGGCTTATGGAGCTACAAAATAAGCTACCGGAAAACGGACCGGCAGGTACAGCTGGTGAAGGAATACCGGCTTTACACGCTCGCCATTGCTCCGGCACAATTCCCGGACCATAACCGAATGGTAGATGCGCTGCGCAGGGAATACAAAGAATCGGTAGTGCTGAAAGCATTGCCATGAGCATTATTTTCAAAAACCCAATTACTACATTCCATGCTTTCTTTCCGTAACAAGCTCATTTTAAATGCTGCCGTCACCGCGCTGCTTACCGCACCGGTGCTCATGCCGGCCGCCGTTGCCCAGCCTTCGTACCCGCTTGTATGGAGCGCAAAGCCGCAGCAGCTGGCGTTGAAAGAAGAATGGAAAAAATACTCTGCCGTGATCTTGCAGGACGATCGCAGGCTGGAGTATAAAGCAGGCGACGATAAAAACATTTATGTGTACCGCACCTACCACAGGCGCGCACGGCTGCTGGATGATAAAGGCATGGAAAGCTTTAATAAATGCACGCTCTACTCAGGGGCAGACCGGGAGATCAGCAATATAAAGGCGCGAACCATACTGCCCGGCGGCAGGATCATTGATGTTCGGGAAAGCGATATCAGGATCATTAAAACCGAGGGCGGCGGACAGCAATATCTCTTTGCCATGGATGGCATCGAAAAAGGCGCAGATGTTGAGCTTATGTACACCGAGAAGAAGCCGTTCGTGATCTTCAGCTCCGAGACCTACCAGACCGTTATTCCGGTGGCAGCCGCGAGCTTTTCAATGATCGTGCCTGAACACCTGAAATATGAATTTGCTAACTATCACGGTTTCCCGAAGGCAGAGGACTCGGCAGCTTCTAAACTGCACTTTTATCAATGCGCTGCAGCCAACATTCCCGCTATGAAAGAGGAAGCGTACAGCAATGCAGATGCCAGCCTTCAGCGGATCGACTTCAAGTTGAGCTATGTACAGGGCGATCAGAAGGACGTGCGCCGGTTCACCTGGAATGAGCTTGCTAAGCAGCTCTATACCAAATATGCAACCTTTACAGACAAAGAGCTCCGCATTGCCGGGAAATATCTTGCCTCCATAAAAGTGGCTGCCGGCGATGATGAGCTTGTCAAAATCCAAAAAATTGAAGATGCGGTAAAAACCGGCATCACCACCTCCGATGATGTGGATGCGGCCCAGGATGATTTTGATAAAATTGTGGATAAGAAGCTGACCACTGAGCGCGGTCAGGCCCGCTTCCTGGCGGCATGCCTTACAGAAGCCGGTGTGAAGTACGAGTTTGGCCTTACGGCAAGCCGCTATAAATATATGCTGGATGAAAGCCTGGAGATATGGACGCAGCTGAATGATTACATCATCTATCTGCCCAATCAGCGCAGCTATCTGGCGCCTACGGCCATTACTTACCGTGTGCCGTTCGTGCCTTACGTGTATATGGGCAATAAAGGAATCTTCAGTAAAGTCACTTCTGTAGGCACGCTGGTATCTGCGGTGCCGGATATAAGGGCAATTGCCACTACGCCCATGGAGAAGAATATCAGTGGGGTAGATGCCGATATCCACTTTACAAAGGCAGATATGACGCCTGAGATTAAGCTGACACACTCCTTCAACGGCCAGCCTGCGGCCAATATGCGCGCTGTGTTTATTTACGTGAGTAAGGATAAGGAAAAAGAGCTGGTGCAGGAGCTTACCGGCCTCGAATCCAAGCCGGGTGATATTCATGAATACAGTATAGAGAATAAGCCATTTTCCGCTTATTATACCGGCGCGCCGCTCAATATGAAAGTAACGCTTCAGGCCCCGCAGCTCATGGAGAAGGCCGGGGCCAAATACCTGTTTAGTGTCGGCAGGATCATTGGTCGCCAATCGGAGATGTATAATGACGAAGAGCGCAGGCTCCCTTTGGAAATCCAGTTTCCGCATGTGCTTCCGCGCACCATCCGCATTACTGTACCCGAAGGCTACCGGATTGTAAACCCGGAAGCCGTAAGGCTGCATGTAACAGGCAGTGCCGGCGATGATAACGCCTCGCTTGCCTTCCACTCGGATTATAAGATGTCCGGCAATATCATGGAGATAAATATCAATGAAATATACAGCAGGCTCAACTACCCGATATCGGATTATACTCTTTTCCGGAATGTAGTGAATGCCGCTGCAGACTTTACAAAAATTGTGCTGGTGCTAGAAAAGATATAGTCTGCTCAATTAGCTTAAGCTTAGAATAATGGATTCAAAAGACCTTTGCCCATTCCGATTTTCTTATTAGCTTTGCCGTCCGGAATTTTTCCGGTAGTACGGAGGGATTAGCTCAGTTGGTTAGAGCATTGGTTTGTGGTACCAAGGGTCGTGGGTTCGAGCCCCATATTCCTCCCAAAAAAAGAACAGCCTCATGCACCCAAAGTGTGTGGGGTTTTTTTATTATTCAGTATCTTTGAAGCTAAATCGTCTTGTTTAATTTAATTAAATTTTTGTTCAAATGAATTTAGAAATCACAGGTAAGCTTATTGAAAAGTACGACACCAACGTAGTGAGCGATAAGTTTCGCAAGCGCGAGTTTGTACTGGAGCTTGGAGAAGAAGTAAACGGCAGCATATACACCAGCTTTGCCAAGATGCAACTGGTACAAAATAAATGTGATATCATCGACCGCTTTAACATTGGCGACAATCTTAAGGTGAATTTCAATATTCGCGGCACCCGCTACGAGAAGGAAGGCAAGGTGAGCTATTTCAGCAACCTCGATGCATGGCGCATTGAAAATGCAGCCAATGCCCAGCAGAATGGCGGCCAGCAGCAGCAGGGTGGCTACAATAATGGAAATAATAATGGCTTCCAGAACAACGGCAACAACGGCGGCTATAACAATGGCAACGGCGGCAACTTCCAGAACAGCAATAATAACGGGAACAGCAATGGCGGCTTTGCCAACAACAACGGCAATGGCTCCAACAATGGCAACTTCAGCAACCAGCCGGCAGGCAATGTAAGCCAGGACGCGCCAGACGATCTTCCATTCTAATTCTGCATTGATAAGCTAACTTTCATTCCCCGCAGCCAATCACTGCGGGGATGTGTTTTAAATAAGCGTTTTATATTTGTTGTCCCGGCAGATGAACTGCTGTGAAGCAGTCGTGGCGTTGGCACCGTTCATCTAAGAGTCACTATTTAGCTTTTCTTAGCCGCAGTATTTGTCTGAACCAGGAAACTGTAGTATCAGCGAACTGCTTTTAGGGTCTTTTTGTGCATACAAAAGGCCAGAGCGCACTAAATTTATTATACCAACCTCATTCACAAAAGATGAAAAAACACCTATCCTTTTTAGCAGCCCTGCTCTGTATCATCCTGCTCAGCGCCTGCCACTCTTTGCCGGAGCATGCTAAGTATATTCCGGAAGATGCTTCCGTTGTAATAGGCCTCAATACCGGCGGGCTCAGTAAGAAAGTAGCGTGGAGCGCTATTACCGGCAGCAAGATCCTGGATGAGATGAAGGAAAGCGCGAAAAACCAGAAAGGAAAGGAGGCTATCAGCGATATTGAGCAGAGCGGAATCGATTTCAGTACCACTATTTATTTTTATGCAAAGCCCGATAAGCGTTTTGGCAATGAAATGCGCATGGGTGTTGTAGCGCCGCTCGAAGACGCTAAAAAGCTGGAAGCCTACCTGAAGAAGATATATCCAGCAGCAACCATTGCCAGAGTAAAAGACCGGAGCGAAGCTATGCTGGACGGTAAAGCCTATGCTGCCTGGACCGATAAGGTGCTGATGGTTTCCAACACAGCGATGATGGTATCAGAGACAGGCGCTGTACCTCAAAATGCTGCAATGGACAGCACAGGTTCGGATAATCTGGCAGATTCGATCGGCCTGGCAAATAATGCCGTAGCGCAAACTTTTACTACGACCACGCCGGATGCGGCCACTACTGCCATGGAAATGGATGCCGCTTTCGCCCTGAAATCAGACGCCTCTATAAAAGAAAATAAGCGCTTTAAAAAGCTGGATGGCGATGGCCACGACATTACCGTATTTATTGCCACCGGCGCAATGATGGATAATTTTGCCGGCAAGGGCGACATGGGCATGATGAGCGGCATGATGAGCGGTACCATGTGGAAGAACACGGCTATGGCTGCGGGTATCGATTTTGAAAAAGGAAAGATCACCGGCATCATGCAATACTACCCGAGCGATAGCATGAAGGAGGTAGCCAAAGCCTACGGCGAAGACAATATCGATAAAGACATCCTCAGCCGTGTACCGGCGCAAAACCTGAATATGATTGCCGGCTACCACCTTTCGCCAAAAGCTACCAAAATGCTGCTCGATAAGATGAATCTATCCGGTATGGCCAATCTGTTCCTCATGCAGAAAGGCCTTAGCGTGGATGAGATCCTCGCTGCATTTACCGGCGATATGGTTGTGGGCATCAATAATTTTGGCATGGAGCGCACCACGCAAACGGCAGATTCGGCTTCCGGCACGCAACTGAGCTATACACAGCATTCAGACTTTGTGTATGCCATGAAACTGGGTAAAAAGGAAAGTTTCAAAAAGCTCTTTGGCATGGCCACATCGGAAGGTGGCCTGCAGCAAACGGCCCCGAACGTATATGTAGTGCCCGGTATGGAAAACGTAACGCTGGTAATCGGTGATCAGTACCTTGCTGTATCCAATAAAGCGGCAACAGCACAGGCTTTCCTGCAAAAAAGCGGCGGCAAAGTGCCGGAAGCGGCAGGCAATGTGATCACAGGCCATCCGCTCGGCGCATTTATGGATTTTTCGATGATGAGCGGCACAATGGGTATGGCCGACCCTGCAATGGCTGATCAGCTCCGCAAATTCTTTACGAATGCTACTATTAGCGGGGGCGAGTTTAAGGGAGATGCCAATGAGTATCATATGGCGCTGAATCTTGCCAACAAAGATGAAAACAGCCTCCTACAGATGATGCAGATGGCACAGCGCATAGCTGCAGAGAAAAAGAAGGCCGGCGTTGCAGCAAATTTTTAGATACAAAATTCCAGCGTTCTGCAAACGAAATTCGTTATAGTCCCGTCTTTAAATTGTGCTCCGGAATTGGAGAAACGAATTATTTTTTTAATCTTGGTAAAAATTTTGCTTAGCATGAAATATGGCAAGTGGGTTCGTAACCTGACTTTCGTGGCCGCTATCGGTGCGCTTTGCTTCCAAAGCTGCCGCAAAGAGAATGGAATTGATAATAATAATGTGATAAGTACGCCGTACTCACTCTATCTGGGCGATGTGCTGGGAAGCCTGGAGAATACCAATGATGGCCTGGGCTATAAGCGGATCTTCCCATATGACGGCATCTCTATGCGGGCTATTACTACTTCCGGCAACAATGTGCTTTTTGTAAAGGTGAATACGCACCTGAGCGAGAACAACGGCGAGAATTTTAATCCTGTCAATTTCGGAACACAGAACGGTTCGCCTTACCAATCCGGCATTTTGGATGTTACAGCTCATAACCGCATTTATCTTTGTACCAATCCCGCCATCGGGCGTGGCCTCCAATACAGCGAAGACCATGGCCTTACCTGGGCCAACGATGGCAATTTCCAACTGCCGGATACTGCGATCATCCAGCCTACCTCACTTGCGCAGCTTAAAGGCGGCGATCTCTTTCTCCTTAGCCAGAACATTTTAGGAACGCGTCTATTTATCCGCACTGCAGTAGGCGCCGCCTGGA
Organism: Chitinophagaceae bacterium; assembly: GCA_965246905.1. GTDB lineage: Bacteria > Bacteroidota > Bacteroidia > Chitinophagales > Chitinophagaceae > UBA1952. The sequence goes on from CBDFFZ010000002.1 coordinate 138,307, forward strand.
AAGAGGTTACGGTAAATGGCCTGCCCGGCACCGGCAGCTTCTTTCTCTCCCGCATCAATGATGCGCTCATTGCATCCTGCACAACCGGTGGTATATACTATAGCCTGGATAGAGGCCGCAACTGGTTCCCGTACAATAACCTGCCTACTGCACAAAGCATATACGCCACTTATGCGCCATTTGATCAGACAATGCTCACCGGTACCTCCGATGGGGTTTACCGTTTAGCTTCCGGCGATTTTGTGCTCTCCAACAATGGCCTCGCGCCAAAAACAATCGTTTACAGCATCACTGCAAAATCTGATACCTACAAAAATCAGGTGATCAAACAATATGTGTACATCGGCACCAGCACAGGCCTGTATCGGAGCGAAGATCTCGGCCAGAATTGGATCCTGATGAAGGATGGTGATATACGCAGGGTTTATTAATTGGAATCAGGAATTTGTAATTGGGAATTTGGCCATTGACTCATATCTCCCCAATTCTTAATCCCTAATTTCCTATTCCTGATCTTCAGGGCCAAGCAAATCTCCCAGGTCGCGCCGCTGTTTTTTAGTGGGGCGGCCCGTTTTGCTCCTGCGCTTGCCGGTAAAAAAGGCCGAATCTATATATTGTTTCGGTGTCTGATCTTCCTCGGTAGTGAGGTCTGCATAGTTTTTAATCGCATCCTCATAGCCCACACGGTTGCCCAGAAGGCCGGTTACCTCGATGATCCATCGGCGGGCGGGTGTTTTAATATCATAATGGTCGCCGAGGGCTACAGAGCGGGCCGGCTTTACATTTTGCCCGTCGAGCTTCACCTTGCCATCATCGCAGGCTGCGGTAGCAAGCGTACGGGTCTTAAAGATGCGGATGGACCAGAGGTATTTGTCTAAGCGTACTTTTTCCATGGCTGCATTTTCAGGGATTCTTCAAAGCAAATTTAACGCACAGCCAATGCATATGATCGAAGGATCTTTTTAATCCTTCTTGCATAAAGAATGCCACTGCATACTGCTATTTTTACCTCTTTTAAATTTCTCATTGCAGGATGCCCGGCTGGATGCAGCAATTGTTACAGGAAGTGCGGGAAACTTCCCCGCTGGAATGGACTGGCGTAACCTTTGGCGTAGCAGAAGTGCTGCTGGCGCGGGCCAATAAAGCAGCGTTGTATCCCTGTGGCATCATCAGCGTAATCATTACCTCATGGATCTATTTTTTTGATGCGCACCTCTATGCGGAAAGCCTGCTTAATCTCTATTACCTGGTAATGAGCATTTATGGCTGGTGGATATGGACAAAACAAAAGCAAAACATTCCACTTGCCATTACTATAGCAGGCCGTAAGGACTGGCTGATTACCGCGGGCATTGTAGCCGGAGGATCTGTGGCGCTGTATTTTGCCCTTGCTGCCTATACCGATTCAACAGTGCCAAGATGGGATGCATTCGTGAGCGCAACCGCATGGGCCGGCATGTGGCTGCTGGCAAGGCGCAAAGTAGAAAACTGGCTCCTCCTCAACCTAAGCAATGCATTCGCTGTGCCCCTGCTTTTCTTTAAACACCAGCCGCTATATGCGCTGCTTACCATCTTCCTGTTTGTTGTGGCGGTGGCTGGCTATTTCGACTGGCGGAAGATTGCGCTGCATGCTGCTAAAGTGCAGAACCATTAATTGCTAAAGACCTCAAATTGTCTCTGTCTGCAAACGCGGGCGAGAGACAATTACCCGGTCTATTTTAAATTGCTCACTGTCTTCCCTCTGGGGTACTTTACAGTATAGCTTAGCTGTAGCTTTACTAATTCAGCAGGCTTTACATCCAGCATCCAGCGGAGGCTGCCGGTGGTTTCATCGTATTGTGCACGGCCATATTCCCTGTCTTCTACTACAATGTCTTTATCATTGCTTACCGGTAGCTGATCCTGTATTACCAGGTTTATTTTTTCCTTGCGCGTATTCCTTACAGATATGGTATAGGCAAAGGCCTGCCGCTCATTGCTGCCAATTGTTTTCTGACTGTGTATGTCCTTATCGCGCTCCCGGCGGATGATGATCTTCTTATCGCGGCCTAAAGAGAAATTCATGGTATCGCGTACATTCCGCATGTCTATAAAGCCCTGGCCCACATAAGATCCTTCAAAAAACACATTGGTCTGGCCGGGCAGCAGGCTTAGGTTTTCCCATTGCGTTACCTGTGCCTGTAGGAATGCATCTTTATCTATTCTTGGCACCGCAAAATAACGGTAAGTGGCAGGCAGCTCATAGGTTTTTACGGCAATAGTATGTTCCTGCCCATCACTTGGGATGGTATAAGGAAGGTCTATATCAAACGAAGTACTGATGCCGGAATTATCCACATTTGTAAAATCATTCATGCCGGAAGTTTCGGCAAGCTTTGCATCCTCATCTTTAAAGGCTTGGTTGCTTGCTCTGGCCTCACTCTTAACTACCGGGCTGTAGGTCTGCCCTCTATTCAACTGAATGGCATTCGACCGATCCTGATAGGCAACCGGCGGCGTATAAAAAGAGAGATAATTGGGGTTGAGTACGGGCGCATCCACTCCTTCGTTAGGGTTGCCGGTACTGAGGGTTACTTTAATGTTGCTCCACAATACGCCACAATTCTGGTGTACGCTGGCTTTATAAAAAAGTTTTACGGGGTCATTCACCTTATCCACGCGAAGGTCGTAAGCGGGCGTCCAGCCAGCGCCGGGTACTACGTAGCTCATATTTATAATAGTCGTTGTAGCTGCCGGAGTATAGAATTTTACCAGTAGTTGCCCGCCCGGCTGGTAAGAACGTTTCTGCTCTTCCTCAAGCTGGCTTTTGAGCAGGGCAATTCTTTCTCCTTTTTTTGCAAGATCTGCGGAAAGCGTACGAAGGCTGGTGAGCAAAGCCGCCATGCGGATAGTGAGCAGGTCGAGCAGTTTTTGAAGCTCCGCAACGGCAAGGCCATTATTGGCTCCGGATACTTTTTTATTTTCATCCAGTATTTGTAGCTGGCGCTCGATTACTGTTTTGCGATCAGCCAGCACAGCCGTCTCCCCTTCGAGACGGATAATGCTGTCCTGTAGCTTTTTGCCGCGCGGGGATATACTGCTATCGGCCAGGTAATTGTTCTGAAAGGTGGCCGATTGTACCACCACTCCATTTTCGGCGCCAATAGTGAGGCTCTGCTGGTTTACCGCACCGGCTACATTAGTAAACAGCATATCGCTCTCGCCCTGCGGCAGGGTAATACGGGCATTGCCATAAAGCTCGGCTCCATTCAGGAATATAGTTGCCGCAGTTATACTGACTTTAGTCTGCGGCTGCGCGATACAATCAGTAAATACGGCAGTAAGGGTGATAAACAGCAGTAGGAAGAATTTCATGAGAAAGCATTTGTGCAAATGGTAGATGCAGGCAAGATACGGTTTCCATACACGAGCCTGCTGAATGGGTAATAGGGTTGCGAGGGTGGTTAGGCCAGTGCAATACGCTTTGCTCGTCTATTTACTTTTACCGGCTTTGCAAAAGCCTTACTGCGTTGCAGCCGCGGACCAGGGCGCAGCTAAAACAAATGCGCCGTAATATTGTGAACCGCGCGCTTTCATAATCCGGAAAAACCCGGTATTTTCGCGCCACTTATACCAGAGCAATATGAACTTTCAATTATCCGAAGAGCAACTGGCCGTACAGCAGGCCGCCCGCGATTTTGCGCAAACGGAACTGCTGCCCGGCGTAATAGAGCGCGACGAGCACCAGAAAGTGCCGCTTGAGCAGCTTAAAAAACTTGGTGAGCTTGGCTTTATGGGTATGATGGTGGACCCCAAATGGGGCGGCTCTGGTATGGATACAATAAGCTACGTGCTGGCTATGGAAGAGATCTCGAAAATAGACGCTTCCACATCAGTATGTATGAGCGTAAATAACTCGCTTGTATGCTGGGGCCTCGAAACCTACGCCAACGATGAGCAGCGCGAAAAATACCTGCGTCCGCTGGCCACCGGCGAAAAGATCGGGGCTTTCCTCCTAAGCGAGCCCGAGGCAGGATCCGATGCCACCTCTCAGCGCACCACCGCCGAGGATATGGGCGACCACTACCTCGTAAATGGCACCAAAAACTGGATCACCAATGGCTCCACAGGCTCTACCTACCTTGTAATTGCCCAGACTTACCCTGAGAAAGGCCATAAAGGCATCAATGCCCTGATCATAGAAAAGGACACGCCGGGCGTTACCGTTGGCGCAAAGGAAAATAAGCTCGGTATCCGCGGCTCCGATACGCACAGCATTATGTTCCAGGATGTGAAAGTGCCGAAAGAAAACCGCATCGGCGAAGACGGTTTTGGTTTCACCTTTGCGATGAAGACACTGGCCGGAGGCCGCATCGGCATTGCCTCCCAGGCGCTCGGGATTGCCTCGGGAGCCTATGAGCTTGCCCTGAAGTATTCCAAAGAGCGCAAAGCGTTCGGCACTGAGATCATGAATCATCAGGCGATCGCCTTTAAGCTCGCCGATATGGCTACAGCTATTGAAGGCGCACGCCTTCTCTGCCTCAAAGCTGCCTGGCTCAAGGATCAGCACCAGAATTATGATCTTGCCGCAGCAATGGCCAAGCTCTACGCCTCCGAGATAGCCCAGTGGGTTACCAACGAAGCGATACAGGTACACGGCGGCTACGGCTACGTAAAGGAATTCCACGTAGAGCGCCTCATGCGCGATGCGAAGATCACGCAGATATACGAAGGCACGAGCGAGGTACAGAAGATCGTAATATCGAGGACGGTGCTGAAGGGGTAAAAGATTATTAAACCTGAATTTTTGTATTAAGACTGTACTGTTTGTTCGTACAGTCTTTTTTTATTCACAAAGCAGCAATACAAAGGTTGTTGAAACGGGCGTATTGATAATGAGTATTGCCTCCTTTACAAAATAACTAACGAAGCCATTGCTATATTTTTCCTGTTATAACCATTATGGCTAAATTTCTATTGGCAAATAAATGCCCCTATAGCAATAGCGCTGTCCATAGGAATTGCGGCACTATTGGTGCAAAGCACTTTTCCGGTACTATCCAGTAAATAGAAAGCAGCAAATTTCATATTCGCTTCTTTGGAAATATTGTGTGTAAAATGCCTGTTGAAGATCCGTGTTTGCTGCATATCGTTTACTCTTATAATCCTCCTGGCAGAAACGACATCGGGTTCGGCGGGCATTAGCTTATAAAAAGATGCTGCTGTACCGTAGCTTGCTATAAGGCTTTCGATCTTTTTATTGTTCGATGAAGGATCTGCTATTAGAAGAATCCGAGTTAGCTTTTTCTTATCAAATGCCCTTACCACTTTTACTACATCGGCAACACATGGCACACACCATGTACCCCAATAAAGAATAGCTGTATTTGGTTGCTGATGTATGATGGAATCGATTTGAGCTAAATTTATTGTTTTTATATTAGATTGTGCTCCACAAATATGCAGGCAGTACAAAAAGCAAAATATTGAAAGAAGCGTTTTTTTCATATTAAAAGGTGCAATGTCAGCAATTATTTATTCATTTATAATATCCCAGTCAATATCATTCGTAAAGTCGATTGCTAAAACATTTTGATCTTGGCTTGTAGATACATTCGCGAGGAAGGTTCTATCATCATGAGGGGTAGAACCAAAGGTGCCTGGTGTGGTCAAGAAATTAGTAGAGTTATCATCGCCATCATATGATGCAAAACCGCAATTAAATCCTATACCTCCGCAACAACTGCAGGTTCTATTTTTCTAGTGCACTTTTGCCAGCCTAATGCCAAATGCTGTACCACCATTTGAGCTATTACCAGGATTTAATAGTACGCTTGATACATCAATATCAATTCTAGCTCTTCTAAATGGATTACTGGAAAAGTCTATTGAATAGTTACCTGCCTTAAGCACGAGCGTTTGGTAGCCCAAAGGGTGGGCGAGAGGAGATTCCTTATATAATTCTGATGCGTTCAATTGTATTTCCGATATGCATAGGAAAATGGGAGTATTTAAAACAATGAAGAGGTGCGCAATAATAAGCAAAAGATATTTGCAAAAGATGTTTCTAGTCAAGATTGGCTATCATTCTTCCTATCTCTTGCAAAGCAAAAAAAGGCCGGCAAAGTGCCGGCCTCAATAAAATCAAATAGCAGATAATTACTTTCCCGCCAGCTCTTTCACCTTCGCAAAGACCTCTTCCTCGCCGCCTTCCTCATAGCCGGTATGTGTATAAGCTACCTTGCCATTCTTATCGACAATCACCGTAAACGGTACATTCTGGAAATTGAGCGAGCGCTTCAGGTCGCCGTTCGGGTCTATGTAATACGCAAAATCCCAGCCCTGCGATTTTGCGTAGCTACGCACTAAGCCTTCGGCGCGGCTTTCATCTATAGATACAGTCATATAGTTGAAATCTGCCTGCTCCTTCCAGCCGGCCATCTTCTCACGTACATTCTTGATCTCTTTTTTGCAGGGCACGCACCATGTGGCCCAGAAAGAAATTAAGGTTACTTTGCCGGGCGTAAAGGTTTCATTGAAAGCTATCTTTTTACCGGTACTTACATCCTTTACCTGGGTGCTTGGCAACCCGGAATCCTGCGCATGCAGCGTAGCGGTGAAAAGTATAGCAATAGCAAGTGCGTAAATGCGCTTCATCATTTTGTGGCGTTAATAACGTATTGTTGGTGAATAAAAGTAAAAGAAAAGCTTTGCAATTCCTATTAAGATTATAATTTCGGTTCCGGGTTTAATTTTCAATAAATATTTAATGAAGAAATTCTGGGGCGCGCTCCTTGTATTGGCATGTACGGTAAGCGGCGCAGCGGCGCAGGGCACGTTATCGGGCGATCTGCAGATGAATGTGAACTTCTTCCAGCGCGACTCCTCGATCGGGGCTACCACGCCAACGCTGTATGATAAGTACCTGAGCGGCGGCGAAGGCTGGCTTACCTTCCGCTACAATTATAAAGGCTTCACTGCCTTTGCGCGTATCGATGCCTTCAATAATTCCAACCTCAAAAACCCTACGGAAGCGCTGACCGCTTTTGGCATCGGGGCATTCAGCCTGAGCAAAGAGTTTAAAAACCTAACCATTACCGGAGGCTATATCTATGATCAGATCGGTAGCGGCATTCTTTTCCGCGCTTATGAAGATCGCGGCCTGCTTATCGATAATGCGCTCGTTGGCCTCCACCTCAGGTACCGGCTTGGCAATAACCTTACGGTCAAAGCTTTTACCGGTCAGCAGAAGCTCGTAACGCAGAGCAGTGTAAGCGGCCGCTACGAGCCCATCATCAAGGGCTTTAATGCGGAAGGCGATTTCAGCGCAGGTAAAAAAGCGCACCTCGCACCCGGCATCGGCATCCTGAACCGCACGATGGATGAAAACTCACTGAACATTGTGGAAAGCGGCATTAACGCGCAGCCGCTGACCGACCGTTTCCTGCCGCGCTACAATACTTATGCATTCACAGGCTACAATACGCTTACCGTGGGCGATTTTACCTGGTATGCAGAAGGTGCCTTCAAGACGCATGAAGCCATAAAAGTGAATGATTACTATTACGACCATGACGGCAGCGTGCTTTACTCTACGCTCGGCTTTGCAAGAAAAGGTATTGCCATAAACCTGACCGGCAAGCGCACGGAGAATTTTGTAATGCGCACATCGCCCAAAGAAACCCTTAATGATGGCGTCATCAACTGGCAGCCTGTTGTGGCGCGCCTTCGTCCGCAGCGGCTTATAGCCCGCTACACGCCGGCTTCGCAGGATGTATCGGAAGAGGCTGCCGGCGCCGATGTGCTCATCTCCCCGAAAGAGAATTTAGACATCACCCTCAACTACACGCACATCAATACGCTTACGAACGTAAAGCTCTACCGTGAGGCCTATGCGGAAGTAGAGTACCGAAGTGCAGAGAAGTTCATCGTGATCGCCGGCGCCCAGTATATGCAGTACAACCAGGATCTCTACCAGACAAAGCCGCTCTACCCGATCGTGGAGGCTATCACACCATTTGCGGAAATCACTTACCGCATAACCCCCAAAAAATCCATCCGTGTAGAGGCCGAATACCAACATACCGTGCAGGATATGGGCTCATGGGCTTACCTCTTGGTTGAATACAATATTGCACCGCGCTGGTCTTTTACCCTTGCCGATATGTACAATACAGAGCCGCGCCATGCAGGTGTGAAAACAGGCGAGAAAGGGCAGCACTATCCCTATGTATTTATGGCTTACTCACAGGGCCCGCACCGCGTAACGCTGGCCTACGTAAAGCAGACGGAAGGCATCAACTGCACGGGAGGCGTTTGCCGGTATGAGCCTGCATTCAGCGGGGTAAGGCTGGGCATCACTTCTACATTCTAAAATGGTATTACTTTTCTTAAAGGTGCAGGGCCATTGGCTTTGCACTTTTTGTTTGATAAAAATCCGGATAGTTTCTGCTATAGGCAAACTGCTTTCACAGCATGCAGGAAAAGCCAAATAGCAGTAGTCTGATGAACGGTGCCAACGCCACGATTGCTCCATAGCAGCCCTCCTGCCCGGACAATGAAATATACTACAGAACTTAAGAATTAGCTAAAAAAGCCTCGCCCGCAAAACCCGCATTAGACGGATAGTACCTCTATTCTTTCTGCTTCTTTATCGGTAACCTGCATAATTGCAAGGCTTCAGTCGCTCAATCTCTAATGTCACTTCTTCCATAAAAAACAATTCGCTAACTTTTCACTTCACTATAAAATCAAAGGCCATGTCAGACGACAAAAAAAACACCAGCAGGCAGGATGCAATCCGCGTGGACAGCCAGGATCCGTCCGAAGTCGAGTACCTGCACAGCCAGCACCCTGATAAAACGCACGAGGAGATCAAGGATGCCATTGCCAAGCATGGCCCTATGCGCAAGGATATCGAAGCGCACCTCGGCAAATCGTAACGCTGCCAAAAGCAGCTGCCGGCGCAGCAATTAAAAAGCCATTTCCTTAAAAAAAGGGAATGGCTTTTGAATTTTAACCGGTCTTCTCTGCTGCTCTGTATAGATCCGCGCCACAAATCTCCGTATAGCTACCACATACTCAAAATAAGATACCACCTGCTCATCTCCTTTTAAATGCCTTACGGCGCGGCCTACTTTGCGCTCTGTAATCGGTTGTTTAATAGGGCACAAGGCGCAGCAATATCCCAGCCGGCAGCACGGCAAAGCATTGGAGCGGCAGCAAAGGCGGCATTCAGAGATCTGTATTTACTGTAGCAAGATAAAATTTTACAGCCCCGATAACCCTTTCAAAAAGTACGAAGCACTTTATGCCTTCGTGCTTTTTTAATTATCATAAGCCCATGCTGAGTGGTACTTTCATAGGCTCAATGCAGCAGCGCCGGATCGCTAAATTTTTTCTTGCAGGATGCCTTTACTTTTTATGGGTAATGGGTCGTTGCATCGTGGCCGGCGCCCAGATACAATCTCCCCTATTTCCAAAGGAATACTACCGGCTTAATAGACCGGCAGCAGAGCTGAAGCAGCTCAGAAAAATGATTGGAGATTCGGTGGCGGCAGGCCACATGAAAGAAGTACCGGCCAGGTGCCGCCAGGCCATTGCGCTTGCCAAAAGCTGCGGCGCAGATACGCTCATTCCGGTACTGTACCAGTTTTTGGGAGACGCTTATGACGGCAGCCACAGCGATAGCGCTGCCCTGTATTACCGCAAAGCATTATCAGGGTTTAAAAATCCTTCCATTACTAAAAAGATCTACTTACAGCAATCGCTGATCTACAGCTATACGGCGCTCAATGAAAACGATTCTATCCTTGCCTATATCCATGCGCTGGAGCAAACCATTGCGCCGCTGCGTGATACGGATAAGCACAAGCTCATTGTGATGAATACCCTCGCCACGAGCTATGGCGCGCTCAATAATTATGCGCAGGCTATCCAGGCTTTTCGCTTCGTCATCCGCAATGCGCTGGCGATAAAAGATACCGGCACACTGGTCAACGCGCTTATTAATACGGCCACTTCTTACAACGAAACGGGCAATGATACGCTGGCTGTATATTATACCCGGCAGGCGCTGCCTTATCTGCGCAGCAATACCCCCGTAAAGTTGCTCGCCTATGGAAACCTGTGCGACTTTTATTCCGGGCTTGGAAAAACGGATTCTGCCGGGTATTATCTTGCCAAAGCAGAAAAGCTGCCGGCTGCCGCGGATGATGAGGAAACAAAGATCTACCTCGGTTTGCGCCGTGCATCCCTGCTGGTAAATGCGCACCGCTATGCAGCCGCCACTCCATTGCTGGATGATGCACTGAAGTTCTATGAGCAACTGCCGGAAAAGCTGGATCTCATCAATACGCTGTTTATCTACGTGCAGCTCGATACCGGCATGCATGAGTACATTCGCGCACGGGATCACCTGCAGCGGCTATACAAGATCACGCAGGGCAAGAGCGCAAAAGCCTACGCTTCCTATACCCTGCAGCTTATGAGTATAGTGCAGGAAAAGCTTGGCGATTACAAAGCGGCGTACACATACCAGCAGCAGTATATTGCTCTGAATGATGCGATAAAATCGGACCGCGCTGCACAGAATTTTGCCCTGCTGCAAACGGAGTATCAGACTTTCCGGAAGGAAGAGCAGATCCGCCAGCTGAATAAGGAAGGGCGCATTAAAGACCTGGAGCTGCAGGAGGCGCACAGGGCGCGGCTATGGTACACCGGTCTGGCCGTTTTTCTCTGCGCACTATTTGCTGGGGCTTATTACCTGCGGCAGCAGCGCAATAAAGCGGCTCTTACACAGCTGAAATCTTCGCTGGAGATGAAAGCGCTGCGGAGCCAGATGAACCCGCACTTTATCTTCAATTCCCTCAACTCGATACAGAAATATATCTGGGAGAACAAGCAGGAAGATGCTGCCGAATACCTCACCCGCTTTGCCCGGCTCATAAGGCTGGTGCTGGAGAATTCACAGCACGAAGCTGTACCGCTGTCCGGCGAGCTGGCCGCGTTGCGCCTGTATATCGATATGGAACATCGCCGTAATAACCAGAAATTCGATTACAGCATCACCGTTGCCGATGGCGTGAATGCAGAGGATACGCTCGTGCCGCCGCTGCTGATACAGCCTTATGCAGAGAATGCAATATGGCACGGGCTGAGCCAGAAAGAAGAGCAGGGGTTGCTCATTGTATCCGTTGCGCAGGAGGGCGGCTTTCTTATCTACACGATTACGGACAATGGCATTGGCCGGGCGAAAGCAGCCGGGCTAAGGTCCGCCACTATACCTAAAGCTTCACTGGGGATGAATATTTCCAGCGAGCGCATTGCCTGGCTCCGGCGGGATAGCAGCAAGCAGGCCTCTGTCATCATCAAAGATCTTTTTAACGGCCCGCAGGCTGCAGGCACATCAGTCGTTATTTCCTTACCGCTAATTTTAAAAGCATGATCAACTGCATTATTGTCGATGATGAGCAGCAGGGCATCGATACGCTCGTCGCTATGCTCAATGCACGCTTTGCCGGCCGCGTTACGGTTGTTGCCACAACTACCGATAGCAGGAAAGCATCCGCACTTATTGCGCAGCACAGTCCGCAGGTTGTATTCCTGGATATCGAGATGCCGCATGTAAACGGTATCCAGCTTATGCACTCGCTGGCCGACCGAAATTTCGTGGTCATCTTTACCACCGCGCACGACCGCTATGCGTTGCAGGCCATTAAAACAGCGGCGGTAGATTACCTGCTCAAGCCTATTAGCATGGATGAGCTTACGGAGGCAGTGGAGCGGGCCGAGCTCAGGCTGCAGCAGATGGAGCCGCAGGGAGGCGCAAAATCATCCCACCAGAAGCTCCTGCTGCCTACCGCCAGCGGCCTGCTGGCTGCCAGTATCCTGGATATCATCCGTGTGGAGAGCAGCAGCAACTACTGCACCTTTTACATTGCCAGCAAGCCGAAGATCGTAGTGGCTAAAACGCTGAAGGAGTACGAGGAGCAACTGGCGCCGCATGATTTCTTCCGCATTCATCAATCCCATCTTATCAACCTGCATCATGTAGAGTATTTCCATCCCGGCCTGGAGGAATATGTGATCCTTACGAATGGCGAGCAGATCGAAGTATCGAGGCGGCGCAAGGCAGAATTCCTCCAGCGGCTGGGCGAATTGTAAGGCAGGATTACCAGCCCTGGATATTGCAATATCTAAACCAGCTACTATCCCAAACCCACTAACTGTTAAAATTTAGTACCAAGCATTGCATGGTACTATAAGGAGCGGTATGTTTGCACCGTAAACCGGACGCAGCATGAACATTGAGAATACGGAATCGCAAATGCGCAAAGGCCTGCTTGAGCTTTGCATCCTCGGCATTATCCAGCGGGAAAAAGAAGCCTATCCATCTGATATCGCTGAGCAGTTGAAGGAGGGAAAGCTCGTAGTGCTCGAAGGCACGCTCTATCCCCTTCTTACCCGGCTTAAGAATGCAGGGGTGCTTACCTACCGCTGGGAAGAATCCACCTCCGGGCCGCCGCGCAAGTATTATGCGCTCACCAAAGAAGGTCTTAAATTCTACGTGCAGCTCCATGATGCCTGGCTCGAGATCAGCGCCGCAGTAAATCATCTAACCACTTCACTTAAATAAAACCGTACTCATTTTATGCAACGCATCATCCAGATCAATATCGCCGGCCGCATGCTGCCTATCGAGGAAGACGCCTATCTTTTGCTCAAAGATTACCTGACGGCACTCCACCGGCAATTCAACGATGAGGATAGCAAGGAAGAGATCATTTACGATATAGAGTACCGCATTGCCGAACTCTTTTCCATCCGCCTCCAGAGCGGTGCCCATGCTATCGACGGCGCAGATGTAAGCAAAGTGATCGAAAACCTTGGTACGCCTTCCGCGCTTGGCGGCCAGAGCCAGATCTCCTCGACCCCCGTTCCCTATGTCAAAAAAGATACTCCGGGCGATAATCCTTACAGCCGCGGCTTCGACAACCGGCGCAGCGGCGCAGACAGCCAGCGCCGCATTTTCCGCAATCCGAATGATAAGATTCTGGGCGGCGTATGCAGCGGCCTCGGCAATTATTTCGATATAGACCCGGTCATCCTCCGCCTTGTATGGGCTGCTTCCATTATGCTGGCAGGCTTTGGCTTTATTGCCTATGTTATCGCCTGGATCGTAATACCCACCCCGAAAACACCGGAAGATATGGCCTTTATGACCGGCGGCGAGCCCATGAACTTCCATGATATGCGCCGTAATATGGCCTCGGAAATGCAGGATCTTAAAGTAAGAGGCGAGCAGATGAGCCGCGAGCTGAGGGATTTCTTCAGCAATAAAAAGTAAAGCTAAAAGTCCCCGCGCCCAATATTGAAGGTCCTTTTCTACAGGCATTCAACTACAGCGTATAGGGGGTTGCGGTTCATTATCTTTGCCCCATGCAATTCAGTGAAGTAATAGGCCAGCAAGCCGCAAAGGCCGGCCTTATACAAATGGAAACTGCCGGCAGGCTCCCCCACGCGCTGCTCCTGTTGGGCCGTGAGGGCACCGGCGGGTTGCCCCTTGCCATCGCCTTTGCCCAGTATCTTCTATGTGCCAACCGGAGTATGGATGATTCCTGCGGCCATTGCGCAGCCTGCCAGAAGGTACGCAACCTCGGCCACCCGGATCTGCATCTTACCTTTCCCACCATCGCCCCTAAATCGGGTGCTAAAGCCAATTCAAAGCATTATCCCGCCGAGTTCAAAAACTTCATTTCCCAAACGCCTTACGGCACTACCTACGATTGGCTTCAAAGCATCAATGCAGAGAACAAGCAGGGCAATATCACTGCCGATGAATGCCGCGAGATCATCGAAGAGCTTTTTTTGAAATCCTATGAAGGCGGCAAAAAAATTCAGATCATCTGGCGGCCGGAGTACCTCGGCAAGGAAGGCAACATCCTGCTGAAACTTATCGAGGAGCCGCCTGCCGATACCCTCCTGATGCTCGTGGCCGAAGATCCAGAAGATATCATTGCCACTATTCTTTCCCGCACGCAGCTCATTCGCCTTGCGCCCATTGCCGCGCCCGATATTGCCCGCGCGCTCGAAGCCCGTGCACTGGCAGATCCGCGCCGCGCCGCACAGATTGGCCAGCTTGCCGCCGGCAGCTATACAGAGGCGATAAGGCTTTTGCAGCACCTGGAAAACGACCTGCTGCCGGGCGTACGCGCCTGGTTCAACGCCCTCTTCACCAACAATGGCGCAGGTTTTCTGAAATTCACCGAAAGCCTTTCCAAAAGCGGCCGCGAAGGGCAGAAGAATTTCCTGCAGTACGTAATCGAGCTCCTCGAGCAAAGCATCCGCGCTCAATACCTGCAGGGCAGGCCCCTGGCCTTACCACCCGAAGAAGCCGATTTTGTAGCCAAAGTAGCTGCCCGCAAACTACCCGTGGCAACGGTAAGCGGCATGATCGAAGCCCTTTCAAAAACCATTTACCATATAGAGCGTAATGCCCACGGCAAAGCCCAGCTCACCGCGTTATCCCTAAAAATGCAGTACCTCCTGCAAGGGCGCCCGCTGCCGGTTTTATAATTATTGTCCGGGCACGGGGAAGCCGGTTGAGCAATCGGGGCGTTGGCACCATTCATCTGTTGAGTTATTATTGAGCTTTTCTTAGTTGCTGCAATGCAACCCGGCCTCCAATAACACCCGGAAATCATAATCCCTGCCTAACTTGCAGGCTATGCAGCTACAAGGCAAGAAAATACTGCTGGCAGTAACGGCCAGCATAGCCGCTTATAAAACCCCGGACCTCGTGCGCCGGCTCATAAAAGCAGGTGCCGAAGTACAGGTGCTCACTACTCCCGCCGCCGCAGATTTCGTATCGCCATTAGCATTAGCTACAGTTTCAAAAAACCCGGTACTCAGCAACGTAGCCGATGGGACTTCCTGGAACAACCACGTAGCGCTGGGCCGCTGGGCCGATGCGATGCTTATTGCGCCATGCAGCGCCAACACCCTCGCCAAGCTATCCGCCGGGCTATGCGATAACCTCGTTTGCGCTGTCTACCTGAGCGCTATTTGCCCGGTATTCATAGCCCCTGCTATGGATGAGGATATGTGGCTGCATCAAAGCACGAAGAATAACCTTGAAAAGCTGCGCTCCTATGGCAACTTCATTATTCCGGTAGCGCACGGCGAGCTCGCTTCCGGCCTTATCGGCGAGGGGCGTATGGCAGAGCCGCATGAGCTGGTATCGTTTCTTGCTAACCATTTTACAACGGAGCTACATCTCCCCCTGAAAGGAAAAAAAGCCCTCGTTACCGCCGGCCCTACTTACGAGCTGATCGATCCTGTACGCTTCATCGGTAATTTTTCTACCGGAAAGATGGGCATTGCACTGGCAGAAGCATTGGCGGAGCGGGGCGCGGATGTTACCCTGGTGCTTGGTCCCACACATCTCCGTGCATCGCATCGCCACATCACCACCATTCCGGTACAGAGCGCACAGGAAATGTGGGATGCTGCAATTACCGCTTTCCCCGAATGCAGCATTGCGGTAATGGCTGCCGCAGTTGCCGATTACCGCCCGTTAGAAACGGCTCCTGATAAAATAAAAAAGAGTGATGAAACGTTAGCTATCGTGCTTACCAAAACAGGGGATATACTGGCTACGCTCGGCAGCCGGAAGAGGGACGATCAGATCGTAGTAGGCTTTGCCCTCGAAACTACCCATGAAGAAGCCTATGCCACCCAAAAGCTAAAGGCTAAGAATGCGGATATGATCGTGCTGAACTCCCTGAAAGATGCGGGCGCGGGCTTCGGCCATGACACGAATAAAATAACCCTGATCGGTAAAGATGGAAGCATTGCTGCACTGGAGCTGCAAAGCAAAAAAGACGCAGCAATCGCTATTGTAAACCGGATCATAAAGTACCAGCAACAACATGAACACGAGACTGCTTAAAATATTTATCCTGGCCATTGCCACATGCTCCTCCAAAGCCACAACGGCGCAGGAACTCAACTGTAAAGTGAAGATCGGGCATGATAAGATCCAGAACACCGACCAGCAGGTTTTTACTGCCATGGAGCGCGCGGTTACCGATTTTATAAATAGCCGCAAGTGGACGGCCGATGAATGGGCGCCGACCGAGCGCGTGGAATGTAATATACTCATCAACCTTACCGGCAAAGACGCTACCGACCCGGACGTCTATACGGCTACACTCAGCATCCAGGCATCCCGCCCGGTGTACAACAGCGGCTACAGCACGCCAACAATCAATTATGTGGATCGTGATGTGGTGTTCCGCTTCTCGCAATACAACCAGCTGCAGTTTGATGACAACCGCGTGAACAATGGTGATGCCCTCGCCTCCAACCTCACCGCTATTCTTGCTTATTACGCCTACCTCACGCTCGCGCTGGATTACGACAGCTTTTCGCCTTCCGGCGGATCGGCTCTTTATAAAAAAGCGCAGAATATTGTAAGCAATGCTCCGGAGCAGGGCAATACGATTCATGGCTGGAAGGCTTTTGAGGAAAAGCGCAACCGCTACTGGATGGTGGATCAGATACTGAGCCCGCGCTATGAGAATTTCCGTAAGTATTGGTACTCGATGCACCGCGAAGGGCTCGACATTATGTATAATAAGCCTGCCGAAGGCCGTGCAAAACTGCTGGCCGGCATCGCAATACTCAACCAGTTGCAGAAGGATAATCCCGGATCTTCGCTCATCCAGTTTTTCTTCAATGCCAAGAGTGATGAAGTGATGCGCAATGTAGCACAGTCGCCACAGGCGGAGCGGGCGCTGTATATACCGCAGCTCGTAACGATGGATGTATCCAACGCGGGCAAGTACAACGACCTGAAGTAGTGCGCAACGCCTATTAGTAGGAGGCTGCTCCAACAAGGCATCCTCTGTAAGAAGCCCTAATATTTGCAGGAGAAAAGGTTGCTGCACCGTCAACAAATAACAGCTGAATGATCTTAGCCACCCTACCAACGCCGCGGCTTTACCTCCTTTGCGGCATCCTGCTGCTTGCTTCCTGCAACCGCAGCGGGCCGCATCTGCCCAAAGAAGAAATGCAAAAAGTGCTGCTCGATGTGCAGCTTGCAGAAGTGTACAGCACCATGGCGCCCAAAGACACCACAGGTGTTGCAGGGTCGGAAAGCGCCGATTCGCTGGCCGCTTTTTACCGCGAAGTCCTGGCCCACCACCACACTACCGCACAGGAATTTATGCAAAGCTTAGACTGGTACCGTGCGCACCCCGATGAGCTGGATTCTGTTTATAACGGTGCAATGAAAGCGTTGGATAAAGCAGAGAAAAGGCATTAAAAAGCCGGAGCAAAAAAATTAATGCTCAACCCCGGAAGCTTTTTCCATGACCTTCCTTGCCTGTCCGCTGCGCGCCTCTTTGGCTGCCTTTACAAAAGCTACGAATAATGGGTGCGGGTTCTCTACGGTGCTTTTATATTCCGGGTGAAACTGCGTACCGATAAAAAACGGATGCCCTGTTATCTCAACGATCTCAACCAGGTTTGTTTTAGGGTTGATGCCGGCGGCTACCATACCGGCCGCTTCGAATGGAGCTACGTAAGCATTGTTTAGCTCATAGCGGTGACGGTGGCGCTCGGTAATGCTGGTGGTGCCGTAGATGGAAGCTGCCTTACTGCCTGCATTCAGCTTGCAATCATAGGTGCCGAGGCGCATAGTGCCGCCCATTTGGGTAATGTTCTTTTGCTCTTCCATCATCGAGATCACCGGCTCTGCGGTGCTGCCATTCATCTCTGTGCTGTGCGCATCATTCAGGTGCAGCACATTGCGGGCAAATTCCACGCAGGCCATCTGCATCCCCAGGCATATCCCGAAAAAAGGAATCTGCTGCTCCCGCGCAATGCGAATGGCCTCGATCTTGCCCTCGATGCCGCGTGTGCCAAAGCCCGGCGCTACAAGAATGGCATCCAGGTGCTGTAATGTATCCAGCGCGTTTTCCGGGGTCAGGTGCTCGGAGTGGATGTTCTTTACCTCCACCTTGCATTCATTCACGGCACCGGCATGGATCAATCCTTCAAGAATGGATTTGTAGGCATCCTGCAGCTCTACATATTTACCGATAAGGCCAATCGTTACTTTGGATTTCGGGTAGCGCAGCTTGTTCAGGAATTCCTTCCATTTGGTAAGCTCCGGCTCAATGCCCAGCGGCAGCTTCAGCTTTTCGAGGCAGATGCGGTCGAGGCCCTCGCGCACCATTTCCAGCGGCACGGCATAGATCGTATCGGCATCCTGCGCCTCTATTACGGCGTCTTTGGTTACATTGCAGAAGAGGGCAATCTTGCGTTTCAGATCCGGGTAGAGCGGCTGCTCGGTGCGGCATACGAGGATATCGGGGTTGAGGCCGTTCTCGCTCATCAGCTTTACGCTGTGCTGCGTGGGCTTCGTCTTCAGCTCCTTTGCCGCTTTCAAATAAGGAATGAGGGTAAGATGCACTACTAAGCAATTTTCATCGCCCATCTCCCACTTTAACTGGCGGACGGCCTCTATATAGGGCAGGCTTTCGATATCGCCTACGGTTCCGCCCAGCTCGGTAATTACGATATCATATTTATTGCCCTCACCCAGCAGCGTCATGCGCTGTTTGATCTCATCTGTAATATGCGGGATCACCTGTACCGTTTTGCCGAGGTAAGCTCCTGCCCGCTCTTTATTAATGACCGCCTGATAGATACGGCCCGTAGTTACATTATTGGCCTGAGAGGTAAAGGTGTTGAGAAAACGCTCGTAATGGCCGAGGTCGAGGTCTGTTTCAGCGCCATCTTCCGTTACATAGCACTCGCCATGCTCATAAGGGTTCAGCGTGCCCGGATCGATGTTGATATAGGGGTCAAACTTCTGGATGGTGCAGCTGTAGCCGCGCTCCTGCAGCAGCTTTGCCAGCGAAGCTGCAATAATTCCCTTGCCTAAAGACGATGTTACACCGCCTGTTACAAATATATACTTGCTCATAAAATCAGTCCCTGTTGTGCTTAGCGACCGTAATCAGTAAAGTATAGCGGTCAGCCAAAGATAATATTTTAGGGTAAGCAGCGGCAAAGGGAATCGTGTTAATGCCCGCAAATGCGCACCGGTATTGGCGAAAATTTATTTTTCCTATGCAGTGGGCTTATCATTCAGCATTGTTGCACATACAGGTAGTGGAATACGATCTTTAAGGGAAAAAGGTGTGCGCTATACGCTCCCACCGGCTGCCATAGTCATTGTTCAGACCGGTGAACTATCGAAAACAGCCAGGTTCATTTATAAAATAGCCGCTACTATCTGTCCGATAGCCGGTGCTATTTATAAAATAGCTGTAGCTATTTACCGGAAAGCCGCTGCTATCTGTGCGATAGCTGTTGCTATTTATAAAATAGCTGCAGCTATTTACCGGAAAGCTGCAGCTATCTGTCCGATAGCTGGTGCTATTTATAAAATAGCTGTAGCTATTTGCCGGAAAGCTGCTGCTATTTATCAGATAGCTGCAGCTATTTACAAAATAGCTGCAGCTATTTGCGGGTAATAATCAGGTTTTAATGACGACCTGGAGCTGTTCAGGCATTAGCGCAGACGCATAATTCAGTATTCATCAACCGCTTACCTTAAATTATTCAATAAATTCAAAAATTATAACAATTTTTAAGGGATGAAGGCTTCCCAAAATATTATTATATATCCCCTTCCCCGAAGAGGCAGATCAATCCTTTAAAGACTCCCACCAACGGCTAAATACCTGCTCACTCTTCAGGTGCACCACTTCCCCGATCATCGGGTGTAGCAATGGCATACCCTGCGCCTCAGCCGCCGTAGTAACCCGCAGGATAGAATCATCCCAGGCATGATTGCTCAGACCGAATTTTGCCCAGTGTACCGGAAGCAGCCTGGCGGCTTTCAGATCCAGCGCAGCCTGCACTGTTTCTTCCGGCATCATATGAATATATTTCCATGATTTATCATACTGCCCGCATTCAAGAATAGCAAGATCAAAAGGGCCGTATTGCTCCCCTATTTTTTTAAAATGCGTATCGTAGCCGGAATCCCCGCCCAGAAAAAAATTCATCGAAGGCGTTTTCAAAGCAAAGGCTACCCAGAGCGCCCCATTGCGCTTCAACCCCCGCCCGGCGAAATGCCGCCCCGGCAGCACCGCAACCTTAAACCCATCCTCCAGCGCTGCTTCCTCGTTCCAGTCCTTTTCAAGGATCCGCTCTGCGGCAAAGCCCCAGCGGCGCAGGTGCGCGCCGGTACCCAGCCCGGTAACTACCATTTTTACTTTTGGCTGCAATGCCTTCACCGTAGAGAAATCCAGATGATCCCAGTGATCATGCGAAAGAAAAAGGTAATCCAGCGCCGGAATATCCGCTGCTGTATAAACATCGCTGCCCGGAAAGCTGCGTGTGGTAGCGCTGATGGGCGAGGCTGCGCCGGAAAACACCGGATCCATCAAAATCTTCTTCCCGTCAACCTGAAGAAAATAGGAGGAATGCCCGAACCATACCAGCACATTATCTTCAGGGCGTAAGCTATGCAGGTCTGTTTTTACAGCAGGAATAGCGCCGGAAGGCTTTGCCCGCTTATTCTTATTAAAAAGAAATTCGCTCATCACCTTTGGCATAGAAGCGCCTTCGGTAAGCTGCGGCGTAGGCGAAAGGTTCTGAAACTGCCCGTCGCGGAAGTGCGGCGATTGCAGGATACGCTGCAAATCAGCGCCTTTAGGCATATTGCCAAACGGCGCAGAGCGCAGAAACAGGAAAATGGTAGCGATGATTAACAGGGCAATGCCTGCGATAACAAACCACATAATTTAAAAGATCAGGGAGCGCAAAAGTAGGCTATCCAGCATCAGGCACCTTACCTCCAGGCTGCTAAGTACGGATGTCTTTGCGTCTTTGCGCGAAAATGGCGGAACAACACCCCCCATCAATAAGCCCTGATTCGTTTGTAAAAGTTGCGCATCTTTACAGCATCATGTCCACTATTCAGAAAACCATAGCCTCCGGTGTAGCCATCCTTGCACTCAACCGCCCGGAAAAATATAATTCTATTAATCGCGAAATGGCGCTGGAGCTCCAGCAGCAATTGGACGAATGCGAAGCAGACCCCGCCGTACGCTGCATCGTGATTACCGGCAGCGGCAAAGGCTTCTGCGCCGGCCAGGATCTTGCAGAAGCCAGCGATGTGGCGACGCTGGATTTCCGGAAGCTGGTGGAAGAGCATTATAATGCCCTTGTGCGCCGGTTGAGGGCCATTGAGAAGCCGGTAATTGCCGCTGTAAACGGGGTAGCTGCCGGTGCAGGCGCCAACCTTGCGCTTTGCTGCGATTTCGTGCTGGCAGCGAAAAGCGCCACCTTCATCCAGGCTTTTAGCAAAATATCCCTGATACCGGATACGGCAGGCACGTACTTCCTGCCGCGCCTCGTAGGCCTGCAGCGCGCCCTCGCCCTCGCTATGACCGGAGATAAGGTAACCGCCGATGAGGCTGTGCAAATGGGCATGGCGTACAAAAGCTATGACGATGCCGCTTTTGAAGACGAATGGAAAAAGCTGGCGGCTACGCTGGCGCAGATGCCTACGAAAGCCTTTGGCCTTACCAAGCGCGCGATGAATGCCTCGCTCGGCAATACGCTGGAGGAACAATTAGAATTAGAAAAAGAGCTGCAGGCAGAAGCCGGTACAAGCCACGATTTTGCCGAAGGCGTAGCTGCCTTCCTGGAAAAACGGAAGCCTGTTTTTAAGGGAGCATAGCGTAAAGGAATTGAAAAGGCAGCTTCAATGATGCGTTGAAGCTGCCTTTTTTAAATTTACCCGCACCATTTTCTTGCCGGCCGGCTCCTTACTTACGCCACCTGCTTCTTATCCATCAGCATCAGGCTGTTGATCACGATCTCTGTGAAGATCCTTTTCGAGCCATCTTTAGCAGTGTAATCGCGGTAGGTGATCTTGCCTTCTACCATTACCTCGCTGCCTTTTTGCAGGTATTTCTCGGCAATTTCGGCGGTTTTGCCCCAGGCTACTACATTGTGCCATTCTGTGTCTTCCACGCGCTCACCTTTATTATTGGTATAAACATCGTTGGTGGCGAGGTTCATCTTGGCGAGCTTATTGCCATTATCCATGGTTTTTACTTCAGGGTTGCTGCCGAGGCGGCCGATAAGCTGTACTTTGTTCTTTAAGCTGTTCATAATGTTTGATTTTTAAAGTTGATTGTTTGTTTTTGTTTTAAATTAGCGGGTTAAAACCTTGTGCGTTATAGCTCATTGTTCGTCTGTATCTAAATCCTGTCTGCAATTCATAAATCCTGTTGCGCCTTTTCCAGTTCGTTTTCAAGAAATCTGTTGTTTGAATCCGATAGTGCAAAGATGGGATTGGCGGAGAAGCGTAGTCGGTATTTACCCGCTTACTTACGTATGAAAGTGTTTGTAGCCGTTTACAATTGGAATAATCATTACCCTGAATTAGTTATGGAAACCACCCAACGCACCTGCGCTGAATGCGCCAAACTCCTGAAAGGCAGGCTGGACAAGAAGTTTTGCGATGATTACTGTCGCAACAATTATAACAACAAGCAAAACAGCGATCAGAATAACCTTGTACGGAATATAAATAATGTGCTCCGCAAAAACCGCCGCCTGCTGGAAGAAATGATTAAACCTGGTGAAGAAATGGCGAAATGCCCACGCCAGAAGCTGGCCGAAACCGGCTTCGACTTTCGCTATCATACGCACCAGTACACGAATAAGAAAGGGCAGGTGTACAGTTTCCTGTATGATTTCGGCTATTTGCCGCTCGAGGGCGACTGGCTCCTGATCGTGAAGCGAAAGGAATCCGGACAATAGGCTATCGGTATCTACAATCCTGCGGATCAATAGCCCCCATACATTTTCATCTTCATTTCCCCCCAGAATGAAAAAATTATTAAGCGGGCTCCCGCAATTTACCCGCATCGAGCGGATGGGCTTTGTAGCCTTGTCGGTACTGATTGCTGTATTTTTTATAGCCTGGCAAACAATTCCATACATTATTCATCCACCGGAAATAAATACAGCGGAAGATCAAAAGCTTCAACTCGCATGGCAACAATATAAAGCAACGCACCTGATGCCCGAAGATGAGCCCGGCGGAGGTAGTCCGGCTTTAGCTTCCAGCATCCCGGTGCAGCTTGCCGCTTTTGATCCGAATACATTGGATAGTATAGGCTTCCTGCGCCTCGGCCTCACTCCAAAAGTTGTAAAAGGCCTGATGAACTGGAGGCGCCATGGGAAAACATTTTACAAAAAAGAAGACCTGAAGCCGCTGTATAATCTTACCGAAGCAGATTATGCCCGGATTGCGCCCTACATCACCATCACCGCAACCAATCCTTATGAGCATAAGGCATTTGCCGGCGGCTATGCAAAACTGCCGCCATTACCTGCCACCCTTGATCTGAATACAACTGATTCTGCAACTATAGTGCGCCTCAACGGCATCGGGCCAACGCTGGCACACAAGATCATAGCGCGCAGGGCAGCATTGGGCGGCTACCTGAAGCATGAACAGCTACTGGAAGTCTATAAATTCAACGATACTACTTTTGCCATGCTGCGTGAGAAGCTGGTCATCCGCCCGGAAAAAATTAAAAAATTAGGCATTAATACAGCCACTTTGGAGCAGCTACAGGCACATCCGTATATCGGCGAGAAAATAGCCAAAAACATCCTTCTGCTGCGCAATGGTATGAAGCGTTTTGATAACATTGCACAATTAAGGCAAGTGCCTTTGATGAACGAGGAAATTTATCGTAAAATTGCACCGTACTTGGTGGTTGATTAATTATGCAGTTTATATAAACTGCACCACATTCTTCACATGTCAGATAGATTGAATGATCCATGCTGAATGAAGCGTTGCAGCCGAAGCCACAGTTGTACAAAAGCTTAATAGATAACCCGCCGGCAGCAGCGGTAATAGCTGCCGGCTGCCTTTTTGGTTCTTTTTGTGCATACAAAAAGAACAGAAACAGATAAAAAACAAAATATGGATTTTCAACAAACCGATACCCAGACCGAAATTGCCGCCATGGTGCGCGATTTTGCCAACAAGCACATCCGCCCCGACATGATGGAATGGGATGAAAGCCAGAAATTCCCGGTGGATCTGTTTAAGCAAATGGGCCAGCTTGGATTGATGGGCGTGCTGGTGCCTGCGGAATATGGCGGCAGTGGCCTTTCCTATTTTGAATATGTTACTGTAATCGTGGAAGTAGCCAAGGTCTGCGGGTCCATCGGGCTTTCGGTAGCGGCGCACAACTCGCTTTGCACCGGCCATATCCTGTATTTCGGTAATGATGAGCAAAAACAGAAATACCTGCCCAAGCTGGCTACTGCCGAGTGGATCGGCGCCTGGGGACTCACGGAAGCCAATACCGGCTCTGATGCCGGCAATATGCGCTGCACTGCTACAAAGGATGGTGATGAATGGGTGCTGAACGGAACGAAAAACTGGATCACGCATGGTATTTCCGGCAATGTAGCTGTGGTGCTGGCGCGTACCGGCGAGCCGCGCACGCCTAATAATGTAACGGCCTTTATTGTAGAGCATGGTACGCCGGGCTTTACCGCCGGCAAGAAGGAAAACAAGCTGGGCATGCGCGCCTCCGAGACCGCAGAGCTCATTTTTGATAACTGCCGTATCTCAGATACGCAGCGCATGGGCGAAGTAGGCGACGGCTTCAAGCAGGCGATGAAGGTGCTGGATGGCGGGCGTATCTCTATTGCGGCGCTTTCGCTGGGCATTGCCAAAGGTGCCTACGAGGCCGCGCTTAAATATTCTAAAGAGCGGCAGCAGTTCGACCAGCCGATCTCCCACTTCCAGGCCATTGCCTTTAAGCTTGCGGATATGGCCACGAAGATCGAGGTGGCGGAAATGCTGATCATGCAGGCGGCTGATATGAAGAACCGCGGCGTGAAGATGACGAAGGAAAGCGCGATGGCTAAATACTACGCTTCGGAAGTAGCGGTACAGTGCAGCACGGAAGGCGTGCAGATCTTCGGCGGCTACGGGTATACGAAGGATTTTCCGGCAGAGAAGTTTTACCGGGATTCCAAGCTTTGTACCATTGGTGAAGGCACGAGCGAGATACAGAAGCTGGTTATTTCGCGGGATATTTTAAAGGCTTGATATTGATTTCGATTTTCAGGGAAAGCGCGGCGGGAGCTGCGCTTTTTTTGTTGAGGTAGTTATTTTAATATAATATGAGCGCGTGCCGTTGAAGGCGGCAACGGGTGTGCCTTATTTTCCTGCCCCTTCGTGAAAAGCTACGGGGCTCCATTGCAATCTTTCCCGCAACGATCTTTCACGCGTCAGGGGACGCGGCGGCGGGGGACGTCGCTCAAGTGGAGACTGCGCAAATCGATCATTTGCAAAATACGCCGGCATTTATTTATCAAGGCCGGGAAGCTTTAACTTCGTCCAACTGCGATATTGGCAAATTTGGCTGCTATCACACAAGGCCGCCGCACAACGCCAAACTTCACCAATATCGCGGGCGTTGTGCGCTATTAAAAATGATTATGTTAGACGATTATAAAAAATCCAAATACTTCAATTATCTTCTAAAAAATTTTAAGGAAATTGACAAAGAAAGAATTGAATTTAATAAGGAGGTTCTAACGTTATTAAATAGACAAACTGACGAATTGGGCACAATTCTAAAATGTCATCTTATTATTGAGTATTACATTGACAGCTACTTAAAATCTGCGTACCCTACCATTTTAAATTGGGAATCCTCAAGACTTACTTTCAATCAAAAATTAGAGCTTATAAATAATAATAGGACACCTATCGGAATGTACTATCCAAGTATTAAATGCCTAAATTCACTCCGAAATAAATTTTCTCATAGAATTTCATATGTAGTTGAGAAAAGAGACTATAAGGAGATTGAGGACATAATGACCATATGGAAAAATGCTTTAAATGAACTGTAGGCTCCCCTAAAAATTGGTCGAATTGAAAGTAGAGGATTTAGTTGGCTCATAAAGGTATTTCAAATATCTTATCCACAAGTCCGCGCTATACGGCAGGGACAGCTGAAGGGCTGTCCTGCCTACGCGGATTTGTGGATAAGGCGTCCGCTCTTTCATCAGCCATTGCTTTACTATTTTGCTTTTCCTGCGTAGCGTAGCCCACCGGCGACAAATAGCCCAGCGCCTTATGCGGGCGCTCATGATTATAATCCCACTGGTAATCCCTGCAGTAGGAACGTGCCTCATTAAGTGAGCCGAACCGGTAAGCATCCAGCAACTCTCTTCTCATCGATCCGTTCTTTCTTTCGATATAAGCGTTCTGCATCGGCCTGCCCGGCTGAATGTAATGCCAGGATACTTTCCGCACTTCACACCATGCTTCCATCAGGTGGCTGATGAACTCAGGGCCATTATCACTTCGGATATTGCCAGGCACACCCCTGCTGGCCACGATCTCATCGAGTGCCCTTTGCACCCTGAGCGCAGGCAGTGAGGTGTCCACTTCTATCTTCAGCGACTCACGGTTATAGTCATCGATAATATTCAGTACCCGGAACTTACGGCCATCACTAAGCGCACCCGCTCATAAAATCCAGCGACCAGCACTGATTGGGCGCAGTTGGCACTACCAGAGGCTGTTTCACCCGTTCGGGCAGGCGCTTCTTTGATCTTCGCCGGATGTTCAGCCGCATGGCCTTGTAGACCCGGTAGAGACGTTTATGATTGATCTGCTCACCCCTGTTCCTGAGCCGGTAATAGCACGACCAGAAGCCAATGGCCGGATGCTTTGCGGTAAGGGCGGACAAGTGATCTTCTACCTTACCATCATCCTTTAGCTTATGCTTATAACGGTAAGTGCTGCGGCTGATAGCCGCCATAGTACATGCCCTGCTGATGTTGCAACCTTCTTCGGTAATGAGCAGGCCTGCAACTTCTCTCTGATCAGCAGGGCCTACCATTTTTTTGCCACCACGTTTTTAAGCGCCTGCAGGTCGAAGCTTACCTCGGCATACATCTTCTTGTACTGGGCCAACTCGGCTTCGAGTTCTTTGACGCGCTTTACTTCGCTGATCTCCATGCCGCCATACTTCGCTTTCCAGTTATAGAAGGTGGCCTCTGAGATGCCCAGCCCCCGGCTGATGTCTTTGACGGATTGCCCGCCTTCCTGTTGCTTGATTGCAGCCACGATCTGGCTCTCTGTGAATTTGGATTGCTTCATCCCCTGGTGTTTCTGTTTTAAAGTTAGATGTAATCTCTGCTTGCAAAACGGCCAACTTCGGGGGAGCCTACACATAGATTTGTATTTCTCAATGTAATAATCTATCGGATATGCCGTTCCTAATTCTGTAATTATGCCACTAAATCGGTCTATTATGAAAGGGGCATTCCCTATTAGCGCATAATTTAAATCTCCTCTTTCAATGAATTCCTTTGATGAATAAAAAAAAATCCATCCAAATTCTTTTTCAATAGTTTCACCTTCCAGCAACATAGGTGTTAGATTTGATAATTCATCTACTGCTGCTTGGATGTGATTTCTAGCAGTTGCCAAGGCAAATTCAAAGCTTATCATTAGTTTGTGCGTATTAGAGAAAATTTTTTATACCCATTTAAATCTGCGGCTTTTCCTGTTTGACCATCTAAGAACCTGACCGTGCCATTTTGGTTAACTACATTAAAAACATGCCCAACCTGTCCAGGCCCTCGATTTCCAAATACGATGCCCCTTTGACCATGTGTATTCACCATACGTACAATATCTGAGGAAGTCAAATTATGCTTGAATGTGCCCGCAAATTCGCTTTCTAAAGATGATAAAGGTTTAGGTCTGGAATCTAAGGCAGAGGCAGGATTTCTGGCTAACGTTGCGTCTGTAGCTATTGTACAATTTACACAATTGGTTTTGCTACCAATTTTATTAATATTTCTAATTGATCCAGCTTCTCTCTCTATCGCATTATCTTCTTCATATCCATATATGCTAATAGCACTTCCCATATTTTCACCAGCAAAAGAAGTTGCGTAAGCAACATCAAACTGGTTTTCAAGCGCTATACCAGTAAGCTGAGTTTGCAAAAAGTCATGCTTAGAATGCATAAAATCATTCCAAAGACCTTTCAAGCTTAGGTCTTCTTTGAATTTCTCCATACTTTCCCTATCCTTGACAGCATCTGAACTTTTTGGCGTCACTGTTATCCCTCGCAAACCATGAGCTTCATCTGTGGTTCGTGCAATTGAATGTGGATCAGCAAGTAACAATCCCTCATGATTATCTCTGTTAGGGTTCGTTGCATGAGGCCCATCGTCATAATTACCTAATAAGTCATTATGCCAGATTGGGGTATTACCCATTGTAGCATATCTGCTTTCCCATGGCTTAGTTACCGGGTCAGTATTCCATCTTCTGCCAAGCCTCGTATCGTATTCCCAGAACATAGCGGTATTGTGGTTCCCCGTTCCTGCTATCTCATTGTCCTTATGCTGCCCGTTAAACCCGAAGCGGTATTTGGTAGTTAGTGATGGTTTCCAGCTACGCTCTTTCATAGGCATCCCACCCGGATAATAATCACTCACACTACTCACATCCGCCACAAGATAATCATAAGCCAAAACAGGCTGCGCGTTCACACCCATCGACTGCATATGCGTACCCACACTACCCGTTTTTCTATCCAGCACCGTTGCCAGCACATTCTCAAGAAAGCCACAAGCCGCCCACCCGCAACCTCACGCCTCAGGCTTGCGGCAGCGGTGGGGTCTGAAACTTAATGGGGAGGGGCCTCTTTTAGCCACGACAAACTATCAGGGAATGGTAATCCAACATTCACAAAAGCTTCTCGTGTTAATAAAATATGCGCTAAAGAATAATCATCTTTTGTGTAAACAATGGGTATCCTTCTATTGATCATTTTATTATTACATAAATTCAATGTAACATCATCTGTAATATCGGACTCAATATAATCTTTACCGTTAATTCTATATTGAAAATATATTATATTACCGCCGCCGCCGCGATGTCTAGATTTACAGCCAACAACTATCCCAACCGTTATCACATTATCATTAACTAATTGCATACGTTTCCAATAGGCATAGACGAAAAAGATTCCCATAGGTAATATTAAGATCCACATTAAATATAGTCTTTGCTTCTCAATTACCATTATCAGTACCTTTTGGTTTAGTTAAATCTTCGCCAGCGCTACCAAAAATATTTCCTTGATATTCACCCATAAACCTGCCCAAACCATTACCCGGCATACCTGGCCTTAATCCTATCTACAATTTATCGCCATATACATTTCCTATTGTATTCCACATAATATTATTGGCTTTTGGCAAAGTTAATATATTAGAATAAATATGCGCTTTTGAATTGCTTAGCGTATTATATGAAAGATTAAACATCGCTCCTGGAATACTCTGCGTGCCAGGGTTTTGAAAATATCCATTGGCAAATGAACTCACTGGATTCCAGTTCTGAATACCCTTGTCTGATATCTGTGAAGCTGCATCCGCCCCAGCAGCATGAACATTCAAAGTTGGATTTGGCTGAAAGGCCCACTTAAAGGCTTGTGCGCCGCCTTTTGCTAAAGCCGCATAAGCTGCAGTTTCACTAATTGCTGCGCCTGCTTCTATTGCCACCGGTGCAAGAACCGCCGCAGCAGCAGCACCTCCCGTAAAATACAATGCCGCATCATGGATTCTCGCAGCATTGGCCGCAGCTTCAGGGTTATTGTGTGTTCCATACAAATTATGCGCCTGAATGGCCTCTATATTGGTTGTGTAAACAGATGCATTATCCAGCCTGTGCTGGTCCGCGTACGCCGCCAGCTGTTCCGGGGTAGGTTTTGGTGCCGTGATAGTTGTACCTATTGGGGGGTGTCCATCATTGGGATAAGATTGTGATGAAATTTTACCCAGCGATGAACAACTGATCTGTGTTTAAAATTCAAGTAATTTCATTTCTAAAAAAACAGTTGCATTTTTTCGCATTTCACTTGTAAAAAAAGGAGGATTAAATTTTTTACTTTTTAAATAAAAATAGAACTCTTCATCTAAGGAGTCTGTTTTAGCTAAAAAATAAGGAAAATGACTTGGCCAAATCCATTCCCCATCAGAAACAATTGTATATGGGCCAATATATGTCTCATCATCAAACATAGCTAATGTTCTAGAGAAAATTTTATTAGAATTTTTTAGGTATTCAATCACCTTCGTCTTGTCATCATTACTAATAATAACTTTATTTTTCGACCACAAGTCATCCATGTAACTATTATTGATAAGATTTTTATCTCTTTCTTTAGTAAAGCCTATTGTATTCATACAGCCTATTTAAAAATTCTAAACCATCCATTATTATCTACCCTTAATACACCACGAGGCAAAAATCCATTCCCATTGGTGATCCACATAGAACTCGTAGGGGCTACTACAGGCGCATTAGCTAATTTAGAAAGTTGTGATGCTGCTCCATTCGTCAATGAACCAGAATAAACTATCCTGCGCGGGCAATTACATATCCCAATGGTGAGGATTACCGCCAATTACATATTCCCACAGTGAGGGGGCTAAGAACAACTGGGAACACGAACCAAGGCATAGAACAACTGGATCTAATCCTTTTCGATATAAGGCAATACCCATTTTAAACTATCTGGAAAAGAATAGCCATAATATTCAAAATTTCTGGGTGTTATTAAAATAACGCTATGAACGCCATTCCAGTTATCGTTATATAGTACAGGAAATCGTTTGCCTAATAATTGATTTCTAATTGTGTTTTGTGAGAATTCTTTTGTCCAATCAGATTCTTCATACACTCTATCAACAAAAAAGGAATAATAAATAGTTATTGTACCTGCACTGCCTTTACCGCCACCACCTACATTTTCGATAATACCTACTGATAAGGTATGTCTTTCTTTCAAATCACGATATTCATAGTAACCCCATAATCCATAAAGTGCACAAAAAAGTATTCCAACTATGAGCCTAAGTCAGGTTTCTTTTTCATCCTCTTATGGTTTTTCCTGTTCATTGGTTGCGTCATCTATAAAACCAGAAGATGCATCACCAATTTGTTGACCAATAAACTCGCCAAAACCCTGTTTACTAAGGTGAATACCCAATTCACCATACCCACCTCCATTACACCTATTCCTTTTCCATAAGCGGCAACACCCATTTTAAACTATCAGGAAAAGAGTAACCATAATATTCAAAGTCCCTCGGTGTAATTAGTATAACTTCGTCATGCCAAAACCAAGTTTGCGCCCATATCATTGGAAACGAATGACCTATTAAACTCTTTGCATTTGAATAAGAAAATATAGGTCGTCGTTCGGATCCATATCGTAATGTCTTGTTAAGGGAATATTTGTAATTTATTCCCGGCCCCCAGTTTCCTCTACCGCCACCATCTGTCGATACAACATAACATACAGTCAAATTGTGATTTAGTCTTACTTTTTGCCAATGATACCGTATTACACATACCCATATAGTAAGAAGAAGCAAAATTAGTATTAAATTTTTCTTCGTTTTATTTTTCATTAGTTGCATCATCTATAAAACCAGAAGGCACGTCGCCAATTTGTTGTCCAAGAAATTCTCCAAAGCCTTGGCTACTCAAATGAATACCAAGTTCGCCATATCCACCCCTAATATGACCGCCAGCTTTATCGCCCAGCATATTACCCAGCGTGTTAAGTCCGATGCTTTTCCAGGTCTGCAATTTAAGGGGTGAATTAAACATTGGGGTTTCTTTATCGCCTTTTAAAGAACGATAAGATAAATTCATAAAACCACCTGGCACACTTGCCATAAAAGGATTCCCAATAAAAGTCGCAGCAGCAGTACTAACCGGGTTCCATTTACTCATGTTACCTTTATTCACATACGCTTGTGCTAAAAAATCCGAAGCACCTGATGCTACATTTGTCTCGAGCTTTAATGCAAGAGCATCCGTAGCGACTGGCATCCAAGCTGGCGCAGTATAAACAGCGCCTACTAGCGCAACCGCTGCAACTGTAGGCGCAGCACCTAAAATGCTTGCTGCACGATGTATTCTCTCTGCATTGGCCGCAGCTTCAGGGTTATTGTGTGTTCCATACAAATTATGCGCCTGGATGGCTTCCATATTGGTTGTGTAAACAGGTCCAAATTCCACCTTCTGCCAAGCCGCGTATCGTATTCCCAGAACAGCGCGCACAGCCTTCGCTTAACCCTCTCACATGCACCCTACGTACAAATGAGTGCTCGTGCATTCTAGCGCGGCACGAGCACCCCACTAGCAGGCTTGGATGCATATTAGCGCCAGTAGGGGCAATCAAGTTGACAATTTGTAGAGTAAAAAAAATGGAAATAATAAAAAAATTAAATAAACCGAGTTTCTTACTAAAGTATTTTTAAAGAAGGAAGTGATCTTATAAAAAACGTATAAATATATATTATAAAAAAACAAAAACAATAAAATTGTTATCATATATATTCCAATCATATCGCTATTCTTATCAAATAAACATACTTTAAGTATCCAAATAACTGTCAGGAAATTTACTATAATTGATAATGTTCTTCTAAAATCTAAAATCAACTTCATGGTATTATTATTTTGGCATTAAATTACTTTACTAACCTAACTCATAAATAACTGTATCATCCTGCATTAGAAATTAAGGCGTGGTAGGCAGGTACAAAGATGCAGGTTCGCGGCAGGCAAAGTTAAATATAGTTTGATAATAGGCCAGTCGGCGTAATCTATTTGATTAATTACAGATTTATTATCTTTGCCAAACAAAAAGCCCCCGACTGTGAATCGAGGGACTTTTCTTTTCTAGTTCTATCTGTAGTGATCCGTAAAAATCAAAATCAGGCGAACTAACTCTGTGGCCACTTTTATCGATTCAGCGAGTGACCGCGCTATAGAAACGGCCTGCCCTCCCGGTGGCCGTTTCTTTTTCCTGTTTCTAAACATAGTCTTTGACTAGTTGCTTGTTCTAAAGCCTTATGTGGGTAAATAGCAGAAACAGAAACTTCGGCAAAACTATGAAATAGTATTCCCTTATAGTGTTAGTGGCAAAATCTATTTTACAAATTTGGTAGTCTGAAACATTTTTACGAAATGAAAGCTACCATACCTGATACGTTTAGCGGCCTGATAGAATTACTTGATTATTTCAAGACCCCGCAGATTTGCGAAGATTATATACAACATAAACGCTGGAACGGCAGGCCCACATGTGCTCACTGTAACAGCCGCAGGGTTTACAGATTTTCAGATGGTAAACGCTTTAAGTGTAGCCATTGTAAAAAGCAATTCACAGTTAGAGTAGGAACTATCTTTCAGGATAGTAATGTTCCGCTGAGGAAATGGATTATAGCCATGTACCTGAATACCGCGCATAAGAAAGGCATATCATCTTACCAATTAGCGAAAGACATTAAGGTAACGCAGAAAACAGCATGGTTTATGCTGCAAAGAATCCGTTTCGGATTAGGGCATGAGGAAGAAATACAGCAATTAGAAGGTACTATACAGGTAGATGAAACCTTTGTAGGTGGCAAGAATAAGAATCGCCATGCTGATAAAAAAGTAAAGAACAGTCAGGGCAGGAGCTTTAAGGATAAAACGCCTGTATTTGGTGCTGTAGTTCCTAATCAATACACTTTATGTAAGGGAAAAGATGGTAAGCCTAAAAGATTACTTACAATGCCAAGTCAGGTAAAGTGCTATGTGGTTCCTGATACAAAAGCAGAATCAATACAGCCGATTATTAGGCAGATAATAAAGAAAGGAAGCATTATCGTATCAGATGAATGGATGGCTTATAACGGGCTTAATGATAGCTACGATCACCGTGTAGTAGATCACAGGGCTAAAGAATATGTAAATGCAAACGGCGATACCTCTAATGCTATTGAAAATGTATGGTCGCATCTGAAGCGCTCTATCATTGGAATCTATCATTTTGTTACCCGCAAACATTTGCACCTTTATGTAAACGAAACAGTTTTCAGGTTTAACACCCGTTGCATGAATGAACAAACAAGGCTTAATTTTGCCCTATCTCGTTTTAATTGCACGATCAAATACAAACAGCTAATAGCTAAAGCAGCATGAGCAAAGATGAAAAGAAGCAGGAACCTAAACCTGCTAATTCTAATACGCAAAACTCACCTTTCTCATTGGGGAAAATGGTTGAGAAGATTGTAAAAGCACCTAAAATGCCTAAAGAAAAGAAAGAATGATTTTCAAGTTGCTTTGATTGCAGCTACAATTTATCGTACAAGTACATAGTGTTGCTACTCTGAACTACCACTTTTAAGTAAGCAATCTAACACAGTACATGGAACTGGTACGCCAATACGGCGTAACTGTGTCTTTTGTGTTAGATGGCCGTGGTAGGCCAAGAGTAGCAAGAGAATTTCAGTTACGCTTTTTATTTCTCAATACTCTAAACTACCACAGAATGAGGGACTACATTAAGTTTCTTCGGGAACTGCTTGCCTTAATATGGAAGCACCTAAAACCCATAGTTAGTAATCCTACATTTAGAAAATACGGTGCTATTTGCCTTGTAACATTTTTCTGCTTTAGAGGCTGTACATCCTGCATTAATGATTGGGCAGAAAAAAGAGCTTCAATAGAAAGAAATGAAAAAGACGTAGCGGAAAACCATGCTTATTTTGAACAGAAACACGCCGAAGAAAAGAAAGCAGCAGATACAGTTATAGGTACAATATCTGCTGCTGACTTAAACGCTATTTATCAGCAAAATGAAGTAGATGCTGATAAATTGGTGAAGGGGAAAAGGATAATTGTTGCCGGACGCATAGCGCGAATAAGAAAAGACTTTCAAGATAAAGCCCACATTGAATTAGCTACAGGGCAATATTTCCAGTACATAGATTGTGAGGTGAAAGAGGAAAATGCTACTGGATTGAAAAGAGGACAATTAATACGGATTCAGGGGCACGTTACAGGCATGATAGTAAATACTGTAATGATTGATGCTACTTATTGATTTCTCAATTCTGCTTTGTAGGTTTATTGAATGGATACCTACCAAAAACTGGATATAATATTGAATGTCCTAAACAGAAGGCCGCAAAAAATTAGTCTCACTAATCTATCCAATGAAATAAGAAAAGAATATGATAACAAACCGCTCAATGGGCAAGATTTGTTTTTCGCAAAATTGATTAGGGACGGCTATGCGGAATCTTTAAAGGAAGAAGAATACGATGAAGCAACGTATTATGTTGAAACATTTTGGGTTACTTACTATAACATTACTATAGACGGTCAAATATTTATTCTTGAGGGAGGTTATTCTCAAAAATTTGAAGAGCAGAATACCCTAAAGGAAATACAAACGGAAGGAAGGGTTTTGGCGAAACGGCTTTTTTGGTTGAATGTAATTTTAGCCGTAGGGACTTCGGTTGCTGCTGTTTATTATCTGAAAGAAATTTTTCGCCCTTTTCCTGCTCCTGAATTTTGGCTGATTGTTGCTGCTTTAATTGGGGGCGCTCTTTCTTCCATATTAACCACATACCTATCAAAAAGGAAGCAGGCATTGAAAGAAGCATAAGTAATGGGCCTAAATTTTGCATTTTTCGTGGAGGTTAGAATTGTGAGTTAATGCCATTATTTTTTCTTACCTACTCTATTACGATCTATTGGTACCGTAAATGAAAATGTTTGACTAATATTTCCATATTTATTTTTCTCTGTTTTTCCATCATTATTTCTAACCACCGATTTTGTATAGTGATTCCATGGCATATGCTTCCATAGATCACCCGATGTGATGCTTGTCACATTAAATATCTCAACCATAATCTCCTCAGCATTAGTTTTTGATACGGTGACTGTTGCTGATCCTAAGAAAGTTTCGGGATGCCATAATCCGTTTTCTAATACGGAGCCTAAGCTGTGTGTATTCCCAGACATCTCAGAAGTGAAGCCTATTAAATATTCACCATTATAACTAGCATTTTTTTTATAAAAAGCTTCAATTGCATCATTAGCGATACCAGAGTTTTTTAAATATGTACTAACTCTACCATTAGTAGGAAAAACAATATTTTCAGGGCCATCACCATTAATCATGTTGCCTAATAAAAAGTTAGAAAAATCTATCGTATTAAATTCTCTACAATCTCCAGCATAATATACACCCTTACTATTTACCCATAAATTATATTTAGATGCACCATCTCGTGAATCCGAGGTATATCCATCTTTTGAGCTAATTCCCCGCACATGATCGCTTCAGGGTTATTGTGTGTTCCATACAAATTATGCGCCTGAATGGCCTCTATATTGGTTGTGTAAACAGGGGACAACTAGCACACCCTTCGTACAACTGGCCTCTGTTATTTTATCTTTCCTGGGAACATTTTTTTTGCTCGTTCATTTCCGAACTCATCCAGCTTCTTTTTTGTAGTTGCATAATTCTTTTTACTAAATAGGCTATTGATACGGTTAAGTTCTTTCTTCAAAAATTCATTGTGTTCTTCAATGGTAGTAACATTATTTAGTTTTTCTTCATTATGCAATAAAGCTTTCACTAAAGCTAGATCATACCAATCTCCCTTCTCATTATTCCGTACATCAACCGTTTCAAAAGATTTAGAATTACTAAATCTTAATTCAATATCACCATTTTTAAACGTATCATAGTAATCGCCAAAATATTCAGATGTGTCTTGCTCAATTATCCTAAAACCATTTGACTTCAAAAAGCTATATATATCTTCGTTGCTCTTCATGATCCTTTATTTTACCAACCAAAGTCCGTCAGAACTAACATTGTAACCTTTTCCAAATAAATAGTTTAGTTCTTGCTGATAGAAACTACCTGGTTTGACTTGATTGAGCGGAGTTGCCAATCTTATATTATCGCCTCTCAAAATCATTCTGTCAAGGAATTTTGTATTTGCTGTCCATTGTTCTGCTGCCGACATCTTATTCCAAACATTCGTAGGTATTTGAAATCTTCTGGCTCCTAGTTTAGATGCCAGTTTTGTATATGCTGGATAATGACCTAAAACTGTTATTTCCCCTTTAGTGGCATTAACTATTTGTAATTGTGGCGCATTACCAAGCGTTCCAATAGCAAGGTTGCTTAATAAAACATTTGCTTTATCCGGAAGCGACATCGGCTCATTGATATTCTTCCCGTCTGATTCTCTGTGCCAGCCATCATCCATCTGCTTGAGCTGACCATGCTCTTTCGCAAAGTCAAACTGCTGTTCATTGTTTTTATACTCCTGAACAGCTTCGCCGTATGACTGATGTCTACTACCTTCAGTTTGAAAATGGCTGACAAACCCTTTCCCTTCAGATGTCAGTTCTTCCTGACCATACCTCACGCCCCACTCCCCTTTATCCTTCCCTGAATTTTGTCTGGCTATACCGTTGCCCCCCCATAGCGCGTTTCTGATCCAGGCACCAACACGGGAATAATCACCATTAGGATCATTGCGCAGGATTGGATTTCCCTCCATCACAGAGTATAAACTCACAGAAGGATTGACTACAGGATCAACATTCCATCTTCTACCCAGCCGTGTATCATATTCCCAGAACATAGCCGTATTGTGATTACCCGTTCCAGCTATCTCATTATCCTTATGCTGCCCGTTGAACCCGAAGCGGTAATCCTTTCCGCCTACCTCGTCCTCATTGCACTCCATCACCACATAGTTGCCCTGCACCTTGTCTATCGTCTCCAGCTGCACAGCCGTGATCACCACCTTCGCATTCGCCGCCCCCGTATAGGCCACCGACAGAGCGCCCGTGCCCTGCACCTCCTTTTCCAGGATCACATCACCACCGTACGCCACACCCTGCTCCGCTAAGGTAACCGGTTTTCCCGTCGCCACATCCATCTGCTGCAGCTCCACCAGCACCCCTTGATTATCCCTATCGTTTACGCTGATCACCTTCGTCCTCAGCCGTACCAGGGTACCCGACGGTACACTGCCGGCAAGCGCTATCACCCCTTCCGGGGGCTTCTGATCCGTGCGCGAGAGCACATACCCGCTCTCTGCAGGGCTCTGCCCCGCCACCGGCCCCTCATAGCTCACCGTCGCGCCCCCGATGTCTTCTACCCGCCCGGCTACTGCCGCAGTAGTCATATCCAGGGTTTCCTCTTCATGATAAGAAACCAGTAGCGCACGCTCCAGGCGCACTTGCGCACCAATCCCCCCCCGGATGCGCACCGACACCGTACCGGGGCGCTCTGCCGTGCCGCTGAGGCTCAGGTCCCCGTTCTCATCCGGCTCTGCCTGTGCCAATACCTGCTCCTCCCCGCCGCCGG
This sequence comes from Chitinophagaceae bacterium, assembly GCA_965246905.1. Taxonomy (GTDB): domain Bacteria; phylum Bacteroidota; class Bacteroidia; order Chitinophagales; family Chitinophagaceae; genus UBA1952. Next base: position 176,658 of record CBDFFZ010000002.1, read on the forward strand.
CATCATAGGCTACCAGCTCCGCGCGTATGCTGTGCGTGCCGCCCACGTCCACCAGCCGCAGGCCCGCAGCAGCGTACCGCGCACCCCCGGCAGGGCCGCCGAAGGCAATGGCCGCACGCACACCGCCTGAGGGGCGGGGCGTGAGCAGCACACCGCCGCTGCGCGGGCTCACCCCGGCCTGCTGAGGCTGGTATTCCGCAAGGGTACCGGTTTTCGGGATGATGCGGATAGGCGAGGTAGTGGTTGGTGTGATCACCTCCACATGATCCAGCACCACCGGTACCGTTATATACCGCGTATGGGTCATCGGCACGCACTGTACCGTATTGTCTTCCACATAGCGCTCCGGCATGAGCATGCCGAAGGGATAATAATCATAGGCCGCATAGAGCGAGGCGCGCCTTACTGCCGTGGCCGGCAGGGCATCCGCCGGGTTTGCCTTTGCCTCCGTCACTTTATCGGTTACCACGGCCATTACATTGCCCAGGTGGTTGGTGAGCTCATAGCGCTTCTGGCCCAGCACCCGCTCCGAGTACACCGGCATGGTGCTCGCATAGCCGTAGGGCACCTTGCCCCCGGCCTGGATCAGCGAGTTGTACACCCGGCTGTACCACGGCCTGCGGTAGCTGAACTCCGAGCCGGCAAGAACCAGGGCATTTTCCCCGGCCGTCTTCGTGTTATCCCACTGGTAGCTGTACTCACGCGGCCAGTAGGTTTTCATGCCTATGCGGGAGCTGCCGTAGATATGGTGCTCAGACAGGAAGAAGCGGTTATAATCCAGTACATTCTCCAAGGCGAGCTGCGGGTATCCGCCGGAGGGCGCATCGGCCGTAAGCCTGCCCAGCAGGGAAAAGGCCGTGAGCGAAGGCGTGGCATCGATTGCCTCGGCCAGCGCCTCGCCTGCATGCGGCCTGCTTTTCAGCGCACCGAGGAACTCAGCGGGGTTTTCCTCGTATATAATCGTCAGCCGCTCTTTGGGCGGCACCAGCTCATCGAAGCCCAGCCGCCACGTGCCGTCTTCCTGGTACAACTGGTCGCAATAGGCAGCCAGGTCCGTGTCGTCTAATTCCGGCAAGATAGCAGATATAAGATAGTTATGCATGCTGCCATAAGCCCATCCTTCGGCACTTATGTCGCTGTAGTCTTGCTGCAGCAGGCGCATTGCGGCCCCCGAGCGCCGGCTGCTGTCCATAGTGCGGTCAAGAACCGCCATGATGCTGTCATTGCTCATGCCGCCGAAGACATCATCCATAACTTCCGCAAAAGCTTCCGGGTCATCGGTAGCCACGGGCGAGCCTGCTTCGAGCAGCATACGGTGCATATCCGCCGTATCCGCTGCCAGCAGGCCGATGTGCGAACGGCGCACGGCCTGGTTCGTATCGGCAAACAGGGGGGTGAAAAAGTCTGCGTGGAAGCTATGCCCAAGTGCCGTATAGATCTTCTCCTGGGCCGCCTTCAGTATATTGCCCGGCAGGCTTTCGCCGCCGGCCAGCAGGGCCGCTTTGACGGCGGGGCTATGGGTCAGGTAATAGCCCGGTAGCCTGGCACCCAGCTGGCTTTCTATAAATACAGGGTCGGTGCCGTCATCTACGATTGCATCCACGAGTGCCCCGCTGAAAGCCTTATCGCCGCTGAGGGCTACCGGCAGGTCCGTATCCATGGTGCCACTGCTTACAATGGCATTAGACAGGTGTGGGGTAAGGGGCTGCTGCTTGTATTGCTGCAACTGCCGGTACACAGCCAGTATATTGCCCGATGCATCGCGGATATAATACTCATTGCTGTGCTGGAAATCCGGATCGTTGATCATGGATTTGCTGAAGCGGTTGCCCATCGGGTCATAGAGAAAGGATAGGGTTTTGGCATTGCTGAACTTTATGGCAGAGGCCTTGCCATAAGGATTCCAGGTGATGTTATCCAGGTTATTGCTCAGATCGGTCTTCAGGTTGCCAGAGGCGTCATAATCAAGCCTTACCGGCGATGTGCCGGTATAGTATTTCAGATCGTTGGTAAAGCCGGAGCTGTGGTTGGCCGCGTCTGTATAATCCGTAAGGCGGTTGTTGAGCTGGTTGGGTGCGTATTTATATTCCAGGTCGTCCATAAGGTAGGCCTGGCCATTGTTGTGGCCGGGCGCACTGGGCGCTGCCTTGAGGCCGTATCGCTTCAGGGCCGTCAGGTTGCCATCCATATCATACGAGTAGTCGGAGCGATAGATATCATCCGGCGTAGTGGCAGAGCCTGCCTGTCCGGCATTCTGCGTTGCCTGCCCGTTGAATATGGGGTCTGAGAAGGATTTAAGGATACCGGCAGCAGTAGTGGCCGTATAATCCGGCAGTTTGTAAGTGGCTGAGCGGATGCGGTTGAGCTGGTCGTATTTATAATTGGTATAAATTGAGGGGAAGTAGCCGGGGATGACCATGGCAGCGGCGATGTTTCCGTTGTAAAGGGATTGCGGTGCTGCTGCGCCCGGCTGATCGAGGTCGGGGATGGTAGCCATGCTGCTTCCTGCCGCATTGCTGTAGTCGCGGCCGTCAATAGGCTTGTAGTCATTTTTAAAGTAGTAAAGCGTACTCTTCACCAGATCTTTCTGATAAGCGCTGTTTGCGGTATTGTCGCCACCCGGATCCTTAACCGGATCGGGTGAATCGCCGTTGGTAGATTTAAGCCAGCCCTGCAGGGTGTAGGCAAAGTCTATGCCCTGCACCTGCAGCGCGCCCAGGGACGTGCGTGCCAGTGGGCCGTGGGGGTAATATTTATACTCAGCATCCTTATCCCACAGGATTCCGTCCTTGCTGGTCTCGGTAAGCGTGATCCTGTTATCGTCATCGTATGAATAGCGCTGGTAAAACTGATCGGCAAAGCTGCGGTTGTAGCTCACTAAGGTCACTTTGCCGCTATACAGGTCATAATCATAATCGATGCGTTTGTACTGCTGCTTTATATCTGCAAGCATAGGCATATCGTAGGTCATCGTCTGCACATTGCCGCTCAAATCATAACTGTAATGCAGAGCAAGTGTGAAGGCCGTGTTTCCTACGGCATTGCCATACAACCTGCTATACCTGGCAACTGTAGCTACACGCCCTCTCAGATTTTCCTGCTTGGACATGCCGTTTTGCACAGCCAGGGCTATAGGGGCGGCATCGTAGAATGTATGGATCACCTCGTCCCGCGAGTTGCTCATGATCGTACCTGCTATTGCAGCATAATCATAGATGAACTTATTTTCAAGCATATCGCTTGCATACTGCTTTATGGAAGCGTATCCTGTAATCTGCCCGGTTTCAACCGGCCGGCTTTGCTCATCAAAGAGCGAGTAGGAAAACTTGTTTTCCACCGCCTGTTTCGCCGTTTGGGAAAAGAGCTCCCGCCCGGCCTTATCATAATAATGCTGTGTACTGCCTCCATCCGGGGAGCTTTCCTTTGTTAGCTGGTTGAGTGAGTTGTAATAGTAGTCCGTTACTTTTTTATGGTTGGGGGTAATATCGGGCAGCTCACCATAGTGCTGGCCCGTATATCGGGTAAATGAGACCGGATTTTCAATATAGTCATTCACCAGGCTGGTCTTGGCATCTGCAATCGGCTGTACCCCTTCCGGCGGCACAGTGTACATCAGGTTACCGGCACGGTCGTATCCGTAGAGCGTTACAATGTATTTGGATTGCGGGGTCTGCATCTCCAGCTTGTCGGTAATATTTGTCCGAATATGCTGGTTGAAGCGGGCGGTAAAATCGATCCGTGTGTCATCGAGATACTTTGCGAAACTGCCTTCTGCATTTTTGTAGGCATCTGCAAGCTGCAATTCGTAGCAGGTAATGCCGGTATCAACTACAGCATCATCGTTATCGCAGAGCATCACATGCTCGTAAAGCGATACGGGCTGGTTAGTGAGGTTAAAATCCGCCTTGCCATAGGCTTCCATTACCGGGCCGCCCGGCTTCTGCATGCGCACTTTGAATTTGCGCACTGTCTCTGCAGCAGGGGCTATCTCTATGCTGAGGAGCCCGAAATCGCGGAAATCAGTCCGCCGCAGCGAGGCAGGCATATCTATCCAGAAGTTGCGGTGCAGCCGGGTGGCGGGGTTAATCATGTGATACCACAGCTTATTGCCGTAAAGGGTACTTACTGCAACCTGCTCGCTGCCGCTGGTTAAAGGGCCCGCAGATGAAGGGAAATGATAACCAGTAGAGTTTTTAACCTGGGCGATAATGTTGGAGACATCAGCCAGCCCTGCGCTGCCCGTATTGGACTTTTGCACGTACAGGTCGCCCGACAGCCCGCCACGGTTGGCGTTGAAATATGATACATAGGGATAGTTCTGATAATTCACCGCATACCCGTTACCGGACTGAATGTTGTTTTTGAGCTGGACAGGCAGGAGGTTGTTTCGGGAAGCCTCCAGTGTGCCTGGGGTGAAACTTTGGGTATATACGTAGTTAAGATACTCTTTTTTAGTAACGTCAAGGTTATCTGTATTGATGGTACTGGTATATTTATTAAATTTCACATAGCCGCGGGAAGGATCGGGCATTATGTATTTATTAAACTTATAGACCAGTGAGGAGAGGCTGCTATTGCTTAAGCTGGTATTTACCAGATCGAAATGGAATTGGCGGAAGGGGAATTGCTGTCCGTTGTCTTTCACATAAATAAGCTGCTCTGTCATAGTAACGTTGTTGCTACCGGGGCAGGTGTTAATCCCACACAGGTCGGGATACCAGTTCATATTTGCCGGGGCTATAGCACCTGTATTGAGCGTGGATGTGTAGTAGGTTGCAGCTCCGTCAATATAATGCACAAAAAGGTCGCCCAGCACATTGGTATTGCTGCCGCCACCTTCCAGGTCATTAATTATCAGCGTGTTAGAAGGAAGGCTTAAAGCCTGGAGCCCGTTTTTGATACTTCTGAGCTGGTCTTTAGGGAAACCTGTGAAATCTGCGTACAGGTGGCTGGCGGTTATATTAGTACTTATCGGGTAGTTACCGGGAACGAAGTAATAGAAATGCCGGTAGTTAGGGTTGATTCCTTTAAGATAATTGTCTACGGCATCGGTTGCAGGCAGGGAAGGCGAATTGCCTACGCCAGTGCTGGCATGCAGGTAGGCATAGTATGCGTTGAGGCGGTACTGGTCTGAAAGGTTGCAGCCCTCTATAAAGTCGATATATTTTTGTGTAGCGTGTTGTTTGCGGAAACGAAAGTTGAGGAAGCTTCTTAGCGCATCTTCAAATAAAGGATGGCCGGGGCCCATGATCTTTATCGGGCTGGCAGGGCTGCTTATCTGGGTTTCAAAATCGGCGTAGGCTGTCTTCAGTTCCTGGCAGGACAGGCATGTGCTTAGCTCATTGTTGTCTTCTGGAATGCCGGAAAGTATGCCAACCAAATCCTGAGATACGCTACCGCCGCTAACATTGGCTGTAACGTATGTACTTGTTGGAGTAGAATTACCTCCACTACCATCACATAGAATATTGCCAAGATTTGTATTGAGTGTACCTGTTATTCCCCCGCTCTCGTTATAGGTATTGTAAGTTGCCTTGATAGGGTCATGGTTTACATGATAGAGGTAAATCTTTACCGATGAGCCATCATTTGCTGCTGAGCCTGTATATATATAACAACAGAGCGTATGGTCAGAATTATAAACTATTTTATAGTTCAGGGAAAAGCTTGCAGGAGTATTTGATGTATAAAATGCTTTACCTAATTGTAGCGCAAAAGTATTGCTCAGCGGATTAACTGTAAATGATCCATATTTTATAGTATTGTATCTAACAGCGTCTATCATATTTGTCCTGATGCCGGAAGATGTGAGAATTGCATTCAGATCTGTAAAGAACTGTTCGTCCCGGCATTTATTTGCCGGGCCGTAATGTGGTAAGTAATCAATAAGGTACGGATTGCATAGGTCATCTATCTGTATATTAAAGGTTGTGAGAATGTTTCCCAGAATGCCTGGCGTAAGATTGCCTTTCCAGAGATTACCCGGGCTCGAAGCCATGCTATTGAGTATGGCAGTACGTAGGGCTGTAAAGTTTACCGTCCCATTACTGGTTGTAATACAGTTTTTAAGATTATTGACAATTGCGTCTGCATAGCTGCCATACGTCTGGCTTTCGTGGTTATTATATGCAATGTAGTTAAGCGGAATAGCCGTGGCATTATTAATGCCATAGTTTGCGCTTAGTGTGGTCGTCTGCTCCCCATTCATTGGGAATCCGTTAGTTGGGTCCGTATTGATCTGATCGTCATTATCGCCGCTGTAAAAGTTTTTGATCAGTTTAGGGCCTGTCGGATCCAACTCCATTTTTAATATTCTGGCCTGGCACGTATATGCCAGACCTTGTCCGGCTTTCGTTGGGTAGTGTGCCATACGGGTTTGCCTATTGCCAATATACTGCTGTATCAGCTCAGTGATGAACCGGTCGCGGATGAAAGTCAGGCTGCCTGCGATCCTGTTATTCAGATCGGTAACGGACAGCAGATCTATCTGGTTAGAGCAATTATTTGAGCCATTGCCATCAGGGTCACAGACAATGCGCTTGAATACTACCTGATCAATCCTCTTGCTTACCCATGAGTTGGAGGACGGATAAAAAACTTTTTGATTGATAAGATCATTAGCCGGCGTACTGGTATTACCACCGATTGCACTATTAAGGGTATTATCTGCCAGAGCTATGGCGTTTAAAGTATTTAAGCCTAGGCTTACGGCTTCATCGTAAGTTTTAATACCTCTAAGCCTGCTCTCAAGCCCCGACTGATCGCAGTACATGCGTTTAAAATCGCAATATTCCGGATGTAGCTCCAGCAATGCTCGTGCGATATCATTATTGAAATGCTCAATAAAATCACGTACATCCATATCCGCAAGATCGTAGGTTGTCAACCCTCCCATATTTGGCACCTGCGTATTGCCATAGCGCCTTAGGAATACCTGATATCTGTATATTGGCCTGCCCTGATAAACAGGCGTATGCAAGGGTATAATGGGCTGACTATAAGCAGTGTAAGCATCCATCGGGGTTGATGCCTGATAAGGATAAGTGCTGCTGATTGTCTCATCCCAGCCGACCATTGCAAACAACCCTTTATTTTCACCGACAATGTAATAGCCATCTCGTATCTGCATTTCTTTGTATTTACCATATCGGCTCATTGGGAAGAGCTCATTCATCAGCAGTTGTTCATATTCTACACACTTGCTTTGAGTTCCTTCATCTTCACAATTCAGATTGATATTATCTGTAGCGGCATTAATGAAGCTCTGCTTTGTTTTCAGGCAGGATGGATAAGGACTAACATAATTAAACGGGACAGGATTTGGGTCCACTGGATAAAGCAGCATTTTTACTGCTGCATCAACATCGGCAGGGTTATAAGTTACCTTGTAGTCAATCGTCTCTTTACCAATAACGAGGTTGCCAGCTACCAGGGTTCCGGTTGCTACTGTACAGGGTGAAGTTCCCGCACCCGCATATATACTACCTATACTACTATTCACAAGGCTCGTACTTTGCCCGAATTCATTATAAAGATTGAGTGAGTAGCTTAACGGAATACTCAGGTTGGAGCCTGCGCATGGGGAAAAATTGGATAGTGATAGCGATAAATCAAAATTAGTTGAGCCGGAAATTTCCTGAAAATAGGCTTTGTTATAAATTCTCGAATGTCCTGTCCATTCCGGTTTCATGCCTGTAAGCAGATTTACTTTAGGAATGCTGGCAAGAGCAGGGACTGTTGGGTTCTGGATAGGGAACAGCAATGGTGAGTTATTATAGTTATCAGGGTAGCCCATAAGACCCGTCATGATAACTTTGCCTTCGTTATTATTCACGCTGAAGGACATCTGTTTATTAGGATCGCTTGTTACTGTTTTTTCATAAAAAACTGATTTGCCGCTATTAAAGCCAAAATATTTATTCAACTCTAACTGTTCAGGGGACATGTAATAGTTTTTAGTTTCATGTCCTTTACCTATTTGCAGTTCGCTCCCGGCACCACCCTGTATCGCCACCCGGCCATCATCAGGCGTAAGTTTCGTGTGGATTAAGGGATATCCTTCTGCATCAGGCAATGATTTCAGGAATTTAAAGGCAGGATCATTTATATAAAAATAATTGTTGGCAGAATAATAATTGTTAGCGCTGCTATTGCCGGCAAGAGGTAGTAAGGGGCTAAACTGTCTGGCATCAAAATCTGCTGCCGTGTAAGGAGCATAGGATGAATTCCAGGCAAAATAGTTAACGAACCCGAAGCGCGTAGTAGGTAAAGGAACTGGCAAGGTTTGCAGCCCTACTCTGCCTTCGTAATTATAATATTGCTGCAGTACTATTTGCTGCTCAGGCAGTGAGCTGAATTGCGTTACCGTTTGCCGGTTTTTCAGCAATCCGTCAAAATAGCTTATCACATGCTTGTTCTTTCCTTCTTCAGCAAACGTAGATTGATAATTCCAGTTGAACAGGTCACTCATGTGTACATACCCGCCACCTATTTCATACAGGTAATTACTGTTTACGCTGCTTACCAAACCCTGATCATTACTCAGGGACCACGGCCCATAAATGGTATTTTTATATTGATTTTCATCCGGCCTCAAAATCCTTACACGATAGACAAGAAATCCCTGCTTGTATATAAGCGGAATGTTATACTCGGATTTGTTCGTAATAATCCGCGTAGCATTATTTATGAAATTATATCTAACTTCATTAGGGGCAAGTGTGGCGAATGTAGGCTTGCTAATGTTATAAGCTGTGGACGCAAACGAAACTTTGTAGTTATCCACATATGTCCATTCTAATTCATACATTGCAGGTGAGGGTTCCTCTCCTGTAACAACGTTCCATTTAACTTTCAGTATATTACCAGTACTGCTGGGTAAATCTTTGCTAACGTTCAAGGTAGCTGCCGAACCAACAGCCGATTTCCAGCCGAGTCCATTTTTCAGATCTTTATCGTATTTCTGGTCTTCAAGGCCGATTTCCAGATTCCAGTTTTTCTGCATTAAAGCATAAGATGTTGCTGACGTCAGGAAGCCCACGGGCGGTGTTGCGCATGGGTTCACCTGGTAGAGACATGTAAAATCATAAACATCAATTACATCGACCTCTATTTTGTAATATCCGTAATATGTTTTCATGTGTATATCCTGGTATGCATTGATCGAATCCGGATTATAGCTTATGGTTAAAGTATCGTACTGTATCTCGGATACCAAATCATTGCCCGGCTCGGTGTATCCTTTAATCTTATAGTAAAGGCGGTAGGTGTAAGAAGGGTATACTTTCGGGAGAGCTTCATCATGATTGATTTGAAATTTTACAAAAGAGCGCATCTCCTTAATTTTAAGATGGTTGATGCTATTATTAGAATTGCCGGAGAATAGTTTAGTCCACAGTGTACTGCTTATGGCAGTAAAATGATTTTGTGCATTACCGCCCGGCACAACAATAGAAGAAGCTTGAATTACAGGGTGTGTGTATTCTGTATGTTTGAACTCATATGTCTGCGCGTATATATCTCCTTTCCATGCAGGTAACAGACATACAACTATGCATAAAGAAAGGATATTCTTAATGAGGTTAACCTTATTTACCCGACACATTATAGAAAAAGGTTTCATAGTTTAAAAATTTTTTTAATTTTGCAGTCTTGCCATTTGGTACTATAAGCCGGGTATGATCAAATATTGTTGCTGATATTTGGTCTGACATATCAAAGCAAACAATATCCATTTTTATAAAATTGCTCACATTATCAGAATAGCCTGCAGGATAATTGAATGTTAGGTTATAGCTAATCGGCTTTTTGGTAGCCTTGTTAAATGTTATATTTAACTCATTAATCATCTTCGTCTCTTTAAACCTGAATTTAAGCACTATCTGCTCGTGTGTTTCACGCAGGACCGAAGTGGTCATTTTTTTGTTTATGTCCTCCTCGCTAAGAAAATAGGTTTTGTTATTGTTGATCTTATCGAGCGCTTTCTGCGACAGTGTACCTAAATTGAGTATAGAGGCTGTTTTTGAGCTATGGTCAATGTTCAGGTACCATGATTTGTCGCATAATACCATTCTTAGGTTGCTAGAATCATAAAAATTTTTCCCTTCATTCACTACCATTCCACTGATTTTTGATGTAGATCCATCCGGATATGTACAGCCTATAGTATAGTGCATGGAGCAGGCTTTCATAAAAACCTGAAAAGATTTGATATATTCATTTTCCAACCTTCCGCCTCTTGCCTGCAGTGATAGCAGCAAGAGTAATAAAATAATAAAGTTTTTCATTCTTTAATAAGGAGAATCGGGTGGAGTGATGACCCCGCCACCGGTGGGATATGTATTTTTCAAGGATTCTCTGGATTCTTTAATGGTAAGGATACCTTTTTCCGTTTCTTTTTTAACCCTTACCAGTTTTCCTTCATTACTGTATTCCATAAGGGTAGCCATGTGATTTTCATCAAGCATCGCTACAAGGCGCCTATTAGCCGCATTATATACATAACTCTTCATATTAGCTGTTACCGGCAATATTCTAAAGTCATCCAATACTACCCCCCCCGTCATACAATTCAGATTGAGTAGTTGCCCTTGCAGGGAAGCAGGAATGGTTATCTCTCCTTCATAAAGCACCCAACCATCGATAGAGGGTGTTTTTGCCACTGGTATACAGTTGATATTACCCACATTCAGGCGCAGCCCGGTTACGGCGGTTGCCTCTGATTTTTGCCAGAAGTCGATTATATATTTAGTGCCCGGGCGGAAATAGAATGTTTTTAGTGCACCGGCATTTATACCACCCACAGGTATCTGGAATGTCGTTCCGGCGTTTGCGATCTGTAAGGCCTGAGTACCTGTATGGGCTACCGTTTTTATTATGCTCATGCCGGTGCCCAAAAGCGTATTAGCATCTATCTGGCCGCTGATTGTTTTCCTGATATCGTTCTGATAAAAGAAGTAAGGGGGCAGGCCCGGCGTAGCAGGGTTTGGCTTTGGTACTTCCGCAAAGTCTTCAAAATTCTCACTTATAGCGTTGTTATATGCGCAATTGTTTACGGTAGCGGTAAGCATTCTGTTTGAGTAGCCCATGATATTAGAATGTCTGTTCTTTACCGCATCTTCAACTTCAAGATCTGCGCCCCAGGGCGAATATGCGATGACAGTACTGGCTACTTGCCATCTATTACTGGTGCCCGAAATTTTCAAGTGCTTATAAAATTCATCATTACTTGGTCCGCCCGGGAATAGCCACAGCATGGATAAGCTGTTGAACAGCCCCTTCTTTTCATCGGACTGTATAGAGCCGGCATAATATTCACGGGCAGCGTGGGGCAGGTATTCGGAAAGCACTCTATAATTGCCTTTTTGGCCTACGACGAATTTGTTAAATACTTCTGTAGTAGTATTATCAAAATTTTCAGGTATGGCTGCCGCATCAGTATATGATCTTCCTTTTGCACTGATTACCCCATCGTACACCGTAGGCAGCATAGAGTTAATACCAGGTATAGGATTATTAACTGTACTAATTTCCTGTGCATTATCCTGCAGTTGATTGCGTTTACCAGAGCGAATGACTTTTATTTTTCCTTTGTTAATCAGATCATTCGTAGGCCAGGTGTAGCTCTGATCATTTATAGCCACAGCTTGCTTTTTATAGGGTGCCAGTACTAAATACTTATCTGCTTTTTGCCTGTTGACTGTAGTAGATGTAGCCTTAGAAATATTGCCAAACATGCTATAAGATTGTCTATCTACGCCACAACCACGGGCCAGATTCCTTTGTACTTCTACTTTTTTTATATTGTTTGGAGGATTGCCAGATGGCACGACAGGAACATAAAACTTATCCCAGTTATTACCAAGTATAGAAGCACTATTTATATCAGCCGAAATTTTCAGTGTAACTTTAACACCCGCCACTGCATCAATCCACGGACATACTCGTGTTCCATTTTTATATTCATTTAGCATTTGGTTAAGATCATTAGTATAATTATTTTTATCATGGCTACACATATCTCTGATATACGCAATGTCATAATGGACTTCATGATATTTTGCTGAAGTAAACATTCTTGGAGAAGAATTGAAATTTTTATGTGTTTTTGCGGTGTATATTTTTTTGATATAATTTACATATACGCTTTGGCCTGCACTTGCAGTGCAGCCCAACCTCCCATCTTCACATGAAAGAGTTGATACCATCCCATTTGCGTATTGGCCAGGAATTCCAGCAACCAATTCTATCTTCTCTATGGGTGCATTTATGGCGTTAAACACTGGATTATGCGTAAAATCAGCAAGTTCCTGTTTTACCTGCTGTAGTGTAAGGCATTTTATAGCAGGTATAGCTGTACTGTTTGTCCATTCCTGAACATAATATATAAGCCTGCTATTATCTGTTACATCGCATCCGCTGGCACAGTTTTCCATCGGCGCACCGTCTGGTATTTCCTTAGCCGTTACCCACAATTTGTATTTCGTATCTTTTCCGGGTTTATTTGACGATCCCTGCTCTGAGCAAAAATCTGTTCCGTCAAGTAGTACCTCATCCCCAATATTATATTTGTCAAGATTATTTGTTTTCAAGTACATCTTTCCGCCCATGATATAGGCACCAGAGGCATCTTCTTCATACAATATATTTTCATATGCGGCACCCATGCACCTGTAAGCCCAGTATGCAGGGTATTTTATTGTGTATTCATTATCATTATGTTCTGTATTAATTTTGGTTACTAAAGCTTGTCCGGTTTTGGGATCAAAGGCAATATTTTCAGCTCTTACCAACGCGCCTTTTTTATAGTTTTCCACGGCCTTTATAACTCCGTATTTTTGAACTACCTTGGTGTTAACAAGGGAGCTAAATATATTTGTCTCTTTTTTAAAGCCTGGAAAGCCAGTAGGTATATAAATTGATAATGGTGGCGCGAGAAACGCATTGCTGTTAAACGAACCTGTAATATTATAGGTTTCATCTTCTTTTTCCCTGCTGTCTAATGTTATATCTGTTTCCTCACCCAAAAGTTTATCTACTCTTTTAGGCGCTACCCCATCTGTAGTAAATTCAAGACAAGGGATATTATTATTTAACGTTTGGTCGGGATTTGTAAAATACTCATATTTTGTATAAGAAACCAGCTCCCGATTGCCACCAACAGTAGTGCCGCTTTTATCAACCCATAAGCTTTGTTTCTTTGCTTTACCATGCATATCATTCATATACAATGCATAACCTTGGGCAACACGGTATATATCTTTAGTATGATATAGGTCCCATATTTTGGGCTTACGATCCTCTAAAGGGTTCAGATCATTCAAGTCAACCCGAATCGGAAAATCTTTTGCTGTATAATATTCGTATTCCTGTATCATTTGAGAAGATTCACCTTCCGTCTTATGAATGCTTGATACGGTAACTTTGCTATACACCACTGTAGGCGAAGGATACAATGATTCACCTAATGGTGCTTCCTGCAGCAACTCAATAGGATCTACAGGCGGAAATTTGGAGCTATTACCGGATTTATCCATGTTCAGGAGCGTTCGGCACGGATTTTCATCTCCTCCCATAACCGGCTCATAAGATGCCACCCCGCTGCTGATCGTTTTTCCGGTTTCAGGATCCTGCATCTTATAGTCGTAATTTGAACCGTAGTTAGCAGTACCGCTCCCTTCCCAAGTATCAAAGAATTCTAACTTCTTAACCCGATGCCCGCCGCCTTTTTTCTTTAAACCCTGAGAGACTAATCTGATATAGGAACGATTAATGTTAAAATTTTTGGCCAACTGTTTTTTTAGGTAAGACTTTATTGGGTTTTCAAAGAAATTTTTGAACGAGCTAAAAGAACTGATTAACTTAGTTATCACTTCTGCCATGCCAATGTTTGACAGTTCCCCCTCGGGGTTTAATGCCTTATTATTATAATATCGCGCAAAATTTATTGTAGCCAATGAAATAGGGTTGACTTGAGCCCCGTTGGTTATTTTGTCTAAGCCCGCGAAATTGTTATTTGTTTTAGGGGCAATCTTTATATATCCATAGTTAGCATTATCACAGATCCCGCCTTCTACAACTTCTGCATATCCCTTGATATTTTCAGTTAACGGCGTATTTGTACAGCTTACCATGCTTCCGGGGTTTATATTTACCTCAAAATTGTATTGTATAATTTTCTGATCATCCAGATAATCTTTAAGGATTGTAGTGCCGTTTTCTTTGTTTTGCTTTCTTTGAAAATATAGATACAAATAGGGGTCATTGAAATCTTGGTAGAGTGAATTATTTGCGATGAAGTTTGAAGTTGGACCAACCCCTTCAATTTTAAACATTTCCATAGCATGTTTATCCTGTACATACCCATAATCATCAGATTCATACTGCACCTTTATAGACCCGCCGGAAGGCAATTTTATCTCCTTTAGGTTCCAGGCCTTTGCATACTCATCATTATCCGGATCATTCTGATTGACGTACGGGTATTCATTATTTCCCATGTCCAATTTTAAGTTTTTTGCATTATCGGCATTACTGTTTGCCGGCTTATAATTTCCCCAACAATCTTTTGCTTCAAGGTCGTAAGTTGGATTTTGACTCACACCTCCTCCAGATGCGCTATACGTGAATTGATACGGGCTAAGATAACCGATGTCAGAATTGCCATACTTAATATATATAGCTTTTAATGTAAGTTTGCCTTTATTTACATCAGAATTAGGTATGTTCTGACATAAAGAATAGTCGTAACTAAAAACAACTTTCTTAATTGGTATTGCTGTCAATGGATTTTTAAATCGCTCTTTCCTATTGTATAGAACGATACTGTCCAGTTTATAGCTACTTGCGCGGTTACCCCCAAACAAGCCATCATCAGAGGCTCTGGCATCGGACCGCTTGGAAGTAAAAAATTCTGCAACATTGTTTCGTGATTCTATAGAATGTAACAGCCATTGTTCACGTGATCCTAGAGTGAAGCCTGCCTTATCATCGTTGCAATTGGATTTTACCCCTTTGTTGTAATTGGCCGTTTTTGCTTTATAAGGTGCACGCCAGTTATAATCTTCCCGCTTTCTGTAATTAAATTTAGTGTAGTTGCCCAAATCATCATCAGAAATGCCATTGCCTGTCAGATCAGTATAATCAGACGAAAGGACAGAGGTTAACATATAAGAATGAGCATAGGAAGGCGTTACAGTATAAGATTTATATCTTTGTGTAGCATCAGTGCTAGTATTATCATATGCCTGTGGCTCTATTGAACTATACTGTACTGTGGCAGGGTTACCAGGGTTAGGCTCGCAGGAAAATTCATACTCTTTCGTATAATTATTCATAACCGGCAACCCGTATATATAGCGTCTTCCATCGGGTAAAATCTGATTGAATTCAGATGCCTGATTTTTTCTGCGAACTGCATTTGCATCTGTGCTGAATCTTGATATTGGAGTTGGAATACTACCAGCAGTCTTAAATCCGTCAAAATCATAATTTAATAATTCAGGAAGTGTGCTTACTTGTTTAAGTGAGGCATCTTCAGCATTAAGAAAGTAAGCTAGATTTGCTCTGGGTGTGCGCTTCTCACTGATCGTTTGCTCTTTTTTAATAAGGGTATTGGCTTCTGTATAGGTAAGGGGCTTTTTCAATAAAATATCTTTCTGTAAATCCTCATTTTGTTGTGTCAATTCGCCTGCCTGTTTTAGGTAATAGGGCTCAAAAAGGCTATTCGGCTTCGCATTACAGAACATTTTCTTATTTGCATCCCATGGGCCGGATTTAGTGTTCGAGAATGAATGCTTGATGTCAAAACCTATTTCAAATATATTTCCAAAGCCAAGTTCAAGCAGATGGCTTGAGTTAGTATTTACGTCGCTTTTTATCAGCGGATCATAAACGGTACCCACGTCATTTCTGAAACCACGGAAATTTCCACCTGTTCCTTGTCCTGAAATTGAATAAATGTCGTAGGTCATATTACCCATAGGCAAGTATTTTGTTTTTCTGTGTACCCGTCCATCTTTATCTCTTGTAAAGTCTACAATATCTTCCGAGCCTGCATTGCCAAGATTAAAATAACCGTAGGCGTTCTTTGTGCCATCAGAATTAAAGCTAATATTGGAGCCATTAAAGGAACCACCCCAGTACGGATATATCATATAAATTTCGCCACCTATTTTAAGTTGACCCGAAGTGCCGGTCATAGTACTCGCATTAGTAACTACAGGCACATAGTTTTTTAATCCAATAGGAATATTTGTCATGGAACTATGAACGCTTACGCCTTTGGGGAATGCAGCACTGGCACCAAAGGAGGTGTATTCAACGCCTTGTTTTGTACTTATGGCTCCGTTAATCGAAGCACCGAACGCAGCCCCACGTACTATGCTTGTACTGGCATCCAGAGAATAGTCAAATTCAGCCCCATCTGCAGTATTAACTGTTGCGCCAATATTTGCACCTGCAGTTATCCATCTTCCAACTACCGCCAGGCTTTGGGAAGATCCGAAAAATGCACTTAATCCATTATAATTGCTATAATTGATGCCCATACTGAAATTTTGTGAAGCCTTGCCCATTACGGGTCCCATATCAATCCCCGCAAATTCAGCTCCTGTAAGCATACTGAACTTACAGGCACGCTCTTCTTTAATATCTACAGTTTTCTTTATTTCATCTCCATTAAAGTCATCTGGAATACCGCGAACCACATGGTTAACATTTCCAGGATTTATATTCCATCCCAGGCCTACCCAACTTGCCTCTTGTTCCATATTTACTCCACTGTGATAGGCAATATTAACTGGATAGCCCTCAACATCCAGTAATGGAATATTGTAGTTAAAATCACCGGATGCCATGTCTACCATATCAGTAGTACCTACGGGCTCAAAGCTCTGCATTTCAGGTTGTGATGGCCCTGTTGTCAGCGCATAGCTGGTAGCAGGTAAAATAAGCTCCGCAGCCAGCGTTAGTAGTAACACAGTAGCAACAAACTGACAGGAAGATTTTTTAATGTGTTTGTTCATCATTATAAGAATTGTAGATTAGGGATAGCAGCTATATCAGATTGATCTATCGTTACTTTTATGATACCATTACTGAATAAAACATCATCATAAATAAGTTGAAGGTTTTTGGATGGGTAATTTTCCGGAATGAAAAATCCTAAAACAATAACAACATAGGGGGAAATACCATAATTATTTTCAAAATAATAGCCAGCAGTTTTCATTTCTTCCTTATTGTTATACAGTAATTTAAAATTATTTGATGCATCTGAGATAAAGTATTCAATTCTTCTATTGTATTCTTCCATGCCTACATTTGATCTTAATGGATCAGTCTGATCTTTTCATGTAATCTTTACATTAAACCAGACGGTATTTCGTAGCTCATTTGTTCTAATGTTAAACGATTGATCTTTATCTTTCCGTTCTTTTATAGCGATGTATTCTGAAGGTTTATATTGAATATTGTATTCTAACATATTTGTTTTAACAACTTTATTTAGCCCATTCTTAGGGTCTTCAATATATCTAAGATAGTTTTTCACATTAAGGGATGTCCTACCCGAACATGAGAAAAGACTTAGTGCAATTAGCACAAACATGTTTCTAATTACCTTCTTCATACTTAATGTTTATATATTTAATGACATCTTCTGTATGGTCAATATATTTGTCTTTGTATAGCACTGTTCCCATTCCATTCGCCCCGATTATAGCCCTGCATTTATTTTTTTCGCCATAACTATCAATCATTGGATTTAATCGCTTCCATACTTGTTCATTAATATTCCTATTTGAAGTAGCATATACGTCTTGTGCTTCCTGTTGAAGCAGGTATGAATAATTAGTAATAATTTTTAGTCGAAGACTGTCGTTATGTGATTGAGCATATTCTACTAATGCCTTTACGCTATCCATCTTTGAAGTATAAGCATCGAGTTTAACTTGTACTTTGGATTCAAGTTCTTTTTTCATTTTAAATTCATTGAATACTCTGATTACATCTATTATAACTATATCATTAACTTTCTTGTCTATTTTATAGAGAAGAAATCCATTTAATAATATTATTATCAATAGGACAATCATAATTGTGTAATTCTTATTCATTATAAAAAATCCGGATTTATGTATTGAAAAACAACTTTGAATATTGAACCAGTACCTGTAATGGTTAGTTCATATGTCTGCAAATGTTTTAAACGTGGTGTTTGTGAAAAATCTATTTGATATCTATTGTCACCATGAATTGCAGGCAGCTCGGAGTTTTTCAGAGATATAATATTATTATTAGACTTAAGTACCAATTTGAGCGTATCGGCTTTCAATTCTGATAAAACAAATTTTAATTTCAAGCTTCCTATTGCATAAACCTGATTTCGCCCTTTTTCACGACCTAGATCAAGAAATGATGTCTCTTTAGGTATACCTGTCATCAAGCTATCATCAATAATAGTAAACCGCCACGGCTCAGCCCCGCCCAGCAAAAGCCCTTTGTAATACGCATCCACCGTCCACGCATAAGGCACAAACTTTTCCAGCTCCTTTCCGTACACAGGGTAAGCCAAAGTCGTAGGCTGGATATGTGTTTCCTGATAAACCGGGTTGTTCCGGTTTATAGCCGCCGTGTTGTTCTGCCCTTCCTTCACTTCCGCCACCCGCAGCCGGTACGTCAGCGCCGAGGCAAACGGGTAGTTCACCATCCACGTAAACACCGGGAAGTTCTCGTGCAGCTTTGCGTTATTTTCCGGCGCTACCAGGTTGATCAGGAATAGGTCGTCCAGTTTCCCGAAGATGCATTCCGCGTCGCCACTGCCGGCAATGGTCTCACCGCCCGGCGAGGTAGGCGTCACTTCCACGCAGTACTCATACGTCCCCGCCGGCAGCTTCCGGTAATCCATGAACAGCTCCCTGAACGCCGAGCCGGAAAAGTTCCACTGCGGATGCACATACGCTCTGTCGATCACATTCATGCCCGGCTGCAGTGTGTAGCGATAGGTGTAGCTGAAAGAATTGCCCGTGGCCCGGTAGGTAAGCCGCCCTTTCACCAGCACATCATTGGCCTTCGGCAGGGTGGACTGCACCGTATAGCCGAACACGTTGTCCGGCGTAAGGTCCACCCCGTCGATGGTGCCCATGCTGATCATCACCCCGCCCTGCGCACGGCAGAGCGACGGCGCCAGGCACACCAGCCAGCCCATCAGCAACAGGACCGGCCAGCGGGGCCGCCTCTCAGATAAATAATGATTCATGTTGCTCATAGCCAATGCTTATTTTTTATTTAGGATTTTTAAGTTTCATTTTAAAGCGCCACGCTACGTCTAAGCTGCCGCTGTACAGGCGCTTCCAACCTTCCGCCTCCGTGAGCCGGTACTTCGATGCCCTCGCTGTAGCCCGTACCGATACGGGCGTCTTTGCAAAGCGGTACATGCAGCTTGCCGAAAGCCCGTACTTCGAAAGGCCGAACGGCGCAAAGCCGATGTCATAGCCGCCCGCGATGCTGGTCTGCTTCGTCAGCACATAGCTGCCGCTCATCATCCAGAAGGTCGTCTTTACGTGCGCCGGCACTACCGTATCCTGCCCTTTGGCCGTCTGGTCCATATTGCCCAGGCTGCCGGTGACCGAGTATTTGGGGGTCGTATAGATCGCATTGAGCTGCACCAGGTCGCTGCCGTAGCTGCTCGTATCGATCTCGGCGGTGCTCTTGTTGTATATGGCCGAAAAGCGCCACGATACCCCGCCTTTTTTTTTGATCTGGTAGCTGCCGCGGCCTGTCCATACTGCACCCAGCACCGGGCGCTGCGGGATGGCCAGCGTATCGGTATAAGAGCGGAAGGTAGTGTAAGGCTTATAAGAGAGCGAGACGGAAGGATAGCGCTTGGAATGGGTTGCGATCTCGAAGCCCCAGCGGTTATTGTTGCCCGTTGCGGCGAAAGCGTGCTGCTCGATATGGTTGTACTCGATACCCAGGGTAAGAAAGGCCTTGAAGAAATCGCCTTTTGCCGCAACCTTCAGCCGGTCGGTGCCGCTCAGGTTTACCGGCAGGGTGCTGTTCTGAAAGTCCTTACCAGCATGCTCATACCCGGCCTCAAGGCCGATCGTTGTTTTTGGAATGCTGCCCTCGCCGTTCAGGTGCCAGGCGATGTTATCGGCATTAAGCTTGTCTTTCAGGCTTTCACCGCTGCCCTGTTGAAAGGAAGTGGCGATCTCGCCTTCGGCCGTTGCATATTTGGTGATGCTGCCACTATAAGCCAGTGAGACGATGTGTACCGGCTTCTGAAAGGTGGGATATGCCAGGTCCACGTTCTTGAAGAACGTATCGGTACCGTTGTCCTTCAGTGCTTTTCTGGAAGGCGTATAGCCGTAATAGATAAGGGTGATCTTCTGCTTCTTTGCTGGCCTGAAGATGGCGCGGCCCGAGTAGGCGGTGTACTTATCCAGCGAGCCGTCGCGGCCCACGAACTGTGTCGAACCCACCGTTGCCCCCACCTGGCAGAAGCCGAGGTCGTAGCCGCCGTCTATGCCCTTGAGCTGCTGGCCGTCCATCGTATAGCGGGATACTGCTTTCGGGAAGATGCCTGCATCGAGGCTGGTAAGGCCGGTGGCAAACTTTTTCACCTTTCCTTCCGGCAGCAGGCCTACCGCGCTTTTGGCCAGCTGCTTGTAGGTGGTGCCATCGGCGTTGTCCATATCCGCCAGCTTTGCATAGCCTGCCGCGGAATCGATATAGTTGGTGTTCCTGTACTGCTCTACTAGCGCATAGTATTTCTTCGCCTTCTGCTCCAGCTCAACCAGCCGCTTATATTTCTTCAGGGCTTTTTGGTAGATGCGGTTGGCGGAATCGGCCGTACGCCTCGCACCGGCTTCCGTTCTGCGCAGCTGGCTGGCGGAATCTGTAGCCGTATCGGCAGCCGGATGCATCCATGAGGCGGTGTCCTTTGCCTTTTCGGTGAGCGATGCGGTGATCTGCCGTTTGAACCCGGCCGTATCGAGGCCGGATGTATTGATGTCGGATACGCCGGTCTCTTTTTTGAGGTCGTTCAGCATCCCTGTTTCCTGGCCTTTCAGGTTATCGAGGTAGCTGCCGTAGATCTGTTCCAGCCCCTTGCCTTTGGATAGCGTTTGTGAGAACTGGCTCTTAAAGCCGCCGATTAGGCCCAGCAGCTCGCTTTTCGCTTTTTCGGCGTCGTAGTGCACCCGGATATAGCTGCCCTTTACCAGCCTGTTCTTATCCTGGGTGGTATAATAGCCCTCGATGCCGATGGGCATGTCCTGGACGGAGGTCTCGATGTTGGCGCGCAGCTCGTAATAATTGTTTTCTTCTGTCGAGTACTCCGGCTGCCTGTTTGCCCAGTTGCCGGTAAGGCCTATCTGGCCGGTGAGCTCGCGCTCGTCCTTTTTCTCTTTGAGCAGGTCCTTTACCTGGGAGAGCAGCGAGCGGTAGCTTTCGAGCTCATTGGTGGCAAGCGAGGCTACGGGCGCGGTCAGGGCGTCCTGTTGCTTTTTCACCTGCGACGAAAGGGATTGCGATAGCTCAACCTCGTAGCGGCCCACGAACCAGTCCTCGTAATAGAGCGAGATGTAATCCTTTCCGCCCTTCTTTTCCGTAATGCTGGTAAGGCCTTTTGATTTAAAGAGGCGGTCTATCTTCCCGGCGGCCCGGTCAAGCGTTTTTGTGGTATTTGCGGCGAGGCTGTTCACGGCTCTTGCTTCGCCCGCAAGGCTGATGCCCAGAATATTCGCTTTTTTTTCAGGTAGTAATGTATTGTTGAGCTCTTTACGCAGCGGCGATGTAGGGGCAAGAGCGGAATCTACCGCATAGCTGAAGGTTTTGCTGATAACCGAGCTGTCGCCCTGTTTAAGATCGAGGAACACTTTATAGCTGCCGGGCGGTACGCTGCCGGTCTTACGCAGGATGTTGTAAAAAACAGGCAGGTAATAGGAATGCTCTTCAGAAGGGGTGATGAGCAGTTGCTGCTGCTTTAGCTGCCCGTCAAGATCAGTTGGTCTGGATTGCTTGCGGCAGATGAGCAGGCTGTCGCCACCCGTGCCCATCTTGTAGCAGGAATAATAAAGAACGGCCCCTTTCGCCCCGATATTCTTGTAATAAATATCCGCACTAAGCTTTTGCTCCGCGCTGAGGTACGGCAGATCCGCATGAATATGGAAAGCTGTGCCCTGTTGGGCATATAGTTTAAGAGGTAAAGCACAAAGTGCAATTACCAGGAGGGCCAAATAGTTGCTCAATGTTTTAGGGTAAAACATAGGGGAAAGCATAGGGTAGTGCTACAAATATGATTACTAATTCTGGAACTATAACTCTTTCTTAGAAAATCTCTTATAGAAAAATTAACCGAATAATAGTATTATTTATTTAGTAAACACAATACTACATAGTATAGTCCTTTATAAGTGAATATCTATTGAAACAAAAATTCTTGCCAAATACGTAGCATATGTGTTTTATTACATGTTTTTGTTTTTCTGGCTTTCGGAAACGTTAAAGTCTGTGCGCATCAGACCTGGATATCATAATCATGTTGATTTGATCAGTCCAGAAAACGCTTAGTGCAAATTCTTTTAGTATGGAGCCAAGAAGATCTGTTGATAAAGCCGGATATGCCTATATACTTTTGATCTTTGTTAATAATTGATAAAAATCTATTTTGGCATTGGAGGAAATGGCCTCCCGATTGTAATCCTAAATGAGCAGAAAAAAGCGCTTCTGGTTCCTCATGCAACTTATGCTCCGCTTGTACGTTGGGCATTCAATAAAATGGCTCTTGGCGTGTCCGATATTGAAACGGTAAGAAGAGCTGCTGCCGGGAATGGATGCCCTGCACCCAAACCTTAATCGATATTATCCTGCTCCGTGGCTCCGGCTTTTATCTGCGGGAATATTTTATGCCGGCCACCTTTTTCGTGCTTTCCCTTCCTGCAATAAAAGTTATTTTTGAGGATCAACCTATGAGCACGAAATCCGTATTTCTCGCCAAAAGCGAAATCAAGGCGCACGACCTGGAGCATAAGCGCAAAATCACGTTCAACATCGGCAAATATGCGGATGCGGTCGTAAAAGGCAAGATGCAGTTTGGCAACCTCGATCTTGCCCGGCGCATGGCTAAAAATATAAAGTGGCAGGCCATCGAGCATCTTGATGAATACCTGCTACAGTTTGAGGCCGCCTTTACGGCGCGTGGCGGAAAGGTGATCTGGGCAGAAACGATCGAAGCGGCGCAGGCAGCGATCTTAGAGATCTGTAAGGCAAAGGGCACGCGGCAGGTGGTGAAATCCAAATCGATGGTAACCGAGGAGATTCACCTGAATGATTTCCTGGAAAAGAACGGGATCATATCGGTAGAGACGGACCTGGGCGAATATATACAGCAGCTGGATGGGGAGGCTCCCTACCATATTGTAACGCCTGCCATGCACAAGAGCAAAGAAGATGTGGCGCGGGTATTTCATGAAAAGCTGGGCACGGAGCCCAACCTTTCGCCTTCGGAGCTTACGATGATTGCGCGGGCCAATCTCCGCGAAAAATATACAAGTGCCGAGGTAGGCATAACGGGCGGCAACTTCCTGCTCGCGGATATCGGCGCGGTATGCGTTACGGAAAATGAAGGGAACGGGCGGCTTACCACGGCTTTTCCCAAAACGCAGATCTCTATTGTGGGCATCGAAAAAATATTGCCTTCGGTAAATGATCTGGGGCTATTCTGGCCATTGCTGGCTACTTATGGCACAGGGCAGCAGGTAACGGTGTACAATACAATCTTCAGCGGCCCGCGGCAGCCCGGCGAGAACGATGGTCCCGAGGAAATGTATGTGATCCTGCTGGATAATGGCCGTACCAATATGCTGGCGAAACCCGAGGTACGCGAGGGCCTGTACTGCATCCGTTGCGGCTCCTGCCTCAATGCCTGCCCGGTGTATAAAAATATTGGCGGCCATGCTTACGGCGCTACCTATAGCGGCCCCATTGGCTCGGTAATAACGCCGCATATGGCGGGTATGGATGAATACAAACACCTCAGCTACGCTTCCTCCCTTTGTGGCAACTGCACGGAGGTATGCCCGGTAAAGATCAATATCCATGAAATGCTGCTGGAAAACCGGCACCTTTCCGTAGTGGAAGGACTTACCGAAAAATCAGAGCGTATAGGCTGGAGGCTCTGGAAGCGGGGCATGCAAAGCCGGATGCTGATGAACAGCGCAGGACCTGGCCTTAAAAATATGATGCTCAGCAAGGTATTTGGCGCTACCTGGCTGGCACGTCGGGAGGGTACGGTGTTTGCGCCCAAAACATTCGGGCAGCTATGGAAGGAGCACCAGAAAACCGGGCGGCATTGAGCTTGCCGGTTATCGTTATCTGGGCGCCCAAGGATTCTCCACGGCTGCGCTACGTGCTGGATTGGCTGTTTTCGCAGCAGTTGGGCTTATCGTATAAACTTACGAACGATGTGGCTGAGGCAGGAAGCGCTACGCATGGTATTGCCTATGGTGCGTCTATTCAGGGCATGATTTCTATCCCTTCGGGGAATTTACTTTTTGAGGAAGGAGCAAAGCAGCAGATCATCCCGCAGGGAAAATGGAACGGCCTGCATACGCTGTACCATGATGACGCGGCTCAATGTACCCTCCCATTCGATCTCTTTTCGGGAATATTCTTTCTGCTTTCCCGCTATGAAGAGTATAGCACTTTTGAGCCGGATAAGCATGGGCGCTATCCGCACAGTAATAGTATCCTTTATCAATGCGGGGTTTTGGAAACACCTCTGGTAGATGAATGGGTAAATCATTTCCGTAATGAGCTCATGGTAGCATGGGATATTACTATTCCTGAAATGCCTTTTGAGCTCCGGGCAACTTATGATATAGACATTGCCTGGTCCTACAAAAATAAAGGTGCTAAACGCTCACTGGGCGCCGCTTTGCGGGATATCCTGACCGGAAACGCAGGCTCATTCATCCAAAGAATAAAAGTGCTGGCCGGTGCCGCGCAAGATCCTTACGATGCCTTTGACCTGGTGCTCAAGCTGCACCGGAAATATAAATTGCCTGCACTTTTTTTCATTCTTGCAGCAGCGCAGTCTTCGCCTTTTGATAAGAATATCCCACTTGAGCATCCTGCTATGACGGCGCTGATAAGATCTTTGACCCTTTCGGGGCCTGTCGGGTTGCATCCTTCTTACTTCACCCACGGCAATGAGGATATGCTGCTTGCAGAAAAGGCAGCGTTGCGCAGCATTACCGGCACCACTATTACCACCTCGCGACAGCATTATATCCGTGTTTTCCTTCCGCAAACCTACCAGGCTTTGCTGGCCGCTGGTATCAATGAGGATTACAGCATGGGCTATGCAACGGCCCTGGGTTTCCGGGCAGGTACAAGCCGCGCTTTTTACTGGTATGATATGGAACGGGAGGTGCAAACGGCTTTGTGCATTCATCCTTTCTGCTTCATGGATACTACGGCGCATTACGATCTTGGCTTATCAACACGCGCAGCTTTTTTACGCCTGCGGCAGATGGGTGTTAAACTGCGGGAGTGCGGTGGCAGGCTTACAACTGTATTTCATAATTTTTCTCTGGGGAGCGATGCCGAATGGAAGGGCTGGAGAGAAGAGTACGAAGCGTTTGTAAAAGACTATCAGGATGAATAGTTTAGCCGGCCGCCCCGGCCTTATCCATCTGCGCTAATTTTTGGGTAAGTGCCTCCAGCATATCGCATTGACGGGCCTGTATATCATAAAGCGTTTTTATCTGCTCTTCAATAAGCACATCCATTTTCTGGTGCAGGCTCCGGATCTCTAATTCTGCTTTGGTGTTGATGAGGTAATCATTCTCGCCGCGCATCCGGTCTTTTTCTTCCTGCCGGTTCTGGCTCATCATAATTACAGGCGCCTGCAGAGCGGCAATACAGGAAAGGATGAGGTTCATGAGGATAAAAGGATAAGGATCGAATGCATGGGTGGCCGCAATGGCGTTATAACCTACCCAAACTACAAGCACAATACCAAAGAGAATGATGAACTTCCAGCTGCCACCAAAGCGGGCTACTTTATCGGATATTTTCTGCCCCCGCGTGAGTACATCTGCCGGCGGATTGAGCAGGTTGTTCGTTATCAGTGTTTCTTCCTCGAGCGCCTGGGCAATGATGCGGTGCAGGTGTGCCATGTGCTCGTCCTGATCATTCAGCAGCAGGCTTATTTCTTTTTGGGGCATGGCTCGTATTATTAGTGGTGCCCATTACAGGCTACATTATAAAAGGATTATTTCCGCACCACAACGCTGGTACCTACGCCTACAATGCTGAAAAGCTCTTCAATGTCTTTGTTCCTGAGCGCAATGCAGCCGTCCGTCCAGCCTATGCCCATATCTATCATATCATCACCGCCGGCCCAGATGCCGTGGATGCCTACTGAGCCTCCTATCTGCGCTGTTGCCGGTATGGCCCCGCTTGCCTTCAGCGCATTGAACTTTTTCGTACAGGAGTCGTTGGGGTAATTAAGCCCCATGAACCGCGTATATTTTGATCCTGCATTCTTATTGGCAATCTTAAACTGGCCTTCAGGTGTGCAGCGGTCGCCTTCCATGCGCTTATCCATTAGCGGGTTTGGGCCAAATACGGCTTTATACACACGCAGCATCCGCTTGCGGTACCACAGCTGCAATACGTAATCAGATTTATCCACCACCAGCGATACGAATTCCTTTTTAAGTGTATCTGCCCGGAAGGGAATGTGCGGTATATTCAATGCAGATGATTTCGGCATGATGATGGTTTGCGTAACGCGCATCATACCCTGGGTAAACTGAACTACGCGCACAATATGCCCTTTGCCATCGCTATACTCATCGAGCACTTTTACGTTTTTTGGTGCAGGCGGCTCTGCCACCGGGGCCTGCGCATATATGGCAAGCGGCGAAAAGATCATCACACATAAAAACAGCGTGAGCTGGTATTTCATAAAAATTCTGTGCAGGATTAAAATGCCTGTGAAACTACTCATTCTCCTTTTTCGGTGTTGCTGCCTGCTTGTAAATAGGTACTGTGGAGCAAGGCTCACCATACATAATGGATTTTACCACCGGCCGCAGCTTTGAAGTAGCGAGCACATAAGCCGTTTGCGGTATAGGCACGTCGCCACAGCCCTTCACCACTACCCGTTTCCCGGCATATAAGGCCGTATCGATCGCTGTAATTTCGGTAACGATTACTTCGTGGATCACCGTATCTATATCTCCATAATGTACAGACCGGCTAACCGGCTGCAAGTAATTGGCTGCAAGCATAAATGCCCACATGGGTATAATCGCATCTGCCGAGCACATAATGCCTGTATGCTTGCCGAGGTATTGGCTCCAGTCGTGCTCTGTAAGCGCAGCACGGTAATCTTTCTCCCGCAGGATCAGCCCCCGGAATAGAAACGGTGCCAGATCAAAGATCACAATCGTTTCTTTTTTCGGGATGAATTGCTCGAGGTCTAAAGTGATGATGCCACTTTCGGCAACTTTATTTTTTATAAGCTCCATTGATTTTTTTTCTGTAAGTATTTGGTTGGATAGGTCTGGTGAGCTGCCAAAGGGATCTAACAAAGCCTTGACAACTAACCTTTCAAAGTTAACCGCTATCCCGGCGGCACTTCGTGCGGTCCCTTGCGGAAATCCCGAAAAAAGAGAAGGGCAACCTGGGTGTAAATGTTATTCTCGTCGTCCGGCAGGTCCAGAACAAGTTGAGTGTTGTAATGCCTGGAAATAATTAGGGTAATTTATCGGGTCAAAATTACTGCTTAAAACAAAACAGCCCCGCTTTCCGCAGGGCTGTTTTTATTGATAGCTACTTCTGTTTTTTTAGTTGATGTTCTTCGGGTTGTACTTTACTGTTCCATTCCGGCGCAACGCTTCAGAGATCATCTGCCCTACATAGTTTTTGGTCTGCATCGCTTCCTGCTGTTGCTGCATCATCATCATTGGGTTTGGCGCTGTCTGCACGGTATTACGGCGTGTGAGCACTACAAAATAAAGGGCCTCGCGGCCTTTTAGCGCCGGCGACATTTTACCGGTCTGCAACTTATCGCTGAATATATAGCCCATAACCTTTGGCTCATAGCCAATGCCTTCCGCAAAGCTCTGGCCCCCTTTCAGGGTATCGGCAACCAGCACCTGCTGGCCTGAAGCCTGCGCAATAGCTTCGAGCGAGCCCGCCGACTTATATTTCTCAGCAAGCTTATTGCCTTTCATTTCTGCTTTTACCAAACCTTCTATCTGCGCACGCAGACCCGCAGTAAGCGTAGGCATCCCTTCATTTTTAATAGCTGAGACCTTTGCTACGATATAGCGCTTTTCCAGTTGGATAGGATTACTTACATCACCCTCCTTTGCAGCATATACCCAGCGTATCAACTCACGGGCCGGGCCGAGGCCGGGAATCACGAAATCTCCGCCTTTGATATTTTCTGCTTCGCGCTTATTGAGGCCCTGCTTTTTAATGGCTTCATCAAATGCTTTGGCGGTATTGTTATTGCCTGCAAACTGGTTGGCCTTACCGAATACGGCATTGGATGAGCGGCTGCTGGTGATGAGCTCCTTGCTTACAATGGCCAGCTTTGCCGCTGTTACCATTGCCTTTTGCTCCAGCACTTCTATATAATGGTAGCCTGCATACTGGCTGTTGCTTACATGCACTACTTTTTTCTCGCCGGGCTTGCCGTCAAAGATCGCATCTCCAAACTCTTTAGAGATAGAAGCGCGCTGTTGCAGGGTAAAGGTATATTCACCGCCTGTAGTCTTGCTGCCTTCGTCATCTGAATATTTAGTAACCATTGCTTTAAAATCCGCGCCGCCTGCAATAGCTGCTGCTATGCTGTCTATGCGCGCTTTTGCAATGGTAGAATCCAAGGTTGGCTTGCCCTGATCGGCAGTTTTGATGAGGATATGGCGGCATTTTGCCGAATCGGGGAGGGTAGTTTTCGTTGTTACTTTAGTAAGCCTGTACGCGCCTTTCTCAAAATAAGGGCCATATATTGCGCCAACCGGCTGCTTGAAAATAGTATCCGAATACTGCGATGTAAAGGTTTTCTGGGTTACATATACATCTTGGAAAGGATCGTCTGAATTGCGGGTTACAAACTTTTCATTATCGGTAGTAGCAGCAAATTCATCGCGCAGCTTATTTATCGATGTAAGCACTTTCGAGGTATCCTGTGCATCGGGTGCCATATCATAAACTACATAATCAATACTGCGGGAAGGTTGCGTGGTTTCATACATTGCCTTATGCCGCTTCATATAGTCGGTCAGGTCGGCATCGGTAACTTTTACCTCAGCGTCATTCATGCTGCTGTAAGGAATTTTTACATAGCGGACGCCGGCCTGCATTGCCCCTGCTTCTTCATTACGCGTAAGCATAAATTTAGGTGAGTAGGTAGCATTGGCAATCATCGTGCTGTACTTCTGCACTACGCGGTTACGTACCAGAAAGCGCTTCAGTGCATCCCACTGCTTACCAGCCTTTGCCAGGCCTTCTGCCTGCTGCGCATTGGTGCCGCCTTTTTTCAGCTCCTGCTCAAACTGTTTTACCATATTCGGGTCGAACTGCTGGGCACCGAAAAGAATCGTGAAGAACTGTTGTACCGTAGGGTCGGGGCTGGGGCCATAGAACATATCTTTCTGCTCCTGCTCACTTATCTGCAGGCCCAGCTTATCTGCATCCTTCTGCACAAGCTTTTCGGTAACGAGCTGCTCCAATACCTGCTGGCGGGTTTGCGCCTGCTCTTCGGGGGTCATAGGCTGGCCTTTGCGGAATAGCTCGGAAAGATCCATATATTCTGAGGTCATCTCATAATACTCCTTCTGATCAATCTTGATACCATTTACATTTGCAACCGAAGTTTTATCCCCGTCAAACATTTTTCTGAGATTGCTCTCGCCGCTAAATGCATCCTGCAGGATAAATCCTACCAGCGCAAATGCAATAAAGCCACCTGCCCACTTAGCATACCGCTCCCTGATTTTCTGAATTACAGCCATAAGAGGTTGTGTGTGTTCTGTTTTATTTTAAGGCTGGCAAAATTAGAAGAAAATATGATAACGCCAATATGAAATATAGTGCGCCCATTCAGCCTCCGCACTCGCTCTTAAAAAACGCTCCTACCATATAGTTATCTTCCCCAAAAATTAATTGTGAATTAACGTGGATAACCGACCGTATAAATTCATGGTAAACGGTGGTAAGCAATTTTTAGGGTCTGATGCCACGGCAACTGATTTTCTTTTAAAGGCAAAGCGTACTTTTATACACACTCCAGGCAGTTTCCACAGACTAACTTTTATCATCGTTGCGCTTATACACATATCCACTCCTGCCTGTGGATATGCCCGCCCACCGCACTATTTTTGCGTGGGTAATGGCGACCTTCCGGTGCAGGAAGTTGCAATAGCTTATCTTGCAACCGTAAAAGTTTTTTCTTTCCACGAATACACCGTTTTAATAGTAGCCCCTTTATTTTTAAAAATCTCTTTAATTAATTATTATGAATGTGGATTTCGGAACAGCGATGGCTGCGCTGCCCGTCCGGGGCTTCCTGGATCTGGAGATTGACCCGGCGCTGGATTTGTTTGCAGAAATTGAAAAGCTCAAAAAGGAAAAGAATGCCATACTGCTGGCGCACTACTATCAAGAGTCCGACATACAGGACATAGCAGATTTTATTGGTGATAGCCTCGGCCTTGCGCAGAAAGCGGCCACTACGAAAGCAGATATTATCGTATTTGCCGGTGTGCATTTTATGGCGGAGACTGCCAAGATCCTGAACCCCGGTAAAAAAGTGCTTTTGCCGGATCTCAATGCAGGCTGCTCGCTCAGCGATAGTTGTCCGCCGCCGCTTTTTAAAGCATTTAAGGAAAAGCATCCCGATCACCTCGTTATATCCTATATCAACTGCTCTGCAGGCATCAAAGCTTTGAGCGATATTATCTGTACTTCATCCAATGCGCAGCAAATAGTAGAAAGCCTGCCGCTTGATCAGGAAATAATCTTTGCGCCTGACCGTAACCTGGGCGGATATATAAATAAGGTAACCGGGAGGCAGATGCTTTTATGGAATGGTGCCTGCATGGTACATGAAATATTCTCGCTCGAGAAGATTACGAAGCTAAAGGTGCGCCATCCGGAAGCGAAAATGATTGCCCACCCGGAGTGTGAGGATGCGGTGCTCAGGATTGCGGATTATATTGGCTCTACCTCCCAATTATTGAAATATACGCAGACGGATGCTGCGCGTTGCTATATTGTAGCTACAGAAACGGGTATCCTGCACCAGATGCAGCAGGGTGCGCCGGATAAAACATTCATTCCCGCACCGCCGGATAATGCCTGTGCCTGCAATGACTGCCCGCACATGAAGCTCAATACATTAGAAAAGCTTTACCTGGCGCTAAAATATGAGGAGCCGCAGATAACTATGGATGAGGATTTACGGCTTGCCGCTAAAATACCCATAGACAGGATGCTGGATCTAAGCAGGAAGTTCGGACTGATCGGATAATTTTACGCTTTTATGATAGGAGTATTTTAAAATTATTTGCAGGATAAATAAATACACCTTAAATTGCTTAACTCAAATTTAAAATAATAACAAAAATTATGAACAAAACTCTCCTTAAAGGGATGGCGCTTGGTCTTGGTATGCTGGCCATAGCAGGATCCGGTAGTGCGCAGAAGGCGATTACTTTTGACGGTAATCATGCAAATGATTATGTTGGTGCTCGTTTCATTGTCAATAATCCTCCTTCCATAGCAGGAGCAAAAGATTTTGAAATAGCAAATGATGGGTCAGGAACAGCTGCACAATGGGGTGCTCAGATTACTACACCCTTTATTAACATTGCAGTTGCTAAGGCTTATGATACTTTAGGTATAAATCCTTTATTGAATAATGGTGTTGCTTACCCAACTTTAAACGGAAAAGTTGCTTTGATTTTCCGTGGTGCTGGAATTACTTTTACTAGAAAAGCAAAGTTGTGCCAGGATGCTGGTGCTAAAATTTGCCTTATAGTCAATAATGTTCCTGGTGGGCCTGTGGGTATGGGTTATACTGCTCCAGATTCAATTGGCATTCCAGTCATTATGATTTCGGATATAGATGGACAGGCTATTAATAATCAGCTCTTGGCCAATATACCGGTCACGCTTACAATTACCAAATGGGGCGTGAATCTTACGCATGATTTAGCTATACTTTCTCACGGTAGTGTTTTGCCACATGCCGCGGTTATACCAAAGGCTCAATTGGGTACTGCAAATGGCAATCCCATACCTTATAAGAATCAGACAGCAGCTTATATAGCTAACTTTGGTAATTCTAATGAGAATAACGTTAAACTTAAGTCCACTACTAGTTGGACGCCTACAGGGGGAACGGCTAGTGTTTTACACAGCGATTCTATTTCTATTGCTACTTTTCTAAAAGCAGACTCTATTTTAATCCCGTTTGTTAATAACACCTATGATCTTCATGCAACTAGTACTGGTCGGTTCGATTTTCGATTCCAAGTTGCTGCTGACAGCAATGATCAAAACATCGTAGATAATACGATTACAGAGTCAATGTATGTTAGCGATACAATTTATTCTAAATCACGGTTTGATTTTGCAAATAAACACCCTATAGCTACTTCTTACAATCAGTTTAATTCTGGTGGTAATTATGTAATAGGCCCCTTATATTATATAGCAAAGGGTGGTTATCAGGTAAAATCTATTCAAATTGCTGTTTCTGATGTTAATGGAACTACTGATCTTTCTAACTTTGGTCCTTTAAATGTAAGTCTATTTAGGTGGACAGACACAGACCATGACAGTATAATGATCACTACTGAATTGGTAAAGGTGGGTTCTGCTTCCAAAATTGATTTCTCTACTAATGATTCCAGTCA
Source organism: Chitinophagaceae bacterium (assembly GCA_965246905.1). GTDB lineage: Bacteria > Bacteroidota > Bacteroidia > Chitinophagales > Chitinophagaceae > UBA1952. The sequence goes on from CBDFFZ010000002.1 coordinate 209,606, forward strand.
AAGGTTCTATACATTAAATATGACTGATGCAAATACGGGTAAGCCACTTGTAAAGGTTGAAGACACTGGTTGGTATTGGTTAGCGGCCGATATGCCTGGAGGTAAATTTATAGGTTGCGATGGTTTGTTAAACTATATGCCGCGTACATATATCCGTAGCCGTACTTCAAGTAGTGATCGTACAATTGAAATGTTTGCCCCATCGTTCGATGGTAGTGGTGACGATATTGACGCTAATCCTGGTTTGGTCCGTCCTATTGCTCTTGAGTCGTTTATTCGGGGTTCTTTTCCAGATTCTGCTCGTTATTCAGTTCAGAGAAATGGTCTTGTTCCGTCTATCTCAATGAATTTGTCTGCTAATACGGTAGGTATTAAGCAGATTTCCCCTTCGATAGGTAATATTAGTTTGTACCCAAATCCTGCTTCCGATGTAATTAATGTTTCTATGCATTTAATTAAGCCAAGCGCAAATGTTTATGCTAGCATTACTGACGGATTTGGTCGTACTATTAATACACTAAAATATAATAATGTTCAGAATCAGATTATACAATTTTCAACAGTTGGTTTATCTTCAGGCCAATATTATATGGTTGTAAATACTGATCAAGGGCCACTTTCAAGTAAATTTACGGTTGTTGCTAAGTAATTAGGCTTTCATTTAGTTAATGGCCGGAAGCAATTCCGGCCATTTTTTGTATTGTAATGCATTTATAGTGTAGCTTTTTTTGTTTTGTTACATAAATATTTTTTAAAATATTATTTTTCACGAAGCAACTTAATTTGGATAGGTTCTGCGGTGATGCTTCTTATGTAGTATGCAGGTAAGTAATTCTATTTGCATAAAAGCTAACCCACAGCGGATATTTGTTTTTAGTGTATATTCCCGGCGCCGAGGGGGGGTTGTGAAGTGAAGAATCTACTGGCAAAGGGTCTATTTATAATTGGAAATATTCAACCAAGGCACTACTCTCAATTATTAACCTATTAACAAAAAATCTCAGCCACTAGGCTGAGATTTTTAATAGAATTTATTAATAATATTAAGTTCACTCCTAATACTTAGGGCTTAGTAAACTTTTTAACTAATATTGTACCTGTCTTATTAATTGCCTTGAAAATATATAGGCCAGAGCTAAGGTTATCAATTTTAATAACGCTCTTTCCAATCGTCAATTCTCCTGTTTCTACTCTTTTACCTGCCATATCATATAATTCATAAGAATTGTAAGTCCTATTATTATAATTAATAGCATTTTCGCTTAATAGAAATATGCCTTCATTAGAGTTATTTACTGTTGCACTAATTGGATTTTTACTAACCATACCTCGTCCACTTGATGTATAAGTTGGATCACATCGGCTTATATTAACAACATATGGATAAATGTAACCATAATAAATTGTTTTTGAATAAGTTCTATTCCCAAAATGATATATATATTTTATATAAGTTATGCCTGTACTTATTGAAATATTAGTAGGTGGTAAGCCATTTAACCCATGAATAGTATAATATACATCCTTCCCATCACAGATATAATGTACTTCACAATCAACATAATCAGGTAATTGAGTTCCACTGCAAGGATTGGCTGGTAATGTAAAAGTCGCTTCTGCAAAGGATTCGTCTTCATGTATCTGCAAACTTTCTATTGGAACAATATAGGCCACACTAAGACTTAAAGCATCACCGGTATTATAAAGATTCCAATTATCATTGCCACTAAATCCACCAGTTCTATTAAATATAGAATATTCAGCAACGTACTTTTGGCAGTCCGTAAAAGTTGCAGCGTTATTCGCCGGTGTACCGATATTCATCCAATTTCCAGTCATATTTGGTGGGGTATCTGATATGCCATCTTGAGGACGCGATGCAAGAGGATCCATGCAACTATTATAAACCCAAAAGGATGAGATAGGTCCATTTTCTGGATGTCCTAAATCTAAAGCGTGCCCCATTTCATGGACAAATACAATGTCGCTGACAATTTGGTCTAAATGTATTGTTGTTCCAGAAGTACAACCGCCTCCACTACCGCTGCTACCACAAGGCGTACAAGCACCAATATATACGTTTATACCAGCGTTATAATAGTTACCTCCGCAAGTACCTTCATCCACATTGCCTACAAAAAAAGATATCTTTATTCCTTTTATACGCCCCATATATTTATTAACTGAGCATACATAGTCATACGCAACCTGTACTTCATTGGTTCCTGTAGAGGCTCCATTTCTAAAGTGGAAATATACGGGCACTACCGCATTACCATAAGGTAACGTTGGCGGCGGCTGTGGCGGCTGTTGACATAATCCTTTGTTAGAAAATAAGCATAGGAGAATTACCGCCACTACTTTGATTTTGGTCTTCATTAGAAAAATTATTTAGTGAACCTGCAATGTAGAAATTTGTTTTTAAATATTCTAAATATTCTATACATATTTCTTGTTTCCTTTCTTCCTTTCTTTTATTTAATTTAATATATAGGTTAATTTATATTCTTTGTTTCACGTGGAACCTAATATTCCTTTCCTTACTTTTGCAAATGCTTCAGGAATATGATGTGATTGTTGTAGGAGCAGGCCATGCAGGCTGCGAGGCCGCTGCCGCTGCTGCTAACATGGGTTCAATGGTTCTTTTAATTACCATGAATCTTCAAACTATTGCCCAAATGAGCTGTAATCCTGCAATGGGTGGCATAGCAAAAGGGCAAATTGTACGTGAAATTGATGCGCTCGGAGGATACAGCGGAATTGTCAGCGATAAAAGTACTATTCAATTCCGTATGCTCAATAAGAGCAAGGGTCCTGGCATGTGGAGCCCTCGTACTCAAAATGACCGGATGCTGTTCGCTGCAACGTGGCGGGAAATGCTTGAGCAAACTCCTAATGTTCATTTTTGGCAGGATACCGTTAAAGAATTGATTGTTTCACGTGGAACAGTTGTCGGAGTAATTACAGGAATGGGGCAAAAAATATATAGCAAGGCGGTAGTACTGACAAACGGAACTTTTCTAAATGGCATAATTCATATAGGAGAGAAACAATTTGGCGGTGGCAGAATGAGTGAAAGCGCTGCATATGGAATAACAGAACAACTTATAGACTTAGGATTTACCTCGGATAGATTAAAGACGGGCACACCGCCTCGCGTAGATGGCCGTAGCTTAGACTACAGTAAAATGGAAATTCAAATGGGCGATGAGGAAGTAGTAGGCTTCTCCTATCTGCCAATTAAGAAAATTGCACCAAAAGAACAAAGGAATTGCTGGATCACTTATACATCAAGCGAGGTACATGATATCCTGAGATCAGGCTTTAACGAATCGCCTATGTACCAGGGAAGGATTAAAGGAAGCGGGCCAAGATATTGCCCAAGCATCGAGGATAAAGTAAGCAGGTTTGCAGACAAAGACCGGCATCAATTGTTCGTAGAACCCGAAGGCTGGAGCACTGTAGAAATATATGTGAATGGATTCAGCACCTCTCTATCAGAAGAAGTTCAACATAAAGCACTCAAAAGTGTTCCTGGGTTTGAAAATTGCAGGTTTTTTCGGCCGGGGTATGCTATTGAATATGACTATTTCCCGCCTACACAGCTTAAATACAGCCTTGAAACCAAAAACGTAGAGAATTTGTTTTTTGCCGGACAAATAAACGGAACTACAGGGTATGAAGAAGCTGCCTGCCAGGGGTTGATGGCAGGCATTAATGCTCATAGAAAGGTGAATAGCCTTGATCCTGTAATTTTAGGACGAGACGAAGCGTATATAGGAGTATTGATTGATGACTTGATCAATAAAGGAACAGAGGAACCATACCGCATGTTTACAAGCAGGGCGGAGTACCGCACATTGCTCAGGCAGGATAACGCTGATTTAAGGCTCACTGCAATAGGGCATAAAATTGGACTGGCTTCAGATGAGCGGCTGGCGCTGGTAAATGCAAAGCGGGCTGAAGTTGCAAAAACGATTAAGGCATTACAGCAATGTTCAGTAAGTCCGGAAGATGCCGAAGCTTTGCTGACAGATGCCGGTTATAACTCTCTGCCGGAAAAAGTAAAAGCAGCAAGAATGTTACTTCGGCCAAATGTGCATATAAAAGAAATGCGCGATAAAATACCAGTCCTGAAAAACTTGCTTGTAAATGTTAGTGACCTGGTATTAGAGCAGGCAGAAATACAGTTGAAATATGAAACTTACATTGAAAAGGAAAAAGAATTGGTAAAGCGGATGGCTCAGCTGGAAGGTCACCTGATTCCATTAAGCTTTAACTATGAGCAACTAACAGCATTAGGAACAGAAGCGAGGCAAAAACTAACGAAAATAAAGCCCGGAACACTGGGCCAGGCAAGCAGGATCAGCGGCATTAATCCATCTGATATCCAGATACTTATGGTACACATGGGCCGCTGACGCAGAAATAATGGATCTACAAACGGCTATATATCGCTACTGCAATTACCAGGAACGAAGCCAACAGGAAGTAAGAGACAAGCTGTACCAGCTTGGAGCTTCTCCTGCGGAAGCTGAGAACCTTATTGCCGAGCTGATTGAAAAGAATCTTTTAAATGAAGAGCGTTATGCGCGATCCTTTGCACGAGGAAGATTCCGGATAAAGCAATGGGGCAGGATAAAAATTACACAACATTTAAAGCAACAACGCGTTTCAGATTATTGCATTAAAGCCGGCCTGTCCGAAATTGATGCCGAAGCGTATTATAAAGTATTAATGAGGCTTACAGGTATAAAATGGCATGAATTAAGGAAAGAGCGTAGTCAATCCTTAAGAAAAGGAAAAACCTTCCGGTTTTTACAGCAGCGTGGTTTTGAATCGGCTTTGATAACCGAAGCGATTTCAGAAACGATAAACGCCATATAGGTGCCCCCAAACAATCCTTATATTTACCTAAAATAAAGCACTGATGGTGCAGCAGATAACTGAAGGAGTAAGTATTACCGTAGAGACATTTTACCAACCTGCCCAAAGCAATCCGCTCAACGGGGAATACCTCTTTGCCTATAAAATAACTATTGAAAATGGCTCTGCCGTGCCGGTAAAGCTATTGCGCCGCTATTGGAAGATAGCAGATAGCAATGGCTCATTCCGCGAGGTAGAAGGAGAAGGAGTTGTGGGACAGCAGCCGCTGATAGAGCCGGATGGTAGCTATCAGTACATATCCGCCTGTAATTTGAGAAGCGAAATGGGTAAAATGTGGGGATTCTACCAAATGGAAAACGGGTATAACAAGCGTCTGTTTAATGTTGCGATTCCTGAATTTCAAATGATTGCACCTTTTAAGATGAATTAGATGCACGTGCTCATTTCAGGTTATAGCATGGGTTCGTAAATACCCTGAAGATCGAGTGTTTTAAGGCTACTCTGAATAAGCTGTAATAGGCGTTAGCAACCATCAACCAGAAGCATAACACTTACACGGGAAATTAATAACGCATGGAAAACGCCCCACATGCTAATAATCCTTACCTTTGCGCGCCGTAAGCGGTTAGTGGCTTAATATATACCATACTTCGCGATTTGCTTCTTCCGGGATTACCTCATTTATTTAAGTAAAAATTCCCTGCGGCATACGCAGCTCAACAAGTTTATGAATTTAAGAAACATCGCCATCATCGCGCACGTTGACCATGGCAAAACCACACTCGTAGATAAGATCATCCACGCCACCAAAGTATTCCGTGACAACCAGGAGACCGGTGAACTGATTATGGATAGCAATGACCTGGAGCGTGAGCGCGGCATTACTATTCTTGCAAAAAACATCTCCGTTACCTATAAGGATACGAAGATCAATGTAATTGACACCCCTGGTCACGCCGACTTTGGCGGTGAGGTAGAGCGTGTACTGAAGATGGCAGATGGCGTATTGCTGCTGGTAGATGCCTTTGAAGGCCCGATGCCGCAAACGCGTTTTGTGCTACAGAAAGCCCTGAATCTGGGTCTTTGCCCGATTGTAGTGATCAATAAGGTAGATAAGCCAAACTGCCGGCCTGATGAAGTGCATGATGCTGTATTTGAGCTTTTCTTCCAGCTGGATGCTACGGAAGAGCAACTGAACTTTACTACCCTGTATGGTTCTTCCAAGATGGGCTGGTTCAATACCGAAAATGTACAAACCCCGGATATTACCCCTTTGCTGGATGCCATCCTGGAAAAAGTTCCTTCACCAAAAGTATCCGAAGGTACCCTGCAATTGCAGATAACTTCGCTCGATTATTCTACCTTCCTGGGCCGTATTGCAATTGGCCGTGTAGCACGTGGCGTAATTAAGGAAGGTCAGCCGGTACAGCTTGCAAAAGTGGATGGTTATTTCGTAAAGGGCCGGGTAAAAGAGCTTTATGTATTTGAAGGCATGGGCAAAAAGCGCGTTACGGAAGTAGCCGCCGGCGATATATGCGCAGTTGTAGGCATCGAGAATTTCCAGATCGGTGAAACGATCTGTGATTACGAAAATCCTGAGCCGCTGGAGATCATCCCGATCGATGAGCCTACCATGAATATGCAGTTCTCCATCAACAATTCACCTTTCTTTGGTAAAGAAGGCAAGTTTGTAACGAGCCGCAACCTCCGCGACCGACTAATGAAGGAGCTTGAAAAGAACCTGGCCCTCCGCGTTTCTGAAACAGATGATGCCGATAAATTCATGGTCTATGGCCGGGGTATCCTCCACCTTTCTGTATTAATCGAAACAATGCGCCGCGAAGGCTATGAGCTTACTGTTGGTCAGCCGCAGGTAATAACCAAGCTGATTAATGGCAAGAAGCATGAGCCGTTTGAAGTACTGGTAGTAGATGTGCCTGCAGAATATAGCGGTAAAGTAATTGACCTTGTAACCCAGAAGAAAGGCGAAATGCTGATCATGGAGACAAAGGGAGAAATGCAGCACCTCGAGTTTGATATGCCGAGCCGCGGACTTTTGGGCATGCGCTCGCAGATGCTTACCAATACTGCCGGTGAGGCGGTAATGGCGCACCGTTTCAGCGAATACAAACCCTGGAAAGGACCTATTCCCGGTCGCAGCAATGGTGTACTGATCTCTAAGAATACGGCTTCGACTACCGGCTACTCTATGGATAAGCTGCAGGATCGCGGATCATTCTTTATCGATGCCGGCCAGGAAGTGTATTCAGGCCAGATCATCGGTGAGCATATTAAGCCGGGCGATCTGATCGTAAATGCTACAGAGCCTAAAAAGCTGACCAATATGCGTGCTTCCGGTACGGATGATGCCAACCGAATTGCACCGAAAATACAGTTCAGCCTCGAAGAGTGCATGGAGTATATACAGCAGGATGAGTGCATCGAAGTAACTCCACAAAATATCCGCCTGCGTAAAATACAGCTTGATGAAAATGACCGTGCGAAGTTCTCGAAGATGATGAAGACAGAAGCTTCTTAAAGTTCAGGAAGCATCAAGAATATAAAAAAGGCAGCCGGTTTGGCTGCCTTTTTTCATTTGGCGGAGATTGTACAGCCATTTTATTGAGAAATTCACAATCAAAGAGTCCTGATGACAACAGCAAGCATATTATAGGAACATTTTCAAACATAGAGATGACATAAATGACTATTCAATATAGCTGCTGATCGTTTTATCTTTAGCATCTGATAATATCATCCGTCTATAAATAGGGATCACTTTATGAAGACATTCTTTACATTAATATTCACCTGCGCCATTCTATCTGCCGCAGGCAAAAATACCTTTCAGAAACTAACCGAAGTAAATACTTGCTGGAAAGCCCAAAGCGACATCAATCCTGCACAACTGCCTTCTGTTCATCCGCGAAGCGAAAAAGAATGGATACGGCTGCACCTGCAATTGGTAGAGCAAACGCTGCGCAGCCGCAGCACCGCAAACCTTACACCGGCTCAAAAGGCGGCCCGCCTTACAGATCTGGACCATTTGCATCAATACTGGCAGGCCGGAGCTTTTCCCATCAATGAAGATTATGCTTACCATACACCCATTTTTATAGATAAGCACAATAATTTTTGCGCAGTAGGCTATCTTGTAAAAGCCTCCGGCCACGAAGCTATTGCGCGAATGATTGCCGCCAGAACCAATCTTGCCTATGTAAAAGAAATGCACTACCCGGAGCTCGATACCTGGGCAGCCCGGAACGGATTTACCAAAGATGAGCTTGCATGGATACAGCCCAGCTACCCGGCGGTAGATTATGCTGTGGCAATAGGTAAAGGCGTAAATGGAGAAGTGCGGGAGTTGTTGGCCGATGGCGATACACTATACACCGGCGGCAGCTTTACGAAAGCAGACAGTACAATAGATGCGGCTAATATTGCATTCGTTACCGAAAACAGCGGTACTTATACCTGGCACAGCATGGGCACCGGCGTAAACGGACCGGTAAATGCCATTGCAAAATACCAAAACAGGATATACATAGCCGGAGCTTTCAGCATGGCGGGTGATAGTGTGATGCACAATGTTGCTTACTGGGAAGGCGGCCGCTGGCATAGCCCCGGCTGCCTGTTTGGCGAAGTGCATGATCTGGCGGTTCTTGGCAATACGCTCTATGCGGCCGGCTCGTTCGATATCTGCGCTTCGCTGACTAATATAAATTTTGCGGCCTTAGGTGTTAATGGATGGCAGCAACTGCCCGGTTTAAGTGGTCACGTTAATACGCTCGAAGTTATGGATACCAGTCTCGTGCTCGGCGGTGCCTTCCATTATGGCGCTGATACGGTGAATGCGATAAAATGGAGCCTGAATGGCGGCTTCCGGAAATTTGCGTTAAGCACACGCAACGAAGTGAACGATTTTGAATTTTATAAAGATACCCTCTACGCAGCCTGCAAATGGATGCCGGGCGGAGATAGCACCCTGCTGTTCCTTAAGTTGCGCAATGATACCTGGGACAGTACCTTCCGGCTGAATTATCAGCAGATGATCATGGGCAAATATCTGGGCACGGGTATCTCACTCAATACTTTGTTGGCAGGAGATAACCATCTAATGCTCGGGGGGAGCTTTGTTGGTAACTCGGGCATGACGAGTGTGAGCAATTGTATAGACTTTACGCCGGCTATTAGTGGCGGCCGGTATTATTATGGCACCGGTAATTGGTTTGAGGTGGATAGTACCATCCATAAAATGATCTATTTCAAAGGAGATCTCATTGCCGGTGGCAGTTTTAAAAGGAGCGGCTTTCCGCACCCGCAGATTGGCGGAGCATTATTAAATGGTATCGGTAAGCGTAAGAAGTACGCATCTGCTGTGAATATAGTAAAAGCCGGGGATGATATTATGATTTATCCTAATCCTGCGGCACCCGGTGCTTTGATTAATATAAAAAGTGGTCTTAATGCAACCGACTATACGCTCATGGATAATGCCGGACGGATCATAATAAGCGGTGATATGAAAGAAGCTACACCATCTACGCTGAAAATGCCGCAAGCTACGGGCATTTATCTTTTAAAGCTGAATAACAAGGCTGGGAAAAGTATTATACAGCGTATTACGATCCGCTAAAGGACACGCCCTGAAAAGATCTGATTTATATAGGTCGCCGGCCTTAAAAATTTATCCAATAGCTTACGCATCTATTTAATACTTCAATTATTGTTTTAATGAAATTTTCATCCCGAGACATTTTGTATAATAATGGCGCCAAATGAATTTAGATAAATAATTAAGGAAGTGTGTTTGATATAAAACCTATAAGGCGCGTTAACGTTATAAATTCTGCCAAATATTTAAGCCAGTAGCTAATTAGCAAATGCCATTTAAAAAAATCAAATGGTTTGCCCGTTATTGAACGTATCCTGGTTTTTGAGCAGCTTTATATAAACCAAACACCTTTTGCGGGGGCGCGTTGATCATAATTTCACGTTTAGCATAACGATTCCGCTTCATGAGAAGCCCCGTGATTACGAGTAAGGCGACATTGGTTTTTTATTGTTAATCGTTGTATTGGTTGTATAGAAATAGTGTCCTGCTTCACTAATCGGAATTTGCGTTTTCACTCGTCCGCGTTTGCAACGCGGATGCTGCTGGCGAGGCTTTTGCAAAGCCGGTAAAAGGGATAATCCTTGCGTCACAGACGTTATGCCGGGTGCATCTGCGTTGCAAACGCGGACGAGGCGGGATAATCTGTATTAGTTCAGCGTTGCTTGTCGCACAGTAACAACGGGTCAATGATGCTTCAATTGCTTAACCACGGCATTCATCTGCCTGGTAGTGCAAAATCCCATGTTATAGCCAGTGATTCTTATCATTCGGTGAGTGCCTTTCTGTTATCACTTATAAATTGTTCAAACGTTATTGGTTGTCTATTGATAATTTTATTTACCCAGTCGGTTGTCTCAGGCTCTTTTTGAAATCTTGGGAAATAGTGAAGCATGATCATTACAAGAATTAACATTGTTGGTATTTTTTCCTTTCGTTTGGTAAGGAAAAAACCCATTAAGCTGGGCGATTTAAATCGAATTTCAATTCCTAAGCCATGGCTTAAAGCGCTTGCCATTTCCGAAAAGGTGAGCTTCTCTTTACAAGTAAGTTCGTATGATTTGTTTATATGCTGCGATATGTTTGATAAAATAGTTGCAGAAACGGCACCAATGTCACGAACATCTACAAGCGTAAATTTTACATTGCCGGCAGGTAGATAAATTATTTTATTATTCACCAAGTCGTTATGAAGTGTTGTCATAAAGTTTTGCATAAAATATGCTGGCCGTAAGAATGTGTAATTTATTTTGCTGTCGACAATTAATTTTTCAATTTTATGGTGCGGAATTATTTTACTTTTCTCTACTCCCTGAACTGATAAGAAAACAATATGCTTCACACCTATGCGTATGCAGGTGTCAATAATGGGTTTAAAATATTTTTCTACTGCCGCCAATTGTGGTGGTCGTAATAAAAAAAGGATATCAAAGCCTTTCAATGCAGTCCCGTAAGTGATAGGATCAGTAAAGTCAAATTGAAAAAATTTAATTCTGAAGTCGGCTAGTCCAATTTTATCTGTGTTTATGTCTCTTACTCCTGCGTAAAGGTCAAGTTGATGGTCAATTTTTTGCAAAGAGTTCAATACTTCTCTTCCTACATTTCCGGTCGCGCCTGTAATTAAAACTTTTGTCATACAGTTTAGGAATTGTCTTTCCTGTCAGGGGAGTTGTTGGCAGTGGATATAATGAACAAGTATTGCTGTAGGTGTGGAATTCATTGACTGTCGAGCCCGGAAATGAAGCCTAATAAAGAAATGAAAGTACAAGTTAGCTAAAAGCCCAAGAGAATTCCGTCCAACCCGAATAATCCTTGCGTCACAGACGCTATACCGGGTGCATCCGCGTTGCAAACGCGGAAGAGGCGGGATAATCCTTAGCGCTATCGCCCCCTTTATTATCCCAGATACGCAAGAAATCTGCCTCCATCGCTGCCCCAGGCATCCCCCCAAACGACCTACAAACGCCTTTTGCAAAGGTACATCCCCCGCAATCCATCCCACATCCTCCGCCAACCATCCCCCAGCCTCCGCAACTCAAACCCCATCCCCCGAAACCCACGATCCAACTTCCGTACCCTGAAATCCAGGCTTAGTAGCTCATCCTACCCGCTCCGCAACCCATTTTCCGCCTTTAGTAAGCCATTTTCCTTCTTCTGTTAGGTAATCTCTACCATATGTTGTGTCGCCGAGTACTGCTTTTCGCCTTCAGGCAGCATCGATTCATTATTCATCAGCAGCATTTATGTAACGGGTCAGGATTTTTTTGGGTTGCTGTCGGCTTACAGGTAAGTTTAAAAGTGCCTGACTTTTGCGTATGCGTGCATAGCGCCCCAGTGACGTGCAGGTGATAACACCTGCGAGGGCGGAAAGTTTATTTAATTAATTTAACAGATATTACATACATTTGCTATGGAGCGTTTTTGACAGACAATCAGGCAATTAAACGGTTATAAGCGAAAAGCTGAGTGAGCTCCCCGACAATGCTCCTTTAATGTTATTATGTTTCAATTAGATACTTATACAACATCTGTAACTTTTAAATTACATACTTGAAAAAACGTTTACTCTACTTATTAACAGCAGTACTGCCCCTGGGCATTTCACTGAATGCTTCAGCTGTATTACCTGATACCCTCTTGAGAGAATCCTTCGAATATGCGGTTGGCGATCCGCTATCCAAGGTAGATGCAGCTAATACAACCATTTACCTGTCATCGGCAACCACCACTAATCAACAATATTTTCTGCGTGGTACGAATGCGAATATAGTTACAACCAGCACCCCTACCTCTAATACAGCATTTGCTTTTAATCCGAACACCGGAATTTCAGGCGGCACCTTGGACGGAAGCTGGTACTGGGCCGGCGAAGGTGTGCGTGGGCCGGCGAATAATATTCTCCGGGCACCGGGAGTAGTTACCCTTCAATCGGCACCTACTACCGGGTATTCAGATATTAAAGTAAGAATAGGATTGTTTGAGGGCCGTTATACCGGTCTTAACTGGGAGAATAATGATAGCCTGGTGATTCAGGCACGTTTTGGCACGGCAGCCTGGACAACCATTGCGCGCTTTTCAGGCGATAATCAGACAGCCGGTATTGGCGGATTCCTGCGTCAGGACGCTAATTTAAACGGGACTTCGTTCGATGCCGCAGATGCCGGTTCTCCCCGCATCTCCAATACAATGACCGATTTCATTTTTGACGTTCCGGGCAACGGCAGTACCCTGGATGTACGCGTTATGATGTATGCCGATGGATTAAGTGAGGAGTTTGCATTCGATAACATCCGGATTTTTGGTACGCCGAGCAGCAATACTCCTCCTACACTGTCTAATCTGGAAACTACAAGCCTTTCTTATAATGAGGGCGCCGCGGCTACCTTTGTTACAAGCACGATCACTATAACCGATCCGGATAATACGACACTGACCGGTGCCACCATTAAACTGACGGCCAATTTTGATAATTCGGAGGACGTGCTCAGTTTTGTAAATGCCAATGGAATCAGCGGTGCCTACAACTCCACATCCGGGATACTGACATTAACAGGTACTGCCTCGTTAGCCAGCTATCAGGCTGCCCTTCGGTCGGTAAAATACCAGAATACAGATGCAATCGACGCATCACCCCTGCCGCGTCAGTTAAGCTTCACGGTAACGGATGGCATTGCATCCGGCAATCCTGCGTACCGTACCATAGCTGTAAATGTTTTCCTCAATGCGGCAGCAACTTTGCCATTTACGGAAGATTTTACGACAGACGGTGAGGGAACACGCTATAATTCCAATCGTTTTAACCCGACGAGCGGGATCGCTTTCGTACGAACAAATCAAGCAGGCTTCAACCAGTTTTATCAGTCAGGCAGCCGCTTTGTGACCTTCAATGGAGTGAGCAATGCACAATACTGGTTTGGGGAAAACACAAGCAGCCTTTCTAATCCGAGTGTGCTTAAAAACGGATACCTGATTACACAGCAGGTTAACGCCGCAAACTACGGTGACCTGCACTTCAAGATCCTGCTTGGCGCGAGTAATGCTGCTACAGATGATAATTACCCTACCTCCTGGGCTGCCAATCGTGATACGTTCAAAATCTATTACCGGACCGGCGGCAGCACAGGCACCTGGAATATATTCGCAGCTTTCCGCGGAAGTGTGCTTACCCCGACAGCCGGTGGCAGTATGAAGCGGGAAACAAACCCTGAGAGTATGAGCTCCCTCCCGTCCGGTACCCAAACGTTGAGCACCGCTTTAACCGATTATGATTTTACCCTACCCGGCATGGCAAGCGGTCAGGTTGTTGATTTTAAGCTCGTGCTCACGGTTGCAGATCTTACGAATCAATTTGCTTATGACAATATCCGGGTAACAGGCACGCTAACTACTACCATTGGGTCTTTCAGCCCGGCTTCGATCTGTGCCGGCGCGTCGCTCAGCATCCCCTATACTTACACCGGTGGTGCAATCACTGCGGGTAATGTATTTACCGCACAGCTTTCCAACAGCAGTGGCGATTTTAGCTCACCGCTCACCATTGGCACACTTACCGGCACTGCCACGAGCGGTTTTATACCAGTCACCATCCCTGGCAATACTGCTACAGGTGCCGGCTATCGTATCCGCATCAACGGCTCCGCCCCTGCGCTTAGCGGAGCTGCCAATACCAACGACCTTACTATTACAAGCCCGGCCATCGATGCAACTACCGTATATCTGGCATCGACAGATAAAACAGCAATATCGGCCACTACTACTGCTAATAGCCGCGGCTACTATGCCGATGGCGCCTGCCGGGCTGTGGCCACGGTACTACCTACCGGTGCAGCCCTGGGCAACACTACCGCCAAAGTGTATGTAAAAACTACTGCGCCTGCCTATGCCGGTAAAAAATACGTACGCCGCTATTACGACATCAACCCTGCTACCAATGCCAATACCGCTACGGCAACCGTAACGCTTTACTTTACCCAGGCAGACTTTACGGATTATAATACCAATAATGGTACTGCGCCGGACCTTCCTGCTGAATCGACAGATGCCGCCAATAATAAGGTCAACCTGCGCATTACCCAGCAACATGGCACCTCGGCTTCGGCAGATGGCCTGCCCGGCACTTACACCGGCTGGGCCGGTGTTGGATCCAGAAGTGTATCCATCAACCTGGCAGATAACAATATTGTATGGAACGCTGCTGCAAGCCGGTGGGAAGTAACCTTCGATGTAACAGGCTTCTCCGGCTTCTTTGCTTATGGAGCCAATGATAATGTGCCTTTGCCGGTGAAACTGGAATCTTTTACAGCTAAAGCGGAAGGCAGCCGCAACCGGATAAGCTGGAAAACGGCAACCGAAACAAAGGGCACCCTTTACCGCATAGAGCGCAGCGCAAACGCAGATGATTTTGAGATGATCGGAAGCATAAACGGCAGCGGCAATGGCGATGATTATGCTTTCTACGATGAGCAGCCGCTAAGCACAGTAAACTTTTACCGCCTGAAGATCATGGAAGGCGGCGGCGAAGGCTACTACAGCCAGACGGTAAGCGTGCGCCGCAACGGTACAGGCGGCAGCGTAATGATTTCCCCGGTGCCGGCAACAAGCACGGTCAGCATTACAAATACGGCAGCGGCGCTGAATGGTACTCCTGCAACCATTACGGATATGCAGGGCAGGAATGTTATGAGCTTTGTGTTGCAACCTGCGCAGGATGTGCCTATCGAAAGCCTGAGGGCCGGCATCTATAGTCTGCGCCTTGCAGATGGCTCGGTGCTGCGGGTTGTGAAGCAGTAAATAGGATTGGATTAAAACAAAAAGTGAGGCGGGCACGTAAGGTCTGAGCAATTACAGCGCATTCATCAACTATGAGATAATCCGCGCAGGCCCTGACACACAGGGCCTGCGCCTCAGCGTACGCCGAACTAGGGTGTAGCGGATAACACCTGCACCAATTGCCACAAACCACCTGTTGGCGTTCGTGTTTACAGGTATTAGCATCTTGCCATTTTCTTCTTCTTCCCTAGGGTACCTTTGTCCATTACTTTTTTTATGTATTGCACGGCATCAGGTATTTTACAAGCAGTGCCATTCATATCGACTTTTATCTGACCAATGTTTTTAGAAGTGTTTAGCGCATCGTCAGTCAGTGATGTTACATAAGAACCGACAGCAATTATAAAACCATTCATTTTTTGACGAATACGATTGTCAACTTGATGAATATTTTGCGCTACTCTCGTCAATAATTTTTTTAAAGCCTGAATATCTAATTCTTCATCCGGCTTGATGGCTACTAAGCTAGAAAGTGTCGACCAACCACATGCTGCAATAAATTCTTCCTTTGCATCAATCCATTCAATGGCTAATTCATACCCAAATTTACTTTCTGCGGCTATCCATGGTACTGTATATTCACTAATATTAGTTGAAAACGCCTGCTGTACCCATCCCGACAAATCATTTTTTGTCATTTTATCCTCATCTGCAATCAGGCCGGCAAGATACATAGCATCTGCATTTCCGGTGGCGTATAGATCTTTAGCTAATTGGTAATCTTTCTTTACCTTCTTTTGAATAACTTTTAAATCTTCAACCTTTACACCAAAAAATGGCTCTTTAATACCATGCTTAAGCAATATTTTTTTCACACCCTCACTTCCTTTTGCCTTTAATTCTGTCATGATTGTTTGCACATCCATAATTCTATTTATTAGATTTTTATAAGTACAAAAAAGTGGAATAACATGTTGGCAGTAGTTTGTGTTCCAGGCAATCTATCTTTTAAATATAAATCTCTATTTTTTATTTGTCAACTAAAGTAAGTTTTCTCTTCTAGTAATTATTTAAAGTCGGGATGCAGTAAACAGTCAATCCCACCATTTTAGATTTATTAGTCAGACAGCAAAGATTGTATTGCTTTCTCCCCAACTGTTTTGTCTTGATTAAAATCTCCGCCTGAAATTCCAATTCCACCAATAATTTGTCCACTTTGTGTTATGGGAAAACCACCTGCTATCGTTAAAATAGATAGGTTTTTGTCAAACGCTTTTTGAAGTTCCGGAACTTTTTGAACTATGTCTGCAAGAATGTGTGTCGGCGCTTTTAACTGCGATGAAGTAACTGCTTTCTTTTGGCTTACGTCAATTCCAAAAAAGCTACAACCGTCCATTCTATGCAAAGCAATCAAGTGTCCCCCCATGTCCACAATGGAAACTGTTATAGCTATATTTGATTTACCGCTTCAAGTAAAGCCGCAGAAATTAGTTTATCAATTAAATCTTTTGTCATAATTATTATTGTCTGTAGGGATGTTGTTTAACATTGCCACCAACGTCCGGTAGGTATTTGCGATGGCAGGCATTCATTGCTCGTCACGTCCGAATCGCAGCTGATTTATTTTCTATAGCCGAAATTAAGTACAAATGCTCAATCGCTTAATGTCAGCCGGATATAAAGCACCATAAAAGTACAAATGTTGCGCCTGCGCTCCGCCACCCCTGCTATTGCAACGGCTTTTGTTGGGCATTCGGGCTTCTATTAATATGTAACTAAGAACTTTATTTATCTTCTCGTAAAAATTCTCCTTGTTTTGCTGTGTGTGGAACGGACCAGCCAAAATAAACGTTTACATCTGTAACTTGTTCATTTTGTAGGGTAAGTATTTCGGTATTTTGAAAGGCTGAGCCATCTAAGTTTTCTGCTTCATAAGTTACAAACACTTTGTTACTTTCAGAAACCACATGAATAAGATTAAATTGCTTAATCCTTTCGCTGTTTTTCCAGCATCGTTCTAAATAAGTTTTACGGCTTAAGCAGTTATCTAAAGGATTAATGAAACAAAAGTTTTTTGCAATCAATTTTCAATAGCTGTACGGTCTTTTTTTTCATAGGCTTATAGACGGATTTAGCTATATCGATATTACTGCTCATAATCAATTATTTAAAAACACGTGTCCATAAATTAAGGTTTTAAGTCGAATAATGCTTTTCCCGTTCCAAGGTCAATAGGTTCGGATATATGTTCATGTATAATCGTCCATTTGCCATTTACTTTTTTAAAGCCGCTTGTAAACCTGTACCACATATCTCTATTTTCTCCGTCAATGCCTGTTCCATGAGTGCGCATTAAACAATTACTAATAGCAACATCTTTACCTGCTGTAATTTTCAGGTTTTTAATTTCCTGGGTAATTTTGCTTTTATAAGATGCAAACCATGCTGTCAAACGCGTATCAACAGATTTTTTCCCATTAAATTGCAGTGGTTCCATTAATTCAAACATCGTAACGTCATCCGCAAAGGAAGAAAGCAGGGCTTCTTTATCTCTATTATATACGTGTTTAATGTTTTCGTTTAATAGGTTTTCGATCTCTTTTGCGCTTTGTCCTGTTGTTCCATTATTCATAAAATAAATTTAAAATGTAATATTGTTTAATTTTCAAACCCTTGGCAGAATTAGGTCAAATCCGAACCAAAGTACAGGGATGCAAGCAACCGAGTTTGAACGTCAAGCCCTGCTTGCACACAACCCTTTGTTAACGGTGGTTTTATTGTCCAAATGGAATTGTCGTACTAAAAAAGAAGTTGCTCATTATTGTCGAAAAAAAAGTGTCATAATCATTGAAAGCTCTTATCACTTTATTGAATGTGTCATCCGTTGGTTTGATAATGTGTTCAACTTCTTTTGGATGTGTCAACTTATCCCGAAACTCTTTTAGGTATTTTAAGTCTGCAAGTTTAGATGCAAAATAGTTTTCTTGTAATTCTTGTCTATTCCAAGTCTTACAAATTTGTTTGAATGTCTTTTTGAACTTTTCAAAGAATTTATCTCTGTCGTCATAACCTTCGTAACTGTCAAACAAATTGTAATAATAAATATCAGCTTCAATCAAGGAAAACAAATTCTTAACACAAGTTCTGCAAAGCATTTCAAATTTCCCTGTGTGAGATTTACTTTCGTCTGTCAACGTTAAAAGCAAAACAAAGTCAGCTTTAATTGTATTATGCAGTCTTGGAAATTTGCTTACGATTGGCATTAACTTCCAAAACTCATTTTGGTCTGCTACGAATTTGTCGTTTGTCTCCATAAAAATTGCCGCTAACGAACAGGGCTTTGTGCAGGCAGGGCATTGCTATTTATCCAGCCCGGAACTGAAGCCCAATAAAAAAATAAAAGTATAAGATAACATCTAAAAGCCCAACAGAATTCCGTCAAGTCCTGCTTGCACAAAACCCCATGTTGGTGGCAGTGCTATTCGATTTTCGTTTTATTCTCGTTGTTGTTAGTTATATAGTTTCTGCCAAATTTATAAGCCATAAATAATGAACTTTTAGTCTACCTTTTAACCATAATAAAACCAAAAGCTACCTCAAATCTTTGAGGTAGCTTTTGGAAAATAAATTTAATGGCTCAAACTTCTTTTATAAAACTGCCATCCTTATCAAATACCAATTCTTTTCCTCCTTTCATTTCTGCTTCATAAGTAACTGTTCCGCTTGCATCAGTTACTAAACCTGCCTCCATAATTTTTACATTTGACCTATTTTTTTTTATATACGCTAAGGCTTTTGCTGGTAATTGATTTATTGCAATCGCTTTTACAAGCTCTATAAAAGTTCCTGTTGGTGTGAATAAAGCAGAATTATCTTCGCCTGATCTACCACCCCAATTTGCTTCATAATTAGCTTTCTCTTTTTCCCAAGCGACTTTGAGTTTACTTGATTCTGGATACTTTACTAAAAATGCAGCTTTTACATCTTTGGGTACATTTGCTGTTTTTAAATCTTGTGCATATGCACCAGCTATTAAAAAGCTTGAAAGCATAATAGTAACTAAATACTTTTTCATTCTATGTTAAGTTTAAATGTAATTGAATTATTACTCTGTAAAGTTAGTTTTTGTCGAAGTCAACTTTTGTTACACAATTAGTTAAATAAGTTACATCTTCCCACTTTTCAATTTTAAGGGAGGTTTCTCTAAGCATTGCCACCAACGAACAGGGCTTTGTGCAGGCAGGGCATTGTTGATTGTCCAGCCCGGATCTGAAGCCCAATAAAGAAATAAAAGTACAAGATAACAACTAATAGCCCAACAGCATTCCGTCCAGCCCGAACCAAAGTACAGCAATGCAAACAGCCGAAGTTTGAACGTCAAGCCCTGCTTGCACAAAACCCATGTTGGCTGCTGGGCTTCTCTGTCAGTTAGGGTAATCTTGCCCAATTGTTGTATTGTCTAAATTCGTGGAAACAATAATCGCAAACATCCCATGCAACAAGGTGTTTAGCTTCAATTTCTTCTTTCTGTGTCTTAGCTAAATAATCGTCAAGTCTTCTGTGCATGATGGTTACAAGTTCAGAAGATGTTACTATAATATTTCTATATGGGTCGTTAGTGTTGTGAAAAATATAGTAGTCTGCGTAATCGTAATCCGATTTATTTTTATTGTTTTTGTGTGTCTGCCAAAACATAGCAATTGGTGATTGCCAACGCCCAAGCAATCCATGTTCATTTTCGTAGTCAGGATGTTTGTGTGAGTTTTTCATTAATGTACTTGTAGATTTTACATCAATAAAATGAGCTTTCTTGTTGTCGTCAATGATGATAAGGTCAACAGATTTTGCATTGCCGAGTGTTATAAAGCAAATTTTATTTTGAAGCAGAATTTGTGAACAAAGAAATATTCACCTGCAATTCCTGTTAAGGCTCTTTTAGTTTGCATAAATTGTGGTTGTAGCTTTTATTGTAAAAAGTCAAAAGGATTTTTCTTTTTTAATGGTTCAAGTTTTTTGTCAAAAAAAGCTGCTTCATCATGTGCATTTTGTCCTTTAAGTTTCATTATTCCAAACTCAAGTTTTTCAATTATGACATTCTTTAAATTTTTGTCTGGTTTTGAATTGCCCAAACTAACAAGATAATTGAGTTGATTTAAAAGTTCGTCTTTGTCAGAGCTAAGTGTAAATAGTGCAAGCTCTTCTATCTTGTCTTTTGAACGGTGTGCTTCTTCTTTTTGGTTGTCTAAACTTTTTCTGCTTTCATTTATTGCGTTATTCACAACGCCTCCCAAAGCACTTGCTGCTGTTGATAAAAAACTTGGCCCTTTATTTACAATTGTCGTTTGCGGTGGTTGTGCTGTAGGGTTTGTCTGCTGTGGATTGTATTGTTCATTAGTAACGTGATTTACTGTTACAATTTTAGCTCTTGCCTTACCGTTGTCAATCGCTTCTTTAATTTGTCTTGCTTCATCTTTTCTAAAACCGTGAGCAAACGCTTTATTTCCTTGATTATAAAACGTGATACTTGAATAGCCTATCATTGGCGTATTAATATCTACAGCCGTAATATGTTCATAGTTAATGAACCTTGTGTCACCACTAAAAAAACCTGGTATTTTTACTTTTATTCCATTTTCTTCGATGTGAATTTCTGCTGGGAAAATTTTATTTCCTTCAGATAATCTTGATGCCACGAATTTCATGTTGTGTCAAATTAATTGTGAAAATTATAGTTAGGGTTGAGTTAGCTAGGTGTGTTGTCCGAAAGACTTGCAGCTAACTCATAAATATACGCAGCAAAGTTGCGCAAATCCACCTAAATAAGCTGTATTTGCGCAACTTATCCACGTACAAACGTTTAAACGCGAAAGTTATCGCCCCATGCTTCAACCCATATTTCCCTAACTTTACAACTATGCCCACGCAAAAACAACGCCTCGAAGCCGCATTAGAAAAGCAGATCCTGATCCTCGATGGAGCTATGGGCACCATGATCCAGCGCTATAAATTAGAAGAGGCCGATTATCGCGGCGAGCGCTTCAAAGACTGGCACCTCGATGTAAAAGGCAACAACGATCTCCTCTCCATTACCCGGCCGCAGATCATCAAAGCCATCCATAAGCAATACCTCGCGGCAGGAGCGCACATCATAGAAACCAATACCTTCTCGGCCCAGACCGTATCCATGGCCGATTACGGAATGCAGGAGCTGGCCTACGAGCTGAATGTATCCTCCGCAAGAATAGCCAGAGAAGCCATCCTGGAATATACTACCGATAACCAACTACCGGTAACCGATTATTTCGTAGCAGGAGCCATCGGCCCCATGAACCGCACCCTTTCCCTGTCGCCCGATGTGGCGCAGCCGGGCTATCGCGCCGTAACCTTCGACCAGATAGCTGGTGCCTATTATGAGCAAATAAAGGGCCTTATAAACGGCGGCGCCGATATCCTCCTCGTAGAAACCATCTTCGATACGCTCAACGCCAAAGCAGCCATTTACGCCATCAATAAATATTTTGAAGATCATAACATTGCAGAAGAAGACCGCCTGCCGGTCATGATCTCCGGCACCATCACGGATGCTTCAGGGCGTACGCTCAGCGGCCAGGTGCTCGAAGCATTTTATATATCTGTAATGCATGCCAACCCCGTAAGCATTGGCCTCAATTGCGCGCTCGGAGCCGCAGAGATGCGCCCGCATATCGAGGAGCTGGCTACCATTGCCTCCTGCCGCGTAAGCGCCTACCCCAATGCCGGCCTGCCCAACCCCATGGGCGAGTACGATGAAACGCCCGAAGAAACAGCGGCCATCGTAGGAGAATTTGCGGCCAATGGCTGGCTCAACATCGTAGGCGGCTGCTGCGGCACAACGCCGGAGCATATTGCAGCCATTGCCGCAGAAATGAAAAAGCACACCCTGCGGGAATTGCCGTTGCTCGAAGAAGCATAAATAAAGAATGCCTTCCGGAATATCCATCCCGGAAGGCATTCAAATAAAAAAAGTTGAGCTTACAAGCCTGAAATACAAATACCCACAGAGTAGGGAGTGATCTCAGGGCCGGAGCCATCTTTAAATAAATGGTTGAGGTTGTAAGAGCCGAAAAGTGAAAAATTGCCCCAGCCAATGCGCGCCGTAGCCGAAAAGCGCCATTTCTCAAAATAGCGGCGGGTATTTATCTTCTCCACTACTTTATTGCCGTCCACACTGGTATTGGCCTTTGCTTTGGCACCTACCAACAGGCCGGCCCGTAAGCCTATCGCTGCTTTAAAGCCTTTATTGCGGTTGTCTTTATTGCCAAAATAGCGCAGCTCAAAGGGCGCTTCGAGGTAGCTGGTGGTGATCTTGTATTTTTTGTAATCCGTGGTTTCCGGCCGGAAAACAATGCGCTGCCCGGCGGTGCCCGTATCTAAAACGCCTACCTGCTGGTCTTTAAGATATACATTGCTCACGCCAATGCCGATGCCCGCAGAGAACGAAAAATTAGACTTCTTGATCGGGAAATCATAATTGATATATGCATTTACGCCACGGCCAAGTCCGCCGGTCTTTACAGAATCCTTATCCTTGCTCCAGCCCTCGTAGGTAAGCTGCAACATTACGATATCGCGGGAAGGCTTTTCGACCTCGGATTTTACCGTACTGCCGGCGCCAGTCATCTGGGCAGAAGCACGTTGATTAAGAAACAAAAGGAATAGGGGTGACAGCAACAGCAAGCGTCGGTACATATTTTGAAATTGGTGCGCAAATATAGGAGCTACGGTACGGAGGTTTTGTTAAAACATGGTTTCCTGAGATTAATACCGGAAGCATCATCCCCTCCGGAAGTTGATTGCGGGTATCTGCGGTAATCTGCGCCATCTGCGGGAGAAAAGAAAGCTGCGGACAATGCCCATCAGGAAAAGAAGCGCCGCTATTGCTACATTTACAGCACATGCAATACCAACAATCCATCCAACGCCTGCGCCGCATTATGGATGAGCTGCGAGAGCAATGCCCCTGGGATAAAAAGCAAACCATCCAGACGCTGCGCCAGCTTACCATCGAGGAAACCTATGAGCTCGCAGATGCCATCACCAAAGAAGACTGGCCTGCATTGAAAGAAGAGGCGGGAGATATCCTCCTGCACCTCATCTTCTACAGCCGCATCGCCTCCGAGCAGGGGCATTTCACTTTTGATGACGTAGTGGAAGCAGTATGCAATAAGCTCGTGAACCGCCACCCGCACATTTACAGCCATGTAAAAGCCGAGACGGACGAGGACGTAAAGCGTAACTGGGAGCAGATAAAATTAAAGGAAGGAAAAACATCTATACTCGGCGGCGTACCTGCCGGATTGCCTGCACTGGTAAAAGCCTTGCGCCTCCAGGAAAAGACAAAAACCGTAGGTTTCGAATGGGACCATATTAGTCAGGTAAAGGCAAAGGTAGAGGAAGAGATCGCCGAGCTTTATGAAGCCGTGGAGAGCGGCAACCAGGATCACATCGAGGAAGAAATGGGCGATGTGTTCTTTGCGCTCATCAACTATGCAAGGTTCGCAAACGTGGACCCCGAAGGCGCACTCGAGAAGACCAATCAAAAATTCATCCGGCGCTTTCAGCAAATAGAAATACAGGCCTCTACCGCAGGCAAAACACTTTATGAGCTAAGCCTACAGGAAATGGATGCTATGTGGAATGCTGTAAAGGCGCAGGAGCAATAAAATAAATTGTTTCGCAAACGACCATATTGGGGCTGGCTGGCAATGGCGCTATTGCTTTGGCTTACTGCGCTGGGCTCTTACCGGGCACAGCAGGTAGCGCAACGCCCTGCTGCTATGGCTATGGCCGTACAGCAAAAACTTGAGGCTGCGAATAATGAACTGAATAAAGCGCTGGGCGACACGGCATTTCTACAGGCAGTCCGTTACGGCAGGCTGGCGGAAAACCAGTATCGAAAGGCGGCAGCGCTACCTTTCTCCATTGCTGCATACCTCAACGACAGCCTCCTCTTCTGGAATGATAATGCACTGCTGCCGCCGCCGGAAAAAACACCTGATACCACCGGCCACCTCGTTTTCCTTAATAATAAATACTGCATCCGTAAAACATTTTTCTACCCCGGCGGCTACCGCATTGCAGCGCTCTTACCGGTAAAAGCAGAGTACCCGTTCGAGAATCAATACCTTCAAACCGGGTTTGACCGGTTGCCGCAACTACCCGGCGCAACCCAGATATATACAGGGGAGCAGAAGGCTGCCCTTCCTGTAAAAAGCAGCACCGGATGGGTATGGCTGAGGCTGGATTTTCCGACAGATAAAGACAATAGCATATTGCCCGATGCCCGGACAATTGCGGCCACGGCGGCGGCGCTGCTCCTGTCGCTGGTATGGTTGCAGTTGTTGCTGCTAAATTGTGCAAAGCGCAAAGGATGGAAGCGGGGCTTATGGCTCACGCTGGTTGCATTATTGGTATTACGTATTGCGCTGGAGGCTTTCCCGCTGCCTTTTCACCTTAGGGATCTTGAACTGTTCTCGCCGGCGATTTATGGCTACAACAGGCTGCTGCCATCGCTCGGCGATCTGTTTTTAAATGAGCTGTGCATTGTCTGGATATTGATCTACCTGCTTGCAGAAACACCGTATAAAATCTATTGGCGCAGGGTGCGCAGCGAATGGCTGAGACATTTTGCCGCCGCAGTACTCCTTTGCCTTTTCGTAGTGGTTTTTTATCTCCTTTTCACGGTATTGCACAGCCTTGTTATTGATTCGCAGATTGTCTTCGATCTGGGTCATTTTCATACCATTGATGTTTATACGGTCATTGGTCTTATCACCATCGGCATCGGGTTGATCATTACGGAAATGACGCTACGGTTTACAAAAGGCCTGCTCGATCAGCTCATACCTGTATGGTGGGTGCGCCAGTTGCTGATTACCGGTGCGTGCAGCTTATTTGTGATCCTGTTTGCACGGGAGTCGGTGCTGATGTTTGCTGCTATCGCCTGGATGACGGTTTATATGGTACTGCTGGATCTGCGCAGGAAGGAAACCGGCGAAATCCTGTCGCTACCCATGATCTTCCTGTCCTTTCTTACCTGTATATCGGCAACGGTCATCCTCCACGATCTTATCAGGATAAGGGATCTGGAAAAAGACCGCATTGCTTATGCCCGTCATTTGCTGGCACGACAGGACCCGCAGATGGAATACAATTTCCGGGGCACCGGGCAGCGCATCGGCGCAGATACACAGGTACAATCCTTTTTACGCCATCCGTCCGAGTCTTCCCGGCGGCAGCTTAGCCGCAGGCTCAGCATCCGCTACTTCAACCTGCTCATCAACCGCTATCAGCCGGAGCTTTACTTTTACGATACTGCCAGGCTGGGCCTATTGAACCCGGATACCACCGGCATGGCTCAGCTCAACGATCAATTTGAAAATGGAATGCCCACGGAAGATGATTTCCTGGTATTCACAGAAGCAGCGGAAGGCGGCAATTACCTGGCGCGCATACCGCTCAGCGGGGCTAGGGAGCTCTATATATCTTTCGGGTTAAAGAAAAACATTAATGAAACCATCTACCCGGAGCTATTGCAGCCCGCAACAGTAAACCATCTCGAAAAAGACACCCGCTATTCCTACGCGCTCTATGCCAAAGGTCGGCGCATTACGCAGACGAGCAATTACAACTTCCCGGCGGCGATAGATACGGAAGGCGGCATCCGGCAACCGCAGATAACAAAAATCAGATCGGGCTTCTATGAGCTTCGCTACCAGGAAGCGCCGGATTATACGGTAATCGTAGCCGGCAGTACGGGAAGCTGGCTCAGTGCGGCGGTACTTTTATCTTACCTGTTTGGTGTACATCTTGCGCTATCGCTGATCGCGCTCGGGTACCGGCTGTTGCTGCGACTCGGCATCCGCCGGCAGGCAAAGCCCTATCACTTTACATTGCGGCAACGTGTGCATATGGGTACGCTGGCAATGCTGCTTATTTCCTTTGTGCTGCTGGGCATGGTTACGATCGCTTTTTTCAATGACCGCTATACCCAGACAAACCGCACCGAGATCCATAAAACAACACAGGCCATAGAGCGCTACCTGCATCAGTACCTGGCGGCCCAAGGTGGCCTGGCAAGTGAGGCAGCGCTCGATAGCATTGCCGCTACGGCGGAGTTTCGCTATGCACTCTATACCGTTACTGCCAGCCAGAAGATCGATGCCAATGTTTACGGGCTCAACGGCCGGCTGCTCGCCGCTTCGCAGGAGGATATTTACAGGCAGGGATTGCTGTCGCCGGTGATCCAGCCGCTGGCATTTCGCAGGCTACAGGCTGGGAGTTTTATTACGGAGGTAAATGAGGAGATTGGGAGCTTCCGGTTTCTTTCCTGCTGTATGCCATTGCGCAATGAGGAAGGCCGGATACTCGGATACATTAGCATACCATTTTTCTCATCACAAAAAGAGCTGGATGACCAGGTGTCCAACTTCGTGGTGGCGCTGATCATTCTGTATGCGGTACTGTTCTTTCTATCCTCTTTTCTCGCTTACTTTATCAGCACCCGGCTTACCCGCACATTCAATGTACTGATCAACCAGTTTAGCCGGCTTAACCTCCGGAAAAACGAGCGGATCGAATGGCCGTATAATGATGAGATTGGCTTGCTGGTTGCAGAGTACAACAAGATGGCGCAGAAGGTAGAGGAGAATGCCGCAAGCATGGCGCAAACCGAGCGGGAGGGAGCCTGGCGTGAAATGGCTCAACAAGTAGCCCACGAGATCAAAAATCCGCTCACGCCGATGAAGCTCAACATACAATTCCTGCAACAGGCATTAAAGAGCGGCCGGCCCGGAGTAGAAGCCCTTGCGGAACGGGTTAGCGCCTCTATCATCGAGCAGATTGATAACCTGTCCTACATTGCTTCAGAATTTTCCAACTTCGCTGCATTGCCAGAGGCAAAGGCGGAAGTCTTTGCACTGGATGAGCTGGTAAGAAAGGCAGCTCCTCTTTACCACGGAAGGGAGAATATAGCTATATCCTTAAAGCTGCCACAAGCGCCTTTACTGGTAATGGCGGACTACAGCCAGCTATTGCGCGTATTCACCAACCTCATGCAGAATGCCCTGCAATCGGTACCGGAAGGGCGGCAGGGCGAAATAACCGTAACCCTCGACACGGCAGGTAGTAATGCCTTGCTGGCAATAAAAGACAATGGAACCGGAATTGATAAGGAAACTACACAAAGGATCTTCAAGCCTTACTTTACTACAAAATCTTCGGGTACGGGGCTTGGCCTGGCCATGTCGCGCAAAATTATAGAGCTCTGGAAAGGCAGCATCTGGTTTGAAAGCGAGGAAGGGCAAGGAACGACGTTTTTTATAAAAATACCGTTGGATCAGGCGCATTAAATTACCTGTACTTCCCGTTCTAATTCAATACCGAATTTCTGCTGTACGGCGCCGATCACTTCTGCTGACAGCTGCCAGATTTCTGCGCCGGTAGCACTGCCGTAATTTACCAGCACCAGCGCCTGCGCCGCGTGTACACCGGCATCGCCCTTACGGAACCATTTCAACCCGCACTGCTCAATAAGCCAGCCGGCAGGCACTTTTACCAAAAATTCATTGACGGAGTAGGAAGGCATTTGTGGATGCTCCGCCCGTAATGCGGCAAACTGCGCGACAGGAATAGTTGGGTTTTTAAAAAAGGATCCGGCATTGCCAATCACCGCCGGATCGGGCAGCTTGCTGCGCCGGATATTGATAACAGCCCGGGCAATATTTTTTACTGAAGGTGCCAGCTTCATTATCTCCAGCTCCGTATTGATAGCCCCGTAAGCGGTCCGCAATACCGGGTGCTTATTGAGCTTAAAGAGTACCGAGGTTACCAATACTTTACCTTTTAGCGAATGCTTGAAAATACTGTCGCGGTAGCCAAAATTGCAGGCTGCATTGCTTAGTGTAAGGAATTTTTTCTCCTCCCAGATCCATGCTTCCACTTCCTCAATCGTTTCCTTTACCTCTACCCCATACGCCCCGATATTCTGAATAGGTGAAGCGCCGGTAGTGCCTGGAATAAGCGCAAGATTTTCGATGCCGCCCAGATTCTTACCGATGGCAAAGAGCACGAAGTCATGCCAGAGCTCTCCGGCCTGTACGCGAACCCAGGTATGGTCTGCATCTTCCTTTTCAATAATGATTCCTTTAAGGCGGTTCAGCACGATAAGCGCCTCCACATTTTTAGTAAAAAGCACATTGCTGCCGCCGCCGAGTATAAGGCGCTCATTGCTCAATGTCGAAATTTCTTCAAGCTGCGCCTTATCCGTAAGCATTACTGCACAGCGGGCTGTTACCTCAATCCCAAAAGTATTATAAGGCTTTAGCGAAAGCGGATGTTGCGTCTCCATTTTTTAAGCAGGATTCATTTTAAGCGAAGGAAGCGGCTTGCCGAGGTAGCGCATGCCTAATCCGTTCTGTGCGCTTATATGCACTTCGCCTTTATTGTAGCTAAGCCCATCGGCAATATCTTCTGCTAATAATAGGGGGCCGTCTGCGTCTATCTCATCGGCAAGCGGTGCAAGATGCACGACTGCGGCGGTACCGAGCGAGCTTTCATTCATAGAGCCAAGCATTACTTTCAGGCCCAGTTGGCGCGCTTCCGCAATCATGCGCATAGCCGGTGTAATGCCACCGCACTTGGTAAGCTTTATATTGATACCGTGAAAGCTTTCTGCGCAACGGGCTACATCTTTTTCCTCCACACAGGCCTCATCTGCAAACAGGGGAACAGGCGATATCCTTTTGAGCTCCCTCATCTCCTCCCAGGCATCTTTGGGCAAAGGCTGCTCTGCAAATTGCACGCCTAATTTTTGTAATTCCGGTAGCAGTCGCTTTGCCTCATCAAAAGTCCAGGCCTCATTCATATCCACCCGGAAAGGCTTATCTGTAGCAGCTCTCAGCGCATATAGCAAATCGAGATCACCTGCCCCGGCGAGCTTTATTTTGTACAAGGGCCAGGGATGCGCCTGCAGCTTAGCCACCATGTTTTCTGCAGTATCGATGCCAATAGTGTAGTCAGTAACCGGCTGCTGCTCCCATTTAATATTTAGCAGCTGATACAGCGGCGCCCTGCGCATTCTGGCAAAGAGATCCCAGCCGGCAATATCCAGCGCGCAGATCAGAAAATTATTTCCTGGAAATAAATGATGCAGAAAATGCCAGAAACGCTGCGGGTCTGTTAAGGCATAACGCTCTATGACGTGCCGTCCTTTTTCCAGCGCCCCGATCATGCCTTCCACCGTAACGCCGTAGTAGTTTATTGCAGGTGCCTCGCCATAGCCGGTAAGCGGGCCTAACCCAAGGGAAACTACCAGCGAGGGTTGGTGCGTTTTGGTGCCTTTGGCAATGGTAAATGGATACTGAAAAGGTAAATTATAGTGATAATGACGTAGCTGCAGCACCGGTTGGATTTTTAGATTTATGATTGCTGATTTTTGATTTTGGTGTACGTTCCATAGTTATGCTGACACCGGGAAGCACCTTACAGCGACTTATGTTTCGTACGAGCCCACTTGCTGTGTGATCCTTCACTGCGCAATCAGTCTGAAGACTGAAAGCTACGTTCAGGATGACAAGTCGCTGAAGCCGGGCTCATACATAGCAAAGGTCTGCGAAAATCTGCGGCGCATCTGCGGGAGAAAAAGCTAAGCTACAGGATACGATCAATGCGCCTCAAGCCAGTTGGCACCGCTACCGGCTTCTGCTACAACCGGCACGCCGTTAGGTAATTCCATCGCGCCTTCCATCCCTTCTTTGATAAGCGCTTTTACTTCCTCTACCTCGTTATCCGGCACATCGAAGATGAGCTCATCATGCACTTGGAGGATCATCTTTGCCTGGAGATTGCGCTTTTTTAATTCCCGGTGCACACGGATCATTGCCAGCTTGATCATCTCTGCCGCTGTACCCTGTATGGGCATATTAATGGCATTGCGCTCTGCAAAACCCCGCACTGTGGCATTGCCGCTCAGGATATCGCGAAGCCAGCGCTTACGGCCCATGATCGTTTCGGCATACTGTACCTCACGCGCGCGGGCAATGTTGCTGTCCATATAAGCTCTGATGCCGGGATACTGGATAAAATAATTCTCGATCATCGTCTTTGCCTCGCTGCGCGGAATACCCAGCACATCGGCCAGCCCAAATGCGCTCTGCCCATAGATGATCCCGAAGTTTACCGCTTTCGCGCGGCTGCGCATATCTTTTGTTACGGCCTCTTCCGCTATGCCAAATACTTTTGCGGCCGTAGCGGTGTGAATATCCTTGCCTTCCTTAAAGGCGCTGATCATGCCTTCATCGCCCGATAGTGCCGCAATAATGCGCAGCTCTATCTGCGAATAATCTGCCGATACCAGTTGCCAGCCATCGCCGCGCGGGATGAATGCCTTGCGTATCTCCCGGCCTTTCTCGCTGCGGATTGGTATGTTCTGCAGGTTGGGATTGTTGGAGCTCAGGCGGCCCGTTACGGCGACGGTTTGATTAAAGGAAGAATGAACCCGGCCCGTTTTTGAATTGATCAGCAGCGGCAGCGAATCCACATAAGTGCTTTTCAGTTTGCTCAGCTGACGGTACGTAAGAATATCCTCAACCACCACATGCTTATTGCGAAGCCTCGAGAGTACATCCTCGCCTGTAGCATACTGACCGGTCTTTGTTTTCTTGCCACCGCCTTCGATCTTCATCAGGTCAAAAAGCACCTCGCCCAGCTGCTTCGGTGAGCCGAGGTTGAAGCGTACTCCTGCATGTGCATATACGGCTTCCTCGGCGGCTTTAATATCCCGATCAAGCTCTGCGGAGTAGGCATTCAGGAAGGGCACATCCACACCCACGCCGCCAAATTCCATATCCACCAATACCGGTACCAGCGGATTCTCTACATTTTCAAAAAGATTGCGCATGCCCTCACTGTCAAGCATGGAATTGAAAGCTTCTTTAAGCTGCCAGGTTACATCGGCATCTTCGGCCGCATATTCTTTTACCTGTTCTATAGGTGCATCCCGCATGGTAAGCTGTCCCTTTCCTTTTTTGCCAATAAGGGTTTCTATAGATACCGGCTGATAATGGAGGTATTTTGCGCTCAGCGCATCCATATTCCGCTTGCCATCGGGCTCAGTGAGGAAATGCGCGAGCAGCGTATCCCAGAGCGTGCCCTTCGGCTCGATGCCGTACCATTTCAGGATAAGCAGATCGTACTTAATATTCTGCCCTACCCACACCACATCCTCCCGCGCAAAAAGCGGCTTGAACAGCTCCAGTATTTCCAAAACTTTTTCACGCTCCGGTGGCACCGGTATATAATGCCCTTCGCCTTTTATCCAGCAGAAGGAAAGTCCTACAAGCTCGGCTTCATTTGCATCGATGCCGGTAGTTTCTGTATCGAACGATATCTCCGGCTGCTGCATCAATTGCGCAATCAGCTCTTGTATGGTTTCTGTCTCCGTATGCAGGTGATAAATGTGTGGTGTATCCTCGATCGTTGCAAGCACCGCAGGCAGTTCTTCCAGGATATCCTCCAGCTCTCCGGCCCCGAATACCGGCTCTGCGGTATGCTTCTGTGGCAGCGCATTGCCAAACAGATCCATTGAAACGGGCCTGGGTGCAGCCGGTGCGCCGCCATCAAAGGCCTCCCCAAGGATTCTCCGCCCCATTGCCTTGAATTCAAGCTCGGTAAAAATCTCCTCCAGCGCCGGGCGGTTCCATTCCTTAATGCGGAAATCTTCTTCATGAAAAGCCACCGGCACATCTGTAATGATCGTTGCCAGCTGCTTGCTCATCAGGGCGCTTTCGCGGCCTGCCCGTATCTTCTCGCCCATCGCGCCCTTTATATTATCGGCTGCTTCGAGTACGCCTTCCACCGTGCCGTATTCCGCTAAAAGCTTGGACGCGGTCTTTTCGCCCACGCCGGGTATGCCGGGAATATTATCCACCGCATCACCCATCAATCCAAGAATATCAATTACCTGATCCACCCGCTTAATGCTCCACTTCGCGCACACTTCTGCCTCGCCCAGGATCTCCGAAGGGTTGCCCATGTACGATGGCTTGTAGATAAAAACATTCTCCCGCACCAGCTGACCGAAGTCCTTATCCGGCGTTACCATATACACGGTATAGCCAAGTGCTGCGGCCTCGAGCGCCAGCGTGCCGATCACGTCATCCGCCTCGTAGCCGGGGTACTGCATACAGGGCAGCGAGAAGCCTTCTATAATGCGGCGTATATCCGGGATGGATGATTTGATGTCTTCTGGCTGCTCCTGCCGGTTGGCTTTGTAAGCCGCAAACAGATTGGTGCGGTGTACATCAGTATCGCTTTTGCCGCCTTCAAAAACCACGGCAAGGTGCGAGGGCTTTTGCTTATTGATAAGCTCAACGAGCGTATTGGTAAAGCCGAACTGCGCATTGGTATTGCGGCCCATCGACGTAATGCGGGGATTGCGATGCAGGGCAAAATAAGCGCGGTATATAAGCGCCATTGCATCCAGCAGAAAGAGTTTTTTTTCGGGTACCATTTGTGCGCTAAAGGTAAGCGAATGTGGGTGGGTTTTTTGGGGGTTAAGCGGACGGAAGCCGATGGCGCAGTCGTGGCGTTGGCACCATTCATCTGTTGAATTAGTATTGAGCTTTTCCTGCATTACGTAAGCGCCAATGCTGATTCGCTCTAAAACAGGCATGGCATTGCCCGCTTCGGCTACTAATTCCCAACTCCTAATTCCCGATTACCGCCGTACTTTTGAGGGCAACACCCAATAAATAAAAATGCCCCGTTCCGTAACCATCCTGGGCGCCGGGCTGGTAGGCTCACTGCTTGCCATCCTGATGCGCCGCCGCGGCTATCCCGTTACCATCTATGAGCGCCGCCCTGATATGCGCAAAGCATCCCTCATAGCAGGCCGCTCTATCAATCTTGCTATGAGCACCCGCGGCTGGCGCGCCCTGGAGCTTGCCGGCCTTAAAGAAGAAATGGAGCAGCTGGCCATTCCCATGAGTGGCCGCTACCTGCACCAGGCTGATGGCTCAACTGCCTTTCAGCCCTACGGTAAAAACGGTGAAGCCATCTACTCTATAAGCCGCGGAGAGCTCAATAAAAGATTGATGACGCTGGCCGAAGAACAGGGCGCACAAATCAATTTTAATCACCGTTGTACCAACGCGGATATATTCACCAATACCCTGCATTTTGAATATGATGGAGATGCAAAGCAATCCGAATTCCGAATTCCGGGTTCCGTAATAAAAACAGATCTGCTGTTTGGCGCCGATGGTGCCTATTCGGCGCTGCGTAAAAGCTATACTTATCTCGACCGCGTAAATGCATCCCAGCACTTTATCGAGCATGGTTACAAAGAGCTCAACATCCCGCCTGCGGAAGATGGCAGCTGGCGCATGGAAAAACAGGCATTACATATCTGGCCGCGCAAGAATTTCATGCTTATCGCGCTGCCCAATACGGACGGCTCTTTTACCTGCACCCTCTTCTTCCCGTATGAAGGAAGCCCTTCTTTTGCTTCACTGAAAACCCGCGCAGATGTACAGGCATTCTTCGAAAAAGAATTCCCGGATGCGGTGCCTATGATGCCAACGCTGCTCGATGATTATTTTAATAACCCCACGGCATCCTTGATTACCACACACATCTTCCCCTGGCATTTTGAAGATAAAAGCGCCCTCATTGGCGATGCGGCACATGCCATTGTACCGTTTTATGGTCAGGGTATGAATGCAGGCTTCGAAGATTGCTCCGTGCTGGATGGCCTGATGGAAAAGCATGGGGATGACTGGGAAACGATCCTGCCGGAATACCAGACTAAGCGCAAAACAAACGGCGATGCCGTAGCTCAGCTTGCCTTGCTCAACTTTACAGAGATGCGCGACAAAGTAGCCGACCCGCATTTCCTCCAAAGAAAAAAAATAGAGAAGGAATTGGGCATCCGCTACCCTAAGCAGTTTACTTCAGTGTACGAGATGGTATCTTTTTCACACACGCCCTACGATACTGCCCTGCGCTGCATTAAAGAGCAGGATGCCTTACTGGCGCGTATTATGGACGAGGGAGATTTTAACGCTAACAGCGAAGACAAAAATTTTATAAACAAAATGGATAGCTGGATGGCAGACTATCATAATGCGGTCCAAAGCCTGGACCGGGGAGGGGCCTGATGAATACGAAACGGTGGACGCTGAAACAATATGACGAAGAAGCAGTAGCGCAGCTGGCAATAGACCTGCCCAATGTAACGCCGGCAACCTGCAAGCTGCTGGCATCGAGAGGTATAAAAAATTTAGAAGAGGCGAGATTGTTCTTCCGCCCGGAGCTGGCGCACCTGCACGATCCGTTTCTTATGCGCGGCATGAAGCGGGCTGTAGAGCGCATTACGGAAGCTATAGAATGGCATGAGCGCATCATGGTGTACGGTGATTATGATGTAGATGGCACTACATCCGTAGCCGTTGTTTACTCCTTCCTTCGGGAGCAGTACCCGAAAGGTGATATCTCCTTTTACATACCGCACCGCTACCGCGAAGGCTATGGCGTAAGCAAGGCAGGCATTGATTTTGCACACGCACACGGCTATACGCTGATGATCACGCTCGACTGCGGGATAAAGTCGGCGGTGCTGGTAGATTATGCACAGAAGCTGGGCATCGATGTGATCATCTGCGATCACCACTTGCCGGATGATACGCTGCCCAATGCTTTTGCCATTCTCAACCCCAAACAGCCGAAATGCACTTACCCATATAAGGAGCTAAGCGGCTGTGGCATTGGCTTTAAGCTCATACAGGCGCTGGCCGTAAAGCTGAAGCTGCCGGAAGAAAGCTATACAGTGTACCTTGATCTTGTGGCCACTTCCATAGCTGCCGATATTGTGCCGATAGATGGCGAGAACCGCATCCTTGCCTTCTACGGCATCAGGAAAGTAAACGACGATCCGAGCCTTTCTATCAAAACCCTGAAAGACCTGGCAGGCATCACCCGCGAGCTGCACATTGCCGATCTTGTATTTGTGATTGGCCCCCGCGTAAATGCTGCAGGCCGTATGGATGATGCAAAGAAAGCCGTAGATCTGTTCATAGAAAAAGACCCGGAAGAATCTATCCGCTTTGCGGAGATGCTGCACTCGGATAATTACGACCGTAAGGAGGTAGATAAGAACATCACCGCAGAAGCCCTGCTGCTCATACAGACGGATGCAGTAATGATAGCCCGGAAAAGCACCGTGCTCTATCAGCCGCACTGGCACAAGGGCGTGGTGGGTATTGTAGCTTCCCGCCTGATCGATCATTATTACCGGCCTACTATTGTGCTTACGCAAAGCAATGGAAAGGTAACCGGCTCCGCGCGCTCCATTCGCGGCTTTAATATTTACGAAGCAATACACGAGTGCCGCGACCTGCTCGAAAGCTATGGCGGCCACTTTTACGCTGCCGGCATGACCATGCACCCGGATCATGTGGCGGCATTTGCCGAGCGCTTTGAGGAGGTGGTATCACAGCGCATCTCCCCGGAGCTTTTAATTCCTGAAATAGAGATTGATGCAGAGATCAGCTTCTCGGATATCCGCCCTTCTTTTTATAAACTATTGGAGCAATTCGAGCCCTTTGGCCCTACCAATCTGCGGCCGGTTTTCCTTACCCGGAATGTGAGCGATTATCACGGCTACTCGCGTGTGGTAAAGGAAATGCACCTGCGTTTTGTAGTAAGCCAGCCCGGCCAGCCGGCAGTGGAAGGCATCGGCTTCGGGATGGCGGAATACTATGATATGCTGAGCCACGGCCCGGTGGACCTGCTCTATACAATCGATGAAAATGAATTTCAGGGCACTACAAAGTTGCAGATTAAAGTGCTGGATGTGCGGCCTGCTGGCGGCTCATCATTGAAATCCTCTGGATAAATTACCCGTGAAAGTGTGTGCTTTTTTATATGAAAGCTATTGAATGCACTTCGTCATTCTCCTGAAAGACTACCGCACCCAAACAGTCACTAAAAAACCCTGCGCATCATCCATAAAATCCTGTACAGGTTTAAAACCCGTCTCGGCAGCAAGCTGTGCTACCTGATCTGTTGTGTATTTATGCGATACCTCTGTATGTATTGTTTCGCCTTCGGAAAAGGAAAAACTTTTTCCGGCGGCGCTAAGGCTTACCTGCTGTGGCTTCCGGCTCACTAAATAGCTTTTACAGGTGCCCGTATCAGGATCATAAACCGGGTAGTGGTAATAATCAGCCACATTAAAATCTGCCCCAAGCTCCCGGTTGATGCGATGTAACAGATTAAGATTGAAATCCCGGGTAAAACCTCCGGCATCATTATAAGCCGCAAGTATCTTTTCAGGAGATTTTTTCAGGTCGACGCCAATCATCAGGTAATCGCCCTTGCGCATGGCATCGTGCAATGCGATGCAAAACTGACCGGCTTCATCCGGCGGCATATTACCAATGTTTGCGCCCATAAACAGAATGGCTTTCCGCCGGGGGGATCGCTCATAGCAGGCTTTCAGCATGGGAATATATTCGCCGTTCAGCCCTTTCATCTTTAAGCCGGGAATCGCTACTGGCAAATGCGCTTCCAGTTGCCTGATAACATTCTCCGAAATATCGATCGGGTAATAAGTTGCATCCGCGCCTGCGCCAATAATGCTGCGCAGCAGGTGGGTGGATTTGCTGGCATCACCTGCGCCCAGCTCTACGACATCCAAAACGGGGCCTTCCTTTAAAAACAGCGCCGTAAGCGCGCCGGCATGAGCCCGTATAATTTCGTCTTCACAGCGCGTGAGGTAATATTCCGGGCAGCTCATGATCTGTTGAAAGATCCGGTCGCCCTTGGCATCATAAAAATATTTTGAGCTCAACCTTTTCGGCTCGCCGCCAAGACCTTCGAGCACTTCCGCCAGAAACGCTTCCTTATTGGTTGGCTGTGTCTCCGGCGCTATAACTTCTTCATTCATAGTGAGAGATTAATACCGGCATTTGCCGCATCCTTAACCAGGCGGATGCCAGTAAACTGCCAGCGCAGATGTGGGTGAAAAAAGTTGCGGTATGAGGAGCGGCTATGCCCGGTGGGCGTGGCAACGGAAGCACCACGCAGTACCATCTGGCTCACCATAAACTTACCGTTGTATTCGCCGATCGCACCCGCAGCCCGTATAAAGCCCGGGTATGGAAGATAAGCGCTGCCCGTCCATTCCCAGCGCTGCCCCCAGCCGAATTGGGGAGCGGCTACTTCCCATTCTGCTTCAGTAGGCAATCTCAATCCGGCCCACGCAGCATAGGCTGCGGCTTCATAATAGGAGATATGGCAAAGTGGTGCGGTGGGGTCAACCGGCACTAATCCCGCGAGTGTATAGTTATACCAGCTTTCATCCACAAGGTGCCAGTACATAGGTGCCCTTATGCCGGTTGTTTTGAGCCAGTCCCAGCCTTCGGCGTGCCAGTATTGGTGGTGTTCATAAGCGCCGGATTCCATGAATTTCAGGTAAGCGCCATTGGTAATGAGTGCATCGGCTATTTCATATTCCCCGAGATACACTTTATGCCTGCCCAGCTCATTATCAAAACAAAATCCATCCCCGGCAAAGCCGATTTCATAAACCCCGGCATCCACCTTTATAAAGGAGCGCGGTGCTTGTGCTGCAGTCGCAACTTCGGTTTCAGCTGTATTATAGGCAGGAAAAAGCGGGTTATGACCAAGTATGTATTTGATATCAGTAAGCAGGAGCTCGCCGTGCTGCTCTTCATGGTTCAGGCCAAGCTCAGCAATAGTGGCTGCTTCATCCGTTATTTCTCCTTCAAGAAATTGCAGCATCTGTTCGTCCACATACTTACGGTAAGCATAGACATCCGCTACCGAAGGCCGGCTCAGGTTGCCACGGTCGGTACGGATGACGCGTGCGCCGATGGTTTCATAATAGCTGTTGAATACGTAGTTATAATCGGGACTATAAAGAGCATAGCCAGCTACGAATTCGTGTAACACGAAGGTTTCAAAAAACCAGGTAGTATGGCCGAGGTGCCACTTCGGCGGGCTCACATCTATTACAGGCTGCACTACATAATCCTCTGTTTGGAGTGGTGCGCAAATAGCTTCTGTAAGCGCTCTTGTTTTCCTATACCTTGTTGTAAGGAGTATATTGCCTGTGCTCATTTAGTAATCGGCCATTTGGTTATCTGCATAGCACCAAAGCCAGCGTTCTCCGGGCTCTGCCGAGCTGATCACCGGGTGCTGTGTGCCCTGATAATGCTGTGTCATGTGCTGGTTGGGTGAGTCATCGCAACAGAGGGTGGCGCCACAAGTCTGGCAGGTGCGCAGATGTACCCAGCTATCCCCTGTTTTAATGCATTCTTCACATTCGTAGGCTTTGGCTGTTTGCAGTGACGTAAGCCCGGCAATGTGACCGCAAATTTGCTGTTTCATTTTAGATCGTGTTTTAATTGCCTATACCTCGGCAAGGTAACGGTGAACGAATGAGATCGACATCGAGCCTTCGCCTACGGCAGATGCCACGCGGGCCATAGCGCCGCTACGCACATCTCCGGCTGCAAATATACCGGGTGTGCAGGTTTCAAGCAGGTATGGATCACGCTCCAGCTTCCAGATTTTATTGTAAGTCTTATAGTTTTTGAGCTCGCGGCCCGTCTCTATGAAACCTTTCTCATCCTTAATAAAATCAAGGCCCATCCATTCCGTAACGGGCCTTGCCCCTATAAATATAAAAAGCGCATTTGCCGGCCTTGCTTCGAGCACCTGGGTATCTACATTCTCCAACACAAGCTCCTCCAGCTTATCGCTGCCTTTTGCCTCCTGTACTTCTGTGCCGGTAAGCACTTCAATATTGGGCAGCGCAGCGATCTGATCTATAAGGTAAGCGCTCATGGTATAGCTCAATGAATCTTTGCGGATGATGATAAAGACATTTGCAGCAAATTTGGAAAGATAAACAGCCGCCTGGCCTGCACTGTTGCCGCCGCCAACAATATACACCTGCCGGCCTTTATAAGCAGCGGCCTCCGTCATGGCAGCACCGTAGTAAATCCCTGCTCCGCTAAATTCCTCCACACCTTTTTTCTCCAGCTTGCGGTAATCGACACCTGTGGTAATTACTACTGCGCGGGTGTTTATTTCTGTGTCATCTTCGAGTACAATAATTTTATAGCCATCTTTATGCCTGATCTCTTTAACTGTTCTCGGAGTGAGCAATTCAGCGCCTAATCGGCTTGCCTGCGCAGTGGCCCGCCGCGTGAGCTCGCCGCCGCTCAGCCCCGTTGGGAAGCCTAAATAATTTTCGATGCGAGAGGAGGTGCCCGCCTGCCCGCCGGGGGCATTGCGCTCTATGAGGAGTGTCTTCAACCCTTCCGAAGCGCCGTAAACCGCAGCAGCAAGTCCTGCAGGGCCGGCGCCGATGATCACCACATCATACACTTTTTCTGCAGCCTGAGGGTTTAATCCTATGCGCGCAGCAATATCCTGAATGGAAGGGACAGCCAGGAACGAGCCATCTTCAAAAAAAACGACCGGCAGGTCTTTGGATGTAAGGTTATTCATTTGAAGCAGTGCGGCGCTTTCTTCATTATCATCCATATCCATCCATTTATAAGGTACGAGGTTTCCTGCGAGAAACTCCTTTATAGTATGGCTCTTGGGTGAGTATTGATAGCCGATAAGCCTGATGCCCGTTGCATCCTGCCGGGCCGTAACCTGCCATTCATCCAGCAGATCATCCATTACCGGGTAGAGCTTTTCTTCGGGAGGATTCCAGGGTTTGGTGAGGTAATAATCCAGCCGTACGTCGTTGATGGCGCGAATGGCCGCATCTGTATCTGCATAGGCTGTAAGCAGCACTCGTTTTGCTTCCGGAAAAATTTCGATGGCCTTCTTTAAAAAGGCTACGCCTTCCATATCAGGCATACGCTGATCGGTAAGAAAGAGCGCTACGGTTTCGCTTTTATTCTTCAGCAGCGGCAGCATATCCAGCGCCTCCTGCGGGGATGTTGTGCTGAGCACTTTATAGTCTTTACGGTAATGATCTTTCATGTCGCGGGCAATAGCGCGAAGCACCTGCGGATCATCATCAATGCAAATAATAACGGGTAGTTTCATGTATGTGGTCTTGGTTATCCGTCTATAGGGAAGCAAACTACAAATTCCGTGCGGCCGGGCTCAGAAGTCACTTTCACCGAGCCGCGATGCTG
Source organism: Chitinophagaceae bacterium (assembly GCA_965246905.1). Lineage (GTDB taxonomy): Bacteria > Bacteroidota > Bacteroidia > Chitinophagales > Chitinophagaceae > UBA1952. Next base: position 250,100 of record CBDFFZ010000002.1, read on the forward strand.
CTGTACAATGCGCTGCACCACATCCAGTCCAAGACCTGTGCCTTTCCCTATATCTTTAGTAGTAAAAAAAGGATCAAAAATTCTTGCCCGGATATCTTCAGGAATGCCCGCACCATTATCCGCAATCGTAACGCGAACGAATGAGCCGTCTTTAAGCGTTGTTATACGCAGTTCCGCGCCAGCGCGGCCTTCCATGGCATCTACGGCATTGTCAATCAGATTCGTCCATACCTGGTTCAACTCGCCGATCATGGCTTTAACGGGTGGCAGCGATGCATCATAATGTTCCGCCAGCGTTACTTTTCTTTCGCGCATTTTATGGCCCAGCATGGTGAGCGTATTCCTGATGCCGGTATGAATATCGGCATACTGGGCTTCCTGCGCGCGATCCATGTGCGTGAAGGATTTTATGGAAGCAATGAGGGTAGCAATACGGCCGGCCGCCTCGCCAATATCGCCTACCATTTTATCGGTAATAATATTATCGGTAACCCATTTAAAAACAGGCGTGAGAAAAGCACGGGGAATATGCGCTGCAAAAGCATCGAGGTCGGGCGGGCAAAAGCCAAAGTCGGCAAATAGTTCCGCCAGTGCGCTGCTGTCGGCCACATCATGTTCTTCCAGCCAGTCGGTAAGCTCATCCTCCCGCTCGCTTCGCTGCATCAGGGTAAGTGTTGGGCGCTCTTTTGCGAGGCTTTGAAAAAGCAGGTCATTCACGGCATCTACCTGCTCACCGGTTACCTTAATATTCATAATGGCTTTAAAGGAATCGGGTACCAGCGCAAGGTGTTTCTGCAGCGACTGTGCATCGCGCACAATGGCCGATGCGGGGTTATTAAGCTCATGCGCCAGACCTGCGCTCAGCTTGCCCAGCGCCATCATCTTCTCATTCTGCTGTTGGAGCGAAGTGTAGTCGCGCACGCGCGAAAGCATAATGTGTACCAGCGCCTCGGTAAGCTCATAATGGTCGCAGATCATATCCCGTATATGCATTGCAGGAAAAACGAGCAGCTCAGTATCTATAGCCGCAACACCCGCGCTGGTAGCGGCTTTCATACGGGAATAGGGTAAGATACCGCTTACATCGCCGGCTTCATAAAAGGCGGCTATCCTGCGCTGCGAAGAAACAAGATTGAGCCTGCCGGAAACGATGATATAAATCGCATCCACAGGCGCGCCTTCACTAAAAAGCACTTCGCCGGCAGCAAGCTTGCGCTGCGTTGTATGCCCTGCAAACCATTGCAGCTGCGCTTCCGGTACATTACTGAATATAGCCAGGCTCTGAAGCCATTCCGCGCTTTTATCCTCCATAAAAAAGATGAACTACAAACCTAAGCAATCATCCTGCCTGCACAGCTATATGGCTATTGGCAAAAGCAAATCCGCCGGCAATGCATTAATCACAAATTTCATCAAATGCTAAAGCAGGCTTTGGGCGCGCTAAGCTACCTTTGCGCCCATGGCAATGCAGGCGGAGCAACAATCGCTGCTGGAGCAGTTTGAAAACCTGCTGCAGCAAGGCGCCGAAAGGGATATCAAGGAATGGCTGGATGAGCAGAACATCTCCGATGTAGCGGAGCTGATGAGCGAGTTTCCGGAGCAGGAGAGCTATATCCTATCGCTGCTGCCCGTGCATCGCGCAGCCAGCACTTTTAAGATCCTCGACCAGGCAGACCAGGAGCGGGTGATCCGGGAAATGCAGCCTTATAAGATTGCAGAGCTGCTCAATGAGCTGCCGCCCGATGACCGTACTTCCTTTCTTGAAGAGCTGCCCGGCAATGCGGTAAAAGAGCTTATCCGCCTCCTGAGCCCCGAGGAGCGCAAGGTTACGCTTACCCTACTTGGCTATAAGGAAGGCAGTGTAGGCCGGATGATGACGCCGGATTACATCTCTGTAAAATCCCACTGGACGGTGCAGCGTGTGCTGGATCATATCCGCCATTACGGCAAAGATGTGGAGACTATCGATGTGATCTATGTGATCGATAAAGACGGTCACCTGGTCGATGATGTGCGCATCCGTGAATTTCTGATCAACAGCCCTGAGGCACAGGTAAGCGATATTATCGACGGCCGCTACATTACGCTCAATGCGAATGACCTGCCCGGCGCCGCCACCGAAATTTTCAGGATGAACAACCGGGTAGCCCTGCCGGTGATCGATGATTACAACGTGCTCCTCGGTATCGTAACCATTGATGATATGCTCTGGATTGCCGGTGAGGAGTATAGTGAAGACATGCAGAAAATGGGCGGTACGGAAGCGCTTGATGAGCCTTACCTCGATACGCCGTTCTTCCAGCTTATGCGGAAGCGGGCCGGCTGGCTCATTGTGCTTTTTCTCGGTGAGCTGCTTACAGCTACCGCGCTGGCTTATTTTAATGATGAGATCTCCCGCGCTACGGTACTGGTAATGTTTATGCCGCTTATTGCCTCGAGTGGCGGCAACAGCGGCTCACAGGCTTCGACGCTTATCATACAGGCAATGGCCGTTGGCGAGGTTACACTGGCGGATTGGTGGCGGGTAATGCGCCGCGAGATACTGAGCGGACTTACGCTGGGCGGTATCCTGGGCGGTATTGGTTTCTTCCGGATCACCATCTGGCATTCGCTGATGGCACACGGAGTATTTAAGGATATCTACGGACCGCACTGGTTCTGGATAGCAGTTTCCGTTGCCTGCTCGCTCGTGGGAGTGGTGCTTTGGGGTACGCTCACCGGCTCTATGCTGCCTTTATTACTGAAGCGTGCTGGCGCCGACCCTGCCGTATCTTCTGCGCCTTTTGTAGCTACACTCGTGGATGTTACGGGTATCCTTATCTACTTCAGCATGGCTTACCTTTTCCTGCACGGGTTGCTGCTTTAGGAAGCAGGTTATTATGCGGCAACCGCCTGTTGCTGAAGCGCTACCGGGCTGCTATATACCTGCTGCTCCACTGCAAATTGTCTTTCAGGAAGGTAGTGCATCGCCGGAACGCCGTTTTCGCGGATAGACCGCATTGCCGCTGCTTCCCCTATAGCTGCATACTCCAGCGTTGCTACATTGGGCACCATCATTACGGTGCTGTAATCGATGCCCGGGTTTAAAAAATCGCCGCTCCCCCCTACGCCTTCCACCCGGATATAGCCAAGATCAAGGTACATGCCGTCATTGTGATGGTTAGCGAGCGCAAAAAGCGAGGTAGCCCCAAATTTAAAAGCCAGCGCAGTAGCCGTACGCATCATGGCAAGCTCAAAGCCTTTATTGCGCAGGCTCTTCGCCGTCCAAAGGCCACAGATTTCTGCGGTAATTTTTTGTCTGATTGGTACTGTTTTCGAGGCTGAAAGTAAACCAACGTAAGGCGTAAGGTCCTCGATGGGCTTTTTACTTTATCGTATGCCTGGGGTATTGCCTTTTCAGCATACCCCCGGAATAACCGTCCATTTAAACCAGCCGGGAGCGGCTAACGAACATATAGCATAATAGACCCGAAATGCCGCGTTGTACCATCCGGCACCACACCCCGGATGTCGTCGAAGAAGACTCTGTCACCGGATTTCAACGTACTTAAACGGCTGATCTGATGGGGCGTCAGCCGGTTGCCTGTAACGCTGTTGCCTGGTTTCGGATTGATCTTATCGCTTATCCGGACGATCTCCTGGCCGGTAACCGGGTCGTAAACCATTACGGTATCCTGCGTATGCATGTTGGGGGCAATGACCGCCAGCTCTTCATAGATCCCATCGTGCACGGCCGATACCGAGAAGGATGTTATGCGGAAGGAAGCGCTGAGCTCCGGCTGCGCGGGCACCGTGATCGCCAGCTCAGGCTTTGCCACCAGCTCATCTACACTGGCCGATTTTCCTGCTATGTTTCCATAGCGCACAACAGCAACCTGGTAGGGGGTACGCAGGCTCGCAGCCGTTTGCGCAAAGGATGATTGCAGGCAGCTGAATGTGATTGTCAGGCATAAGAGCAGGGCGCGCATAAGCAGGTTGGCATTTAAGATAGGAATATACGTTGTATTTCGTTTGTTCGGATAAATACTGCGTTACGTAATGAAGTTTGGGAATAACATAGAAAAATCCCCTTTTTACAGGATAGGGTAAGGATTAACCGCTATCTACTTTTAGGGTATTATAATGCTTCAGATATCGAAAAGCAAAACAATTATCCATTTTTAAATCGGAATCCATGAAAAAAATCAGACTCTTACTTGCATTGGTCCTTTTGGCGCCATGCATGAGCCATGCGCAAAACCTGATCCAGAACCCTGGAGCAGAACTATTTGATGCGTCCACATTGGCGATCAGTAACTGGACGACTATCTCCGGCACCTGGACCGCCCATGACGCATCGGGCTATGTAGATTCCGTGAAAGCGGGTACCTATATGTTTGTCGAAAGCGGCGCCGATCCGGTTGGTGCATTGCAACAGGATGTTGATGTTACCAGCATGGCAACGGCTATTGATGCAGGGCACCAGAAACTGTTATACACCGGCTGGGAGCAATCGTTTAACCAGGGGCCGCCAACCGATCAGGGCATCACTATAATGCAATGCCTCAACGCCGCTAAATCGCAGGTCCTTTACAGTTGGAAAAGCGATTCCATGACCTCGACGACTGTGTGGACGCAGTTCCGTAAAAACTTTGTTGTTCCTGTGGGCACGCGGTATATACGCATTCAACTGATCTCCTATCGCAACGCGGGTAGCGACAACGATGGTTATTTTGATGCGCTGAGCCTTACACAAAGCACCTCCACAGAAGGCGTGGAAACAATCGTGCCCGATCTTTGTACCCTGTCCCCAAATCCGGCACGGCAAATGTTACATATCCAGCTGAAAAAAGCCGGTGCGTACACCATCCGCATCTATGCAGCTAATGGCGCCGTTGTGCGCAATCAGTCCTTGTCGCAATCCGGCGATATTGCCATCGAAGACCTGCCGGCGGGCAGTTATTTTATGGCACTTACCGATGCGGCCAGCCATACCACCCAGTACCTGCGCTTTGTAAAACAATAGGTTTAAAAGAGCCTGTAAAAACGGCTATCCGGCTTGCCGGTTTCCGGACCGGATTTGCGCATATCAATGGATCAACCTACCGGGATGTTTCACCGTTGTTTGGGGTGTTGTTTTTTCAGCACACCCCGAACACGAGGTGAACCGCCAGCCGAAATAGCGGTTGATGTATTACGGTGTTATGAATAGACTGCAATTGCGGCTGGCAACTTATCCCGCGTGTTCGAGGTGTCCTAACGGAACACGCTGTACAATCGGGCAATTGAGCCTCTTCCTTTGCCACTTCTATAGTTTACTTAAGTAAACTACAATTTCCGTTAGTTTACTTTCAGGGCTAAAAGTAAACTAATGGTTTCCTTAGTTTACTTTCGTTCCAAATTAATAAGCGTGGCAATACAGCTGGAAAAGTATTCATCAGGGCATTGGCAACCAGGTAGCGGGTATAAATATTTTATGCCTTCTAAAATAAATGACCAATGGCAGTGGGGTGATCCACAGCTTAATACATTATTGGAAAAGGCGTCAATCCGCCTTGGTGAGCTTAATGCCTATGCGCACCTTGTGCCAAATATCGACTTGTTTATTGAGCTGCACGTTACCAAAGAAGCAGTAGTATCAAGCAGGATAGAAGGAACACAGACAAATATTAAAGAAGCCATCCTGCCGGAGGAAGAAATTTTGCCGGAACGCCGCAACGACTGGAAAGAGGTGAATAACTATACCCAGGCATTAAATGGCGCAATCAGTAACCTTCAAAAACTGCCCTTATCCTCCCGACTACTGCGGCAGGCGCACCACAACTTAATGGACGGGGTACGCGGAGCGCATAAGCTGCCCGGTGAATATAGAAGCAGCCAGAACTGGATTGGAGGCACCAGCCCGGCTGATGCGGTATTTGTACCGCCGGCACACCTGCATCTCAATGAGCTGATGGGCGATCTGGAAAACTTTTTGCATAATGATAAGATCAATGTCCCGGCATTGATCCGGATTGGTATTGCCCATTACCAGTTTGAAACGATCCATCCTTTCCTCGATGGCAACGGAAGGATCGGGCGGCTGCTGATCACCCTCTTTCTGGTGGATAAGGAGATTATGACGCAGCCGCTGCTTTATCTGTCTGCATGGTTTGAGCAAAACAAATCGCTTTACTACGATAACCTTACCCGCGTGCGCACTAAGAATGATATGGCACACTGGCTCCGTTACTTCCTGACAGGTGTAGAGCAAACTGCCGCCCAGGCAGTTGCCACATTATCCGAAGTGGTATTGCTGAAACGAAAGCTGGAAGGAGACATACAGGCAGGCTGGGGCCGGCGCACCCAAACAGCGCTCTTATTACTTAACCGGCTATTTCTGCACCCGGTAATAAATATAAAGGACGTGCAAACGATCTGCACCCTGAGCAAGAAAGCCGCCGGCGAGCTGATTGACTCTTTTGAAAAAACCGGAATTGTAGAAGAGGCTACCGGGCAAAGCCGCAACCGGTTGTTTATTTTTTCACAGTACACAGCGCTGTTTCATAGCTGAGGTACCAGTATAATCACTGTGTATTTAGAAAGTTAGTTGTTGAGGTGTCCTATCGGAACACCTCAACAACTGGTTTTGTCCTATCAGGTGTTCGGGGTGTTGCTTTTTCAGCACACCCCGAACACGGGATGGACCGCCATTTGTAATGGCTATTGAATTATTCAGATGTTATAAATAGACTGCCATTGCGGCTGGCAACTTATCCCGCGTTCGAGGTGTCCTAACGGAACACGTCGAACAACTGGGTTCGGGGTGTTGCTTTTTCGGTACACTACGAACAGCCCAGCAGGTGCACTTGTTATATTAAGTCTTTAATGGGTTGGGTGCGCTGCAGTTTGGGGCAATATATGTTGGGTATGGGCCCATCTAGCTTTGCATTTATCTAATTTGGTCCGAGCCAGCCGAAGAAATTTCCTCAAAATTTGATTATACTTTCTAAATTATTTTGCTAGACGTTTGGCCATAAGTTTTCAAAGCTATAGTTTGCAGTCAAAATTTAGATTATGGTTACCGGTGAAGGGCGCAAACCTATACTAAAATCGATAGACGAACTTGTCTTTGATCCAAAGAATCCACGCCTTCCAACTAGCAGAGCTAGTGCGGATGAGGCTGACATATTTCGTTACATGTTGGATAAAGGCAACATTATTGAGTTAATGCTTTCCTTATCTACACAAGGTTATTTTGATGGAGAGCCCTTGCTTGTTGTAGAATCAGAATCTGGACGGTATGATGTAGTAGAAGGTAATAGAAGATTAGCAGCATTAAAGCTATTGAGGAACCCGAGCTTAGCACCTATTAAGCAAGGTACTGTTCAAGAGGTTTGTGACCAAGCCCAGGTAATACCGGAAAATGTGCCTGTTATTATTTATGATCATCGTAGCGAAATACTTAGATACCTTGGCTACCGGCATATAACTGGAATAAAAGATTGGGATAGTCTTGCGAAGGCAAAATACCTTTCCGAATTAGTAGATACCCTACCTGCTGAGATGGAATATAAAGACAAAACAAAGGAATTAGCAAAAATCATTGGTAGCCGCTCCGATTACGTTGATAAACTTCTAAGTGGATATGAGGCGTATAAAATTATTGAACACAATAAATTTTATGGAATCCAGAATCTAAACGAAGAAGATTTTAGCTTTTCATTGCTAACAACGGCTACATCATATCAGAACATTGCAGAGTTCTTAACTGTCAAAGACGAATCAGGTAGTATTACCCCTGAAGTCATCAATGAACCTCATTTAAAAGATTTAACTGAATGGATTTTTAAAGAAAGTGAGGGACAGACTCGTTTACGTGAATCGAGAAATTTAAAATATCTAAATGCAATTGTAAGTAATCCAAGGGCGCTAAAGGAATTTAAAGCGGGCACTGCGATAGAAGTAGCCTGGCAGCATACAGAGGGGCCGACTGAATTTTTTTCAAAAATGCTCGAGGACGCACTGAAAAGTTTAGGTGAGGCCAACAAGCAGATGCATCTTATAGAGGTTGAAACTCGCCATCTTGAAAGTTTGGATGAAATAAGTAAGCTTGCTAGAGATATGAAAAGGTTAGTAAGCGCAAAACTTTCAGACTTAGAGGAGGACTAAAGCTATCAAGATGTATTTAAAAACCCCAAAAATTCCAGTCTATGATACTAATCTATGGGCTGATTACTTTGAGTTAGTATGTTTAGTAAATCTAGACGGAATCGTAGTCCCGTCGGATATTGCCGATCGAAAGCAGCCTAACGAAGATAATATTGATGAGGAGAATGGCGAAGAAATGAGAACAATTGATAAGGGAAGCAAAGAAGAACTTTTTGCTAATGAGGTACTCGATATCATTAAGCGCCGCGAAACAATATATCAAGCCGCCTATCCTTTCGAACGAACTATTGATGGGTTTGCAATTAAAGATAAAAGCAGCCCTCAATGCAAGCTCTATATCTATTTACTTATGTGTTCAACCCTTCGTCATTTTAATGGGTCTCAAAAGTCTGACTTAACCAGTGATTTTGAATTCTGGGGAACACAAACGTTAAGAAATATTCTTTCAGACAATTTCATTGTAAAACCATTTGGAAAGAATTCTAGGCATAGTAGCTCATATACTGGGCATATTTTCCAAAAAATAGCTCAATTAAGCTCTGATATTTCAGAGACATTAGTGGCAAAGGCTTCTGATTACCCGCAAACTTCGTCTGGCGATGATGGTTTAGACATTGTGGCTTTTTTAAAGTTGCCAGACTCTTTAGGTAGCAACCTAGTATTCTTTGCAAACTGTAAATGTGATGATGAATGGCAAAATTTAATAGGTTCTACTTCTTCCGAAACGTGGCGCCATAGAATCAACATGCGCAATCCACACACGAATGTTGTTATAATCCCTTATTGCAACCGGACATCTAGTGGAGGTTGGCAAAGAGCACATAAAGTTTCTGGGTACTTTTTAGTGGACCGGCTAAGACTGATACACTATCTAAGTTCAAATGCTACCTTATTAGCCGATTTACGTTCAAACGAACATGTAAATTGGCTTCTATCACAAACCGAAGATTTAGTATGAAAAAGCTAACTGCCGTTTCACTCTTTTCAGGCTGTGGCGGGTTTGACCTCGGTATTAAAAGGCATGGTGTCAAAATACTTTGGGCTAATGATATTGACGCTCATGCTGCAACTGCCTATAAAAGCATTCATTCAAAAACCGAATTCTTTAACCAAGATATTAAGTCCATAAATGAATTGCCAACAGCAGATATTCTTATAGGCTGCTATCCTTGCACTGGGTTTAGCTTGGGAGCTCGCCGTCGTTGGAAAGAAAATCCTACGCGTAATCTTCATGAAAACGATAAAAATTTTCTTTTCCAAGAGTTCCTTAGAGCATGCGATCTTGTAAAACCCAAACTCATTTTTATAGAAAATGTGCGCGGTATGCTTTCTGCTGACAAAGGATATTTCTTAGAGCAACAGCTTAATGGATTTAAGTCAAAAGGGTTCGAAAATGTCCAAGTGCAATTATTGAATGCAGCTGACTATGGTGTACCACAGACAAGACATCGTGCGTTTTTTGTAGGTTTCCATAAGAGCTTAGGCGATGTACCCTATACATTTCCAGCACGAGAGTTTGGTAAAGGCGCTGGTAATAATTGGAAATCTCTAATGAGCGCAATCGGCGATATGCATGAATGGCCAGAAGGTGAGTTTTATGACGGCGTTTTCCATGGTCATTTTCTTACGCGAAATAGAAAAAGAATGTGGCATGAGCCAAGCTATACTATCGTTGCCGATTCCCATCACGTTCCGCTCCATCCTTTAGGCGAGGCTATGTCTTTTGTATCAAAAGATAAGTGGCGGCTGAACGGGAAATTAAATAGGAGACTGTCATGGCGCGAGTGCGCACGAATACAAGGGTTGCCTGACACTATTGATATTCACGGAACACTGTCAGATAAATACCGTGTAATTGGAAATTCGGTGCCACCTGATTTAGCTGAATTTGTAAGTAAAGATGCAATAATAGCGTTAAAGAAATTGATGGCCTAATTATTTGGTTGTGCGGATTCCAACACTTAATTTTTCTAGATTTATTGCCGCCTCTTTAGGCTTAAGCTCACATTCCCATATTGTATATATGCGCCAACCTAATGCCAATAACTCTTTAGTGACTAAATCATGGCGTCTTTGGTTGCCCCCGATTTTTCCTTCCCAATAATCAACTCGAGTTTTAGGAATGTGACCAATGGAGCAGTCTGTGTGACCATGCCAGAAACATCCATGCACAAATATGGCCGCCTTGTATTTTGGTAATACTATGTCTGGTTTACCAGGTAATCCTTTATCATGCAAACGGTATCGAAAACCTGCTGCATGAAGAAACTTTCTAACAATTATCTCTGGCTTTGTATGCTTTGAAGTTATGCGACTCATTAGCCAACTACGTTTTTCACGACTTAACTTATCTGCCATAAAAGCATTATCCAAAAACGTTGCCAACTAAATTTTCAAGTCCTTTATTATGCTCTCGCAAAAATTTTCTACCCGGTAAAAACCGATCCGGCAACCGAATCTCAACTCCATCCACCTCCCGAAAATAATCCACCCCCAAAAGCTTCTCACAAACCCGCACCTTATAACTATCCGCATCCACAGTAATCAACCCTCTATCAAAAGCCTTATCATGCAGCGCATTCAAACAAAGGCCATTCGTAGGGTTCAGACGATTGCCCGCATCCTTGCCCCACGGCACGATATGGCTGGCCACCAATAATTCCGGGTGGGCAATGCCGGTGATGCAACAGGTATTATTATAGGTAGCCAGCACAATAGAGCGGAAGATCGATTGGTTTACCCGCGTCATTACCAGCCGCTCTTTGTTCAGCCCTTCTTTCGGCAAGTCTGTCTCGTCTACCGCATTGAGCGCGGCAACGGTGGTATGCTGCTTGGCGGCAAGGAGGCGCTCGCTTTCCAGCAGGGCAGCATCCCAATTATTATAGAACTCATTCCAGATCTCTTCGTCCAGCTTGCTGGCATTGGAGGCGCCCTTTATGCCGCGCGCCCTCAGCGAAGGATCGAGCGAGGCAAAGTTGACCAGCTTGTAGGAAACAGCGCTTGGCGTGCGGCCGACCAGCCCGGCAAGCGCTATTACTTTAGGGTTGCGGTTATGTATGGTGCCGAACGGGATCTTGCAGTAAAGATTGATCGCAAGGATCAGCTCTTCCCTTGTCCAAAGTGATTGGCCGGCTTTCATTTAGTGGTTTATTGGAGCTACAAACTACTCATTCTTCCCATTCTCCCATAACAATCACAAATCGGCACGCCTCATTCAGGCACTGCTCAATCGTACGCCGCGCATTCGTGTGGTAAAAGCTGGCGATCTCCTCCGTTCGGGTATAGCAAAAAGGGCAGGTAGCCGGCTGATCGTTGTAGCAATAAATGGTTTGTAGCTCATAGATCATTTGGCAAGGGATTGAACGCGTTTCAAAAAGTCGGCAATGTCCTCATCACGGCTCACGGGCTCGGCAGTTAGCTCCAAGCCGGCATACTCATGCCAGTCATGGTCCAGCTCACTATCCGGTTCAAATTCCTTAAAGTGAAGATCCGGCAGGCCCCAGCGATTTGCTACAAACCAGCCCTTATCGATCATGCATTCCCGCAGGGCCGCATCTATTGCCGGTAAGGCCAGCCTCGCCTTATTACTAAAGATTGTCTCGCCGTAGTTCTTATAGTTCCCGGCATCCCGGTACAGGTAGCGCAGCTTCACATTCATCCGCGCAAGCTACCAGGAATGCCGCCGTTTACATTCGACTATAAGTCAACTTTTAGAAAGAAGCCACAAATCCACCACTCCCACCATTTATCTACTATCATGCGATAAAGAAAGGGCCTCCGCCAATAGCATCTTTGCATCAACAAAAACAAACAAAAACAAACCAATATGAAAAAGCTAACACCAGCAGCAACAGTAACCATCAATGGCGGCGGACTGAAACAGAATATGAAAAAGCTTACTTCCGTTGAAACCATCACCATCAATGGTGGCGGAATGAAATTGAACTAGACCCAAACAAACAAACAAAAACAAACAACATGAAAAAGCTAACAGCAGCAGCAACAACAACCATCAATGGCGGTGGGCTGAAACAGAATATGAAAAAGCTGACTTCCGTTGAAACCATCACCATCAACGGCGGTGGAATGAAAATAAACTAGACCCAAACAAACAAACTAACAAAAACAGACAACATGAAAAAGCTAACAGCAATAGAATCAACAACCATTAACGGCGGCGGCACATTCTTGAACATGAAAAAGCTCACCTCGGTGGAAACAGTAACCATCAACGGCGGCGGCATCAACTTCAACTAATCACCTCCCACTTTCTCAACTTTCTTAAAACAAACACATGAAAAAACTAACAGCAGCAGCAACAACAACCATCAATGGCGGTGGAATGCAATTGAATATGAAAAAACTCACTTCAGTTGAAACCATCACCATCAATGGTGGCGGACTTAACCTCAACTAAGCTCCCTACTCAATCTCTTTCAGCTATTTAATACCAGATACTATGAAAAAGCTTTCGGCGACAGCATCACAAACCATCAACGGTGGTGGCCTTAATTTGAATTGATCCCTCCCCCAAAATGCTTTGAAGCAGCCTGTACCCACAGGCTGCTTTTTTGTTTGTACCGGTCATCAGGAATGCGGCGCTTATTAGGGTCTATCCAGAAAATACTTTTGTCATCCTGAGCTTGCCGAAGGATAATAAGCAATAAAGCTTCAACAAGCTCAGCCTGACAATTGTTGATGGGGGTTGTCTATTTTCTGGATAGGCGCTTAGTCCGCCGCATTCTTTTATCCAGCCATATCTGCCCTGCACCATCGATCGATACAAACGGCAGCGAATATTATTCCAAAAAAAATCCCCACAACAGGAAACATATATTCATTAATATTTTTCCAAAATTTTTGTGGCCGCAAATTATTAAACGGCAAAGCCTTGTGTCATATAATTTTAAAAGCGTATTTAGTTTGGCGCGGTAATTGGTAGGGTATAAGTATCACCTAAACACAAAAATTAAAAAAATGGAAGACCAGGTAAAAAGAGCCTATGATGGCACCGACGCAGAAATGATCCTTGCCTTAGACGTCCTTATCGACGCCGCAATGGAGCAGGAAGCCGCAATTGCCGGCAGAGCGGCCCCTCTGGACGGAACAATACTTCGCGGAGCTCAAAGAGCGCGTTGCCGCTGCCGCCAGAAACATCATCGGTGCCAACAGCATCACCGCCCTTAAAACCGCTACTACCGCGGTAAAGCAGCAGTCCGCCACCTATCGTAAAGATCTGTCCCTCATTGCCCTCCAGATCACCGAGGATTACCGGAAAGAGCCTGCCCGCCGCGATGAGCTCCTCTCCTCCCTCGGCATCGGCCTGCACCCCTACGAGGCGGTCCATACCGGCGATCAGGAAGCCCTCTCTACGGTCCTGTTCCGCTTTGGCAAAGGCCTTACGGAAGAGGTAAAGAAAGAGCTGACCGGCAAAGGCATCGGCGCAGTCCGCCTCAACCGACTGCAGGAAGCCGCCGTAGCTTTCCAGAAAGCCAATTCCGGGCAGGAAGGCGCCAAGAGCACCCGCCCAGTGCTCACCGGCACAGCCATCACCACCCTCAATGACCTCTATGCAGATGTAATGAGCGTGGCCAAAATAGCCGCCAGGCTCTTCTCGGAAAACAAACCCCTGAAAGCCCGCTTCGTCTATTCCAAAATATTAAAAGGCATCAACAGCTACCGCACCGGCAAATCCGCCGGCGGCGATGATGCGGCCACAGACCCGGGCAAAAAAGCATAGCCGGAGTCCCCCCATATTACTATGGCCAGAGCCCGTGCCGGTACCACCGCGCACGGGCTGTTTTATAAATATCCCCCCGAAGTAGCTACAACTTCTCCAGAAGCGCGTTCTCCCCCTCCCGAAGCCCCTACAACCTCTCCCGAAACCCGTTCTCCGTCTCCCGAAGCAGCTTCAGCCCCTCCCGAAGCTCGTTCTCCATCTCCCGAAGCATCTTCAACCCTTCCCGAAGCGCATTCTCTTTCTCCCGAAATCCATTCTCCACCTCCCGAAGCACCTTCAGCGCCTCCCGAAACTCATTCACCGTCTCCCGCAGCGTCATCTGCGAAGGCCGAAACCCGTTCTCCGTCTCCCGAAGCATCTTCACCCCCTCCCGAAGCATCATCTGCGAAGGCCGAAGGCCATGCTGCATCTCCGAAACGCCATCGACCCGGCCGCCGCAACACAGGGTTTCCCCCGCTGACGGGGGAAAGCGGGCGAAAGCAGCGAAGCGGTTTCGCCCGCGAGGGGGTGGAGCGCAATAGCAGATTGAAAGATCCCTGCGGGAGGACAAAGCCGCTGTAACAAACTACTGTTATCTTCTGCTATTTCCTGCCCAAACTTTGTCATCCCGCAGGGATCTTTAGCACCCAAAGCCTGGCCAAAGATCCCTGCGGGATGACAAAGTCCCTGTACCAAACTACTAAGTAAGCCGTAAGGGCCCGCGCGCAGCGCTGCCGGGATGGGGGCCAAACAGGGCAAACAAGCTGTGCCTGCTTACTCACCGCGCAGCACTACCGCAAGGGTATAATACAGATTCACCGGCACACCCTGGTTCCTTGCCGGCTTCCACTTCGGCATCGAGCGGATCAGGCGCACGGCTTCACTGTCCGCCTCAGCGCCTGCACTGCGCACTACTTTAGGTTCCGCGATCGTGCCATCCGCCATTACGATAAACTGTACGGCCACCTTGCCGCTGGCCGCAACAGGCCGGGCATGGCTCTCCAGCCAGCCGGATACACTGCCGGGGAATTCCGGCATCTGCGCTACATAAGTGAATACCTGTGGGGCGGGTGCGGCAGCTTCATCGATAGGTGCTGCAACCGCTGCGTTTTTCCCGGCTGTATGGTGCCTAAGGGCAGTATGCCGGCGCTGTGCAAGGGCAAAGGCCGTAAACCCGGCAAGTATAAGGGGAATGGCAAGCAGATAGGCTCTCATAAAAAAGCAGGCATTAAGATATCTGCTAAAGTTACGGGCGGCCACCAGCATCTGGCACAATATTACTGCCTCCTCCAATGGCCGTGCAGCAGAGGATACAATCCTGCATCTCCCTAAAAAAATCAATGGCAATGAATGTAGCAGAACAGTTGGTAGCCATGCTCGTGGCAGCCGGCATCAAACGTATTTACGCCGTTACCGGCGATAGCCTCAACCACATCAACGAAGCTGTGCAGCAGCACCCGGAGCTACAGTGGATCCATGTGCGGCATGAGGAGGCCGGCGCCTATGCCGCTGCTGCCGAGGCAGAGCTTACGGGCAGCCTGGCCTGCTGTGCCGGCAGCTCCGGTCCCGGCCATGTACACCTTATCAACGGGCTGTACGATGCACATAAATCGGGAGCTCCGGTGCTGGCCATTGCCTCTACCTGCGCAACCAAGGAGTTTGGCACCGGCTACCACCAGGAAACCAATACCATCAAGCTCTTCGACGATTGCAGCCATTACAACCATATAGCCACTACTCCGCAGCAGTTGCCCCGTATGGCGCAGGCGGCCATGCAGCATGCCTGGCACCGCAAAGGGGTAGCCGTGCTCGGCATCCCCGGAGACCTTACGGATAAGGAGGCAGAAGGCGCCGCATCCTCCATGCGCACGTATTTTTCGGCATCCACCATCCGCCCGGCAGATAGTGAGGTACAGCAGCTTGCCACCCTCATCAACCAGCATCAGAAAATAACCATCTTCTGCGGCGTGGGGCGCTGCGGATGCGCATGATGAGGTGGTGCAGCTTGCCGCTTTGCTCCAGGCGCCGGTGGGCTATTCGTTTCGTGGCAAGATGAGCATACAATACGGTAACCCGAATGAGGTTGGGATGACCGGTCTCCTTGGCCTCCCTTCTGCCGACCATGCCATGCACGAGGCCGGGCCTGGTTATCCTCCTCGGCACCGATTTCCCCTATATCGCCTTTATGCCTACGGATAATAAGATCGTGCAGATAGATACAATGCCGGAACGCCTGGGCCGCCGCGCAAAGCTGGAGCAGGGCCTGCACGGCGATGTAAAAACTACGCTGAATGCACTGCTGCCGCTGCTCACCGCAAAGACGGACGACAGCTTCCTCAAAGCACAGCTCGAAGTATATGCACAGGTAAAAGCCCACCTGCAAACCTATGTGGAGGACCGTGGCAAGGCTAATGCCATTCATCCGGAATATGTAGCCTCGGTGATCGATAAAGCGGCGAACGATAATGCCATTTTTGCGCTGGATACCGGCATGTGCTGTGTATGGGGAGCCCGTTATATACAGGCCACCGGCAAGCGGCAACTGCTGGCCTCATGGGGGCCATGGCTCTATGGCCAATGCCATGCCGCAGGCCATAGGTGCCGCCCTGAGCTGCCCCGGCAGGCAGGTAATAGCGCTCTGCGGCGATGGCGGGCTATCTATGCTCCTCGGCGATCTGGCAACGATTAAACAATACAATCTCCCGGTAAAGATCATGGTGTTCAACAACCGCTCGCTGGGTATGGTAAAGCTGGAAATGGAAGTAGATGGCCTTAAAGACACGGAGACGGATATGCTCAACCCGGACTTCGCGCTTGTAGCGCAGGCCATGGGTTTCCCAGGCATCACCGTAAGTGATCCGGAAGCAGTGGAAGGCGCTATAAAGCAGGCACTGATTACGGAAGGGCCGGTACTCCTGAACATTATGACCGACCCGAATGCGCTTGCCATGCCGCCCAAAATAGAGCTGAAGATGGTAAAGGGAATGGCTGCATCTATGACGAAGCTGATGCTCAGCGGGCACATGCAGGAAGCACTGGATACGGTAAAATCCAACTACAAGCATTTGAAGGATGTGCTGGATTAATGATCAGGTCATAGGTTCTTGGAGATATTTGTTGGCGAAGTATTGATGCTGCTATCGGGGCCGGCATAAAAGTGGTATGCTCTAAAGTCGGACTTATTCTGTGGGAAGATTTCCAGGCCATCGTGGGTTGAGCGCAGTAAACAGCGCCTGGATTTATGCGCCACCCCGAAATGCTGATAAGTATCAGCCACATTAGTAGCGGCAGTCATTTAAAAGAACTGCTCGGAACCGGACTTTTGATATTCTTCTACACCGGCAGGAATCTAAACCCTGCCAACGTTTCTATGCAGCTTGCAGGAAAAGCTCGATAGTAAAGAAGGGATGAATGGTGCCAACGCCACGACTGCTCAATCGGCTTCCTTTTGCCCGGACAATAATTATTCCGTTTTCGGCTGCACTTTGACCGGCTCCTTTACCGGCTTATTGTCTTCCTCTTCTGTGCCCATGAGCATGGCCCAGGGCTTCAACCCATCCACCCGCTCAAAGATGATCTTGAGCATTGCTGTAAGCGGTATGAAGAGGAAGGTGCCGGAGATGCCCCAAAGAATAGAGCCGGAAAGAACGGCTATAATAGTAATGAGCGGGTTCATCTTTACACGGCTGCCTACGATGCGCGGCATGAGTATATTGGCATCTACAAAATGCACGGCGATAAGGATGATGACCACGGTGAGCGCATGACCCGGCGTGCTGTTGCTGATGGTTACGAGCGCAGCAATGGCTGTAGCGGTATAAATGCCGATGTAGGGAATGATATTGAGCACTGCAGCCAGAATACCAAGGAGCAGGGCGTACTTTATACCGAATACGAGGAGCAGGATGATGTTGAGTGCAGCCACTATAGCCATTTCTATCAGTAGCCCCAATACGTAGCCGTTGGCCAGCAAACGCGTTTCGGTAAGCACTTCAGTAACGCGTGTATGATAGCGGTCGGAGAAAAGGCAAACTACGAACCGCTTGAGCAGGTGGCGGTGCGTGAGGATGAAGAAAGTGAAAATGAAAACGAAGATGGTCCAGATAACAAAGCCGCCAAGTGCTACAAAAAAGGCCTGGGCAATAGTGCTTGCGTAGTTGAAAATGCCTGCCCCGGCCTTATTGATGTACTCTATCTGCCGGGAATAATTGAGGTGGTATTTGGTGCGCACCCAGCCCTGTAGCTCGCCGGTCCATGTTTGTAGCCGCTTGCCCAGCATAGGCAGGTCTTTGGAGAAATCAGAGATCTGCTGGCCGAGAAACATAATCAGCCCGGCTATTAGCACTACGAAAATAAGAATGGATAATAATGCGGCAATGCTGCGGGGAATGCGCCTTTGCTCGAGCCAGCGGGTAGCGGGTACCAGCATGAGGGCAATAAGCATAGAAAAGAAAAGCGGGATGATGATACTCCTTGCTTCATGCATGAGCAGCAGCACAAGCACTATGGATAGCAGCACCAGCGCGAAGCGGGCATAAAAAGGTAATTGTATTGCCTGCTTTTCTTCCTGGTCCATAAGTTTTCAGTGGTGATTGGGGTTAGATTTTTCCTGCGCCGGCTTTGTCGCGGGCAGCCATGAGCAAGGGATGCGCTTCGTTGTAAGTAGCTAATATTTCCTCCAGCACGGGGAGCAATATTGCTCTATCCTGCGCTTTTGCGGCAGCTTCTATTTTAGTAAGGCTATCGAATACATTGCGGATGCGGATAACACTGACAGAGCTTTTAAGAAAGTGCGCCTGGCGGTAGATAGCATCCCAATCGGTCGTGTTTTTTGCAAGATGCTCTAGTTGCTCCAGGCCTTCCGGCATGGTGCCGAGAAAGAGATTAAGGACCTCGCTGATATAGGACGGGTCATTGCCCGACAGCTCTTCGAGGTAAGTAAAATCAATCAGGTCATTTTTCATTTGAATAGTCGTTTGCTCCCTGAGCTGTTTCCGCTTCTGTGTGAGCCTGAGTATCTCCTGGTAAAGGTCTTTCGGCTCAAAGGGTTTCGAGATATAGCCATTCATGCCCGCATCGAAGCAACGCTCCGCTTCACCCTTCAGCGCATCCGCCGTCATAGCTATGATAGGAATCGTGCCATCAAGCTCGCGGCGGATCATGCGTGTAGCTTTATAGCCATCCATCTCCGGCATCTGCAGGTCCATGAGCACAACATCGAAATTTCCTGCCCGCAATGCGGTCATGGCAGCAAGCCCGTTGGCCTCCACGTGCACTGTGGCACCCTGCTTGCTAAGGGTAATAGATACTACTTTCTGATTTATGAGGTTGTCTTCCGCTACCAGTACACGGATGCCATCCAGCAGCCTATCATCGCCCATGCCTGAGGTATGCGCAAGCGGCAACACATGATCGGGCAGCACGCCGGTTTCATAGCGCACAATAAATCCAAAGACCGAGCCCTTTCCCTGAGTGCTCTCTACCCACACATGGCCGCCCTGCAGCTCTACCAATTGCTTTACAATGGCAAGGCCAAGGCCGGTGCCGCCGTATGTGCGGGAGGTATTCACATTATTCTGCGTGAAGCTTTCAAAGATCATCTGCAGCTTATCCTGCGGTATGCCAATACCGGTATCTTCCACTTTTACTTCCAGCATGCAATGGCCTTCATCTGCATAAGAGCATTTGGCAAATACACGTACACTACCTTCTGCGGTGAATTTGAGCGCATTGCCAACCAGGTTAATGAGTATCTGCTGCAGGCGCAAAGGGTCGCCCATGAGTACTTCCGGCACTTCGCCTTCAATATCGAGGATGAGCTTCACCATTTTTTCATCCGCCTTAAACTGCAGCGGGTAAATAGCCTTTTTGATGACGTGCCGCGGCTTGAAGGCAATGTGCTCAAACTGAAATTTGCCGGCTTTGATCTTGGAGAAATCCAGAATATCATTGATGATAGCAAGCAGGTGGCGGGCAGATTCTAAGATATTATCGGCATACTCATGCTGCTCATCTGTTTGCCCGGTGCTGAGCAGTAGGTTAGTCATACCCATAATACCGTTCATCGGCGTGCGGATCTCGTGGCTCATATTTGCCAAAAAAGATTCCTGCGCAATGCGGGCACTTTCCGCAGCGCGTGTGGCCTGCATCAGCTTCAATTCATTTTCTTTGCGCTCTGTAATATCCGTAGCAAGGCCGCATATATTCTGTACACCACCTTCACTGTCGAGTAATGGGAATTTCATTACCCAGAAATATATTTTGCGGCCATTACGCTCGAGCACGTCTTCCAGCGTTACGGTAGTTTTGTATTCCCTTACCTGTTCATCGGCAATCTGGTAATTCTCGCGGCGCTCCTCACTGAATACATCGGTATCCATACGGCCAAGAATATCTTCCGGCTTAAGCCCGAATATCTCACCAAATTTTTTGTTGATGATTACATAGCGGCCTTCCCGGTCTTTGATATAAACAGCGGAGGGGATATTATCGATGATATCCTGCATAAGCTTTTGCTGGTGCTCACGCTGGCCATGAAGCTGCGCCACTTCCTCCTCCATCCGCTTTTCATAAGCGATATCCCAGTTGATGGTCTGCCATTCTATAATTTTGCCTGCTGCATCCCGTATTGGTGAAAGGCGGTAAGAGATCCATTTTTCAGTGCCATCGGCTGTAGGTATTTTGATCTCATTGGAGATAAATCCGATATCGCTTTTCCACTCGTCGACAGCCGGCAGCGTTATCCCGGCTTTCACACCAACCACCTGCTCGGCCGGGTAGCCGGTAAGCTCCAGTATATTGCGGCTGGCAAAGCGGATCATCCCATCAGGGGCGATAATGCATGTAACAAACTGCGAGCTTTCTACGAGCTGCCGGTATTTTTCTTCATTGGCTTTTGCAAGATGCTCAGCAGTCGTACGCCTCTGGAGGTTTTTATAGACCTGATATAGTGAGATAAAGAGGAAAAGCCCAAGCAAAATGAACGAAAAAATGGAAAAAAGAAAGCGGCTGCGACTGTAATATTCAAATGAGGCAGTACGCTGGGTAAGCAGCTCATTCTCCGTGCTTACCAGCAGGCCGATGTCTGTTTTGATACTATCATCGAGGCTCAATAAACGTTGCTTTAAAGCGGCCGATGGCGGTGCCGTCATCAGCTGGTATTTACGCTCAAGTGTTGCATGCAGCTCTTGCAGCCGGGCAAGCTGCTGGGAGTTATCCATCGTCATGCCAAGCAGCGCGTCATAATTGGTGCGGATATTGTTTTTAAGCACCTGCTGCGTTGCAGGACTAACGCGCTCGCCGAATGCGCTTTGGAGCTGCCATACATTGGCATAAATGTTCTCCAGCCTGTTGATAACGATGTTGGTATGCGTAACCCAGTGCTGCGCTTTTACAGAACTCCGGTACAGGCTCCACGCCTGCCAGAAAAATAAAGCAAGAAAGATGACCACAGTAAGGGCGATCATCCGGAAAATCCGCTGCAGCGTCATGTCAATAAATGGTTAGCGGGGCTTACGGCAGGTCGTTAATACCGTGTTACGAAGTTATCCATTAAACCAATCCATAGTTAGTACTGCTTTTCGGTAAGGTATTTCCAGTAGCGTACCGGCATGTGCTGTAAATGCAGCTTTTTATTGGTTCGGGCCGGGATGCCGGTGGAATGGAAATAATCCTTCCAGAGCATCTGGTAAAGCGGCTCGTGCGGCTCATAGGCAGCTTCCGTATTTTCGCGGACGGCATCGCTCCAACTGATCTGCACTTCGGTAACGGCGCCGGTGCTTTTTAAATAGTGAATACCATACTTACGCCGGGCATCATAGATAAGCCAGTCCTGATCGGCATATCGGCTGCGGAAGTGGCGGATGATGAGCGGCAGCACATTATGATCGGGCTCTGCCGCTGCATAATACAAGCCATCTTTCAGTAACTGAAACCGGATGAATGCCTCCATGCGGTGCTTCTCGCGCCATACTTTTCTGGCCGTCTGCACTACGGTGAGCACATGGGCATTGCCGTAATCCTCCCCCACATTTTTATCTGTTGAAAAAATATAGCGGGCATAGGCAAGCAGCGTATTTTCCATGCCTTCATTCTCCGAAAGGAAGCTGTAGTAAAACTGATCGAGCGCGGCGGCGGGTATTTTCTTGGATAGTCCTTTCCATACACGGCGCGCCTTCAGCGCATCGGTATCGATATCAATGCGCTGTGCGAATGCATCCTGCTGCAAGGCTTTGCCGGTGCTGATATTCACGGGATCGAGGCGGCGGTCATATACCTCGAAGATGGCGGTAAGCAGCCCGGCCATGGTACCATCGTAGATTACCTGCGTCATGATTGCTTGTTTTAATTCTGCTTAAGAGATCTGTATCTGCCAAAGAATTGACCACCTGACTTATCAAAGAAGCTTGTCCCTGATCAGGCAGACTGTTTTTCTTTACGAAGTACCTTTTTTTTCGTATCACGGATTGGCTGCAGGCGCTGTTTCTCTTTGCCATCTTTTATAAATGCGCTGATAGCCAGTGCTTCTTCTTTAGTCATCGGTTCTTGTCCGCCAATGAAGTCCACATCAAGATCTTTAAGTTTCTTTTTCATCCGGAAATATTTGTTGATAAGTTTTAAGGCTGCATTTGTATTGATAACCATAATTCTTCCGCCAATGTGCATTGCACCTAAAGTATCCATATAATGTTGCACCAACTGTGATTTTGAAAAGAAGGATACATTGCCGTCATGTCCGCGCTGAAAAGCAAGCTTGCAGGCAAAAGCAACTAAATTGCCGGGGACACCCGAGTAAACTTTGGTTTTGCCCTTATTGAAAGGCGCACTTTCCACAAGATGCATATAAACATGATCAGGTTTTATTTCGAGGCTTATCAGGCCTTGTATTACACTTTGATTGTTCGCAATAGTCAACTTAAACACATCTCTTTCAGGCTGCTTAAATTCAGACTTCCAGTTAAATTGCCAACCACTTTTCCTGGCTGCGATCTTTAAGTCTGCATTCGCGATAAGGGTGATATATGTAGGAAAACGGTCACCTGTAATTACATTTTCAATTGAGTTGGTCAGCTTGTCCACCTCAAAGTCAAGACCTGTATGTTTCCTTTGTTTCACTATACGAATTTATGAAAAAGCCGACAGCCACTCGATTGGCGCTGACTTAGTGAGCGGCTTTACTCAGCTGAGGCAACTATTAATATACTATGGTTCTTTAACATCAAATGCACTTCAGAATAAAGACCCCTGCGTGGTATAATGCGCTACAAACTTGCTCTGCGCGCCGGCAAGGATACGCTGGCGGATGCTGGTATCCTGCAGGCCGGTAAGCTGCCCATCCGCCTTATCCCTGCAAACAATAAAGTACTTGGCGCGGTTGGCCGCGATGCCTATTTTGCGTAGCTGCTCCCAGCCGATGCGGCCAAATTGCCGGGCCTGCACGATCTTCTGCGCGGAGCCGAGGCCAATGCCCGGTACGCGTTTGATGAGCTCAAGATCGGCCGTATTTACATCTATGGGAAAGAAATGAAGGTTGCGCAGCGCCCAGCCCAACTTAGGGTCAATGGCCGTATCGAGCTGCGGGTTTGCCTCATCGAGGATCTCATTTACCGTAAAGCCGTAATTGCGCAGCAGCCAGTCGGCCTGGTAGAGGCGATGCTCGCGCAGTGCCGGCACCTGGCTTTCAAGACCGGGCAATCCATTCGTATCACTGATCGGCACGTAGCCGGAGTAATAAACGCGGCGCAGCTTAAAATCCTGGTACAAACTATCTGCCCGCTGCATGATGATACGGTCATTTTCCGGCGTTGCGCCGATCACCATTTGCGTGCTTTGACCGCCAGGCGCAAAGCGTGGGGTGGAGTGAATGATCTTACGCTCCTCCTTCATGCCAATGATCGTTTTACTTAGAAAATTCATGGGCTTTTCAATATCGGCTACATTTTTTTCGGGCGCCAGCTTTTTAAGGCTCGCTTCGGTGGGCAGCTCTATGTTTACGCTGAGGCGGTCGGCATAAAGGCCGGCTT
The DNA here is from genome assembly GCA_965246905.1 of Chitinophagaceae bacterium. Lineage (GTDB taxonomy): Bacteria > Bacteroidota > Bacteroidia > Chitinophagales > Chitinophagaceae > UBA1952. The sequence goes on from CBDFFZ010000002.1 coordinate 273,971, forward strand.
CGCGCATCAGCTCTTCCGAGGCTCCGGGTATTGTTTTCAGGTGAATGTAGCCATTGAATTTATGCTCGGTACGCAGCGTTTTTGCCACACGCACCAGCCGCTCCATCGTATAATCGGGGTTCTTGAAAATGCCGGAAGAAAGGAATAATCCTTCGATATAATTGCGGCGGTAAAAATTGATGGTCAGGTCCACGACCTCCTCAACGGTGAATGCTGCGCGCTTTACCTCGCCGTTGCTTTTGCGGGATATGCAGTAGGCGCAATCGTAAATGCAGAAGTTGGTAAGCAGGATCTTCAAGAGCGAGATACAGCGGCCATCCTCGGTATAGCTGTGGCAGATGCCCATGCCGGTGGTATCGCCCAGTCCTTTATCTTTATTATCGCGCTTGCTGCCGCTCGAGGAGCAGGATACATCGTATTTCGCGGCGTCAGAAAGTATGTTCAGCTTTTCTCTAATCCGGTCCCAGTTCACGTCTTTTTCCTTTTTATGAAGGTACTTAAAAGATGTTGCTCAGAATGTCAAAACGCTGTGATTAATTTTAGCTACAGGGGGTATATGGGGATAATTGCCGGCGCATTGCCCGCCACCAGAAAACAAGTAAATAACCGCAGCAGACTATGAATAAAGCGTAGCGTTTACCCGTGTGGCTCCTGCATGCAGATGAATGATAAGATCAGCTGATTAAAGCCCTTTTATAGGAATATAATGGGCTCTTACAGCAGATTATATGAGAATTTGTCTTGTACTGAAATAGCTTGTCACGTCTGGGGATTAAAAACCAGAGTAAATGCAAGAACAAAAGACAAAGCCGGGCTACACAATCCGGTTATCAGACAGCTTCGGCCAGGTGGGGGAAGCACAACAATTTGAGACCGCTTTCCGCCGCTGGCTGGTCGGTGAGATCCGCTGCGGTGAACTGACAGCCAGTCAGGCCATCGAGCGATTCGGCCTTAGCCCGGCAAGCGGCCGAGCCCTGATCTACACCTGGATCAGACGCTACGGCGACACCCATCCCCTACCTTTGCCCCCTATGACCGAGGCCGAACAGGCAGAGCTCGATGCCTTGCGCAAAAGAAACAAAGAGCTCGAAGACCAGCTGGCGCATGCCCGGCTGCGCGGCACCGCCCTGGATACGATGATCGACGTGGCCGAAGACCAGTTCAAAATCGAGATCCGAAAAAAAGCTGGCACCAAACAGTAAGTCTGCTGCGCATTTTGTATCCCGACCGCCATGGTCTGGGTACCCTGTGCGCACTGTTTGGGAAGTCGAGACAGGCTTTCTACGATTACGGTGAGCGGCAGCACAACCGGGGCATCCGCGATACCCTGGTACTAAAGCTGGTGGGTGACATCCGCCGCGATCTACCCCGCATTGGCGCCGCCAAGCTGCATTTTATGCTCACAGAACCCTTTGGGCGCCATGCCATAAAGCTCGGCCGCGATGGTCTTTATGATTTGCTTGACCGCCATGGCATGCTCATGCGAAAACGCAGGCGTAAGGCGCGCACCACCGATTCAGACCATCCCTACCGAAAGTATCCCAACCTGATCCGGGACCTGGCGCTGGACGGCCCCTGCCAGCTCTGGGTAAGCGACATTACTTACCTGCGGGCCGGGGACAGCTTCTGTTACCTAAGCATCATCACCGATGCCTACAGCCACAAGATCGTGGGCTACCGGCTGCAAAAGGGGCTGCACGCCGAAGGCCCGCTTCTGGCCCTGAAGATGGCCGTGGCTGCCAACAAGGTCACCGAAGCGCTGATCCATCACTCGGACCGCGGCGTGCAGTACTGCTGCGGGGAATATGTGGATGAATTGAAGGCCAATAAGATCCGCATCTCAATGACCGAGAACGGTGATCCCTACGAGAATGCACTTGCCGAGCGGGTCAATAGCATTCTTAAAGACGAGTTTGAGCTGGATCAGACTTTCGAGCATTATGGGGCAGCGTCGGTGGCGGTGGACAGCGCGGCGGTGCGTTATAACAATCTTCGTCCGCACGCGAGCTGCGATTACCTGACCCCTGACGTGGCGCACGAGGGTCAGGGTGTGCTTCGAAAACGCTGGGGCAAGTCACCGGTCAGCGTATCCGGGGACGGGGCTGAGGAAGTGGTGATAAAGGAAAGCATAGCGAAGCCTGTGGCCGTGTTATCCACCTAAATGTTCTATACGGCGGGCAGGCTTTGGGGCCTGCCCGCCTAAACATTTAGGTGGATAACACTGCGGGGACAGGAAAACAGGAATAAGGGTGGATCCTGCCGGGGGTAAACAGGAATAAGGAAAGAGGTGAAGGGGCTGACAGAATTACCGGTGCAGGATGTAAGGGGAATCCATAATAAGAAAGAACAGCCACCCTAAGTTCAGGAATAAGAGAGGGGGCTGAAAGACCAAATCAGGATCAAAATAAAAGGGTATACCTTGAATCAGCGATAAGCCGATGCAGTGTCGGCAAAATTAAAAACAACGCTCAGAAGTGTAAAGCTTTTTTAGGACCAGACACTTTTATAGGAATATAATGGGCTCTTACAGCAGATTATATGAGAATTGTATCTATGCAAACGGCTCTTGCAGTTGAATAAATGATGATTGCATCTATGTAAATGGCTCTTGCAGCCCATTATATGATAATTGCATCTATGCGAATGGCTCTTGCAGTTGAATAAATGATGATTGCATATATGCAAACGACTCTTGCAACGGATTATATGATAATTGCACAAATGCGAATGGCTTTTGCAAGGGAATAAATGATGATTGCAGCTATGTAAACGGCTCTTGCAGGGGTACAAACGCCTCTTGCAGCGTATTAAATGATAATTGCACAAATGTAAATGGCCTTTGCAGGGATCCTAAATAGCGTCTGCTGCCTGTAAACTGGGTAATACCTGTGCTTTGCCAGGATAAAAAAGCTTTACAAACAGGTAAAGGATCAGGGAGGCGAATAAGGCAGCCACAAAACGCCCATCAAAAAGAAAGCTCTGGTAAGGAGGCCACCTGAGCCAGTGCAGCACTCCTTCCATATTCAGGAAATAGGCGATTGAAAACAGTATATATGCCGCAAACCTGCGTGTACAAAAAGCATAAGCGGTAAGAAAGATAAAGGCAGGATGCGAATACCGCTCGTGCATCTCGGTATTACAAAAGAAGAAGAGCAGCGCAATCAGAGAAGCAGCAAGCCATACCTGCTCTTTAGGGATCACTACTTCCTGCTTCTTTTTCCAGGCCCGGAATACCTGCGCCATCAAGGGCCAAAGCACTGCCAGCGACAACAGCATGAATAAAGAGAGCCCGATGTTTTTGTAAGAGATACCGGCAAACGGCGCGAGCGTATCCTTTACGTTAATCGGCTTCCTTACTACCCAGAACCAAAGATTATAGGCATTCATAGATAGCTGCGGGAAAAATCCGGAAGCATTGCGCAGCACATTCCAGATAGGCTTCACGCCTGCAATACCCGCCATGATAAAGGGCAGCAGGACCAGTAGCTGCGTTGCGGCCATAACGCCGGTTATTTTCAGGATCTTCTGCGCTGTTTTTCCATCGATCAGCGCTGCCAGAACCAGCAGGCCCCATACCGGCACAAATACGATTGCCTGCAGCTTCATATTCAGCGCAAGAACAAGAAGAATGCTGCTCCATAGCAGCTGCTTGCTGTGTGCTGCATACAGCATGGCAAATACAAGCGTGGCAGCAATGGCATCTACCTGCCCCCAAACCATTGTATTGTAGCTGTAAGCGATATTGAGCATACAGATCACAGCAAATGCAAGGAAATCAATTTTCAGCTGTGCCCATTTCCATACCATCCAAAGCCCGCCGAGCTCAAATAGCAGGGTAAAGCAGCGGAGGTAAGGCACATTTGCGGCTATTGCCTTTTCACTGCCTGCCAGCCGCGCAAAAGCCCACAGGAAATATTGATAAAACGGCAGGTAATTGGTATCGGAGCCATAGGCATGGCCAAGCCCGTGGTTAAGGATATAAATGCTCCAGCCGCCCCAGCAATGGCTGTCGTAAGGGAAGCCCGGCAAGCCCGGCAGCATCAGCGTAAGAAAGCAGAACATCAGCACGATGCCTGCTGCCTGGTAGCGCTTGTCCATTTGCTGCATGGTGGGTTAGTTGAATGAGCAATTAATCCAGCAGCAGGTTTGTATCCTGCGCAAGGCCCGTCCAGTTCATGCTTTCCATGCCGGAGATGCCTTCTATGCTGCCCGATATCTGGAGGGAATTTTTGATGATGAGGTCCAGCATTTTCTCCTTCTTCTTCCAGTTCTTTTCAAAATCATCGCGCTCTTTCTGCAGCTGCTGCCGGAAGGCTCCGAAGCTTTCGCGCATCGTATTCCATTGCACAATAAATTCAGATCCCGTAAGGTAATCATAGAGCATCACCATTTTATCGCCCTTGTTTTCCTGCGATATACGGGCCTCATACAGCTTCATGATCGCATTGCGCAGGATGCCCACGAGTGCTTTTACTTCTGCAAACGAGCAGATATACACGCCCTGCCGCTCGCCGAAGCGGTCCATATCTTTCGGGAAGGCCTGCGTTACGATCACGGCAATTTCTGCATTGCAGCCCTGCATATCGGCCTTCAGCTTATCGATCCAGTCGGGGCCGAAGGCCTGTGTGCGCTTGCTCTCAAAAATGATGCAGCCGCATTCATTGCCAAAGGCGTTGCGCACGGTGAGAATGCAATCAGCGCCTCTGATACCTTTACTTACCTCCTTAATAGTATCATATGGGAATGCGGCGCGTAACAGGGCTTCCAAAGCCAGTTCCTGTACTTCGCCCTGTAGCTGCATAGAGCCCTGCTCTGCCTTGCGCAGCGCTTCCTGGGCCAGCTTTTTCTGGTCTTCGAGCTGCTTCTCCAGCTCTTTCAGCTTCATCTGGTGGTCTTCCTCGCGCAGCTTGTAGCGCTCATCCTCACTCTTGCGTACTTCTTCCTGTATGCGTACCCGCTCTTCTTTGATCATGCGCTGCTTTTCCAGCTCCAGCTCTTCCTCCCGCCTGCGGAAACCTTCCTCCTTACGCAGAAACTCGAGCTCTTTATGCCGTGATTGCTTCAGCTCTTCATCGCCGCGCAGCTTCTGCTCTTCGAGGTAGCGGAGCTTTGCGCCGAACGAGTGCGCCGTCTGCTCTTCGATCTCTTTCTGGAGGGCAATCTTTGTTTTAGCGCACTCGTCTTCCACTCTCTTTTTAATATCGGCTTCCTGCGCGCGCTTAGCGGCCTCGAGCTGCTCCTGCTGCTTCTTTACACTATTTTCCCGCTGTAATATTTCATCATCCTGCTTCTTTTTCAGGGCGGCCCATTTCTGGTTGAACTCTGCTTTGAATTTTTCATTGATCGACTGCTCCATTGCCGCAGACGGCTCAAACTGGTTGCTGCAATTGGGGCAGGTTATGGTGGTGGACATACGCTACAAGTATCTTTCTTCAGCTGTAAATTTAAGCCAGCGGCGCAATACGCTTTCCACAACTTATTTTTGAGCGGCATCCTGCTTTGCTACATGCGCCGCGCACTACTTTTTTTTCTTTTTCTGGGAATTTCCGTTTGCAGTCTCAGGGCGCAGCTAACTCCGCGCGCGCGGCGGCTGTATAATAATGCGCAACGCCTGCAAGCCGCCCATCAACCGGCAAAAGCGCAGCAGGCACTACGGAATGCTATCAAAGAATCGCCCGGCTACGTGGAAGCTTACAGCCTTCTGGGGCGCTGGCTTTTTGAGGCGCACCAGTTCAAAGCAGCCTCCGAAGTATTTCTTCAGGGGGAGAAAGCCTGTAAGGACGGCCATAAGGCATTTGCAAAAGCTACGGCGAAAAGCCTATTCTACAACGGCGATTACGGGCGGGCGCAATCCTACATCCCTGCCGGCGCTGCAGATGATGAATGGAAGCGTCTTGCCGCGCAGATTGCCTTTGCAAAAACTCAGGTTAAGAAGAGCGGTGATACAATAAGAATTGTGCAGCCTGTAGGTATGCCTATGCGCATTAATACTGGCGTGCCGGAGCTTTTTCCGTTCCGCTCTGCGGATGGCGAAAGCTTTTATTTCACCCGCAGGGTAAAGGGCATCGATGAGGATTTCTATGTGGCGAAGCGCGATAGCTGCGGCGGGTGGTTCGCCGCGAAGAATATGGGCAGCCCGCCCAACAGCTCCGCGCAGGAATCGGCGCAGATGATCTCTGCAGATCGTCATTACCTCTTCTTTACCCGCTGCGATAACCGTACGCTCAATGGCTGGGACCTCGGCGGCTGCGATCTTTATATGGCTTACACGGCAGACAGCGTGTGGAGTGTGCCGCTATCCTTTGGCGCTACCATCAATACGCCGGGCTACGAGGGCATGCCCTGCCTTTCGTCCGATAACCGGGAGCTTTTCTTCGTATCCGACAGGCCGGGCGGCTATGGCGGGCTGGATCTGTGGTCATCACGCTTTGAGCATGGGCTCTGGCAGCTGCCGCGCAACCTTGGTGCAGCCATCAATACCGCCGGCAATGAAACCGCGCCTTTTATCTATGCCGATAACCGGACGCTTTTCTTTGCCTCAACCGGCCATCCCGGCATGGGCGGCAGCGACCTTTTTTCCGCGCAGCGGATAGATGACAGCACCTGGGCGCACGTTGCCAATCTCGGCACTCCGCTGAATACGCCTTATGATGAGGTAAGCATGAGCCTGAATGCAGCAGGAGATACCGCTTATTTCTCATCCGACCGCGATAGCGCCGCAGGCAATTTTGATATTTATGAAGCGCCGCTGCCAGCTACTTTAAAGCCCGGCGCCGTAAGCTATTATAAAGGCGAGGTGCATGACAGCATTGCGCAGAGCCCGCTCAACTATGCCAATATTTATTTCACCGACAGCGCATCCGGCAAAGAGCTTTACCAGATCGTGAGCAACCGCGGCGATGGCAGCTATACGGTTGCGCTGCCGGTAGGCCATACCTATGCACTGATGATAAGCCGCATTGGTTATCAGCAAGCGTTCGATACTATCCGTTGCTATACTGCCGAGGTGAAAACCCCTCTATGGCACGCCTACTCCCTCCTGCCTTTTGATTATCAGAAGCCTTCATCGGACAGTGCACTCGTTACTATTCCTTTCCAGAAAAACAGCACCGCACTCACCGATTCATCGCTTGCCCTGCTCAAAGCTGCTATCCTGCCCTGGCAGGGAAAAGCGGGGATTACCTTGTTGGTAAACGGCTATACGGATAACAGCGGTACGCCGATCATCAACGAGCAGCTTTCCTTTACCCGTGCACGGGCAGTGAGCGTTGCGCTCGGTGAGCTGGGTTTTTTGCCGGAGGCCATACAGGCACAAGGCTGGGGCGAAGCCGCGCCGGCAGCAGGGAATGATACAGAAGAAAACAGGAATAAGAACAGGCGGGTAGAGGTGATCGTGCGTTATTAAAGCCACCCTTTTGGTAGCCATATAGCATCAACCATTGTAACGATGCACAGTAGTGAAATGGCTTAGTTCCCAACCTTTTTTGGTATGTTTAGGTCTGTTTTAAGTAGCCGGGCGCTTACATAGCTATGCTTAATAAAAGAAGATGCACGAAGATTAATTCTCTGTTCTTATGAAAAAATTTTTTAGAATTGTAGCTATAACCCTGCTTTGCCTTACTACCGCTCATTCATACGGACAAACTTATAAAGATTGCTTTGGAGGTACCGGGGTTTGTGCTAATGCGTACACACAGGCAGTATTACCGGTTAGCTTTGGCAGTGTACAGGAGTTAAGCCCGGCCAACAGCGGCTGCCTCGGAGTAGAAAACAACTCGGCATGGTTTATCATTAATATATCCTCACCAGGTACACTGGTATTTACTATATCGCCGGTTACAACTACAGAAGATTATGATTTTGCCGTGTGGGATATCACCGGCGTGGGTTGTGCCGGGATCAATGCTTTGCCTATACGCTGTAATTATGCTACAAATGGTGCGAGCGGTCCAAACGGCACTACCGGGCTTTCCACAACGGCCACAGGGCCATCCTTCGGCCCGGCAGGCCCCGGCTTCAGCAATGCGATCAATACGCTTCCCAATCAAACGTATGCTATTCTTGTAGATAATTTCTCAGCTTCCTCTTCAGGCTTTACCATTGATTTCGGAGCATCCGGAGCATCTATTTTTGATACGGTCAAGCCTTTCTTTCTGAGCGCCTCCAGCTATTGCGGCACCGTGAGCGATAAGCTGTCAGTGGGCATGAGCGAGCCGGTACGCTGCTCTTCTCTTGCGGCAAACGGCTCAGATTTTTACATAACACCTGCGGTGCCGGGCATCAGCATAATTAATGCATCAAGCGTTTCCTGCACGGGTACAGCAACGCTCTTTAATAAGTTTGATATCAACTTTTCCAACACACTGGCGGCGGGCACTTATTATCTGCACGCAAAGGTGGGTATCGATACAAATACGCTCTTCGATAACTGCGGCAACGGCCAGAGCATTAACGACTCTATAAAATTTGTAATGGTACCCGCAGGCGCCCCGGAAGTGATACGGCTCGATACCCCTGCCTGCAACAAGGCAACGATCATTTTGAGCCGGAGCGCCAGGTGTAGCACCATTGCGCCGGATGGCAGCGACTTTAAGCTTACAGGCCCAAGCGCCATTGCAATTACCAGTGCGATACCAAGATCCTGTACTGCCCTCGATCTTACAGATACCATCGACATTACTTACAACCGCTCTCCGGCCCTGCCGGGTACTTATACACTCGTGCCCGGAATTGGCACCGATGGCAATGGCATACTTGATACCTGTGGCGGCCAAATGAGCAAATCCTATTCCTATTATATATCCGATCAGGGTTACGTTGTCATTGATAATATTAATCCGCTCATCGTTTGTAACCCAACCTACATTACCCTCAGCGCCAGCCTTAACCAGCCTGTAGCAGCGGTAAGGCCAGGCTTTAAATGGTTTGGGCCAAATCTCAGCGATTCTACTGTGCAGTTTCCTACGGCTTATATTGCGGCTTCTACCACCTATACCGTACAAATTGTTGATACGACTGCCTGCTATCGCCGCGCTAAGCTGGATGTGATCGTACCAATCCGTCACCCGCAACTGCTAAGCAAGGATACGGCCATCTGCCTCGGCGATTATGTGCCCCTGCTGCTCGGCGGCGGCGTGGCTTACCACTGGTATCCGGCGACGGGCCTTAGCTGCACCGATTGTGCCAATCCCAATGCTTCCCCTGCGGTAACCACTACTTATTATGGGGTGGTTTATGATCAGTATGGCTGCGGCGATACCCTCTCTACCACAATCTCGGTAAATCCGCTGCCAAAGGTTTCGATCAATGCGGGCCGTGATACCGGAATTATTTATGCCCAGTCGGTACCGCTGTATGCGCTATCGCCCGGTGGCAAATTCTTTACCTGGACGCCCGTTACCGGCCTGAGCAATGCCAATATTCCAAACCCCATTGCCACGCCTCCCATCAAAACCACCTATACCGTTTATGTAACAGATACCAACCAGTGCCGCAGCTCTGCCACGATCGATGTGGATGTGAACCGTACTGTGCCCGTAGCTGTGCCAACAGGCTTTACCCCTAATAGCGATGGCCGCAATGATCTCTTCCGCATTACCAACCTTACCTTCCAGCGCGTGGTAGAATTCCGCGTGTATAACCGCTGGGGGCAGGAAGTTTTCAGCAGCAATGATAATAAGGGATGGGATGGTAAATACAAAGGACAGCAGCAGGATGCAGGCGTATTCAAATACCTCATCCGTGTAGCTTACCCCGATGGCCATACCGAAAATTATAAGGGCGATGTAACCCTGATCCGGTAAGGCTTCTCTAAATTATGCTTCAATTAAAAAAGAGCGCATGTACTCATTACATGCGCTCTTTTTTTATTGTCGGATGTCCCATCCTGAAATAGCGATACACAAATAAACATCGTTATGGAAGAAAAGAGTGTTTATGTAAAGCGCAGCCAGCGGGATTACAGTCTGAGCCTGAAGCTTCAGATCGTGCAACGAATAGAACGCGGTGAGCTGTCGACCACGGGCGCCCAACGTGCTTATGGGATTCAGGCCCGTTCCACTATTGTTAGCTGGCTCAGGAAATATGGTAATTTTGACTGGGAAAATCAAACGCCATCAAACATGCCCAAAACCCCGGAACAAAAGGTCATGGAGCTGGAAGCGAAGGTAAAGCTGCTGGAAAAGCAGAAAGCTTTGTTAGAAAAGCAAGCCCATATAGCCGACAGCAAAGCCATCATCTTCGACATGATGATTAACCTCGCCGAGCAGGAATATCAAATTGATATCAGAAAAAACGCACCTCCCGGACAATCGAACATTTCACAAAACAGCATCAGCAAACCGTAGTGTTTGCCTGTCATTTGTTCGGGATAGACAGACAGCTTTATTACAGGAAAACAAAACTTGTAGCAGCAAGGCAAAATAAGGCCAGTGAGATAGTAGGGATGATTCGGGAAATACGAAAGACAATGCCCCGGATAGGCACCAGAAAGCTGTACTATTTGCTGGCAGACAAGCTTGGAAGGCTTAAAACAGGGCGCGATAAATTCTTTGATATACTCAGGGCCAATCACTTACTCATTCAACCTAAACGCAGCTACCATGTAACCACCGATTCACATCACCGTTTCAGAAAGCACCATAATTTGATCCTTGAAATGTCCATAAACAGGCCAGAACAGGTATGGGTATCAGATATAACCTATATTGGCAAACGTGAAAAACCATGCTATCTGAGTCTTGTTACAGATGCATACTCCAGGAAGATCATGGGTTACTGCGTTGCGGATAATCTGCGAACGGAAAGCAGTCTGCAGGCATTAAAGATGGCAGTTAAGAGTAGAAAGAACAAAGCTCTACCGTTGATCCACCATTCCGACAGAGGCCTGCAATACTGTGCAGATGAGTACCAGCATATCCTAAATAAGCATACGATAAGGTGCAGCATGACCAACAATGGTGACCCTTATGAGAATGCAGTGGCAGAGCGAATAAATGGCATCTTAAAGCAGGAATTTATGATTGACACTTATCATCAGGACACGGCAATAATGCAGATAATTGTCAAAGAAGCTATAGAAATTTATAACCGGCAAAGACCTCATTATTCCAACTATATGCTAACACCTGACCAAATGCACGCACAAGACCAGATAAAGATGAGAACCTATAAAACAAAAAACAGCAACAAGAATGAACTTGCTGCTGTTTGAAAAATGTACTTTTATTTTTTAATAATCCTGTATCGCTATTTCAGGATGCGACAAGATATTTCCTTGCTGTAACAGTACTCTCCCCCCAATCTCAAAATAAATTCAGGTTCACAGATACGCCAAACCAGCGGTTACGGTCGTCGCCGCGCCGGAAGTTGGTGATGAACTCAGGTACTACAGCCAAGAATTTATTTACATGGTAGCTGAAAAACAGCCGGTACATCTGTTTAGACATGGTTGGATCTCGGTCTTCCTCATGCTTATTGAGCAGCTTGTAGCCGAAGCCCAGAGATGTTTTATAGAAGAGCGCACCCGGCTTGCTATGGTTGGATTCGCTGCCAAACTCAAGATTCAGAAAGGTCGTTGCATAGCCTTTGTACCGGTTCTGAGCCGTCTCTGCATAACGGTAGAATGACTTGCCGGTAAACCTTACGAAAGTGCTTTCATCTTTGCTTCTGTGGATGTACACGCCAATGCCGTATTCCGCATTCGGGCACAGCGTATTGCGCACTAAGGATACACCGATACCCCCTTCCACGATCAGCATGCCGCTGCCTATGGTTACACTGCGGTCATAAGATGTTGTGCCGGTTTGCGGATTATAGACCACTTTCAGGTGGTGTCCGCGGGCATCCGGGTGCTTCCATTGGGCGCGGCAGGCTACTATGATAGAGTCGATCTTAGCTGCTGTTTTCTCTTTCCAGGCATCATCCTGCGCATAGGTATTGTAGTTGGCCAGCTCTTTAAGCAGGAAGGTATATTGCAGCTGCGCGCCGGTATGTACCGTTTGCAGGATCCTTAAAGTATCCATCCCTACTTTCAGGGCAGATGCCCCTTCGCTGCTAATCGTCATCAGGCTGCCGGACTCAGCTACCTGCTGAAAGCGCGTGATCAGGTTTTTACGATTGGCTGGAATGCTGATATCGAGCGTCTGGGTATTCTGCAGTTGCTGCAACGAATCTTTATATACCGCCGCTGCCTTATCTGCCGCAGTAAGCGCCGCTTTAAAATCATCGGGTGTAGTCCAGTCGCTGAGCTTTTTGAACCTTACCGTGAGGGACTCGCCCCTGGCCAGCTCAACGGTAAACTTGTATTTCACTTCATCCTCATCCATATAGAACCAGCCTTTTTGCAGTTCCGCAATGGAGGCTTTGGTCTCCGGAGTATCTTTTTTGTCGGTGGTCCGGGCATGGGTAGCCGGGGTGGCAATGAGGCAAAGCGCTGCCCCTGCCACGATTTTCTGGATCGTGTTCATTATTATTTTTTGTTTTAAGAAGATGTGTAGTTGGTGCGCGCAGGGCGTCTATTTGCTCAGGGCAAGTACCAGCTCTTTGAATGGCTTGGGCTGCGCATTACCTGCGGAAATGCCGGGCTTGTTAAGCTTCATCCGGATAAACGGCGTGGCGGCAACATTTTGCGCAGGCGCAGCAAGCGGTATTTCAGGATCGAGATCTAAGTAATGGATTACTTTTTTAGGCGCCCCCTTTGCTACAGCCACTGGAGCCGTTACCACCGTATTATTCATTGCAATTTCCGGGGCAGGCAGCGGCTTTGGTATAGGAGCGATTTCAGGTAAGCGGGCCTCAGGCATTGTCGTAGCATGAGTTGGTTTAACGCCCTTTTTAGCTTCGGTAGCAGCAACCGCCGGTGCGGCATTTGGCTGCGCGATGACCGGAGTTGCCGGTACGGGCCGGGCATTGGATAAAGAAATGTTATTAGCCGGAATGTTTTTTGATGTAGTTACTACCGGCGCTTTTGTTGGCGCAGAAAGCTGCATCGCTCCATAAATACCCAGCATTACCAGGAGTATCGCGGCTGCATATTTCACCCAGCCCAAAAAGATCGTACGCTTGTGCTCTTTTTGCCCGGGCAGCTCGCTTTGCAGGCTGCTCCAGGTGTCGTCCATATCAAAGCCGGGCAGTATGTCTTCTAATGATGCTGCATCGAGCGCCGTTTTCATCTGTTCTTCGAGTCCTGTTTTCATAAGGCAATGCTTTGCGATTGGGTAATCCGGTCTTGTAATAATCCGCGTGCTTTGTGCAGCTGCGATTTCGACGTGCTCTCCGAGATGCCCAGCAGGGCTGCTATTTCCTTATGGCCCATATCATCGAAAACATACAGGTTAAAGACTGTGCGGTAGCCCGGCGGCAATTCATGTATCCAGGCCATGATCTCTTTTACGGTAAGCTGCGCCAGCGCATTCTGCTCATATTGTTCCGGCAGGGCTTCTTCCAGGCGGTCATCCAGATCGCGGAAGATGGTGCGCCGTTTGCGCAGCTCCATCAGGCATTGGTTTACCGTTACTTTTTTAAGCCAGGCCTTCAGGCTGCCTTCCGCGCGGTATTCAAAATTGCGGATGCTTTTAAAGCATTCCGTAAGCGCCTGCATCAACATATCCTTAGCATCGTGCGGGTTGCCGGCGTAGCGGAGGCAGATGATCATAAGCTGCTCCGCATACTGATTGTAGAGCGCTTTCTGCGCCTGCGCATTCCCTTCCTTACAGCCCAGGGCGAGGGCCGCTTCATTACCATAAAGCGTGTTGTAAAAAGGTAAGGTCATTGCTGCGCGATGAATGCTGTACTACTAAATTGCTGCGGGAAGCAAAAAGGTTGCCCAGGGCAGGAAAATATTTTTAAAGGAGCCCGTGCCTTATACGCTCAATGCTGCCTAAAGGTATCGAGGCCGACGATTTAAATAAGCAGTTGCTGTAGCTACTGCCATTGCTCACCGGGCACCAATCCCCCACCGCTCACAATAACTTAAAATCTTTGCCGTATCTGCCTGGGCCAGCGCGAGCCCTATATACCCATCCGGCCGCACTACAAACGTAGCGCCATACCCGATGGTTGTCTTGCTACCGGTTTTACCTGCTGGGAACACAAGCAGCGGAACGCCCTGCTCTTTACAAAATGCGCTTAGCCCGGCATCCGCATCGCCATAATGATGCACCTGCCAGCAGCGTTGCGCCAGCGGTAGAAAATTGCCGCTCCCACCATTCAGCGGCAGCCAGGGCAGGCGGTCGCCACCCCGGATGCGCCCGGCTTTCCCTTCACTGAGCGCGCTTTGGCGGTAATGGATCCGCGTTTGGGAAAGAGCCAGAAAGGCGGCCCTGCGAACAGCATTAAACTTAAAAAGGAGCCGCAACAGGGGCGGTACAAGATGCGTGCGGATGAATGTGGCTAAGGCACTGCGCTTAGCCACAAAAGTAAAGGCGCTGTCCGTTGTAGCCACGAGCTTTTGCGCAAAGGCCATCCGCTCCGGCGCGTAGGTATCGAGCAGGGTTTCAGGGGCTCCGTTGAGTACTGCAGCCAGCTTCCAGGCAAGATTAAGGGCATCGCCAATGCCGGTATTCATGCCTTGTCCGCCTACCGGGCTGTGGATATGCCCGGCATCGCCCAGCAGGAACGCACGGCCCTTGCGGAAAGTATCGGCCACCCGGTGATGCACGTGATAGGTAGAGAACCAGCGCACTTCTTCCACATTCATTTTAAGCCGGAGGATAATAGAGTCGCTCACATCGGCCCATTGCAGGTGCTCCTTATTTTTAGCGCTTTGCTTTACGGCGCCTACCAGCCGCACATTGCCTTTGTCCTGCATCGGGAAGACGACCAGAAAATCCGCGTCATCCAGTGCAATATTCATCTCGCTGTTATCTAATGGGCCGGAGATGCGCAGATCGGCCACGTAAAACAGATCCTGGTAACTGCCCCCGGGAAAGCCGGTGCCTATGCTGTGCCGGACCACTGAGTGCGCACCATCGCAGCCCGCGAGATAGGCCGCCTCCAGCGTTTCGGTGATACCGCTTGCAGGCCGTATCTGCGCGCTGATGCCCGATTCCGTTTCCTCAAAAGAAAGCAGGGTTGTGCTGCGCTCTACTTTTACGCCAAGACTTAGCAGCACCTGTTCTAAATAAGCCTCATGCTTATCCTGCGGAAAAATAATGGTGTAGGGATAAGGGCTGAGACCTACGCCGCCTTCCCCAAACGAAAGCCGCGCCACCTGGCTCCCATTCACCCACAGGCGTCCGCTCTTAAATTCAATGCCGCTTTCTATCACGCCGCGCTCGATGCCCATCTGATGGTAAAGCTCCAGCGTACGTGCATGAACTACTGTAGCGCGCGAGGTAGTGCCCGGTTTTGCCGCAGCATCGATAACGCGCACCGGAATGCCTGCTTTAGTAAGCCAGAGTGCCAGCGCAAGACCAGTAGGGCCGGCGCCGCAGATAAGTACCGTTTTCATTTTGATTGTTTTTTGTGATTAATTACCCGGATGGGTAAATGAATGAGCAAATTTTTTTTAGGGTCTTATCGCATTATGAATAAAAAGCTTTATGTGCTCCTTACGCTCC
>CBDFFZ010000003.1:0-387470 GCA_965246905.1 Chitinophagaceae bacterium
AATACTACGTCCAAAAAACAGCGTAAAAGCCAATAAAGGTACAACCATCAATAATAAAAACGGGGCAACCTGCTGGTATTTACGATAGTGCAATAAGTGGCACATATAGATCAAAAACAGCCCGAATCCCAGTCGCACCACATGGGTAATTAGATAGATCGTAGTATTGCCCCCACGCGCCGACCAGGCCAGCGAACCCGTAGCCGAATACACCGCCAGGATGCTGAACATGCTCAGCACGGCAATGATCATCCAGATGGTACGATCTCCTCTTAATTCTGCTGCAATACGGTTTCCGAGTGCCATTTTTGTTAATTATGAATTAGTAATTGTAAATGATTACCAAGTGATTTTCAATTCTTTTGTAATTTCTTCCGCCGTTTCATAGTCTTTATAGAAAACCTTTTTGCCTTTTTTTATAAAAAACAGAGGCTCTTCTTTCAAAGTTTGTTCAAAATGCTTGACAATTGGTTTTGACAAATCTTCGGGAGTTACAATTAATCCTCCCTCCTCCTCAAAATTTAGGTAACTGCCAAGTCGAGTAGTGACATCTATGATATTTTTCCACCTCCTATTTTTGAATGTTGCCAAATGAATTTCACGAATACCAGAATTACACCCCCCATAATCTTTCACGTAGACAATTTCATCTGTCCCGTCACCATTCAGATCCCCAACATTTTGAAGAAACTCAAAGCCAATGGTCACCATGCTATCCGCCCCTGCAAAACTCTTAATCTCCTGGTTGGAGCAGTACAAAAAAGTTTTTGGTTGCCGGTATAGATTGATTCGCCAAGTCCACATACAATCTGGTACTGTATCATCTTCAAATCCACAAAATTTCGCGATTTCTTGCCCCGTCCTAGTGCTGATTAGTTTTTCGGTTAAAGTTTCCCGTTGCCCATCTCCGTCAAAATCGCCCTTTATATGAAACCGGTAGCCCCAATACTTTTTGTATTTCTCTTGCTGCACCTTAGTTTCTTCTTCTACTGCAGCCTGTTGTTGCAAAGAATCATTACTTACAGTAACTATTACAGCAGGCTTTTGCTGCTCCTGTCTCGTTTGGCAGGCTACTAATAGAAGTAATCCAGTAGAAATTATCCAGTGCATCCCAATCGGCATTATTAGTTATTAATTATTGGGAGGTAGCTACCAATTGGTTTTAAGTCGTTTCCAGTTTGTATTTCCAAGTTTGTCTCCGTCGAATTCTTTCAAATAAATCTTGCCATCCGGTTTTTTGAACACGTATTTGGGACGTGGTTTCTTTTGAGTAGCAGGATCATACTGAAAATCGAATTCCATAATAGAAAATGATGCTATCAATTTCCATTTTTCATTTTTATAGGTTGCCAAAAAACAGGTATTGCCATTTGAAAAATCAATGGAGTTCAGGATGAATGCTATTTCGTCCGTACTATCTTGATTCAAATCGCCTACATTTTCCAAATATAGAAATCCATGGTCCAATCCGTTCTTATTAACCAGGAAGGGGTTTATTCCTGGTTTTTTGCTCACCAGTTTTAATAAAATCTTCTTCTCTGCAATCCATTGCTGCCAGTAAAAAATATAATCTGGCCCGTCTCCCAAGGCACCAAAATCATAGCTCTTATTCGTTTCCTTTCCAGTCAGTTGGCTAATGTATTTTTCATAAAGTGTGTCCTGGGTACCGTTTCCATCGAAATCACCTACTATTGACGTTCTTTCTCCCCAAATAGGTTTTGATTTGGCAATGTCTGCAAGCGAATCCAATCTCATATTTTCTTTTTCTTTCACCTCTGCTTGCACAATCGAGTCTTTTCTCAATTGCTGTATAGAATCAATCTTCACCGAATCATCCACCGTTGATTTATTCTGCCCCTGCCTCGTTTGACAGCCGAATAAAAGCAAAGAAGCAATAAAGATTATCCAGTGCATTTCAATATTAATTTCTATCAGTTATTGGGGAAGAATGAGTCGGCCTTCTCAGCCTTTCCAAAAATTCTGTCGTGCTTTTAAATTTACTTTTAAAAAAAACCATCAACAAAATCACCCCGAATAGTACTAGGAACTGTTGCGAAAAAATGAATGCGATCATATCTTGCGTATTTAAAGGTTATTATAAATGGTTTAAAGGAATTTAGAAGGTTTAGACGGGTTTAGTTTATAGTTCATCGTTCTTTTGAGAAAGGTTATTGACCGCTTGTGCAAATTGTTTCCCACGGTCTTCATAGTTCTTGAATAAATCAAAACTCGCACACGCGGGACTCAATAAAACGGTATCACCTGTCACTGCCAATTTATTGGCTTCTTCCACTGCTTCCTGCGCACTGCGCGTTTCCACGATTGGCTTTTGCAAATCCTGAAAAGCACTTATAATCTTGTTATTATCCAAACCCATGCACACTATGGCTTTCACTTTTTGCTGTACCCAAGGCATTAGTGGCGTATAATCATTGCCCTTATCTTGTCCGCCGACAATCCAAACCGTAGGTTGATCCATTGCTTGTAATGCGTAAAAAACGGAGTCTACATTGGTCGCTTTGGAATCATTAATATAAGTCACGCCATTTATTTCGGCTACTTTTTCGAGACGATGTGGCGGCGTTTTAAAAGTATTTAGTCCTTCCTGAATCAGCTCTGCTTTTACGCCCAATAACAGAGCCGTACGAATCGCACAAGCCGCGTTGAAAGCATTATGTGGGCCACGCAAAGCCGTATGCGTAAGGTCAAAGCGGTGCTGATTAATCCGCAATTGACCATTTTTGACAAAGCCTTTGCGAATAGCAATTTGATTCGGTTGGCTACCAGTATTTTGTCGAGTTAATGTTTCTAAACCTTTCTCTACTACTGGATCAAAGCCATTGTAAATAAAAATGTCGCCGCGCTTCTGATTCATCGTCACCCGAAATTTGGAGCGCACGTAGTTATCCATTTGGTAATCATAGCGGTCCAGATGATCAGGCGTGATATTTAAAAGAATAGCAATTTTGGGTTTGAATTCCTGAATGTCATCCAGTTGAAAACTAGACATTTCCAGTACAAAAATGCGCTCTTCGTTACCCGTCGCTTTCCGATTTATATCTTCGGCCACCATACGCGCGAAGCTGTTACCAACGTTCCCGCCTTTACGAACGTTTAATTTAGCGTGACGCAATAGGTGATAGACTAGTTCTGTCGTCGTCGTTTTACCGTTGGAACCAGTAATAGCCACAATTCGACATTTGCCAGCGTGGCGATAAGCCAGTTCTATTTCACCGATTACATTGATTTTATTCCGCCGTACGGCATACATAATCTCCGTCTTTTCGGGGATGCCAGGGCTTTTAATTATCTCCTCCGCAGTAAGAATTTTTAGTAGACTGTGTTGATTTTCTTCATAAGGAATATTGTGTTGTTGTAGTTCCGTTTTAAAGTTGGCTGATATAGGGCTTTTATCGGAAACAAATACATCGTACCCTAGTTGCTTAGCCAGGATGGCCGCACCGACACCGGATTCTCCGGAACCTAGGATGGTGATTTGTTTCTTCATTACTTGTTATTATCTAATCTTTAAGGTAATAATTGTCGCCACCGCCAATAAAATCTGCACAATCCAAAAGCGCACGGCAATAGTCACTTCATGCAATCCCTGCTTTTGATAGTGGTGGTGCAAGGGCGACATTAAAAAAACACGGCGGCCTTCGCCGTATTTTCGTTTAGTATATTTAAAGTACCAAACTTGCACAATCACGGACAAACTTTCTATAAAAAACACGCCACACAATACTGGAATCAATAGTTCTTTACGAATCAGAATCGCTAATGCCGCAATAATGCCCCCCAACGTCAGACTACCTGTATCACCCATAAACACCCGGGCGGGATAAGCATTATACCATAAAAATCCGATGCAACCCCCAAGCAGACAAGCCGAAAAAATAACCAGTTCACCACTATTTGGGATATAGAGAATTTTCAGGAAATCCGCCGCTACCGAGTTGCCACTTAAATAAGCTAGGATGCCCAACACCAGAATAACAATGGCCGAAACGCCCGTCGCTAATCCATCTAATCCATCCGTCAAATTGGCACCGTTACTCACCGCTGTGATAATAAAAATGGTCATGATTACAAATACCAACCAAACTAAATCAGGTGCATTATCGCCCAAAAACCATAGCACGCGCGAATAATCCAGTTCATTATTTTTAAAGAACGGTACATTCGTTATTGGAGCTTTTACGTGTACCATTTCCCGGTAAGTATTCGCATCCCGATCTTTAGCAAAAGATCTGCCCACCACTCTATAATTATGCTGCGCTGCTACTGTTGGTTCTAAACGCACTACTACTTCATCACTTACCAACATAGTAATGCCGACTATTAGCCCTAATCCAATCTGCCCCATTACTTTAAAAATCCCTTTTAACCCTTTCTTATCTTTTTTGAATACCTTAATGTAATCATCAATAAAACCAATAGTAGCCATCCAGATCGTAGCAAAAAGCATGATCAGAATATAGACATTATCGAGCCGTGCTAATAGAAAACACGGTATTAAGGTGGCCGCAATAATAATAATACCGCCCATCGTCGGGGTGCCTGCTTTCAGGTTTTCGCCAGCCAGTCCCAAGTCACGAACTGTCTCTCCAATCTGTAAAGCGCGCAACCAATTAATAATGCGTTTGCCAATCACCAGTGAAATAATCAACGAAATAAGCATCGCCAAGCCAGCCCGGAACGAGATGTACTGGAACAAACCTACGCCTGGCAGGTCGGGATGCGTTTTACGCAGATATTCAAACAGGTGGTAAAGCATAGTTTATAATGCGGTCAACGATAATAATGTGTAAAATAAGGGACAGGTAATGCCAGTTTCCCACACCTCATTGTTCTCCTTCTTTCACATTTAAATTTGGTTGGGTGCAATATTCCATCGCCCACAACCTGCTCAAAATAATAGTCTCTTCCACTATTATATCTGAATTGCGCATACTGTCAACAAGTACAGACAAACGCGATTTTTTCATGCTGCAAAATATTTTTCCAATATTTCCTTATCATCAAAAGGGTATTTTACGCCCTGAATGTCCTGATATTTTTCGTGGCCTTTTCCCGCTATTAATACGATGTCGCTCGCTTGCGCAAAACGAACTGCTGTTTTAATAGCCTGTTCGCGATTTTCGATAACTAATGTTTTACTAATATCCTCGCCTTGCAAACCCGTCTCCATTTCCCGCAGGATTTGTGCTGGATCTTCGGTACGTGGATTATCACTGGTTAAAATTATTTGATCACTTAATCGGGCAGCAGCATGAGCCATCAACGGACGTTTGGTCTTATCACGGTCGCCACCACAACCCACTACTGTAATTATTTTTGAGGTCTTTTTCTTCAATTTCTGGATAGTTTCCAGTACTTTTTCTAGTGCATCAGGTGTGTGCGCATAATCTACGATGCCGATGCAGCTCTGTTTTGTCGGGTGAGCCACAGATTCAAATCGACCTTCTGCGCCGCGCAAATCACTCAGTGCAGTGAGCGTTTGTAACTTATCCATCCCCAGCAAACGTGCTATGGCATACGCTGCCGACAGGTTATAAGCATTAAACTCACCAATTAAGCGAGCATGAAAGGCTTCACCATCCAGCTGGAGATATAGGCCGTTCAGGCTGTTTTCTAGTATTTTGGTTTTATAATCAGCAGGCTTTTTTAAAGCATACGTGTATTTGGTAGCCTCCGTATTTTGCAGTAAAAAACTACCATTGCGGTCATCAATATTAGTCAGTGCAAAAGCATTGGCGGTTAGATCATCAAAGAATTTTTTCTTCGCATCACGGTAATCGGCGAAGTTGCCATGGTAGTCTAAATGGTCGTGGGTCAAATTGGTAAAAGCCGCCCCGGCAAACACTGCTCCAGCAATCCGACGTTGATGGACGGCATGACTACTTACTTCCATAAAAACGTGACTGCAACCCGCGTCAGCCATTTCGCGCAGTAATTCTTGTAGGCATACTGCATCGGGTGTAGTATGTGTACTAGATAATACTACATCGCCAATACGGTTTTCTACGGTGCCAATTAGTCCACATTTATAGCCGAGTCGAGTGAATAATTGGTGCAACAGCGTAACAGTAGTAGTCTTGCCATTGGTACCCGTCACTCCAACGAGTTGCAAATCATTAGATGGATGCCGGTAATAACTGGCCGCCATAATACCCAACGCTTCTGCCGAATCCTGCACGAATACGAAAGTCGGAACTCGGAAGTCTGGATTCCGCACTCCATATTCCGCATTCGCTACTATTGCTGCGGCTCCTTTTTCTAGTGCTATGTCAATGAACTGATGACCATCTACTTGCGCGCCCTTTACTGCCACAAACACGTCGCCGGGCTGTACCTGCCGCGAATCGAAACAGATCTTACCAACTTCTACGGTGCCATCACCGAAACTATCCCTAATCTGGACATTTTGAAGAAGTTGGTTGAGCGTTGGCATTTATTATTGTTTTATAATTAGAGTTTTAATTTAAAATTAAAAATGATTGAGGCGATTTGGATTATTGTCAAATAGAAATCACAAACAAAAGTGTTCCTAATGAACCAATTAACAAGGTAAATAGGGCCAATAAAACAACCAACCAAAGTGCCAGAAACTGTGCTAACCAAATTAATCCGAAAACCACCAAAACAGTAATTAAAATTAGGCTTAACACAATCGACGAAATTAATAGAATCTCAAATCCATCCGCTTTTCTCCACTTTTGGAGAAATAGTCTGCATATTTTGTATTTATGACTTTCCCATTGGAGTAATTTTTTTGTTCTTCTGATATGCTTTATAAAACTCGAATTAAACTGAACATCGGGTGTTTTTAAAAACTGATTGAAAGTATTTATCTGCAATATATCTCCTTTCACATAGCCTGTTGCTGATAAATAAAGCAATCCACAGAAAAGCACTTTGTAAGCAGTATTCATGGCTTGGACGTTTTAGAGAAGTTGGGCGGAAACGTTCAATTTGTTATTAGATTAGGTACTATTCCAAATACAATACGCACAAAGTATTCCCCCCCGCTCGCGTTCCCGGTGCCAGGCTTTGCCTTCGTACTTTTCCGACACCTTCTACTCGTACCCGACAGCCTCTGTTTTCTAGTAAATACAAAGCATCTTTTAGTCCCATACCAATCACGCTCGGCACTGTTTTATCACCTACAAAGCGATTAAGGAGCAGCAGCGAATCATTGCGCGTTTGAGTCACTACCCAATCGGGCAAATCGCTGGGCTCGAAGTGATCGAGGTTGAGCCATTTCAAAGATTCCCGTACATCGGATTTAGTGCCTGCATCGTAGCGTGGCAACATCGCGGTCGCCAGTTTTGGGGCAGGCTTTTCATTCACGGCGGCGTGCAGTTCTGCTTTCATTGCAAAACATTTATCCGAAATAACTTTAAAGACTGGTGCTGCTACTTCTGCGCCGTGGTAGCCGCCGCGTTCCGGTTCGCTGATCACCACAATGCAGGAATACACTGGTTTGTCCGCCGGGAAATAGCCGCAAAAACCAGCCTGGTGACGAATGCCTTTGCTCGCCCGAAACTTGTGGTAATTCAACTGGGCCGTCCCCGTTTTGCCAGCGATAGAATAATTGCTGTTGCGAATACTTTTGGCCGTGCCTTCCGTGACTACCGCTTCGAGCAGTTCTTTGGCCTTCGCAATTGTCTGTTTGGAAGCAATGCTGCGCTTCACCACCGTAGGGCTGAACTGCTTGACGATATCGCCGTAACGCTCTGTGCGTTGTACGATGTAGGGTTTCATCATGCGTCCATCATTGGCTACAGCGTTGTAAAACGTGAGCAATTGCAACGGCGTGATTAGCAATTCGTAGCCAATACTCATCCACGGCAGCGTGGTGCCCGACCACTCACTTTTCGGATCATTCGGGTTTTTAATAATGGGCAACTCTTCGCCGCCGACTTCAATATCAGTGGCCAAATCCAACCCGAAATCGCGCAAATGCTGCACGAAAGCGGCTGGTTGGGCCTTATAATTTTTCAAGGTCAAGGTGGCCGTACCAACGTTGGAAGACTGCGCAAAAACCTGACGAATGCTCATGCTATCCAGCCCATGCGGGACGGCATCCACCAGTTCTTCGTCGTAAATCTTTACTTTTCCCTTAAAAACAGGTATTTTTTGGCTGAAATCACTAATAAACCCGTCTTCCAACATGGCCATAAAAGAAGCCAGCTTGAACATCGACCCTGGTTCCACGCGTTCGCCAACGGCGTAGTTATAGGTTTCCCACCAACCATCAGGTGTCCGTCCGACGTTGGCCATTGCCCGGATCGCGCCGGTTTTTACTTCCATGACAATGGCGCAACCGTGGTCAGCATTGTGGGTTTTGCAGGCATCCAGCAGGGCATTTTCGGCGACATCCTGAATATTAATATCGAGCGTAGTCACGACGTCACTGCCTGCTTCGGGTTCTATTTCCGCCAGATCGCCGACCGGAATATACACATCGCCGGGCACGCGAAGGCGAAGTTGTTTGCCTAACGAACCGCCCAACACGTTATCAAAACTACCTTCCAAACCGACCGGCAAGGCCCCCTCGCGGGTGTAACCAATGGTCCGTTGAGCCAGCATTTTGAAGGGCCGTTCGCGGGTTGGTTTTTGTTCTACAATGAGGCCAGCACGCCGCCCGAGCCGGAAAATCGGGAAGTTTTTCACCAGCATCATTTTGCTATACGGCAGGTCGCGGGCAATCGGAATGTAGCGGATGCCGCGCGTATCTTCTGGAGCCTGGCGCAGGCTAGTCAGCCAGTCGCGGTACGCGCCGGGCGTGTATTGCTGGTCTACATAGGTGGCCAATAACCACGAAAGGCTGTCTACATTTTGGTTAAATAATTCGTCCGTTAGCCCCTCGGCTTTGGCATCAAAATGCACATCGAAGAAGGGCAAGGACGTGGCTAGCAAACTGCCGTCGTCAGCCAGGATATTACCCCGATCCGCACTGACATCTACCCATTTGATGAATAAACTATCGGCTTTGGCTTCCCACTTGGGAGCTTGCACGACGCTCAATTGGTACAATCGCCCAAAGATCACGAATGCCACGAGTATTACTATGGCTGCCACCAAGTAAACTCTAACCAACACTTCGTTTTTGACGTTGAGCATGATTTTTTTAAGTATGAACTATGAACTATGATGTATAAACTACTTTACGCGAGCGTTTATAGTTCATACACTCATACTTCATAACTATTTTACGACTATTACTTTCGGGCCTTGATTTTCTAAATCCAAACCGACGGGTTCCAGACTTTCGTCTACTTGCGACTGCATGGATTTATACATCGTTTCACTTTTTATGGAGGTGTATTCCCACTTTAATTCTTTTATTTCTTTTTGCAAACGCTGTATTTCCCGTACCCCTTTTTCGGCAAAATGTGCATTCGCAATGTACAAAATGCCTAATCCGCCGATAAACATGATATAAGAGAAGTTATCAAACACGAGGTTGGTCGTGTGTTGACTGACGTTTAAGGCGTTTAGTAGTTTGTTTGCCATACGGTAATGTCACTGCTACGCAGTTTTATAAAGTTTAAAAATGTTGAGAAGTTGAGAATGTTGAAGGGTTGAGAAAGTATTAATAACTACTCATTCCACCATGCACACTCAATAATTCATCATTTATAATTCATAATTCTTTTCCCTTCTTTTCTGCTACTCTTAATCTTGCGCTTCTTGATCTAGTATTTTGCTGTGTTTCTTCCGCACTTGCTTCGATGGGCTTTTTAGTAATTACTTCAAAAGGCCGTTCAATATTTCCGTAAAAATCCTGAATGACTTTTCCCTCCACATTACCGGTTTTCAAGTAGTTTTTTACTAATCTATCCTCAATAGAATGAAAAGTAATCACCGCCAATCGTCCGCCCGGAGCCAGCATTTCAAAGGCATCCGTCAAAAAATCCTGCAACGAGGCGATCTCTTCATTCACTTCCATGCGCAAGGCCTGAAACACCTGCGATAAATATCGCCAACGCTCGCCCATCAGGTTCTTTTCGCAGAGTTCCACCAGTTCGCCGGTGGTGCGGAAAGGCCGTTGTTCACGGGTTTGTACGCAGGCCAAAGCGAGGGTTCGAGCGTTGCGCACTTCGCCGTATTCACTGAAAATGCGCTGTAATTCCTCCGCCGTGTACTTGTTCAACACGTCGGCAGCGGTTTGTCCATCCAGCGTATTCATCCGCATATCTAACTCCGCCTCAAAACGATAACTAAACCCACGTTCGGCGGTGTCCAGTTGGTGGCTGCTCACGCCCAAGTCAGCGAGAATGCCATCGACCGTTCCGGGGCGCACCACTTCGGCGCGGAGTTGTCGTTTCAAAAACCGGAAATTGGAATGCACAAAGTGAAAAGCAGAGTTACCAGCAAATTCCTTTTGCTCCGCATTGTGTTGCGCATCTTCATCCTGGTCAAAAGCAAACAGGCGGCCTTTGCCGCGCAGTTGTTTCAGTATTTCCCCGCTGTGACCGCCGCCACCGAACGTTGCATCCACGTATGTCCCGGACGGGCGAATACGCAGTGCCTCAATGGATTCGGCAAGCAAAACGGGCGCATGGTACATCTTTGTTTAGTTATGAGTTATGAGGTATGGGTTATGAGTTACCGCGCTCGGCATAACTCATAACTTATAGCTCATACCTATTTTAAGTCATCAATCGTCTCCCCTACCCCTTCGTCGCCGCCGCCCATCACTTGATTGGCAAGGTCGGCGAAACCGTTGGAGTCCATCGCGGCCACCGCCTCGTGTTGCGTCGGCGACCATATTTCAATGCGGTCGTCCATAGCGACCAGAATGGCCTCATCGGAGAGGCCCGCGTAATCCAGCAAAGGTTTTTGTAGCAGAATCCGATCCGCGCTATCGGTCGTGATGGGATATGCGCCCAGATAAAAAGAGCGTATAAAAGCGCGATTGCGGTCGTTGAAGCGATTGAGACGACCCAATTTAGCGGTGATCGCGTCCCAAACCGGCTTCGGGTAGAGCGTAAGGCACGGCTCAAAACCCCGGTTGACCACAAACTCATAACCGCCCTGTTCGCCATCTGCTGCCGCCGAAGCGGAGAGTTGGCGCAGGAGCGCGGTAGGTAGGCGCAAGCGACCCTTGTTGTCAAGGGCGACTGGATATTCGCCAATAAGTTGCATTACGGTGTGGGACTAGATTATTTCTGCTGGTAGCCAAACGGCGCAAGGTGGGTTTCACCGAATATTTACCGCCACAAACATAGTTACTTTTCCCACATTTTACCACAAAGCAACATTTTTAGGGCAATTTTTATCAGATTTTTTTGACAAATTTATTTAAACAATTGACTATCATTTAGTTGCGAAATAAGCGAATTTTTGAAAAATGAAGTTTAACATATTCGACCTGGTGAAAATAGCGCAAAGTCATTCTTGGAAAGGAAATATAGGAGGAGTAAAAGAGATAAGGGGAGAGAAAATGGTGAGAAATCTGGTGGCGGAGGAATGAAGTGGAGAAAAGTGGAAATCTAAGTAGGACGCCTTTTATAACTTTAAAGCGGCGCAGCAATTTTCGAAAGCAATAAAGAAATTTCTTAGTAGAACCCATTCGTCCTACCCAAAAAGCCAGCAGACGATATTTTCTTTACCTTTGGTGAAAATCTTTCGTCTTATGATCGATAAAAATAGCGTCACTCAGGCGGTAAAGGCCGAGTTGCAAACTCTGTATGGCAGTCGGTTGGCTAAACTGATTTTGTATGGTTCTTATGCTCGGGGCGATCAGCATGAAGGCTCAGACATTGATTTGTTGGTGGTTTTGAAAGATGACAGCATTAAAACTGGCGCAGAACTTCGGTTCATGAATAGCAACCTTTTTAATCTTGAATTGCGTTTCAATACTTCTATTTCTGCGCATCCCACCACTCTAAATAGGTACAATTCCTCTGATTACTTGTTTTACCAAAATGTACGTCGGGAAGGAATTGAGGTATGAAAAAGGACGCTGTTAAATTGCTCGCCAGAGCGGAGGAATGTCCGGAAGAAGCACGGGAACTTCTTGGTTTTCAGCATCATTTGGGCGCAATGAATCGTGCTTACTATTGTGTGTTTGGTTGTGCGCGTGCGCTCTTGCACGAAAACGGAATTTATGCCAAAACACACCAAGGGGTGCAGGCCAAGTTCAACGAACTTTTTATCAAAACAGCGTTGATGGAAAGGAAACATGGCGACACTTTGCGCTACGTTTTTGAATTGAGACAGACCAGCGACTACGATTTAGATGCCGACCTAACCGACGAGGATGCCTCCTATGCTATCGAGGCCGCACGACAGTTTCTGGAAACGACCAAAATTATCCTCAACCCCTAAAACAAAAAACCTCCTGATTTATGCAGCAAATGCCACAAAATCAGGAGGTTACATAATACTATTATAAGTCGGAAGCCGCCTCAAAATTTGAAGCGACTCGTCTTTGGATACAGCAGATTAGTACTCGTCCTCATTGAAAAAGAAGTCATCGTGACGCGGGTAATCCGGCCAAATGTCCTCGATGCTTTCATAGAGTTCGCCATCGTCGTCCAGTTCTTCCAGATTATCAATCACTTCTGGTGGCGAACCGGAGCGGATGCCATAGTCAATAAGTTCATCTTTGGTGGCCGGCCACGGTGCTTCTTCCAGGTGGGAGGCAAGTTCGAGTGTCCAATACATAATTCTAAAAGTTCGTTTTGTTGAAAGGTTCCGGTGGTAAAGAACAGGGTTGCAGGGACTTGGTTGCTCCACAACGATTTTTTGCAGCAAATAATTCTTAGACTATTTTATAATTTGATTTTAGATGTTGGACTGACACATAAGTACTTGAATCGCAAAGATTCATACAAAGTGGTCAAATGTCCAATGTCAAAATATCCAGTAGTCTGACGATTTCTACAAAATCAGCATGGCATCGCCGTAACTGTAAAAACGGTATTTCTCTTTCACTGCTTCGCTATATGCTTCCATCGTCAGGTCAAAACCACCGAAAGCCGACACCATAATCAGCAGGCTAGACTTGGGCAGGTGGAAATTAGTGACCATGCTATTCGCAATACTGAAATCGTAAGGCGGATAGATGAACTTGTTGGTCCAGCCTTCCACGGGTTTCAGAATTTGCTCTGCTGACACCGCTGTTTCGATAGAACGCATTACCGTAGTACCTACTGCACAGATTTTCTTATGGTTGTGCATAGCCTTGTTCACCGTTTCGGAGGCTTTCGCGTCGATGCGGAAATACTCGGCTTCCATCTTGTGCTTGGACAAATCCTCCACATCTATGGTGCGAAAAGTCCCCAAACCAATATGCAAAGTCACTTCTGCAAAAGTCACGCCCTTCAATTCCAGGCGTTTCATCAGTTCCCGGCTAAAATGCAGACCCGCCGTTGGAGCGGCCACCGCACCAAGTTCTTTGGCGTAAATCGTTTGGTAACGTTCGCGGTCAATGGCTTCCGGCTCCCGCTCAATGTATTTTGGCAGCGGCGTATTGCCCAACTTGAGCAATTCATTCTGGAAATCATCTTCCGTACCTTCAAACAAAAAGCGGATGGTACGGCCCCGTGAGGTGGTATTGTCCACGACTTCGGCCACGAGTGCGTCGTTGCCTTGTTCGTCTTCAAAATACAGTTTATTGCCCACCCGAATTTTGCGGGCAGGATCGACCAGCACATCCCACAAACGGGCATCGTGGTTAAGTTCGCGCAGCAAAAACACTTCGATCTTCGCGCCGGTCTTTTCCTTTTGGCCGAATAAACGGGCCGGAAACACCTTGGTGTTGTTGAAGATCATGGCATCTCCGTCGCCGAAATAGCCAAGAATATCCTTAAAAAGTTTGTGTTCGATTTTGCCAGTCGAGCGATGTATCACCATCAGGCGGCTTTGATCGCGCTCTTCGCTGGGGTATTGGGCGATGAGTTCTTTGGGCAGATTGAAATTGAACTGAGAAAGTTTGGTGCGCATATTTTCAGGAAAGAAGACGTACCCGTTGATTTGGATGGATACGAACCATCAAGTTTTAGGATCGGTGCAGATTCGGTAAAACCTGTTGCTTTTATAAACAGTAATAATCCAATTTTGTGGCGTAAAACCATTTAAATTAAGCGATTGCAGCCATTTTCGAGGATAAGACCCTCAAAAATGGCTGCAAAAATAGAATTTATCGGCAAACGAAAGAATATTCCTTTTTTTGTTGATAAAAAGCCCCCCTCCTACTCCCCCCGTGAAGGGGGAGGGTACATTGAGCGAGGCTTGGAATTTGTGCTTTGCCAATGGGAAAATCGGTATGTCGCTTTGCCTCATTTGCAAATTGCATCTTGCTTATTTGCCCTTTATTACGCCATTGCCATGCCGCCCTTCTGGGAGGCTTTCTTCCGCTCGAAGTCTTTGAGGTACACTTTACGCAAGCGAATGCTCTTCGGCGTTACTTCCACATATTCGTCTTCCTGAATGTATTCCAGTGCTTCTTCGAGGCTGAAACGGCGTGGTGGTGGCAAAGAAGTTTTGTCGTCCGAGCCAGAAGCGCGGTGGTTGGTCAGTTTTTTCGCTTTGGTTACGTTGATGACCAAATCGCCGACACGGTTGTTTTCTCCGATTACTTGACCTTCGTAAATCTCTTCGCCGGGTTCGACAAAGAACACGCCGCGATCTTGCAGATTATCAAGGGAATAAGCGATAGCTGTACCGGTTTCCATCACGATCAGTGAACCGACCTGACGACCAGCAATATCGCCTTTCCAGGGTTCGTAGCCGATCAGGCGGTGCGTCATCACGGCTTCGCCTTGCGTGGCAGTCAGGATATTGCTCCGCAAACCGATGATACCGCGCGAAGGAATGTCGAATTTCAACAGAAAACGATCATTTTTCGGTTCCATGCTCTTCATCACGCCTTTACGACGAGTAACGAATTCGATACACTTGCCGCTGGTTTCTTCCGGTACGTCAATGGTCAATTCCTCAATCGGCTCGCATTTTTGGCCGTTGATTTCTTTTATCAATACTTGTGGCTGACCGATTTGTAATTCATAACCTTCGCGACGCATCGTTTCGATGAGAATGGCAAGGTGCAATACGCCCCGGCCAAACACCAGAAACGAATCCGCCGAACCAGTTTCCATCATGCGCATGGCGAGGTTTTTCTCCAATTCCTTTTCCAAACGATCACGCAAGTGACGGCTGGTGACAAATTTTCCTTCCTGACCAAAAAATGGTGAGTCGTTGATAGTGAACAACATACTCATCGTTGGCTCATCAATGGAGATGGTTTCCAGTGCCTCTGGATTTTCATAATCGGCAATGGTGTCGCCAATTTCAAAACCTTCCACACCTACTACGGCACAGATATCACCAGCGTCCACGAACGGAACTTCTTTCTTGCCAAGCCCTTCAAACACGAAGATTTTGGAAATACGGTGCTTTTGGATAACGCCTTCTTTTTTGCAAAGCGACACTTGCTGACCAGCCGTCAAAGTACCACGCGTAAGACGACCCACGGCAATACGACCAATATAATTGGAGTAATCGAGGGAAGTAACCAGCATTTGCGGCGTGCCTTGCAGCGCTTCCGGTTCTGGCACGTATTTAATAATGTCGTCGAGCAACGTCGTCAGGTTATCCGTTGGATTTTTCCAGTCGTGGCCCATCCAGCCTTGTTTGGCGGAGCCGAATATGACTGGGAAATCAAGTTGGTCTTCGTTGGCATCCAAAGCGAACATCAAATCGAACACTTGCTCGTGCGCCCAATCGGGGTTACAGTTTGGTTTGTCGACCTTATTAATGACCACAATGACCTTCTTGCCCATTTCCAGGGCTTTTTGCAGCACGAAGCGCGTTTGCGGCATCGGGCCTTCAAAGGCATCCACCAACAGCAACACGCCGTCGGCCATATTGAGCACACGCTCTACTTCACCGCCAAAGTCCGAGTGACCTGGGGTATCAATGACGTTGATTTTATAGCCTTTATACGTGATAGACACGTTTTTGGCCAAAATCGTAATGCCGCGTTCCCGTTCCAGGTCGTTATTGTCCAGAATCAAATCGCCCGATACTTCGTGCTCTTTGAATAACTTGGACGCATGGATGAGTTTGTCAACGAGGGTCGTCTTGCCGTGGTCGACGTGGGCAATGATGGCAATGTTACGAATGTTCTGCATAGAAAATGATGTTCGGTCTGGGGTCGCTGCTGGCCGTAGCCAAAGAATTTATGATGTTTTTTCGTGGTTTGGGCCAAATTTTCTCAAAAATAAGGGCCTTTCGCCAAACGAGCCGCAAAGGTACGTCATTCTATAAAACTAAGGAAGAGAAAAGAGCGTGAAGTTGTTAATAAAATATGAAGTTTCGCCTAACAGTTAATCCAAAATTAAAAAGTAGATTCTGAAAACACAATCTTATTTTTCAAAATAGCCGCTATATTTGTGCAACTTGTTTGTCAAGCGCCCGGCAGTTTGAGGTTAAGATGTTACCCTGTGCATTCGGAAGAACCAATTGAGAGCGCAGGACGATCCTGACGACTGCCGGGCTTTTTGATGGGGTTGAGAAAGTTGCTGCGTGGAAGGCTGTTGAGAATGTTGAGGGCTACGCTGTTGAGTTTGCTTCGCAAGTTGAGAAAAAGGGATGATGGCATTGGAATACCAAAAGAGCGGGTTAAGAGTGTTCTCAACAGCGAAGCGTCTCAACAATTTTTCTCAACGGCGAAGACGCCTCCACCTTTTTTCTCAACCCCTCAACCATCTCCACCTCCTCCATGCAAAAAATAGATATGCACACCCACCTGCTGCCCGAACGGCTACCCCGTTTCGCGGAGAAGTTTGGCTATGGGGATTTCATTCATTTGGAACATAACCGCCCCGGCGTGGCCAGCATGATGAAAGGCGGGGTGTTTTTTCGGGAAATAGAGCAAAACTGCTGGGATCCCGCGCTTGCGCATCAACGAATACGCCCGCTACCGTACACCGGTGCAAGTGGTGTGTACGGTGCCGGTGATGTTTTCCTACTGGGCCAAACCTGCCGACGGACTGGAATTGTCGCGTTTTCTAAATGATCATTTAGCGGGTGTGGTGGATGATTTTGCTGAAAATTATCTGGCACTGGGCACGATTCCCATGCAGGATACCGATCTGGCAATCAAAGAATTAGAACGACTAAAAGAACTGGGTTTTCGCGGCATTCAGATTGGCTCGAACGTGAATCAATTGAATCTGAGTGAGCCACAGTTTTTCCCGATTTTTGAAGCCTGTGCCGCGCTTGACATGGCCATTCTAATACATCCCTGGGAAATGATGGGCGAGGCCGAAATAAAAAAATACTGGCTGCCCTGGCTGGTCGGGATGCCTGCCGAAACGAGTCGTGCGGTTTGTTCGCTGATTTTCGGTGGCGTGATGGAGCGACTGCCCAATCTGCGGTTTTGCTTTGCCCATGCGGGCGGTTCATTTATTCCAACTATTGGCCGCATTCAACATGGTTTCGATTGTCGGCCTGATTTGGTGGCGGTGGATAATCCAGTGCCGCCGCGCGACTATTTGGGTCGCTTTTGGGTGGATTCGGCGACGCACGATCCGGCGTTGCTGCGCTATATTTTGGAAGTAATTGGGGAAGACAAGGTTTGTTTGGGTACCGATTACCCGTTTCCGCTGGGCGATTTGGAAATTGGGCGTTTTATCGAAAAAATGCAATTGCCAGAACCGACGCTGGCGAAGATATTTTATAAGAATACGTTGACCTGGTTGTATGGAAAATGAAGTAAATAGGCAAAAACGCAAAGGGCAAATTTGCAATCGCCCTTTGCGTTAGCCCCCTCCTACTCCCCCGTAAAAGGGGGAGAGTACATGGAAGAGGACTATTAATTGTGGTGTTTTTTAATACAATTGCTTTCTAAAATTTCCGCACTATACCCAGTGAAAAGGCACTGCTGACCCCCGCCCCGGCTATAACCGTTACATTATCTATGTTTCCCCCGGTAGCAAAACTAACCCCAATACTTGGAACGGCTTCCAAATGAACAGCCCATAACTCATTGAAACTGTGCTGCAAACCAAATATGTAGCCAAATCCTACATTGAAGGCTGCTATTCCATCTCCCTCAAGCGTAAGCAATGACACGCTGGCACTGAACTCTGGCCCACGATAGAACTCCAGCTGGCGATCCAGCATTTTGCGTTTTTCCCGCCCAATCGATATCCCGGCATTGAAAGTAATAAAGGCTTCGTCATCAATGCTCACGAAACTGATATTCCCAAAGGTGGCCCGAATGCGCCGATACACGTTTTCCCGTTTTTGCTTGCGGTACAGGCCATTGAAAGAAGTGGAACCATCGAAATTGAGGCCACCGAGTTGGATACCAACTTCCCGTTTTTTGCTCTCCGTTTGAGCATGAAGGTTGGAAAAAGAGGCCGCGAAGAGCACGACGGTAATCGAAATTAGAATTTTGGTGCGCATGGTAAGAAGAGTTTAAGTTCGCCGAAAGAACGGGATAACTATCTACTTACGCCAGCATTTTCCCGTGGTGGAATAGTGTTTCTAAAAACTAAATACGTTGATGTACTTTTGGCCAATACAAAAAACATCTTCCGCTATGTTCTCTAATGTTCGTTCTTCTTTGCCGCTCTCTCTGGATTGGGCTTCCTTATTGTTACGTTTAGCCTTCGGCGGTCTGTTGGCCATGAATCACGGTTGGAGCAAATTTGCATCGTACAGCGAAAAAGCCGCTGACTGGGCCGACCCCATCGGAGTGGGCGGTCCAACTTCATTGACGTTGGCTATTTTTGGTGAATTGGTGTGCGGATTGTTGGTTGCCGTTGGGTTGTTTACGCGGCTGGCGACCATTCCGACGATTATTACGATGTTAGTGATCGTTTTTATCGTGCATTGGAACGACCCGTTTGCCGATAAGGAACATGGGCTGTTGTATCTATTCGCCTATGCGACTATTTTCTTCTTGGGTGCTGGCCGCTATTCGCTGGATGCGGTGATTGCCAAGCGGAAGGATTAAGGAAATTTGTCATGTCGCAGTGAAACGGAGAAATCTACACAAGCCAAGTCATTCGGAAACATTGGTAAAGACTCCGGGTTTGCCCGGCTTGTGTAGATGTCTTCACCGCGTTGCGACATGACAAATTATACTACAAAACATTTATTATCAATATACTACGGATAAATATTTTCTGCAAATATATCGCCTTCCTCATTTTCAAAGCGTACGAAAAGCGGATTTTGCGTAGCCGGTATTTCGGTCATCAGCCAATGCCGACTAATCGGAACGACGATGAAAAGTCCCTGATCGGAACCTAAGGCCGTAAAACCGGGGTCAGCAGGCTGTTTATCAAAATCACCGACACCATATTGTTGTAGTGTTTTGGCGCGCCATTGCAGTACGTCGGGCGTGACAATACCAATTTCACTGATGGCTAATAAGGAATCGGGGCCAAAAGGTCGGTTGCTTTCATTTTTCAAATCCCGTCGGGCGATGAATTCTACCACATTGCCTGCCGGATCGAAAAAATACATGGACTGCGCGTGCCAATCGGGGAATTGCACGATTTCCTCCCCGTCCGGGGTGCGCAGGATAGAAATAGAACGTTGATGCAGAAATTGTTGCGCCGCCGCTACTTGATTAGCGGGAATATTAAAGGCAAAATGATAAATGCCTTTGGCGGTCGGGTTTTCGGAAAAACGTAGGGACGAAAGCCCGGTTTTAAACCCCAAATCGGCCTGAAAATCAAGGCCTAATAAACCGTGATAAAAATCCTGGACGCTCGCCAGGGAAGGTGTTTGCAGATGAATTTCGTGAATTTTCATGCTATATACTAAACCTTACAGGTTTTTGAAACCTGTAAGGTTTCGAAAACACTACTTGCGGAAACGGATCGGCTCCTGCGCACCAGCCACGACCGAATAACGACCGGCGGGCAAAGTTTGCAAATCCAGCGACCAATCGGCGGTTTTGGAAGAAAATTTTTGTTCCATCACTACTTTTCCCGCTGTATCCAGGACTTGAACGGTCAGGCTTTTCACCGGCATTTCGTCGGTGACGATCCAGATGCGGCGGGGACTAACGATCACCTTTACTTCGGGATCATTTTGAGCAGGCGCTGCGGTAGCGGTGGTCATTTGCAAAAACAAGGCGCAAAACAGGGTAATAAAAAAGGACTTTTTCATATATTGGAAAAATATAATGGTCAAATGAATGAGAGTTGGTGGATAGACGGGGGAGATAGACAAGAGGTTGCAGATTTTTTCAGACTTTTGAGAAAAAAATCTGAGTACTAAATTTTTCGACATTTGACTTATAGACGTAACTACTTGACATGCAGTATGTTGCCTTTAAAATCCAATGACTCAAATCAAAAACTTTTAGTAGTCAAAAAACTTACCTCCGATTATGAGATCAATCTTTTTACTGTTGTTGCTGGCCTTTTGTGCCCGCGCTTTTGCCCAGACTCCCGCTGCCGATTCTGCCTATCTCCGCGATAATTATACCAAACGCGAAGTAATGATCCCGATGCGCGACGGGGTTCGGCTGTTCACCAGCATTTATACGCCCAAGGTGGCAGGCACAAATGCCTATCCGATACTAATAAAACGAACGCCCTATTCCTGTGCGCCTTACGGCGAAAACGCTTACCCGACGGCCTTCCAAAACCGCTACCTGGCCCAGTCAGGCTACATTTGGGTGTTTCAGGATGTGCGCGGCAAGTACATGAGTGAGGGTGATTTTGTGGATGTCCGGCCTTTCCAAACCGACAAAAAATTGCCGACACCCGTTGCGGTGAAAAAAGGTAAAAAAAATGTGGCAGCCGTGCCGGCAAAAACGGACCTCGCCATTGATGAAGCCAGCGATACCTATGATACAGTGGACTGGTTGCTGAAAAATGCGGCCAATAATAATGGGCGTGTTGGTGTGTACGGCATTTCATATCCCGGTTTTTATGCTACGATGGCGGCATTGGCTGGTCATCCGGCCATCAAAGCGGTATCGCCGCAGGCTCCGGTGACGGATTGGTTTATCGGCGACGACTTTCACCATAATGGCGCACTCATGCTGATGGACGCTTTTTCCTTTTACTCCGGCTTTGGAAAGCCCCGCCCTCAACCGACCACCGAAAATGCCAAGGGTTTTTCGGATTGGCAAACGCCAGACAACTACCAGTTTTACCTGCAAGCCGGAGCGGTGAGCAATTTCACCAGCCACTACAAGATGGCCGATATTCCCTTTTGGAACGATTTGATGGCCCACCCCGACTATGATGCCTGGTGGCAGGCGCGCAATCCGCGTCCACATTTGAAAAATTTACAACCCGCCATCCTGACGGTGGGCGGGCTGTTCGATGCCGAGGATTGCTTTGGGACGTGGCATACCTATGAAGCCATTGAGCAACAAAACCCGGCCAGTTATTCCAATCGCATCGTGATGGGGCCGTGGATCCACGGCGGTTGGGTACGGACCAAGGGCGACCGATTGGGTAATGTCGTCTTTGGCCAGCCGACCAGCGAATATTACCAGAAAGAGGTGGAAATGCGGTTTTTTGAGCATTATTTGAAAGACAATGGCCCACTGGATTTGCCGGAGGCCCTGATCTTTGAAACGGGCAGCAACCACTGGACGCGCTATGATAGCTGGCCACCCAAGAATGTAAAACTAACCCCATTTTACCTGCAGGCCAAAGGCGGGTTGAACACTACTCCACCGCCCGCTCCGAATAAAGATGCCAATAGCGATCAAACCTTCGATCAGTACATCAGTGATCCAGGCAAACCGGTGCCTTATACCGAGAACGTCCACCTGCATCGTACCCGCGAGTACATGACCGACGATCAACGTTTTGCCGCCCGGCGACCCGATGTGCTGGTGTACCAAACGCCAACTTTGACTGCTCCGCTCACGGTGACGGGGCCAGTGGTGGCCGATCTTTGGGTGAGCCTCAGCACGACTGATGCCGATTTTGTGGTGAAATTGATTGACGTTTTTCCCGATACGCTGTCGGGGCAAGAGAATGGCGTGCCGCTCGGTGGCTACCAGATGCTGGTGCGCGGAGAAATTATGCGTGGTCGGTATCGCAACAGTTTTGAGAAACCGGAAGCCTTTATACCAAATGAGGTAGACAATGTGCGTTTCAATCTCCCGGACGTGGCTCATACTTTTTTACCGGGTCATAAACTGATGGTGCAGGTACAGAGCAGCTGGTTTCCACTGGCCGACCGTAATCCGCAGCAATTCATCAATATTTACACCGCCAAAGACAGCGATTTTGTCAAATCCACTATTAGCGTGGAGCATCTAAATACCTTTCCTTCCAGCATTATTTTGCCGGTGCAGAATTAATAATAAGCAGGGAGGTTGCGTTGGAGAGCCACAATAGGGAGCCTTCGTTGCTGCTCACCCTGTTATAGAGGTTGTTCTATCTAAATTTCAGGCGATAAGAGCAGAAAATGTCGTACTTTTATCTAAAATCAGTGTTTTAGGTTGTTATATCAGAAACCTGACTTTTACTAAAAACTGTTCAAACGGCAGGCATTGGAAACCTGACTTTTGACCATCATTTATCCAAACTCAACTGCTATGAAAAATACGCTCCGTTCCTGCTTTGGCGCATTGTTGCTGTTGGCCCTGCCGGGGCTGGCCCACGCGCTCGATACTGGCGTTTCCTACGCCGTGTATGCCACCCCTGATAAGCCCTATGTAGAGATCAACCTGGAAGTGGTCGCCAGCACGATCAATTTCATCACGGTGGATAGCAACCACCTCAAAGGAGGCGTGGAAGTGATGATGCTCATCAAAAAGGGAGAAGTGGTGGCGGCCTATGAAAAATACATCCTGAATAGCCCACTGGTCAAATTCCCGCAATCGCTGCTGGATGTAAGGCGGATGCAGGTACCTGCGGGGGAATACACGCTGGAAGTGCACGTGCAAGACCTGAATGACCCCAACAACAACAAGATTGTCAGCCAACCATTGTCGGTCGCTATTCCCACGGCGGCTATTCACCTGTCGGAAGTACAGTTTTTGCGGAGTTTCAAGGCCGACGAATCGAGCAATCCATTTACCAAAAACGGTTACTTCCTGGAGCCGCTGCCTTTCGCTTTTTACAGCAGTGCTGCCAAGAAACTGGCCTTTTATGCCGAAGTGTATCATGCCGACAAGTCTATCCACGACGGGGAATACCTGGTGCGCTACTTCATTGAACAGGATAAGGGAAATGGCAATAAAGCATTGATTTCCAGCGGTAGTCAGCAAAAAAAGGCTGGCGCAATCGATGCATTGCTGGTTCAGATGGACATTAGTAAACTGGAAAGCGGCAACTATTCGCTCACCGTGGAACTACGCGATAAAGCCAATCAACTCCTGGCCACGCGCAGCCTGTCTTTTCAACGCAGCAATCCGCTCTTTCAGCTAGAAGAAAGCAAAATGACCGAGGACATGGTGGCGCAGCAATTTGTGCAAAATCTGGATGAAAAAGCCCTGCGCTATGCCCTGCGTGCGGTAGGTGTGCTGGCGACTGGCTCTGAATCAGAGACTTTGAAAGATATTCTGGCGGGTAGCGATCTGAAGCAAATGCGCTTCTATTTGTTCCGCTATTTTGCCGAGCAGGATGTCAATAAACCGGAGGAAGCCTACAACAGTTTTATGCAGGTGGCCGCCGCTGCTGATAAAAAATTCAAGAGCGGCTTCCGCTATGGCTTTGAGACCGATCGTGGGCGTACGTATATGCGCTTTGGCCTCGCGAATGATGTGATCCACGTGGAGGATGACCCAGCTGCCCCACCCTACGAAATATGGGTATATGAAAATTTCCCAAAAACCAATCAGAGCAACGTGAAATTCCTGTTCTACAACCCGTCTTTGGCTGGCGAAGATTTTATCCTTTTGCACTCCACCGCGCGCGGCGAAATCAATAACCCCCGCTGGGAACGGGTGCTGTATGCCAAAAATGCCGGAGAAGAATACGAAGGCGATAACGTGCAGGATGCCACCACCATGAAGCGCAATGTGAACCGCAACGCGCGGGTGTATTTCGAGAGCTACTAATGGAACGATGAACGATGATGTATGAACGATGAACACGAGATGTCAAATAGTTCATACATCATAGTTCATACTTATTTATCCCGATCATCCTTGGCTTCCTGCCGACGCTGTACGTAGTCGTACCAGATCGGTTTATAATCGTAGGTCATATATATTTCTGTGTCGAATGCGCCCCAGGCACCGTTTTCGAGGGCCAGATTGAGGCGGCGTACCACTGCGAGCGGCACCTGCAAAATAATAATGTGGCCCAGTCCCATCGCAATCGTCCAGGAGACGACACGCGCTTCGGCAGGCGGAAACATATCCCAGAAGCCCTGCGACTCCAGGATGCGGCGAATCTCCGGCAGGTTTTTGTTCTGTTGGTGTTTCAGGATGATTGTCACCAGCACACTATCGGTGGATGCCGGTGCAGGCGGTACCATAGAGGGACCAGTGGGAGTCGGAGTCTGCGCAATGGCCAATTGGCTCCCTGCCAGGCAGATAAAAATTAGAAAAAAAAGTCGTTGGAACATTTTTAATTAATGGGCTAATCCCGCTAAAACATACGGGACAGGTGGTACGAGTGTGCTAAGTTGCCAAATTTTTATTTTTCGGGGCGACAAAGATAGCGGCTGTTCGATAGTTCTTTTTGATTTGGCTAAAAACTTGCAAACCGGGCGTTTGAAATTATTTTTGCCTGTTTTTCCGACTTAGTTTGGTAAGGTAGTTCCGGGGTGATCCGCCGCTAATATTTGGCAGACTGGGTGGTACATCATGGAAAATACTACATTTACTAAATTTTTCCAGTCAAACATTGCGCTTCACCCTTTCCACATTTCTCCACTTTTCAATTTTTTCGTCAAAATGGCAACCAGGCACAAAGACACTAAGCAACAACAAGTCCGCAGAGACCGCGAAGACAACCGGAAATTCATCACCATTGTAGCTATATCTACTTTGCTGCTGATGATTCTGCTGTATTACGCCTTCGTGCGCTAGACCGTATTTTTGCGGAACAAATTCCGGAATAACCCGCTTGCGGGGTGAGACAGGCACGTTTTTTTTAGTAATCCTTCCAACCAAAACGGAGGGCCTGCGTTCTGTTTTTGTTATTATCGTGAAACATACCTCGGTGCCTGCTGGCCTGCCGATACGAAACAACTACCCTACCATATGCAATTCAATATTCCCGATACCGGAAAAAAACGCGTGGTAATTGTCGGTGCTGGCTTCGGCGGCCTGATCCTGGCGCGCCAACTGGCGAAGACCGATTACCAGGTGGTGCTTATTGATAAAAATAATTACCACCAGTTTCCGCCCCTGTTCTACCAGGTGGCGATGGCGGGCCTGGAACCGTCGAGTATTGCGTTTCCGCTGCGCAAAGTATTTCAGCACAGCAAAAATGTATTCGTGCGGATAACCAAGGTACTTTCCGTACAACCCGAACAAAATCAAGTCGTTACG
The DNA here is from genome assembly GCA_965246905.1 of Chitinophagaceae bacterium. Classification (GTDB taxonomy): domain Bacteria; phylum Bacteroidota; class Bacteroidia; order Chitinophagales; family Chitinophagaceae; genus UBA1952. The sequence goes on from CBDFFZ010000003.1 coordinate 25,463, forward strand.
GAGATTGGTTCCGTGCATTACGACTATCTGGTGCTCTCGCTCGGCGCGGACACCAACTGGTATGGCAATGAACAGATCAAAGCCAATGCCATTCCGATGAAAGCCCTGGGCGAAGCGGTTTTCCTGCGCAACTCTCTGTTTGAAGACTATGAGCGCGCCACCATCGCCGATAATTATGAGCAACGCCAACCTTACCTCGATATCGTGGTGGTGGGCGGTGGCCCAACGGGCGTGGAATTGGCGGGTAGCCTCGCCGAAATGAAAAGGCACATCATTTCCAAGGACTATAATGACGACCTGAACCGCGATGAAATAGACATTCACCTCATTCACGGTGATCCACGGCTGCTGAACACCATGTCGCCGCAGGCTTCCGCCAAGGCCGAAATCTATCTCCGCGAACTGGGTGTACAACTCTGGCTGGACAAGGTGGTGACTGGCTACGATGGCAAAACGGTCACCATAGATGATGGCTCCACTATTCGCACCGACAAGGTGATCTGGGCTGCCGGTATTACGGCCAATAAACTGGAAGGCATCCCCGCTACCGCCGTGGTACGTGGCAATCGCTTGAAAGTCAATGGATTCAATCGGCTGGAAGGCAGCGAAAATATTTTCGTTATCGGCGACATGGCCATGCAAAGCGAGGGCAAATGGCCCAACGGACACCCGCAGGTGGCGCAAGTCGCGCTACAACAAGGGAAAGCCCTGGCCAAAAATATGCTTCGCATGGCGAAAGGCGAAACGCCAAAAGATTTCCACTATCGCGACCTCGGCTCTATGGCTACGGTCGGTCGGAACAAGGCGGTGGCTGACCTGCCGTTCTGGCGTTTCCAAGGAGCGTTCGCTTGGTTTGTGTGGTTGTTCGTACACTTGTTTGCCATATTGGGGGCCAAAAACAAGTTTTTCGTCTTTATCAACTGGGTTTGGAACTACATTTCTTACGACCAAAGCCTGCGGCTGGTCATCAAGCCGTGGAAGAAACCGATACAACCTGTGGCACCACCAGTAGTAGTGCCGCCCGTGCAGCCAGAAGTGAAAGAAGCGGTGTTGAAAAGTTGATAGAGTTCTGGATTACGCGTTGCCCATGTTCCATTTTTGCTGAGGACTGATTCCAAACAATTGATCAGATGAAAACCACGCAGTGGTTAAACATGAATAGCCCCGGATGAAATCCAGGGAAGCAATATATTCGGTGGGCAACCCCGAATGGGGTTGAACAGAAAAATGTTACGGATCAGTTCAACCCCATTCAGGGTTGTTACTATTTAACCTTTCTATCCCCCGATTTCATCGGGGGCTATTTATATTCAACCACTTTGTAGTTCTTTTGTATTGTTTAATGGCATTCAATGGACACGCTTCTATAATATCAGCCTTTTAGGAAGGCTGGGCCTTACTCGTTGCCCAAATTTTTCTTTTCAAAAAGGCAGCAATTTGAGCAACGCGTATTATTTATTTACCGCACTACCGTCAATGTGCGTACCAGCGAAGTTTGTCCCGCCCGAATCCGCAACTGATAAGCCCCGCTCGGTAAGTCCTTGATTTCCAAAGGAATATTCTGCTCCGTCACGTGGTCTATTTTCCAGGAGCGTAATACCCGGCCAGCCGCGTCTGTCAGGGAGAGTACGAGTGACTGTGGGGTAGAAAACGCTACGGCCAAGGTCGCTTTATCCCGCGCCGGATTCGGAAATACCTCTGCAAATATCTGATCGTTAATAGCACTAGTTCCTACCGTTATTAATGCGTATTCAAAAGTGGCCGTACAGCCATTAGCGTCGGTAATTTCTACTTGATAATTACCCGCTGGCGCGTTAGTTAAGTCCTCAGAAGCGACGAAAAATGCGCCATTTAAAGTCCAGTTATAAGCGTATTGGCCATTTCCGCCTTGTACATCCAGATAAATGGAACCATTATTTTGACCAGCAGCAGGTTGGGTAATAGTCGCATTAATTGCTTCAATAGCGGGTAGATTACTCAATGTCTGGCTAATAATAGCTTCGCAACCCAGCGCATCCGTCACGGTCACTGCATAAATGCCCGCCGCAATATTATTCAACATTGATTCTGTACTATTGTCCGACCATTTGTATTGATAAGGCGCAGTGCCGCCAATCGTATTTACAGTTAGTGAGCCATTAGCATGTCCATAACAAGCAGGACTAGTGGGCGTAAGCGTAGCATTTAAAATACAATTACCAGCATTACAAGCATCTACTACGCCTAGCAGGGATTGTGTACAACCAATTGCGTCGGTTACTATTACTAAATATAGATCGCCGCTGTTTAATGCCTGACCATCTACGCTGCCTTGAAAAGTCAATGGAGCCACGCCGCCATTCGTAGTAACTAGTAATTGCGCTGTACCAACGCCCGTACAGTTTTCTTGTACTTGCAGACTAATTGGCTGAAAATCCGGTGGTGTATTGGCATCCAGTATTTTCAGGCATACATTACCAGTCGCCAGGCCGCCCGCCAGTGTTCTGGAAGAGGCAATTTGGATATAGTAAGTCTGGCCGGGTGTCAAACCACCTACATAGAGATACCCATCACAACGCAGTGGATTTTCTGCACAAAATATCTGGGTCATATTAGTACAATCGCCCTGCCACACCGCTAGTACGTGTTCAAAATCTGCTCCCGAATTGATGCGCACGGCACCCGAAGCAGGCACCACGAATTTGAACCAAATATCCTGGTCTATTGACACCATACAGGTTGGTTTTAAACCAGCATAAGTAGCATCTACATTAGTGCCAGCCGTGCATTGTCCACCAATCGGGACATTAATAGCGGCCACGCAATTATCATTAATGGGCGCACTAATTACTTTTTTCAAAATTTGGGGACAAAGCGTGCCTTCTACTGTGGCGAAATTACCCGCAATTTGCACAAAATACGTTTCGCCCACCGTCAGCGTGGTCAAGTCAAGATGACCGCCGTGGTGATTGCCCGTCACTTCATTCAAGGCCGCGCAGCCGCCACGATACACCGTAATAATATCGGAAAAAGTAGCATTGCTTTCTATTACTAATTGTTCATTAGCAGCCACAGTCGGTGCCACGAATGTGTACCACACATCGGCGCGGGCCAGTTCGTTGAGCGAAGGCAGATTGGCCGACATGGTGCCGTTTATATTATTACTAGTTATACAAGTAGCATTTATTGCCAAATTAATAGCATTAGCGCAATCGTCATTAATGGGTTTACTAGGAAAAGCCGAGGTTTGATTCACCGCAATACACAGGTCGCCGCGCGGTGCACCAAAGTCTGCGTCGCGACCACTCACGCGCACGAAATATTCCTGGCCAGATTGTACATTGAAATAAGACGTTTCCCCAGTAAAACCATGTTCGTCGCGATTGTCGCAGAGCAAAAGTTGCGGCGTAGCGCAGCCGCCAGTAAAGACATTTACGACATCATTGAATTTTGCCTCGGTAGTTAATTTGGCAATGCCGGAAAAACTGGGTGTCCATTTATACCACAAACCGCCCACGCCTTTGTCGGTACAGGGAGTCAGAGGGCCATCAAAGACGGCGGTGCGATTGTCGCCAGGCTGGCAATTATCGCCAGTAAGCAGGGTTTTAGCGTGACTGCATAAGTCATTGACCTGGCCTGCGCCAGTGATTTTCACATTATCCAGACCGACCCACCAGCCCCAATCTTTGCCGTCATCGTATTCAAAAATGACGCGCATTTGCTGGGAGCGATAGGTGGAAAGATCGAGTGTAACGTGCTGATAATCTGGGAAATAAGGGCCGCCCACATCTTCAGTAGATTCCCGAACTAAATATTCCTGACCATCGCCCTGCTGAACGTACACGGCGATTTTTTCTTTATAATAGCGTAAAATAACGTCAAAATTCAAGGTAAATGCGGCGAAATCCGTACCCGCAAACCAGGGCGTAGCCAGCCGCACCTTGGAATAAGGCGCGGCTGGCCCAATGGCATCGTCGTCGAAATACGCGAAACAAGTGCCATCCATCGAAGTGCCGCTGCTGTAAGCCTTAGAAGTCGTGTCAATGAGGCCAAAACGCCAGGCATCGTCGCCAGTCACCACCTCCGATTCCCAGCCGTCGGGCAATTGGCAGGCATTGAAAGTCTCCGCCACCACATTGGTGCCCTGACCAGAGCCAATCACTTGAATATTGTCTACGCCAGCCCACCAATTATAGCCGCCCGCATCGTCGTAGCGAAAAATCAGGCGGGCATTTGGCGAGTGGGTCACCAGGGAAAGATCGTATTTCAACGTAATATAATCACCGACGCTATCCCCGGTTTGCCGCCCTTTTTCAAAACGACTGATCTCGGTTTCCGTAGTACCATCGGTGACGAGCACGGCAAAAAATTCGTTGGCCTCCGCCCAGTCCCGGTAGTGAATATCTACGTTCAATTCCACCGTCGCGTGTTGCGAGGCATCGAACGGCGGACTGATAAAATCAATACTATATGCCGGAGTATTGTTGCCCGTCGCATCGTCGTCAATGAAAAGAAAACACGAACCATTCATGCTCTGGCCATTGTCATCATCATTCTGCACAGAATCGCTGACATACCAGACAGGATTTTGATTGCCCGTACTGACCACATCCCAGCCCGCTGGAAGGTTACAACCATTAAAATCTTCGGCGAAAAGAACGGTTTGGGCAGACAAGCCTGTTGCGCAAAGAGCAGAAAACAAAAGGGCAAGCAGCAAAGTACAAAGGCGCATGAGCAGGCAGTTTTGTGTACACTATTTTGGGGGAAAGGTAGCGTAAATGTTTAGATGTGAAGAATGTGGAGCAAGTGGAAAGGGTTGAAAAAATTGCGTGAAGGGCAATCAGCCCTATTTGCAAGTTTTTCCTTATCCTTGCCCACGAAAAACAGTACTTATGCCTGAACTGGTCACGCTTACGGAAATTCGCACTCCCTTTCCGGTCATGCCGCCGGGCAGTCCCCTCGATCCTTATGTGCCTTCTGCGGCCAAGCCCTGGAATGCGCGGCGGGTGGCCCACCTATATCGTCGGCTGGGTTTTGGGGCTTCTTTGGCGCAAATTCAGATGGGCTTATGTGGGAATCATCCTTGACTACAGCGTAGAAGGCAAAGAAGAAGAAACGGAATTTGACCGCACCGTACAGGAATTTATCAAGGCTATTCAATTTGCGGCTGCCCAGAAAAATATTCCTTTTATTAGTGTAAAGATTACCGGGTTTGCAAGGTTTGGCCTGTTAGAAAAGCTGCATGCTGCCGAAAAATTAAGTGCTGCCGAAGAGGAAGAATGGACACGCGTACAGCAACGCATTCTTGATATATGCGTAGTAGCAGCAGCACAAAAAATTATGGTGCTCATTGATGCGGAAGAAAGCTGGATACAGCAGCCGGTAGATGAGCTGGCCGATGCAATGATGTCACGCTTCAATAAAACAGTACCTATTATCTTCAATACCTTCCAGATGTACCGGCACGACCGGCTTGAATTTCTTGAAAAATCGGCAGATAGGGCGGCGCAGCAGGGTTACCTTTTAGGTGCCAAGCTGGTACGCGGCGCATATATGGAGAAAGAGCGCGCAAGGGCTATTGAAAAAGGATACCAGAACCCTATACAGGCAAGCAAGGAAGCAACCGATACGGACTATAACGCCGGCGTGGTTTATTGCCTTGAGCGAATTGAAAAAATAGCCTTATTTATTGGTACGCACAACGAGCAAAGCTGCCTTAAAGCTACAGAGTATATGGGCGCGCACGGCATTCCGGCAACCCATTCACATGTATGGTTTTCCCAGCTTTTCGGCATGAGTGATAATATTTCCTTCAACCTGGCTCATGCCTGCTATCAGGTGGCGAAATACCTTCCGTACGGGCCGGTGAAAGATGTAGTGCCTTACCTCATGCGGCGCGCCCAGGAAAATACTTCCGTAGCCGGACAAACAGGCCGCGAGCTTGGGCTCATCAATAAAGAAATAAAACGCCGCAGACTGTAAGCCATGAACACATTTCCTGCCAAGCTGGATACGCTGGCCAAGATGCTTAGCGTTGCCGTAGTAGTAGTACTCATCTTCCCTTTCATTACCATCGGGCAGTATTTCAGCGTCAACCATGATCTTAAAATGTTCATGATCATTGTTCTGGTAACAGCCGTAATGATTTTCACCGCATTGTTCATGCCCAAATCCTTTACAATCAATCCTTCCGTGCTTAAAATTACACAGGTTGGCTTCTCCAGAATCATCCCGATGGAGAATATCGATAGTATAGAACCAGTGGGCAGCGGCGAGCTGGGATTCAGCATCCGCACCTTTGGCAGTGGCGGCTTTCTGGGGTACCTGGGCAAGTTTTGGTATAAAAATATTGGCCACGTTACCGCCTACGTTACCGACCGCAGCAAAATACTATTAGTGCGGCTCAAAAACGGAAGGAAAATATTGATCAGTCCGGATGATGTAGCCGGCTTTCTGAAAGCCTGGCAGCAGGCTAAAACCTAAAAGAAGAGCCACCTTTTTACAGGTGGCTTTTACTATTATTTCTGCTCAATTACATAAAGGTCTTCCGTATCGCGCTTCATGCGGTAATGCTCGCGGGCATAGCGCTCCAGCTCCTGCGGGTTATGCATCAGCGCATCGTAAGAGGCATCCAACTGCGTGATCTCGGTATTGAGGTGATCAATGTTTTCCTTTACTTCTTGCAGCTGTGCATTGCGCTCCTTCATGCTTGCATAATCATTCTGGTCAAAGTAAAGCATCAGCACCGCAAAGCCGGCAGCAGTAAGGGTGTACTTGTTAAATATCAGGCGGAGGAGCTTCATTTGTTTTCAGGAATTGGGAATTGGGAATTTGTAATTGGAAGTGTCACGTAAGCTGGCCGAATTTCCAATTAAAAATTCCCAATTCCATAAAAAGACTATTTGCCAAATTTAAGCGCTTTGCCGGGATAATACGCAGCGCCGCCCAACTCTTCTTCGATGCGTAAAAGCTGGTTGTACTTAGCCATACGGTCCGAGCGCGATGCTGAGCCCGTTTTTATTTGTCCGCAATTGAGCGCTACGGCAAGATCCGCAATTGTATAATCCTCGGTTTCGCCACTGCGGTGGCTCATGATCGTGTTGTACTGCGCGTGCTGCGCCATCGTTACCGCATCAATTGTTTCGCTGAGGCTGCCTATCTGGTTCACCTTTACCAGGAGGGCATTTGCGGTATTATCATTAATGCCTTGCTGCAGGCGCATTACATTCGTTACAAAAAGATCATCACCTACAAGCTGCACTTTTTTGCCTAATTTTTCCGTAAGGTTTTTCCAGCCTGCCCAGTCATCCTCCGCCATGCCATCCTCGATAGATACGATGGGGTATTTACCAGCCCAGCTCACCCAGAAATCTACCAGCTCATCCGAGCTCAATGCCTTGCCGCTGCTTTTATGGAATACGTACTGTTTTTTAGCATCATCCCAAAGCTCGCTGTTGGCCGCATCCATGGCTATAGCCACCTGCTCACCCGGTTTATAACCAGCCTTTTCAATTGCCATCAGCACCGTTTCAATAGCTTCTTCATTGCTCTGTATATCCGGCGCAAAGCCACCCTCATCACCTACGTTGGTAGAATAGCCTTTGCTCTTCAGCACCCCCTTCAGGTTATGGAAAATCTCCACGCCCCAGCGCAGCCCTTCACTAAAGCTTTCCGCGCCCACCGGCACCACCATAAATTCTTGGAAGTCTATCTTATTATCCGCATGAGCGCCGCCATTCAGGATGTTCATCATCGGTACCGGCAGCGTACGTGCATTCGTGCCGCCCACATAGCGGTACAGCGGCATACCCATCGCATTGGCAGCAGCCTTAGCCGCGGCCATGCTCACCGCAAGAATCGCATTGGCCCCAAGCTTGCTTTTATTATCGGTGCCGTCCATTTCTATCATCACCGCATCTATCGCGCGCTGGCCGGTTACATCCATGCCATAAAGCTCTTCGGCAATCGTTTCATTTACATGGGCTATAGCGTTGAGCACCCCTTTTCCATCGTACACGCTCTTATCGCCATCGCGGAGCTCCACGGCTTCATGCTTGCCGGTAGATGCGCCGGAAGGCACGGCAGCGCGGCCCATATAGCCATCGGAAGTAAGCACATCTACTTCTACAGTAGGGTTGCCGCGGCTGTCGAGCACCTGGCGGCCAGTAATGTTGGAAATAAAACTCATGGCGTGGATTGATGTTATTTGACCGCAAAAGTAATATTGCAGGGCAGAATTCGGAATCCGGACGCAGGATTGTTGGTTTGGGCGCCTGCCGCTGAAGGGCGGCACCGGGCTTTCTGCTGCAATCTTTTTTACCGGAAGGGGCAAAAAAGGATTTCCGCTGCAATCCCTTGCGCGGGTTCATACATCATTTCTGAAGCACGGATTTTAAAAGGATTAATGGATTTCGCGGATTCCCTGATATCCGTAGGGGCGTGCCCTTGTTGCCGCCCGGCGTTGTGGCTATCTTACATTACCATATCTGAATAGGGCACTGGACAGGGCGGCCACAAGGGCATGCCCCTGCGCCGGAATATTCCGCTTGGTGGGCTCATACACTTATCTGAATTACGGATATTCAAAGGAATGTATGGTTTACAGACGGGCGATGTAAATTTTTCCCGTCCGGGAATCAGCGGAATCCGTGCAATCCGCTTAATCCGCGATTCAGACACCTCCCGGAAAGGCTTTTGTAAAACCGGACAAAGGATACCCGCGTCAGGGGACGCGGCACCGGGGCATGCGAAGTCAGGGGACTTCGCACAACTGAATAATCAGTCCCCCTCATCAATTTTATCCTCAACACCGTTTAATTGCTTTAGTTCATACAAGTCTGTAACAATTGATGCATCTTCTATTCTATCCAATATATTTTTTATTCTTCCTTTTTCCGCTTCTACAAAATTGAAATTCGGTTCCTCCGTCAACCAAATAAGTAAGTGTTTGATTGCATTGTTCAAGCCAGTTATTGTCTTATAGCCTATAAAAACTCCGCTCATGAAAGGATTTTCTAAAAACAGGCTAAAGAAAGCAGTATTTGACTCATTCGCACCTACAGTTTCCTTATTAAGCATTTTATTGAAAATACTCACTAATACCATTTTCTGGGGCTTGATTCTGTAGAGCTAATATATTATTCTCTTGATATCGGCTCAGGTCGGCTACGCACGTCCTGATCTTGCCTGTATATACCTTGCAGTTTGCAGGAAAAGCTCAATAACGCCTGAAACTGATGAACGGAGCGACGCAACAAGTGCTCAATAGTACCACTTCCGCTAACCACAAAACAATTGATAACAATAATAACCAGTCCTACCCGCCCTATATTCCGTACTTTCGCGCATTATTTAAATTTTAGTTCTTACAATGATTCTTTTTTCCGACTTCTCGCTCAGGGAAGAACTGACACAAGCCGTGACAGAAATGGGGTTTGAAACCCCAACGCCAATCCAGCAAAAGACGATTCCCCTCCTCCTCTCAGAACCTGTTGATATTATTGGCCTCGCCCAAACGGGCACTGGCAAAACTGCGGCCTTCGGCCTGCCGCTACTGCACAAGATAGACCTTAACAACAAAAATGTTCAGGCCCTCGTACTCTCGCCAACGCGTGAGCTCTGCATGCAGATCGAAGCCGAATTTAAAAAGTACGGCCAGCACATGCGCGGCTTTAAAAGCGTAGCCGTATATGGCGGCGCACCCATCGGCGGGCAGATCCGCGAGGTAAAAGCGCACCCGCAAGTAGTAGTGGCCACACCGGGCCGCCTCATAGACCTGATAGAGCGCAAAGCCCTTAATTTAGAAAACGTTGAGTATGTAGTGCTCGATGAAGCGGATGAGATGCTGAACATGGGCTTCCGCGAAGACATCGAGCTTATCCTTAAAAGCACGCCGAAGCGGGAGCATACCTGGCTTTTCTCGGCAACTATGAGCAATGAGGTGCGCGGCATCGCCAAACGCTTCATGAAAGAGTGGAAAGAGATCAGCGTATCTGTCGCCAATACTTCTAATGAGAATATCGACCACCAGTATTATGTAACCAACCGCCATACCCGCTTTGAAACACTCCAACGTCTGCTGGATTTCACGCCCGGCATTTACGGCATCATTTTCACACGCACGCGCCAGGATTGCCAGGATATTTCCGAGAAACTGATGCGCCAGGGCTATCATGTAAGTCCACTGCACGGTGATATGGACCAGAAGGCGCGTACCAAGGTGCTCGACCGTTTCAAGCACAAGCAACTACAGGCAATCGTAGCTACAGACGTTGCTGCGCGCGGTATCGATGTAAATGACATTACCCACGTAATCAACTACGAGCTACCCGACGACCAGGAAGTATATACGCACCGCAGCGGCCGTACGGCACGCGCCGGCAAGAGCGGTATCTGCATGAGCATCGTTACACCGAAAGAAATCTCTACGATCCGAAGCATTGAGCGGATGATCAAATCCAAGTTCCACAAATCCGATATTCCGGATGGCGCGGAAGTAGTGCGCAAGCGCCTCTTCTTCCAGTTGGATGCCATTGCTAACGCTGAGCCGCAGGATAACTTCGGTGAAGCCTACCAGGCCATGATCCATGAGCGCTTTGAGGATATGGATAAAGATGAGCTGATACGCCGCCTTATCTGGCTGCAGCTTAAAGATACCATTGCAGCCTATGAAGGATCGGAAGACCTGAATGCCGGCTTTGAGCAAAAAACATCGGCAAAGGCTACCGGCAATACCGCGCGCCTTTTCATTAATCTCGGTGCAAAGGATGGATTGACGACCCAGAAGCTCGTTCAGTTTATCACAGAAAGCACTGATATGGAGGCCAACACCATTGAGCGTGTAACGGTGCGCGATCTAAGCTCTTTCTTTAATGTACCGCGCAGCGCAGCAGAATTTATCCTCGAAACAATGCCTTCCAAGAAGTTCAAGGGCAGGAAAGTAAAGGTGGATGAAGCAGAGCAGCGGCAGGGTGGTGGCAGCTATTCCGGCGATGGCGGAGGAGCTTCAAAGCCTTACAGCGGCGGCAGCTCCAACCGCTCTTATGGCACCGGAAACGGCAGCCGGAGCAGCTATGGCGGCGGCGACCGTGATAGTAAGCCACGCTATGCGAAGGGGGGCTCAAAGCCTTTTAACAAGTAGGAAGCGTTGCTTAGGAGGTATTCTTACCTCAAAACAGTACATTTGCACTTCACCAAACGGTAGTTGAGTATGAGGCTGATAATGACGGTAGCGATTCTTATGGGTTCTGTTTTTGCTGTGAATGCGCAGAGTGTCATCTCTAAGATGATAGAAGGAAGTAAAGGAGTTGCATCGTATTATCATTCAAAGTTCAATGGCCGCAAAACTGCTACCGGCGAAACTTTTCAGAGTACAAACTATACAGCTGCAAGCAATAACCTGAAGCTGGGTACTTTCATTAAGGTTACTAACCTGCGCAATGGCATGGTGGTTTATGTAAAAGTAAATGACCGTATGGCAGCAGGCAATAAGCGGGTAGTTGATCTTACAGAATCGGCAGCAGAGGCGCTTCATTTCAAGGCTCAGGGCACAACACAGGTTTCTGTGGAAGTTGTTGCAGATGCAGAAGGCCGGAATGCGATTCTTGCGCAGCGCGAGGTTGACGGTGGCACCAGGAATACGCTATAATATAGCTTACTAATTATTTTTTTAAAGGATCCATACCCAACCGGTGTGGATCTTTTGTTTTTACAACTCTTCAATGGATCAGAACTGCTTTATTCATCCCGCTATTTATGTAGGCACCACGGAGCGCAAAGGCCGCGGCCTGTTTACTTCCCAGGCCCTGGCTACCGATATAGTAATAGAAAATTCGCCGGTGCTGGTGATGGATGAGGAAGCGAGAATTCATCTTGATAAAACCTTGCTGCACGACTATATTTTCGAATGGCAACCCAATGGAAAAATGCTTTGCTGCATGGCAATGGGATATTTGCCGCTCTATAACCATTCTTATGCAAGTAATTGTGAATATTATATGGATTATGACCTGCAAACAATGTGTATAAAAACAGTTCGGGAAATTGAGGAAGGCGAAGAGTTGAGTATTAACTATAACGGCGACTGGGATGACGAAAAGTTAGTATGGTTTGAATCGGTTAATTAATGAGCAAACCATGCAAATTGATATATGCGTAGCGTTTTTTCTACAAATCACCGTTAATTATTCGCCTATTACATAGTAAAATCATAACCAATTAAAAAATATTAAATCCCAAATGAATATTGATACGTAATTTAGCAGTCAATTCTTTAAAGGCATTAACCAACGCTTTAAAATTTCTGTTAACCAATTACCATATCAATTATGATCAAACGCTACATTTCCATCGTCTTGCTACTGGCATCAGCCTATGCAAATGCACAAACAAGTACGAATCCGTTATTTTATGCCCGCGGGTATAACGTTTTCACTAAAACCGGCCTTACGCTTACAAGCGGCGACCTTCAGGGGCCAGTTGCAACTGGCGGCGACCTTACACTGAATGGCGCAACTGCCGTAGCCCAGCAAACATCCGGCAGTTATCCTAACAGCCTGAACGATCCTAACAACTACGGGATAATCATCGGCGGAAAAATCATTTACACCTCCGGCAACGTGAGCTATCTGAAATTCGGCAACCTGCGTATCGGCAATACTACCGGCACCAACCTGTATGCAACTGATAACAATAATAATGCACTAAGGCTCCGCGCAACTCACGGCGCCTTTGACGCATCACCGCGGATAGAGCTTTTGGAAAACTACCAGACAACCGCAAGTGCGACAACCGCAAGCGGCATTGATTTTACAGCGGCATTTAATCAATTGGAATATAATTCCAGGATTATCGACAGCTTCCGTAATCAAGGCACCTGCGGAAATTTCAACTATATTACGATTCCTTCGGGCTCAAATCCGCAGATTACCCTTCAGAATAATAAGATCAACTACATTAACCTTACGCTTGCACAACTCACCAACCTCACCAGCCAGGGTTCTATAACTTTTCTTAACCAGCCAACTTCAACCCGTATCCTGATATTCAATATAACAGGAACCGGCAGCTACAATTGGACTAATGCAAACCTTAACCTCGATGAAAATAATGCAGGTCCGTATGTACTCTACAATTTCGCTAATGTAACTGCCCTTAACTTTACGGGTGGCCCTTCCATTACCGGAACTGTATTTGCGCCAAAAGCGGATATTTCGAAAACAGGCTCTAATAATAATAACGGGCAGATCGTTGGTAAAACTGTAGTACTTGCTTATGGCGAAGTACACTATTTCCCGTTCCAGGGTCTGATTCCTATCTGCGATAACCTGCCGACCGTGCAAATCAATACTTACCCCACCAGCGGCCTGAATCCGCTTGCACTGCGTGGCATCAAGCTTACAGCCGCTACCGCCAGCAATGGTGCAGTGCTAAGCTGGCAGGTTTCCGGCATTGAGGAAAATGTAGTGTATGCTGTTGAGCGCAGCAATGATGGAAATAACTTTAAAAGCATCTATTCAATGCCGGCTTCGGGCAATGAACTTGGCGCACAAAATTATCAGTTTACAGATGCACAGGCTACAGGTGGCATTAGTTACTATCGAATAGTGGCAACCGGCCTCGATGGTCGTACTGTTTTATCAAACACAGCTACCTTACGAAATACAGAAACGCATACTTTAGCCACAGCATCGCCGGTGCCATTCCGGGATGTGCTTACCGTGCAGATTGATAATACTGCAGGAAGCGGCGTCGTTAGTATCTCGCTTTCGGATATGACGGGCAGGATCATCAGCCAAAAGGACGCTACGGCAGGCGCTGCAATTTCTTTTGATAATCTTGCCGGCCTCAGTTCCGGTATATATCTTGTGCGTATAGCAGACGCAGGCGGACGCCAGCTGATGATGCAGAAAGTGATTAAAGACTAAGCGCTGAAATTTTAATATCAAAGCTTCATAAAAAAGCCCGGCAATTTTGCCGGGCTTTTTAATGAAAGAGCAGAATCTATAATCTTCTTTCGAAATCAATGCATAAGACTATGCGCTCGATAAAACGCCCTGTTATATAGCCGGCCTTTCCTGCGAAGCATCCTACCTTTATTATTAGCAGTGAAAATCGCGCGGATTGCTTTAATTTTAGGCTGTTTACTCTTTCCTTATTATGATCATAGCAACATTGCCTTTTAATGAAAAAGAAAGACTGAGCGTAGTAAAAAGCTATGATATTCTCGATTCCCTGCCGGAGCAGGATTACGATGATCTTACCAGCCTTGCCTCAGAAATTTGCCAGACCCCTATTTCGCTCATCAGCCTGATAGATGACCAGCGGCAATGGTTTAAATCCAGCCATGGTATTGAAGTATATGAAACACCGCGTGATTCCGCTTTTTGCTCCCATACTATTCTGAACCCTAAAGAAGTGCTCATGGTGCCCGATCTGCGGGAGGATGAGCGCTTTGCCCGCAACCCGTTTGTAACCGGTGATCCTGCAGCAGTATTTTATGCGGGCGTTCCTTTAGTGAATGAAGATGGCTACCCGCTCGGCTCGCTGTGCGTGATAGATATGGAAGCCAAGAAGCTATCACCAAAGCAGCTTGCAGCGCTGAAGATAATTGCAAAGCAGGTAGTCAATCTCCTTGACCTCCGAAGGAAAAATAAATCCCTCGAGACGCTGAAGCGATTGCTGGAAGAGCGCAATACGGAATTGGAAGCGCTGGTTAAGCATAAAGATTAATAATAAAACATTGTATTAAAGATTTTGGTTTCTGATTTTGCATTATTTTTGTTTTTATTAAAGTGATTGTATGAAAAGAATTTTTCTTATTGCGTTGTTATGCATTCTGGGCTTTAACGCTCAAAGCCAAACTACCTTATATGTTGACAGTAGCGTTGTCGTAAGCGGTAATGGAAGTGCATGGTCCAGTGCCTATAAAACATTGAATGAAGCTTTGGTACTTGCAAATGCAACGGGCACAGCTACAAAGTTCACTATCAATATTGCCAAGGGTACTTATTATCCTACCGGTGCGCAGAGCAGCACCAACCGGGATAGCTCTTTTCATATAAAGCGCGGAGGCATAAAGCTATTTGGAGGCTATCCTACCGGCGGTGGCACAAGGAATGTAACGGCTAATCCTACTTTGCTGAGCGGGGATATTGGTGCAGTATCAGACAACTCGGATAACAGTTATCATGTTGTGATAGTAACGGATATTGCGGCTAACGCGGACAGTACGCTGGTAGATGGCCTGAGCATTGTTGCAGGGAATGCAACCGGCACAGGTACCAAAACTTATAGCACCAGCCACGCCATTGCCCGGAATGCAGGCGGCGGGTTTTATCTCGTCACCATCCGCCCTACCAGTGGAACTAATGTTTCTTACTACGGCAATCAGGATAGGTTTATTGTTAATAACTGCAATATATCAGGCAATAAAGCAGTAAAGGGTGGAGGTGTTTACGATTCACTGGCTTACATGACTTTTTCGAACACAACGATTGCCAATGATACGGCAACGACCGGTGGTGCAGTTTATAGCTACCAAAGCAGCCCTTACATATATTACTGCAATATAACGGGCAATGTTGCTACAGATGGCGGCGGCCTCTATAATTACAGGGCCGGTACGCCTTTCAGGTCCGGTAATCAGCCACAAGTAGTTTACTGTACACTTGACGGAAATATGGCAAGCAGTACAAATGGCAAGGGCGGCGCCATCTATAATGATGTAACACAGGCAGCGGATATCCTTATTAGCTCCTGCATATTTACTAACAATCGAGCAAGGCTTGGCGGCGGCGTTTATACTACCAACTATGATATAGGAGGTCCTACCGTAACATCCAGTACTTTTACGGGAAACAGAGCGGATAGTGCAGGCGGGGGCATATTCGCTTATTTTGCCCTCAGTCCGTCTATCATCTCGGATGACACTTTTCGAAACAATTCGGCGGATAAGGCCGGTGGAGGAATATATTTTTGGAGTGATATCTTATCGAGCCCTCAGGCTGCCACGGTGACACGATGTGTTTTTACGGGTGATACGGCAGCAACCGGCGGTGGTTTGTATACCAAAAGCTGGTGCTTATTAAGCCAGAGCAGCTTTCTTGGCAATGTAGCCAACAATGGCGGCGGATTGTATAATAATGCATCCGGAGAAGTGCGTAACCTTATATTCAGAGGAAATATAGCTTTAAGCAACGGCGGCGGCCTTTACAATAATGGTACCGGGTATGAGTATAAAAGCGCCCTTTTTTCCGGCAATAAAGCGGTTCGTGGCGGGGCTGTTTACGATACGCTGGCTTACGCCAGTTTCACCAACTGCACCCTTGCCGGCGATACAGCTGCTCTTGGTAATGGGATTTACCACGCTAACAATACTGCAACATTCCTGAATAGCATTATTTGGGAAGGCGCAACAGCCGATGGCATCTATAAGAAAGCCGGTACCAACGTTGCCATTACCTATAGTAATGTACAGGGTGGCTATACGGGTACGGGCAATCTTTCCACAGATCCACAGTTCCTTAGCCTCTTAGCAGCTACGTATGCACCTACTACTTCAGGTGATTACCAGGTTTCGGGCTGCAGCCCGGTTATCAACTCCGGCCTTAATTCCGGCTCTTATACTAACCTTACAGATGTTGCAGGCCGGCGACGCCTTATCGCGACCACCGTGGATCGCGGCGCTTATGAATATCAGGATACCGTACTGGCCACTTCTACCGCTATTTGCGTAGGCACTACCACACAGCTTAGCAATGCCAACAGCGGCGGCACCTGGACGAGCAGCAATACCAATATCGCTAGCGTGAGCAATACCGGACTTGTGACAGGCATTGCAGGCGGCACAGTAACCATCACCTACACCTATAATATCAGCCCGTGCGGCACTGCCACAGGCGGCCAGCGGGAAATTACAGTTCTTGCCCCGCAGACACTGCCGGCCATCACCGGCAACAGCTTCCTGTGCGAAAATGGCACTACGACTATGGCCATTGCCACAAGCGGAGGTACCTGGAGCAGCAGTGACCCGACTGTGGCTACCATAAACAGCGCGGCCTATGTAACCGCGCTGAAAGCAGGCGATACCTATATCACGTACACTTACGTTACCAGCTACGGCTGTACATCAATAGTCACTAAGCTCCTTACGGTAAAAGCCAACCCTGTTGTGCCGCCAACTACTGGAAATACCACACTTTGCACCCAATCAACTACTTTATTATCGAATACACAAAGCGGCGGCGTCTGGAACAGCAGCAATACAAGCATTGCTACAGTGAGCTCCGGTGGCCTTGTTACTGCTACATCGTATGCAACCGGAACCATTAATATTACCTATACAGTCACCAGTAATGGCTGTACTACTACCGATACGCATCCGATAACCGTAAATGCCAGCCCGGGCGTGAGCAATACCACAGCCCCGTCCTATCCTGTCGTTTTATGCCAGGATGAAACCGTTACGCTGAGTAATGCTACTGCAGGCGGAGCATGGAGCAGCAAGAACCCGAGTGTAGCATCGGTCGATGCGGCTGGTCTTGTTACCGGTTTAGGCGGCGGCACTTCTCTTATATCATATACCTACACGGCAAGTAATGGCTGTAGTAGTTCCAAAGGTGTGTCCGTCGCGATAAACCGGAAACAGGTGCCTTCCGTTTCCATTGCAGTACTGCCGGCAACCACAGTCTGCGCCGGCACCTGGGTAAAGTTTGTAGCATTCCCGATAGACGGCGGCGGCAACCCGGCTTACCGCTGGTGGAAGAACGGAAATCTCGTTTCCAATGCCTACCAATCCACCTTTGTAGATTCCATGATTGCAAACGGCGATCAGATATACTGTCAGCTAACCAGCAATGCAGTCTGCGCCCCCACCGGGTGGGTAAGCAGCACCCCTATCACTATAAGCGTAAACGGCCTTAGCTCAGTCCTTGCACCCACCAATGCTTCGCAGACGAACAACAATAGCTCCGGTCTGAGTATCAATTATACGGATAACAGCTGCGACCTTATTGCAAACGTAAGCACCAATATGGCAAATGACCTTGGCCCTACAACTGCTACAACTACGATCGATCCTACAATTACCGGGTTTGTAAAGCGCTTTGTTGAGATTACACCTACCAACAATCTTCCGGCTACAGTGAAACTATTCTTCCTGCAATCGGAATTTGACGACTATAATAGTGCGGCAAGCCCAGGTCACCTGCTCCTTCCGGCAACGCCTTCAGATCCCGCCGTAAATAATATCGTGATCTATCAATATCATGGTTTGCTGTCTTCCGGAACTACAGGGCCAGGTGGGCATTATAACGGGAACAACTTTACAGTCATTCCCACATCAGGCATCTCGAAATTCTGGAATGCTGCTTCCGGCTATTGGGAAATTTCCTTCCCTGTCAGCGGTTTCTCGGGCCACTTCCTGACTGCGGAGAGCCAGGTGCCACTCGCTATCCGCCTCGGCGATATCAGTGCGGTGAACAAGGAGGCTATAAATGAAGTACGCTGGAATACGCTTACGGAAAGCGCAGGCGATTATTTTGAGCTGGAGCGCAGCACCAATGGCAAAGACTTCGTCCGCATCGCGCGCATTGAGTCAAGTGGCACTGCATCTGGCTACATTTATGTGGATGCGCAACCTGTGGCCGGAACGAATTACTACCGCCTGCGAATGTTCGAGAGCAATGGCAGAAGCGGGTTTAGCAAGGTGGTAACGGCTGCGGTTAAGCAAGGCACCTTTGCCATGGAGGTCTTCCCTAACCCGGCGAAAGACTTGCTGAATGTAACCACGCATGGTGCGGGTAGTGGGAGCGTCCTCCGCCTCACTGACATAACCGGGAATGTGATCCGTACCGTTGAGCTCACTGGTAGCAATGCTGCCATCAACATCAGCAGTCTTGCATCAGGTATCTACTTCCTCAAATATACCGATGATGCGCAACAGCGGCAGACGATCCGCGTGGTAAAAGAGTAGGAGTGTATCTTTGATAACCTTGCAGTTGTTATTAAAATTTTAGAAAAACTATGATGTGAAACTATGATCCCGAAATTTCTTATTTTGCATATTCACTAATTTTTCAACAGCTAAAAATTTACATTATGATCCAGAGCATGATCCAACATGAAGTAAATGATTTTGACAATTGGCACAAAGGTTTTGTAGCAGAAGCATCAGAAAATAACCGCAAAAAACATGGCATCAATGTTAAAGCCGTGTACCGCGGGCACGACAATCCTAACCATGTTTCGATCATATCCGAAGCCGACAGTAAGGATAATTATGACCGTATGATGGCAGACCCCGACTTCCAGGAAGCAATGAAAGGCGCTGGCGTACAGAGCCAGCCTGTAATGCACCTGATGAATGAGCATAAATAGCGAAAGGTTTTTTATCTAAACTGACATGAGGCCCTGCATGGTATTTTGCAGGGCTTTTAATGCAGCACATTTACGGCATTCAATTATTATTTATTAGTGGCATCATTCTTTAAGCATTCTTTAAAAACTAAAAAACATGAAGAACAAACTTTTTGCTGTCCTTTTTGCGGCAACACTGATAGGCACTACAGGGGCTATTGCCCAGACAAGCACCCGCTCTACCACCACTACGACAACTACTGACCAGAATATGCAGTCGGGCCAGCAAGTGGGCGAACAGGCTTCGATGGATACAAAATCCGGCAAAAAATCCCGTAAAGCGGAGAAAAAAATGGCCAAAGGCAAAGAGCACAAGGCTTTGAAAAAACAGGCTAAGGCCGATAGCAAAGAAGCTGTAGGCCGATAGTACTAAATATATAAGTGAAAAAAAGCGGTTGCCTGAACAGGTAGCCGCTTTTTGGCTTTACATAATTATTTATTTAAGACGAAAAATAAAAATTCATCCTTTTTTTCTAAAAATCCCCTTTCTGTTGTCCCGCTCTTTGATTTCGCATGGCCATTAATCTACAAGCGGTATAACCATACTTAAAACTACACCCAGCAATTGCTGGGCTACCATTATATCTTCCTGCATTTACGTAAGGTTATTCTGCCAGGAGTAAAGAACTCGCAACCGGAATCAAGAAGATCATTATTGAAAAATTCGGTGGCGTTTTCGTTTGAATATTACAACTCTTAATATACTAACCGATCTGCTTTGGGATCCTTGATTTTACAATCCTACATTCGCCGGAAAGCTACACTCCCAATGAAAAGTCACTGTGGTTGTCTGAACTGTGATTAGTATGACTACTATGATTATTATGATTTTTGAGAAGGTCTTAACGCACCTACTGTGGGTTAGCTCATTAGTGAATAAGGCTTGCCCGAGTCATGCGGACGCCAGGAAGCATCCCACAGTAACTTTTTTTTGAAATGGAGACACTACCGAATTTTCAGACACATTCCATCGGGATCATCCGTACCTGAGCCGGTCATTGTGAGCCTCGGTTGCGCATTAAAGTAATCTCTTAGCTAACCCGCCCAAACTACTATTCGTTAATTACTTAGGCAGGTATTTAAGCCCGGCACATCCGGTCTTCAGGGTAAAATATCTGCAAAATATGCCGCGTTTCCGTGGCCAGGTTGTGCTTTTCACGAACCTGAAAGCATAGTTCACTTATTCAAAAGCGCTTTTCACCCAATATCAATCTTTCATGACACAATGTGTTCCATATTTGCGGCGTTAACGCTTTGCTAATCCCATGACTGCCGGATGGTTAGTGAAGAAAAACCTGCCTAATCAAAAGAGCATTTAATACGAAAGATCACTAAAAATCAAAAAAATGAAAAAACTTTTTCTTGCGCTCGCCGTGCTCGCATACGGTTATCATCCAGCTACCGCATCAATTGTGTACACCGACATTATTCCGGATGCAACGTTTATGATGACGGCCAGCTCCGCAGCCAGTCTTTCCCCTATTGATATGAACAATGATGCAGCGCCGGAGTTTGCCTTCCGTTATGATGTATTTACTGGCGCCACGCAGTATTTCCTGCATATTACCCGTTATGGCAGCGTTTCACAAATGTTGCGCAAGGGCACAAGCAACCCCTACGGAGCACCTTACCTTCAGAACCTGGCGGCAGGTGATACTATTAAGCCGGCTCCGGTAGCTCCTATGAACTGGGGCTACGGTTCACCGGAGCCCCTGCTCGGCGACAGCTACGACCCGAATATGTTCGGCGCGGGCGACCGGTACATTGGCGTGCAGTTTCCGATAGCCGGTAACACTTATTATGGGTGGATACGCGTAAATGTAACGAACACAATGCCCATTACCGTAACTGTTAAGGACTATGCCTACGAGAATACGCCCAACACCCGGATCATCGCCGGAGATATGGGTGCGGCGCCCATTACCATCCCCTCAATCACCTTAGCTCCTGTATCCGGAGTTACCGCTACTGGCGCCACTGTAAACGGCACTGTGAACCCCAATGGAGGCACAACTACGGTAAGCGTGCAGTACGGCCTTACTACAGGGTACGGAAGCACCATGAGCACTACGCCGGCGAGCGTTTCCGGCACTACGGCACAGGCCGTAAGCTCCACCCTTGCTGGGCTTGCCGCAGGCACGCTTTACCATTACCGCATCTCCGCAACCAACAGCGCGGGCGCGGGCTTCACTGCGGATGCCACTTTCACAACTTCAACACCGGTTAGCCTGCCCACTATAACAGTAGCGCCTGTATCCGGCATTACTGCCACCGGAGCTACGGTTAACGGCACCGTCAACGCTAATGGAGGAACTACAGCCATCAGTGTGCAATATGGTACCACTACAAGTTATGGCAGCGCCATCAACCCTTCCCCTTCTACTGTTACCGGAAGCGCCGCACAGCTCGTGAGCGCTGTCCTCTCCGGGCTGGCAGCAGGTACGGTTTACCATTACCGCATCTCCGCCACCAATAGTGCCGGCACTACCAATAGTGCAGACGGTATTTTTACTACTATAAGCACTGCCCCTATCGTAACCCTGTCTTCTGTTACTAATATAACGGCAACCGGCGCGCAAATACACGGCACGGTTGATCCCCGCGGATCCTATGCAACAGTAAGTGTACAATATGGCCTTACCACGGCTTATGGCAGCACAGTGAGCACCATACCGGCAACCATTGCAGGCATTGCAAGCACTGTATATGCCGATCTTACAGGGCTTATGTCCAATAAGGTTTACCACTACCGCATAGTAGCCACAGGCGGTAACGGTACTACCTATAGCGCCGATGCTACCTTTTCTACCAAAGGTCTGTCTGTGGCAACTCTTTCTGAGAGCGGATTCAGCCTGTATCCCAACCCCGCAGCTAATGTATTGCGCCTGAAGCTGAAAGAGCCGATGAAGGATATAAGCCTTGCCATAGCAGACCTTATGGGGCGTGCAATGGCGGTGCCCGTTGAGCAAATGGGGGCGGGCGAGTATGCTATCGGGACTGGTGCCCTTGCGCCCGGCGTGTACCAGCTCATCATTGTAAGCGGTAGTACCCGGTTCGCTGCATCCTTCCTAAAGCATTGATCATGTACGTTTCATAGGGAGATCACTATTGATTATTCTGCCCTGCTTACATCTGTACGGGCAATAAATGTCAAAAAAACCCGCATCCCTGCACAGGATGCGGGTTTTTGGTTAATGCCGGTGCAGGTGTAAGGCTTTACAGAGGTAAAGCTGTTGGAGCACAATACGGGCTATATAAAATGGGGTGCGTTGCATTGCGGATGAGGATGCATTCCGCCGCATTACAGCCGCACTTACACTTGCAGGCTGTGCCGGCTGCTCATAGATATATCGCAAAATCCGGGCGGCGATGGTGAATGCGGCGGCTATCTCAATCAATACCTGCATGCCGATAGGCCCTACCAGAACCTGCTCATAAAGCGCTGCAGGGGCGAGGCAGAATGGTACAAGAGCGAAATACCTTACAACTACGCCGCAGGCCCTAAATTTTTTGATGTGCCCCTTTACATTATTGTATCGGAGCATACCGGCTCGGCCGCGGAATATTTTGCCTTTATCGCCCGGCAGATGAGGCGGGCAACGATTCTTGGTCGCACAACCGCTGGTGCCGGCAACCCCATAACCAGGATTACTATTGGTGAAAATTATGTCTATATCCCTATCTGCGAGATCAGGACAAAGGATAGCACGTCTATTGAGGCTAAAGGCGTGGTGCCGGATATAGCTCTTACGTCTCACGATTGGTTGGTGGAAACGATGGCTTACCTGCAACAGCAGCAGCCCCAAGCAAATAAGCACAATTTGAATAAGTTAATTATTAATATATTGCGTATGTATTAAAAATATACTCTGTAAAGATGTTGCAATGCAAAGTCTTTGCAGAGTAGAAGTCCCTGCATTTCTTGGGCTGCTGCATAAATTGACATTTCTATATATTACTGGTCAAAATATTCCTGAATATTACATGATATGCTAACAGGTTGTACAATTTATGATGATGTATAATAAAAAAAGGAAAGGCGTGATGAGCGCCTTTCCTTTAGCCATTAACAATTGCCGTTATTAATAGGCTATGGTGAGCTTTTTAATTTCGCGGCCTTGCTCTGTTTGAATTTGTATGGTGTAGTTGCCAGGAGGTAGCTGGGTACCTAAATCAATAAAAATCCTTTGCTCATTGTGAATGCTCCTTTCATAAATCTGCGCCCCTAATATATTAAACACTTTTATGGTACCAGTTGATGGTTTGGATAGTATCAACGTACATCTGCCTGTGTTTGGATTGGGATATAATGTTGAATGGCCAGTTATACCGTTGCGCTTTATAGTACTGGCGGTGCCTCTGCCGCTTGCTGCAACAGGCACATCATAATGGGGCATTAAACTATCTAACTGACTTATTAATACACTATCGCCCGACATTCTTACATCCGCAAGAAGACTATCCAAATAATATTGATCATCTTCCTGTGTAGGCATAAATGTAGTATCCGGCTCTACCCAATCCGGGTTACCGGCAATCTGATCTACATTATAATCCACAGCGTCCGGCGCATACTCAACCGGCTTTTCTACATAGTTGGTATCCGGCTCGTTGGATACACCGCGATCATGGTAATGTACACGCGTCCTTACTGTAGCAAGGTGGTAATCATCTTTCCGGCAATCGTAATCTTCTACATAAACAAATATGGAACTGCCATAATCTGCAAAGAACCCCGGCTTGAGATCCACTACTTTAGCACCACGATAGGTTACATAGCTGCCACTTTCGTGCCTGTTACGGAGTGATAAGTATTCCAGATAATTGAGTGTAAGCATGGCATCGATAGAGCCTATATAAGGTTGCTGTCCTGTATAATGCGTTCTCAAATCTTCTAGGTAATAATTATTGAAATACATCTTTAGGTAATCTTTATCATTAAGATTGTAGAGGTTGAAGACAGTCATATAATCGAGATTATTGAAATCGCCATCATTACCCGTACCGCCTCTCCTATCATAATCCTGGAAGAGATTATCTGAAGACCAGTGCCAACCACCGTATTCCTGAATATTACTTGGGTTCAGCACTTTATTGTGCGGGTAGCGTGCCGGATCGTCAGGATGATAACTATGGCAGCCGCAAAATGGCGCTTCATTAATCATTGTTTCGTACGTTGGCTGGTCTTTGGTATCAAAACCAATCCCATGGCCTGTACCCGGACCATTTACAATGCGGTACATCAATGGGGTATGTG
Source organism: Chitinophagaceae bacterium (assembly GCA_965246905.1). Classification (GTDB taxonomy): domain Bacteria; phylum Bacteroidota; class Bacteroidia; order Chitinophagales; family Chitinophagaceae; genus UBA1952. The sequence goes on from CBDFFZ010000003.1 coordinate 50,115, forward strand.
GCATGCAAAAGTCTTCTTTACGGGCATGGGTTACAATTTTATCCCAGGTCGAATTCCAGCCAATTGTCCATGGGCCTATATGAATACCTGCCCTCCAGTTATTGGCGAATGCTGCATACGTATTTGCATAAACTGCATCACTAATAGCCCTGTTAACGCCTATTATCCGTCCGGGCCCGATAAATTGGGCTGACTGCCACATTTGTGCATAGCCTAATGTATGAGTAATATTATTAAGGTCACGGATTTCATTAGATGATACACTATGACTATTGGCCGTTTGCATCAGGCCCGGTACTGCGCCATTGCTATAAAAGGTAAAGAGCTCTCCACCACTGCCGAAAGCACTGTTAATACCAATTACTCTATTGGCAGTTGTAGGATTACGGATCAACCATTCTGAAACGGAGAAAATATTATCGCCTGTGGGTATATAGTTGATAATATTAAATAAATTCCTGGCTGCTTTATCTGCGAGCAGCGCTCCATTATACGTTGCACTATTATCCAAAAGGCGGGTAGCCATCGCCATGCCTGCATAAAGCTGTACAATTTGATTGTGCGATTCCTCTACAGGCATCCGCTTTACTCCTGACGGATGGCTCGGGGGTGGTGCCGGTAGCGGTGCAGTTGGATCATTTAATAAGGTTACCTTATCTTTGAATGCTGCGCTAGCAACTTTATTAACAGGTATTGTGGAAAGTATTCCCGGCCTATTAAAATGTTTAAAATTTGTGGTAACAAAATCATTATACCCATATTGTGGAAGGCTTTTCCAAAAAGGTACATCGTCTCGTATAAAAAAGCCGTTTTTATAATTTATATTTTTCCACGTTCCGGTTGCCTTGCAGGGATAATTTGCGTCTATATCGTCGCAATATTCTTCCGCATTTTTATCCAGCCGCTCAAAAGCATTGAGTGCGTAGTACAGCTCCATATTGGTTCGGTTTGTGGGCATGCCATTACTGCGCAGCATGGCATGCTCACCTGCAAGCATATTTATATAGTTACCTAAATGCTGTGTGGCATCGCCCCAGCCAAGTCCGTCCCAGGGCGAGTTTGGCTCATCTGCATATTGACGCCATCTTTCGGTTGCAGGTATGCTTTCACCGCACTGGTCGCCAATCTTCATAAAATCGTTTACAAGCCGGTAGCGGTACCACCAATATTTTTCAATATTACGGTAGGGAGTTTGGGCAAATGATACTACGCTTATAAGGTAGAAAGTGATCAACAATATTTTTGATTTCATAATTGTTTTTTTAGCGCACTACATGTGCATTGATTAATTCCCAAACAAAGTGGTGATACTTGGTTTTCATTCTAATCTTTACGAAGCCATCTTTTGAATTATAGTAATAGTCATCATCAGAATATCCTGCTGCATTATAATCTACATACAAATCGGCAATTTCCCTATATTTGAAAATTGATACGTAAGATTTTCCAGAACTAATGAATTCAGGTAATAAGGTAGCACTTTGCCATCCACCTGAATAGTGTATATCTTCATTGAACATGTAATCTTTATAAACAAAATTTAACTCCGATCCGCGAAGATTATATCCATAGAAAGCAGAATCTGCAGGGTTAATATTGTTAATATTAACCTCATGTATATTAGTAAAATTTTCTTCAAACGTGCGGCCGTTATAGCTATTGAAAGTGGAGTCAAAATGGCTCACATAAAAGCTGTCTATCCTTCCTGTAAGGGAATCGCGCATAGTCCAGTAGGTGCCTTCACGGAAAAGATACAGGTCCTTCAGATTTTGTGGTATGTAGGTAATTGGCTGATCATTTTTTTTGCATCCTGCAAAGGCCAAAATAGTCAACAGGCATAAAAAGTAGTATTTCATGTTTTCTGTATTAGAATTTTTAAATACATAACATCTAAATTTTTGATAAAAACTTTTGATGTCCATAAGCAATTATACTTAATAACTAAAAAAAGCTTCACCCTCGATCTGCCCATTCTGTGTGGATGTATATTTTATGATGCGGTGGTCGCTGTCATAAATGTAGGATAAGATGGCAGGATCCGTACCACCGCTTGCGCCAATACATAAGTGGCTGTTTGGCTTCATTGTCTGCCCGGTAGCAACAAGATGCGCCAGGTATAGATAATCACCGGGGCTGCAGGCTTCCGCGGTATTGTAAGTGTAGTTAAAATCGCGCTCGCCGCTCGTCGATACCTGGCTGGTCATATCGCCATTGGCCCAGGTATGCGTTACCGTATCTGCCGGGTAGCCTGTTAAGTTCGGGTAAAGCACAATTGTTTGGATCAATTCGCCTGCGGTGTTGTAGGTATAATACTGGGCCGTATTGAGCGTAGGGTAAAAATCGTATTTTTCATAAGATGCCGTAGGCAGCCCGTTGGCGCCCAGCAAAATAGAGTCAACAATCGTTTCAGTGCCTCCGGGGTAGGCGCTTACCTTACGGATAAGGCCTGGCGTATAGTAAAAATCAGCTACTTCTGCGCTTCCCGATACGCTGGTTATCTGGTGTACGGTGTTATCGGCATTATAGCTGATGGTAGCCGTATCGTACTGCCCCGGGTCGTTCTCGGAAGGCGCAATTATTTTTGTGATCAGCGTATTAGGCGCAGCCTGCGGATCATTGTCGTCCCCCTTTTTACAGGCAGATAGAAGAATAACAACGACAAGCGCAAGACCGGCAATGGATTTTTGAATAACGTTTTGCATAAAAGAGTTTTTGTAGTTAAAGAAATGCCGGGTAAAGGGTTAGTTGTTTTTTTTCACTTGCTTTTTCAGATCATCAATCTCCTGCTGCTGCTGGAGCACATATAAAGTCAGCTCTTCCACTTTCTGCAGCAGCTTTGCATCCATCTTCTGCAGGTCTATACCCTGGCTTACCACTTCCTCTGCCGATGGCACATCGGGCAAGTGCCTGTGCTGTGTAATGTAGGCGCGCAGCTGCGGCAGGGCCATCATTTTATACTCTGCATCAAATACAAAATCAGACCAATCTAAAGATGTCTTTACAGCTACCCTTACTTTTTCGGTTAGTATGCCGGTCTCTACATAGAGCTTGTAATCGTTTGGCGTGGTAATGCCAACAGTTGCAAAAGAGTTGCCTATAGATACTTTGCCGTCCTGCGCTATTTTCATGCGTATATTACTCCGGATGTCGTCATTGCTCATGTTTCCACTGTTTGCACCGGTGGAAGGCTTTGCTATGAATAGCATACTACCCTCCTCTGTACCCATGATGGCACCGCCGCCATTGATTCCATTATTACCCAGATAATTCCAGGGTTGGGCCAGGGTTGGTCCGTCAAAAGCAATGTTGAAGCCAACATACCCTGTACCGGAGAGTGAATTATACCCTCCCCAACAGGCACCAATGGAAGTCCGCTGCATCCAGTTTTTAAAAGTTATTAACCCGCCGTCCGTACTATAATTGCCTTTGGGGCTTGGGCCAATAAAGCCTTGCGCTCCTGCAAATATTGCAGGGGTTATCAATGCGCACGATAAGATAAATTTTTTCATTTACTTGTTTTTAAGTCGATTAAATTTTGAATAATATAATTCTAATTAATTCAAATCTAATGAATATCTTTTAAATAAACAAAATTTACATTTGTATATTTTCTTAACGAATAAATTATTTTACTGTTTGGATATTTACGGCAGTCGTATCGTTATTTGGTTCAACGAGTTAGTAAAATATCTATAAATATCGTGAAAAATATTATGTAAATAATGTTATTATACTATGATAATGATAGCGTTATGGAGTGCAAAATTGTTGCGGTATATTGTAGGTATGATCGTTGTTAGCCTGGTAAGCCATTGCGTATGTAGCAACGTTGTAGCGCAATGTCTCTACGGTAGGGATAGAATTTCGCCAAAGCCAGGTTAGTGTCAAGACGCAGAATATATCTATGGCTGTGGACGTGCTCAGTGGCCGCCGGATTAGGTTAAGGAAGCCTTCGCTTGGAGCGAAGGCTTCCTTATTGGGCAAGAGCCCCCGCGCAAGGGATTGTAGTGGAAATCCTTTTTTTGCCCCTTCCGGCAAAAAAGATTGGAATGTAAAGCCCGGCCCGCAGGGTGCGCCCGAAACACGACCCGCGCAACAACCTAACAACCCCTAATCCCGCCGTTTTAAAGTAATTTACAGCCACGAACAAGCTATGGCACAAAAGACAGTAAAACCGGCAAAAAAGACCGCAACCAAACAAACCCAGTTATCCCCCGGCAATACCGCAGACAGAGAAGTAATCTTTATTAAAGGGGCCCGCATGCACAACCTTAAAAATGTGGATGTGGCCATTCCCCGCAATAAGCTCGTAGTGGTTACCGGCGTAAGCGGCTCCGGCAAAAGCTCCCTGACCATGGATACGCTTTTTGCAGAAGGCCAGCGCCGCTACGCGGAAAGCCTCAGCGCCTACGCCCGCCAGTTTCTCGCCCGTATGGATAAGCCCGATGTGGATTACATCCGCGGCATTTGCCCGGCCATCGCCATCGAGCAAAGGGTAACTACACGCACTCCAAGATCTACAGTTGGCTCTATGACGGAGCTCTACGATTATCTGCGCCTGCTGTTTGCAAGGGTAGGGCGCACCATTTCCCCGGTTTCCGGCAAGCAAGTAAAGAAAGATACGGTGAGCGATGTGGTGGATTATATCACCGCGCTGCCGGAAGGCGCAAAGGTGCTCATTATGGTGCCGCTCATTACGCGCTATGGCCGCACCATGGCGGAAGAGCTGGGCATCCTCATGCAGAAAGGCTTTGCAAGAATTTATAGTAAGGAGCGTGGAACGGAGCGTATAGAGGATCTGATAGAGCCCATTGTAATGGAAATGCCAGAGGAGCCGGCTGAAGGCGATGAAAAAGCGACCAAAAAGCGGCGGCGCATAGATCCCGCCCCGGCAAGGCTGCCCAGCGGCCCGCCAAAGCCCTATACCGGCCCAACGAAAAATGCGTACCTGCTTATAGACAGGATCGTAATAAAAACATTCGATGAAGACGACCTGCACCGGCTGGCCGATTCCGTGCAAACAGCCTTTTATGAAAGCGAAGGCGATTGCATGCTGGATATTACAAACCCGGAAAGCGCCGGAGAGGTGGCTTCATCCAACCTCACCCAACCCTTCAACTCAAGGTTTGAAGCCGACGGCATCATCTTCGAAGAGCCCACACCCAATTTATTTTCTTACAATAATCCATTCGGCGCATGTCCTGTGTGCGAAGGCTTTGGCCAGGTTTTAGGGATCGATGCAGACCTTGTAATACCTGATAAAAGAGTAAGTGTTTATGAAGGCGCAGTAGTGGCGTGGCGCGGGGAGAAGATGAGCAAATGGCAGGCAGATTTTATACGCACTTCCGCAAAGTTCGAGTTCCCGATACATAAGCCGGTAATGGACCTTACAGAGAAGGAATACGACCTTTTATGGAATGGGAACAGCAAAGTAAGCGGCATTAAAGACTTCTTTGCGATGGTGAGCCAGAATCTGTATAAAGTACAGTACCGCATTATGCAGGCGCGGTTCCGCGGCAAAACCGAGTGCCCGGAGTGCAATGGCACAAGGCTGCGCAAAGAGGCATCTTATGTAAAGATTAACGGCGCTACGATCGGCGATTTAATGTCGCTGCCATCTTCTGATCTTAGTGAATGGTTTAGCGCCATCCGGCTCAATGAAAGCGAAGCTGCGATTGCAAAGCGCATCCTGATAGAAATAAACCAGCGCATGCGCACGCTGCTCGATGTAGGGCTTGGCTACCTGACGCTCAACCGCCTTGCCAACTCGCTGAGCGGTGGCGAAAGCCAGCGCATACAGCTCACCAAATTTTTAGGCAGCAATCTTACAGATAGTCTTTATATTCTGGACGAACCGAGCATTGGCCTGCATCCCCGCGATACCTTCCGGCTTATAAAAGTGCTGAAGCATCTCCGCGATCTTGGCAACACGGTTGTAGTAGTGGAGCATGATGAAATGATGATGCACGAAAGCGATCACATCATAGATATGGGGCCGCTGGCTTCGCACCTTGGTGGTGAGGTAGTGGCTGTAGGTAATGCAGCGGAGCTGATGGCTAATGAAAAAAGCCTGACCGGGAAATACCTTTCCGGTACGCTGAGCATAGATCCACCAACAATATTGCGTAAGGCTACAAAGTTTTTAAAGATCGAAGGCGCGCGGCAGAATAACCTTAAAGACATTTCTGTTTCCTTTCCGCTCAATATGCTTTGCGTGGTAACGGGCGTAAGCGGCTCCGGAAAGACCACGCTGGTAAAGCAAACCCTTTATCCCGCGCTGATGAAACACTTTGGTACGGGTACGGAGCGGCCGGGGGTGCACAGAACGCTTAGCGGTAATCTTGAAACATTGAGTGGAGTAGAACTAATAGATCAAAACCCCATCGGCAAATCATCGCGTAGCAATCCGGTTACTTACATCAAAGCCTATGATGAGATCAGGAAGCTTTTTGAAAAGCAGCCGATAGCTAAAATGCGCGGCTTTGAGATGAAGCATTTCTCTTTCAATACGGACGGCGGCCGTTGCGATACCTGCAAGGGCGAGGGCGAGGTGGTGGTAGAGATGCAATTTCTGGCAGATGTGCACCTTGTTTGTGAAGTGTGCAAAGGACGCAGATTTAAGGATGAGGTGCTGGAGGTAACCTACCGGGGCAAGAATATATTCGGTGTGCTGGATATGGGCGTGGATGAAGCCATTGCATTTTTTGCAGATGAAAAAAAGGTTGCTAAAGCCCTGCAGCCATTAAGTGATGTGGGTTTAGGCTACATTAAACTCGGGCAAAGCTCCGATACCTTGTCGGGCGGCGAGGCGCAGCGGGTAAAGCTGGCATCATTCCTCGGTAAGACGGGCACGGCAAAAGAAAAGATACTTTTCATCTTTGATGAGCCTACCACGGGTCTTCATTTCCATGATATCAAAAAACTGCTCACCTCCTTCAATGCGCTGCTGGATCAGGGGCACTCTATCATCATCATAGAGCATAATACAGATGTGATCAAGAGTGCAGACTGGCTCATTGATCTTGGCCCGGAAGGTGGAGATGGAGGTGGAGAGTTGCTCTATGAAGGTGTACCGATGGATCTGAAAAAGAACATCGGTAAGAGCCTTACTGCCGCTTATTTATAGGAAACAGCCATTAAAAGGATCCTGCGCTTTTTCAGGTAGCTCAGGATCCTTTTTTGTTTTTACAGTGTTCCTACTTCAATCATTAGCTTATCAAAATGAAAATAAAAGCCGAAGCTATTTCTTATTTTTCCTGGTGCCCGGTCCAGTTGAATGCCGCCATTTTTTAAGAGCTGCCATATTGCATTAACCTCTTCTTCGCTACCCATCATAAAGCCTATATGAAAGTTATTGGGGTAGGCGTCATTATTGCCCTTATCCATAGCTGCTGCCATAAGCACGAGTTCAAAACCATCATCGCCATGTAATACAGCGAGCATATTTTCACCTTTAACCGAGGTGCATTTAAAGGTGAAAAAGGTTTCAAAAAAATGTTGCTGTAGTAGCTACATCTGTTACGATCAGGTTGAGGTGATTAAGTTTCATTTGATTTAATTAGGTAAGGCGGGGGCGTTTGCTCTGCGCGCCCACAGGGCGTTTAGCAAGTTATGTACAGGACGCTCTAATGCGTAGTAAAATACAATAGACAAGAGGAGCACTAAGCAAAACATAGATACAGCATTCAGCTCAAAGTATCGGCCCGTCTCGCGTATAAACGGGCTTAAATGAAGCAGGTAAAAAGCAAAGGAGCTTTTTCCTAAAAGCTGAAAGAGCGGAGTTTCGAGCATAGTGCGTAACGGGGAGCATTCGCTGGCCAGACCATAAAAGAAAAGCACCCCGATTATGGGGATTATTCCGTTGTTGAAAGCAATTGCAAGTGCATCCGGCGAGCCGAGTATATGGATCTTATGCAGTCCGGTAAAGGCCATCTGCGCCCCAATAAGCCCCACGAGACCTATCAGCGTACAGACAGGTAAATTGCGGAATGTTAGTCCTCTTTTTTGAATGGCAATAGCGAGCCAGATGCCACAGAAAAACTGGAATGCCCGCCCAAAGAAAGTCCAGTAGAACATGAAATTATACTCATGCATGAAATCACGACTGCCGTTTTGCTGTGCAATCCAGGTAATAAGCATTCCGACTAAAATGATGCATAAACATTGCACCATTAGATGCAGCCTTCGGCGAAGGAGGAAAATTAAGGGCGCTGTGACATAGAAGCATTCTTCAACGGTTAAAGACCATGCGGGGCCGATAAAGAAAAACAGCTTTTCCTGAAACAGCCCTTTGAGCAAAGTAAAATGCAGTATTATATTCGTCGCGGTAAGCGGGGGATGGGTTTTTGAGAAGAATAGAAATAGCAGGCTTATCAGGGAGATAACAAAGAAAAGCGGATAGATGCGTGCCCAACGCCGGAAGAAGTAAGTAGTAAGCGACCCTTTTTCGATAAATGATTTGCTGCTGTACTGAAAAGCTATCAGAAATCCGCTGAGCAAAAAGAACAGCGAGACACCTGCCTCGCCGCCACCATCAGAAAAAGCAAACCAATATTTCTGTATGGGCTTTGCATTTCCATAGTGAAACAGGAATACATTCCAGGCAAGAAGGGCTCTGACGCCTGTAAGGGCAGGGAAATATTTGGGAGCTTGAGCTTGCGGCATAGATGCACACGGAATGCGCCTGCAATAATACTTCAGTTGAATTTTATAAGAGTAAGCGCAAAAAAAATCCCCGTTGCATAACGCAGCGGGTAAAATTCAAAAGGTTCTTTTCTTCTAAGCTTACTTCTTTGATACGCGCACATCGATGCGGCGGTTCTGCGCTTTGCACTCCGGTGTGCCATTGCCGTCACAAACCGGATGGTCTTGTCCATAGCCTTCCGCGCTCAGCCTTGCCGCATTAATACCCAACGATACAATTGCTGCTTTTGCCGCTTCAGCGCGCTCTTGCGATAATTTTACGTTTGCAGCTGCATCGCCCGTATTATCCGTGTAGCCGCCAAGCTTCAGGTCAACGTTCGGGTTAGCTTTCAGGATGGCCGCAATGTTCTTAACCTGCTGATCGGATTCCGCGCGGAGCTTAGCGCTGCCGGTTTCAAAATACAGGCGGTCCATAGTGATCCAGGTAGTTTTATCAACCGCAGCACTTGATCCGATAAAATCAATCAGCTTTTTTTCCGCAGACAAGCCGCCAATCATCAGCTCAGTATTATCTCCCAGCTTTACCAATGCCGGCTCACCTGTTTCATAAATATAGTCGCCGGCAGCATTGAGCGTACCCTTTACCGGTGAGCTTGGTATTGCAGCAGGACCAGCATTGTTCAATGTATCTTTTGCAACAGCTTCGCCACTCGTTACACCCTGTAGTTCCATTAAAGTTTTCAGCTTATCGGCACGGCGCTCATTAATAGACGTTTCGTGGAGCTTAGCCAGCGTTGGCGCAATAACAAGTGATACAATAGACATCAGCTTGATAAGAATATTCATGGAAGGGCCCGATGTATCCTTAAACGGATCTCCAACAGTATCGCCTGTTACAGAGGCTTTGTGCGGGTCTGATTTTTTATAGAACATCTGGCCATTGATCATTACGCCCTTCTCGAAAGATTTCTTGGCATTATCCCATGCGCCTCCGGCATTGTTCTGAAACATTCCCATCAGCACACCAGTTACAGTAGCTCCGGCCAGGAAACCACCCAGCACTTCAGGGCCGAATACAAAACCAATGATCAGTGGAGAGATAATGGCTATTGCGCCCGGCAGCATCATCTTTTTAAGGGAAGCTTCCGTAGAGATAGCGACGCACTTATCATATTCCGGCTTGCCGGTACCTTCCATAATACCCGGTATTTCGCGAAACTGGCGACGAACTTCCTCTACCATTGCCATAGCAGCTTCGCCTACTGCGCGGATAGCAAGCGAGGAGAAAATAAACGGAATCATAGCGCCTACAAATAGCCCGGCCAGCACATCGGCACGGTAAATATCAATACCATCAATCTTTGCAATGCCTACAAATGCAGCAAACAGCGCAAGCGCGGTAAGCGCAGCAGAAGCTATTGCAAAGCCTTTACCGGTAGCGGCGGTTGTATTGCCAACAGCATCGAGGATGTCCGTCTTCTCACGTACATCGGCAGGCAGCTCGCTCATCTCCGCAATGCCACCTGCATTATCAGCGATCGGGCCAAAAGCGTCAATAGCAAGCTGCATGGCTGTTGTGGCCATCATACCTGCGGCGGCAATTGCCACGCCATATAATCCTGCAAACCAGAATGAACCATAGATTCCCGCTGCTAAAACAAGAATAGGAAAGAAAGTAGATTCCATACCCATAGCCAGGCCACCGATCACATTCGTGGCATGGCCGGTAGAAGACTGGCGGATAATCGTCATTACCGGCCGCTTGCCCATAGCCGTATAATATTCCGTAATGATGCTCATTAATGTACCTACCACAAGGCCTACCATAATGGCCCCGAATACATCCATCTTATGGAAGCTGTGGCCACGTAGGATCATCGTTTCCGGCATAAGGTATTGTACCAGCCCGAATGCTACGATTGCTGTAAGTACCATAGAGCCGTAATTGCCCATATTCAGCGCACGTTGCACGGCGGCTGTAGAGACGCCCGCTTTGTCAGAAATCTTTACGAAGAAAGTGCCGATGATGGAGAGGATAATACCAATACCCGCAATGAGCATAGGTAATAATATTGGAGACAGGCCTTCAAACATCTGCGTAACACCTTTAGGCGTTACCGTTTCAGAACCGAGCACCATGGTGGCCAATACAGTAGCTACATAAGAGCCAAAAAGATCGGCGCCCATACCGGCTACATCACCTACATTATCACCTACATTATCGGCTATAGTCGCCGGGTTACGCGGGTCATCTTCCGGGATGCCGGCTTCTACTTTACCTACAAGATCAGCGCCAACATCGGCTGCTTTAGTATAGATGCCGCCGCCTACGCGCGCAAAAAGCGCAATGCTTTCAGCGCCAAGCGAGAAGCCGGTAAGTATCTCGATTGCGCGCTTCATCTCTAACGCATCAAAACCACTACCGCCCATGAGCGATGGAACAAAAACATGGAGTAGGATGATAAAGATAGAGCCAAGCCCAAGTACTGCCAGGCCCGCAACACCCAAACCCATGACAGAGCCACCGGTGAAGGCTACATTGAGCGCTTTACTTAAAGAGGTACGTGCTGCCTGAGCTGTCCGCACATTTGCCTTTGTGGCAATATTCATACCTATATAGCCCGCCAGCGCACTGAAAAAAGCACCTACGAGAAATGCTACGGCAATGCTCCAATGGCTATCCGGGTTGGCAGCGCCCATTATTCCCAGAAGAATAGCAGCTATTATGGCGAAGTAGGTCAGGATCTTCCATTCTGCTTTCAGAAAAGCCATGGCGCCTTCGGCAATATACCGGGCAATTTCCTGCATCCGTGCATTTCCTGCATCCTGTTTGCTTACCCAGCTACCTTTTACAAACGTGAATAAAAGTGCCAGCACACCACATGCGGGCACGAGGTACAAAAGTACTTCTTTGGTCATATTATGATTTTCTGAGAAAGATTAAGGGCGCAAATATAGGGCTTAGTTTCTCAAAATCATAGCCACGGTCATGGAATGGTTTTTTAATATTTTTTATTGAATGCAGAACCTTTTTCTGCTGTATCTTGAAAATAAAAACGGACTTGCCACTTTCCGATTACAGGAAACTCAGTGACGAAGATGTCATTCACCGTTACGTGCATCGTAAGGAGCATTCGGCATTTAATTGCATCTATGAGCGTTATGCGCACCTCGTGCTCGGCGTTTGCTTTAAATACCTTCGCAGTGCAGATGAAGCCAAGGATGCAACGCAGCAAATATTTATTAAGCTATTGGACGATCTTACCCGTTTCCGGATCGAAAAATTTAAACCGTGGCTGTTGCAGGTAACACGTAATCATTGCCTGATGATTCTGCGCAAATCGCTCCCTGTTACCAATAACACTATAGACCTGGGTGAGGATATGGAATTCGAGGAAAAGCTGCATCCTGTAGCAGAGCGCGAGCAACTCCTCCAGCACCTTGAAGCAGCAGTGGAAGAATTGAGTGAAGAGCAGCGCCTATGCATCGAGGCTTTCTATCTGAAAAAACAAAACTATGCGGCTATCGCTGAGCAAACCGGGTACACCCTTATGCACGTAAAAAGCCATATACAAAATGGGAAGCGCAACCTGAAAAATAAACTCATCACCGTTAAAGCGGCGCAGCGATGAAAGAGCAGCTATTACATATTCTTGATGACACGGCATGCCTTACGCGTAAGCAGATGAAGGACTACCTGGCCGGCACTATGCTGCCAGAAGAGATCCACGCGGCCGAGTCGCATATAGCCTCCTGCCCGCTATGCAGCATGGCGCTGGAAGGTTTTGAAGCGCACAGTGAGGAAGCATTGGCAGCGATTGCCTCGCTCAACAGCGGCTTTCTGAAAGAACATTTTGACGCCATTACCCCGCAAATACACTTAAATTCTTTATCGCCCTCCACAACGGTTTCCGGTAGCCGGCCAAAGAAGAGGGCCAGAATTGTCTCCTTCACACGCCTGCTTGGTGTTGCCGCGATGGCCTTGCTTGCCATTGGCGCATTTTGGTACTATCAATACAACCAGGAGCAGAAAAGCTCCGGGCTTATTGCGCAGCGGGAAACAGCTCCTGCCCCGATAAGCGCTGCCGCTCCACCGGCAACTGTACGGATTGCAGACAGCATATTGCTGCAGCCAACTACGGCATCGCGCACAAATGGTGCTGCGCTTGATGAGCCTACACCCATTATTAAAGAAAAATTAAACCCGGAAGCACCGGATGAAGCAGCTAAGAAAAAGGAAGTTATAGCAGGAAAAATGCAGGCTGCCGAAACCGAAAAAGCAGCGCCTCCCGAAGCCGCATCTGCGCCATCTGTAAAACCCGGCTCTGCGCCGGTGGTAGTTTCCGCTCAACGGTACGCAAAACCGCTCGTAGATTTTAAGAGCCCATCAAGCCCCGGATCTAAAACAACTTCTAAATCTGAGGCTCAACGTTCGTCTGCTCTCAACGAGGCGGATATGGCTGGCGTGACTACACAAAGTAACCAAAGCCGGAATGGAAACGGCCTTTCCCTCGGCGGTGCCAGAAGCGGCAACACTACTTATATTGTTGATGGTGCTGTGGTGAAGGATAAAGAAGAACAGGATGACCTCCGCAGAGGCGATGAAAACTTCGGTGCCGGAAAATATAGCGCTGCGCTGAAGAATTATAAGTCCGGAATGGGCTCGGCAGACCGTTCGCGCAAATCCATGGCCTCGGTAATGGCAGCCCGCTGCTACATTAATCTTGGTGAAAAGGCAAAGGCTACCGAGCTCTTGGAGCGGGTAGTAAACGAAGGCTCCGGCCCGCAACGCCGGCAGGCAAGGCGCTTGTTGCGTGGATTGAGAAAAGAGGGTGATAATTAGCCGGCTGCATTTTGCTAAATGATGTATCGTCTGCCGGAAGCCCTACGCTTCCGGCATTTTATTGATGCTAATAATAGACCGCAATTTGAAATCTCGGTCATAGCGGATATTTTTGCGCAAATCACCACACGCAAAAGTATGTTTTCCAAACACTTATTCGCCCGCATCTGCGCAGGCATAACCCTTTCTTTATCTATAGCCACTAATAGCGATGCGCAGTCATCCGGCCATATCCGCTTCGATTGGGGAGATGAATACCAGTTGCCTAAGCGCCACGAGGATCTCGGCTTTATCGGCAATGCCAAAGACGGGTATATTCAGGTAGGCCACGATGCCCATGAGTCGCTTACCTTCCAGAAGTTTGATAAAGGGCTGCACCTGAAAAGTGAGCGCGAGACATCGCTTGAAAAGCTCCCGAAAGACTATCAGAGTATGTCGCTCACCAACCTTGGCGATAAATATTACTGGTTCTTCAACACCTATATCAAGGCCGATGACCGCGAAAGCATCTATGCCCAGGAAATAGACCTTGCCAGCGCCGATATGAAAGGCCCGGCTGTGGAATTGCACAATACCACCAAACTTGCCGGAGATATGACAGCTGGCGGCTTCTTCCATTTTGAGCTGAAGAATAAATGGAACTTCTATTACTCCTTCGATCATTCCAAGGTACTCATCCAGTACCGCAAAAGACCTGTAGAGAAAGACGACAGCAAGAGCACCGATGTGATGGGCTTCTACGTATTCGATAATAATATGAAGCAGCTTTGGGGCCGCGAAGCCCGCATGCCTTATACCGAAGAGCGCATGGATAACGGCGATTACCAGGTGGATAGCCGGGGCAATGTATATATGCTTGCCAAGGTTTATGATGAGCTCCGCTCCAGAGATCGAAAGCACCCAAATTATCATTTCGAGATACTGCGCTGGTCGGCCGATAAGCCCGAGGTTGCTAAAATCCCCTTCCGCTTTACCGATAAGTTTGTAAATGCAGCCAACATTGTGGAGGATGCTACAGGTAATATTGTGGCTGCCGGCTACTATACCAACAGGCGGAATTCAGGCAGCACGGATGGTGTTTTTATCCTGAAGCTTGATGAGGCGAACAATGAGTTTACGCCCTTGAAAAAAGGCATTTATCCTTTCCCTGCCAGTGTAATGAGCCAGTATGAATCCGCCCGCACCAGGCGCCGCATGGAGCGCAAGGAAGAAAAAGGAGACGGTGTGGAAGATGCCAACCTCCGGCTGCATACTATTGCGCTCAAAAGCGATGGCACCATGCAGATATACGGCGAAGAGCAGTTCAGTATCACTACCACTACAATCTATGGTAGTGGCTACGGCACTGGTTTTGGCATGGGCAGATCATCGAACTCAAGAACTACTTATTATTATAACGATATCATGGCCATGAACATAGGCGCAGACGGCGAACTGAAGTGGGTAAGGAAAATACCAAAATCCCAAAGCCGTGTTGATGGAGGCGGGAGCGGCGGCAGTATGTTTGGCGTATCCATTACCCCAACGAAGGCCTCTGCCGGCGGCATGTCGTTCAAGCAATTCGGATATAAAGGAGATTCCTACCTCTTCTTTATGGACAATATGAAGAACCTGGACATTACAAAGGAAGAAACCCCGAAGGGCCATGTGGACGGCAGAGGCGGCGTGCTGATGGCCGTAAAGATCGATGAAGCCGGCAATGTGACCAAATCCAAAGTATTCGATGTGCGCGAGGAGAAGATGACCCTCACTGTTGCTGATTTCGACCAGGTGGATTTTAACCAGATGATCGTACGTGGCCGTGCGAAACACCGCGAAAGCCAGGCTGCCCTTGTAACCTTTGAATAAACCTTCCCCCCTTATGAAAAAGTTTTTGATTCCCCTTGCGCTTTCAATGCTGCTGCTTGGCGATAGCGGGGCAGCATCCGCACAGAAAATGATCACCTTCGAGTCCCACGACGGGCCATCTTCCTCACATAAACGGCATACGGGCGTTAACGGAAAAAACTCCGTTACAATAGGGCTGGTTTCCTGGATCAACGGTTATACACCTGTATATTTTGAGCGCGCCATTGGCAGTCATTTCAGTGTTCAGATAGGTGCCGGATTTACCTCGCGTAGCTATCTCAACGATTTTGGCATGCTCGTTTGGAATGATGGTAAAGACAACAGCGACCGCTTTAAAGGCAACGATGATGTCGAGGATCATTATGAGAATTATAAGTTCCGCAAAACGCTCATCGGGCCCTATTTTTCTATCGCTCCGAAAGTCTATTTCCATCCCGATGACCTGATGAACGGCGCGTATGTATCGCCCATGCTGGAATACAAGAGCTACCAGTTCGAAGCACAAAAGGCAGATATTACAGAGCAGGCGGACAATTATTATTCAAACTATGACGACCGCGATATACCACACACAAAAGAAAAGGTAAATGAACACATGAACTGCCTCGATTTTACCATCAATATCGGCGGCCATTTTCAAACGGGCAGTCACCTCGCCGTTGGTTGGAGCGTTGGGCTCGGCGCAAGGCATATATCGTCTGAGCGGCTGGATATAGGCAAGCTGCCGGATAGCAATGGCAATTACTATTATGCCAATAATATAACAGGCTATAGCAAAACAAAGCCGCTTTTTACCTTTGGCTTTACCATGGGCGGCTGGTTTTAAACAGTGCGTACGTAGCGAAGTGTCCCACGCCTCCAAGGGCGTGGGACACTTTTTACAGAACAAATAAAACAGAAGCCTGGATGCCATTAAGCCGGTGGAAGCCGATTGATCTTTGGGTGCCGGCCACCCATTCCAGCCCCGCAGAAAAGCAGGGGCTTCCATTACCCCCGAATAGTACAAATTGAACCGCTAAACTTTGCCGGGAAGGGGCGTTCAATGCGGCAACAGGCACCTGAATAAAGTGAGCTATTGGCCATAGGCAGTTTACTATCCGGCCAAAGCCTTTATTCCGTGCCTACTACTTTCTTCAGGCCGGCGGAATCCACCGGATTATTATTCAGGTTACGCAGCTCGTCGTTTTTGCGCTGGTAGTATTTCGAGGAATGGATGAACTCTTCAAAAGAATCGAACGTCTTACGCCAGGAAATGCCGAGGCCCGCGCGGGTAATGTTGCGGCCATTGTCGAGGAGCACATCATAATCGGAAGTGCGGAAGCCATTAAGGCGAAGGCGGCCTTCCTTATTAAGCAGGTATTGCACCCGGAAATTATTAAGCAGGTTAAAGTTGCTGTTGGCCGTTGCGGCAGTGCTTGGCCGCCCCCAATCATAAGCGCTGCCCAATTCTACCACAAGGCGGTCATTAAGGAAATTCTGCCGCAGGCCGAGCTTAACCTCATTCCGGTTGAGCGGATTTGTATTGCCATCGCTGAGGTTGTAATTCTTGTATTTAAGATCGATGGAAAGCTTGGGATCTCCCAGAAGTTTATTGACGATGTTGGTGAGTTGCGTAGAGGTAGTGGTAGAAATAATTTCGCTCATATTGTTGATGGCGCCGGTAGCAGCCGTAGATCCGGCAATGCCTTCCGGCGGAATAAAATAGCCGATGAGCAGGAGTGAGCCAACCTGGTCGAAAAGCTGACGGTCATTATTGTTTATGCGGTCGAACTTGGTATAAGCGTAGGTGCCAACGGAGCGCTTTTCGGGCAGCTCCAGCTTAAAGGAAAGGTTGGATGCGGTGAGTTTGCCAGTCATATGCAGGAGCACATTCACATCCTGCATCCGCTTCGTATCGGAGAGCTCGCTTTGCGGTATGAAAGAGCTTTCCTTTTCCTTTTCATCCAGCAGATCATAGAGCGATGCACGGGTGCGGTAAGTAGCATTTACATCAAGATTGGTTTGTGCAACAGGCCCGTTGAACTGTATGCTGCTGCCGGAATTAATGCGGAACTGCCGCTTGAAAAACAACTGCCGGAAGGTGAAAGTATAGTCGCCTTCATCAATATTATAAACGCCGAAAAGCTTGAGATCGTTGCCAGCAGGCATTTCCATACGCAGGCTGCCGGTGCCCTGGGCATTGATCTGATCGCCGGTAGATGGATCGATAATTAAGGTAACCGTCAGCAGTGGATTTAAGGAAGCCGTGATATTAAGTGTAAGCTTGTTTTTGCTGCCCAGATCAATCACCTGGTCTGCCCCATACTGCTTAAAAGTTACATAGCGGTAAGAGCCTACCGTATTGCCGGAGCTCAGAGGCAGGTAAAGGTGAGAGGTTTCAGCCGGTGAAGCGGTGATCTCCATCCGCAGATTATTTATAGGGCCGGTAATGCTTAACTGCGTACTTGCAGTTAGGTTGCCGTAAAAGGCCTCATTCTCATAATCTTTAAGGTTAAGTACCTCCAGCTTGCTGGACTTTACCTGGAGCGCGAGCCGGAAATTCTGAAAGCGATCGTGCATGATCCTGCCGGAGAGAACGGCTTTGTTACTATGCGTATCGTAAACGCTTACTGAGCTCAGGTCAAAGGCAGTATTGGTAATGCCCACTGTAGCCGCAGGAATGGTGTAAGAAGTACCAAGATAATCAATTTTAAATGCTGCATTGCGCAGGGCAACGCTGCCGTCAATATCCGGTGCCTGCCCGCTGCCAGCAATGTTTATACTCCCGCTTATGGTGCCGCCAAGCTTGCTGGCCAGCCCATCAAGAAAGGGGCCGACCCATGATACCGGAGCATCTTTCAGCACTATCTTCCCTGCAAGACGCTGGCGGCTCGTGCTATCAAAGCTCATTGTTCCGGCAGCTGTAACAGATGCGCCGTCGCGGAATATGCCACTGCCTTCGCCAAGCGTTACAAGGTGTTTTTTATCATCGTAATTGCCCGACAGGAAAATAGTGCCGATAGTATCCACTCCCAGCTTTACATCTGTAGCTTTCAGGTCTGCCTTTATCTCGGGCGCATCAAAAATATGATCAATCCGGGCATTGCCATTCAGCCGCCCATCGGGTTGATAATCAGTGAAGCCTGCAATACCACTCAGCTGGGCAAGGTCAATGTTTTCCGCCGATACAAGAATACTCTTCTCCGTCTTTTCATCTTCAGTATAAATAGCCACTTTCTGCAGGCCGGATGTAAGGAAGAGATCATTTATTGAAAGGTAATTTTTTGCAACCACCACCCGGCTGCCCCCGCTGATCTCCCAGCGGTTCTGGCTCAGGTAAACTTCTGAAGGGAGCATGGTCAGGTAAAGAGAATCGCCTGTAGCAACTGCACCACCATTCAGTGTAGCCGTGCCATAGCGGCCGGGCGAGGAAGTCGTAATATTGAAGCCTACAGAATCATTGCCAACCGTCGTTTTAAAATCGAGCGATATATTAAGGAGCGTATCGCCTACTACAAAACTGGCAGCATTGCCGCTAAGCGTCATGCTGCGGAAATTGCCATTCCCATCAATGCCTACATTGTGAATACGCATATTGCCAATCCTTGCATAAGGCACTTTTGCTGAAAGGCTAAGCCGCTGGGAAGTGGTATTAAGAGAGCCGATGAACACACTGTTATCAAACCCGCTTACCTCCGGGGTAATTACCGATAATAAGCTGTCAATCCTCCGGGTAGTAATGTCAAAAGTCAGGTCCTGATCCGGTGCATACTGCTTCGGCTTTTTGATGTAGTTGGGCAGGTAGCCTGAGATAAAATATTGTGCGGAATAGGGAAGCTGTGACAGCTGGTAGTTGCCAAAAATGTGTGCTGATACTGCATTGCTCGCAATCGTAAGCATCTTGCCACCATCTGCATTAACTGCATTGAGCGTAATAGAATCCAGATCTACCCGGTGGGTGCCACGAAGCAGATTTATATTATAGAGCTTGGCGGAGCCGAGGAAATTATCAATGGTGCTGCCGGTAGTATTGAGGTCAAAATCGGCAGCGGCACTTATAGGTTCCTGCACGAGCCGCAGCTCTTGCAGGTCGCTCTTCAATAGATTTGCAGTTGCAAGAATTACAGGTTGCGCCCCGCTGAAGTCTGCAGAACCATTGAATGCGAGCGCCAGATGCGGATCATCCACGAGGATCATCCCATCAAATTTTTTGCTTGCCAGCACGCCTTCCGCTGTAATATTACTGTAGTTGTAGCCATTGAGGCCGAGCTTGTTGATAAAACCTTTTATCTTGACGCCTCCTGCCGCCTCCGGATCAAATCCATTCCCCGAAACATCCGCCTTAAAAGTTATATTGCCGAGATAAGGCTGCCGCAGCAGCACCCCAAGATTAAAATTTGCAGCGCCAACCGTACCCGCATAAACAGCTTTCCGTGCATCGAGTGATGGGAGCATTAGCTTTGCATTGGAGGTGATATTGCCGAGGTTGGTCTGCACAGTACCTGTAGCCGCGAAGTTGCTGATGTAACCGGTAAAGCCGCCATTGAAATGAACATAGCTTAGGCGGGCCAGATCAATATTAGGGTTGTTGCGCAGGGCAGGTGCATAGCGCATTACTGCTTCACCGGTTGTTGCAATGGTGCCGTTGGTATAGTGGATAAAAGTCTTGTCTATATCAGGCAGGCCTATCATCACAAGGCTGCCCTGCATGATACTGGTTCCATCTGTTAGCTGCATTTTCTCGCCGTAAATACTATCTACGGTGCCGTGGTAATTGCCACTTGCTTTTATCACGGCGTTAAACCGGCGGACAGCCGGGGCAAAATAACCTACCTCATCACCGCTGATTACGGATTTATCCAGTATCATGTCCATTTTTACCTTATGGATATAATCAAGAAAGTCAGGGAAGCGCTCATAGCGCATAGCATAGTAATTGCCAATGGTGCTTTTGTCAGTTTTAAGGACAAGATTTTTAAGCTCTGAAATATTGGGGGATACTTTTACATCCGCACTCGCTTCAGTAATAGCGATGCCGCTGCGCTCCCTGCCGGTAAGTTTATTAAGGTGCGCGGTAATCGTGTCTTTGTCGATCCTGAAGTTGGCAACATCAATGGTGATACCGCTTACTTTCAAATGTTCCGCATCAAACTCCCGCGGGATGATTTTTGAGTCGGATGAAGTAAGGCTATATCCGCAGTTGGATAAAGAAATACTGCCAACGCGCACTGCCCAGTTATCCGTATTAAAAGCGGTTGTATCAATAGCTAAAATACGTTTCTTTCTATTTAGGTCTGATGGCTTGCCGCCTTTGTAATCGCGCATCACAATCTGCGTATTATCTACGCTGATGCTGCTGAGGTCGATCATCTTTTTTTTCAGGTCGAGATCTTTGCCATTCAATGCAAGGCTGCCAATGTCGAAATCCATATCGGAGCCGCCCCACGCATCATCCATGTGGAAGCGTACGTTTCTGAGGTCCACTTTTTTAAGATCAAGCTCAAATTCATTCTGTTGTTTGGTCTTGTCTTTTTTGCCGTTGTCGAAAGCATCGAGCACAAACTGATAGTTCCAGGCTTTGGAAGTTGCCGCTCGGTAAAGATGACTGTAAGTGTTTTGCAGGCCGATGTAAGTAAGTACCGGCTTGTCTTTTTTAAGAAAGAACCAGTCCGTGATCTTTACTGTAGCCTCGCCGGCATAGAGCAAAGTATCCTTATTATGATCTTCAATATAAAGCCCTTGTATCAGCAGGTGGTTCAGAAAATCCACACGCACATGCCTTATGCTTACCGTTGTTTTCAGCTTGCGCGAAAGGGTTTCTGTAGCCTTCCTGGCAAGAAAATTCTGTACGGGCGTTAGATTTACGGAAATTAAAAGCACAGCAATAAGGCCCAGCAGTATGAGCACCGTATTGCGCAATATTTTAAAAAACCTTTTCAGCCTTAGATGTGTTGGGAGTTATGGCTGCAAAAATAGGTTATACGGTTTTGGGAAGGAGGTAATTATATGTAAAAGGCTTTGCCGTTGGATATGTTGGAAGCTTCGCGTTGGAGGATTGTTGGATGAAGTTGGAATCTGCGTTGATCCGCTCAATCATTTAAATCCGTGGTCTATCATATACGCAGACTGGAAAGGTAATTAGAACTAACCTTCGGTTGCAACTCAAGCTCAATAGCCATCCTTCAGCCGGTACCCCAAACTTAATACGGCATACTTGGCGCGGCTTTTTATACTTTTATCGCCGATTAGTAAATCAATTATGGCAAGAGGAAAAAATAAGGACAAGCATAAGGAATATGCTGCTGATACACTGAAAGGAAAGCTGGAAGTAGTGCGCACAGGGATGGGTTTTGTAAAAGTGGAAGGTATGGAGCGCGATATTTTAATTCACCCCGAACGGCTCAATACAGCCCTCAGCGGCGATGAGGTGCGGGTGGAAGTAACAAAAGCAAGCAAGAGCGGAAGGCAGGAAGGGCGCATTACAGAGGTGATTTCAAGAAAGCAGACCGAGTTTAGCGGCAGGCTGGAGGTAAAGGAGCATTTCGCATTCCTGATACCGGATAAGCAGAATATGCCGGTGGATATTTTTATACCGTTGCATCTGCTGCACGAGGGTAAAAATGGTGATAAAGCGATTGTAAAAATCGTAGAATGGACACCCAAGGCAAAGAATCCGATTGGTGAGGTAACCAGCATCCTGACCAATGAAAGCGTGAATGAAGGCGCTATGCAAGGCATCCTGATAGATGCCGGGTTCCCCCTGCAATTTCCGGATGATGTGCTGGAAGAAGCAGCCAGGTTTACCGATGCCATCGATAAGAGCGAAATAAAGCGCAGGAAGGATCTACGTGGATTGTTGACGATGACCATTGACCCCGTGGATGCGAAGGATTTTGATGACGCACTTTCCTTTAAGATGCTTAAAGGCGGTGGCTATGAGATAGGTGTACACATTGCCGATGTAAGCCATTTTGTTGAGAAGGATTCGCCGCTGGATAAGGAAGCTTACCTGCGCGCCACGAGTGTGTATTTGCCCGACCGTGTTAACCCGATGCTGCCGGAGCACCTGAGCAATCTCCTCTGCTCTCTGCGGCCCGATGAAGATAAATATGCCTTCTCGGCGATCTTTGAAATAAGCAAAACAGGTAAGGTAAAAGATTACTGGCTCGGCAAGACGATCATTCGCTCTCAGCGCCGTTTCAGCTATGAAGAGGTGCAGGAAATAATTGAAGGAGCAGACGGCGACCATAAGGAGGTGATTATTACGCTCAATGAAATTGCCCGGAATCTGCGTGCAGCCCGCTTTAAGAAGGGAGCTATTAATTTCTCCTCACAGGAAGTGCGGTTTGAGCTGGATGAAACCGGAAAGCCAATTGGCATTATCGTAAAGGAAAGCAAGGAGGCGCATCAGCTCATTGAAGAGTTTATGCTGCTGGCCAACCGCACCGTTGCTGCGTTTGTTGCAGAGAAGGAAGTAAAGGGAAAGCCTGTACCGTTCCCGTACAGAGTGCATGATGTGCCTGACGAGTCCAAGCTGGAGATCTTTGCAGCTTTTGCTTCGCGCTTTGGCTATAAATTCAACATGAGCACGCCGGAAAATATTGCCATTTCTTTCAACGAAATGCTGAAAGGCGTACAGGGTAAGCCCGAGCAGCATGTACTGGAAAGCCTGGGCATCCGCACAATGGCTAAAGCCGTTTACACTACCGAAAATATTGGCCACTATGGATTAGGATTCGAGAACTATTGCCACTTCACCTCACCCATACGCCGCTACCCCGATGTACTCGTGCACCGGGTATTGCAGGAATGCTTAGATGGAGACATCAGGCCCGTAAAAAATATGGAGCAGCAATGCCGCCATTGCAGCGATCAGGAGCGGAGTGCTATGGAGGCAGAGCGTAGCGCCAATAAGTACAAGCAGGTAGAATTTATGCAGGATTACATAGGTGAGGATTTCGATGCCGTGATCAGTGGCGTAGCGGCCTTTGGCTTCTGGGCAGAAACTGTAGCACATAAATGCGAGGGCATGATAAGCATGGTAGAGCTTTCGCAGTATGACGATTTTACTTTTATGGAAAGCGAGTATATGCTTGTTGGTCGCTACAACGGCATGAAGTTCCAGATTGGCGATAATGTAAAAGTAAAAGTGGCAAGCGCGAACCTTGAGAGAAAGCAGATCGACTTTGCGCTTGCAGAGCCGCCAAAACGTATGCCCAAGCGCGCAGAGGAAGGACAACCGCGGGAGAAGCGAAGCTCCGGCGATAGGCCGAAAGGCAAGCCGGGCAGACCTTCATCATCGGGCCGGAAGGAAAAAAAGCCTTAGATCATTCTCCGCTCCCGCTACACAACGCACCTTACTAATAAATGTTTTCCTTCCCAGAACTAACTGCGCAGTTTGAAGACCGGCTCGCCATGCAGACGATCTTCCCGCAGCATCCTGAAAGTTTATACAGTCCCTGCCGCTACTTGCTTACACTCGGTGGCAAGCGTGTGCGGCCGGTGCTGTGTCTCATGGGCGCAGAGCTTTTTGGAGATATACATCCTGATGCCTGGCATGCGGCAATGGCGGTGGAGCTCTTCCATAATTTTACCCTCATTCATGATGATATTATGGACAAGGCACCATTGCGGCGTGGGCAGTCCACGGTACACGAAAAATATGGTCTCACGGCGGGAATTCTCAGTGGGGATGTCTTATCTATTGCAGCATACAGCCAATTGCACAACATTTCACAGCATTTGCAGCCCGTACTCCGGTTGTTCAACAAAACAGCTATCGAGGTTTGCGAAGGCCAGCAATTGGATATGGATTATGAACAGTCTGCCAACGTGAGCATTGCTGATTATATCCGGATGATAGAACTGAAGACATCCGTTTTGCTTGCCTGTAGCCTGAAGATGGGTGCGCTCATATCCGGAGCTATGGAAGGTAATGCGGACAAACTCTATGCTTTTGGCAGAAATCTCGGTATTGCTTTCCAATTGCAGGATGATTATCTTGATGCCTTCGGCGATGCAGCAAAACTGGGCAAGCAGGCGGGAGGCGATATCAAAGCAAACAAGAAAACCTTCCTCCTGATCAAAGCGTTGGAGAACGGAGATGATCAGCAAAAGTCCGCACTCCATCGTTGGCTGGATGGTGATGATCCGGGAAAGGTTGCTGCTTTATGCACGCTGTTTGAAGATACAGGAGCAAAGGATGCCTGCCGTACCGCTGTGCAGGAATACTCGGCCAAAGCCTTTGCGGGGTTGGAAGAAATTGCTGTCATAAGTTCGCGTAAGGAGCCATTGAAAAACCTGGCCGAAGCCCTGCTGATGCGGGAATTCTAAAAAAAATAGGGCATTGTTAGCTTCGTGCAGGTTTTATGTTTCTCCGGCTTTAGCCAATAACCAGACCTCCTTAACCCCGTGGTTTAGCCCGGGGACAGAAGCCACAAACTATATGAAGCTAACAATGCCAAAACTATAAATCCAAAATCATAGATCAGCAATGAATTACTGGCTCATAAAATCTGAACCCTTCAAATACAGCTGGGATCAGTTGGTACAGGATGGCCGTACGCACTGGGATGGTGTGCGCAATTATACTGCGCGCAATAACCTGAAGGCCATGAAAAAAGGCGATAGGGTTTTCTTCTATCATAGCAATGAAGGAATGGAAATTGTAGGCATTGCAGAAGTTGCCAAAGAGCATTACCAGGATCCGACAACCGATGATCCGGCGTGGGTTGTAGTGGATTTCAAACCTGTAAAGCCGCTGAAAAAACCAGTATCACTGGCTGCAATAAAGTTGGTTCCGGAGCTTGCTGGCATGGACCTGATCCGCCAGTCGCGGTTATCGGTTGGGGCTGTGAAGAAGGAAGAATTTGATTTTATCCTGAAGATGAGTACAGGGAAATAAACGCTAAGCCTGCGCAACGAAGAAATATTCTTACAGGGTTTACGCGTTGGCATCGGCCGAAAATCAGTGTTTCACCCGCTTGGCCCACCAATCCCGCTGTAATTTTTTGCTGGTAGCTGCAAAGCTGTCGTGCCTCCAGCCGGGAGGCAGCAGCAGGTATTTCACCTTATTCTTAAAAGAGATATCCTGGCGCATATCATCGCGCAGCGCTTTCCATTCATGCGTTACAATGGACACAGGATGGTGTGGCTGTTCCAGCGATTTGGTAAGTCCGTATCGCGGCGCCTCATCGGCAAGTTCCTCGGTAAAAGTGCCAAACATCCGGTCCCAGATAATGAGCACCATACCCATGTTCTTGTCTAAGTAGGGAATGTTGCTTGCGTGGTGTACGCGGTGGTGCGAAGGTGTTACAAGGAAATATTCGATCCAGCGGGGCAGCTTTTTAATGGCTTGTGTATGCACGATAATTCCGTAGGTCTGCGTGATGGCATACATGAAAAATATATCCAGCGGGGAGAAGCCGAGCAGTGCCAGCGGGATAAAATAAATATAGCGGTAAAAGGGCATCAGCACCGAAGAGCGGAAGCCGGTTGTAAGGTTAAATTCTTCCGAGGAATGATGCGTTACGTGAACCGCCCAGAAAAAACGCACATGGTGATCCACAAAATGCTCCGTCCAGAAAAGCAGATCCTCGCATAAAAAAAGTGCGAGCCAGTACACTACGGGGTGCAGGTGCAGCGGCAGGCGGTAGTGATAAAAAAACAAGAGCACCAAAAGCGCAATTCCCCGCAGCAGCAGGTCAACACCAGCATTAAGGAGCGTAATATATATGTTCATCAGGGTCTCCTTCCAGCTATAGAACTTCCATTCATGCACATGGCTCAGCAGCAGCTCCAGCGGTATCAATACCGCATAAATCGGGATCTGTAGTAGCAGAAGAATATGCTTGTGGAGTTCGTTCATAGCGCGGAGATCCTTGGTTCATACATCAGCGCCGGCAGTCTTCAAAAAGCAGGTTGGCGCCAATACAGTTAGATCGTCATGATGTCCTTTTCCTTTTCCTTCAGATGCACATCCGTAAGTACAATAAACTTATCGGTAATTCCCTGGATGCGCGCCTCGCCATCCTTCGCAATATCCTCGCTGAGGCCATCTTTCAGCAATTTTTTTACCTGCTCAATCAGGTCGCGGCGTATGGCACGTACAGCAATCTTGGCCAGCTCACCCTCACCATTCACCCGTTTTACCAATTCGCGGCGGCGCTCCTCGGTAAGTGGCGGCAGGAACAGGCGGATGTATGTGCCATCGTTCTGCGGGTTGAGCCCGATATTAGCGGCAATAATCGCCTTTTCAATTGGCTGCATCATATTCTTTTCCCAGGGCTGAAGCGCAATAGTGCGCGCATCCGGAATGGTTACATTGGCTACCTGGTGTAGTGGTGTCGGGTTGCCGTAATACTCAACAAAAATGCCGTCCACAATCTGCGGGTTCGCCTTGCCTGCCCGTATTTTCAGCAGCTCTGTTTCCAGGTGGCTGATCGCCTTCTTCATCAGCACATCAGTTTCGCTGATTATCTTATCAAGAGCCTCGCTCATTTTAGTCGTGTTTTTAGCAGGCGCAAAGTTAAAAGATCCTGTTGTAACACCGGCAAAAAACACAATGCAGCTTTGGGCGCACCCTTCGGGCCGGGCTATCCGTTCCAATCTTTTTTTCCTGAAGGGGCAAAAAAAGGATTTCCACTACTATCCCTTGCGCGGGCTCATTCGCAGGGAAACCTTCGCTTTGAGCGAAGCCTTCCCTCTCCCTCACCAATCTTACCTTTACAAACAATCCCCCCAAATTGTCCGATCCTGCTCAGAATAATCCGCCGCAACGCAAGATCATCCATATTGATATGGATGCCTTCTACGCATCGGTAGAGCAGCGCGATTTTCCCGAATACCAGTGCAAACCACTTGTAGTAGGCGGGCTGCCCGAAGGCCGGGGCGGGGTAGTGGCTACGGCATCTTATGAAGCGCGCGTGTTTGGCATTCGCTCGGCCATGCCTTCAAAGCAGGCTTTGGGCCTGTGCCCGCACGCGCTGTTCGTAAAGCCCAGATTTGCTGCCTACAAAGAAGTTTCCAACCACATCCGCGAAATATTCTCCCGTTATACAGACCTGATAGAGCCGCTATCTTTGGATGAAGCCTATCTTGACGTAACACAAGATAAGCAGGGCATCGGCTCCGCCATTCTTATAGCGAAAGCCATAAAAAGCGCCATCAGCGAAGAGCTGCACCTTACAGCCTCAGCGGGCGTTTCCGTAAATAAATTTGTAGCCAAGATAGCTTCCGATATGGATAAGCCCAACGGCCTCACCTTCATCGGCCCATCTGCCGTTACGGCTTTTGTGGAAGCATTGCCTGTAGGCAAATTTCACGGCGTAGGAAAGGTAACGGCAGCCAAAATGATTGCGATGGGCTTACACACAGGTGCAGATATAAAGCAGCGTACGGAAGAAGACTTGGTAAGCCATTTCGGCAAAGCCGGCCACTTTTATTACCGCATCGTAAGAGGTATCGATGATCGTGAGGTGCGCCCCCACCGCGAAACAAAATCCATGGGCGCCGAGGATACTTTTCCTTATGATCTTATAACGTTGGAAGACTGTAGCGTAGAGCTTGCAAAAATTACGCAGACCGTAGTGGAACGCCTGGCACGAAAAGAGCTCAAAGGCCGTACCATAACGCTAAAGGTCAAGTACAGCGATTTCCGGCAGATAACGCGCAACAAATCATTCCTGCATCCTGTAGCCGATTACGAAACCATACTCGATACCGCTGTTCAATTGCTGGCGGCTACCGGCCCGGAAGGCAGCAAGATCAGGCTGTTGGGCATTTCGCTTTCTAATTTTGGTGAGGCGCTACCTGCTATGCATCGCTCAGAAACATCTGCGCAGCTAAAGCTTTTTTAGTCAGCTTGCGGATGAGGAAGATCAGCAGGCATCAATCCATACTTGAAATAACTACAGCCAGGCGTGCGCGCCTGTCGCAATGCCTCGTTTTAATCACCTTCAAAATATAGGCCAGCAGCAGGATCAGCATCTCCGTATGGTATTGAATAATTGGCTGCGCAAATACGCGCTCATGAATTTGCGGATTATTGGTGGCAATGCCAAATGTGAAGGCAGGAATAACAGGCGCTAAACAGCGTTGCGCACAGTCTTATCCCAGGACTGTTATATTCTGATGTTGAAACCATAGGCATGTACAGCGCCTTGTCACCCTGTAAGGGTCTTGCAACCCTTTTTGGTATGAAAAACAGGTCGCCGGGAGATGCTTACAGCATGACAAGTCGCTTTTTATGGCAGAACGCAACAGCCCTAAGCCTTATCCGGCTTACAACAGAATATTTTCTGAAGTCACAGAGCAGCCCTGGCCCCCATAATTGGGGATTGCCGGGCATTGACCCCGATTCTACTTTTGGGCCATACAAAACCCAAACACTATGAAAACACTATTAACCCTCCTCACCGCACTCTTATTCTGCGGCACAGTTTCTGCGCAAACATTCACACCTAAAGCAGCCTTCCCGGGGCGGGGGCGTTGGGCCTGCTATAGCTTTATGCTGGGAAACAAACTTTACACAGGCGGTGGCCTCGACACCACCACCACTTATGGCGATCTCTATGCCTACGATGCCGCCACCAACACCTGGACCCATAAAACTAACCCGCCCTTTCCTGCGCGTGCCGGTGCAGTGGCAGTGGTTATTGCCGGGAAGGCTTATGTAGGGTTTGGCAGGGATTCAACATTTGGCTCCGGCGGTCGTATCTATGGCCCCGGGTATTCCCTGAAAGACTGGTGGCAGTATAATGATGCTACAGACACCTGGATTCAGAAAGCATCGCTTCCCGCAGAAGCCCGGCATAATCCTTCGCTTATTTCCTGGAATGGAAAAGGATATTTGTTAGGAGGCAATAATTATCAGGATTCCAGCTTGGCACACCCTTACATTTATCATTCGCTGAAGGAGGTATGGGAGTATAATCCTGCTACAAATGCATGGGTAAGGCAGCCCGACTTTCCGGGAATGGCGCGCAGCAGATCTTTTGCGCAGGTGATTGGGGATACGCTGTTTTACGGGCTTGGCCAGGAAGATTCGCTGGGCTTGTATCACGGCGATAATTTCCGCTACAATCTTGTGGCAAGAACATGGTCGGCAATGCCCGCCGTTCCCGCGCCTGCGGGTGAGCCTGCAATAGATGGCTGGTCACACTTTTCAGTGGCTTACGGGAAAAAAGTGGTTCTCATGAATATTGACCTCACGGTATCTCCCGGCAATGATTTTGAGCTGATCTATGTGTTTAATACCGCCACCAATAGCTGGACGCTTTACCCCGCAGGTAATATACCTGGCTTCCGGGCAATGCCTATCGATGCGCAATCGGGCAGTAAGGCTTATGTAGGGCTCGGCTGGAACTATAATACGGATACCTACCCAACCGATCTTTGGGAGATGAATCTTTCCACATTCCTCTTTATAGTAGAAAAGAGCAGCCCTGATCTGGAGAAAATTTTTGTCGGTTCAGGCGGTCATACTATTTATACAAATATTCCGGCAGGACTTTTAAATGGTAGTGCAGTGCTGCTAAAGCTTTACAGCATCGATGGCAAAGAACTCGCCGCTTACCCATTAACGGAAAAGAACGCTATAGATGCATCCTGCTTCCCTGCAGGCGCATATAGCTATACAGTTAATGTACGGGGGAACGTGGCAAAAGCGGGAAGCGTGGTTATTTATTGAGCAGGAAGGAATTGCCTGTTCCGGTTATAGCTTATTTAATATTCAGGTGCAGAAACGGCTTGCAGCAGGATGCTTCCTTGCGTTGTGGAGGATTTCCCCCTGCTATGCGCGGACAGATTCGTCACTACGCAATGAAGCTAAGAAGCCGTTTGAGTTATTAAAAAAGGGATTCAGTTGATATATAGCTCGCCCAAACTTTGTCATTCCTTAGGAATGACAAAGCCGCTGAATAGCAATGTCGCTGAGTATTAGAAGCTTCACCTAACCAATAACTCAAACAGCTTCTAAATAATAACGATCATCATTTATTCACCTACAGAAGCCCTGTGCGTACCTGCAATCATCATTTGATTACCTGCAAGTGTTATTTGCATATATACAATCATCATTTAATTGGCTGCAAGAGCCGTTTGTAGGGCTGCAAGAGGCATTAGCATACAAACAATCATCATTAAAGTGTTGCAAAAGGCGTTTGCATGTAAACAATCATCATTTATTCATCTGCAAGAGGCATTTGCATACAAACAATTATCATTTAATGCGCTGCAAGAGGCATTTGCATGCAAACAATCATCATTTATTCACCTGCAAGAGTCGTTTACATAGCTGCAATTATCATTTGATCTATTGCAAGAGTCATTTGCATATTTACAATCGTAATTTATTCACCTGCAAAAGCCATTTACATACCTGCAAAAGCCATTTACATACCTGAAAGAGCCATTTATATAGCTACAACGATCATTTATCAATCTGCTGCCTGCAATGCAGATTCAGGGAAAGAGGTTTATAATTGGTCCAAAGCGCTACGCTTATCCATCTGTCTTCCCTACCCAGGCAAAGGTTAAATGTCCGGATGGTATAGGAACTTATTGCTCAACCCAACTCAAACCGCAACATTCAAAGATCACCCCAGGTATTTACCCACAATAGGCATTCGCCGGCCCATGCCGAAAGCCTTGGGCGATACCCGGATGATAGGGCAGAATTGGTTGCGCTTATACTCATTATTGTTTACCATCTTGAGGATGCGCGTTACGAGGGCAGCATCTGCGCCGGTGGCAATGATTTCCTTCGGCCCTTTACGCCGCTCAATATACTGGTAAAGAATAGGATCGAGCATAGAATAATCGGGCAGGCTGTCTGTATCTTTTTGGTTGGGGCGGAGCTCAGCGCTCGGCGGCTTGGTTAAAATATTTTTGGGGATGATCTCCGCATTGCGATTAATATAAGCGCCCAACTCAAAGATCTGTAGCTTATACAGGTCGCCCAGAACGCTGAGGCCGCCGGCCATATCGCCATACAGCGTGCCGTAGCCGGTACAGAGCTCGCTTTTATTGGAAGTATTGAGCAGGATATAACCAAATTTATTAGCCAGGCCCATCACCATATTACCGCGAATGCGGCTTTGCAGGTTCTCCTCGGCAACAGAAAATGGCAGATCTCCAAACAGGGGCTGCAGCGAAGCCATCATGCAATCAAAAGTGGCTTTGATAGGAAGGGTATCGTAATGGTTGCCCAAATTCTGGGACAGCCGCTCCGCATCCGTAACGGAATGGCCGGAGCTGAATTGTGAGGGCATCAGCAGCGCGCGTACATTTTGCGCGCCAAGCGCCTCCGAAGCAAGCGCAAGCACTACAGCGCTATCCACACCGCCGCTCGAGGCCACGATCGCTTCGCGAAAGCCCATCTTCTGAAAATAATCGCGGATGCCGGTAATGAGCGCGCGGTGAATAAGGGGGATATTGCGCGATGAGTCGAGCATGACCGGGATATCATTCATGACACTCAAAACACCGGCTGGCTTTATAATCTCGTCCGTAAATTTATTATCCGGCCCCAATGTTACAGCCTGTAGATCCTCACGGAAATAGGGCATGTCCAACACAAGGTTCTGTGCTGCATCCATAACCATAGAGCCGCCATCGAACACAATTTCTGTCTGCGAGCCTACGGCATTACAATAAATCATGGGCAGGCCATACCTGGCCACATTCTGGCGCACCATGCTCACCCTGCCCTCGGCGTGAATATAATCAAACGGTGAGGCGCTCAGGTTGATCATCACATCCGGGTTTTGCTTCATCAGCTCATCCATTGGGTTGTGGCGGTAGAGCGGGTTATCCATCAGGTTCCAGATATCCTCGCATACCGTTACGGCCAGCTTTTTGCCTTTGAACTCCAGGATATTCCATTCCCATGCCGGCTCAAAATAGCGGTACTCATCAAAAATATCATAGTTGGGCAGCAGGGTTTTATTTATAATGCCTTTGATCTCCCCCTCATAAAGGAGATAAGCACTGTTAAAGAGATCTTTGCCTTCAATGACAGGATTACGGCTGGGCGCGCCAACGAGCACGCCAATAGTATCGGCCTCTGCTTTAATGCGGTCAATAGAGGCTAAGCATTGATTGATAAAATCATCGAACTCTAAAAAATCACGGGGTGGGTAGCCGCATACGGAAAGCTCGGAGAATACGATCAACTCACCTCCCTGAGCCTTTGCTTTACGGATGGCAGAGATGATTTTATCGGTATTGGCGGTGAAGTTGCCAATATGGTAGTTCTGCTGGGCAAGGAATATTTTCATAGTGTTTAGAGCTGCTCAAAGTTAATGCCACAATGGATGCTCAGCGGCAAAGCAGTGCGAATCCGTGAGGGGGAGGGCTGCTGCATTCTAAGGGTTACAGTGGTTTAGTACAGCAGCCTTGTCATCGCGCAGGGATCTTTCGCACCCAAAGTTTAGCGAAAGATCCCTGCGCGATGACAAAGTTTGGGTAGGAACAGCAGGCCGCAGTAGCTCTGCCTGTAGAGGCAAGGACCGACGATAGGGCTTCGCAAGGCTTAATGACATTGTGCAAGAAAGGCGCGAAACATATTCAGCTAAATGCCTTTGTGCCTTTGTGCGCATCGAATCCTGCGTAACTCCTGTTAAACACAAAAGCCTGCATGATTAATGCAGGCTCTAAAGTGAAATGCTTTAATTAAAAGAACAGCCCAATGCGAAGCGCAAAATTATTAAGGCGCGTTTTGCCATCCTGAAAAGTGCCTTTGCCATAGCCCAGCTTTTCGGTGTCATATTTATCCGGGTCTGTAGCATCCGGCGTGAAACCATTATTAAAGAAGATGCCTGCATAGGCCGTAAGCTTATGGCTAAGCGGATATTCCGCACCAGCGCCAATGTTCATGGCCAGCATAATAGGAGCTATTGCGCCAAGTCCGCCGGTGAGTTTTACATGGTCGCCATTTGCAGTTCGTGGAGTGTTAGTTGTATCACTACCTAAAATGTAAGTAACATCATAATCAACCTTCTTGCCTATATTGAAACCTAAGGAAATACCCAGCTGCCCAAAGAATTTAAAGCCGCCGATATCATCTGTGCGCAGCTTGAGTGCAAGCGGCACTTCGAGAAACTGAAGGCGATAATCAAAATTTGCCTTTTGTACATAATCTATATTACTCCCCACCGGAGTAGCCCGTGATACATTGATCTTACCGCCTGTGCTGTTTACCTGCAGGCCGGTAACTACGGCGTAGTTCCGTGCAAAATAATACTCAGCCATCAGGCCATAGGTAAAGCCGAGCTTGCTTCCATCACTCTCCACATTATAGGCCCCGTTATCACTTTTGGTAGCGGTCGGGTGCATCCACGAAAGGTTTGGGGCAACATAGGCGCCGAAGCGGATACGATTAACGGTAACCCGCGTGTCTGCATGCTCGATTTCCTGCGCCTGCAATCCTCCTGCAAATCCTGCCGCTGCAATGAGCGTAAAAATAAGTTTCTTCATTAGCTGTATTTGTTTGTACAATTATCTATTGCAATTTTCGTTCCAAAATGGCGTGCGGCACTTACTTTTGTGCCGGTTAGTACCTGATTTTATCTATGAATTATCGTTTAAGCCTTACTGAGCGTGGCTTTCAGCCAAAAAAAGTTTTTTTACTTTTTGCGGGATTTATTTTTCTTGTATATTTTGCTTCCTGCAAAAATGACGGTAGTGGCCCCGATGTTTCTGGTATTAAGGTAAATTTAAATGTTCGTAGGCTCGATGCCGACTTCGCTGCAATCGATACTGCAAGGCCCGGCACCGGCATCCGCATCTTAAATCAAAAGTACCCTGATTTTCTTTCATTCTATACAGATACGCTGCTGGGAATTGGCATAAAGGGCAATTATAGCGACACGGCTTATGCGATACACCATAATCTAACCAGCTATCTTACCCACAAAGATTTCCGCGGACTTGCCGATACAATTGCCAAAGCTTTCCCGGATACGAAAAGCATGGATGAGGCGCTGGTAAAAGGATTTCAGCACATGAAATACTATTACCCACAGTATCAGGAGCCGAAAATCGTTTACTTCAATTCCTACCTTACCAAATGGAGCGCGCTTACCTATGGCGATAACATAATAGGTATAGGGCTGGATATGTACCTCGGCCCGAAATATCCCAACTATTCGAGAGTGGATATTCCGGATTATATGATCCGCAACCTGCGGCCCGAGGCGGCGCCGGTAAATGTGTTTACAGCTATTTACAACAAAGATCATCCATTCGTCAGCGAAGGCAGCACCCTCCTTGATATGATGCTACAGCGCGGTAAAGAGCAATATTTTTTAAGCAGGATGATTCCGTTTGTAACGGAGGCTACGCGCTTCGGCTTTACGGATGCACAACTTAAATGGTGTACGGAGAATGAAACCGGCATTTATAATTTCTTCCTTAAAGAACAGCTCCTGTACGATACGAACTGGCAGAAGATCCTCCGTTACGTAACCGAAGGTCCGTCAGCCACGGGCATGAGCGCAGAAAGCCCCGGCAATGTAGGCTCATGGCTCGGCTGGCGGATCGTACAGGCTTATGCAGATGCGCATCCCGAAGCAAAGCTGGACGACATCCTGAAGCCGCAGAACGCGCAGGCCATGCTGCAGGCTGCAAAATACAAGCCCCGGTAAAGCCCTTTAGCCGGATTATAAAGTCCGGCGCGCTTTGCAAACAAGATAAAAGCACACAACCCCCAATGCATAAAAAATTATTTATCCTGGCTGCAACAATGCTGGCCGCAAATGCAACCTTCGCGCAGATCAGCGAAACGGACAATGTAAAGCAAAAGCTGAGCTACGAAAGCA
Organism: Chitinophagaceae bacterium; assembly: GCA_965246905.1. Classification (GTDB taxonomy): domain Bacteria; phylum Bacteroidota; class Bacteroidia; order Chitinophagales; family Chitinophagaceae; genus UBA1952. Next base: position 85,248 of record CBDFFZ010000003.1, read on the forward strand.
AGGATACTGTAGCTTGGGTTCACTGGGGAGTTTTTCAGCTCGGCATCAATCAGGGTTTCCTTCATAACTGGTCGGCCGGCGGCGAGCTTGCTTCGCTCCAGGCTGATGCCGTATTCAGCGGCAATATAACCCGCCTGTACCATAGTCATGTATGGTCAAATACGCTGGATGCAAATTACAGCCTGTTCTACGCCTACTCCAATCACTTCGTGCCCCGCAAGATCGATGACCGCTTCGATTTTACGTCCAAGTACGGCTCGCGGATCGATACCACTAATTTTTTTATTACCGCATTGTTCAATCTGAAAACACAGTTCAGCAAAGGCTTTGATTACAGCGTGCCTGAGTTTGATACGTTCTCTGCCTCCAACCGTTTTTCGCCTGCTTACCTCACGCTGGCCGCGGGTGCTGAGTACCGCAAGGGGAGAGCGCTGAGCCTGTTCCTTTCGCCGGCAGCAGCCCGTGTTACCCTGGCCAGCAGATATTATACCTCGCGCAAGCCGGAAGGAGCGTTTGGCATAGAATATAATAAGAAAGCGCGTTTTGAGCTGGGTGCTTATTTCTCCGGCCGTTATCAGCACGATTTCTCGAAGCATATTACGTACAAAACCCGTGTGGACCTCTATACCAACTATCTTGCAAAAGATAGAAAAGACTCACTCGGTAAAGTAGTGGCAAAGGATAATCCGGGCAATGTGGATATTTTCTGGGATAACCTGGTGCAGGTAAAGCTGGGTAAGTATTTTGCGCTTACGCTGGCGCTTACTATGATGTACGACAATGATATTCCGTACAATAATACCTACAACGATGCCGCAACAGGCATGGCGATAGATAAAAATGAGCCGGCTACGGGCCTTGGCTGGTGGCAGCTGAAACAGGTAATGACACTGGGTTTCGTTTATAAATTTTAGCAGGATGCCGTCCTGTAAATCTGTGTGTTCGCTATGATGGATTCCCCAACGATTATTGCCCTGGCTACTCCGCCCGGAATTGGCGCAATCGGCGTAATCCGGCTAAGCGGCCCGGGGGCAATTCTGCTTACAGATCTTGTTTTTAAAGGAAAAAAATTAGCAAAGCAGCCCTCGCATACTATTCATTTCGGGCATATCATTGATCCGGAGAATAACTCGGCAATAATTGATGAGGTAGTAGTAAGCCTGTATCGCAATCCGCGCTCCTATACCGGTGAGGATGTGGTGGAGATTGGTTGTCATGGCTCACCATACATCCTACAACAGGTGGTGGATGCATGCATTCGTGCCGGGGCAGTGCCCGCAAAGCCGGGGGAGTTTACGCAGCGTGCTTTTCTCAACGGCAAGCTCGATCTTACCCAGGCAGAAGCAGTTGCAGATCTTATAGCCAGTCAGAGCAGCAGCGCACAAAAAGCAGCTATGCACAACCTGCGTGGGGGCTTCAGCAAAGAGCTAAAGGCGATGCGGGAGCAACTCATAACATTCAGTGCGCTCATAGAATTAGAGTTAGATTTCAGCGAGGAAGATGTGGAATTTGCAGACCGGGGCCAGTTGGTTACACTGATTGCCCGGATGACGGCTTCTACTACTGGGCTTATCCAATCGTTCCGGCTCGGCAATGTGGTGAAGAATGGGGTGAGCGTGGCAATAGTAGGCAAGCCTAATGCCGGTAAAAGCACGCTGCTGAACGCCCTCCTCAATGAAGAGCGCGCGATTGTAAGCGATATTGCCGGTACCACAAGGGATACGATTGAGGAGGTCATGAATATTAACGGAGTGCTCTTCCGCCTTATCGATACGGCAGGCATACGGGAAAGTAAGGGTGATGTGATCGAAGATATTGGTATTGCGCGTTCGCGTGCAAATGCGGAAAAAGCAGACATCATCATCCATCTGATAGATAAAACGGATAATGGGGAGCCGGCGGATGGATGGCTTGCGCCGTTTGCGGATAAAACGATAGCTGTTTACAACAAGATGGACATTTGGAATGATGAAATGAACCGGGCAGCCATCGTAGTAGATCTTGCCGCTGGCATCCATATAAGCTCCAAGAGCGAAGAAGATATCGCAACTCTGAAAGAAATACTTTTTGAGCGCGTATCTGCCGGGGGGATTTCTACGGAAGACACCATCATTACCAATGCGCGCCACTATGCGGCGCTACAGCAGGTGCTGTCTTCTTTACAGGATATTAAAGCAGGAATGGAAAGCGGCATCAGCGGCGATCTGCTTTCGCTGGATATACGCCGCGCGCTGCATTACATCGGTGAGATCACCGGCGAGGTGCAGACGGACCGGGATATCCTGGGTACTATTTTCGGGAAGTTCTGTATTGGAAAGTAAGAAGCGCCTTTGTTTTGGCGTTATCGTCTCCAGGCTGGCATTTATTCCACACAAGCTGATAGACCATAATTGCCTGAGTTGTTCAGTATCATTATCTTGCATTACCTTTTCAATTTCATTACCCAATTCAAACAATGAACCAATCTATCCTGAAATTCGCTTTTGCCGTCTTATTGTTAGCTTCCTGCGGCACGAATACTTCTAAAACGGAAGCCGGCAAAAGCACCGTTCCGGGCATTGTAAAAGATGCAGGATTGCCAAAGCCCAAGGCGCCGGTACCGGCCGGTGCCCCACGCATTCTTTTTATAGGCAATAGCCATACAGCCTACTATGCAAGCATCCCTAAAATGTTTGCAGAGCTCTGTGCATTCAATAAGCAGCCTATGCAGGAAGAAGAACTGGTAGAAATGGGCATCTCTATTGAAGAAATTTACAGTACAGACAAGGACAAGGCAGAAAAGTTATTTGCCAAAACTGACGCAGACGGCAACTATTTCGATTATGTAGTACTACAAGAGAAGACCCCGGTTGCATTGCAGGAGGCAGATAAATACAAGGCTTCCGCAAAGATGATGCTGGAAAAGATCAGGAAGAATAGTCCAGGTATAGCGGTGTGTATCTATGAGGCTGTATCGCCGGAAAGCTATACTGATCATAAGGAGCAGTTCAACAGTTTTTATAAGGAGATACGCAAGAATGCAATAGCCGTAATTGCGGATAACAGTAATGCCGGCATGTACCGTGTGGGCGATGCCATTAAAGATGCCTACGATGGCGGGAACGGCTACCAATACCTTGTAAATGGGAAGGATATCCTGCGCTTTGGCGAAACCACGCTGCATCTGCTTAATGACGGAGGCTTCCTCGCATCCACGCTGCTTTATACAACCATATTCGATAAGAAGCCTGCGGTACCGGAAGAAATGACCTTCAGCGCAGGTACAGGCGATAACGACGGGCAAAAGCTCCTGAAAGTAAGCGAGGCGGTATCCAACCCGGCAGCACTGCTGGAGATTGCGATGAAAGACCGCTGATACACCGCAGAATTGATCACCTATTTATTTGTTATTATGTACAAACGAAAACTAACCCTTGCGGGTTTATTGCTCAGCGCTTCGTCGCTCCATGCCCAAAACATCCAGGTGCTCAGCGCTACGGTAAAAGACCAGCGTATCCCTAACGCAGAAGTAGTGATGCAACACAATGGCGCGCAGAGCCGAATTACACGCACGGATGCTGCAGGCCGCGCATCGCTCAACGCTACCATTGCAGATGATGGCAACTCGCTAATCATTATTAAAAAGCCCGGTTACTCTACGCTCGTAGCAAAATGCCCCTGCGACAACCTTACCTACGCGCTCAGCCCGGTGATGGACAACCTGGATGCCATGCGCATCGTGCTTACCTGGGGAGCCATGCCGCAGGATATTGATGCACACCTTGCCTACAGTGGTAATCATATCTTCTTCCAGCATAAAGAGGGTGATGGGGCCAACCTTGATGTCGATGATACCAATAGCTTTGGCCCTGAAACGGTAACGATTGAGCAGCGCAAAAACGGCGATGATTACATTTTCAGCGTGCATGATTACAGCGACCGCGAAAATCCTAATACGCGCAACCTTTCAGCTAGCGGTGCCCGCGTATTTGTATATGTTGGAGAATCGCTGGTGCGCACTTACTACGTGCCGCAAGGCGCTCAGGGCAATCTCTGGACTGTTTTTCGTATGAGCCCCGACGGACAGATGTATGATGTAAACCGCATGAGCGGCATCACCCAGATACCCGGTGATATCAGCTATACAACCCTGCAAACAGGCATGCGCACCGGCCGGGCTACAATTATGGCAACCAGTACGGAATCAGCAGGGTTAAATCAGCGCGGCGAGCAATTTTATCATGCTGCCGATTTTCTGAATGCGATCCTTTATTATCAGCAGGCGATAGATCTGAATCCATCTTACGGGCAGGCATATAGTAACCTTGGCTTGGCGTATAAAAAAGCAGGGAAATATGCAGAAGCCATTTGGGCAAACCGTAAGGCAATTGAATTCGGCGACCGCATTGTAAAGGCAAATTCTTATTACAATATTGGCCGCATTTATGAAGAGCGCCGCCAAAAGGCCAATGCCCTGAGCCAGTATCAGCTTGCAAAGCAAAATAATCCATCTAATGCTGCCTACGATGGTGCAATCCAGCGGGCAAGATAGGAAGTGTATATTAGCGTAAATAGAAAGCAGAAACCGGGATAAAATATTAAGCTTGCGCCTTAGTAAGGCTGGCGTAGCTTTTTCAACATTTTCTCATGGTAAGCACGCATAAATTCTTTGTTATAGCTCATCTTTTCAACACCTTCCAGCTTTTCGATCAGGGTAAAATCATAGTGTTGGCCGTTGGTGGTTTTAAGATAGAACTGTACGAGGCCATACCTGAAATTGAGATAGTACGAGGCAGTAGAAATACCAAAGTGGGAAGTGCTGTTCGCAGTAATGTGATAGCATTGTAGCGGGCCATATTTAGAAGGCAATATAGCAATATCTGCGAAGGTGTAAACAATATTAAAAACCTCCGCGTGGTCTTTGATCGGGTATAAAGAGTCAATTGCCCAGTAAGGACCAATTTTAAAATCCCAGGTCCAGCTATTGCCGGTTTTACTGAGGTTTTTAAAGTACGGATAAGGGGCAAACTGGGTGATCTTTAAATAATTATGACGTGGCGGATGCATGAACAGGACGGAATCATTCAGCAAAATGCCCTCTTCAGATCCTAAGCTTGATTCTGGGATTACCCGATAATTGCCGTCAGGCTTCCGGGTTAAAAAAGGCCATTCGGCGAGAAGCTGATCTTTATTCGGAGCAAAATCCATATCCGAGCAAAAAAGTCCGATCGTATCCTGCCGCATAAGGTCTCCTGATGGTGCGCTTTGCCTCACCGAAAAAATAAATGTATTGTACTGGTTGTAGCCAATCGTTTTATAAGAAAGTGCAGATTTATAGTCCGGTTTTTCTATTCCACAACCGGCCAGCAGGATTAATAGCAGGATAGTACAGATCATTTTCATAGAGCAGGTAAGATAACTTTTCTGTCCCGGTTCCAGGGATTATGCCATTCACCAAAACACACCTATTTTAGGCCCTTATCAATCTATTATTCCAATGAAGCACGCCTATATTTTCCCCGGCCAGGGCGCTCAGTTTTCCGGTATGGGCAAAGAGCTGTACGAAACAAACAGCATGGCCAAGGATTATTTTGATCAGGCGAATGAGCTGCTCGGCTTCCGCCTCACGGATATCATGTTTGGCGGCAGCGCTGAGGAGTTGAAACAAACACGTGTAACACAGCCGGCCATTTTCCTGCATTCCGTAATTCTTTTTGAAAGCACACCGGGCCTTAAGCCGGATATGGTTGCCGGGCATTCGCTGGGGGAATTTTCGGCCCTGGTAGCTAATCGTGTTCTATCCTTTAAAGATGGGCTCCTGCTCGTGGCCAAGCGTGCCGAAGCGATGCAGAAAGCGTGTGAGCTCAATCCATCCACCATGGCGGCAGTTTTAGGGTTGGATGATGCCATTGTAGAGCAGGTATGCAGAGAAATAGGGGGCGAAGTAGTTGTTGCTGCCAATTATAATTGCCCCGGCCAATTGGTGATCAGCGGAAGCAACAGAGGTATTGAGCTTGCCTGCGAGGCTATGAAAGCTGCCGGGGCAAAACGTGCGCTGCCTTTACAGGTAGGAGGTGCCTTCCATTCCCCGCTGATGGAGCCGGCGCGTGAGGAGCTGCAGGCGGCTATTGAAGCCACGCAATTCAGCATTCCCACCTGCGCTGTTTACCAGAATGTAGATGCGCACCCTTACATAGATCCTGCAATGATCAAACAAAACCTGATCAACCAGCTAACCTCACCCGTGCGCTGGACGCAGACGGTGCAAAAAATGGCAGAAAACGGAGCTACGCATTTTACAGAGGTAGGGCCGGGAAGTGTGTTGCAGGGACTGGTGAAAAAGATATTCAAAGAAGCCGTTACAGACGGAATCAATTAAACGGGGAAGACTTCGTGTAAGCAAAGATTTTCCTTAATAAGGAAAGGCCGCTATCATTGCGATAGCGGCCTTTCTCATAAAAAATTATTACTTAAAAAATTAACCCTTGGCAGGTGCGGCAGCTGCATCCGTCTTTTGGTTTACAGTACCCTTGATGTGCAGCTCATAGCGGTCCTTATCAGAAGCAGCGTTTGAGTTGATATACACAGTCTTGTCGAAAGGCTGGCCTGCTTTACCGGAAGTGTGAAAGGTAACTTTCACCTCACCCATTTTGCCAGGAAGAATCGGCTCCTTATTCCATGAAGGAACGGTACAGCCGCAGGAAGCGCTTGCATTGCTGATGATCAGCGGCTGCTTACCTGCATTCTTAAACTTAAAAATATACTCGGCATCCGGGCCTTCCGGAAGCGCACCGAAGTCGTGGGTTTCACCGCCCACAAACTGGAAGCGCGGGGCTTTTTTGTCTGTAAGAGCAGGATGTGTAGGTGCTGCAGGAGCAGTTTGGCCAGGAGCCTGCGCTTGCGCAGCAAATGTGCCGAATGCCGCAAGGGCAAGTGTAAATACGAGTTTTTTCATTGTTCGTTTTGAGTGTTTAAATTATTTGTTAGACGATATAGACAGACGGAAATACAAAAGGTTTAGTTGGTACGCATCATAGAAGAATTTTGCGGAACAGAACTTTCCGGAGCCTTATCAACTACACCTTTAATGTTGAGCACCTTGGTACCCGCATTGCTGAAAACCGTTAGCGTTTTATCAAAATTGCCCGGACGGCCCTGTGTACCGTAAGAAGCTTTTACCATACCCATCTTACCCGGCGCAATTGGCTCTTTCGTCCAGTCGGGCGTAGTACAGCCACAGGAAGCCTGTACCCGCTGAATGATAAGCGGCTCTTTGCCTGTATTTTTAAATTCAAAAACATATACGGCAGGGTCGCCTTCGCCAAGATTACCGAAATTATGCATATCGGTTTTAAAAGCAAGATTTTCTGCTGTGAGCGAAGAAGCAGGAGCAGTCTTGGTATCTACCATAACTTTCTTATCCTGCGCAAATGCTGCAGTTCCGGTTATAGTGAGCATAGTTAAGGCAAAAATTATTTTCTTCATATAAAATACTGCGTTTTATTTTAGTCCTGAATTATCCAGCAAATCTACAATTTGCGGGAGGCTACAAAATGTTAAACACGGTTAAGCCGCCGTTAATGACAGGTTGCTTGTACTTTTGCGCGCGGCATGCAGCGATTTCTTATTATACAAACGGCTTTTATTGGCGATGTAGTACTTGCTACGGCCATTGCCGAAAAGCTATACGCGTTTTACCCTGAAGCAAGCCTGGATTTCATGATCCGTAAGGGTAATGAAGCATTGCTTGCAGGCCATCCTTTCCTGGGCCATCTTTATATATGGGATAAAAAAAAGAATAAGCTGAAGAACCTCTGGAAAATTGCCCGTGAGGTAAGGAAAGCGCGCTATACACAGGTTATCAACCTGCACCGCCATGCTGCAAGTGGCTTTGTAACCTGGTATTCGGGCGCAAAGGAGAAACGGGGCTTTGACAAAAATCCTTTTTCCTGGTGCTATACCAAAACTGCAAATCATTTTTTCTCCGGCCCGGAAGATGCGCAATACCTGCATGAAACCGCGCGCAATCATTTGCTCATTGACGATCTGACGGATTCTGTTTCTGCAAAGCCACGGCTTTATCCATCAGAAGCAGATTATCACAAGGTAGAGGAATATAAGAAAGGCAGCCCATATATCTGCATAGCGCCATCTTCGGTATGGTTTACCAAAAGATATCCTGCTGCGCGATGGGCAGCGCTTATTACTACGCTGCCCGATAAGTACAGGATTTATTTTTTAAGTGGCCCTGAAGATGCTGGTATGGCCAATGAGATCATAAATATTTCGGGCAGGAAGGATTGCGAAAATTTGGGCGGTAAATTATCGCTCATGCAATCTGCCGCGTTAATGCAGGATGCTGCAATGAATTATACCAATGATTCCGGCCCCCTGCACTTTGCCTCTGCAGTGAATGCACCTGCCACAGCAATATTCTGCTCTACCCATGAATGCTTCGGTTTTGGGCCGCTCAGCGATGTAAGCCGGCTCATTGAATATAAAGGACTCTACTGTAAACCCTGCGGCATACATGGCTATAATGAATGCCCGCAAGGTCATTTTCGCTGCGCGAAAGACCTGCAAATAACTGATTTACTATGGTGGATTTCGAAAACGACATAAAGCGCTGCGTGGAAGCGCTACAGGCAGGAGGAATAATCCTGTATCCAACAGATACTATCTGGGGTATTGGCTGTGATGCTACGAATGAGCTGGCGGTAGAGAAAATATTTGCCCTGAAGAACAGGCCGCCGCAGAAAAGCATGATCGTGTTGCTGGCCGATGCCCGCGATATTCTTCAGTATGTAGCCGCTCCGCCACCGGATATAATTGCCATTGCCGAAGGCTTTGAAACACCTACCACGGTTATCTACGAGCACGCGCTTGGCCTGGCGGAAAATGCCATTGCTAAAGACGGAAGCATTGGTATCCGCGTTACGGAAGATGCTTTTTGTAAGGCGCTCATCAAGCGGTTTCGCAAACCACTTATCTCAACTTCGGCCAATAAAAGCGGTGAGCCTGCAGCCGCGTTTTTCAGGCAGATAGAGGAAAGCATTAAAAGCGGAGTTGACTATGTGGTAGCGCACCGCCAGCAGGAGGAAACGATCCATTCACCTTCAAAAATCGTAAAACTCGATGATGATGGAAATGAGACGGTTTTACGGTGACCCTGGATAGGAAGGGATTAACTGCACCCAACGAAGATGTCTCCTACTTTATCCAATCGGTAGCAACCAACAAAAATCAATCCCTACTTTTGCCTACCCATGGAAATTCCTATTACTCCTCAGGAAATGCTTTGGCTGCGCAAGATTGCAGACGCAGCGCAGGAGCTCGATATGCCCGCATATCTTATAGGCGGGTTTGTGCGGGATAAGATTATTGGGCGCGATACCAAAGATGCGGATGTTGTGTGTGTAGGGGATGGTATTTTGCTTGCTGGTAAAGTAGCCGGGCAATTCAGTCCGAAGCCCGCAGTTCATTTCTTTAAAAATTTCGGTACCGCGCAGATAAAAGTAAATGGCTTTGAGATGGAATTTGTAGGTGCGAGAAAAGAATCGTACCGGATGGAATCGCGCAAGCCTGAAGTCGAAGCCGGTACGCTGAAAGATGATCAGGACCGCCGCGATTTTACGATCAATGCGCTGGCTGTTTCCCTGAATAAGGAAGATTTCGGAACGCTTCTGGACCCTTTCTCCGGGCAGCAGGATATTGCAGATGGAATCATCCGCACTCCGCTGGATCCGGATATTACTTTCTCTGACGATCCGCTTCGTATGATGCGGGGCATACGCTTTGCGGCACAGCTTGGCTTTACAATAGATGCCGTAACGCTGGATGCCATTGCCCGTAATAAAGAGCGTATTAAAATTGTATCGCAGGAGCGGGTAACCGATGAGTTGAATAAAATAATGCATTGCCAAAAGCCTTCCGTTGGGTTCGATTTACTTTTTCGTACCGGTCTTTTAGGTGAGTTTTTCCCGCAGATGGCAGCGCTTGCCGGTGCAGAAATGCGCGAAGGGGTGGGGCATAAAGACAACTTTTACCACACGCTCCAGGTGCTGGATAATATATGCGCCCGGAGTGAAAATATATGGCTTCGCTGGGCTGCTGTGCTGCACGATATTGGCAAGCCGGCCACCAAGCGCTTTGAGCCCGGCCATGGCTGGACCTTTCACGGCCACGATGCTGTTGGCGAGCGGATGGTGCCGAAAATATTCAAACAGCTAAAGCTGCCGCTGCACGAGAACATGAAGTATGTAGCCAGGCTGGTAGCGCTGCATTTGCGCCCTATTTCCTTATCCAAAGAAGATATAACGGACGCTGCAATGCGCCGCCTCTTGTTTGATGCCGGTAATGATCTGGAAGACTTGATGATGCTTTGTGAAAGTGATATTACCTCTAAAAATAAACTCAAGGTGCGCCGCTTCCTGCAAAATTTTGCGCTGGTGAAGGAACGGCTTAAAGAGGTGGAAGAAAAGGATAAGATGCGTGCCTGGCAGCCGCCGATCGATGGTGCGGAAATCATGGAGCTCTTTGGCTTAACGCCATCGCGCGAAGTAGGTGTTCTGAAAATGGCTATCCGCGAAGCGATACTCGACGGTATTATCCCGAATGAACGCGAAGCCGCTATGCGTTTTTTGCTGGATAAAGCAGGCAGTATGGGAATAATAGCAAAAGTATGAGCATCATAGAAGTTGTAAAAGGAGACATTACTGAGCAGGATACCGAAGCAATTGTGAATGCCGCAAACAGCTCGCTGCTGGGCGGTGGCGGCGTAGATGGCGCCATTCATCGTGCGGCTGGTCCGGAGCTGGTACAGGAGTGCCGGCTGCTCGGCGGCTGCAAAACGGGCGAGGCAAAACTAACCAAAGGCTATAAGCTGCCTTCAAAGTGGATCATACATACCGTAGGGCCGGTTTGGAATGGCGGCGGCAGGAATGAAGAAGCTTTATTGGAAAGTTGTTACATTAAATCTTTACAGCTTGCGATGGATAAAGGCATCCGGTCTGTTGCTTTCCCAAACATCAGCACCGGGATTTATCATTTCCCGAAAGAGCGCGCCGCGCGTATTGCGCTGGATGCTGTCTATGGGTTTATACAAAAGCATCCTGCTGCTTTCGGCTTGATTCGCTTCATATGCTTCGATGATGGTAACTATCACTATTACGTGCAATACGTTGAAGATTGAAACACATAGGCAGTGAATAATTTAACCTAAACTTAATAAACGCATAACTTTTTGATAATGACAGGGGGACCTTTAAAGAATGCCTGTCCGGTAATTTTGCCGCATCAAATCAGGGTATTATGCTTCGTTCTATTTTTCTGGCAATTTTTTGTTTCCTTGCCATCAATTCCTACGCAGGTAAGATCACCGGTACGGTAAAAGACAGCAAGGACAGCTCCGGCCTGCCCGGTGTTATTATCAATGTGAAAACATTGGATAAAGGCGCCGTTACAGATATTGATGGCCACTTTGAGATCAATGACGTGCCCGATGGCCGCTACGATGTTGTTGCCACTTATGTATCCTATAAAAAGCAGACGCAGCAGATTAATGTGCGCGGTGCAGAGCCGGTAATACTGAACATGGCACTTGTTAGCTCCAATGCGCAGCTTTCCGGCGTGTCGGTAAAGGCTGCCCGCAGCACGCAGACGGAAGTTGCCGTGCTGAATGAGATTAGAAAGAGCTCGGTAGTAGTAAGTGGTATCAGCGCAGCGCAGATTGGTAAAACAATGGACCGGAATGCTGCAGATGTTGTAAAGCGCATACCCGGTGTAACGATACAGGATGATAGATTTATCATTATACGCGGTCTTGCGGATCGCTATAATACAGTTTGGCTGAATGATGCAGTTGCACCATCTTCAGAGGTTGATAAAAAATCCTTCTCTTTCGATTTGATTCCGTCCGGGTTAATAGACCGCATTCTTATTTTTAAAACTCCTGCGGCTAACCTTCCCGGCGATTTTGCCGGTGGAATGGTAAAAATCTATACATCTTCCTTACCGGCAAAGAATGAGTATAAATTTGCCATTCAGGGTTCCTATCGCGATGGATCTACGGGTACAGACTTCAATTATGAGCCAAAACATAGCGGCGATGCCTTTGGATATGATAATGGTGGTCGCAATTTACCATCAGCCGTTCCGGGTGAATATTTTGACAAAAATCATTATGATGTGGGTGCCATAACGCGATCTTTTGAGAACAACTGGATTATCAATACCCAAAAGCAAAAACCGGATTTAAGAATAAGTGGGTCTGCCGCTAACATTTTCAAATTAGGTACCATAAAGCTGGGCAATACTTTTGGTTTCTCTTATGCTAATACAAGAACCAATTATAATAAGCAGCTGTATGATTGGGATCAAACTGTTCTAAATTATCATTACAATGATCAGGAATCTATTAATAAAGTAAGCCTTGCACTGTTGGATAACATTACTGGCGTAATCGGAAATTCAAAAATTGAATTTAAGAACTTGTATAATCAGATAGGCACATCAGGCGTTACCCTTCGTACTAACATTAGGGATTCTGCATTAGGTAGCTCATCTTTCGTTGATTTAAAAGGCTATCAGTTGTTTTATGAAAATAAAAGAACCTATACTTCTCAGCTTATGGGGTCGCATCATAATGATGAAAATACCCGCAAATACAACTGGACGATAGGGTATAGCAACCTCTTCCGTAACCTTCCAGATCTTCGCCGAATTCAATATACTGAACTTGTGCCGCAATCAGGCATTTTTCAGGCTGCCGTTGCCTCGGGCTCACCTGATGTAAACAGAGGCGGTGGTAAGCTTTATGGTAAGCTCAATGAAGATAATTACAGCTTCTCGCACGAGTTTTTTCAAAAACTAAAAATAAATAGTGAGTATTCGGTGGAACTGTCATTGGGAAATTATCTCGAATATAAAAATAGAAATTATGACCTTCGCCAGTTGGGCTATACCATTCCGGCAACTGGTGGCCAGGCAAGGTTAGATTTACTCCGCTTGCCGGTAGGTCAAATCTTTGAAGCATCTAATGTTGGAGATCAATCCAATTTTATAATTGTGGATAATACTGATGGATTTGACCATTATACAGCAAAAAATACCCTCATTGCATCGTTTGTTTCTTTGAATATACCAATAGGAGATCATATAAAAGCATTAATCGGCGCAAGGTATGAAAGCAATCGGCAGCAGCTCGAAACCAAAGTTAGCACAGCAACAGTAAGTCCGGATCTGAAAACCAATTACTTACTTCCAAGCGCAAACTTTACTTACAACTTTACGGCTAAAATGCTTCTGCGCTTTGCATATGGGCAAACTCTTAACCGGCCTGAATTCCGTGAGCAGGCACCAGCTTTTTTTTATGATTATACCTTAAGGGCAGGCACATATGGCGCATTTTTCTTCCCGGGCGCAAAAGGATTGAAAGTTGCTGAAGTTCAAAATTTTGACTTTCGCTGGGAATATTATCCTTCGGTTGGAGAGTTAATTCATGCAGGTTTATTTTATAAAAAATTTAAAAACCCGATTCAACAATCCATACTTGGCGGTTTGCAGGATAAGGCGTTCAGCTATATCAATGGCTCAAGCGCTTATGTAGCCGGTTTAGAAATTGACGCTCGTAAAAACCTTGATTTTCTAGATGACAAGCTGAATACAGGATTTCTAAAAAACTTTGTATTGGTAGGTAACCTCTCCCTTGCCAAAAGCGAGCTTATTATTGACAGTACTTATGCCAGTGAGCAGGGCGCTGATGTAGTTCAAAAAGGGCCGCTCCAGGGGCAATCCGATTATGTGGTCAATGCAGGCATTTTTTACCAGAATGATTCCAACGGCGTTCAGGGATCTTTATTGTACAATGTGTACAGTCCTCGCTCTTATGCCGTAGGTCGCAGATTAGATGGTAGCATTGGTGAGCTAGCATTTCACAGCCTTGATTTAAATCTTTCTAAAGTCTTTGCTAAACATTACACCCTTACTATAGGTATTCAGAATTTACTTGATCAAAGTATTCGTTATGTGGAAGATACTAACCTGGATAATAAGTTTACTTCCACCGATAATCCGTTTACTACCTATAAACCAGGCAGATATTTTACACTCGGTATTAGGGTTCGTTTTTAATGCCGTTTTAAACCCATAGAATGCCATTTCCTAACAGGAATGGCATTTTTATTACCTGAATATCATGGCAAAATGAAATGCTGTTAGCCGTCTGAACGCAAAAAGTGTTCACATTATGGTAATGCAGCGGTAACATAGACGTAATTACCTGCCGATACTTTTGCATCACAAAATCATCCAATTATTATCATGAAAAAAGCGCTACTCTCGCTCGCGGTCATCCTTTCCGGGGCTGCAACTTCAATGGCCTACAATACTGTTCCCGTATCGGGCAGTATCACCGCCAACACGCACTGGACTAATAACCAGCAATACCTGCTTCAGGGCTATGTATATGTTGAATCCGGTGCAACACTCACTATCGATTCAGGCTGTATCATTAAAGGCGATAAGGCCAGCAAAGGCTCGCTGATCATCGAGCGCGGTGCAAAGATTATCGCAATCGGCTCACCTACCGCTCCCATCGTATTTACTTCCAACCAGGGTGCCGGCCAGCGCACTTATGGCGACTGGGGTGGTGTGATCCTTTGTGGTAAGGCACCCACAAACTGGACCAGTGAGCCAACAGTTGAAGGTGGTCCGCGCTCCAAGTATGGCGGTACTGATCCGCACGACAACAGTGGCACCATGCAATTTGTTCGTATTGAATTTCCGGGTATTGCCTTCTCGCCAAATAATGAGATCAATGGCCTTACTTTCTGCGGTGTAGGTGATGCTACTCAGATTGATCACATCCAGGTTTCTTATTCCGGCGATGACTCTTATGAGTGGTTTGGCGGTACGGTAAATGGGAAATACCTCATTGCGCACCGTGGGTGGGATGATGATTTTGATACCGATAACGGCTACACCGGCAACAATCAGTTTTGTGTTGGAGTTCGCGATCCATTCGTTGCCGACCAGAGCGGCTCTAAGGGGTTCGAAAGCGATAGCTATCAGCCGGGCGGCGTTACAAACAGCGGCCTTGCAGGAGATACTTCTAAGATAACGAAGCCTGTTTTCTCTAATGTAACACTGGTAGGCCCATTGGTAAGCCCCACCTCTACCGCTTACGATCCTCAGTTTACAGCAGCCGTGCATATTCGCCGTGGCTCAGCAATTTCTATTTTAAACAGCATTCTCTTTGGCTATCCTGCCGGTGTATTGTTTGATGAGTCTGCCTCTACTTTGGGCGGTACTACAGCCAATATCGCTAATGGAATCCTGCAGTTCCGCAACAATATTATTGCCGGTATCCCTACTACATCTACAAATGCTCAGGGCGGCTCAAAAGATATTGTTTATGTAAAGGATGGTGCGCGCTCAATTACGCCTACCAATACCAATGCAGATACTGCAACTAATACGCCATTTGCTCCATTTGCTGGTCCTTTCTCTTATCTTACTGCATCTGCAAATAGCAATAAGACTTATGCCAATGAGCAAAACGGCGTTCGCCTGCAGAATCCGTTCAATCTTACCAACCCGGATTTTCACCCTACTTCTACTTCCCCGGTTGCTTACAATACCAAGGGCAATGGTAGCGCAACAGGAGGTAATTTCAATCCTGCTAATCCCATTAATTATGATACTAGTAATGGGTATGCCAACTATAACGCACCAATATTCGCGCCAAACTTTACTACTACAAAAGCAAGCGATGCATTCTTTACAAAAGTAAACTATGTAGGTGCGTTTTCGGGAGTAATCACAGATAACTGGTCTGCAGGATGGGCAAACTATGACCCGGTAAATACAGATTATGTTACTTATTCAAACACCAATCACTACATTCCCCCAACCCACGTTGCTATCACCAATATCTCAAATACACTTCAGAATGCCAGGGTTTTCCCAAATCCTGCCTCCAATACCGCTTCTGTAATGTTTGAGCTGAACCAGTCGAGCAATGTTACTATCAATATGACCGACATTACCGGTAAGATTGTAAAAACTGTTTACAATGGTGATGAAACGAAGGGTATTCATACCGTAAGCACCGACATCAATAGTGTGTCAAATGGTTTCTATTTTATGCAGATCACTACTTCCACCGGTACCAGAGCAGTGAAGTTTAGCATTGCCAAATAAGCACAACTATTAGTAAGGTCCGTTTTTAATGAGCTGCCCCGGATATTTATCCGGGGCAGTTTTTTTTTTTTTATCCGGCAACGGCTAATTTCACCCCGCTATGAATATCCGCCAGCTTTTCCAGCAGCATCTCGCGCCCACCTCTCCTGCACCAATGGGCCTTCATATTGTACGTGCGGAAGGCAGCTATCTTTTCGAAGCAGATGGCAAAGCATATCTGGATCTTATCGGAGGCATATCCGTTTGTAATGTTGGCCACCGGCATCCTGCAGTAGTAAAAGCAATTAAAGAGCAGGCAGACGCTTACCTGCACATCATGGTGTATGGTGAATTGGTACAAAGCCCACAGGTGGATTATGCTACATTTCTGGCAAAGCATTTACCCGCAAGCCTTGATTCTGTTTACTTCACCAACTCAGGGGCAGAAGCTACCGAAGGTGCTATAAAGCTCGCACGCAGGCTTACGGGCAGGCCCCGGATTGTCGCTGCCAATAACAGCTATCACGGGCATACAACCGGTGCCCTCGCCGTAATGGGCGATGAATACTGGCGCGCCGCTTTTCGTCCGCTCATGCCGGGCGTAGGGCACTATGACTATAACTCACCTCAGTTTATTGATGCAATAGATGAGCAAACGGCGTGCGTGATCATAGAAACCATCCAGGCAGAAGCAGGCGTTATCGAGCCGCATGAAACCTGGATAAAAGCCCTGCGCGAAAAATGCACGGCAACTGGCGCACTCTTGGTTATTGATGAGATTCAATGCGGCTTCGGGCGTACGGGCAAGCTTTGGGGCTTTGAGCATTATGGAATTGTGCCGGATATTTTATTGCTCGGCAAGGCACTTGGCGGCGGGCTTCCATTGGGCGCTTTTATTGCTTCGAATGCGCGGATGCAGGCGTTGGCTGCCCATCCTGTACTGGGGCATCTAACCACATTTGGCGGCCATCCGCTAAGCTGTGCAGCCGGTATTGCAGCTATAACAGCACTCCTTGAGGAAGATATGATGGCCGGCATCCCCGCAAAAGAAAAGCTATTCCATGCGCTTGCCGGTCATCCCGCAGTAAAAGCAGTTCGTAGCAAAGGCCTGTTAATTGCAGTAGAGCTCGAAAGCGGCGAAGCGGTAATGAGTACGCTTTCCAAAGCCCTGGAAGGTGGCTTGTTCTCAGATTGGTTTTTGTTTGCGCCACACTGTATCCGCATAGCGCCGCCGCTTAATATTTCCGGGACAGACATCCGCATAGCGCTAAAAATTTTGACACAGGCATTGACTTTTAAGTAGTCCGGTATTACTATTGCGCCAGATACAAAATCTTTCCACCTCTAGAGAAAACGCATGCTCCTTTTACAGATCAACGAAGCGCTTACTACCAGCCAGGTTTGGCTCGTGCGCACTAAAGATATTGCCTTAACTTATGGTCTGCGCTTCGTAGGCGCCGTGGTTGCCTACCTCGTAGGCAACTGGCTCATCGGGCACTTCAGCCGCCTCCTCCGCCGTGTACTCCTTGCCCGCCATTTCGATACCTCCCTACAGACGTTCCTGCTGTCAATGTTCCGGGTAACGATGATCATCATGCTGTTCCTTGCCATAATAGGCATGCTTGGTGTGAATATAACCGGCTTTGCCGCCTTGCTTGCCGGTGCCGGTGTAGCAATCGGGGCAGCGCTTAATGGCTCGTTAGGCAATCTTGCCGGAGGGGTCATGATGCTGGTCTTCAAGCCATTTAAAGTGGGTGATATGATCGAAGCACAGGGCTGTACAGGCATTGTAATGGAGACCGGCATTTTCAATACGGTAATGCTAACGCCTGAAAATAAGACAGTCATCCTGCCCAATGGCGCGCTTTCCACCGGAGTCATCACTAACTACAATACCCATGGCAACCTGCGTGTGGATATAACTATGGCCATAGCGCTGGATGCCAGCATTGATGATGCCCGACGTGTAGCCATAGCTGCCATGCTCACGCATCCTGCCGTGCTGCAATTGCCTACGCCGGAAGTAAGCGTATTGAAAGTAGGCGATGGCATGGTCAGTCTTGCAATTCGCCCATATACGCTCCAGGCCACTTATTGGGATGTATATTTCGGTGTGCAGGAGCTGGTGAAAAAAGCTTTCGACGAGCACAATATTGCAGGCCCCATTCCGCACCGCGTGGTGCTGCATAAGAATGCGGCCGTAGCAGCCGTATGAGCATAGGGCACGTGTAAGATTCCGCCCCCCTCTTTTAACCGCTATTGTATTTACTTTTGCGCAGCTTTTAAACAGAGGGTTATTTCATGCAGATCGCAGTAATTGGTACAGGATATGTAGGGCTCGTTACCGGTACCTGCTTTGCCGAGACAGGCAATCAGGTAATGTGTATTGATATCGATGAGCAGAAGGTTGCACAGCTCCGGCGCGGAGAAACGCCTATCTATGAGCCGGGCCTTGAAGTGCTTTTAGAACGCAATATCCGCGAAGGCCGCCTCCGCTTTACTACAGATCTGAAAGCAGGCATCGAAAGCGCGCAGATCATTTTCCTGGCACTGCCTACGCCACCCGGTAAAGATGGCGCTGCCGACCTGCAATATGTGCTTGGCGTGGCGGAGCAATTAAGCACGCTCATCACTTCCTATGTGGTTGTGGTTAATAAAAGCACGGTACCTGTAGGTACGGCAGAACGCGTGCATACCGTCATCATCCAAAAGCTCGACGCCGGCCTTTTTGATGTAGTAAGCAACCCGGAGTTTCTGCGGGAAGGTGTGGCAGTAGAGGATTTCCTGAAGCCGGATCGCGTGGTCATAGGTACTTCATCGCCGAAGGCCAGAAAGCTCATGGAAGAACTTTACGCACCCTTCCTCCGCCAGGGCAATCCGCTTTATTTTATGGATGAGCGCAGCGCTGAGATGACCAAATATGCCGCCAATGCCTACCTCGCCATGCGCATCTCCTTTATGAATGAAATGGCCAACCTCTGTGAGAAGGCCGGTGCCGATGTGGATATGATCCGTATGGGCATTGGCTCGGATAGCCGCATTGGCAAGCGCTTTCTTTTTCCAGGTGTGGGCTATGGCGGCTCCTGCTTTCCTAAAGATGTAAAAGCGCTGGCGCAAACGGCCCTCGAGCTCGACTATGATTTCGGCCTCGTAAATACGGTGATCAAGGTAAATGAAAAGCAGAAGCTGGTGCTGGGCGATAAGATCAGGAACTATTTCGGCAATGATCTCAGCGGTAAAACCTTCGCCATCTGGGGCCTTTCCTTTAAACCGGAAACGGATGACATCCGCGAAGCGCCTGCCTTGGAGCTTATCCACTATCTGATGAAAAACGGCGCCGGTATCCGGGCTTTCGATCCTGAAGCTATGCCCAATGTAAAAGCGGCAATGACCGGGCAGCCAGTATATTTTGCCAAAGACCAGTACGATGCCATCGAGGGCGCCGATGCCTTAGTAATAGTTACAGAATGGAGTGAGTTCCGCAACCCGGATTTTGCCCGTATCGGCAGCCTGCTGAAGCATCCTGCTATCTTCGATGGCCGGAATGTATATCCGCAGGAAAAGATGGAAACACTCGGCTTCTATTACGAAAGCATAGGCCGCAAAACCATACACGATACCCTGAGGCCCGATTTTATACCGGAAACCATCGTACGAAGCCGTGGGCTTTAAACATGCTCCTAATTGTAAACGATCCGCAAATCTGCAGCTTGTATTTGCATATTTCGCACATCTTTCTTAAATTTATTTTTCCAACAAAAGAAAATTATTAAGGATCATGCCTCATGTAATAGCTAAAGAAGATATCAGCGGGTACAAGATTATCCCTGCATTCGTGGATAAAACCGAGCATTGGATCGAAGAGCTCCATTACGCCGAGCGCCTCGGCAACGAGCATAAAGGAAAAACAGTTATTACTTTTGAAACCACCTCCGGGCCAAGAACGGTTGAAACAACCGTATGGTCGGTTACAGAAAAATATGTCATTCTTAAAGGCTCCGCTACCATTCCGCTCGGCAGCGTTATCGACCTGCACTACTAAGCAAATTCATTTTACTTTTGAAAGCAAAGCCGCATTCCGGCTTTGCTTTTTTTATGAATAAACTATTGCTCCGCCTCGCACTGCTACCTGCCGGCCTCTGGCGGAAAGCCGGCGCCGATGTAGGCCAGCTACAAGCCATCCTCGGGGTAAAGCTGAAGATGGACGACCGCAAGCCCCTCAACTTCGGGCGGCAACAGGCAAAGAAAAAGAACCGCCGCTTCAGCAGCATTATCGGTGTTCTGGTATCCTTTTTTACGGGGATGATCTACATTCTTCCGCTTATCCGCTTTGAGCAGGAGCGCATGTTGGGCCTTTCCCTGTTCTTTACCATGTTCCTCTTCCTGCTCACTTTTACCCTCATCACCGATTTCTCCAATGTGCTCATCGATACGCGCGATAAGCTCATCGTGTTGCCGCGCCCCGTATCAGATCGTACACTTACCGCCTCGCGCATCCTGCATATCGGTATCTACCTCTTCCGCATCGTCCTGCCTATGAGCCTTCCGGGGTGGATCACGCTGGGGATTCTGGATGGCTGGCGCGCCGTCCTCTGGTTCCCGCTGCCGCTGCTGCTCTTGATGTTTACCGCGCTATTTCTTGTTACCGGCATCTACATGCTTATCCTCCGCGTCGCCTCCGCCGCGCGCTTTAAAGATATCATCAGCTATTTCCAGATCGCCTTTTCGATCACCATCTTTGCCTTCTACTACCTCGTGCCCAAGGCTACCGACAGCAGCCGCATCGCTCATGCTAAATTGGCCGATTTTCCTTGGGCAAAATACTTTCCATCTTACTGGCTCGCCGCTACTTGGAGCTGGATACATCCTCATTCCGTACCCGCAAATACCATTTACTACAGTATTCCGGCCCTGCTCCTGCCCATCCTCCTCCTTGCCGTAACCCTTAAATATCTTGCCCCGCAATTTGCCGCAAACCTCGGCGGCCTCGATAGCGTTGATGGCGAGGGCGCAGGTTCCACCGCAAAAAAAGCCGGGCCTAATAAGCTCCAGAACCGCCTCGCCACCCTGCTCAACCACAGGCCCGAAGCACAGGCCGGTTTCCTCATGACCTGGCTGCAAACAGCGCGTAGCCGCCCCTTCAAGCTCAAAATATATCCGCTATTCGCCTACGTGCCCATCTATTTTATCTACCTTCTTTCGCTTAGCGATGAAGCGTCTTTCACCGCCACCTGGCATTCCCTCGCCGGCACCGGCAGGCACATTATCCTCCTGTATATGAGCAGCCTCGTAGTACTACAGGCACTTGGCCTCGGTACCGAATCGGAGCACTATAAGGCATCATGGGTATATTATGCAGTGCCGCTCAGTGAGCCGGGAGCCCTGATGGCCGGCGCATTCAAAGCCATGTGGGTCAAATATCTGCTGCCCTTTTTTATGGTCATCTCCATTTTTGTGCTCAGCATCTGGGGCGCCTCCTCTCTGCTCGATATTGTGCTTGCCCTTGTCAACGTTACCCTCTTTGCCGTTTGCACCGTCCGCATAGCGTACAGGCGGTTTCCCTTTTCGCAGGCCGGGCAGGTAAGCAATGCCGGCTCAAAATTCCTGCGCGGCATCATATCGCTGGCCATTCCCGGCACCCTCGGGGCAGGGCACTACTTCGCCATTCACGTATGGTGGCTCAAAGTATTGTACCTCGCGCTCTCCGCCATACTATTATGGCTCGTTTGGGATAGCTATGCGCATACTACCTGGGCAGAAGTGACGAAAGAGGAAGTGTGAAGCCATGAAGCAGCCGGAAGCCGATTGAGCATTAGTTCCGGCTATCCATTCCAAGTCCCGCAGAAAAAGCGGGAGCTTTCCATTCCTATCCGGGCTATTTTTAGCGGAAGTGGTGCTATTGGGCTTTTACTATTCGCTGTTGCCTGAAATGTGGTTATTATTCTGAACGATAATTCTTTTGATTACCATGATTTTTTGATTTCTTTAGAATACCTACACTCGTTACAGCGCCCTCGTCCGCGTTTGCAACGCGGATGCCACCGGGCGCAGCGTCTATAACGCGCTTCCAAATTCCCTTTTTCAGGATATTCCGCAGCGTACGCAACTTTACCTTACCCGGTCGCAGCTCAATAGTAGGCAGTCGTAGGTTCCTTTTAGCCGGTAGTAACCTTATAGGAGGCATTCGCAGCATCACCTTATCTATTCGCAGCATTTGCCGCCCCGGTTTTTAGATTAATATTGTTCCCCTAATCATCCTGCATGAAATATATTCTTACCGCGGCCGCATCGCTGTTACTTTTCGCATCCTGTGGCAGCGACAATGCATCCCAGACAACAGCGCTGCAATTAGCTCCGGCTTCTGATAGCGGCAAAGACATCCACACCCTCTCCAACGCAGATGCTATAACCATGAAGCACCTCGATCTGGATCTTGCCGTAAGCTTTGAGCAAAAAGTAATCTCCGGCAAGGCTGTCTGGCAGATCGAAAATGGGGGCAAAGCAGCCACCCTCCTGCTCGATGATTATGGCCTCCATATAGACAGCATTTTTGTGGATGGCGGCAAAACGGATTATACGTTTGGCGCACCGGTGCCGCACCTCGGCCACGCGCTGCAAATTCCTGTAAAAGAAGCAAGCAAAGAAGTAGCCATCTACTACCGCACCGGCGATAGTGCTATTGCGCTCCAATGGCTCACACCGCAGCAAACCACCGGCAGGCAGCATCCTTTCCTTTATACCCAGAGCGAGGCCATCTACGCCCGCTCCTGGATACCCTGCGCCGATGGCCCGGGCATCCGCTTTACCTACAATGCCCGCATCACCGTACCCAAAGGCCTCATGGCATTGATGAGCGCCGAAAACCCGCAGCAGGTAAGCGATAGCGGCATCTACCATTTCAGGATGGATATCCCCGTACCGGCCTACTTAATGGCATTAGCCGTAGGCGATATAGCTTTTAAAAGCGTGGATAATCGTACCGGGGTATATGCAGAAACTCCTATGATAGGCAAAGCGCGCTATGAGCTGGAAGATATGGGCAAAATGGTAACCACTGCCGAAAGCCTCTACGGCCCCTACCGTTGGGGCCGCTACGATGTGCTCATCCTGCCACCCGGCTTCCCGATCGGCGGCATGGAAAACCCGAAGCTCACTTTTGCCACGCCCACCATTATTGCCGGCGACCGCAGCCTCGTAAACCTCATTGCGCACGAGCTGGCACATAACTGGAGCGGCAACCTCGTAACCAATAAAACCTGGGGCGATATCTGGATGAATGAAGGCTTTACGGTCTATTTTGAGCGGAGGATTACGGAAGCTATGACCGATAAAAGCTACGTGGATATGCTTTGGGAGCTTGGCTACCAGGATCTCGAAAAAGAAGTAACTGATTTTGGCAAAGACAGCAAAGACACCTGGCTAAAGCTGGACCTGAAGGGCCGCGACCCGGACGAAGGCCTTTCCAACATTCCCTATGAGAAAGGCTCGCTCTTTTTAAGGCTGGTGGAAGAAACGGTTGGCCGCGCTGAGTTCGACGTTTTCCTGAAGCAATACTTCAGCAGCCACGCCTTTAAAAGCATCACTACGGAAGAGTTCCTGGCTTATCTCCGGGAAAATCTGCTGAAAAAACATCCGGGCGCTGAAGAGAAGATCGGGATAGATAAGTGGGTGTACGGCCCGGGCATTCCCGCCAACACGCCGCGCTCCAATAGTGCACGGTTCAAGGCGGTGGATGCCGAGAAAAGCAAATTCTTCGCAGGTGCAAATGCAGCAACGCTCAGCACCAAAGCATGGACGTCGAACGAGTGGCAGTATTTCCTCCGTACCATGCCGGATTCGCTGAATGCCATGCAGATGGGAGCGCTGGATGCTGCCTTTCACTTTACCCAAACAGGCAACAGCGAAATTGCCGACCTGTGGTTCATCCGCGCAGCGGCGGCAAAATACGAGCCCGCATATCCTGCAATGGATGCCTTCCTGAGCAGGGTAGGGCGCCAGAAATTCCTGCAGCCGCTATATGGTGAGCTCATGAGCAAAGGCCAACCGGAAATGGCTAAACGCATCTATGATAAGTACAGGGAAAATTATCACCCGCTTACACAGGCCAAGCTGGATAAGATTGTGAGAAAATAATTTCGGAAAAATGGGTAGCAATAATAAGGCAGCATCAAACGATGCTGCCTTTTCTGATTTATAACCTTTTGCCTTTAAGCCGAAGCCTGGTCTGCAACCTTTACCGATCCGTCTTTTGCAGTGGCGTACATATCCATCAGCTGCTTGGAGAGCTTACCGGCATTTTCGCCCAGTGTCTTACGGATTTCTTCTCCGTGTTTTGTTTTAAAAAGATAAGCGGCTGCGCCAACTAATGCGAGTGCAAGGAGTTTCTTTCCCATGTTTTCTTGATTTTAGATGTAACAAAAAGGAACGTAAAAAGAATCATGCCATGTAGCGATGTTGGGTAATTTTAGCTTTATCTTTTTGATATTTGTCCGGAATTATTATCTTGCTCAATGCTTTATTTTTTCGCCCGTGGCGCACGGCTGCTCTATTTCTTTATTGCTGGCTCCTGCCTGTTATTCCTCCTGCTAAGCTCATATACTGCAAATGCAGAAGACGGCAAAAGCTTCGGCCATGCGCTTTCCGACAGGATCGCGGCTGCACATCGCTCCGGCGCAGCTTTCAGCGAAGTAAATTTATTTGTTGTAACAGGCGGTAATCATCATGCCGATCTTCTGGAAACGGAAACGATCCTGCGTCCTGAAACGGTTGCAGTTACAGCGCTCTTCAAAGCGCATCCGCAGGCCATTTCCTTAAAAATGCGCACGGAGGATGGGAAAGTTTATACACTGGAAATGCTCCGTGCTCATCCACTCGCCGAAAGCCCGAACTTAGGCATTATCGATGCAAGTGGCCGCCATGCAGTGGCGGCAAATGCAGGCATTCATTACCAGGGCAGCGTTGTTGGCACACAGCAATCCTTTGCGGCACTGAGTGTTTTTGCCAATGGTGAGGTGATGCTCCTCTTTGCCAATGAGGAAGGCAATTTTGTATGCGGAAAAATAGCGGACGGCACCGGCAATTACATTCTCTACAACGACCGCAATATGCGCAACCGTCCGGCTATGCCCTGTGGCGTTAAGGAAAACGATGTGAAAGCAACAGCTGCCGGCCGCGGCACCCGTGCTTATGGCTGTAATAAGGTGCGTGTGTACTGGGAAGTAGCCAATAATTTATTTATCAATAAAGGTAGCCTGGTCAATACACAGAACTATGTGGTAGGCTTGTTCAACCAGTTTCAGGCATTGTATGCTAATGAGCAGATTGCGATGGAGCTGAAGTCAATGTATGTGTGGACGGTGCCCGATAACTATCCAACCACCTCCTCTTCACCGGCGCTTGAAAAGTTTAAGACTTTCTGGAATGCCATGAATGATGGCTTTGACGGCGATATTGCGCATCTGCTTACAAGGGATAACGCTGGTAACGGTGGCGGAAATGGCGGCCTCGGCTACCTGGATGCGCTCTGTAACCGCAACTATGCCTATTCCTACAGTGATATTTATGGCACCTACCAAAACCTTCCCACCTATTCTTGGGATGTTACTGTTATAAGCCATGAAACAGGGCATAACCTCGGTTCTAAGCATACCCACTGGTGTGGCTGGAATACCGGCACCGGCGGCACCTGCGGTTCTATTGATAACTGCGCTACCCAGGAAACTGCGACCGGTTGCTCCACCTGCGGACAAACCTTTTCCAACTCGGCATCCACCACTGCCTGGAAGGGCACGGTAATGAGCTATTGCCATCTTGTAGCAAGAGGCGTAAACCTTGCCAATGGCTTTGGCCCGCTTCCGGGTGCGCTGATCCGCGATAATATTGGCAATGCTTCCTGTCTTAATAATATATTGAGCGCGAAGCTCACGCCGGTTACGAGTTGCATTGCTACTGGCGGTAGTATCAATCTTGCTTTTGATACCAGCAACTTTGGTACATCACCTTATACTTATTCCTGGACCGGTGGCCTGCATACTCAAAATGCCACCAATCTAAATCCTGGCAATTACACTGTCGATGTAAGAGATTCCAACGGCTGCACTTTCTCCTTTAGTGCTGCGTTGCTTCCAATGCCTGCTTCAGGCAATGGTATTGCGCCTGTTGTGCCCATGCCTGTATGCTGTCAGAATACTTCCAGAATCATCGCGCTTACGGCTACAGCACCAACCTACCGCAACAGCTGCGAAACGGTTTACTGGCTGCGCACCAATGTGCCTGTTACCACCTATGCTGCACTGAAACAGGCGGTTGATACGGCGCAGGCGGCAAATATATTAGCCAGCACCACGCCTACCAATCAGCAAAACCCGGTTGCCGCTACACTGGATGTACATCCGCCTGCAACCTGTACCGGTCCTGTTTCTTATTATTATACACCTTTCGTAGGCCGGGCTGCAATCAGCACCTATAATAATTCCATTACCGCTACTTCAGGCGGTGCGTTTCTTAGTGCCTCTGCCACGATCGGCGCTAGAGCAATCCTGGCCGGGCAGACAATACCCGATTGCAACCTGCTGGATACGCCCACCTTGCAAAACCTTACCATATCTGTAAGCAGCTATACCGGCCGTGCCAATAATATGAGCCTTATGATCCAGGATTACGCGTATAACGTCATCTATACCAATTTTGGCTTGTCGGGTAATGGTAATTATATAATTCCGGCTGCCGCTATCAGGGGCGCTTTTAATGGCCGGATGATCATCAGCGCATTCGATTATAACTGCGCAACAACAGTTAATTGCATTGCATCCACCCTTAATATTACTGCCAGCCGCACCATCAATTATGCGGCACATGCCCTGAGTATGGATTCATCTTGCGTGGCCGGCACTTCCGTGAAGATCGATTTTGCGCCTTCCGGCTGCACCAATCTTGCCATTGGAAATGCAACACAGCAGTTGCATCCTACATTGTATCCTAATCCTGCCACGCAATCTGCCACGCTTGCCTTCCACGCTGTTTCTGCAGGCAGCATGCAGCTGAAGGTTACGGACATCATCGGCAAAACGGTTCTTGTGCAGCAACTCAGCTATACTACCGGCGATCAGCAATTGGTAATGGATACGCACCAGTGGGCGAAAGGCGTTTATGTAGTAACGCTCTCGGGCAGCGAAGGCGCGGCAGGAAGCCTTAAGCTGATCATTAAATAAGAATTAAACACAGTGGGTTTACAGCAGGGCTTTGATGCGCGCTGTAAACCCGTTAATATCTTCTTCCGTAGTATCAGGCGCGCACATCAGCCGTACCTCATTGGTTTCTTCTTTCCATACATAGAAAGGCGTATGCTCCATCAGCGGCTCATTCCATTGCTCAGGTATGGAAGCAAATACCGCATTTGCTTCCACAGGCCGCGTAATTTTTACTGCTTCGAATGCAGATAGATTTTTTGCCAGTAGTGTAGCCATCGCATTGGAATGGCTGGCCGTTCTGCGCCAAAGCTCGCCCAGTAGCATAGCCTCGAATTGCGCCGCAATAAATCTTGTTTTGGAATGCAGCTGCATTGCCTGCTTTTGCTGGTAGGGCAGGGTAGCCTTCAGCGCAGGATTAAAAACAACTACGGCCTCGCCAAACATCATCCCGGCCTTCGTGCCACCGAGCGATAGTATATCTACACCGGCATCTGTGCTCAACGCTTTAAGGCTGCAATCAAGGCTTGCCGCGGCGTTGAAAAAACGTGATCCATCTACATGATAAAACAACCCGTGCTCATGTGCCAGCCGGCCTATCTGTTGCAGCTCGCCCTGTGTATAAACAGTACCATATTCCGTAGCCTGCGTTACCGAAACCACCGCCGGCTGCGCATAATGGATATCTCCTTTCCGGATGAGTCTCTTTTCAATTACCTCCGGTGTAAGCTTACCATATTCATTGGCGGGGAGGGGAAAGAAGCGGCAGCCCGTAAGTGTTTCCGGTGCCGAGGATTCATCGTTATAAAAGTGCGCCGTATCTGCGCAAAGCACCGACTGATGCGATCGTGCGGCGCTCATCATGCTCAGCACATTGGCACCGGTGCCATTATAAACAAAATAAACATCCACCTCCGCACCAAACAGCTCGCAGAAAAGTGTACGTGTGCGTACCGTAATATCATCGGCGCCATAAGAGCGCGCATGGCCGGTATTGGCTGCAGCCAGCGCAGCCATCACCTCAGGCAAAACCCCGGCATAATTATCAGAAGCAAGGCTTTTCAAAAGGATACAAAAGATTAATGACAAAAGACAAAAGAGGGAATCCGGCCAAACAGGCCAAATTCCCAATAACAAATTCCTAATTCCAGATTACAAATTCCTCAAAATTCCGGAATATCAAAGCTCCGATCCAAAAGTATCGCCCTGCTTCATATCGCCGGTGTCGAAGCCTTTCTTAAACCACCTTACACGCTGCTCGGAAGTGCCGTGCGTAAAGGCATCGGGCACTACATAGCCCTGCGCCTGCTTTTGGAGCTTATCATCGCCTATGGCCGTAGCCGCGCGCAATGCCTCCTCTATATCGCCCGCCTGCAGGATGCCTTTCATCTCCTGGGCATGGTGCGCCCATACGCCCGCATAAAAATCTGCCTGCAGCTCTAACCGTACGGAAAGCGCATTAGCCTCCTTCTCGCTTGATTGCTCCTGCAGCTGGTGCACCTTATCTGAAATTCCTAAAAGATTCTGCACATGGTGCCCTATCTCATGAGCTATCACATAAGCATTTGCAAAATCGCCCTGCGCCTGAAACCGGCTTGCCAGCTCATTAAAAAACCCGAGATCAATATATACCTTGCTGTCGAGCGGGCAGTAAAACGGCCCTGTAGATGCACTTGCATTGCCGCAGCCGCTCTCCACCGCATCCGTAAAAAGCACCAGCTTAGGCTTGGTATAAGTACGGCCCATGGCGCTGAACTGCGCCGTCCATACATCTTCGGTGGTGTGCAGCACCTTGGCCACAAACACTTTCCCTTCATCATGTTGTGGCGCGCCCTGGGGAGCCGTTTGCTCAGTGGGGCTCCCGCCGTTAATACTATTGAGCAATTGTGTCGGGTTCTTACCCATCAATAACGCAATTACAACCACGGCAATCGTGCCGAGCCCGCCGCCAACAGCTATATGCCGGCCACCAAAGCCCCGGCGGTCTTCTACATTATCGCTTTCGCCTTCATTTCCTAAATTCATAATCAGGGAGATTTTTAAATGATACACAAGATATATGCCAACTCCGGAAACCGGAAATAGAGCAGGAGCCATTAAGCAGGATAAACACGATGAAGCAGAGTCGGAGGCCTTCCATTCCTATCCGGGCTTTGTAATCGCTCATATCCCATGCTGTAGCGGGTTTCGGGCAGAAATCAAGTGCCATTTCTATTCACTATTGGTTGCAACAGAAAGATTATCGATGCTGTTATCGCATTCATTGCCATCCGAATTAATGATGGATGAGCTATCCGACTGTCCAAAGATTTTACCCTGCGTAAATTCGATACCTGGTAGTATCCTTCAAATCCAGCTATATCTTTCCAATACTAACCCTTGAGTGAATCTGTTTCGTAATGCTGGTAAGGATAGGTAGCTTCTTCATGCTCCATGTCTTGTTTGCTTGTTCTTTGGTTCCCTTCTACCATTATTTCAATAGTGTTACACCAAATGGACAGGTAATATTTATACCCGGATTCCTCTTCCCCCTTTTCGGCTACTGCGTACCCTCATTCTATAAGATCACCCTATTGCAGGGTTAAGGCCGGGTCACGTAGGGTGCCTGCTGTTTGTAGCAACAAGCAGAACAATCATTTACAGGTCGTCACTACGGGACGATCCCCTAACAGGTGGTACATGATGCTACAAACATTGGGCGCCCTACGGAGCCGCAAGCCGTATGCCATTGCAGGTCAATAGTCATACCCATTATTCGATCAATTGAATTTGTGGGTACACGGTAGCCGAAAAGGGGGAAGGCCAGGTGCAAATTTGATGGTTTATAATCAACCTAAACGTGGCTGAGCAGAATTCAGATCATTACGGACCGCCCTGGATAAGATTTGGTAGGAATTAATAGCTTCCGGCGCCTTACCATCATTTCCGGATGATCCTTTAATCGGAATTGCCTTTTCTGAGGTACTGTGAGGCGCGCGCATTGCGGTAAGCGCGCACAAAATCCGGATTAGTGGGGAGAAACCCGCCGGCCAGGCCATCCATAATATCCAGCCGGTGCTGCGCTTTGGCAATGTGGGCGCCTATATTCAGCGTTTCACCGGTAGGTAGCTGCTGCGCGGCATTGCGCAGCAGGCTATGCTGCTTTACAAACAGCCTGAGCGCAGTATTCAGGGCGGCAACAACTTCAGGGCCCGCACCATCTGTTGTAATAAGATCGCCTGAGCGCGCAGCAGCACCCGTTATTTTTTCTATGGCAGCAGGCAGAAGCTCATCGCGCAGGCGGATAAGGCCTGTCTTATTAATGCTTATTTCAGCTGCAAGGGCATCATCGTCTGTACGAAGTGCGTATGCATGTAGGGCGGCAGCCACCTTTGCCCCCAGCAGCTCTAATTGCCTGCGGGCTCCTTTCCGGGCAGCTTTTGCCTCATTGATGCCTTTCTGGTTTTGGATCTCAGGGTCGAGCAGGGCGCATTCCGCCCGAAAGGCGGCTACTGCTCTTACAAATGCGGGATGGCTTTGCCAGGCGTTCCCGTGCTCCCTGAGCACTGTATCTACCTCCGCCATCATCCATAGCTTATTTTCCTGTGGCTTTGTCATACGTGTAGGTGTTAGTGCAGCCGCGTTGTTCTTGCCTGCCTGAATGGATTCTGCGGGGTGCTCCGGGAGCAAAAAGCGATGGATCGGGAGCGTATTTATTGCAAGCATAAGTGTCTTGTTTTTAAATTTTCAATATAAAGTTGCCCTACACGCAGCGCTTATTCCCGACAAATGGGTGAGCTATCCCTTTAAATGTTTAAAGGATGCTTTTCAGTCGGTGAAATCCCGGCGCCTGAAGGCCGTGGTTCAGAAATGCTGCCCTGAAGCCTGCACATCATTACTCCTGCATCTTCTGCCTTGCTTCAGACGGGGCTGCTTTTTTGCTTACAGTTCCGGGTATTGCGCTTACTGCTTCATTACCTTTTTTGTTCTTCCCGAAAGTGCTGCTGGCCCTGATCCTATCCGCCTACTGTGCAGCTCACCACATCGCTCCACTGGCCGTAGTGATCATCGTGGCTGATGTAGATGGCGCGGTACTTCCAGACAGCGGCGGCCCCGGCGGCAGGCAGCGGCGTGGTATCCGTATAATTGGGCTCTGTATCTATGGCCAGCAGGGCCCAGGTGCCGGTATCGGTCATTTTCTGCAGCTCTATGGCGCCCATGCTGCCCTTGCTCCATACCAGCTCGGGGTGGCCGCCGGCCGCGGGGCGTACCGATAGCTGCGGCTTGTGGGTGGCAGGGTCGGTGGCAGGAGTTTCTGCGCCTACGATGCCCAGGTCCCGGCCATCGGCCTCGCTGTAATGCTGGTCGGCCTTTATTTTATTGACCATGGAAGCTACGCGCAGGAAAATGCCGGGCTGTGCCTCGCCGGGCAATGAAGGGGTGGGAATGCTGAGCGGCTGCAGGGGAGCCTCGCTGTCCATTATGCCGTTCTTGTATTGGGTAATGGCCGTGCTGAAGGCGGCAAACTGCTCGCGGTATTCTACCAATTTGGCAAACCAGGCAGCATCGCTTTGAAGCTGCTTGGTGTCTTCTATGCGATATTTTTCGGCATACTGCGGCATTTTGGCGGCAAAGTTGGAGAGCCAGATGGCGCGCTTAGCATCTTCGAAAGGAATATATCGTTGTCTCATATCGTGTGTTTGTGTTTGTTTGTGTTTGGATTTTTTGTTTGGATTATATTACTGGTATTTGTGCTGTTCGTAGCTGCAGGTGCGGCGTTCCTCATCGTCAGGGCTGTTGCATGCTGACTGTCCTGCTAAAACTTTGTCATCCCGCAGGGATCTTTCCGTAGGCTTTATGTATTAAAGATCCCTGCGGGATGACAAAGCAGGCGTAAAAAACTACTGGTAGCCTTAGCATGCAACAGCCCTGCCTCATCGTTAGGAACGTGTTCCTCATCTTTAGGAACGTGTTCCTCATCTTTAGGTACGTGTTCCTGGTCGTTAGGAACGTGTTCCTAATGACCGGAGCTTTGTTCTTAGTCGTTAGGAACGTGTTCCTAATGACTGGAGCTTTGTTCTTAGTCATTAGGAACACGTCCCTGATGACTGGAGCGTTGTTCCTGGTCGTTAGGAACATGTCCCGAATCATCAGGGACGTGTTCTTAATCAATCGGGACTCGTACCGGAAGGCGGGGGACGGCTGCGATATCATTATCGCCGCCCGCTACGCAGATTCCCTATCGGGGAACCCCTTCAAAGGGCGTGGCTGTTGCATTGTGCCATACACAGCGACTTGTCATGCTGTAAGCATCTCCCAGCGACCTGTTTTTTGTATCAAAAAGGTTGCAAGACCCTTACAGGGTGACAAGTCGCTGTATATTCCTATGGCTTGAAAATAAGCATGCAACAGCCTTGCTTCAACGGGGTATGTTTCACCAGCAACCGGGTAACGCCGACAGGGTTTTAAACCCTGTCGGCGTTGGTTGGGGGAAACCTACTGCTTTGTCACCTTCTCCGTGTGCACCGGCCTGCCACCCTCGGTGATCACTGCCATGTACAGGCCGCTTACCCACTGCGCCGTGCTCAACCGGGCTACCGCGCCGGGGGCAATGGTCATCAGGGCCATGCATTGGCCGGTAGCATTAAACACCGCCAGCTCGCGCTCGCCGCCTTCCGGCACCGATATGGTCAGCAGGTCCGTTACGGGGTTCGGGTAGATTCGGATGCTTCCTGCCATGCCATCGAAGTTCAGCTTGCGTACCGGGGTATAAACGCCGGTGCCGTCTGTGTGCACAATTTTAAGGCGGTAATAGTTCATGCCTCTTAGCGGGTGCTCATCCACCAGGCGATATTCCTGCGCGGTGCCATTGCTGCCTTTGGCGCTCACTTTGCCAATCGCAGTAAAGGTCTTGCCGTCGTTGCTGCGCTCTGCCTCAAATTGGGCTGCGCTGAATTCTGTGGCCGTCTGCCAGGTAAGTAGGCTGCTGCGGGCATCCTGCTTTACGGCTTCGAAGGATAGGAGGCCTACCGGCAGCGGGTATGCCGCAGGCAGGGCGCTGATATTGCCCCAGCCGATGGCTGAGTACGAGGCCATGGTGCGGCCTGCATAGGCGGCGGTAGTGCCGGTAAGGGCGGCGTTTTCGCCGGTTACGGTGCCGGTAGTGCCCAGCAGCTCCCATTTGGCGAGCGCGATGTTCCAGCCTACAAGGCGCAGGTTGGGCTCCTGGCCTGCTGCATAGCCTTTGCCGTTAGGTAAGGATGCAGTAATGGCAAGGGTGCTGGTGCCGCTCACCGCTACCCAGTCCCACTGGCCTATGGGGCTTACGGATTTCAGTATTTCGCCGCTGGTGGGGTGCGGGGTGGTATTGAGTGAGGAGCGGGGGTGCGGGTCGGCGGTCATGGTGGTGCCGTTCGTGGGGTCGAGGCCGGCGTTGGGGTCGCCCTGCCAGTAGGCGATGCTCAGGTGGTCTGTGAGGGTAGCAGGCGCGCTGATGGACAAGGTACGCCGGTCGGTGGTGGACTGCGAGCCCACCGGGAAGGTGAAGGCATCGTTGCCAATCTTACCTACATAGCCGTTTACGTACTGGTTATCACTTGGCTGATCTTCCGTATAGGTGGCATTGTCGAGGAAGCGCAGGGAGCCGATGTAGCTGTTGCTGCGCACTGTGGTAGTGTACTGGTTCGTAAAATCGGTGCGATTACCTACCTCTGCCCCATTGCTATTGGTGATACTGATGTCGTTAAAGCTTCCGTTATCGAGCTTCAGGATGCCGAAGCGCGGGGCTACGGTGCCGTCTATTTGCTGATTGGTGCTCTGCTGACCATCGAGCCCCTGGAAGTAATCCACGCCCGGCGTGGCGGGTGTGCCCACGAAGCCGTTGTTGTTTGGGTCATAGGCATTGTACAGCCCGTTTACGATGAGCGTATTGGCGGCAGGGCCGAAGTGGTAAAACTCGCCGTTGTTGTTAGCTACGTAGCCTACGCCGGTGGTTGGGTCGGCGGTTACGGTCTCGCTGTTCGAGAAGTCGTAGGCCTGGCTGCCGGCATTGTAGGCATCGCTGGCCGCTACCTGCGCGCTGGCTGCCGTGCCGGTAAGAGCGATGGCTATGGTTAGTAAAATATGTTTTTTCATGTGGCTATTATTTTGGTTGTTCAATTTATCTTCTGCCGCCGCCGGTCTGTAAGGGCCGGCGGCGGCGGAAGTTTATAAATCCTTTAATCAAGTGAATCACGCTTCAGGCAATTCGGAATTCGAGCTTCGAAATTCCCTTACTCCATAGTCATATAGTTGAAGCTTGGGTTAGCACCGCCACCACGGATGTTGATGGTGAAGCCGGTGGTTGTGCTGGTTACATACCACGTAGCTGTACGGCCAGACTCGTTTGTAGCGTTCACCACAACAACAGGTGCTACTGTGTATGTGCCGTTGAAAGTAATAGTAAGCACGGTGTTGGCTGCTGCGCTGTTGGTACCGGTAGTAGTTACATTACCGCGGGCATCTGCGCCACCGCTTGTAACTGCTGCGCCGGTAATGCCATTGGCAGCGGTTACCGCAACTGTAGGCGCTGTAGTCTGCTGGATGCGGATGTGGTGGTCTTTGATATGCAGGCCGGCAGTAGGGGCGGTGGTGTTGATGCCTACATTACCGGTCTCATCAATCCGCATCCTTTCCAAACCAGTTGTAGTAAAACGCAGGTCAACTAAATTTGTAGTTCCATCACCTTTATAATAGCTGGACATGCCGTTTTGGTCATTGTTGGTAAAAACGCCATTGGCATAAGCACCAAAGCCAAACATTCCAAGCTGCATACCGTTTGTGAGGTTTGCAGGTGCCGCTTCTGTTCCATTCGCTGCACGTTGTATCATACCGTTGGTTATCCCTGTGCCATTACGGAAATCTTCAAACACATAGTCATCCCCAGCATTACCACCAGCATCGTTAACCACGTGGAGGCGGGTAGTAGTGTTGGTAGTACCAATGCCAAGAAAGCCGTTGGCGCCTATACGCATCTTTTCTGTATTATTGGTGCGGAAAGCCTGAGCCTGATTATCGGTAGTACCGAGGAAGTTGGTAGCAGGGTTGGTACCGCTATTGCCGGTAAGGCCCCAGAACTTGCCATTGGCAGCGCCTACAGATAGTCCGTTGTCGGTAGTGCGCCAGCCGCCATTGCTGTAGATGAACTCCACCGCATAGCCATTGCTCACCGTGTAGCCGTTGAGTGTGGCATCGAAGCCGCCGGTCGTATTGTTGTAAATGATAAGGCGCTGGCCGCTGTTGGGCGCTGCGGGTGCGGTAATTACTACAGTGGCAGTAGCTGTGCCGGTAAGGCGTACTTGCGATACGTTGGCCGGTACGGTGGCTGCGTTTGAGGCTACGGCTACGGCAGTTTCGCGGTTGGTGATGGCGCCGTTTACGTCGAGCTTAGTGCCGGGGGTTACGGTGCCGATGCCGAAGTTGCCCGTTTGGGCGGTTGCGGTGATGGCTGCTGTCGCGGCAATGGCGGCGAGTGCGAGCGTGTAGAGTTGTTTTTTCATATTTATTAATTAATTGCTTGATTTTTACAAATGTATTAGTGCATTTAGTGCCTATTGTCACCCAATCTTTCAATGCATCGTTTGAGTATGTGAATCCTACGTTTTAATATGAGAAGGTTCGGATTTGATATTTATATTGATTCTTTTTAACGTAAATTCCCGTCCGGCAAAGTGTAGCTCATACACTACCCATCATCCGTTGATGGCTATGATTTTGGCTATATTTTTATACCCTTTGGCTAAGCGGCGCTTACCATCCTGCTTATCGGCTTTCGTGGAGGATGCTCCTGCTGCATGTAAGCGCCATCATACCCTTCCTTTATTTGAGCGCTTTACTGCCCGCTCAGTTAGCCTGGCGCACCCGCTTTATACCCGTCAGGGCTGCAGGCGGTACCGGCTTCATCGCTTCGGTATATTTGATCAGCTTATCCAGCTGGTAGCCGGAGATGGTGAGCTCGGGGCGGGGCATATACCTAATAATTTATATGATTGAATGAAATTATTTGTGTGCGCTTTTTTTACTTGTATGTTTGTAGCTTGTACTAAGTACTATCTACACAACAGGAAGGAGCTCAAGCCATTTTGCGGGCTTTAAGGGTACTGGTTGCAAACCTATCAGGCAGGCGTGAGGGGTTGTATGAGTAATTGCATAATGCAACGTTTTAGCGGCCAGATGCAACGTTTAAATAATTGATCGTTTCTTCTCAATCAAATAGAACAATAGTATTTTTTTAAATTTTAATAAAATCTCTAATAATGAATACTGCTGGCATAAGCTATTATATTACAAAGATTAGCGTGTCCTTATAAGCTGCCGCATAATTAGCTGCAGGCAGATTCTTATGCTGTCTGCGCATTGTTGTTCTGCCTCCTTTCATTCTATCCTAACACTTCTTTCTTTTGCAGCACATTTATGCAACTACCTAATTCCGGCAAGATGTATCGCAGCAATATAACCGCCCGCTATTGCCGGTACCGGCTCTCCCTTTTTTGCCTGTTGACGGCAGCTCTGCTATGGCAGCCCCGTCCGCTCGCTGCACAACGCTACAACGGCCATAGTATAGCGACCGCGCCGGACTACTGCAATTACATACTCACCGACCGTTACGGCCGCCTCTGGGTATGCACCTTCCACGGCCTCAGCCGCTACGATGGCCACAGCTTCACCAACTACAAAGCCTCCGATGGCCTGCCCGATGAAAACCTCAATGCCATAGCGATGGATACTACGGGGAGAGTGTATGTGCTTACCGGTTCGGGCATTGCGCGCTACACGGGCGGATACCGCCAAAAGTTCCGCTCATACCGTAGTCCGCTCATCAACCCGAGGTGTTACCTCCTCTGCGCGGTGGACAGCAATCATATCTATTACGGCAACTATATAGACCCCGGCCTCCGCTACCTGCACAACGACACGGTGGTAATCCTCCCCGGCATCACCGGCAGTGTGCAGGATGTAGCCAATGACAAGCGCGGGCAGGTATATGTGACAGATGAGATAGGCGGGATTTACCATGTAGCTAACGGCCGCTGCAACCCGCTGCCCTATACCCTGCCGGACCGGCGTATGGAGAACAACCTGGTGATGGCTGCCGGCGCCGACGGCGAGGTGTACGTATACGACGGCCACACTCTTAGCCATGTAACTACCCACGGTATGGTGCGAATAATGGATTGCCCCTTTGTAGCCAATACCCAACGCCTGCTGCCCGCCCGGCCCGACGGCAGCTGCCTCCTGGGTGCATGGGAGTATGTGATAAAGGTGACGCCCGGCAGGGCAGATACAATTGACTACCTCCCCGGCGGCAACCTGCAAAGCATCAAAGGGCTGGCCGCTACCCCCGGCGGCGAGGTGTATATGGCCGGCGACCGGGGGGTGTACATTGCCACTCAGGAGGTCTTTTTACAGAGTGGTTCCCCGGGTCTTGCGGCTGTCCCTGTCTCTTACTACTATAAAGCGGATAAGCGGATATGGAATAGCAGTGGCGGGCAGCCGGTGGCGGGGATTGCAGCCTTGCCTGCCGGCTTTGGCCTGCGCATATTCTACGCCTATAAAGACCAGCAGGATACGGTGTGGCTTTGCACATCAGGCGGAATCTATACCCTGAATGGAGGCTTGAGGTTTCGCTACACCGGGCCGGTGACGCCGGGCCACGCGTCTGCTTACGATTCTGTTTTTACATGCATGGTTGAGCAACCGGACGGCACACGCTGGTTTAGCTCCATCAGCGGTTTGATAAGCTACCGGGGCGGTCAGTTCAGGCGTTATATGGCAGAAGGCTCCGACAATACCATGGTAATCTATGCAATGGTATCGGATGGTCCCCGAGATCTTATCCTCGCAGGGCCAAACGGGCCGAGCCTTTTCCGGGACGGCCGGCCGAGCCCGCTGCCGCCAGTGCTGCATATACCCCCGGTATCCTGCACCAACGTACTGCGCAGTGGCAACGGCGGTATGTGGCTCGGCCTTATAAACGGAGCTCTTTACCGCATGGCGGCCCGTGGCGGCAGCTATATCCTTACCGACAGCCTGCACATGAGCTGGGAGAGCGAGACGCCCCCGCCGCTGAACATTACGGAGGATGACAAGGGCCGGCTGTGGGTGGATTACGGTCGCGAGCTGATCGCGTTCCTGCCGGATGCCGCGGGCCACTACAATGTGGCCAACCGCGTTACGTTCAGCAAGGCAGACGGGCTGCGGGGCTGGCGGGGCAGCAACCCCATGCGCCTCTCGGTGCTGGCGGACGGCCGCGTGCAGCTCCGCGAGCGTGACACCGCCTTCCTCTTCAGCGACAGCCTGCTGGAGGCGCGGCTGCGGCATCCCCAACCGCCCATCCTGATGACCGGCCTGCTGCTGCAGCGGCGGGAGGCCGACTGGAGGGGAATGGGCTTCCGCACGGATGCCGAAAATGTGCCTGTAGATCCGGCATTCAGCTACCGGCAAAACTATCTCACCTTTCAGTTTGCGGCGATAGAGCATCTGCACCCGGAGTACGTTACTTATCGCTACCGGCTCAGCGGTATAGATACAGGCTGGCAGCCCGCCACCCGCGAGCGCAGCGCCGATTATAACAATCTACCGCCGGGGCGATACCGCTTCGAGGTGCAGGCGGCGGATATTGACGGGCGCTGGGGCGAAGTAAGGGCCTATCCTTTCGCTATCCGGCCACCCTGGTATGCTACGGTGTGGGCATACATTATTTACGGGTTGCTGGCGTTTGCCGGTATCTATGCGGTATTCCGCGCCCGCGGGCAGGTACTGCGGCGCAGGGCAGCCATTGCGCAGCAGATCACCGAGTCAGAAAAGGCCGTCCTGGAGCAGCAGCTCAAAGCCCTGCGTGCGCAGATCAACCCACACTTTTTGCAGAACAGCTTCGACTTTATAGGGCAGAGCCTGATGCAGCAGGAGCCGGGGCATACGCTGGGCGTCATCCAGCAGGTATCTGCCTACCTGCGCAATGTGCTCTACCGAAGCGATGAAACCATTGTAAGCTTAGAGCAGGAGCTGGATTATGCCGGGGAGTATCTGGCCGTAAACCGAATGCTGCTCCGCGATCGCTTTACCTACCGTATAGATGCGGATGAAGAGGTAGATACCTTTGACATACAGGTGCCCTCGATGCTGCTGCAGCCGCTGCTGGAGAATGCCATAAAGCATGGTACGGGTAAGGCAGGCGGGGATATACTGCTGTCGGTAACGCAGGATGAGCAATTTGTTATCTGCTTAGTGCGGAACAGCAAGCCGGTGGGCAGCCATCCTGTAGTGCAGGCAGAGGGCTACATAGCCAAAGGGCTGTCTGTTACGGAAGAGCGGCTGGCGCTCCTTTACCAGGGCGCAGGGGTACAGCCGAAGGTTTGGTACGAGGATGATGGTGCGGGATATAATGTTTACATCAGGCTGCCGCGGTTTAATTAAGAGGGGCTTGTTACTGCTGCCCACCGGGTAACTTCCAGGCTCAGTGAGGGTAGCTGCGGCGCAGATTTAAATGCCGGAACGGATACCCTGCCCGTCAGAACGGTGTAATCAATGATTTGTTTCTGTACGCGGATCATTCTTCCTTTTCTTTGAAAGAGCGGGCCGGCAATTCCGGGCCCGGTACTCAAAGTATGACCCCTACAGAAAACAGGCCCTTACGGGTAATGCATATAGATTACGATGCGGACAGCATTGAATACATGCGCCGGCAACTGGCGGAACGAACGGACATTGCTTATCTCGGTGGGTTTACCCGGCCGGAAGAGGCCATTGCCTATTTGCAGCAACCGGACAATCCAGACCCTGACCTCGTTTTCGCAAGCACAGCAGTATTAGGCCATGATGATTTTCGGCTGGCTATGCTTATCATCCAGTCCGGCACCGGCATTGTATTGCTTACCACACGCCCGGTTCCGGGCATAGCTGCCGTAAATATGGCACCTATCAGCTATCTTCATTTGCCGGTAGATGAGCGCGAGTTGGATGAAGTGCTGCAGTCTTATTATCAGCGCGCTGCTAAGCAACTACCGGGTATTAATATTGCCGGGCTGGAACAGCTGCTTCAACCGCTTTTTGAGCAGCAGAACTATCCCCGGCGCATCTTTGTTAACCTTCTGGGAAAGCTGGTAGTCGTGCATCTTAAAGATGTGCTGTGCCTGATCACCACAGAAAATTACACCAATATCGTCCGGAATGACGGCTCAAAGCTGCTTTCTAGCAAGCCGCTGCGCACCTATGCAGCCTTGTTGAAACACCATCCGGATTTTGTAAGGGTACACCGCTCCGCGCTTGTGAACCGGAATTTTATCCGGCATATCCTGCGCGATGGCGAGCGCCACCGCTATACCATCGTATTGACAGATGATGAAGAGATACCGATAAGCTATAGTAAAAGGGAGGAGATCCTTCAGCAGCTGATCCGCTGATTGCCGCCTGCATCAGCTATCGGTGATCCGTGCGATGATCTCCTCCCGCTTGTTATAACTAATGGGCAGCTCCTCGCCGTTTACCATGACCGTAGCAAAGCGGTGATTGGTGCCATCGCGGATAATATGATCCACGTACTGCTTGTTGATAAGGGTAGAGCGGTGTATCCGTACAAAATCCGGATGGGCAATGAGCGCATCGCTGTATGTCCGCAGCACTTTGGTGGAAAGATGCTTTATACCATTGGCCATATAGATCCATGTATAACTTTCTACCGACGACATGTACAGCACTTCGCTAAGGTTAACCACCTGGATTTTTCCCTGCGCGCTGATGAACAGGCGGGTAGGTGGCTTTTTCCCGGAAAAGAAATTTTCCATCAGCTCGGTGATCTGCGCGGGTATGGTTGTTGCCTCGCGGCGGGCTCTACGCTGCCGGTAGCGCTCCAGGAACTGCTCCAGCTTTTCGGGTGTCGTAGGCTTTACAATATAATCGAGCGCGCAGGCTTCAAAAGCCCGCACCGCGTACTCGGCATGCGATGTGACGAATACGATCTCAGTGCGCATTCCGCTGATTTCCCGCGCAAAATCGAAGCCATCCTTACCGGGCATTTCCACGTCCAGGAAAAGGACATCCGGCGCTTCGCTATTCTGTAAAAAATGATGCGCTTCCTGTACATCCGTGAACCCCCGGATATAAAGTACCTCCTGATGCGCCTGGAGCAATTGCCTCAGCATCTCTACTGAGCCGGCATCATCATCCAGATGAACAACGCTGATGGAAGGAACAATCATAACTGACGTGGAATGGCGCATCAAAGTAAGCATTTGCCCAGTGTTTATAATCCTGAATTTTCCCGGCTGGCGTTTAAGCAGCAAATGCAGACGAAGTCGCTGAATATTAAAAGCTTCACCTAACCAATATCTCAAACAGCTTTTGGCTTTTTACAGCCGCTGTGTTTATCTGGAACTAAGATTATAGCGGGATTAAAAGATTTTCAGGATGTTTCTCTTTAATAGGGCCGACCCCGATTCTCAATCCTAAATCAACGCACCAGCCCCCAAAGTACCACGCCCACGCTTACCGAAATATTCAATGAATGCTTGCTGCCCCATTGCGGTATCTCAATGCACCGCTGGGCCGCTGCCAGCGCGGCATCGCTCACGCCAGCCACTTCATTGCCGAATACCAGTGCCAGCGGAGTAGCGCCATCCCACAAAAAATCATTCAGGAAAATGCTGCCGTGCACCTGCTCTACCGCAACAACTTCATAGCCTTTCCAGGCCACTTCATCGAGCGCAGCGCTTATTGTCCCGAAGTGCTTCCAGGCCACCGTCTCCTCCGCGCCCAGCGCCGTCTTTCGTATATCACGGTGTGGCGGGACGGGAGTATAGCCACAGAGATAAATCGCCTCAATACCAAAGGCATCTGCCGTGCGGAACGCAGAACCCACATTGTTCATACTGCGCACATCATCCAATATAAGGATGACAGGCCGTTTTGGGACCGCTCTTATCATGGCGGTGTCTGGCCGCTCAAGGGCTTCCATCGTTTTCCGGATAAACATCGGCAGGGGGAAATTATTGGTTTGCAAACATAATACCGGTATGCCGGATTGCCGTAAATTTGCCTCTTGAAAACGATCCGGGACATGAAGTACCCAATGATGAGCACCCAGTGGCAGGAGCAGGAGGCGCATGATACCGATGTGCTTACCGAACAGATCCACAACATTGTGGTCTGGAATGATGATATAAATACCTTTGAATGGGTAATTGAATCGCTTATGGAGATATGCGGCCAAACCGAAACGCAGGCTGAACAATGCGCGCTGTTCATTCATTTTAAAGGCAAATACGCTGTGAAGCGCGGAGACTTTAATACGCTTCGTCCGCTTTGCGAAGGCCTCATAGACCGCGGCCTTAATGCAACCATAGATTAGGACCGGCAAAGGCCGCCCGAAGCTGGCATAAATGTCTGGCACCTATCCCTAAATTTCCCCCTGACCCATTTCCATACCCGCCACGCCGGACGTACTTTTGAATGATCTAACTACATTCATGAGCAAACTTCTTACCGGCCTCCTGCTGCTTGCGGCTACAACTACGTTCGCCCGGAATGGCACCAAGCAAATTACCCTCGAAGACATCTGGCGCGATGGCACCTTCCGCGTAAAGGCCGTTCCCGGCTTCAATGCCATGAAAGATGGCATTCACTATAGCCAGCAGGATAAGGAAGGCAAAACGCAATCAATAGGAATATATGATCTCCTCACCGGCAAGAAAACAGGCACCGGCATGTCGTCCGATGAGTTTAAGATCGCCGATTCGCTGGGAGGTATCGACGATTATTCTTTCAGCACCGATGAAAAGAAGATTCTGCTGCTTTTTCGTGCGCAGAACATCTACCGCCGCTCTGTCTTACACTACGTATTTGCAGGCAGCGGCAAAAAATTTGTGCTCCTTGACCCTGAGAAAGTACTGCATCCAACTTTCTCTCCCGATGGCACAAAAGTGGCCTTTGTAAAAGAAAATAACATTTATTACAAAGACCTGCAAAGCGGCGAGACTATTGCCGTTACTACCGATGGTGAGCGCAACAGGATCATCAATGGTAATTGCGATTGGGTTTATGAGGAGGAGTTCGGCTTTACCCGCGCATTCGAATGGAGCCCTGACGGGAAATATCTTGCCTATTACCGCTTCGATGAAAGCGGCGTGCCCGAATATACGATGACGGTTTACGACAGCCTGTACCCAACGCCCTACAAGTACAAATATCCAAAGGCAGGAGAGGCCAATTCCCTGGTGCAGATAAAGCTTTATGATCTTGAATCTTCCCGTACTAAAACGGCTGACATTGGCCCACAAGCCGACCAATATATTCCCAGAATAAAGTGGACGCAGGATGCCGCCAAGCTCTGCGTCTTCCGCATGAACCGCCTCCAGAATAAGCTCAGTTACCTGCTGGCCGATGCCACAACCGGTAGCTCACAAACCATATTCACCGAGAAGGCTGACCGGTACATTAATATAAACGACAACCTGCAATTCCTGAAAGACGGCACCTCTTTCATCTTCAATAGTGAAACATACGGGTACAACCAGCTCTTTATCTGGAACTGGAAATCGAAGAAACTTACCCTGCTTACTGATGGTAAATATGATATTGAAAGCCTTATTGGCATCGATGAGCGCAAGCAACTTGTTTACTATACGGCCGCCGAACAATCGCCTATGGAGCGTAAGCTTTATAGCGTGAATTTTAATGGTAAAAGCAAGCGCTGCCTTACTCCCGAAAGTGGCACCCACAGCATCACTTCCTGCGAGGGCAATAAGTATTT
Organism: Chitinophagaceae bacterium; assembly: GCA_965246905.1. GTDB lineage: Bacteria > Bacteroidota > Bacteroidia > Chitinophagales > Chitinophagaceae > UBA1952. Next base: position 129,354 of record CBDFFZ010000003.1, read on the forward strand.
CCTGGATAAATATTCAACGCTTAGCAAGCCTCCGCTATTTTATCTGCGGGATGCCAGTGGCCGCATCGTGCGTACGCTGGAAGATAATGCAGCATTGAGCGATAAGATGAAGGACTATCTGCTGGGCAACCTTAAGTTGATAAAGGTGCAGGGCAAAGCCACGAAGCTTAATGCCTGGATGATGACGCCCCCGGATTTTGATAAGAGTAAAAAGTACCCGGTCCTGATGTTCCAGTACAGCGGCCCGAACTCGCAGCAGGTAGCCGATAAATTTCCGGTGGCCGATTATTTCTGGCACCAGATGCTGGCTGAGCAGGGCTATATTGTAGTATGTGTAGATGGTACGGGTACGGGCTTCAGGGGCGAGGATTTCCGGAAGCAAACTTACCTGCATCTTGGCCGCGAGGAAAGCGATGACCAGATTGCCGCTGCCCGATACCTCGGCGCGCTGCCCTATGTGGATAAAAGCCGCATCGGCATCTGGGGCTGGAGCTACGGCGGCTTTATGGCCAGCACCTGCATTTTTAAAGGAGCAGATGTATTTAAAATGGCTATTGCGGTTGCACCTGTTACGAACTGGCGCTATTATGATAATATTTACACCGAGCGCTATATGCGGCGGCCACAGGAAAATGCGGCGGGCTACGATGAGAACGCCCCTGAGAAGATGACCGCAAAGCTGAAAGGCAGGTTTTTGCTCATACACGGCACCGGCGATGATAATGTACATTTTCAGAACTCCGCGATGATGGTCAACAACCTCATCCGAGACGGCAAGGACTTCGATTCAGAGTATTATCCCAATCGTGCACACGGCATCAGCGGCGGCAATACCAGGCTGCATCTCTATAAAAGAATGACCGATTTTATTCTCAAAAATCTTTAATGGATTTGTGATTTCAGATTTGGATGAATATTGCATCAAATACATCTCTGGCTGGTAAATCATAATTCCCAAATCAAAAAATAAATTGTCCCGCTTCTCGCAGATCATCACCCGCACCGCGCCTTTTCGTGCCTTGTACCGCGTATCCGACCGCATAGTGCTGCCGGGTTTTGCGGGGTTGTCTGTATATATTGTCGGACGTTTTTTGCTTAGGGAAATACGGGTAAACAAGCTCAATGTGCGCGGGGCGGCGGTTACCTACAATTTCATTATGGCAATGCCGCCAACGCTGCTTTTTCTCTGCTCGCTCATTCCTTACCTGCCGGTAAAAGGCATCCAGGATTCTATTTTTTCCATCCTGCATATTATCACTCCCAACAATCCCGAATCTTACAAAACGCTCAGTGGTATTGTTGCGGATTTTCTGAACAACGAGCGCCGCGATGTCCTCTCCATTGGTATTCTTTTTACGCTTTTTTTCTCGTCGAATGGTATGATGGGCCTGATGCGCAGTTTCGACCGGCAATCCAGTATTTATAAGCGGCGCAGTGCGCTTCGCCGCCGTTGGACGGCCATTAAGCTTACCATCTTTGTGCTGATTGTAGCCATCCTCACAATGGCTGCGCTTGTGTTGCAAACCACCCTTATCAACCATTGGCTGGAGGAGCATCTCAATAGTGCGTTTGCGGTGATTGCTATCAAGTTCTTTAGCCTGCTGCTTGTTACGCTGCTTGTTTTTCTGAGCATTTGCCTTATTTATAAGTACGGTCCGTCGCTCACGCACCGCTGGCATTTTATCTCTGCGGGATCTGTTTTTGCTACCATCATGTGTGTGGTGCTTACGGCCATTTTTTTCTTTCTGGTAGATCATGTAATCCACTATAATAGGGTTTACGGGTCTATTGGTACCGTCATGGCATTTATGGTCTGGCTTTTTCTGAATACACAGGTTATCCTGCTGGGTTTTGAGTTGAATGTGAGCATTCTTTTAGGCAGGATGGCGCGGGAAGACACCCATCCGGAAATTCCCCTTGTAGCCTAAAGTAAAACGGCTATTAACCTTCAACAGTAGTCGAAGTTTTTCTTTAGTTTAACCCTTGCGCCCTTAACTTTATTTCCATAAAAACGACTGAAAATGAAATCTATCATTCTATCTATTGCTGTATTTTTTGCTGCTACAACTATCTACGCACAGGTTCAGACATCTGCTGTTGCAGTTGCTTCAACGACAGTTGTGACTAAAAGCCTGCCAATTGGGGCCGGCATACCGCTTGCGGGTAATGAACTCAAGACGGTTAACGGGGAAGTAATAACCTTGAAAAAGGCCATGAGCGATGGCGGCCTGCTGGTCATGTTTTCCTGCAATACCTGCCCTTACGTGATAAAAAGCCAGCAGCGTACTATTGAGGTGATGAAGCAGGCGAAAGGATTTGGTGTAGGTATGGTTGTGCTCAATTCCAACGAAGCCCAGCGCGGTGAGGCAGACTCGTACGAGGCAATGGTGGAATATGCGAAGAAGCAAAACTACACGATGCCTTATGCCGTTGATGACCAAAGTATCATGGCAAATGCATTCGGCGCTACCCGCACTCCCGAGGTTTATCTCTTTAACAGGAAAGGATTGTTGGTTTATAAAGGTGCTATGGAGGATAATCCATCCGAGCCCGGCAGTTCTAAGGAAATGTATCTTGCTGCTGCCATGAAAAACATGAAGGCAGGCAGTAAGATCAGCCCTGCGGAAACAAAATCCATTGGGTGCAGCATTAAGCGGATAAATTGATTTTTTATTTTTTTTACTACTTTTTACAGGGAAGGAAAGCACGCAAAATGCTTTCCTTTTTTGCTGCACCTTTGTGCCTGATGGCTACCTCAGATAATACCATACTTGGCCTAAAGCTCCCAACGGACCCGCGATGGGCAAATCTTGCCGCACTTTCTCTTGAAGATATTCTTACTGATCATGCTTTCTGCGAGCAGAAAGCAGCTACGCAGGGCATCTCAATCATCCAGCGGAACCCTGATAAGATGGAGCTCGTGGCAGCCCTTGCGCCGCTTGTAACAGAGGAATGGGGTCATTTCAGGATGGTGCTTGCGGAAATGCAGAAACGCGGCTATAAGCTCGGCAGGCAACGCAAAGATGAATACGTGAACAGCCTTATTGCCATGCGCCCAACACACCTTAATCCCGATGAACGGCTCATGCACGATCTGCTCCTCTGCGCGCTGATTGAGGCGCGGAGTTGCGAGCGCTTCCGCATTCTTTCAGAAGGATTGGAAGAGGTGGCACTGCGTAAATTCTACTATAAATTTATGGTATCGGAAGCTGGTCATTACCATATGTTTCTGGATCTCGCCCATCAATATTTTCCGCAGGAAGAAGTAAGGAAATGGTGGGCATTCTGGCTTACTGCCGAAGTATCTGTTTTAGCTATGCTCGTGCCACAGGGCGGGCGTATTCATTAATATTTTTTTTGGGGAAGAAAAATTAAACGATTAATTTTTCTGATTAAAAGGGCCCGTATTCTGATGGAGCAATACTAAACGGACAGCCGATATTTCTACCTGAATAAAATTCAATACATTAAAATAAAATGGCTGCCTCATGAGAAGCAGCCATTTTACTTATCGGTAATCCAGGCAGCTTATTCAGCCACCTTCATCACCTTTTCAGCTTTGATCATTACACCATTCTTGTCAGCGATCATCAGCATATAATATCCATCGGGCAGGCCAGTCATATCCAGCTGCTTCACGTTATTTGCCTGCGTAATGATTCTGCCGGTAAGGTCGCGTAATACTACGTTTACTTGTGCAGGTGCATCAATGTTAATCACATTACGAACAGGGTTCGGGAATACCCTAACTGAAGCAGGTGGGATAGCAGGATTGCCACCGATACCCACGTTGTTTACAAAGGTAATACCTGAGTAGTTCGTACATCCGTTAGCGTCAATCACACGTACCGCATATCCTCCATTCTGGGTAGCATTGATGCTTTGCCCGGTAGCGCCCGTTACAGCCTGGCTGTTGAGGTACCACTGGTAGAAGGCATAGCTGCCGGTAGTGAGGATATTGCCTGTGCGGGTAATCTGCGGTTGCGGCAGCGGATTGGATACCACCACAATGGTAGGAGATACAGTAGAGCAGCCAAAGCTATTAGTAATGATTACAGAATAGTTGCCGGTGCCGGAAGCAATGTAATTGCTGTTGCTTGCCCCGGTAATGGATGCGCCATTGTTCTGCCATTGATAAGTGATGCCGGTGTTGGATACGCTCGTTAGCACTACAGCACCGCCTTCACAGAAGGTAATCGGGGTAGTGTACGTGATATTTGCCGTTGGCCGCGGGTTGAAGATCATCGTGATTGCAGTAGATGTAGAGGAGCAGTTGCTGCCATTCGTTACCACAACGGTATAAGCGCCGCCCGTACTTACGCAATAGGTAGAAAGTGTAGCACCGATAATCGCATTGCCATTCAGTCTCCATTGGTAAGTTAGGTTCGTACCCGTATTTGCATTGAGGCATACAGTATCGCCGGTGCAGGCTGTTGTGCTTGCAGGTGCTGCAACCGTTGCTACAGGTACAGGATTCACCGTAACAGTAGATGAGACAGAAGTAGCATTACAGCCAGTAGCGGTAATAGTAGCAACCACACTGTAGGTGCCTGAGGCAGTGGCGGCATAGCAGGCAGTTGTAGCGCCTGTTATATTACCTACCGCATCTTTCCACTGGTAAGTAATACCTGCTACTGCAGGAACGCAAAGAGTAGTTGTCTGCCCCTGGCAAATGGTAAGCCCAAGCGATGGTGTAACGACAACAACTGGCAGCGGATTCACAGTAACCGTAATTCCGGTTGATGTTGCCTTACAACCATTAGTATTAGTGCCGGTAACCGTGTAAACTCCGGATGTCGTAGCTACATAGTTGGCACCTGTAGCAGCGGGTGCAATAGCTACACCACCACGGCTCCATACATAAGTAAGGCCCGTTGTTGGCGAAGCTTTCAGCGTATCTGTACCACCGGCACAGAAAGTAGAAGCATTTGCAGAAGTAACGGTAACAACCGGCAGTGGATTAACAGTAAGCGTAACCAATGCTGATGTATTGGTACAGCCTGTAGCAGGGTTAGTTACAGTAACACTATAGTTACCGGTAGCAGTAGCCTTGTAGAAGCTGTTAGTAGCACCTGCGATCACGTTACCGTTAAACCGCCATTGAGGGTTGGCATTGTTGTACAAGCCAGTGATCGTAAGCGAATCGCCCTGGCAGATGGCCTGATTGCCAGTTGGTGTTGTAGTGATAGTTGGTAATGGATTCACCGTAACCACCGTTGGTGTAGAAGTAGTAAAGCAACCCGAACCAATGCTAACCTGTAATGTATAGCTACCTGCAACATTAGTCGTGTACACAGAGTCAGTGCTTAATCCTGTAGCAGGGTTGCCGTTAAGGAACCATTGGTACGTAAGGCCGGGAGTATTCAAGCCATGCAGTATAATGTTACCGCCCTGGCAGAAAGCCGCAGCACCAGCAGGATTAATAGTAGCCTGCGGAGCGCCATTTACATTAACCACAATCGCATTGGATATATTAGAGCAGCCATTTGCAGTATTGGTAATGGTAGCTGTGTAAGAGCCGGAAGCGGTAGCAGTATAGCTGCTGCCTACAGAGCCGTTAGGTGTACCATTGAGCCTCCATTGGTAAGTCAGTGTATTTGTTGGTGTAATAACCGGTGCATTCAGCACTACACTGCCGCCGGGGCAGAAGTTGGTAGGGCCAGCTGCTGTAATGGTAAGCGGCAGTTGCTTGATTGTGAGCGCAGCAGGGGTTGAGGTTACAAAGCCGCAAGGCGCTGTACCGGAAACTTTCACAGTATAATTAGCCGTATCTGCATAGCCTGCAACAGGAATAGTATAGCTTGGTGAAACTGCGCCGCTGATATCAACGCCATTTTTCTGCCACTGGTAAGTAAGGCCTGTGCCCGTTGCCGTAACATTAAATGTTACTGGGCTGCTTTGGCAGATAGCCTGTGTAGCGGGCTGTACTGTAATGGATGCCGGCGTATTGATCGTGAGCGTTGAAACTGTTGAGGTAACCGGTGCAACCGCAGCGCAAAGGCTGGTGATGATTACACGGTAAGTGCCTGCATCCGCCGCTGATGTAGCAGGAATGGTATAGGTAGCACCTGTGGCGCCTGGTATATTGGTCGTGCCCTTCTGCCACTGGTAGCTTACATTATAAGAAGTACCGGAAAGGCCAACAGAGAAAGTAGCTGATGAGCCCAGGCAGGCAGCAACATTCGCCGCAGGCGGCGTAGTGATGTTGATCGGCGAGCAAGGCTCGGCAATTGCATAATCACTTTGCGCATTCAGGTCGAGAGCAAGTGCACCGGTTATAAGCGAGGTGGCGCCGGGTGTTGCGACGGCAGGATAAGTCCAGGCAGCTGCGGTGTATTTACCAAGCGCGAATATGGCGGTGTTTGCACCTGCATCGACATCAGCAGCATTCCAGTTGAAGGTAGCGGTTGCGCCTCCGGAGAAAACAATACCATTCACTGGCGTCAGGGTGAAATAGCGATTCACGCTTTTTGCGCCAACAAGGCTGGAAGTAGCCAGATTCGGATGGTCTGTTGATGTAGTGCTTGCCCAGATAGCGCCAGCGGTCGTCACAGTTGCCGTACCGATATTTACCGGTGTATAGTAGTTGAGATCGCCAACAGGGAAGGTGCCGTTGAAGCCAGCGACAGCTGCTGCTTTCTGATAGCGGCCTACAACCCAGCCTGCGGTAGCACTTGCAGTAACGCTTGCGCCGCCAAGTTCGCTCAGGATGCTGTTGCTCTGCATAATGATCCTCGACGGGCCTACCGGAGCAGGAGCTGTAGAGGCTGTAAAGACCACACTGCTGGAGAAAGGCACATCACCGATATTGAAGGTAACGTTGTAGTTGTTGTTCGCCTGTATCTTATAGAACTTGCCGGTTGGCGCAGTAAGCAGGTTCCGGAATGTACCGGTACCGCTTACTGTTTGGGCTGCCAGGTTGGAAGCTGCCGTGCCGTTGGTGTAATTACCAAAATACGTAGTTCCTAATGCCGAGTAAGTACCGTTATTAATCAGGTTGCCTGCGAGGTAAAGGATGTTGCCTGTACCGCCCTGGCGATGCTCTGCGCCTGCATTAATGGTGAAGTTGCCCAGTATCCCCGTGTTGGTAGCACCGAATATTACCCAGCTGTTTGCTGCTGTACCGGAATTGGCAATCACATTCATAAATGCCAGCTTACCTGCACCTACATTCGTATTTACACTCAGACCGTAGGAAGCATTATAACCGGTATCCGTAGAAGTAGCGTTACCTGCTACGAACGTATGCGTGCCGCCTGCATTAATATTTGCTGCGTTGTTGTAAACGAATGTATTGGTGGTTGCACCAACGTGTGGATCCACAACAGTGAAATTACCTGCAGTAAGGGTTACATTGGGCGTGAGGATATTCACGATTGGGGTACCCGTAAGCACACTGTTGGCTACTACACCACCGGCGTTACCATCCACATTGATGTTACCGCCGCTTTGACTGAAGGTAGAACTTGCATTGAGCAAAAGGTTACCATTTACATTAATGGTACCGCCGCTTACGGTAAGTGTACCATTATTGGTAAATGGTTTGTTGCTGCCGCCTGCCGCGCCTAAGCGGGCAGTACCTGAAGCTACGTTGAAGACAGCACCTGCATTATTGGTAATGCCGCTGAGGCCGCTGTTGCCGTTCACAATAACACTACCGCCGGTTACATTCACCGTACCGCTGTTAAGCACTGCACTGTCAATGGTAACAATAGCTGTAGCGCTTGCAGCAGTAAGCGTACCGCCCGGAAGGATGGTAAGCGATTTGGCAGTATTGGTAGCAGCATCTGCAGTTACAACCACATTCGGGTTGATAAAGGCATCATTGGCAACACCTGGCACAAGGCCGTTCAGCCAGGTACTGGTAGCACTCCATGTTCCGGTAGTCGTAGCAATGTAAGCGCCGCTGATATCTGCACTGTTGGCGCCGATATGATAAGGGCTGGTAAGATCTGCCACCACAAGGCCGGTACGCTGCGCGCTAACGCCTGAGCCCGGAACGTGTGTGCCAACAACTGCTGCAGGCTGCATCACGCGAAGGTTGGCAGGATTTGGAGAAGAGATCAATCCCTGGCCGGTAAGGCGCACGCCGATGGTATTAGTACCGGAAAGCACGATACCTGTCTGCGCAAAACTCCAGAAAGCATTCGTCCTGCGGTCGATGCTGTAAGGGCCGGCATCCGTAACAGGAGTAATAGTGGCGAGGCCGCTGATATCTGAATGACCTACTGCAATAGAGCCGCCTGTGCTCAGCGCAGTTGCTGCACTGAAGTACAAGGCAACATTGCGGTTGGCGCCGGTGCTGCTGGCAAGAGGATAGAAGCCTATACCTGTGCCTGTAGCGGTAGGCAGGCCGGTGGTGCCGTACCAACGGTTAAACGTACCGGTCGTTACCCGGATATTGCCTGTTGTATAAGACAATGTACCCGGCGTAGCGGCGGCAGTACCTAAAGTAAGGGTATTGCTGGTAAGGTCAAGATCACCTGAAGTCATGGTCAGCGTACCGCCGATCGTTCTGTTGAAAGGAACTGCAACAACTGCAGCGCTGCTGCCTGTATTGATTGTTACATTCAACGGGCCGGAAGTAGTTGGCCATATAGCTGCGGTTGCCGTAGCAGAGGCAGCAGGATCATAAGTGAGGGTACTAGCGGTAGTAGCATAAGTAAGCGCAAGCGTCGTATTGATCGGGTTTGCGGCTGTGCTTGAAATACGTACACCGCCATTGCTGTTGATCGCAAATGCGCTGGTAAGCGTACCGCTGCCGGTAAGGTTGATACCTGCAGGATTGCTTACGCGATAAGTGATCGGGCCAATTGGCGCTGCGTTATAGAAGGTTACATTCTGCGCTGTAGTGCCGTTGAAGTTCAGCGTTGGCGCATTAGCGCCGGTGCTTGCGCCGGAAGCGGTGAACGTGCCGCCCGTTTGGTTGAACGTACCGGCTACATTGAATACCTGGGCAGCAGATGCAACACCTGAGCTTAGGTTAAAAGTGCCACCAGTCTGTACATAGTTACCGATAAGGGCATTAAAACCTTGTGTGCCCGCATACTGCCATGAGCCTGTACCTGTTGAGGCAACCGTAAAGTTGTTTGTTACCGTAAGGGCACCTGTGCCGGACCAGTTGGCCGCAGCTGTCTGGTTAGGACAGTTATAGGTTAAGTTGTAGAATGTCTGGTTCTGGCCGCCGTTCGGGCCGCCGGTTACTGTAGTGTAGCCGGAGATCAGGAAGGTAGAGCCTGTATTCCAGGCAGCGGTAGGGATGCCTACTGTATTGGTCGTGTACTTATAGTTGAATAGACCATTTACAAGCAGGTTAGCTGCCGTTGTGCCTGTTACGGCTGAGACGCTGTTGCTGCCGCCTTCTGCTAATGTACCTACAGACGTTACGGTTGCAACCGCATTCGTAAAGTTGAATACATTATTTACCGAGTTGCTTACGGATTCCAGTAAACCTGCAATATTAGCTGTAGCTCCTGTACCGCTAAACGCAAGCGTTAATGCAAAAGAATTACCGTTGCTGATAAGCGATGCGCCAGGGGCGATATCGAACTCATTGGTAGCAGGATTATTGTCAGAAACAAACGTCAGCGTATTCGTTGCGTTAGTCTGGAACACGCCGGTTGTAGTGCCACTGAAAGTAAGTCGCGTAATTGTCTGCGTCGGGATGTTCTTTACAGTATCGACGATATTGTTGTTGAACAGCAGGAAGTCATTCGGGTCGGGCACATTGCGCGCCGGTGTCCAGTTTGCCGGTATCTGGTAGTCGGTGCTGGTAGTGCCATTCCATACATAAGTGTTGCTCGTTTCCGAAGTACGGCCTGTAATCTGCATACCCCCCAACGGACGGAAAGCGGAGGATTGCGTACCCTGTATCGTGAGCACATTTACAGCAGGCAGGCTTGGAATCTGCGCCCAGACAGTGCCATTCCATTCGCTCAGGCGAAGATTGGCTTCAGTACCGATAATATCGGCAGGCGTATAGGTGAAGTTGCCGGTGTAAGTATAGGCAGCGGTTGCGGTATCTGTGATTACCCAGTAGCGATTCAGATAATTGGTAGAGGCATCATTTGGATTGTGTGCATTTACTACACGCACGCCCACATTGCGGGCACCTGCATTAGTAACATATGTAAGGCTCACAGGCGAATACTCGGCAGTGCCGGTTTGGTCGCCTACAGGGAACAGGTAAGTAGTGCTGGCGGTAGTACCGATGGCACGGATCAGCTGGCCGCTGCCATCTGCAGCAATCATTCTCGTAGCGCTTGGTGTGGAAATGCTGATAGCACCGGTTGCATTATTTGTAATGGTAAGGTTGTTACTACCGAGTGCAAGCACGCCATTAGAAATTGTAAGCACCGCAGCAGCGCCCATTGTGCGGGCACCCGGCAGCATTACCTGGTTATTGAGTGTCACACCCGTATTATTGATCGTAACATTCAGCGGACCGTTTGCAACTGGCCAGATAGCATTAGTAATTGCCTGCGATGCAGTACCATCATAAGTAAGGGTAGTGCCGGTGGCAAAATACGTAAGCGCCATTGTAGTATTGATCGGGTTGGCTGCGGAAGAAGTAATCTGCACCCCGCCGCCTGTATTGATCTTAAAGACCTGCGATGTAGCAAGCGCGCCGGTACCGGTCAGGTTAATGCCAAAAGGATTCGTTACACGGTAAACTATTGCGCCGGTAACAGATGAATCCAGGAAGGAAACATTCTGCGCAGCAGCAGTACCATTGTAATTAAGCGTAACCACACCGTTGCCGGTAGCTTTAAGAATGCCGGCAGATTGCGTAAATACGCCTGCAACGTTCAAAGTCTTGGCGCCTGTGCTTGTACCGAGATCAACAACGCCGCCTGTCTGTACATAGTTATTTGCAGATACCGTGTAGGCAGTTGTGGTAGCCCAAAGCCATTGGCCGGTACCTGTAGATATTACAGAGAGCGTACCATTCACCGTATTGGGCAATGTACCGCTCCATTGGGTATTGGCTGTTTGTAGCGGTGCGTTGTAGGTAAAGTCGTTAAACGTTTGTCCAAGACCGCCGTTAGGGCCGCCTGTAGCAGTTGTGTAAGAGGTGATCTGTACGCCGGATGCCGGGCCCCACGTAGCAGTAGGAACTGCGCCGCCGCCAACGGTAGTGTATTTATGGATATAGTTACCATTCACAACCAGGTTAGCCGCTGTGCTCGTAAACACCGAGGTATTTACAGTACCGCCTGCTGCAAGCGTACCTGTAGTAGTAACAGTATCCGTAGTATTCGTGAAGTCAACAGTATTGGCAATGGAGTTTCTGTTGTTGATCTCAAGTGTGCCGGCAATCCTGCTTGTGCCGCCGGTGCCCGTAAACTTCAGGTTAAGGCCAGCGATGGTATCGTTGAGGTTAATATTGGAGCCCGCAGCGATATCCAGCTCATTGGTAGCAGCATTGTTATCCGAAGCAAAAGTGAGTGTTTTTGCGGATCCAGTCTGAGCCCTGTAATTAGCCGTTGTATTATTGGTAAAGGTGAGGCGGCCGATTGTTTGGTTAGGGATATTGGTCACAGTATTGGTTAGGCCGTTATTGAACTGCAGCACATCAGATGCATCTGGTGTAGTACGGTTGGGCGTCCAGTTGCCGGCAATCTGCCAGTCGGTGCTGATAAGGCCATTCCAGGTATAAACAGTTACGCCATTGGTAGTGGTGGTACCGGAAAGCGGGGTAGTAGTATTATAGATAGGCCCGCCAACGCAAAGATCATTATAGCCATAAATAGTATAACGGTATTGGGTGGATGGCGCGGCCGCGGCATCTGTAAATGTGGTAGCATTAGTACCTGCGCTGATCACGGTAGCATTTCCTAAGGTTGTACCTACTGTATAGCTGGTAGTATTTACCGGGGCAACAGTTGGGGTAGTTGTGCCAGGCGTTCTCAGGATAAGGTACTTATTGGCAGCCGGTATGGAAGCAGTAAAGCTACCTGATACAGACGTAACTGCCGGCGTTAGCAGCAGTGCGGTAGCCTGTGTGGTTGGAGCAGCACAGGGAACATTCGGAATTACCGTAAGTATGTAATCTTCCGCTTCGCTGTAAGCAACTAACCCGCAGGCTGCAGCACCTGTACCGCCAAGGTAATTATTTCTTACTCTTATACGTGTATTGCCAGGAAGAGCTGATGCAGGTACCGTAATACTTCCACTGAAAGTCGTAGCATAGCCAGTAGTATTAAATGGGTTTTCAATAGTTCCGGTAAAAGTGCCATCCTGGTCCCAGTCTACATATATTGAGGTTCCAAACGTAGAAGTTGTAGATGAACCATAACTACCCGTAAATGAAAATGTATTGCCAACTATTACAGCAACTGATTTGCTGGTGTAATCGCTGTAACCCGGTGAGGTAATCGCATCCCCACTGTTCAGGTTGGTAATATTAGACAAGCCACCCGTTGTTGAGAAATTGTTGATATAATAGCCCGTGTAAGTATTAGTAGGGATACAATAGCATTGGGAAGGGCCATTTTGCCCGACAGTAACAATACTGGAAAAGCTGGAATCCGTACCGTTACAGGTAACCTTTAGCCGGTACGATGTAGCAGCTGTTTGAGTAGTGGAATAGGTAGTTGTGGTAGCACCGGTTATAGCCGTCCAGGGTGCAAGGCCGGTGGCAGATGATTGCCACTGATAGGTAATACCGGTAGCTACTGTTGCTCCGGGTGCGGTGAGGTTAAAAGATACGCCTGCACAGGCATTAGTTACAGACGAGGTACCGGTGCCGCCTGTGGGCGCGCCCGAGCAGGTAGGCAACGCCACAACAGTAAAACCATAATCTTCCGCCTCACTATAAGTGGTAATGTTCGTACAGGGGTCGATACCGGCGCCTGTATTCAGGTAGTGAATGCGAATGCGCATGCGCGTATTTCCCGGCAAAGCACTTGGAGGAACAGTGAAAGAACCGCCTATGGAAGCAACATAGCTGCTTGTTGAATAAACGAGCTCAGTTACGTTATCAAACACCCCGTCCTGGTTCCAGTCAACCCAGATCCGTGCACCAAATGTGGAGTTAAACGCGCTGCTGAAGTTGACGCTCGTGCTTTGCATAGCTGTAACTCCCAGTGTACCGGAATAATCGCTATAGCCAATAGAGGTAATACCGGCTCCAGTGCCGGTATTGGTAATATTCGTTGTGCCGCCTGTTGTGGAAAATGAAGTAATATAATACGTTTGGGTTGCAGAAGTATTGGCAGGATTGCAATAACATTGGTTAGCCGGCCGGATGCCTTCTGTAAAAACGGCGGAAGTATCTGCAGTGCCTCCATTGCAGGCAATATAGGCGCGGTAATAGGTTGTTGCAGTTTGGGATGCAGTATAAGTTAAGTTAGTAGCACCTGAAATAGAAGTCCATGGGCCTGTAGCGCTTGCTGCCGACTGCCACTGATACGTAATGCCTACGCCTGAAGTGGCCGTAGGGAGGGATAATGTATAGTTAACCGCAGGGCACGCTGTAGCGCCAGCTGTAGAGGCAACGTTGCCCGCCGTAACAGAGCCGCTGCATAAGCTGTTCAGCGTAATAGCAAATACGTTGAGAATATTGCCTGTTACTGTATTGTCGAATTTTACATTCCTGATGCTCTTCGCGTAATTTGCCGGTAGCACCGTTACCTTAAACTGGTAAAGTAGGGGGCCGCCGGTAGTAGAGTTATTGGTTTGATAACCGCCGCCGGTGTTATCATTCAGGCGTCCGCCGATAACTTTTGCAAGTACGCCGGGAGCAGATGCACTATAAAACCAGTTAGGTACACTGGTAAAAACAGTAGCTGCCTGCGAGGTGCCATCCGTAAAATTAAGCGTAACATTTACAGTGCCATTAGAGCCTGTTACGATATTAGTATAAAGGATATAAACTTCGCCGGCGGGTTGCGGTGATTGTAATATCAATGAATCAGAGGCAATGTTCGTTATCCTCAATACATTATTGCCCGTATATGGCTTTAGCTGCCATTGCAGATTCGGGTCCTGCACACTGTTAATCAGCAGGTTTGTTGGCATTGCCGGAGCCGTTGTCGTGCCGTAAGTTGGATGCACGAAACTGCTATCTACCAGGTAGTAGCCCTGAGCGTCGAAACTTCCTGATGTAGAGCTGGCTGCTGTGCCCACACCATTTGCAACACCATCAAAATTAAACCCGTTCAGCGCAACCGGGATGTAAGCCGCCTGCGAAGTGGCAAATGATAATGCCAGGCAGGAAAAGAGTAATAGCTTTTTAAACATAAGCGTTGATAATTAAAAACTAAGATTTAGATTTTAGATGTTGCGGTGCAAAGAAATATATAATGCTAAGGAAAACTAATTAAGCGCACGTTAAGCAATAATAATTAAAGCACAAATAATGCTTTAATTAAGTTTCTGGATGCGGTGAAATAATTTGAAGGCGTAAAGTAATGTAAAAAACAACTATGTAGGGGTATTTATGCACATAGTACTGTCATACGATTGTGGAAAAGCTCCCAACCTTAATCCGACATTTGTATTCCAGTTTACAGGTACATGTTTACAAGACGCACAATTTTATAAATGAGGTTGGCCGGATCTCGTCACATTTGCATCACTAATACCTTTTATATTCTTACTCGCCCGGTTTTAATAAATTTGCAACGTTACCGATTGTATTATGTCCCAACCATACATTGTATCCGCTCGTAAATACCGCCCCCAGACTTTTGATACCGTTGTAGGGCAGGAGCATATCACCACCACCCTCAAGAATGCTATTCGAAATAACCAGCTTGCACATGCTTATTTGTTCTGCGGCCCCCGTGGCGTAGGCAAAACAACCTGTGCCCGTATTCTCGCTAAAACAATCAATTGCGAAAACCCGACTCCCGATACAGAAGCCTGCGGTATATGTCCCACCTGTATATCTTTCCAGAATAATACTTCCTTCAATGTTTTTGAGCTGGATGCTGCCTCAAATAATTCGGTAGATGATATCCGTGCGCTAACCGACCAGGTTCGCTTTTCCCCGCAACAGGGCCGCTACAAGATCTATATTATCGATGAAGTGCACATGCTCAGTGCTGCGGCTTTCAACGCATTCCTCAAAACCCTTGAAGAGCCGCCGCCCTACGCCATATTTATCCTCGCTACTACAGAGAAGCATAAGATAATCCCAACCATTCTGAGCCGGTGCCAGATATTTGACTTTAAGAGAATAACCACCCACGATACCGTGCAGCATTTGCAAAGCATAGCCGGTAAAGAAGGCATGGTAGCAGATGAAGCCGCCCTCCACGTAATAGCCCAGAAAAGCGAAGGCTGCATGCGTGATTCCCTGAGCATGCTGGATCGGATTGCCTCCTTTACCAACGGCCGGCTCACCTACGCAGGTACCATGGAGCACCTTAACCTGCTCGATGCTGATTTCTATTTCCGCCTTACAGATACTTTACTCTCGCAGGATGTAGGCGGCGCATTGCTTCATCTCGATGCAGTGCTTGATAAAGGCTTTGAAGGGGATGTGATCCTGAATGGACTGGCAGAGCACCTGCGTAATTTATTGCTTTGCAAAGATGCCCGTATGGCGAAGCTGCTGGATGTGCCCAACGATCACCGCAAAACTTATTATGAGAAGGCCGGGCAGATGCCCCCCTCCTTTATATTATCCGCACTCAATGTGCTCAATGATACCGAGCTCGGCTACAAAGCGGCTACCAACAAACGGCTTCATGCAGAGCTTTGCCTCATACGTTTGTGCTACCTGCTACAGGCAGTAGCTCTTTCGGAAGACCCTTTAAAAAAAAAGAGCGATGAACGGGGCGGCGATATAAATACCGGCAGCCAGCCCTTGCCGGTAATGCAAAGTACTGCGGAAGCACCGGTTGCCTATGCACCTCAGGTGCTACAGCAGCCTGCCTATATCCCGCAGGTGCCGGCTCCCGAAACTACAGTGCAGATTGCCCCTGCTGCGCAACCGAAACAGCCATCGGCACAGGCTGAAACACCTGAGAAGATGGCGCCGGCAAGAGCTATCAATGCCAACCTTTTAGATGACCTCGATGAGCCGGAGGATGGTGAGGCAGCACCTGCAGAGATACTGTCCATTTGCCAGGATGAGGTGAATACGATCTGGGAGGCATACCGGCAGAAAGCGCAGGATGAAAATAAAGCAGTGGTGTCTGCCCAGCTTGCGCTCATCGTACCGCAATGTATAGAGCCGGATGAAGTGCACCTGATTGCCAAAACCCATATGGCCGAAAGCTGGTCGCAAACGGTGCGCAATGATATGCTCGACTTCTTCCGGGCCCGGACCAAAGTTGTGGTGCGTATAACCAGCGAAGTGCGGGAAGATGAAGCCCATGAAGCAGCACAGCCGGCAGTACTCAGCAAGACGGATGTTTTTGAATTGCTGGCAAAAAAGAATCCTGCGCTTGCCCAGCTGAAAGACGGGCTTAATCTCCAGATAGAATATTAGCCGGCGGCTGAATGCGGTCGGGCAGGTATTTCGCACGGTCGGGGGAGTTTCTCCTTCGGTAGGCCAGGTATTTGGCGTGGTCAGGGGAGTATTGCCTGCGGTCAGGGGAGTATTTGGCGCGGTCGGGTGAGTATTACCCGCGGTCAGGTAAGTATTCCCTGCGGTCGGGTAAGTATTTGGCGCGGTCGGGGGAGTTTGCCGCGCGGTCAGACAGATATTGGCTGCGGTCGGCTTCCTGCTTCTCCCGGATTACTGGGTTGCCGGGCGTTGCAATACTATATTCATCTGAAAAATCAAATAGCCTTACCTTCGCGCCTTCAAAAAATACCCGTACCCGGCTGCCCAATGTCCGTAAAATATACCGAGTTTAAAGGCCTCAACATGCCATCTATAGAGCAGGATTTTCTTGCCCGCTGGAAGGAAGGCCAGTTCTTTGAAAAGAGCGTATCCAACCGCGAAGGCAGAACGCCATTTGTGTTTTACGAGGGGCCGCCTTCGGCAAATGGATTGCCCGGCATTCACCACGTAATATCCCGTACGCTGAAAGATCTTGTATGCCGGTACAAAACAATGAAGGGCTACCAGGTAAAGCGCAAAGCCGGCTGGGATACCCATGGCCTGCCGGTAGAGCTCGGCGTGGAAAAAGAGCTTGGCATTACTAAAGAAGATATTGGCAAATCCATCTCCGTAGAAGATTATAACCGTAAATGCCGGGAAGCGGTAATGCGCTACAAGGCAGAGTGGGATGGGATTACAGAGAAGATGGGCTACTGGGTGGACCTCAAAGACCCCTACATCACCTTCGATACCAAATATATTGAAAGCCTGTGGTGGTGCCTCAAGCAGCTTTACGAAAAGGATCTGCTGTACAAGAGCGTGAGCATCCAGCCTTACAGCCCTGCGGCGGGTACGGGTTTAAGCTCGCATGAGCTCAATCAGCCGGGCACTTATAAGGATGTAAAGGATACTACTGTTATAGCGATGTTTAAAGCCATTCCGGATTCCGGAATTCGGATTCCGGAATTAGGCAATTCCTACTTCCTCGCCTGGACAACCACTCCCTGGACATTGCCATCTAATTGCGGCCTCACTGTAGGCCCGAACATTGATTATATTCTTGTAAAGACATTCAACCCATACACTCATCAGCCTTGTAACGTAATCCTTGCAAAAGCCTTGTTGGGCAAGTACTTTAAGCCGGAAGGCGAGCACGGCGATTTTGATAATTATACTGCTGAAACAAAACTCTTACCCTGGAGCCTTTTAGCTGAATTTAAAGGCAAAGACCTCGAAGGCCTCCCCTACGAGCAACTCATGCCATCTGAAGACAACAAGCCGGAGCTAAGCGGCGGCGATCCCTTCCGCGTAGTACTCGGCGACTTCGTAACCACCGAAGATGGCACCGGCATTGTACACACGGCTCCGGCCTTCGGCGCAGATGACTTTAAGGTGGGTAAAAAGAATAACCTCGGCATGTTTACCCTCGTGGATAAGCAGGGCAAATTCATCGATGGGGTAGGCGAGTTCAGCGGCCGCTACATCAAAAATTATAAAAGTGATTCTGAGTGGAAGGACGTAGATGTGGACATTGCAGTAAAGCTGAAGCTATCCGGCAATGCCTTTAAAGTAGAGCGCTATGAGCATACTTACCCGCATTGCTGGCGCACCGATAAGCCGGTAATTTATTATCCGCTCGATGCTTGGTTTATACGTACAACGGCGGCTAAAGACCGCATGATTGAGCTGAATAAAACCATCAACTGGAAGCCGAAAAGCACCGGTGAAGGCCGCTTTGGCAACTGGCTGGAAAACATGGTGGACTGGAACCTTAGCCGCAGCCGTTTCTGGGGTACGCCACTACCTATTTGGGTGAATGAGGATGCTACGGAAAAGAAATGCATTGGCAGTGTGCGGGAGCTGATCGACGAGATAAAAAAAGCGGATAAGAAGCTTGGCATGAATCAGCTTGCGGATTATCTGGGCAAGGAAAATCCTTCTGATAAAGAGATCGAGGCACTGCTCTACGACCATAAGCATGAATCCAGCGCAACGGAAGAGCTGCGCCTCGAAACACCGAAGCGGGCCTTTGACCTCCACAAGCCTTTTGTAGATACCATTATTCTTGCAGACAGCCACGGCAAGCCCATGCAGCGGGAGCCGGACCTGATCGATGTATGGTTCGACAGCGGCGCGATGCCGTATGCGCAGTGGCATTACCCATTTGAGAACAAGCCTAATATTGATGAGAAAAAGGCCTTCCCTGCGGATTTTATAGCTGAAGGTGTCGATCAGACCCGCGGATGGTTTTATACGCTGCATGCTCTTGGAGTGCTGCTTTTCGACTCGGTAGCTTACAAGGCAGTCGTATCCAACGGGCTCGTGCTCGATAAGGATGGCAATAAGATGAGCAAGCGTCTCGGCAATGTAGTCAATCCATTCGAAACCATCGAGAAATACAGTGCGGATGCAACACGGTGGTACCTTATCACCAATGCCTCGCCCTGGGATAGCCTTCGTTTTGATATTGCCGGAATCCAGGAAGTACAACGGAAGTTTTTCGGCACTATTTACAACACCTACCAGTTTTTCTCGCTCTACGCCAACGTAGATAATTTCCGTTTTGGTGAGCTTTACGTACCGATTCATCAGCGCCCGGAAATAGACCGCTGGATCCTTTCCACGCTTCATTCCTTAGTGCAGGATGTAACAAGATCTATGGATGAATTTGAGCCAACGCAGGCCGGCCGCGCCATAGAGTATTTTGTGGATCAGCAGCTAAGTAACTGGTACGTCCGCCTTTGTCGCCGCCGCTTTTGGAAAGGCGAATACGGGCATGATAAAATATCCGCTTACCAGACATTATATGAATGCCTGGAAACCGTGGCACAGCTTATAGCTCCTATCTCTCCATTCTTTGCAGACTGGCTTTTTAATAACCTAAATGCAGTAACAGGCCGTTTTAAGCTGGAGTCGGTGCATCTTTCCAATTTTCCGGAAGGCTTTGAATCAGTAATCGATAAGGGGCTGGAAGAGCGCATGATGCTGGCGCAGGATATTTCGTCCCTGATTCTTTCCATCCGCAAAAAAGTGAATATTAAAGTGCGGCAGCCCTTGCAGCGCGCTATGATTCCCGTTACTAATAATCACCTGAAAGAGCAGATCAGCAAGGTAATGGACCTTATTAAAAGTGAGGTAAATGTAAAGGAGATAGAATTTCTAACAGATACGGAAGGAATTATAAGCAAGAAGATAAGGCCGAATTTTAAGGTACTTGGAGCAAAGCTCGGAAGCCGGATGAAAGCAGGAGCAACAGCGATATCAACTATGAGCAGCAATGATATCGCAGCATTGGAAAAGAACAAAACTTTCACGCTTAAGGTGGATAATGAGGCTTACACGATTGTTCCGGAAGATGTAGAGATCATAGCGGAAGACATCGCGGGATGGGCTGTAGCCAATAAAGACAGGATCACCGTTGCGCTCGATATTTCCATCACAGAATCGCTTGCGGATGAAGGCATTGCGCGTGAGCTTGTAAACCGTATTCAGAAGCTAAGGAAAGACAGCGGCCTTAATGTTACCGATCGTATAAAGGTGGACCTCGAAGATAGCCCGGTTATTAACAGAGCGATTACAAAATATAATGACTATATTTGCGCCGAAATTTTGGCAGATAATATTAGTAATATATATAAATTATCTGCAGGCGATCAGATTGAGATAAACGAAACGCCGCTAAAGATTCTTATTTCAAAAATTTAAACCATTAATGGCCACAGCTAAAAAGCCTGCTTCAAAGGCAGCAAACAAACTCATAAAGCCTGCAGGGCCAGTTAAAAACACGGCGCCTAAAGTAGTGGCTCCGGCGGCTAAGAAGCCAGTGGCTGTAAAAGAATCAGCTGTTAAAACGGCTATTACAAAATCCTCCAAAGCACTGCCAGTAAAAGCAGCTCCTGATAAAAAAGCAGCTACCCCAACCGCGGCGCCTGTAAAAAAGCAAACTTTGAGCAAGACCAACGATAAGAATAAGCCCGCTGCAAAAGCAGCCGCAAAACCTGCGAGTGCGCCTGCAAAAAAAGCGGCACCAGTTACTGCTAAAGCTCCTGTAAAAAGTGCGGTAAAGGCTGCGCCGGCCAAAGCAACTGCTGCAAAAACAGCCTCAGCCAAGGCCGTACCAGTAAAGGCGGCTACTGCTAAAGCTGCCCCTGCCAAAAAAGTGCCCGCAGCACCAGTAGCTAAAGCGTCCGCAAAAGCAGCAACAGCTAAAAAGGAAGTTCCGGCAGCCAAAGTGCCTGCGGTAAAAGTGGTAACAGCAAAGCCCGTAAAGCCTGCGCGCCCTAAAAAAGCAGCAAAAACGCTTACCAAAACTGCTGCGCAGCTAATGCCTCAGAAACCTGCGCCTAAACCCTCGCCTGCGCCGGCCGCTTTCATAGGGCGCGAAGAAAAGAAAACAAATATCATAGTAGCCCATCGCCGTCTGGAAAATAAGAACCCCGAGGCAGACGATAACGGGAAAACGATGATCAATTATAAGCCGGACTTTACCCGTTCCATTCTTGGAGTGAATAAGGAGGAGAAAACCGGTCCCGTTTATCGTTACAGCGATGAAGAGCTCAATGAGTTCCGCGAGCTGATACAGAACCGCCTTGAGAAGGCTCGAAAAGAGCTTACCTATCAGCAGGGCCTGATAACTCGCAAAGATGAGGCCGGTACAGAAGATACAGAGAACCGTTACATGAACATGGAAGATGGTAGCGGTGCAATGGAGCGCGAGCAATTAGCGCAGTTAGCAAGCCGCCAGATCCAGTTCATTAACCACCTAGAAAAGGCCCTGATTCGCATCGAAAACAAGACATACGGCATTTGCCGCGTTACAGGTAATCTGATCGATAAGAACCGCCTGCGTGCTGTTCCGCACGCTACCCTGAGCATAGATGCTAAGAACCAGCTTAATAAAAAGTAAGTGCAGAGACTGTAAATAGAAAAATCCGCCTCCGGGCGGATTTTTTTTTGAATTTTTGGAAAATAGGACATGGCAACCGTATCTTTGACGTCCTGTTTTAGAAATAGAACAGGCAAAAAGCTCTTTACAATATGGATATTTGAAAGCAATTTACCTTTATTAAAAAGTTAGTTGGCTGTTTAAATAAGATGACTACCTTTGCGCCCCGCTTACAATAAATATTGATAAGATAGTTCTTTGAGTTACCAGAATCGCGTTTAAAAGAGGATCGTAATCGTGGTTTTTTCTTTTTTTCAAAGAAGTTTGGAAGTTTGTAAAAAGGTTTATTATCTTTGCACCCCGTTAGCGGTTAAAGCAGTTTTTAGTTGTTAGCGTTCAGATGGGTGTGAGTGTGGTGTTGAATCAGGGTAAGTTCTTAACAGTCAGGTAATCCGATTTTTTATTTCCGATCACATTTAGGGGTGAAAAAGAAAGTTTAAAAAAGGTTTGGAAGTTTGGAAAGGGAATGCTTATCTTTGCACCCCGGTACGAAGGAAAGGGGGTTGTAAAGGATGACCGGACAGTAGTTAAGGAAAAGTTCTTAAAAAGATATTATTGCAGGGAAAGACGTGTTGATTTTTGCGCCGGTAGTGAGTACGGGTGTTTGCACGGGTTTCATGGCAGATAAAGCAGATAGTTATTGGTGAGGCAGCGGAAGCGTTGTTTCACAGTATTAAAGTTCTTTGAAAGGTTTGGAAGCAGCGATTGATTTTTGTGACGTAAGTCATAGGGGTCATTGGCTATACAGAAGGAAATGATTGCTGTTGTTATTAGTATAGCGCAGTGGTTATTTAGAAGAGCTTCGTTTTAATTTAAGTAAGGATGATTTCTGACAGCAATGTTGGAAGATCATGCTAGCCGATATTAGGACAGGTTTGGGACTTCGAAGTAACATCTAACAAACAATAATTACAATACAAGCTAGAAACGAACTGTTTTTATTTCGAGAGAAAAAAAAGATAGTCAGTTTTAGGCTCTACATTTTTTACAATGGAGAGTTTGATCCTGGCTCAGGATGAACGCTAGCGGCAGGCTTAACACATGCAAGTCGAGGGGCAGCACGGTAGCAATACTGGTGGCGACCGGCAAACGGGTGCGGAACACGTACAGAATCTGCCCTTATCTGGGGGATAGCCTTTGGAAACGAAGATTAATACCCCATAATATCATTTGGTGGCATCACCATGATGATTAAAGAATTTCGGATAGGGATGACTGTGCGCACTATTAGGTAGTTGGTAGGGTAAAGGCCTACCAAGCCTGCGATAGTTAGCTGGTGTGAGAGCACGACCAGCCACACGGGCACTGAGACACGGGCCCGACTCCTACGGGAGGCAGCAGTGAGGAATATTGGTCAATGGACGCAAGTCTGAACCAGCCATGCCGCGTGAAGGATGAAGGCGTTCTGCGTCGTAAACTTCTTTTACCTGGGAAGAAACCTGAGTATTCTTATTCAGCCGACGGTACCAGAGGAATAAGCACCGGCTAACTCCGTGCCAGCAGCCGCGGTAATACGGAGGGTGCGAGCGTTATCCGGATTTACTGGGTTTAAAGGGTGTGTAGGCGGGCTTTTAAGTCCGTGGTGAAATCTTCGGGCTCAACCCGGAAACTGCCATGGATACTATTGGTCTTGAATACTGTGGAGGTATGCGGAATGTGTCATGTAGCGGTGAAATGCTTAGAGATGACACAGAACACCGATTGCGAAGGCAGCGTACTACACAGTTATTGACGCTGAGGCACGAAAGCGTGGGGATCAAACAGGATTAGATACCCTGGTAGTCCACGCCCTAAACGATGATTACTCGACATTGGCGATATGACTGATCAGTGTCTGAGCGAAAGCATTAAGTAATCCACCTGGGAAGTACGTCCGCAAGGATGAAACTCAAAGGAATTGACGGGGGTCCGCACAAGCGGTGGAGTATGTGGTTTAATTCGATGATACGCGAGGAACCTTACCTGGGCTAGAATGCTACCGGACAGGTCCTGAAAGGGATTTTCCCGCAAGGGTCGGTAGTAAGGTGCTGCATGGCCGTCGTCAGCTCGTGCCGTGAGGTGTTGGGTTAAGTCCCGCAACGAGCGCAACCCCTATCTTCAGTTGCCAGCACGTAAAGGTGGGAACTCTGGAGAAACTGCCGTCGTAAGACGCGAGGAAGGAGGGGATGATGTCAGGTCATCATGGCCTTTATGCCCAGGGCTACACACGTACTACAATGGGGGAGACAAAGGGCTGCTACCTGGCGACAGGATGCTAATCTCAAAAACTCCCTCTCAGTTCAGATTGGAGTCTGCAACTCGACTCCATGAAGCTGGAATCGCTAGTAATCGTAGATCAGCAATGCTACGGTGAATACGTTCCCGGACCTTGTACACACCGCCCGTCAAGCCATGGAAGCCGGGGAGACCTGAAGTCGGTAACCGCAAGGAGCCGCCTAGGGTAGAATCGGTAACTGGGGCTAAGTCGTAACAAGGTAGCCGTACCGGAAGGTGCGGCTGGAATACCTCCTTTTTAGAGTAGATGCAAAATCTTCACCGGTCGCTATAAAACCTACACCTCTTAGTACATAAGAACCGTAGGTAAGATCAAAAAAGTTTCTTAATCTTCTTTGTTTTGCCAGACGGATAATGAGCGATCATTATCCTGAGATAAAATACTTTCTGTATAGGCTGCTTCCCTATTCTTTCAATCTTATTGAAATGGACGTTGGGCAGGATGCGAGCTGGTAAGTCAAATTACTAATTCCGGCTTCCCAATTCCCAAAAGTACCATCCAGATCCGTAGCTCAGCCTGGTTAGAGCACTACACTGATAATGTAGGGGTCTCCAGTTCAAATCTGGACGGGTCTACTGAGATTTAGGATTTTTGAATTCAGATTTTTGATTTGAAAGAGATGTTCTAAAGCATGAGTTGCGAGGGAATGCTGCTTTAAGATGCGTAGTTTATGAGTAAAATCATAAATCACAGATCAAAAATCAGCAATCAAAAAGAAAGTTCTTTGTTTTATTTTATTAGTATCTGAAGTTCATCAATTGGGGGATTAGCTCAGCTGATAGAGCACCTGCCTTGCACGCAGGGGGTCAACGGTTTGAATCCGTTATCCTCCACTTTATCAGTTCTTCCTTATTCATCCGGGTGGATCGTCCTCTTCAAGATACGAAGTAAAAAGAAGGTAATCAGGTTCAAGGCCTGGCAGCATGGTTCAAGTCCGTTATTATCACTCTGACTGCTCATCCCGTAGGGATGAAATGTTTGTAGCTCTTTGACATATTGGGAAAGCAATTTTAATTTACCGAAGTAATTTGGTGGTTAAGAATAGTAGTGATTTATAGAAAGCAAAATACCAAGAGTAGAGTAATAACCATTATTTAAGCAGCACTGATTTTTCTTGTAGCGATCAGTGCCCAGCTGACTTTAAAATTTTTAAAGCGAAATAAGGGCGTATGGCGGATGCCTTGGCACTAAGCGGCGATGAAGGACGTGGTAAGCTGCGATAAGCTTCGGGTAGGTGCATACAACCGTTAATCCGAAGATTTCCGAATGGGACAACCTAATACCTTGAAGAGGTATTATCCGGGCAGTGATGCCTGTGAAGCCAACCTGGAGAACTGAAACATCTAAGTAACCAGAGGAAGAGAAAATAATAATGATTCCCCAAGTAGTGGCGAGCGAACAGGGAAGAGCCCAAACCAGAGCGGCGTGCCGCTTCGGGGTTGTAGGACTACTTTTAGAAAAGCATATCAAACCGAACCTTTTGGAAAGAAGGGCAGTATAGGGTGACAGCCCCGTAGGTAGAAATTATGCTCGACGTGTAGTATCCTGAGTAGGGCGGGACCAGAGAAATCCTGTCTGAATCTGCCGGTACCATCCGGTAAGGCTAAATACGACTTAGTGACCGATAGTGAACCAGTACCGTAAGGGAAAGGTGAAAAGTACTTCGAATAGAAGAGTGAAATAGTACCTGAAACCGTACGCCTACAAGCGGTCGGAGGGGATTTATTCCCTGACGGCGTGCCTTTTGCATAATGAACCTACGAGTTGCTCCTCACTGGCGAGGTTAAGTTTATATTCAACGGAGCCGTAGCGAAAGCGAGTCCAAATAGGGCGGAATAATAGTCAGTGGGGGCAGACGCGAAACTTTGTGATCTATCCATGGGCAGGTTGAAGGTGTGGTAACACACACTGGAGGACCGAACCCATTAGCGTTGAAAAGCTATGGGATGACCTGTGGATAGGGGTGAAAGGCCAATCAAACTGAGAGATAGCTCGTTCTCCCCGAAATGTATTTAGGTACAGCGTCACATTTTAGAAGTTTATGAGAGGTAGAGCTACTGATTGGGCTAGGGGGCTTCACCGCCTACCAAACCCTGACAAACTCCGAATGCTCATAAATATCTGTGGCAGTGAGGCTGTGGGCGCTAAGGTCCATGGCCGAGAGGGAAATAACCCAGACTACCAATTAAGGCCCCTAAATCTATGTTAAGTTGATCAAACGAAGTTCGGATCCTATGACAGCCAGGATGTTGGCTTGGAAGCAGCCATTCATTTAAAGAGTGCGTAACAGCTCACTGGTCGAGGGTCCGGGCACGGAAAATAATCGGGCATCAAACATAGTGCCGAAGTTGTAGATTAGAATCTTTATTGATTCAATGGTAGGGGAGCATTCCGTTCAGCGTTGAAGGTGCAGCGTGAGCTGTGCTGGAGCGGACGGAAAAGAAAATGTAGGTATAAGTAACGATAAAGGGGGTGAAAAACCCCCTCGCCGAAAGACTAAGGGTTCCTGATCAATGTTAATCAGATCAGGGTTAGTCGGGACCTTAGGCAAAGCCGAAAGGCGCAGTTGATGGAAAGTCAGTTAATATTCTGACACCTTCTTTAAATTCGATGGAGTGACAGGGAAGTGAAAGGGCCGCGCGCTTACGGAATAGCGCGTTAAAGGGTGTAGTTATAGGATTGGTAGGCAAATCCGCCGATCTTGATGAACCTGATAGTACTAGAAGGCTTCGGCCGGATAGATAGTGCCCCTAATCATGCCCGCGAGAAAAACTTCTAAGGTTCGTTTAAAGAAGCCCGTACCGTAAACCGACACAGGTAGTCGAGATGAGTATTCTAAGGCGCTCGGGTGAGCCGCGGAGAAGGAACTAGGCAAATTAACGCTGTAACTTCGGGATAAGGCGTACCACAGCAATGTGGTCTCAGTGAAATGGTACAACCAACTGTTTAGCAAAAACACAGGGCCCTGCAAAATCGAAAGATGACGTATAGAGCCTGATACCTGCCCGGTGCTGGAAGGTTAAGGAAGCTTGTCAGGGCGAAAGCCTGAAGCTTGTGACCGAAGCCCCAGTAAACGGCGGCCGTAACTATAACGGTCCTAAGGTAGCGAAATTCCTTGTCGGGTAAGTTCCGACCTGCACGAATGGTCTAATGAGTTGTACACTGTCTCCTCCGCGAGCCCGGTGAAATTGTAGTATCGGTGAAGATGCCGGTTACCCGCCACGGGACGAAAAGACCCCGTGAACCTTCACTACAACTTTACATTGATCTTGAGTAAACAATGTGTAGCATAGCTGGGAGACTATGAGCCGGGGGCGCCAGCCTTCGGGGAGTCACCGTTGAAATACCAGCCTTTGTTTACTTAGGGTCTAATCCGCTTTACTGCGGTGACATTGTATGGTGGGTAGTTTGACTGGGGTGGTCGCCTCCTAAAGAGTAACGGAGGCTCGCAAAGGTACCCTCAGTACGGTTGGTAATCGTACGCAGAGCGCATTAGTATAAGGGTGCTTGACTGTGAGGCTGACCAGCCGAGCAGGTGCGAAAGCAGGCTAAAGTGATCCGGCGGTTTCCGTATGGAAGGGCCGTCGCTCAAAGGATAAAAGGTACTCCGGGGATAACAGGCTGATCTCCCCCAAGAGCTCATATCGACGGGGAGGTTTGGCACCTCGATGTCGGTTCGTCACATCCTGGGGCTGGAGAAGGTCCCAAGGGTTGGGCTGTTCGCCCATTAAAGTGGCACGTGAACTGGGTTCAGAACGTCGCAAGACAGTTCGGTCTCTATCTGTGGTGGGCGCAAGTAAATTGAAGGGGACGTGATCTTAGTACGAGAGGACCGGATCGCATGTACCGCTGGTGTATCAGTTGTGCCGCCAGGTGCAGTGCTGAGTAGCTATGTACAATACAGGATAAGCGCTGAAAGCATCTAAGCGCGAAGCCAACCTCAAGATGAGTTTACTTTTTAAGTGCCGTCAAAGACTATGACGTTGATAGGCTATAGGTGTAAAGCTGGTAACAGCAAAGCCGAGTAGTACTAATTGCACGTAAGCTTTAACTTTATTTATCTTAACAGAACACAGTTCATGGGGGACGTTCCCTTAAAAGAACAACCAATGAACTGCAGGTTAAGATAGAACATTATTACCTCTTGTCCCTTCGGTAGACAAGGCAACACTAAAATCACTATTAGCTTCCCCGATATGTTATCTTATTATTAGTAAGGTTCCAGACCAGGAAAGAAAGAAGAAGGATTGTTTGATACAAATCCGGAATCCCAAATCCCAAATCCGGAATCCCCTTCAAGACCTTATGGTGGTCTTGCCGGGGGTGTCTCCACCTCTTCCCTTTCCGAACAGAGAAGTTAAGCCCCCCATGGCCAATGGTACTGCACAACAATGCGGGAGAGTAGGTAGCCGCCATATCATTTTAAAAAGCCCCCCACTTCAGTATCATCTGATATGGGGGCTTTTTTATATAAGAAAATATTAAGCTATGCTGTTATTATAATTTTTCTGATTGTCTTGGCTATTATTACTTGAATAATGCATTATCGTTTTCTTCAAAAATCGCAAAAATAAATTTCATTTTATACTTAGTAATTCATATCTTCGCCGCCCTAAATTCCACACAAAAAGGAGGACCTAAAAATTGGAGGAACAACAAACTATCCAACAAGTACAGCCTGCGCACGACGACTTCGACTGGAGTGTTGACAAGCGCAATGTGGCTTCTTATAACAAAGAAGACCGCAAGAAACAAGAATCTGTATATGATGAAACATTCAAGCAGATTGCTGATTCCGAATTAATGAATGGCTTTGTCGTTGGTCTTACAAAGACTGATGCCATCATTAACATCGGTGCTAAAAGTGACGGCCTTATTTCCCTTAATGAATTCCGCGACTTGCCGGATGTTAAGATAGGAGATGAGATCGAAGTAATGGTTGTAGAAAAGGAAGACCGTGCCGGTCACCTTCACCTGAGCCGTAAAATGGCGCGTGCAGCCCGTAGCTGGCAGCAAATTGTAGATTTCTACAAAACTGGCGAAATTGTTACAGGCACCATCACATCAAAGACCAAAGGCGGTCTTATCGTTGATGTGCGTGGCCTGGAAACATTCCTGCCTGGTTCTCAGATTGACGTTAAGCCAGTTACTGACTATGATCAGTATGTTGGTAAAACGATGGACTTTAAGGTGGTTAAGATTAATGAAACCATCCGTAATGCTGTTGTATCTCATAAGGCACTTATTGAAAGCGATATGGAGGCTCAGCGTAGCGTTATCATCGGCCAGCTCGAAAAGGGACAAGTACTTGAAGGTACAGTTAAGAATGTAACCGACTTTGGTGCATTTATTGACCTTGGTGGCGTGGATGGTCTCCTCTATATTACAGATATTAGCTGGGGCCGCGTAACACACCCAAGTGAAGTGCTGGGCAATGGCCAGAAACTAAATGTTGTGGTTCTTGACTTTGATGATGAGAAGAAGCGCATTTCCCTCGGCCTGAAGCAGCTTACCCCACATCCATGGGATACGCTGCCTGAAGATATCCATGAAGGTGGTACTGTTAAGGGTAAAGTAGTGAATATTGAAGATTACGGTGCATTCCTTGAGATCATGCCGGGCGTAGAAGGTCTTGTGCACGTTTCTGAAATTACCTGGTCTTCACAGCCAATCAATGCTAAGGAATTCTTCAAACAGGGCGAAGAGTATGAAGCTCGCATCGTAACGCTCGATAAGGATGAGCGTAAGATGAGCCTTTCTATCAAGCAGCTTACAGAAGATCCGTGGGAGAATATCGAAGAGCGCTTTCCGATTGACAGCCGTCATTCCGGTACCGTTAAAAATATTACCCCGTATGGTGTATTCGTTGAGCTGAATACCGGCATTGGTGGTATGATACATATCTCCGATCTTAGCTGGATTAAGCGCTTTAATCACCCAAGTGAATTTACGAAGGTTGGTGAGGAAATTGATACGATAATTCTCGGTATTGATAAGGATAACCGCAAGCTTAGCCTCGGCCATAAGCAGGTGGAAGATGACCCATGGAATACCTTTGAAACGGTATTCCCGATTGGCTCTGTACACGAAGGCACCGTTACCCGTAAGGATGATAAGGGCGCTACCGTACAGCTTCAATATGGCCTTGAGTCATTCGCGCCTGCCCGTCATCTCCGCAAGGAAGATGGCAGCAATGTAACTGCCGATGAAACTCTGCCGTTTATGATCATTGAGTTTGATCGTAATGACAAGCGCATCATGGTATCTCATACAAAGGTTTGGGAGAAGAACATGGCGGAAGAAAAGGAAACTGTTAAGAAGGCTGCTAAAGACGATTCCGACAGCACTAAGAAGGCGGTTAAGAATATTCAGAGCAAGGTTGAAAAACCCACACTTGGTGATCTTGGCGCACTTGCTGCACTGAAGGATAAGCTGAAGCAGGCTG
The DNA here is from genome assembly GCA_965246905.1 of Chitinophagaceae bacterium. Classification (GTDB taxonomy): domain Bacteria; phylum Bacteroidota; class Bacteroidia; order Chitinophagales; family Chitinophagaceae; genus UBA1952. Next base: position 159,520 of record CBDFFZ010000003.1, read on the forward strand.
AAGATGAGGAAGGAAAATAAGTATTCTTCCCAGAATAATAAATTTCAGGAAGTTTATTAAGAAGGAAAGGGTAGCCAGCAATGGCTGCCCTTTTTTTGTGCTTTTATCCCGAAGGATTCGTTGTGAGATACAGAATATCCGTCCTGGTTTATTTTCTTACTTAATACTCTTTACTTCATCTTAGTAAAGATTTATGGTGTGGTAATAGAAACAGGTATGATCTTGCCGTTTAAAAAATTATGAGCATTCATACTAAAATAACTTATGAATTTTGAAATTTCCTCGCTGTTAAGTGGCGCAGTGTAACTTGGAAATGCATCTGCCAGCATCTCTGTATTTATTGCACCTAAGGCTAAGCAATTTACGCTGATGCCATACTCAGCCAATTCTTGTGCAAGACATTCAGTGAGATTTGCCAATGCTGCTTTACTGGAGCTGTAGGCTGATAAACCGCTAAACTTACTGGTACCCTGCACGCCGCCCATACTTCCGATATTGACAATATGTGCCCGACTACTATTTGCGAGATATGGGACTAATGACTTTATAATATTTACAGTACCGAATAAATTTGTTTCAAATGTTTTATGCCAATCAGCGATATCCATATCCAGGAATTTTTTGTTGATAAGCATACCTGCATTGTTGATCAGAACATCAACCTTATTCACTTTATTAAATATGGTATGAATCTGATCTGCTTTAAAATTAATTATGTCAAGCTTAAGTACTTCAATATTATTGCAACCTAACGCATATGCCTGCGTCTTTAAAGCTACCAGCTTTTCTTCATTTCTGGAAAGCGCAATAATCCGGTTACCGGGATCTTTAGACAGTGCAAGTGCAGTTTCAAAGCCAATACCTTTACTTGCCCCGGTTATTACAATATTCATATCGGCTTAATTTTTTCTAAACTCAGCCGGAAAAGCCAAGCAATTTACTTGTTGTACAATCTATGCTATAAAATTCTGTAGTTCATTTTCGGTTTAGCTGAAAAAGCCGGCTGAAAGTTCAACCGGGTCGATGCCTAAAGGTGTTTATCGCTTGCCGAAAGGTCCGGGCATTCCGCCACTCATACCTGGCATACCCATGCCCATACCAGGCATTCCCTTCATCTTGTTCATCATGCCCATCATCTGCTTCATTTGCTCAAACTGTTTCATAAAAGCATTTACTTCTTCATATTTTTTACCACTACCAGCTGCTATTCGTTTCCTGCGGTTAGCGTCAATTTCATCCGGGTTGCTACGCTCAAAAGGAGTCATAGAGTTGATCATGGCTTCAATGCCTTTGAATGCATCGTCTGAAATGTCTATATCCTTAATCGCTTTACCAATGCCGGGAATCATGCCTAAAAGATCCTTGATGTTACCCATCTTCTTGATCTGATTCAACTGATCTTTAAAATCCTCGAAATCGAATTTATTCTGGCGAATTTTCTTCTCTAACTTCTTGGCCTGTCCTTCATCGAATTGTGCCTGCGCACGCTCCACAAGGGTAGTTATATCACCCATACCGAGAATCCGCTGCGCCATGCGCTCGGGGTAAAAAACGTCCAGCGTGTCCAGCTTTTCGCCCATGCTCACAAACTTGATGGGCTTGTCAACGGTATATTTAATGCTCAAAGCAGCGCCGCCACGCGTATCGCCATCGAGCTTTGTAAGTACAACGCCGGTAAAATTGAGCCTGTCATTAAAGGTTTTCGCGGTATTCACAGCGTCCTGACCCGTCATAGAATCTACAACAAAAAGTATCTCATTCGGGTTTACGGCGCTTTTAATATCCGCGACTTCCTGCATCATCGCTTCATCGATAGCGAGGCGACCGGCTGTATCTATTATTACCACATTGTAACCTTCCTGCCTTGCTTTGCCAATGGCTGCCTGCGCAATGGACACTGCATCTTTATTTTCGCGATCGCTGTACACCGGCACTTTTACCTGTTCTCCCAATACATGCAACTGGTCTATAGCCGCCGGGCGATAAATATCCGCTGCAACAAGTAGCGGCTTCAGCTTTTTTGTGCTTTTTAGATAGTTGGCAAGCTTACCGGAGAAGGTGGTTTTACCTGAGCCCTGCAGGCCGGCAATAAGGATTATAGTTGGCTTGCCGGAAAGATCAAACGGCGCTTCTTCGCCACCCATAAGGCCGGCAAGCTCATCTTTTACAATCTTCACCATCAGCTGGCCCGGCGATACGGAGGTAAGCACTTTCTCGCCTAATGCTTTGTCTTTTACCCGGTCGGTAAAATCCTTTGCAATTTTAAAATTCACATCTGCATCAACCAGCGCGCGGCGTATTTCTTTAATAGTGGTTGCTATATTTATTTCGGAAATGCGGCCTTCGCCTTTTAATTGTTTAAAGGCAGAATCGAGCCGCTCGGAGAGATTATCAAACATGGAAAATTGTTGTTGCTGAAAGAGCGCAAATTTAATTTTTAATCGCTGTAATGCGCGCAGAAATCTTCATTAAAATAAAAAGAGCTACCCATGTGAGCAGCTCTTGTAAAGAATATAAAGCAGGTTTAGTTTTTAAGCACCTTAGCAGTAAATACCCCAGTAGAACGAATAACCTGCAACACATAATTACCGGCCACAAGATTCAGGGCACCAAGCGGAATGCTGAACTGACCTTTACCGGCTGTTAAGGACTGATTAGCGCTATAAACAGTTTTGCCGGTTACGTCCATAAGCTTTACAGTAGCCGCTTCACCTTTATTGATAGAATATGCGACTTTAAGATCATTGTTAAAAGGATTATTAACTATGCGGATCTGATCGTCGCCCGTTCCCAAAGCGCTAATGGCAAGATTAGGAGTTCCATCAATCAGGAAGTAACGGCCAAACCCTGTAAAATGGCCTTTAAAGCCCACATAAGTTTGTCCTGTTGTGCGGGCAAGAACCGGCACGATCTGCGTATTTGCAGGTGTAATATCCTGGTCAGTTACAGCTGTAGTATGAAGCAAAAGCAGGGATGAAGCTGCTTTGCCATCAAGCTCTGTATTGGTCATATAAAAGAAAGCATCGTAGGTAGCCGTGTCGTTATTCACTGCAGGTGCAATGGTAAAATCCTTTACAGAACGAGACACATTTGAGAAAGGCCCAAAGCTGCCTGAAGCAAAGCCAATACCTTCTGTACTTACAGAGGCCACAACGCAGGCAAGATCGGTAGTGCCATTCCATATTCCGGCAATCAATTCTTTATCTGCGTCTGAATAGAAATAAGTGCGGTCGCCGGCGCGAACATTCCATTTGCGGGAGCTCCCTGCAGTAGTTTCAATTGGCGAGGGGGCGACATCCTGCGTGAAGCGGAAAATAGGCCGCGCATTGGATACGCTTGCGGCAACGAACGGCAGGGTGCAGCCACCGGTTGTGCTGTTGTTATAATTATAAGCAACCCGGTTACCAGAGGCAGAAGTGGCTTGCACCTGGTCATTAGCTGTAGCACGACCGGCATTGGTAAAGCAGATATCTACTGCAAGGTTGCTGCCATCCCATACATAACCGTTGGCGAAGGTAATTGTGTTAAGGCCTGTTACTGTTGTAACGTCAGAACTAAATACCTGCGTGAAGCCCCCGCTAAGATAAGCAGTGCTAAAAATGCTGGCAGTTGTAGGTGCAAGCTGAATGGTAAAAGCGGTGAATGGTTGGGTAGATACTTTGGTAGTAACCGTAAAGGCCAACTTAGTAAGGGTAGCGTTGGGTTTCATACCTGCAGCAAGCATTTCAGCAGCAGTGATGATATATTGCATATGCGCCTGGTTTGAGCTGCTGATAAATGGAGAAGTAATATTGCCTGCAACATCGTAAGTGCCCACTGTTTTGGATTCAGTTATCCCGGTTACCGGAACAAGATCGTCATTTACAATCTTCACACGGGTAGTAGCAAGTACATTTGCGGCCACCGCATTACTTCCATTGGCTGAAAAAGAAAGTGCAAGATCAATGTACTTACCGGTGTCGAGCGTATTGCCATTATCATTAACAGTAATCGCTAGCTGTTGTGCAGAAGCACTGCCCGCAGGAAAAGTAACAACGGGGTTTGGTATAGTATAATCTACTCCGTTTATAGCTGTGCCGCCAGTGACCGTAATATTAGCTGTGGCATTACCACCTGTTGGCGCAGGGCCATTAAGCTTAACCGGCACAAAAACGGTATGACTCGCAGGGCAATCTACAGCGGAAGCATCTTCTGTTACCATATTAACGGGTGCAGCAAAAGAAATCTGAGAATTGCAGGATGTATAATCATCGCCCACATTTACTGCATACCAGGCGCGGATTACGCCCTCCACAACTTTTGAGCAGGCGCCATATTGAGCAGTTGCATAGTTGATAGAAGCTAAGCGACATGCAGCATAATTTGCAGTTTGGGTAAGCGAAAGCTCAGTGCCATAGGCTATCTGCGCAGCAGTATCAATACCAATACGATTTACTGAATAATAATTACCAACATCATTTTTGCCCGTGCCGCCTTCACTCATCAGGTAAAACCAGTAGTTGAGCACACCACTGTTTGAGTGTACGCCACAGTTATCATTGGTACTGCTATTAGGATTGCAGTTAGAGGTTGCAAACTTCCAATGGGCGCCGCCATAGGTATCAGGATCTCCATATACCTGCGGATGAGCCATATCGCGAAGGGGTGTATTGCCTATTTCCTCGCCGATCTCCCATACGCTTTTTGCCTTTGCGTCTGTTTCATGCGGGTTTGCATAATTTTCAATTACAGAACCCCAAATGTCAGAGAATCCTTCGTTCATGCCGCCGGATTCCCGATTGTAGATAAGGCCGGCTGTGGTCTGGCACACACCATGGCCAATCTCATGGCCACAAACATCGAGGCTTACCAAAGGATCGAGCCCTCCATTTACATTGCGACCACTTCCATTTCCGTAGTTCATAGCATTCCCGCCCCAAAATGCATTATTGTAATTAATACCGTAATCAACATAACTATTGAGCGGGCCGTTTGTGCCATTATAGCTCAGGCGACCGCGTTTGGTAAGCCAGTAATCATATACTTTCTGCGCGCCCCAATGCGCATCGATCGCTACGCCTGTAGTAAAGTTTGAGGTAGTACTTGTTACTTCCTGTTTGTAAGTAGCGCTGGTGCTGTCTCCGAGCGTGTATGTATTGATGCCACCACCGCGCGTAGAATCATGCAGGGAATAAACACCATTACTGAGCTTCGCATCAAAAGTCAAAGGGCCGCTGTAAAGAGAATTGCCCGTTGCCTGTACATGCTTGATAATAGAATTGGTAAACAAAATGCGTCCGGAAACGGCGTCCACATACACATCGTTCCGGCTCAGCGGCTGGATAGCGTAAACGTCAAAATGATAAGCTAAATGCAGCTTGCCATCCGGCTCTTCGCCGCCATAATAGTCCTCGATAAGTACCAGTTCGCCTTTAGGGGCATAAGTAGCGTTAGGGTCATTCAGATCACGCTGCAACTGTATATCCGAGCCCGGAATTTCCCAGATATATTTTTTTGCACCGGTATAGTCAAGTGCCAATTGCAATGCTTTTCCTTCGGTTAGCTGTGGAGCCGTATTAACGTTTTTGCCTGCACGGTAAAAATTGCCGCTCATATAGCTCATATTACCGTTTTTAGAGGCAATGATGTAAGAGCCATGCTCTACCTTAATTCCCTTATAAAACTGCGTGTAGCGCGCTACATTAATATCGCCGGATGCATTATCCGAAGATTTAAAACGCATTTCATCTGTCGCAGGATCCAGCTTTAAATAAGTATTGAAAACCATTGGGGCATCAGCCGCCTTAAAAGATGTTTCAGCAGAAAAAGTGATTGAGGCCGGTGCGCCATCGCGCTCATTGACCACCATGGAAGCTGGAGTTATCATCTTTTGCTGGGCAAATACAGGCTGCACGGCAAGCATCGCCAACGTAACTGCGTACGAGGCATAAATTAGTTTTCTTAAGCGCATGAATTTTTTTAGATAAGTAATTGCTGCAATTTATCAATAAATTAGCACATATCCTGCGAAACGCAGGTTAACAATCCATCTAAATCGACTATTTTTTAAATAAAAGACGCTTCAAATTCCTAAATATTAAGCAACATACATACTACCTGTTCGGGCAACTTCTGTGCTGAAAGCAATGCGCTGTGTGCGGGATTTTAAAAACGCTTCAATCTCAGCATTTGTACTGAATCTTCCATCAAGATCAACAAAATGCCGGGCGAGGAGGTCATAGCGCTTGCGCAGTAGCCAGATGGATACGTGCAGGAAATGAATACCATCGAATACAATTGCATCATTTGCCGAATATTGATCTAACGTTTGCCGAAAGAAGGTAGGGTGCTCCGTCCAATGCATCGTAGGGCGCACGTGGTGAGAGATATGGTAGCCATCATTCCAGCATTTGTGATTGTAGTTGGTGTTGATGCAGGTTATGCTGTTTTTATAATGATTGCCGGGATCTGTGGCATCTATGAATGCATGTTGCGCCCAGTTCCCAAACATGGCCACGAAGCGGAACAGGAAAAAAGGAACCAGAAATACAATTACAGTCGCCTGCCAGTTTAGAAAGCACATGGCGCCACAAAACGCAAAGAAGGTAAGCTCGCCGCGAACAGCCCGGTACATAAGGCGCTTACGCTTTTTACGGAAGAAATATGTAACAAGATGGTAGATGCCAGCAAACAGGAACGAGGCGAAATACTTAGTAAAATCCTTCGCAGAGTCGCGCTGGAAGGGCATAGTACTGCTTTCATCCTCCTCGAGGTTATTCTCAGCATGGTGCATGCCTACATGATGGGCAAAGTAGGTTTCGGGCGAATGACCGAAGAACGGTGAAAGCACCCATGGAATGTAATGGTTCAGAAAACCATATTCCTTTTTAAATAAGTTGCGGTGGCTCGTGCAATGCAGCATCAGCCCAAATGGCCCTTTGAAGCTAACATTATTTAAAAAATGATAGGCAACAGCAGCCAGCGCAAACCACCAGCCATTCACAAAAGGCATATAGAGCAACACCGCAAGCGGGATGATCGTAAAGGTGATTTTAAGCGCAAGATAAATAAAAGGAAGGTCGCGCTCATCCCGGATCAAACGCAGAAAAAAACGGTCTGCGGGGCTGTAAGCGGCAGGCTTTACAAATACGGGATCCGTATTGGGGGCAAGCTGCATCATTGGTATAAAGAAAGAATTTTAAGCACTGCAATGTTACTCAATTATTTGCGGAAGCACTTCCGCCCAGCGTCATTTTTAAGCAGGCGGAAACAAAAAAGCCCGCTACGAAAGCGGGCAATAACGTCCGGAAAGAAGAATCTATTTTTTCTTTCCGGTGATGTGTGTATCGGAATTGATATTTGTTTGAATTGGCACTGGCATACCAGTCATTTTCATACTTCCTTTTATTTTCTGGTTAATCTTACTATCTATAACTAGCCCAGAAGCAATGTCCACATCCATTTTGCCCTGACTATCACCTTCTAGGTTAATTTTCATTTCCTGACCAGCCATTTGTTTGGTACCTTCATTCGAAGATATTTTAGAGGCGATGTCAATATGGGCCGTGCCACCGTTGACACTAGTCAGTTTATATGTATTGTCAAGCTTCAGACTAAATGGCCCCATATTTAAGTTCATCGATTTTATCCAGGTGTCGCCAGTTTTCACCGCTTTATCAGGATAGATATTCAGCGACTGCTGCATCATAGAGCGTACTGCAGTGTCGTTAAATACACCAGCAATCTGCTTTCGCATAACCTCATCTTGGGGTGTACCGGTAGTACCTATGCTTTGTATAATATTGTCGAGACCCTCAATCTTCGAGATATCACCTTTCTCAGAAACATACATAGAGAAAGGCTTGTTTAGCATCATTCCGAAAATATTTAGCATCGTATCTTTCTTGCCGCCATCTTTGGAATCATATTCCATGTTGCCCATCGGGCTCCGCATACTCATAGCGATACGATCGTACGAAATAGTGAGTTTTCTGCCTGTCCCTTCACCTGCAACGACATCATAGGTGCTTTCCATGGTCATCGTTTGGTCCGTTTTTGCACTCTGGCCCATTGCACTCTGTTCCATAGTCATTTTCATATCCATAACGTACCCGTATTTCGCTCCGCTCTGGAGGTTCATTTTCAGATCTATTGCATCGCCGCCGGATTTACAGCTCTGGAATGCGCTCGCGGTTATCAGGCCGGCTGCAACCAGTAATAGTGTCTTGTTCATAAAGAATGTGTCTTGATAATTTTGGGGGCGAATGTACTGGTTTTTATATTCCGGAATTCGGATTTAGGAATTCGGATTTGTGTTTTGTGCATCGTTTGAGGAAAATTCAGAATGAACCCTTCTTTATGATCAGAATGAGAGTATTACTATAAAGGGAGAAATCCGCAATCCGCATTCCGCAATCCGGAATGATATCATTTATTAAACTCCGTCATCGTCCGCGCGATGCCTATGGCAGCGAAGCTTTCAATTATTTCCACACTTTTCAGCAGCTTTTCTTTTACAAGGGGCAGCTCGCTTGGTTTCCATTTGCCCAGCACAAAATCAATCTGTTTTCCTTTTGAGAACTGGTCGCCGATGCCGAAGCGTAGGCGCGGATACTGAGCCGTTTGAAGCACCAGCTCTATATTCTTAAGACCGTTGTGTCCGGCAGCGCTCCCGGATGCGCGCAAGCGTAAAGTATCCAGCGGTAGCGCTAGATCATCCACAACTACCAATGAGTTATCTACGGCAATCTGCTCTTTATCCAGCCAGTATTTCATGGCTTTTCCGCTAAGGTTCATATATGTGGTAGGCTTTATTACGATAAATGTCTTGCCTTTCCATTTACATTCCGCTTTGAATGCGTGCCGCTCTAAAGAAAACCGGCCTCCATGTTTCAGCACAAATGTATCCGCTACATCAAACCCTATATTATGGCGTGTGGCGTCATATTCCGCTCCAACATTCCCGAGGCCGACCAATATAAATTTCATGCGGCGAAGATAAGAAGCTGCAGCCCTGAGCGAAAAAAATCATGGCCACAATCCCGATATGACCTTCAGTTTTTTGGGGAATTGATTTTGGCCTTACTGGCTTAAAAAAAAATATCATTAAGTTAAAATGATAGTAAAGCTATCATTGATAGTTATAAAAAATTATTTTTGCCCAAGAATTAGTAATTATGCCCACCGCAAATTTTTCCCAGATAAGAAAACTTGTTGAGATAGTTCGCTTTGAGCGTGCAGAAATTCTTTCCATCTATTTCTATGCCATCCTTGCCGGAGGCATTCAGCTAACAATGCCTTTGGGTATACAAAGCATTATATCTTTTGTACAAGGCGGTGCTGTTTCTACGTCGTTGATATTACTCATTCTGCTCGTGATAATTGGTGTGGCGCTTACGGGTCTGTTTCAGGTAAACGTGATGAAGATTATTGAAAAGATACAACAACAGCTTTTTGTTAGATACGCGCTTAGCTATGCAGAAGCCATACCGAAAATATGTGCAAACGTAGGTCAGCTTGCCATCCTTCCCAAAATAGCCAACCACTACTTCGACATACCATCGTTGCAAAAAGGGATTGGTAAGCTTCTGGTTGATGTGCCGGCCGCAAGCATTCAGATATTAGCAGGACTGATTTTGCTTTCGTTTTATCATTCTGCATTCATTGTCTTTGCGGCCCTTCTTGTGGTTGTTCTATTACTTATTTTCCGATATAGTGGCGCGAGGGGTCTTGCTTCGTCTATTGAGGAAAGCGATTATAAATATCAATTAGGCAGGCAATTGCAGGTACTCGCAAATCAACCCAAACATCTTGACAACTCAGCTCCCAATCTCAGCCATCTTGCGGAAAGTGATTTACTTGTCACCGGATATCTTCGTGCCAGAACACGTCATTTTCATGTTTTGAAATTTCAATATTGGACGCTTATTGTATTTAAGCTATTGATTACAGCAGGAATGCTCATTCTTGGTGCGCTCCTTTTATTAAATCGCCAGTTGAGCATTGGCCAGTTTATAGCCGTTGAGATTGTGATCCTGTTAGTAATTAATTCGGTTGAAAAGCTGATTATCAATCTCGACAATGTTTACGATGTTCTTACATCTGTAGAAAAGCTAAGTAAACTATTGGAACTAACGCTTTCCAATCCTCAGAAAACGGAAATTAGACCAGACTGAATAATTAAAGTGGGGTCAAAGTACCGGGCATGGATTAATAGCATTCTACGAAAAAAATCTAATGAAAGGCATCCAACAAAAGATTGAGCAGGAGTATCCATGTATATCCTTGAATTCGTTTAAAGAGGTGTATCGGGCTAATAATAGAAGTAGTGTGCATCTCTGGGCACTTGCCATTATTGGAGCTACAGTTATCTCAATATTCCTACCCTGGACACAAAACATACGTGCTTCGGGTAGGATTACATCGCTGAGGCAGGAATTCCGCGCGCAGGAAGTAAATAGCATCATCAGCGGGAAGATTATTAAATGGTATGTAACTGAGGGTGCATTCGTGAATGCCGGCGATACGCTTGCAGTATTGGCTGAGGTGAAGGATGCGTACCTGGATCCGAAATTATTAGCCAGAACAAGGGAGCAAATCAATGCAAAAAATAATTCCGTTGAAGCATATGGGCAAAAAATCCGCGCATCCGAATCACAAATCAATGCCTTGCACCAGAGCCTTGATCTTAAGGTAGCACATTTACAAAATAAAGTAGAACAGTTACAGCTTAAGATAATAGGGGACAGTATGGAAATGCTTGCAGCAAACAATGATTTTCGCATTGCAGAAGCTCAATACAATCGCCAGAAGATAATGCGCGACAGTGGCCTAGCAAGCCTGGCTCAGGTAGAGCAGCGTGCTCAGAGTTACCAAAGTGCGATGGCTAAAAAAGTTAGTGCGGGCATACGATTTACCAATACCAAAACTGACCTTATAAATACCGGAATAGAACAGCAGGGAGCGGTACAGGAGTATAGCGAAAAGGTAGCAAAGGCTCAGGGGGAAAGGGCCTCTGCATTGGGTGATCGGAGCACTGGAGAAGGAGAGGCATCTAAGCTTGAAAGCCAATTCTCTAATTATAGCATTCGTGCCGGGCAGTATTATATTAAAGCTCCGCAATCCGGGCAAATTATGGCCGCAACAAAATCGGGCATAAATGAAATGGTTAAAGAAGGTGAGAAGCTTATGGAAATAGTACCTGCAGGTGCTGCACATGCAGTTGAGCTATTTATCCGCCCCTTGGACAGGACCTTGCTGCACAAAGGGCAAAAGGTAAATTTCGTATTCGATGGCTATCCGGCTATTGTATTTAGCGGCTGGCCGGAGGCTTCGAGCGGCACATTTAGCGGGGTAGTATCGTCTATTGAAACAAATGTAGGGTCTGGAGGCAAGTTCCGTGTGTTAGTAGCTGAAGATAAGCAGGCTCGTCCGTGGCCGGTAACACTTAACCTGGGCGGTGGCGCACAGGGAATTGCATTGCTCAATAACGTACCCATCTGGTATGAGTTATGGCGCAACATCAACGGCTTCCCGCCGGATTTTTACGCAACTAAGGAAGAGCACATTTATGAAAATAAAAAGTAGCCAGTTAAGCAGGCTTATATGCGTGATATCCCTTTTGTTATCGCACTCCGCTTTTGGGATTAATGATAGTTTGCGTACGCTAGGCGAAAAGGAATTTCTTAGTATTGTGAGGCAATACCATCCGGTAGTCCGGAGCGCTGGGCTACAGGTGATAAGGGCTCAGGCAGGCATTCAGCAGGCAAGGGGTGCATTCGATCCTTTGCTGAGAGGGGGTTTAAGCCAAAAGACGTTAGAGGGCAAGCAGTACTATCAATATTTTAGTTCGGAAATCAGCATTCCTACCTGGTTTGGGTTAGAAATAGTGGGAGGCACAGAAGATGTAAATGGCGAACGTGTGAATCCGGAAACGACTAACGGAGTGCTTAGCTATGCAGGTGCGAAGCTGAACCTCAACAGTATTGTAATGGATAGTCGCCGTGCAATATTACGGCAGGCCAAAGCGCTCCTCCGGCAAAGTCTGGCCGAGCGTATGCTGGCGGTTAATAGCCTGATCTATGAAGGCCTGGGCAGCTTTTATAATTGGCAAAAGGAAGCGACCCGGTTGCAAATTCTTGCTTCATCGCTCGAAAATGCACGCGAACGCGCACGGTTTGTAAGGATTGAATACGAACAACGCGCAAGGCCAGCGATTGATACAATTGAAGCTGCAACACAAATCCTCTCGATAGAACAGCAAAGGGAAGCCACAATGTTAGCTTTTCAAAATGCAGGGCTGGAATTGAACAACTACTTATGGCTGCCTGATGGCTCCCCTTATCTATCTTCTGTAATGATGGTTCCGGCTATTGATACAATAGATAAAATACCGCGATCCTCTTTAGAAATGATCATTGTCGAGGCATTGGATACCCACCCGAAGTTAGCCCTCCTGCACAGCAAGATGGATATTTTGAATATTGAGCGGAAACTCAAAAGCAGCTATCTACTCCCGAAAATGAGTGTTAAAGGGATGATTTTATCAAAAGGATATGCAGCTCCAGGTAATTTTAGCGGTCCTTTTCTCGAGAGCAATAATAAGATAGCTGTAGAGATCCTATTTCCGCTTTTTCTACGGGAAGGCCGCGGCAGTTACCGTGCCGCAGGGCTGAAAATCCTGGAGACGAATATCGAACGCGATGCACAGAAACTGGCAATTGAAAATAAAATCCGGGCCGCATTTAATGATGTCAATTCCTATAACGGACAACTTCGCATTTTAGAGGAATTGATGGCCGGCTACACAAATATTTACAATGGTGATCGTATTCGGTTTGAAGGTGGTGAAAGTACCTTGTTCATCATTAATGGCCGGCAAAATAAGATAATAGAAACTGCCGAGAAAATGGCCGACCTCAAATGCAAACAACGAAAGGCGATAGCAGGCTTTTATTACGCCGCAGGAAAGTTGCAATAAAATAAGGACAATATCCTTCCTCGTAATAATTGTGTCAAGCTATGTTTTATGCCGTAAAGTTATTACTTATAGCGATTTTTGCTTTTTCCCACAGGGCTCTTCACCAGCATAGCATCCAGCGCACTGAATACCAAATGTTCTAAAAACTGAAGGAGCGGCAGGGCATCTTTCGAACCACCAAAATCAGTGAGTCGGGGTAAATTATCCTTGAAAAAAAGTTGATGGTGGGCGGTCTCGATCAGCGTGCTGGCAAGGGAATGCGGGTAGGGATAACCTGGTTTATAAATTTCAAAAATCATAGCAATTCGATGGCACAAATCCTTATAAGGTTGAAATAGCTGGGCCTTGTTATCGGTTGTTACATGGCGGGTAAGGTACGCCTTGTTGCCCTCCATAACTGCGATACGCTGTAGCATCTGCTTTTCCACACCGGCGAAAGGAAGTTCATCTCCATGCTGCTGCGTGACCATACCGATAATTACCCGAATTTTTTCAGCGGCATCGTTGAGATTATTGGTATGAAAAACAAGGCTGTATTCCATCCACGTCCAAAACCAGGTTATTATGTAGGTAAGCAGGCGGTGCTTATTTTCAAAATAGCGGTAAATCCCCGCTTCAGTGGTGCCAATCTCTACCGCAAGCTTTCTGAAAGTGAAGTCTTCAAAACCCAACTGATCAATCATTCGGATGCCTTGTACAATAATTTTTTTGCCCAACTCCGAACTCTCAGGATCGCGCAGGTAAAGGGCAGCATTCATTTTAATCTGAAGATTCAATTCCATGATCTAACTACTATTTAAGGACTAAGCAATAAAGATAAGCTGGTAATATAAATACCTTCAGAAATGGAAAAAATACTTTTTCTTGTGATAGTAATACTATCTTTAAAAAAAGTTTTATTACCTTTGTCAAAATTGCAATACACTTATGACTTGGCAGAACCAAAGGATTGGAATACTCGGAGGCGGTCAGCTTGGCACCATGCTCATCCGCTCGGCCATTGATTTTGGGTTACATGTATCGGTTATGGATAAAAGCCCGGATGCTCCCTGTTCCCGGTATGCCAGCAGCTTCGTGGTTGCTGATCCGTTATGCTATGAATCTGTATTGGCATTTGGCCGTAGTGTCGATATTCTTACGATTGAAAAAGAGGCCGTAAATGTAAAGGCACTACAGGCGCTTGAAAAGGAAGGAATTAAGGTTCATCCATCTTCAACTGTAGTAGGGCTTATTCAGGATAAATGGATCCAAAAGCAAATGTTGCAGCATGCCGGAATTCCGGTAGTCCCGGGTGTACCTGTTTTAAATCGCACAGACTTACAGGAGCATGCCGATAAACTGCCGGGATGCCTCAAGTTATGTACCCAGGGCTATGACGGTAAGGGGGTCATGATGCTTCATTCCACGGACGATCTGCTTCTTGCTTTTGATGCCCCATGCGTTTTGGAAGAACTTGTGGATATTAAGCAGGAGCTCTCCGTTATCGTCTCACGAAATGAATACGGCATTATAGAATGCTACGATCCTGTTCTCATGATTTTTCATAAAGAACGTATGCTATTGGATTTTCAGCTTTGCCCGGCAAATATCGACTCCGCGCTTGCAATTGAAGCCAGCAACATTGCGGTCCGCATTGCCGAAATGGTTGGGTTAGTGGGCATTTTGGCTGTGGAATTATTCATTACACAAGATGGCAAATTATTAGTGAATGAATTGGCGCCACGGCCGCACAACAGTGGCCATCACACCATTGAAGCCTGCGCTACCTCGCAATACGAACAACATATCAGGGCCATACTTGGCCTGCCCTTGGGTAACTCAAGTGCGAAAGGGGGCTCCGTAATGATTAATATCTTGGAGCCTGCCGCCGCACTCAGGTACGGTGCCACACAAGCAATGTGCAGCATTCTTGGCCTCAGCGACACCCACGTGCATTGGTATGGGAAAGGTGGAGGAAAGGAAGGTCGCAAGATCGGCCATATCACCATCACGGAACGCACCATAGAGGATGCGCTGAACAAAGCAGTAATCGTCCGCCATATGATGAACCCTACTAAAGAAAGTGATAAAGAACTAACATTCACAAATATCAATCAATCCGAACATGCCCGCATCCCTTCTTAAAAAAATAGGTATAGTAATGGGTAGCATAACTGATGCGCCCATCATGGAGGCAGCTGCAAAAGTGGTTAAATCCTTTGGCCTTCCTTACGAATTTCAAGTCGTTTCCGCCCATCGCAGTCCGCAATGGTTGTATGATTATGCTGCCAATGCCGAGCAACGGGGTATTTCCATAATCATAGCAGGTGCGGGTGGGGCAGCCCATTTGCCGGGAATGCTGGCAGCACTTACCACACTTCCGGTGATCGGTGTACCGGTAAAATCTTCCAATTCACTAGACGGATGGGATTCGTTGCTTTCCATTGTACAAATGCCGAATGATGTACCTGTAGCTACTGTTGCAGTTAATGGCGCTCATAATGCCGGCTTATTGGCAGTGCAAATGCTATCAGTTTACGATGAAGACTTGAAGCAAAAGCTGAAAGAACTGAAAGAACATAATCGCCAAAAAGTAGCCGATCAAAACGAAAATCTCTCCATTAATTTCTCTAAATAAAAGCACCACAACTTATGCAAACAGAAACTTTTGACAAAACAGCAAAAAAGGCTAACCTCCCAACCCATATTTCAGTTCCCATAACCGTTGCCTACGGAGATGGAATAGGTCCGGAAATTATGGAAGCTACATTGCGGATATTAAAAGCAGCAGGCGCATCGATAGCCATTGAAAAGATAGAAATAGGGGAGCAGGTATACCTTAGTGGCAATGCTGCCGGAATTTCTACAGAATCCTGGGAGTCGCTCCGCAGAACAAAAATATTCCTGAAAGCACCCATTACAACACCACAAGGAGGAGGGTACAAAAGCCTGAATGTAACAACACGCAAAGTGCTCGGTTTGTATGCCAACGTGCGTCCTTGTATAAGCTATTATCCTTTCGTTCATACCAAACACCCGGTGATGGACGTAGTAATAGTGCGGGAAAACGAAGAGGATCTTTATGCAGGTATTGAACACCAGCAGACAGATGAGGTTGTGCAATGCCTGAAATTAATGTCTTATCCCGGTAGCGAAAAAATCATCCGATATGCATTCGAATATGCGCGCGCTTATGGACGTAAAAAAGTAACCTGCTTCACTAAAGACAACATTATGAAGCTTACAGATGGCATGTTTCACAAAATATTTGATCAAGTTAGCGAAGAATATCCCGAACTGGAAAAAGAGCATTGGATTGTTGATATTGGAGCTGCGAAGCTGGCAGATACCCCGGAAATCTTCGATGTAATTGTAATGCCTAATCTGTATGGAGATATCCTCAGCGATGTGGCAGCACAAATTACAGGGTCAGTTGGACTTGCAGGATCCGCTAATATTGGGGAAGGCTTTGCTATGTTTGAAGCAATTCATGGTTCTGCACCGCGTATTGCCGGTCAGAATAAAGCAAATCCTTCGGGTTTATTGTTGGGTGCGGTGCAGATGCTCGTACATATCGGGCAGGGTGATGTTGCTGAGCGCATTCACAACGCATGGTTGCGCACGCTGGAAGAAGGCGTTCATACTTATGATATTTACAAGGAAGGCAGTTCCAAAGTAAGGCTGGGCACTCAGGAATTTGCTGATGCTGTAATTAAGCGCTTAGGGGCAAAACCAACAACGCTCCTGCATGCCAGCTATTCCGGCACCGGTGATAATTTTAGAATAAATGTAACAGAGCGGCCAGCTTCGCTCAAAGAATTGGTAGGTGTAGATGTGTTTCTTGATCGCAAAGACAGAGACCCTAATACACTCGCAGCATTGATAAAAGATATTCAGAGCGGGGGCCTGCAATTAAGTATGATAACGAATCGGGGTACAAAAGTATGGCCCAACGGTTTTCCTGAAACTTTTTGCACCGATCATTGGCGCTGCCGTTATAAAAGCGATGATAATAAACCCCAAAATTATCAAGCTGTCATCGATCTGCTCCAAAAACTTCACCATCGTAAACTGAATATAATTAAAACTGAAAACTTATATCTTTTTGACGGAAAACCAGGTTTTACAGCAGCACAAGGGCAATAATTCGTTATCAGGAATTCATCTTAAATCCATTAAAATCAGCAAATGAATATCTCAATACTCCAAGGCCGCTATAATGCTGCTGATGCAGAGCAATTACTTACTGCCTTTGTAAAGGTGAAAACTACCTTCCATGAAGCAAGGATAAAGACGGTGCATCATGAAGAAGAAGACATCAAGCATTCAGAAAAGAGGATCAAAAAACTCAATGCGCAGCTACAGGAAATAATCGAACAACTAAGGAGCAGCGGTAATGATCAGGTGGATTTACACGGTGCCATTTCTATAGACCTGCCCGAAATAATAAGCAACAGCGACAAAGCAGAGTAAAATATGATAACCAAATTCCGGGCTCAAAAAATCAAAAAAAGGCATACGCTTTGATTTTGCGTCTGCCTTTTTCGGAATTAATGCTGGAAGTTTTAAAACTTCCAGCCTACGGTAAGCACGGCATTATCCTGCATGGTGCTCAGGCGGGCGGTTGGCGAGATATAATTGCTGTAAGACAGTACATATGGCTGGTCTGTATTCTTATATTCATGGTGGATATAGCCGAGATCAATGAACGTACGATTCAGCCGGAAGCCGATGCCGCCCGAGAAATCCCAGCGCTCGCCATTTACATAATTGGCCATGCTTTCCTTGTAAGGATCGCCATAGTAGCCAACGCCGCCCCGAAGCGACAGGATATCAAAGCGTAGCTCAAGCCCGGCACGCAGGTTGGATGCACTCTTGTACGATGATTTAATGGCATCGTTCACATAGCGCTCATAATTACGGTCATCGCTATTCAGATTGAAACGGCTGCTCGCATAATCCACATACTCGTAATCAAAAGTTACAAAGCCGTATTTGCCAAACAGCGCGGTTGCGCTTGCCACTGCACGCCAGGGAGTAGTAAGGTTATAATCGTATTCGCGGTTCGCGCCCTGGTAGCTCCGGTACCCGCCAAAATTTTCTGTATTGGCTGCAATGCTTGTTTCTGTATAGTCATGGAAGGAATAGGCTGTCGGGGTATGAATGGCTGCCCCGATCCGGAATATATCAACAGGCTTATAGATGAAGCCCAGCTTTGCATTGATGCCTATGCCGGTAGTGCGCCGGTATTCATTATAGGTGAAGTAATCGAAATTATTGTCCGGGTTGCCGCTGAGGTCGTTTTCATCGATGGTCTTATCCTGTGTATAGCGGATGTAAGGCACGCCGATGGTTGCGCCAAGCATCAGCTTATCTTCATAATTACCGCCAAACGACATCAGGAATTCATTCGCACCGCCGCGCTCGCGCACCGTAGTGCGCTGGTTCACCGGGCTTGCAAAAGACGGACTAACCACGGAGTGATAGCCTGCCTGGCCGTTGGAAAGGGTAGCCGTATCGAGGAGGTAAGACTGGTAGCCGATATCTGCAGGGCCGCCCGGCTGGAACTTTTCGTCCAGCCCGTAGCTATTGGCATCGCTCTCAAAAACCCAGCTTGCGGAGGTGCTGGTATTGGTGCCGCTGTAGCTGTAATCGCGGGTAAAATCTGCCAGGCGGTTGAGGCCCAGGGCAAAGGAGCCTGTTTGCCAGCCTCCGCTGTTGTAGCGCCGCCGCCCATGCTTGTTATGTGTAAGTACGAGGCCCAGGTTGCTGAGGCTGAAATGCTGCCCATTATCCGTATTTGCGTTGCCGCCGAAGCCGCCGGCATTGTTGGGCCGCCCATCCACACTGTTAAACATCAGCGAAGGGGAAATCATAAACTCACTTTTACGGTAGATGCCGATGCCGGCTGGGTTGACGCTCAGCGAAGTAAAATCGCCGCCTACCGAGCCGAGCGCATTGCCAAAACTAATGGATCTTGCTGTACCCTGCGGCTGCAGGAAGGAAAAACGGAGCGCATCTGCCGCATCCTGCGCCTGTACATTCATAGCGCTTGCCGCGGTAAGTAAGCCTGCGGCAGCTGCATGGATCAATCTCTTCTTCATAAATAAATCTTGCTTTTCGTGGTCTATAGACTAACGATAGGCGGCAAAGTTTATTGCAGGGAATTTTTATTAATGAAATATAAACAGCCAACGCGTAGCGGACTGCGGAATCCTCCATTTTGTAAATGCAGACTAAGATAAAATTCATTTTCAGCTTAGAAACTGCTTGAATTATCGGTTAAGTGAAGCTTTTAATATTCAGCGACTTTGCTATTCAGCAACTTTGTCATTCCGTAGGAATCTATTTTAGTAAAGAGCCGATAGCTTGCATTAAATAGATTCCTACGGAATGACAAAAGTTTGGGCAAGCTATGCATCAACTGAATAGCTTTTGTAAATAATGCAAACAACTTCCTAAAATAATGCACTACCAGTGACGGAGGCCTCTCCCAAATCAGGAAAAACGTCGCTGCACACTGCGGGAAGCCTTTCCCACGAATCCGGCAACATCTTTCTTATCTGTATAATCAAAACAGCGTTGGTGCGCCGTCCACACCATTATCCGGCAGCTCCTGCAGCAATTCTATCTCCATAAGATCGGCTCCCGCAAGGCGCTTGCCTACGCTTTTCCAGCCCGCCACATCTACTATATCCGCAAGTGCCACTTCTTCTTCGGTAAGCTCGGTTTTCTTTTTTCCGCTGCGCAGGATGAGCACCGGATCCTCAGCAAGCGTAACAAAATCGAGGAAGTTTCCCGCCCCTTCCTTAATGAAGAAAAAACGGTTTTTCAGCGTCAGCGTTTCTATCCGGAATCGCTTTACGCTGTATTGCCCTTTTTCTGCATCGAAATAAACGGCGCTTACTATTTTATCGGGGTTAAATTGCTCCAGCAGCATCAGCTTTGAGGCATCATACCGCATGGTAAGGTCCAGATCCGTAAGCTCATAGGTGCCGTCTTTATAAAAAGCAATGAGCTTGTCATCTTCTGCAAAATTGCCCAGCAGCCTGCCGTAGCCGTCTTTAGTGAGGCGGCCAACGGTTTCATCAAAATGGATTTTCGGCGCGGAAAGGGTAGAGCGCCCCTTCTCCTTCAGCTTTACTGACTTTACAGGGTATTTAGTGATCTGATTGCCCTGGGAGCTGCGTCCTTTTATTTCAAGATTGGTAAAATTAAAATCAAAATCCTTGATCCTTGCGGTACTTGCCGGATTCAGGTGAATGCTCACGATTTCGGCTTCCGCATTTGCATTTGCAGAAAAATAAAGGATTTTGCTCTGCGGATTTCCTTTGGTAAGATCATACTCCTTATCCCGAGTAATACCGCTCACATTAAAGCGCTTGCCCATCGCAATGCCGGATTTTCCATCCGTATAAATGACGTTGTACGTAGTGCGCTCGTCATTCTTTACGAATACAGCTACGTGTATAATGTCCTTGCCTACAAAGGTTTTATCGGCCACTTTGGTAACCACCATCTTTCCATCCCGCTTAAAAACAATAATGTTATCGAGGTCGGAGCATTCAAATGCAAGCTCATCTTTCTTTAGCCCGGTGCCAATAAAGCCTTCTTTATAATTCACGTAAAGCCTGGTATTGGCAATGGCAACGGTTGTAGCCTGGATCGTTTCAAACAGGCGAAGCTCCGTTTTGCGCCCGCGGCCTTTGCCATATTTTTTGAGGAGATGCTCATAATAGCGGATAGCGAAGTCATTCAGATGATCGATATCATGCTGTATCTGCTTCAAAGCTTCCTCAACGCCCCGGATATGCTCATCCGCCTTAAAGGCATCGAACTTAGAAATACGTTTGATGCGGATCTCTGTAAGCTTGATGATATCCTCCGGAACTACGGGGCGGCGAAGGAGCTTTTTATAAGGCTTCAGTCCATTATCGATGGCTGTGAGCACTCCTTCCCAGGTGGTTTCCTCCTCGATATCGCGGTATATCCGCTTTTCAATAAAAATCTTTTCGAGGGATGAATAATGCCAGTCGTCCTCGAGCTCTCCCAGCTTAATGGTAAGCTCCTGCAGCAGCAGGTCTTTGGTATGCGTAACAGAATATTTAAGCAGATCGGAAGCGCCGAGAAACTGCGGCTTATCCTCCACGATCACGCAGGCATTGGGGGAGATAGAAACCTCGCAATCCGTAAAAAGATACAGCGCATCGATCGTCTGATCGGGGGAGATGCCCGGCGCAAGCTGCACATTGAGCTCAACAGCCGCAGCGGTATTATCCGTAACACTTTTGATCTTGATCTTGCCGGAGTCATTCGCTTTAAGAATGCTGTCCACCATCTGCGTAGTTGTTACGCCGTAGGGCACATCTTTAATAAGCAGTGTCTTGCCATCCAGCTTCTCGATGTGCGCCCGTACGCGCACTTTGCCACCGCGCGCACCATCGTTATAATGGGTAACATCCACCATGCCGCCGGTAAGAAAATCGGGATAAAGCTCGAATCGGCGGCCTTTAAGATGCTTAATGGCAGCTTCTAATAGCTCACAGAAATTATGCGGCAGGATCTTGGTAGAAAGGCCTACGGCAATGCCTTCCGCACCTTGGGCCAGCAGCAATGGAAACTTCATCGGCAGGCTCAGCGGCTCATTCTTGCGGCCGTCATAGCTAAGCTGCCATTCGGTAGTTTTATTATTGAAGGCCACATCCAGCGCAAATTTTGAGGGTCGCGCTTCGATATATCTTGCCGCGGCGGCGCTATCGCCTGTGCGCACATCGCCCCAGTTGCCCTGGGTATCTACTAAAAGCTCTTTCTGACCAATATTTACGATGGCATCCGAAATAGAGGCATCGCCGTGCGGGTGGTACTGCATCGTTTGCCCGATGATGTTGGCCACCTTGTTGAAGCGGCCGTCATCCATCTCTTTCATGGCATGAAGGATACGGCGCTGTACGGGCTTGAGGCCATCGGTCATGGAAGGAACGGCACGCTCGAGAATTACGTAGCTGGCATAATCCAGAAACCAGCTCTGGTACATATCACTGATGAATACCGATGAAAGGTCGGCATGATTGCTCTGCTCTGACATTTTATATTATGAAGGATTCCGGCCGCAAAAGCCTTGATTAACAGGGCGCCAAATGTAATGGACCTGCGCTTATCTGAACCTGCTAAAGGTACGAAAACAGGAGCTTTTTACCGCTCATTTACATTTAATTAAGGAAAAATAAGGCGGGGAAAGTAAGGGTTTTGTGGTATAGGTTATTGACCGGTACGCCCGTACTTTTGCGTTTAAATAAAAATCATTCTTTTTATGAAAATTGCCTACGCATTTACTGCCGCCGCTGCTGTTGTATTATTGAGCACCGCTGCATTCGCACAGAAAGTAAGATGGTCGAAAGGGGAGGACCTTGCCTTTATGAAAGGCCAAACGGCCGTATCCACAGAATTCGATTATTCGAAGATTACGGTAAGCGGCGAAAGCGAGCAATCTTATCTCGATGCCCAGAAGGCAGACCTGAATAAAGATAAAGCCGGCGATGGTGATGCCTTTGTAACGGAATGGACGGATGCGCGCACCAAGAAATACCAGCCGCAATTCGAGAAGGGCTTCAATAAGAGCCTCGAAAAGGAAAGCATTATTGTAAAGAACGACGGCACGCCAAAATATACCATTATGGTGATTACCGGCGATATGCAAATGGGCAAAGGGAAGATGTTTGTAAAGAAGCCGGCCAAAGTAAACTATGAAGTGCTGATTGTGGAAACAGCCAACAAGAGCAATGTAGTGGCAAAAGGTTTTATGGAAGAAGTGGAAGGCGAAATCGATGCACCAAAGGGCTCGCGCTGGATGGGCGGTGTAGGTACGGTAATGCAGGTAACCGCAAATGCACAGAACCGCGATTACTCAAACCGAATTGGCAATGCTTATAATAAAGCCGGTATGGCCATCGGGAAATCGATCCATAAGTCTATGTAATCCCAAAAAGATTTTTATTAGATAAAAGCCTGCGGAGTTATTTCGCAGGCTTTTATTTTACACTTATTTTTACGCCGCATTCATACACTTACTTTCTATGGCGTTAAAATATCTCCGCTGTTTTTTTACAGGTTTTGCTATTGTTACCGCCCTGCATTCAGGCGCTCAGCGCATAAGGCTGGAGGAAGGAAGCCTTAATGCGCTGCGCGGTGTAAAGTCATATTCTGTGACTTTTGATTACGACTCGATGACGGTATCCAGGAAGCGGGTAAGCGAGCAGGAATACGTAAATGAAAAGATTGATGATCTGAATGATCACCATCGCAACCAGGGTGATAATTGGGCTGCCGGCTGGCGCAGGAAGCGTCAGGAATTATATGAGCCGGCATTCCTGAGCGCGATGGAGTACGAAGGACTTAAATGCGCGCAGGCAGATGACCATAATACCGCCCGCTACCAGATCATTTTCAAGACGAAGCACACGGAGACAGGCTATAATATTGGCATTAAGCGCCGGAGCTCCAGGATCGATGGCGAAGCATGGATCATAGAAGCCGAACATCCTGAAAGAGTGCTTGCGAAGATCTCTGTTAAAAAATGCCTGGGCAAAACGGACGATGGCTATGATTTCAACAGCGGCCAGCGCCTGATTGGCTCCTATGAAGTTGCGGGCAGCAGCCTTGCACAGTTTTTAAAGGAAAAGGATTGAATGTTCAATGCCGGCTTTGGCCGGCATTTTGTTTAGCTGAAGGTTAATCTCGGCGCAAGCCAGCTTTCATGAAGCGGCACAAGCCATGCATCTTCCAGCTCTTTTTTTGTGGAAATGGTGTTGTTGAATAGCGGCGTTTCTTTATCAAGATAGCCTTTGTCGAGCGCATACTGTACCTGGCCCAGCGGCAGCATTTCGGTTTTGCCCTTTACGAGGAAGGTGAGCACCATCCGGTCGAACATATTTACGGAATACTGCCGCTCAATGCTTTTGACAATGCGTACCATGCCATCGGTACTACAGCCGCTTACATTACTGCCAGTTTCATCAGCCATCACTATTATAAACTGGCCATAGATTACCCTGGCCCAGCCTTTTACCGGCGCGCCGTGCGTTTCCCATTGGGTATAAAACTGCGCCAGCTGCTCATCGATCTGTGCTTCTTCCTGCGCGCCAAATGGCCGGGAGCTCTGGTATATCCACACGCGGGATTCCGGTGAGAAATCCTGCGGCAATAATTCTTTTATGGTTGCTGTGGTCATCTAAAATTATTTGGTAAATAACCGTTATCCGGCTCTTGTCCCCGGGCTAAAGCCACGGGGTTAAAGAGGTGGGGTCATTGTCTAAAGCCGGCGCTGATACATTCGATCGGCAACCGGATAAGTGTATAATCTTTCCGGTACGCGGCCGTATGCTAAGCTAATGATTGCGCTACCATTTCGGCAATATCCAATACTATTACTTCCTCTTCTTTTTCGTTTTTCTTCACACCGTCTATGAGCATTGTAGTGCAGAACGGGCAATTTGCAGCAATGATCTTTGCGCCGGTATTCAACGCTTCTTCGGAGCGCTCCCAGTTTACACGGGTAGTGCCGGGCTCTTCCTCTTTAAACATTTGCGCACCGCCGGCACCGCAGCAGAGGCCATTCGTTTTGCAGCGCTTCATCTCCACGAGCTCTACATCCAGCGCGGCAAGCACTTCGCGCGGAGCTTCATAAATATTGTTAGCGCGGCCTAAGTAGCAGCTATCGTGGTAAGTAATTTTCTTTCCTTTGAATGCGCCGCCTTCCTTTAGCACAACGCGCCCCTCATTAATTAATCCCTGTAGGAATGTAATATGGTGGATCACTTCATAAGTGCCGCCGAGCGCAGGATATTCATTTTTGAAAATATTGAAGCAATGCGGGCAGGCCGTAACTATCTTCTTTACCTCATAGCCATTTAAAACCTGGATATTATTATAGGCCATCATCTGGAACAGGAACTCATTCCCCGAGCGCCGGGCAGGATCGCCGGTACACATTTCCTCCTTGCCGAGGATCGCGAATTTTACGCCCACTTTATCCATGATGGTAGCAAAAGCCTTGGTTATTTTCTGAGCGCGCTGATCAAATGATCCGGCGCAGCCTACCCAGAACAATACTTCAGGTGATTCACCGCCTGCGGCGTATTCCGCCATTGATTTTATCTGCATTACTCTTCCTCTTTTAATAATGGTTTTATGGCTGCAACTAAGGCTGGCAACTTCTCATCAATTACATTCAATACAATGGCAACATCAATAGCAAAGTACTCGTGCACTAAAAAATTGCGGAACCGTACAATTTTTTTCCATCCAATTTCAGGATGCGCATCTTTAAACGTACCGGACAAATGGTTGATCGCTTCGCCGACGATTTCAAGATGCCGTTCGATTCCTGCCATTAGAATAGGATCATCTAAAAATACTTTGATTCCCCGAGTTCTCACAGCCTCCAGCACAGTATTCGCGGCATTGTAAGCGTGGCTAAGCCGCAACTGGTCGCTGGTGATCATAGATCAGTTTTTTCGAAGCGTGTATGTAGGGTGCGATAGATTTAGACAGGCCGTTTGCACTTACCAGATCTACTCTTTTATTGAGCATAATGGCCAAATCATCCTGCATATCGCACCAGTTATCGAAGCTTGCCCCACCATTATCGTAGTCAAGTTCTACAAGTATATCGACATCGCTTTTAGGAGTTTGCTCACCTTTTGCATAAGAGCCAAACAGGTAAGCGCGTAATACCGGCTTGCCTGAAAAGTATGCCGATGACATAGAAATTATTTCTTCTACTTCCATAAACCAGGATTAATTCATGCTGTTCATTTCCTCAGCCCACTTATCCCGCTCATCCGGCGAAAATTTCCAGGGTGCCATATTATTCTCAATATTGCTGAACATACCGTTCCATTCCGTGGGAGAATTGCTTTCCTCCATCACTAAATATCTGCGCAGCTCATTGATAATATTCAGCGGCTCTATGCCTACAGGGCAGGCTTCCACGCAGGCATTACAGGTGGTGCAGGCACGCAGCTCCTCTACCGTAATATAATCATGCACCAGCGTTTTGCCGTCATCTACAAAGTGTTTGTTCCGGTCAATATTTTTACCCACTTCTTCGAGGCGGTCGCGGGTATCCATCATGATTTTGCGCGGACTTAGAAGTTTACCGGTTTTATTAGCCGGACAGGCCTGTGTGCAGCGGCCGCATTCCGTGCAGCTGTAGGCATCCAAGAGGTTCTTCCAGCTTAGGTCGGCAACGTCTTTTGCGCCAAAGCGCTGCGGGGTTTCCGGCTCACCTTCTACTGGTGGGGGCGCCATTTCCGGCTGCATCATATACAATACTTCATTCTGCACATTCTGCATATTCTTCATCTCACCCTGCGGCTTCAGCCTTGTAAAATAAGCGGTGGGGAACGCCAGAATAATGTGGAAGTGCTTGGAATAAGGCAGGTAATTAAGAAAAGCAAAAATGCCGATGATATGGCCCCACCAGCAGGTACGCTGGATGATGTGCAAAGTTTCTACCGAAATATTGCCGAACAATGGCGCAAGCATCCCGCTTATGAGAAAGGTATCTGCCGGTGTACCGGATTTTATTCGTGCCGCTCCTTCTGCCGCGTTCATGGTAAGCAGCATCGTCATCAGCACTACTTCCGTCCACAGAATGGCATTGGCGTCTTTCTTCGGGAAGCCGTCGAGCTCTTTCTGGTTAAGGCGTTTTACTTTAAGAATGTTGCGGCGTATGAGAAATGCGATTACACCAACGAGTGTAAGCACTGCCAGTATCTCGAAGAAGGAGATTACTACATTATAAAAGGAGCCAAGTGGTGCCTGGAATAGTCGCTCTTTGCCCAGGATGCCATCCAGCAATATTTCCAGCACTTCTATATTGATGAGCACAAAGCCGGCGTATACGAATAAATGCAGGATGGCCGGCAGCGGCTTTTTAAACATCTTTTTTTGCCCCAATGCGAGCAGCACTACATTTTTGGCGCGTACGCCGGGATTGTCGCTGAGGTCTTCATCGCGGCCAAGCAATACATTGCGGCGGATGGTAGATACTTTTTTCCAGAAGAGAAAACCAGCCGTAGCTGCGAGCAGAATAAATAGGATTTGCTGTACGATATGCATAGCAGTTGCAGTACTGAATTACCCTGCCAAGATAAGACCGTTTCCTTTCAAAAACATAAAGTTGGGCCAGCCTTTTGCCGGAGCGCTAAAATTTCTTTAGGTTTGGATGGAAATGATAAGCCTCTTTACCATACGTATTTGCGGCCTTACGGCAGCGCTGTTCTTTTGTTTATCCGCAGTTACCTCGATTGCCCAGAATAATGGCGGACAGCAGGTGCCAAAAATTACTATGCGTTTGCTGGAAGATTCACTGCTCGTAACTGCGGATTCTATGTATATCGCTGCGCTCCCTGAAGAGCGCCTTGCCCATAGCCAGCAGTTTGCCAGGCAACTTGTCCAGGCGCTTAGGACACCGGACTCCTGGAGCTATCCCTTTGAAAAGCTGGCACAGAAAATCAACATCATTTACCCTGAGGACAAGGCTTTCCGCATTTTTAACTGGGCCATTGCGCCCAATGAGGCCATACGCCACTATTACGGTGCCATACAATTACCAGGTACACAACTAAAGCTTTATGGTTTGGTTGATTATTCCAACGAGCTGGGTAAAGGTGCGCAGGACAGCGTATTTACCGGCGGGCATTGGATGGGAGGCCTTTACTACCGCATCATTGCAAAAGAGGTGGACGGGCGTACGCTGTACACGCTCTTTGGGCATAATGCGGCGAGCCCGGTAAGTACGCGCAAATTTCTGGATGTCCTGGATCTGACTCCTGCCGGGCCAAAATTCGGAGCGCAGATATTCGGCATTCGTTCAGACAATTTTCCGGCGCAAAAAGTGAACCGGTTTGTATTGGAATATAAGAAGGATGTGCAGGCTTCTATGAATTGGGATCCTGAGATGAATGCGATATTTTTTGACCGTTTATCGAGCCAGGTAAATGACCCCAACCGCAAATACACATTTATACCGAGCGGGCAGTATGATGGCTTCCGGTGGAGCGGGAACCAATGGCTTTTTGTGCAGGACCTGATACCGGTAATGCAGCTAAAAGACGGGGAAGCCCCTGTTGGGCAACCGAAATAAGCAACAATTTGTGTAGTAAGAAAAAATTTAGGCTTGACTTACATCCATTCAGCAAGCAGTTGATAAGACTTTATACGATCTTCAGGATCATAAATATGCCCAACGACCATTAGCTCGTCAATACATGTTTGATCTATAAAAGTGTTCAGGCCTTTCATCACCTGCTCCTGCCCGCCGATAAAAGAATAGGCCATCATTTGGCGCACAGCCGCTTCTTCATACTCCCGTCCATAAGCCTTCGATGCTTTGCACTGGTGGCTGTAATGGGCTCCGCTTACCGCTGATAATTCCTGTAGCCAATTGATAAAAAGACGTAGCCAGCTTATTAGCTGCATCGTCACCGGCAGCTGCAATTACATTTATGCAAGCCATTACATAAGGTGCCGATAGCTGTGCTGACGGCCTGAATTGTTCCCGGTAAATCTTCAGTGCCTGGTGTATAATGGGTCGGAGCGAAATGAGCAGCAAAAGCATACGGCAATCCCAACGCGCCGGCCAGGTAAGCACTATCGGTGCTCGAGCCAAGAATCCAGATGGGAATATCAAGTCCTTCGCTAGGCATTGCACGTACACGGCTGTGCCTGTTCTCTATTGAGAAATAATTTCTGAGCTCTTTAATTTCGGTAGCAAAATCTGCACCATTACTGTGGCGTTGCAAGGCCATAGCCGTTATCTGATCTGTACCCGGCGCACGCCCCAATCCAAGATCTATCCTTCCGGAGTACAAAGATTCTAATGTACCGAATTGCTCGGCAATGATCAGTGGCGCATGATTGGGCAACATAATCCCGCCTGAACCAACACGTATCGTTTTTGTGCCACCGGCAATATGCCCAATGAGCACTGCAGTAGCCGGGGAGGCAATACTGGGCATATTATGATGCTCGGCCAGCCAGAACCTTTTGTAGCCGGCGTCTTCTGTCTCTTGGCAAGATGCAGGCTGGCGCTTAAAGGTATCTGCCCGCGAAAAACCTTCTGCAATCCGGGCAAGATCTTATACCGTTTAGACATCTAAATTACAGTTTTTATACACATTCCATCGGGCCAGTGAAAAGATGTTTTCGGGTGTGAGGGCTTTGACGATGTCGCTTACCGCATCGGAGAGCGCATCAAGGGTTTGAAAGATCCGGTTAGCCAGCTTATCCTTAATATCCCGCCATATCCGCTCTGCCGGGTTTAGCTCCGGACTGTAAGGTGGCAGAAATAGTAATGCAATATTGGATGGAATCACAAGGGTCTTCGCCTTATGAAAGGCGCCATTATCCAGCAGTACGATCTTAAATTCCCGGGGCTTGTAAACAGAAAGCCCCTGCAGGTATTGTTCAAAGCAGATACCATCGCAGTACGGGAACGCTAAAGTAAAATGATCTCCGTTCATCGGCGAATAGGGCCCGAACAGGTAGCAGTTTTTACCGGTGCTGATAGGGCACTACCGGCTTAATTCCCCTTGCCGTCAGGCACCTGCGTTGTATGGACAATAACCCGAACCGGCGCTCATCCTGGGCATAGAGATTGATGGTCTGGCAGCCGGATGATTAGAACTTTTCAGTCTTAATATGTTCCGGCGTCTCAGGCAGGTTTTTTAAAAACGGCAACAGCCGCTTCGTCCTTTTTTACGTGGCTTTTGCGACCCACTTTGAGCGAAGCCCCGAAGTTTCGCTTCAGGTACTTGTTGACGGCGTGGTAGTTCATCCCCACTCCGAGATGCTATTTGATCCAGGCCTGTGCCTGACCGAAAGAGGTAAAGGCGTCTTTAGGATCGTGGAGCTTTTCTTTGAGCTTCTGCTTTGCCGCTTCATCGAAAGCGGAACGATGGTCGCCACCGCGCTTATCGGAACACAGGGCATCGAGCCCACCCTTGCTGTAACTGTCTTTCCAGCGGATAACAGAACGTAGGGAAGCACCGGTTTTTATTGGCCAGCCCGGTATTGTTATCGGTACCGGAAGCGATCAGGACGAGCATCTTCAGGCGTGGACGATGATGGGGGGATACTTTGGCGAGCAGCTTTTTCAGATCTTCGACCGGTTCTTTCACCGGGACGACAATGGGTAATGACATGCTCTGAACTATTCAAATATCATGCTATTAAGATGTCTAAATGGTATTATGCGCCGGAAGTAAGCGCTCCCCGTTTTTCTTATCCATTGTGATTGTCCGACCTGCCGGGCGCGGGTGAGCTTTGCAGTATCAAAAACGCAAAGTCATGAAAGCGATCCTTTCGCTTGAAGAAGCCGCCCAGTTAGCCTTTGCCATTGCAGGCCTGTATTTCCAGCCAATCCATATTGCGTGGTGGCTATGGCCGGTGTTGTTTCTGAGTCCAGATATCAGCATGCTGGGCTATCTCATCAATCCTAAAGTCGGTGCCTGGACCTACAACATTGCGCATCATAGAGCGGTGGCGGCGATTTGCATCGCCATTGGCTGGAAGCTAAGCCTGCCGCTGCTTTTGCTCGCCGGGCTGCTGCTGTTCGCCCACTCATCCTTTGACAGAATGATGGGCTATGGATTGAAATTTACCGACAGCTTCAATCATACTCATCTGAGTATGATTGGTAAGGCAAAAGGGTAAAAGTATATGGTATCATCGCATCACAGACTACAGCAGCCCTGCTCAATGCAATTTAATGTTGTGATAAGCCATGATCACAGCCACTATGAATTAAGCGCTGCTATTTCCGGCTTGTTTGGCAGAGACGTAAACGGCAACCGCATAAATTTTTTCATCGCTGCCAGCCAGTTTTTAAAGCTGTGCGTCCGATAGGGCGAGGCGTCAAAATATTGGTGTGCGATTATCTCAAAATCTTCCGGCTCACGGCCCGTCAATTCTTTCACTACGCCAGTGGGTTCAATGTCAAAACGGTGCATGCGCATTTGCGCGTTATAAATATTGGCCTGTACTATTGCGAAGAAATCGTAGCCCAGTTCCTTGCCAAGCATCTTGCCTGCTTTCAGAAACAACCAGTCCGGCGCAGCCATTACGCGCACTTTTCGCATGGCAACTTTGGAAAGAATTTTGCCAATTTCCTTTGCGCTGATAGACTTCTGGCCGGTTGGAAATAAGCGCTTGCCGATATATGGCTCCGGATGCTTCAGAAGCGCAGCGACGCAG
Source organism: Chitinophagaceae bacterium (assembly GCA_965246905.1). GTDB lineage: Bacteria > Bacteroidota > Bacteroidia > Chitinophagales > Chitinophagaceae > UBA1952. The sequence goes on from CBDFFZ010000003.1 coordinate 190,715, forward strand.
CGGCCCATGTCACCATTGGATATCCAGGGGTTCCTGCCCTCACCAAACGGCGAAGCCATCATACCGAGCTGCAGGATGAATTCACTTGCCACGAAGACATTGTCGGCAAAGTAGCCGGGGATGAAATACACAACATTGAGGCCTGACGCTTCAAAAAGCCGGTAAGCCTCGCGGGTATTGTCCGTCATAAGGCTACCGGTGTCGGCAAATTCAGCAATGCGCTGGCCCATGAATACAACTGTCTTTATCCGGGCTTCTATAGCGGCCCGAATGAAGCGGTGCACATCCGCCACCATACCTTTGCGGATGGGATAGCAGTAATACACTTTACTGACGCCTGCCAACGCTTGTTGCAGCTGTTCATAATTACTGAAATCGCCAATGGCAATTTCGGCGCCGAGCCGCTCCAGCTCCAGCGCGCGAGCGTTGCGCGAGCGGACGAAGATGCGGACATCGTAGCCCTCTTTCAAGAGTTCGGTGGTAGCGATGTAGCCGGTTTTGCCGGTAGCGAGTGTGATGAGGATTTTCTCTTTCATGGTGTTGATTGTTTGGGTTTATGCTTTTACCACAACCGCCTGCAGCAATGCACCACGGCCTTCTTTCAGATTCGCACCAATGTTTGCCCCTGCCACTTTGAAGTCCGGGCCCATTAGGGCCGGCAGGCTTAGCGCAGACGGTGCTGCCGGTATCTGCGATTGCACAGAGGCAAGCATTTCAGCGGTAGTATCTTTCCAGTGCAGGATGGAAAAACCGGATTGCTCCAGCACTTCGCGCATCTGCTGCATCGTAAGCAGGAAGCTGGTTTCGGCAGTTTTCGCCCAGGGCATTGGGTACAGTATTTCGCCGCCTTCGCCCTGCATGATGTCAAAAATGGCGAAGCGTGCGCCGGACTTGAGAACGCGTGCTATTTCGTGGTAGAGGGCGGGCCGGTCGGCAATATTCATGGCTACATGCTGTGTCCAGGCGAGGTCAAAAGTTTCATCTTCGAATGGCAGGTTCAGCGCGTCGGCCACCAGATAATCTACTTTTCCTTCCAAGCCTGTGCGCTGTGTTAGCAGTTGCGCTGCGGCTACAAAATCGGGGCTCAGATCAATGCCGCTGACGTGGCCGCCGAAGGTTTGCGCGAGGTAGCGGGACGGTCCGCCGAGGCCGGAACCAATGTCCAGAACCTTCATGCCCGGCGTGATGTCGCAGAGGGCCGCCAACTCTTCTGTAGCACTGTAGCCCATTGCGTGGAACTGATCCACATTGCCCAGCCTTGCGAGCGGGATAATGCCTTCGCCGAGGCCGGCTTCTGTGAGCGCAGCCTCTAAGCGACTTACTAAATGCTCAGGGCTGTAGTGCGCCCGTACTTTGGATGTGTCTATCATGGTATTGAATTGAAAAGTGTGAGATTTATATACCGTTCGGTATATTATTTGTCAAAAAATTTTAGCGTTGCAGCTCGTCCGTAATGATCCGGTCAATACGGTCGCAGGTTTCTAATAGGTGCTGCTTATTGCGCATCGTTTTACTGAGCAGGATGCCGCCTTCTATCAGCGAAAGAAAGAGGACGGCGTAGCGCTTTGCGTCTATACCGGGAACGATTTCTTTTGCTGCGATGCCGCGTTCGATAAGGCCTTTTATCATACCCAGCGTATTGTTGAAGGCTTTTGCCACTTCAACCCGTAGCTGCTCATTGGTGTCATCTGAATCGGTCGCAGCATTGAGTAATGGGCAGCCGCCGAAATCCACCATCACGTTGAAATCCTCGCGGTAGAATTTAGTGATCGCGAATAGCATCGCTAATGGGCCGGCAACCTTGCCCACATAAGCACCGATTCGTCTGCCTAATAATGCAGCATTGTATTTAAACGCTTCCAGCGCAACTTCATTCTTGTTTGCAAAATTACCGTAGATGCTGCCTTTGGTGAGCTTCGTGGCGTTGGTTAGGTGGGATAATGACGTGCCGGCATAGCCCTGCTTATTGAAAACGCGTGCCGCCTGCTCAATAATGAACTGACGGGTCTTTTCAGAACGGGGAACGAATGCGGGCTTCACGATTTTTTTATTTGAGCAATTGCGATGCAAATATATACCGTTCGGTATTTAATAATCAAGTTTAATTTTCCTTAGCCGGTTTGGATCGTTAGAAATTGCAAATGGATTATCAAACTCAATCAATCTCCGGTAATTCTAAGGCTGATTTCATTTGTAAGAAGGATGAGCTACACCTTGCATCCACCGCTTGCATTTTTCAGCAAATTCTCGATTGTATTACCATCAATCAGTGCCCAGTGCGCGAGGATTTTCCCTTCTTTGATTTGAAATTGCCGGTAGCCTTCCGTTGTCAATTCTATGTCAGTAGGCTCAATCTCCCGCCATGTGCCGATGTGCTTTAAGTGCATCGTTACTCTTGCCATTACTTTATCGCCTTCAGCTACGATGTCTTCAATAACGGTGCGATGCTGAAATGATTTGCCTGTTGCGGCGATCCAGCGTATTATGCCTTCCGCATTGGCCGGTAACGCGGATGGCAATGAATGGTCAACATAGTTGTCGCTAAGGAATTGATCTGCTGCAGATGTGTTGCCGGTGTTCCATACCTGCTCGATAAAAGCCGCGACAATTTCTTTGTTTGCAGCATTTGTGTTTGTTCCTGTTTGCATGCTGCAAAGCTTCGCAGACCTTGCGCATTACAGCGTGACATCGGTCACAAAGTACGCGGCTGTTTCGCCCGAATCCGGCTGAGCGTCTCCCGAACCATACCAAGGTATGAGGCAAGGTGAGTGAGCTTTACCCGCTGAACAAGGTGCGGCTGCGTTTTGAGTACCTGCCAGTACCTATCAGCCGGCGTGTATAATTTAAAGAGCGCGCTATGCTCTTCCAACGCTATCATTACCTGTTCGATAATAAGCCTGCCCAGGGATTCAATCGCTCGGGATTGGTTGTAAAGCGATAACAGATTTTCTTTTGCAAAACGATACACGGTCATATCCTCAGCGGCCTGAATAGTGATAGTTGATGGCTCGCCTGAACGCAGGCTTTTGAGCGACGTCGCAAAGCCTCCTTCAAACGCGAAAGCGGTGCTTATCTCAAGCCCGTGTATGGTTTCAAAAAGCCGGACGAAACCATTTTCTATGAAATAAATAAACCGGCAAGCTGCATTTTCATTCAAGAGAATAGTGCCTTTTTTGACTTGCACCAGTTCTGCGGCGTCGAAGAACAGATGCCAGTCTTCAGACGAAACAGGAATAAGGCCAATTACCTTTTGGTATAACAGAGTGTGCTCACTCATCCTGTGATGGATACAAGATTGGCCGGATTCCTGTAAAGGTAGGTTCCCTATTGGCGCAGTGTCTGATGCCGGTCGTCAGGATCCCCGGTAATCCTGCATAAAACATAAAAAAGCATTCCCAAAATACCGGGAATGCTTGATCACTATGTGTCGTTGCATGAGGTACGTCTCCGTGCATTACACCCGCTGCACGCCCGCCGCAGCCACATTCGCATGGCCGCCGTCTACGAGCAGCTCTTCGCCGGTGGTATAGCTGCTATCGTCGGATGCGAGGAAAAGCACGGCCTTCGCCACCTCATCCGGATTGCCCACACGGCGCATTGGTATCTCGCCGGCAGCGTGTTGGTAAAAACCTTCCACTTGTTCTTCATTCGCGCCGGTGCGGGCTACAATGGGCGTCCGGGTATACCCCGGGCTCACCACATTCACGCGAATGCCACGCGGCGCAAATTCGTTGGCCAGATTGCGCGCCAGCTGCCGTACTGCCGCTTTGGAAGCGGAATAAAGGCCGGCAGTATTCATACCGCCGTGAATAACGGATGAGGCAGTGATAATGACAGACGCGCCCTCGCTCAAAAGCGGCTCTGCCTTTTGAATGGCAAAGAATACGCCCTTCACATTGATGTTGAAGATCTGGTCATACAGCGCTTCTGTCGTGTCGGCAATCGGTGCACCCGCGAATACGCCGGCATTGGCGAAGAGCACATCCAGCTTGCCGTATTTGGATTTGATGGTCGCAAACAGGCTATCCAAATCCTGCAGATTTGCGACGTCTGATTGGATGGCCAGTGCGCCATTGCCGATATCCGCGGCAGCGCTATCCAGTGTGCTTTTATCACGGCCGGTGATGATGACTTGCGCGCCTTCCTGCGCAAATAGTTTAGCGGTGGAAAGACCGATGCCGCTGTTACCGCCCGTTACGAGGGCAATTTTTCCCTGAAGCTTGTTCATGGTGGTGCTTTTTAGTTTTTAAAAGTGGTTTAGTTACTTTTGGAAACTCAAAGGAAGATAGAAACACATTCACCCACAAGAGGGCACCGCCCGGAAACACAGTTACCAAATGGATACGATAGCCGTCCCTAATGCGATTGAGGCGCAGAAAAAAATTTTAAAAATGATGTCGCCAGGTGCTCAAAAGAAGTACGCGCTCTGCCCGGTGCGCGATGTATTCGTGACGCTCAGCGATAAATGGTCGGTACAGGTGATGATGCAGCTCGGTGTTGAAAAGACGCTGCGCTTTAATGCGCTGAAGACTGCCATTACGCCTATCTCGCAAAAAATGCTGACGGTAACGCTGAAGCATCTGGATGCAACAGGACTGATTAAGCGAAAAATGTACCCGCAGATACCGCCGAAGGTGGAATACACCATCACGCCGATGGGCGAGGAATTCCTGCAGCACCTCGTGGTAATGCTGGACTGGGCCTGTAGGAATACATCAGCGATAGCACGAACCCGACGTAAAGCCGAAGCGAATAACTGACCGGACGGCATCATACCTGAGTTACGATACATGGCACCTCAAAAACCAAAAGAATCTCATCCCAATTATGGAACAACACTGGAATGACAGGTATGGCGCGGAAAGCTTTGCCTATGGCGAGCAGCCCAATGAATTTCTGAAAGAACAACTCAGTAAGCTATCGCCCGGCAACATTCTATTTCCTGCTGATGGCGAAGGGCGTAATTCCGTTTACGCGGCCACGCAAGGCTGGTCGGCATTTGCTTTTGACATGAGCATCGAGGGCAAAAAGAAAGCGATGCTGCTCGCTGCTAAGCACAATACGAGCGTGAATTATCAGGTCGGCGAATTTGATACGCTGAGTTATAAGCCTGAAGAATTTGATGCCATTGCGCTGATCTACGCACACTTTCCGGCTGACAAAAAATCCGGCTACCATAAAAAATTAACGGCGTACCTGCGCCTCGGCGGAACACTCATTTTCGAGGCCTTCAGCAAAAAACATCTGGATTACGCAACTAAAAACCCGGCGGTGGGCGGCCCCAAAGAATCAGGCATGCTCTTTTCAACCGATGAGATCAAGAATGACTTTCAGGATTACGAGATCGTTGAGCTTTTAGATACGGAAGTGGAATTGGCGGAAGGCGAATTTCATAACGGTTTAGGTTCGGTGATACGATTTGTTGGACGCAGAAAATGAAACGCATCAACTGTGTATTGCATAGCAAACCTCAGCGCATTCATAACATCCCGGACGAGCCTGCAGTACAACTCATAGACGATATCAGAACGTCAATCGCTTTCTAATGGCATACCCAATGCTCATCAGCATACAGGTCGGGCAAATGCCAAACCGGAAAAGAACGAGCACAGCTTTTATGCCAGGGCAAATTCACTGGGATAATTGGACAACTTTTTCCATCACCCTCAAATTCCCGGATGCCCCAAATGTTGTTAGTGCGCATCATTCTGCTTTCGCTAAAAGATGATCTATAGCCCGCTGCATGTCGGCATCGGGTGTCGCAATACTGAGCTGTTTCAATTGACGATGCGTCAGCGGATCTACGAAGGTTACGATGCCGGTAGTGGCGTTCGCACCATGCTTACCTTTTACCAACCCGCAGCTTTGCATCATCCTGCCCATGCCCTTGCGGTGCACTGTATTCACGGCATCATATACGCCTGCATCCCGTAAGGCTCTGGCAGATGCGGCGGTGGTTTCGGGATCAGTCAGATCGTTCATAATGATGGTAACACCCTTCGCAGCATAAGGCATGAGTGTCGCGCCGAAGCGTTGTCCATTGGCCTTACAGACGGCGCACCATGCTGCCCGGTTCACTACGGCAATGAGTTTGGCAGGATGCTGTTCAGCGGTTTGTGCACTGGCATTAAACGCTGCGCAGGCTAATAGCAGCAAGGCATTCAGCAGCAAGATGGTCTTTTTCATTCTTTGGATGTTGTTTGTTTGTAGCATTAATACCGCAACCGCTACACTATCACCCAAGCCATTATCAGGCGTCAACATTATCCCGCGCGCTTTCCCGCTTCAGCTGCTGGATGCACTTGTACTGTTGGTTGGCCGCCGTGTGTTTATTCTTCCAGCCGAGCTGCTGCATAAGGCTTTCCATTGGTTGCTTCAGATAGAAAATGGCTGTTAGCACGCGGGCACAATGTGCAGTGATTCTGTTCATCCACCCAACAACCTTGTTTTCCTTTATTGATGTTTCGGGCGCCTCATTTAAATGCATGCTGCCTTCAGGCTGATAAAGGGCTATGTCTTCGACCGGCATAAGGCGATTATCGCGAAGCCGCTTCAGCCAAAGATTTTTTGCCACTGCAAAAAGATAGGTTTTCAAAGATGCTGTGAGCGCAAAGCCCGGCTGTCGCACTTTTTGCAGCAACACAATGATCGCTTCCTGAAAAATATCCTCCGCATCATCGCTGCTGCCGGAATGGTTCGTAACGTAGCCGGCAACAGCAGGGAAATACCACTGATACAGCAGCTCAAACGAGGTATTGTCCTCTTTGCGCAGCCGTATCAGCAGCAGTTCGTCTGTGGTCTTTTGCATCAAGTTTTAAAGTTAGTTACTACTCTATACCGCAAGCATCGAATTATCACCCAAATCTACCGAAGCAAGTGTACAGACAATCAGGCAAAATCCCGTTCCAGCACCTCTTTCAGCGCGGTAGGGCCCTTACCGGTTACCTGCATTACGTCATCCGTCACCACATCGGCTTCGTTGCGCGCTATGATCGAATACACGGCTATCATATAAGGCGCAACAAAGTCCGGCACGCCTGCTTCTTTTAACGCGACGGTATATTCTTCCGGCGTCGGGGCGGGATAGACAACGGCTTTGCCTGTGACCTCAGAGAGCATCTGCGCAGCATCATTGTAAGAGAGCGCCTCCGGCCCGGTGATGCGATACGTTTTACCGCCGTGCCCATCTTCGGTGAGGGAAGCGGCTGCTACCGCAGCAATGTCCTCCACATCCACAAAAGCTGCTTTACCGGCGCCCGCTGTAACATAGGTAATACCGCGCTGGGTAATGTTTTCCCACTCGTAGTTCTTAAAGTTCTGCGCGAAGAAGGATGGCTTAAGGATGGTGAAATCAAATCCATCTGCCGCAAGTTTTTCTTCTATTTTGGTATGAAAGCTGAGCGCATCGCCCATCTTTTCAGCGCCCAATGCGGATACATACACAACCCGCCGAATGCCTGCTGTTTTAAGATGCTCGAGGAAAGGCACAAGCAGCTTGTCCACCTCCAATGTAGCAGGCGGGCCGAGCAGGAATACAGCATCCACACCTTCTGTAGCTGCTGCATAAGTGGAAGGATCCGCGAAGTCATACGCCACTACCTGATTGGCTGTGAGCCCCGCCTGTGTTGCTTTTGCGGTGTTTCGCACAGCTGCGATGAAGTCCGCATTCAGCGATTGCAGCTTGCGGATAAGGGCTTTGCCAATAGTGCCGTTTGCACCGGTTACAAGAATTTTCCTGTTCATAAAAGAGATGTTTTTATTCCCAATGGTTACTTTTGGGAACTCAAAACTATAAAGTAACTCATGGCCGCACAAGAAGGCACACGACGCACGCATAGGCACACGGCAGTAACGCTTGCTGAGCCACAACCGCTTGCCAACGAAAAAAAGCTAAAAGAAATTTTCGTCAAGGCAAAGACCGGCCGCAAGACCAACTGTTGCGCGGTGCGCGACATTATTACCCGCTTCTCGGACAAGTGGAGCATGCTGGCTGTATTGCTATTGGGCGCCAACGGCAAGCTGCGCTTTAATGAGATCAAATCCGGCATCGGCGATGTATCTCAAAGAATGCTGACGGTGACGCTGCGGCACCTCGAAGACGATGGCTTTGTAACCCGGAAAATATTTGCCGAAGTGCCGCCCCGCGTGGAATATGAGCTGACACCGCTTGGCTACCGCCTTATGCAGCAGATCGGCCTGCTTACCGAGTGGATTGATGCCAATACAGATGAGCTTTTAAAAGCCCGGAAGAAGCGCAGGAAACCGGTAGCCACTGCATAATTCAAATACAAATCAATGAACAGCACAGCATCACAAAGCCTCTTAATTACCGAGCTGACTTACGCTCATTTACAGACTTACAAATCATTCCTTGCCACCGGCCTTGCTAATGACACAACGAGCTTTAGAATAACCGTGGAAGATGATGCAGAGGCGCGCTTCCCCACCGGCAACCGCCCTGACAGCTTTACCCTTGCAGCTTATGCGGACGGCTTATTGGCCGGCGTGGTTAGCTTTACCCGCGATGGCGCCGACCGGCAAAAGCTCAGGCACAAAGGCATTCTGTTCCGGATGTATGTTTCGGCTGAGCATCGCGGACGCGGGATTGCTGCCGCCCTGATTTCGACCGTGGTTGAGCGGGTAAAGGCGTTATCGGATATTGAGCAGATCAACCTTACCGTGATTACCAATAACGAGCGTGCAAAGGCTATCTATGAGCGGGCTGGTTTTGAAACCTTCAGCTCTGAAAAAAATGCCATCAAATGGGACGGGCAATATTTTGCAGAAGACCAGATGGTTTTAAGGGTACGACCACAGGTGGGCGAGGCAGCGCAATTATTGTAGTCGGCGGCAAAAATTATCCGGCATCTTTCATAGCAGCGTTCATTGCCGCCTGCCCGGTGCGGTGATTAAACAGCCGGCGATATTCATCTTTCAGCGGGTACACGAGCTGCACCATCGGGCCGTAGTTTGCTTCGAGGATCATCGTCTGTATCAGATTGCCAAAAGCCTGAATGATGAAGCCTGCTTTCAGCTTTGGGACGAGCACGGCGTTATTGTCGGAATGATGAATGCTGGTGATGTACTGAAAGCCTTCTGCGGTGGCGCGCCGAATGATGTGCTTGATAAGAGCCGTATAAATACCCTTGTTCTGATGCGCAGGTAGTACCGCCGTATTAGCCATAAAATATTCCAGCGAGCTGCGCTGAAAGCCGTAGTGCCAGCCGACCGGCGTATCGCCATCCATCACCAGGCAATATAGCTGATAGCTGCCCGACATTCTTGCCCCCAATGCTGCCAGCTTTTCGCTGTCATCCTTATCCAGCAAGGCTTCCAGGTTTATGATGCCGTGTTCGTCCGGGAAGACTTCTTCCACATGCTCGCTGAATACGGCGTACCATTCTTCTGCGCTTACTTCGCGGATGGTGTATGAATGAATGAGTGTTGTTTCCATTTTTAGTATTAAGAATTATCCCGCGAAGAAAAGTAGCTCATGCCGAGAATGCTAATGATGCTGAACGCCATGAATATAGCTGTCCGCCACTCTATGCGTGCTTTGTAAAACAATTTGTCAAGTGCAATCGTCCCAATCATGGACACCGCACTCCACGTTACAATGGCAATGCTTAGCGGCATCGTGTAGATGGCCTTTTTAAAGGTAAGAATACCCAGTATCAGAAAGAAGCCGCCCAACAGATTGTAGCGCCAGTCAGCTATACCCGAAGACTTTTTCAGGGCGATATTCCAACAGGCTTCCAGGATTGCGGACATCAATAAATACAGCACGGCGGGAAGCTTCATCACAAAGTATTTTGGGTGCCGAAATAAAAATATTGGTGTGCCGCATCGTAAGCCTTAAAATGAAATAATACAAAGCCAATGCGCCTTCGCTGATAACCGATAAGATAGCCGGCATCAAAGGCATTGCCCGCATTACCCAGGCTGGATTGTGCCGACAGACCCACCAGCCATTTACCGATCAGATTGTATTGCATACTCAGCCAGTTAAAGTAAAAATTGCTTTTACCGGAATTAGTAACCACTGAATATTGCTGCTGAAAATCCAGCCCGATCTTTTTGCGTTTTAGCTGATAGTAGAGCTGGAAAGAAATGCCTTCTTTCTCTCCAATCAGCACGCCGATCTGAGGCGTAATTACATGCTTCGCAGCGCCCTTGCCTTTGAAGAATGAGTAGCCGCCATAAACGCCCAGCGTATTGTCGCCATCATAATTGTAGCGCAGCTCGTAAAACTGGTGGCCTTTTGTAATTGGCACATCAATAATAACGGATCCAGACGACGGAATGGCTGTAGCAGAATGCGGATCAATGGCGATGAGTAATGCGGGAGATACCGCCAGTGTTGAGTCTTGTCCGAACAACGGATTGATACTGAAACAAATCAGCACGAAAAGCAGGCATGCCTTAGCGCGCTTTTTCATCGTCCAAAGATTTTCTGTAAAGAACGCAGCACCGCATAAATTCCGGCCATTCGGGTACTGAGATTTCGGTTGTTACGTCTTCAGGCAAGAGCGCCCAGAGCTTCGGATGATACCAGCATAAGTCATGGCCCGTGCTGTCCCGGTGCTCGCGAATACCAGCACGTAAGACGGTTACTTCCGCTACGAGCTCCTCCCTGCTCAGGTGTTTTAAATCCTCGTCCATCAGGCCGCTCATCACAAATATTTGAGATCAGCTCAGGGCTGGCTGACGGACAGCTTTTTCCCTGGCGATGTAGAGGAAGTAGGAAGCGAGCACTAACACGAGGCCGAGGATTGCACCACCCCATCCACTCGGTCCATCGCCGGATGCGATGTGTGAGAATGCCGCGCCAAATACATCAAATGCGAGCCCTGCATATGCCCACTCTTTTATTCGCTTAAGCCAGGGCTGTAAAACGCCTATAACACCAAGAATTTTCATTACACCGATAAACGGAACGAAGTAGCGCGGATAGCCAAGGTGCTGTATCAGCTTGATGGCGTCCGCACTTTGCGAAGCATCTATCAGCGCGCCCAGCAGCATAAAAGCGGCCATGATGCCGGTCACGATCCAGTAGGCAAGATTGATCCTTTTCATGATTGATTTTTTCAACCACAAAAGTGGTGGCGCATTGCGTATTGCTGGTAGGCTCAACTGCCCGAAAGTGTAGCACGATTACACCACCCGATATCCACTCGGCGCTTTGCCTGTCTTTGCTTTAAAGAAGCGGCTGAAGGTTTGCAGATCTGCAAAACCAAGCTCATGAGCAATTTCCTTTACTGATTTTTGTGAAGAGCCGAGCTGCCGCTGTGCTTCCGTGAGCAGCCGGTTTTGGATGAGCATCAGCGGTGAGGGCTGTGTGTGCCGGGCAAATAAATTAGACAGCGTTTTGGGCGATTTATTGAGCGCTTCCGCGTAAGACGACACCCTGTGCCATTCTCTGAAATGCACTTCCACAAGCACATTGAATTTTCGGATGAGGTCGTACTTGTCTTGCGCTACAGATGCACCAAGGTGCTGCGCACGGCCCAGCCGCACGCACTTTATGATGAACCTTTTTAGTAAAGTCGTTAGCATCTCGCCCTGTATAAGATCTACGTTCTGAAACTCCTCCTGCAGCATATGAAGAATCAATTCAAAGCGGCCCTGTTCGGCGGTGTCCAGCGAAACGCGCATGATGTGGCTGGTGCCGTAAAACAGGAAGCCGATGCAGCTTACTTCCTCATCATGCTGATAAATGCAGTAGAAGGCTTCGTTGAATTGCAATGCCGTGAGGCCGGCGGCAGCACTGGGAATGGTAAAATGATGTGTGGGCGTGAGGGTAATGATCTGATGCGCAGCCACCGGGATACTGATGCCATCTACCAGAATGCAAGTAGTTGCCCCGCGATTCCAGATAATGGTATAAAAGCCGCCGCCAGCAAGGCTTTCGCGGTGAAAGGGCGCTGTACATAAGCGGAAGCTGGCAGCGGATTGCTGGTCCTGAAATAATAAGTCCATCTCTGTGCGATGCACAAGATGAAATATCCTGAGCAATAAAGCAATTGCCTTGTTACAACCCGGCATAGATGTTTACAACCAGCCGTCAACAATCTTAGTATTGGATCAACATCTGTATCGGGAAAGGTGAGCGTAAAATTTTATCCGACCCTGTGCTCGACGAGCTGCATACTCAACTTTTCCTGATCAGGCCGAAATATCCAGTTGACCAAAGAATACTGTTATCATCACATGAAATGACCGGACAATCGCACCTTTATTTACCCAATGCCTATTGCGCCTGCCCCATCTGCACATCCAGCTTGCCTGCAGGGCCGTACGCCTTCACCTCGTGTATCTCGCAGGGCAGGTAAATGCTGGCAGCATCCATCGCTTCTTTTACAGACCGTATCAGCTTGCCCCGCGCCTGTATTGCCCCACGCCGGTAGTCTTCCGTAGTTACCCAAAACAGTACTTTCAAATCCACCGTGCTGGCCGATAAATTATCCTCAACCACAAAATTCACATGCGTCTCATCGTGCACGATACCCTCAGCGCTGTCTAGGCATTTCTGAATGATGTCCATCGCCTCACCAATCTTCGCTTCATAGGCAATGCCTACGATAAATTCCAGCCGATAGAAGCCGTTGCCCGTGAAGTTAATAACCGGCTTCTTCAGCACGTCGGCATTCGGGATGTACACGTCGCGGCCATCAAAAGTCTGGATTTGCGTGTAGCGGAAGGCCATGTCTTTCACCTTGCCAAACGTCTGGTCTATCTGGATCGTCTCATCCACATGAAACGGCCGGTTGAACGCAAGTATGATGCCTGCGATAAAGTTCTCTGCGATGTCTTTAAATGCGAAGCCAACAACGACAGCCGATGCACCCGCCGTTGCAAGAATACCGCCCGCGATACCACTCAACCCGGCAGCATTCAGGCCGATCATGCATACGACGATGATAAGAGCTATGCGAATCGTCTTTCCAAGAAAGCGGCCCATCAGTGGGTCGTGCGATTTGTTGGCAATGCGCTTTTTGAACAGCCCGCTGATCCAGCCCGCCAGGAAGATGCCACCTACCACCACGATCAGCGCCAGCCCGAGCCGCGGCAGCATTCCTACGAAGGCAAACCAGTATTTCTGTACCGACGCGGAAAGGTGCTCTAACATGGTGGTGCGTGATTTTTAAGGCGATGATTACATAAGCCGTAAAAAGTATTGTACCATGCAGCGTCAAACGCATTCAGCCTCGCCTGACGGGACGATTAAGAATTGTCGTCTTACCAAACCAATTCCCGAATGAGCAAATTGAGCAATCTTTTCCGCCACTATTTCAATCTGGATGCCGATAAGGATGACGAATCGGAAATCATTGCCGGCATCACTAAAAACATTCATTTCCGGGGTGCAAACCTGTGGACGCTCGTCTTTGCCATCATCATTGCATCGGTCGGGCTGAACGTCAATTCCACCGCGGTAATCATCGGGGCCATGCTCATCTCGCCACTGATGGGGCCTATTATGGGTGTGGGCCTGGGCATCGGTATCTCAGATTTTGACCTGGTGCGCAGAGGGCTTAAAAACCTGCTGATTGCCGTGGTGTTCAGCATCGCGACTTCCGCCCTCTATTTTTATCTCACGCCGCTGCACAATGCTACTTCTGAGCTGCTGGCCCGCACCACACCCACGATCTGGGATGTGTTCATAGCTTTCGCTGGCGGGCTGGCGGGCATTGTGGGCGTTACACGAAAAGAGAAAGGCAACGTGATACCCGGCGTAGCCATTTCCACAGCGTTGATGCCGCCGCTGTGCACGGTTGGCTATGGCATTGCTACCGGCCATTGGTATTATTCGTTGGGCGCATTGTACCTATTCTTTATCAACAGCGTATTCATATGCACAGCGACAGTGCTGATTATACGGTTCATGCACTTCCACAAAAGGGTCTTCCAGAATGATGCCCACAAAAAGCGCCTGACCCGCTATATGCTCATCGTTGTTGTCCTCACTATTGCGCCAAGTGTGTGGCTGGCGTACGGCATTGTGCGAAAAGCAGTGTTCGAGAATTCAGCGCAGCGCTTTGTAAGCAAAGAGTTTGATTTGCCGAACACGCAAGTCATCAATTCTAAATTCATTTTTGATGCGAAGGCACCGAAAATTGAATTATTACTTATCGGAACTGTACTTGATAGCAGCAGGATTGATACACTCAAACAGCACCTTGAGGCCTACGATCTCTCGGGCACGTCGCTCATCATCCGGCAGGGCCTCAATGCCCAAAAGCAGCTGGACCTCGCGCAGATAAAGGCAAGTATCCTGGATGAAGCCTTCAATCGCGCGGACACGAATAGGGTAATTATAGCACAGCCTGCCCTGCCGCCGGAAAAGCCAGCCCTTCCTGACCTGAAAAGAGAATTAGCGGCGCTTTTCCCCCAGGTGACGGCCTTCAGCTTGGATAGGATAAGAGTGGTGCATACCAGCGATACCCTCTTTCGAAAGGACAGCGTCGTAATGTTCATTGCTGACAGCAGAAAAAACCTCGCCGCTGCTGATCAAAAGAAGCTTTTGGCCTGGCTGAAAGCCAAGCTGGGCAATGATTCGCTGCAGGTAATCTATCGCGTTACGAAGTAACCACCGGTCTTGCCAGCTTGCCCAACTTTCCAATCGTCAATCCCTGTACGATGATGGAAAACACCACGATCACGTATGTGATCGTCACGAACGTATCGCGGAACATGGTCTCGGGCAGCGACAGCGCCATTGCTACCGAAAGCCCTCCGCGCAATCCGCCCCAGGTAAGTAGCGCAATGGCATGCCGCTCAAAGGGTAGCCAGCGGCGAAGGCTTAACACGGGTAAGGCTACCGAAATCCATCTTGAAGCCAGCACTACCAGAATGCCAATCGCTCCAATACCAATGATGATTCCGCTCTTATCAATCACCAGCATCTCTAAGCCTACAAGCAGGAAGAGTATAGCATTCAGGATTTCATCGGCGAGCTCCCAGAAGCGGCCCACATAATCACGGGCGTGGTCGATTTTCGCCTGCTTGCCGGTATTGCCGGTTATGATGCCGGCAATGACCATCGCGATTGGCCCGGAAATATGCAGCACATCGGCCAGTAGATAGCCGCCCATTACGATGGCCACCGTGATAAGGGTTTCAATTTTATAGTCGTCTATTGCTTTGAGGGCAAGATAGCCGAGCCAGCCCAAAGCAGCGCCCAGTAAGGCCCCGCCAAAGGCTTCCTTTACAAACAGTAGTGCTACCGGCCCTACATCAAAACCGGGTTTGCCGCTCATGGCTACATCCAGGATGGATGTGAAGAGCACCACCGCCACGCCATCATTAAAAAGGGATTCGCCGGCAATCTTCAACTCTAAGGATTCGGGGATGCCGGCGCGCCTGAGGATGGCCAGCACGGCAATGGGATCGGTAGGTGAGATGAGCGAGCCAAAGAGCAGGCAGATAATGAAAGGGATAGCGATGCCGAAGAAAGTGAACAGCAGATAGAATGCGCCGCCGACTAAAAATGTGGACATTAAAGTGCCGGCAGTAGCGAGCGCGAGGATGGGCCAGCGCTGCTGTGCCAGCCGCTGGGCATTGAGCTGAAAGCCGCCGGCAAAGAGCAGGAAGCTCAGCATCATCCGCATGAGCAGGGTATGAAAATCTACTGCACCGATCATGCGGACGGAAAAATCGTGGAAGGGTGGGAAGATGTTGGCGGTGAGGAGCAGCGCTACCGAAGTGGCCAGTGAGAGCACCATGATGCCGATGGTGGGCGGCCAATGAATGAAGCGGTGATTGAGGTAGCTGAAGACGGCGCAGAGGACAATGAGTAAGGAAAGTATTTGGTAGAGAATCATTGGCCCGGCGGTGGTGTTGGGTGAAGGTCGGGAATGTTGGGGTCTTTTATTGGCACCAGGTAGTTTCGCTTTTAAAAGTTTGTGCGTGGACGAGTTTCGTCAAGCCAGGTGGTTTGGATTGGATTTGCGCGATGGGGGAGGCGTATATTTATTAGTAAGACAATATATCTTTTGCCAGTCAATGTTTTAGTGTAGTTTTCGGCGGTCGCAGAAAGCAAAAAGACAATAGTCTTACTTGGGTTTTATGACATGATGGCGCAATTCAGCAAGCCTCAACATTTTTAATTCTGTTTATCTTAGCGTAGAGATTAAGCTTAGAAAATCTATTTCTGCCACGTTACAAAGCCCTAAAACGTTGTACACAAGCTTGGAAAATTACGCAGTTTGAGATTATTTATAAATTATTCGCCATTCGCTAAAATTAAAAATATGAAAAGTAGAATTATTACAACTCTTATGCTTCTTGCATTAGTTTTTTGCAACGCCGATTCTTTCGCCAGAGGACGACATCCTTATTACGGTGGTGGACATCATACGTCAAGCCACGGTGGAAATTACAGCGGCGGACACGGAAGTTCTCATCGTGGTGGACATTATAGAAATAGTCGTACATCAAACACCTACGGACGACATAGAAGATAATCACATGAAAATAGGCACTCTTTTATTTCTTCTAATTCCAACTGTATGTATTGCACAGTTACCGAAAATAAAGCTGAAATGCATTAAGACAAACGTGTTTACAAAATATCATGGTGACAGAAATACGACATTAAAAAAGCCGATGTGTGCTTGTTTTGATGAAGAAGATAAAAAATTTGGATTGCAGTCTAAAGGCGAGCAACCTATTTTGTTCACTATCGAAAACTTTGAAACTAAAACAGTTGATAGTGAAACAAGAATGTCTTTTACAAGCGCACCTTACGGGGTTAACGTCGAACGTGGAGGCTGCGATGTTCAAATAATAGAATCCAAAGACTTTAAGTATTTTCTGATCAACTTTTCACTAAGACATTACGGTTATATTGTCCAATCAAAAAACTATGCTAAAGACACAGCATTTAGAATAAATGTTCCTGTGACTAAATACACGATGGATCACAATGAATAGTTTTTCCACTAAGTGCAAATACTTTCTTTTTCTCGTCTTTTTGTTGGTCAGTTGTAACCAGCAGACAAAAAAGATGGCAATACAAGATAAACTTGTTCTAATTAACCGTATCGCGCAGTTAAAACCAAAGTTTAATTACGTTAAAGACAGCTTTACTAACATTTACTGGTATCAACCTAAAATTGATACCAGTAATTTGACAAGCATTCTTAAATCTAAAATTTACATGGACGTAAAAGAAGACGGAAGTTATAATTTGCTGAGTATGTATTTAGGAGATAGATTCATTTATCACAACCAAGTTAAATTCAAAATAAACGATTCAATTTATTCAACTGGCATCAAAGATAGTTTGCAGAGTGTTTTACTTAAAAGGCAGATTACATCTAAGTTAGTATTGGAAAGATTAGTTTTTACTGAAAAAGATGATAATAATATTCCAAAGAAAATTTATGAATCACAGGGGCCAATAATGGTTATTTTTTGCGGAAGCCAATCTGACTTTGGTCACCTAAACCTTTCAGAAAACGAAATTCAAAAAATAAAGGATGGATATGAAATATCGCAGCTATTGAAGAATGTTCGAGATACGACAAGCGAGTAAAGCGTAGCGGAAAGGGATCCTAACGCTGATCCACCTCATTTTTATCCTCTTCCTTGCGCACCTGCCGGATGAAATCCTGCTCGTAGCCTTCCTGTAATGCCATCAACTGATTTTCCAGTGCAGCATCTGTTTCATCGGGTGATTCTTTCAAAAGCTCAGCCATTTTGTAGTTCAACTCATCAACGATTAGCGCCAACCTGTGATACATGGCCTTGCGGTAGGGCGGCCTTACCGGAAACCGTTCATCCGGAAATTCAGCCTGTATATCTTTTACCTGGTGGGTAATGATCTTTTCGGCAAGCGCTTTATAAGAAGCTACCCAATTTTCTATCCGCTGGTCTTCGGCCATGTAGTTGTTTTATGGTTGAGCTGAAACAGTAACATCATACCCCTTCCGGAAACACAAGGCTGCCGGAAGCGGGATGATGAAATTAGCCTGGTCTAACCGCGCATCTTGCCACACTCTTCCGCGCATTTGCGGCACAGCCCGGCATAGGCCAGGCATGCATCGATACAGCTTTTGTACTGGTGGTAAGCTTTATTTTCCATAATAATGCTTATCCTAAAGACCGTACCGCCAATTTACCGATAGTCTTAGTATGGAAACTGGCTTGAAGGAATAAAGCCGACCTTTGCGCCGTGGTAAAATCATGGTTGAATTACACTAAGCAACGGTACAGGACCGCTTTCTCTATATTCTCAGACGGCAAAATAAAAACAAGCGTTCTTCAGGCGTTGCCTTTTTGGGTTGCATCTATCATAACCGGGCTTATCGCCGTTGGGTATACCAGGCTTTTCAACTTTTCGGAAGCCACTTTGAATAAGGCACTTATCTGGCATCGCTGGCTCATATTCATTCTCGCACCCGGCGGAATGCTGCTGGGCTGGTATATCGTAAAGCTCTTTGCACCGGGCGCCAGGGGCAGCGGCATCCCACAGGTCATGGCTGCCATTGAATTGCCGGCCGCGCGCAATGAGAAGAGTTTGTCGAAGCTGCTGAGCATCCGCATCATCCTCACAAAGATTGCATCCAGCATGGCAATGGTGCTGGGCGGCGCAGCCATAGGGCGAGAGGGCCCAACGATTCAGATTGCCGGCTCTGTATTCCGGATGGTGCATAAATGGGTACCGAAATCGTGGCCGAAGCTGGCGCAGCAGAATTTCATCATCACCGGCGCAGCGGCTGGATTGGCGGCGGCTTTTAATACGCCACTCGGCGGGATCGTATTCGCGATTGAAGAGCTGGCAAAGATCCACATCTCGTTTTTCCGCAGTGCGCTCTTTACGGCAGTCATCATTGCGGGGCTTACGGCGCAGAATTTTCTTGGCCCCTATCTCTATCTCGGCTACCCCGATATTCAAAATCTGAAGCCCGTCATTTTTCTGGGCGTGATCGCGGCGGCTGTACTTTCCGGGCTTTTCGGCAGCCTCATGTGCCGTTGGATATTGCTGCTGATGCGCTGGCGCAAAACGATGAATACGGTTCAGTCCATTATGTTCATCCTGTCGGCCGGCTTGCTGATTGCGAGCATCGCTTATTTCACTAATGATGCCATTCTCGGCTCGGGTAAAGACCTGATGAATGAGACGCTCTTTACATCAAACAAACATTTGCCCTGGCATACTGCGGCGGTGCGTATCATCGGGCCAATCGTATCGTTCAATACAGGTGCGGCGGGTGGCGTATTTGCCCCTTCATTGGCAGCCGGCGCGTCCATTGGCGCATGGCTTTCGGGTATGTTGGGTTTCATCGGCGCAAATGCCAATATCCTGATACTTGCTGGTATGGTTGGCTTTCTTACGGGTGTTACACGTACGCCATTTACCTCTGCTATCCTGGTGCTGGAAATGACAGACCGGCACAGTGTCATTTTTCACCTTATGATAGCTGCTCTTGTTGCCAACATCGTAGCATTGCTGGTAGATAAGCATTCCCTTTATGACCAATTGAAGCATGGGTTTTTGGCTGAGGCGAAAGCCGAAGAAAATGCTGCATCATAATTAAGCCAACGCAAAGTAATCTTGCTTCTCTGTTTTTAATACCAGGCTGCCATGATCGTTAATTAGCTTATCGCTCGCTCGCAATCAGCGTACATTCTTGATGGCGGTTCAGTTGACACTAAATCCGCTTAAAAAATGCCATCGATTGATTCGACATTTCGTCGATCGGGTTCACAGAAAAAAGTACTGTTTAAAAAGACAGTGCTTTTCTTTTGCCTGAAATGTTCTTTTCTGCTATAATCGGGTAGTGCATCATGAATAATGCCATTTAGGCACTACCTTTGCTTTGTTTGGCCCCCATCCTGGCTTTCCCCCTTTTCGGCTACCGTTTACCCACCAGTTCAGTTGATGTGAATAGTGTGTATGAATATTCACCTGCAATTTATATATGTTGGCCATGATTACAGGTTGTGTAGTTCGTACAAATAATTGCAAGCCTGTTGCAATATGGTATCTGCCTCCTCCAATGCTGTAATTGAAGTTTACCATATTCGCAGGGTGGATACCAATGTTGTAAACGTTAAATACAGCACTGTAATCTACGTTTACCATATTGGCACGGGGGGTGCGTATTCTGTAAACAGCGTTTACAATATTGACATGTGCAGTTACAGAATGGTATTTAACGTTTACAACATTCGCATAGGGGTGCGTATTCTGTAATCGTAGTTTACAGCATTGACGGGGGCACGCCAATATTGTCGAGGCGTTGTAAACATTGGCGAGACCATGTAAATGTTTATAGGGCGATGTAAATGTTTAAAGTTTCTTGTAATTCTGCCTGTACAACCCACCTTCAGTACATCCCATAGGGAAAGAGGAAGCGGGGGGCAAGCTATGGGATGGCGCGCAACCGCAGCTGCCTGTCTTTAAACCCGGCAGTGCAGGCTACAGGAATCAAAAAATCATACGAATCAAAAGAATCATAGTTTAGAAATATAAGATAACCCCAACGGTAAAGAGCACTGCGGCTTAAAATCAGTTATCCAAATGGTTTTAATTGTTTACAGCCCTGCCTGCATCTATCACAGCGGTTAGGAAAAGCCCAATAGAAAAGAGGTGATGAATGGTGCCATCGCCGCAACTGCTCAATAGCATTCCTTCCCGCCCGGACAATAAAAAAGCAGCCTGCTATGAATACAGGCTGCTTTTCTGAAAATACTTACCAGTCAGGGAGCGCATTTGCGGGCGCTATATGCAATCGCTAATGCATCCCTACCGGCTCATCCTGCTAAACCGCTCTACACTGAGCAGATTGCCGGTTGCATGATCTGTAATCCGCACCAGGTACATGCCCTGGGCCAGCGCTTCCACATCGATCCTGCCTGCATTTGCGGTTACGGAAAGCACGCGGCCGTCCATGGTAGTAATTGCCGCATCTACAAGGCTGCTGCCGGCATCTATTATCAGGTAGCTCGTTGCAGGGTTAGGGTAGATGCGCACATGGCGGTCATTACCCGAAGGGTTGCCAATGGACAGTGAGGTGATACGCTGCACGGCAGACGTAGCTGTACAGCCAAGCGCATCGCTCACTACTACACTGTAGTACCCATCGCGGGTGGCAGCGTAGGTCTGCCCGGTAGCATTGTCGATGATCACGCCATTGCGGTACCACTGGTAGCTGCTGAAAGCGGAAGTGCCCAGCACATTGCCGCCGGTTACGGTAACTACGGCAACCGGGAATGGATTGACATTCACCGTAAACGCAGCGGAAGCGGTAGTGCAATTGCCATCGTTTACGATAACGGTGTAAATGCCGCTTATAGCAGAGGTAATGGATGCGTTGGTATCGGCCGGCAAGCGGATACCATTGAGCAGCCATGTATAAGAATAATTGACACCCCTGTTGGTAGTAAGTGTAACCATGCCGCCCTGGCAGAAGCTCAGCGGGCCGGAAGGCGTAACCGCTACCGGTGGGCCGGGCGTTACGCTCACTGCAATGGCGGGTGAGGTAGCCACGCAGCTACCGTTTGTAACAACTGCCGCATAGCTGCCGGAAGTATTCGCATAATACTGCGCTGCAGTAGCGCCGGGGATGTTCACACCGTCCTTCTGCCATTGGTAGGTATAGCCGCCAACGATGGCGGCCTCAAGAGTTACGCCACTGTTCTGGCAGAAGCTGAGCGGCCCCTGCGCTGTAACCGTAGCCACCGGCGGTGTGCTTACCACCACGTTGATGCTATTGGAAGTGCCGGTGCAGGTGCCATTGGAAACTAATACCGAATATAACCCTGATTGGGTAGCGGTGTAGGTAATACCGGTTTCGCCGGTTATTGCAGCGCCATTGCGCCGCCATTGGTAGGTGAGTCCCGCGCCGGTATTGGCTGCAAAAGTAACCGAGCCGCCCTGGCAGAACGCGAGCGGGCCGGCAGCCGTAGCCGTAGCTACAGGCAGCGGGTTTACAGTAATATTAATATCGGTAGTGGTAGTGGTGCAGGCGCCGTTGACGATGACTACATGGTAAGCGCCGGCAGTGGTGGGGCTGTATTGGTAGATGGTGGCTCCGGCTATGGAAACACCATTGCGGTACCACTGGTACGTATAGCCTGCTACCTGCGCTGCGCGCAGGGTAACAAAGCTGCCCTGGCAAAAGGTTGTAGTGCCTACCGTGGTAATGACTGCCGATGGCTGTGTGGATACGGTTACCGTTTGGCAGGTTTTAGAGGTGCAGCCGGTGGCCGGATTGGTAGCAATAACGCAATAGCTGCCGCTCGCCGATGCGGTATAGCAGGAAGAAGTGGCACCGAAAATAGTTAAGTTGTTTAAGGTCCAATAGTAAGTAAGGCCGGGGGTGGAAGAAGAAGCGCAAAGCTGCACGTTGCCGCCCTGGCAGAAGGAAGTGGATCCGCCGGGGGTAATGGTAACTACGGGTGCAGGATTGACGGTAAGCACTACAGGTGCCGAGGTTGCGGAGCAGCCATTGGTTACAATTACGGTATATGAGCCACCAAATGTTGCATCATAAAAGCTACCGGTAGCGCCGGTAATATCCACACCTCCTTTTTGCCACTGATACGTATAGCCAATACCGGAGGCAGCATTGAGCCGCTGTGTGCCGCCTTCGCAGAAAGAAAGCGGTCCGGCCGGTGTAATGGCTGCTGCCGGTAAGGCATTGACCATAACGGTTATCGGGGAAGAAGTATCGGTACAAGCGCCGTTGGATACTAATACCCGGTAATCGCCGGACGCGGTGGCTGAATATGCAGGTAGGGTAGCGCCGGCAATATCGGCTCCGTTGTTTTGCCATTGGTAGGTAAAGCCGGTTGCCGGGCCCGCCTGCAGGGATACATTGCTGCCCTGGCAGAAAGTAGTGGGGCCGCCTGCCGTAGCAGTTGCCGTAGGCCGCGGTAGTACGGTTACCGTAACTGGTGCGCTTGTAACCGTGGCGGGCATGGCACAGGCAGCATTGCTGGTAAGCACTACCGTAATTACGTTGCCGTTGGTAAGCCCGTTATCTGTATAGATACTTGAGTTGGTGCCTACATTGGTGGTGCCTTTTTTCCATTGGTAGGATGGAGCGCTGCCGCCATTTGTGGGTGTTGCAGTAAAAGTAATGGCAGTGCCAGCGCAGATAGAGGTGCCGGGCGATGCCGCCACGGTTACGTTAGGCACTACAACAGGATTGACCGTAAAATTGAAGGTAGCGCAGCCGGTAGCGCTGCCGGCAGTATTTTTAGGAACGATCTTCCATACATAAGGCCCGGCAGCTACCGTGGCATTATAAGTTGTGCCGGCCTGGTTGGCGGATACAATAGTTGCGGGTGTTCCGGTTCCCGCATCCAGGTAAACATCGTAGCCGGTGGCGCCTGCAATACCTGGCCAGCTAAGGGTTTGCGTGCCCGCACAGATGGCTGCATTATTCAGCGGGGCAGTTGGCGCGCCCACACATGCCGGTGGTGTGCTGCTGGCAATATCCATCCCAAAATCATTAAAACTAAGCTGCACGGTACCGGATGCTGCTCCTGTTGCCGTAGCTGCTACTGCTGAGTTGGTAACGATCCGGCGGTTTACAGTACCTGCCTCTAAAGTTGTTGGCATTGCGCCGGTATGCGCAGCATACTGTACTTCTACTATTAATGGTTGTGTATTGTTGTATGCAAACGGCGTAGCAAGTGTAATGCCTACCCAGTAAGGGGTAGTTGTGCTTGCCGTAGCAGTTGTAGTTAACGTGAGGGTGCTTGCATTCAATGCCTGGGTGAGCCCGGTATAGTAAATGCCGGTAGCAGGCATTGCAGTAGCTGCATTCTGGATAAAGCTGACCTTGAGATCGGTATAGGTTGCCGATTGGCTTGCGGTTGCGCTTCTGAAATATATTTTAGTGATGTTGCCGGAAATGGGCAGCGTATTAAAATCTCCCGGAAGGTAAAGCAGCTGCACTTTTGCTGCCGTGTTGTTAGCATCCAGCGGATACTGGTTGGCAATCATGTTTGCACCGGCCGAGGAGCTGATGGGGCCGCCTTTATAGTAGGTCTGGGCTACGGTAGCCTGTTGGAGGAGTAAAATTGCAGATAGTAGCGATAGTAATATCTTCATAATAGAATAGCTAATTACAAATGGTTCAGTGCTAAAATAAAAAAACGGCCTGTGGTTAGCAGACCGTTTTTGTTTGTAAAAGGTTGGTTATTTGGCCGGTTAATTATCTGCCGGAAGGCAAAAAATCAATGGCTGGATTTGATGAGCTTCTCAAGCTTCAAAACATGCCCTTCCTTATCGGAAACAGAGAGCAGGTACATACCGCCGCTCAGTTCATGGATATCGATCGTTGAGGCATTGTCCTGCTGCATGATGAGCTTGCCGTCAATGCTGCGGATCGTAACACTTACCGGAACAGGTGCTGAAACAGTGATTACATCTGTTGCAGGGTTAGGATAGATGCTGATGTCTGAAGCGCTCGCTGTACCGATGCTCAGGAAGTTGACCGGGTAAGAGGCAGATCCTGAAGTGCAGCCGTTCGTATCGGTAACCCGCACGTTATAGCTTCCGTCGTTTGTGATCGTATAGGTTGCAGAAGTGGCACCTGAGATTGGCAATACCCCTTTATACCATTGATAGGTAGCATAAGACTTGGTAGTGGAAAGGTCTGCTCCGTTGCGCGTAATCTGCGGAAATGGTGCAGGATAAACAACAACAGCTATAGGATTGGAAAGGGCAGGACAGCGCGCGGAAGAAGTAATACGTACTTGGTAAATGCCACTATAATCCGCAGTATAAGTGCTGGAATTAGCAGTAGGCACCGGGCTGCCGTTCTTGATCCATTGGTAGCTAAAACCTACACCTGTGTTAGCGCGAAGCAGGATATGGCCGCCTTCGCAGGTGGTGCTGGTACCCGAGTAAGTAACGGTAGCTGTGAGTGTAGTATCAGTAGTAAGATTTACGGTAGCAGATGTTTTTGTGCAGGTACCCTGTGTGGAAACCACGGAATAAGCGCCATTGGTGCCGGTAGAATAATTAGCGGTAGTAGCGCCCGGAATATTTACTCCATTAAGCTTCCATTGGTAAGTTACGGCATAGGCGGTATCAGTAGAAAGGGTGATGGGCTGGTTAGGACATAAAACGCTGTCGCCGCTGAGCCTGAGTGCACCGGAAGGTATCTTGCAGGGAGTGTTGAAGGCAATAGTGCTCCAGAAAGAAAATCCGCCGCCGGGACATACAACGCGCACATGGTAATAATAGCTGGTAAATGGCAGAAGGTTATTCCTCGTTAAGGTAGCAGCGGTAACTACAGTACCGGGAACGACAGGATCATTAATAGAATAGTCGATCACGTATTGGTACCCGCCTGCGCCACCCGGAGGTGCAGTCCAGCTGAAAGTAGCACCGCTGGAAGTAATGCCGGTAACAGCGAGACCTGTAACGGAAGGGCATCCGCTGCCGAACTCATAGGCGCCGATATCGGGTGGGTTGAGCCTGCCGAGGTTAGTGATGTCCGTAGCCACGCCAACGCTTGTGCCCAGATTATCCATGCCGATGTTGGTAGGCTTGAGGTTGCCGGCAGCAGGGCTTGTAAATACCGGATCAACGGATACGGAGGCAGCATCCATGCCGGAAGCAGCCTGAAAATTGGCCAGTGTTATCTGGTTGCCGGCATAGTAGCCAGTATAGTTTGTAGAAGCGGGGGTAATGTAAAGATCGTTGTTATTAGAAGTCTTGGCACCGGAATAGTAGAGGCAATATTTAGTACCGGTACCACCTTTGGTAATATTAACGATGTTATCACGGATATCAACACCTAAGGTGCCGGTATTATATATACCATATACCAGACCGCCTGTTGCCGATGCGTCATCTACATTAATTGTATTATGATAGATCTGATAATAATTGTAGGCTGATGTATAAATACAATAGAGAGATCCATTAGTCTTTAGGTTATAAAAAATATTGTTGATGATTTTATTTTCTGAGCCTAATACAGAGCTTGTCAAGGCATAGATTAAGTAGCCACTGTTAGTACCGGTTTCAGCAGTAGCGAATGGATCATGAAACTTATTCTTTTC
The DNA here is from genome assembly GCA_965246905.1 of Chitinophagaceae bacterium. Classification (GTDB taxonomy): domain Bacteria; phylum Bacteroidota; class Bacteroidia; order Chitinophagales; family Chitinophagaceae; genus UBA1952. Next base: position 216,752 of record CBDFFZ010000003.1, read on the forward strand.
GATAAGAATGTTTACGCAGCCGGTAGTAATATAACAGCCATAATAAGTGCTGAGCGTAGTACGGGTAGGGCGGGAAATGTCATTACCGGAGATTACGGTGCCATCTGAATAATAATTATAGATACCATAGAAATAGAAATCTTTCATGGTACAATTTACTAACTGGTTCCCGGTTGAAAGCGTACCAGTAATACCTACTATGCAGGTATTGTAGTAGCCATTATTCATAGTACACCCGTTCATCAGGTTGTTATTACCTCCCAAACCTGTTAAGGTGGCAGATGTAGCGCTGCCGCTTATAGAAAAAGGAACCGAATAGGAACTCGTCGTATTAGCAGTACCTGTAAAAGTGCAGGCATCGAATTTATTATTATCCGCGCCGTTCCAAAGGTGACCTACAAGCGCATTGGTAACATCAGTACCAACTATATTAAGGTTGTTGACGCGTATCCAGTCGGCACCGTTAAGGCCAAAGGTGTGCATAGCACTTGCCGTGCCGGCGTAAGTGAGCGTAGCACCATTGCCATTAAATGTTATAGTATTGACAGCAGAGTTTGTATTAATAACTGGTATCGTAACCTGCTCATTGTAGGTTGCATTATTTACATTAAAAATAATTGGCCCGGAAGTACCGCAGCTCACAGCACTTACCGCGGCAGCAAAAGTCTGGAAGTTGGTTGCACTCGCCGGCAGGGTTCCATTAATGGTATAAGTGCCGCCGGGAAACAGGCCGGGAACAGTAACAAGCATCGGTGTAGAGTACGTAGTAGATGTACCGCAGGTTACCGCAGCACGATAGTATTGGGTGGCTGTGGCAGTGGTTGCATAAAAAGGGCTACCAGTAGAAAGGGGACCAAGATTGGTGTAAGTGCCGGTAAGGGTTGGAGATGTCTGCCATTGGTAGCTCTGGCCGGAGCCGTATGAATTACCGGTTAGGTTAAGGTTTAAAGGACCACCAGAGCAAATGTTTGTAGCACTGACAACCGTAGTGCCGGCAGTTGGCGGGCTGGTGCAGGGCGCTGATGGCAGCATATCGAAGCCTACATTAAAAGGGCCCGCGCCTGTACCTGTGGCCGCACCATTATAAGGGCCCCATAATCTGGCACCACCGCTGCCATTATACCTTACCTGGATACCAGAGCCTGTATAGGCAGATTGCGATACATCAATGATAATATTGGACGCTCCGGTGTAGAGAAATGGTGTTTGCAGGGTAACAGAAAACCAGTCGCCGGCGGCAAGGGCAGGATATGTTGTAGATGCTGCGTAATAAACAGGAGTGAGGCCCGTAACGAATGGGCCAACCGTAAAGGCGCTCAGGCTGGTATTGCCGATACTAATGGTAAGATCGGTAAAAGTGCCACCCGCAGTGGCCGTATTAGCCTGGATATATATCTTGGTGATATTACCGATAATGGTGCCTGTAAATAAAGTGGGCTGATAGATATTCTGCACCCGGTTTGAACTGGTAGTCTGCAATGGAAAAGCATTGCCACTGGCCCCAATTGTAGTTGAGTAAGTGGGAATGCCCTGCGCTAATGCATTACCTGCAAACAACAGAATATTTAATAGAACGAGTAACGATGATAAGTACAGTTTTTTCATTCGGATATTGTTATATTGGTAAATTTAGTAAAAAACATTAAAAAAGAATAAAGAAACGCATTATAAACAGTGGTATAACGTGATTTTTACTTTATTAATACAATCACCTATAATTTTATTATTGGATTAAATAAAAAATATTTCAAATTCTCGTTTTGATAAACAAATTAATCTGTTGTAATACTTGCTATAGCCATTTTACCGGATTGCGTCTCCTCAAGTAAATATATTGCTTCATATTAATCCAAAAAGCCATCACCATATAAAGTATAATCGGCGACCCCATTGTGAGAAATGAAATATAAATAAACCATAGCCGGATGCGTGAGCTTGCTACACCCATACGCTCGCCAATTGCATCGCATACACCAAATGCATGCCACTCGATAAAGGATTTGAATTGTATCATTCGTCTGTTCATCCCGTCACTTATTAATAACGCTCCTTCAAAAAACTATTCCGTAAATAAATAGGCTAATCCGCCCCGCTGATGCCAGGATAGAATGGGCGGCTTCCTTTTGTATCAATAACCGGCGATGTCTCGATAAGGCCATTTACATTGTACTTCCAGATAATATTGCCGGCAGTAGTATCAGCAGCATAAAGAAATTTATCATACCCACCAAAATATACCTTGTTCTGATACACTACAGGAGAGGACTTAATCAGCGCAGTAGTCTTGATCTTCCATTTAATATTGCCCTGGATGATGTCGATTGCATAAAAATTGTAATCATAGCCGCCCACATACACTACCTGGTTGCTTGCCGTAGGAGAAGAAACGATACGATCTGTAGTTTTTACGATCCATTTAGGAAGGCCGGTAGCCGTATCCATGCAATAGATATTATTATCGTAGCTGCCGAATATAACATTAGCGCCATAAACGAGGGGCGAACACTGTATCTGGTTGGTTGTTGCGAAAGACCAGCGCTGCGTGCCGTCTTCTTTTCTAAGGGAAAGCATTTCGCCGGTTGAGGTGCCTATGAATACGAACTTGCCGCTTCCTGCTGGCGAGGAGCTGAAATTGCCGCCGGCGGTGTGGCTCCAAATAAGAGAGCCATTGTCCTTATTAAGGGCATATACGTTGCCATCATTGGATCCGAAAATAAGCTTGTTCTCAAAAAGAGTAGGTGAGGAAATAATTGCGCCGCCAGTGCCGAATTTCCATTTGATCGTATTGTTGCTTACCGTATAGGCACGCATGGTATCATCGCCGCAGCCCTGAAAAATTGTACTTCCATCACCAATGGGGGATGAAAGCAGCTGGCCCGGCAGGTTATAATGGGTAATTTCCGTACCGCGGTCGGCATCTATCTTATAAAGTATGCCGTTTTCAGCAGCTACGTACACTTTATTATCCATAATATAAGGTGTGGCCTGTACATTAGCGCCAGCATAAAACTCCCATTTCTTGGTGCTCGTTTGCGGGTTAAGCGCATATACAAAGCCATTCTGACTGCTTATAATCACAGATGGGGATGTTTCAAGCGGTAGCGGCGAATCATCGCTGTACTTTTTACCGCAGGAGGCTACAGTGGCGAGCGCAAGGCAGGCAGCAAAATACTTGGTAAGTCGTTGGATCATGTGTATCTGAAAAAATCTTCCTTGCAAAATAAGCTTTTGTTTTTAGATGCAAAAACAAGGGCGCAAAAAAATCCGGTCTTTATGTGGATAAAGACCGGATTATGACTCAAATGGTTGGAATTATTATAACTGCTGGAGCTGTACAGCTTCCTGGCGGCCTTTATAACGCTTTATCTGGTTTACCATGCTGTTAAATGCAAGGTCGAAGGATTCTTCAAAGGTTTTGCTCTGATGCTTTACAAAGAAGGAGTGCCGCGGTATATTCACCTTTATTTCCGCGATCTTATCCTTAATCTGGTGGGCTACATTATCGAGCACTAAAAATACTTCCACATCTACAATACGATCGTGAAAGGTACTGAGCTTGCTCATTTTCTGGTTTACGCGTTCGAGCAGCTGGTTATCTGCATCAAAGTGCACGGACTGAATCTGTACATTCATAAAAGAAACATTTTGGGTGAAAAAATAAAGAAAAAGTAATGTTGCTACATACAATCTGCTTTGTTTCTAACCGAAAATTAAGCTTCTTTCCTGAAAAGTCAAACCAAAATTTGTTTAAAAAAATGCATAAATATAGAATCACGCATCTTGTGCGCTGCCACGCGGATGAGCCCGGCGGTGTATCTCCTTTAGTTTCGCAATATTATTATGGGTATAAATCTGCGTAGCCGCAAGGCTGCTATGTCCTAGCAGGTCTTTGATAGCCTGTATATTGGCTCCGTTATTGAGCAGGTGCGTGGCAAAAGTATGGCGCAATACATGCGGGCTTTTTTTCTTTAAGGTAGATACTTTGCCTAAGTATTCTTTTGCTGCCAGATATACATAACCGGCATAAACCGGCTTGCCGCTTTCGAGCACGAGCAACTGCACTCTATCTACATCTTCTATTTCTTTTTTTGCTTTGATATAATCCCGAAGCGCATCGAGCAGCACAGCACTTACAGGTATCAGGCGCTCTTTATTTCCTTTACCCCAAACCCGCAGCTGGCCGAGGTTCCATTCAATATTGGAGACTTTTAGGTCAAGGAGCTCCTGCCGCCTCATGCCCGTATTGTAAAGCAGGTCGCAGATAAGCCGGTCGGTCATGCCCTTAAAGCCTTCGCCAAAGCTTTCTTCTTCAAATAGCTGCTTCATTTCTTCTTCTTTAAGAAAAACCGGCAGCCGCTCAGGCTTTTTGAGCGAGTGGATTTTATGAGCCGGATTTGCCGTTACAGCACCCTGCCGCAGTAAGAATTTATAGAAAGAATTGAGTGTGGATATCTTCCGGTTAAGCGTAGTGGCGCTTTGGTTGTTCGTGTCTTTTAAATGCGCCAGCCAACTTCGTATCTGGTAATGATCAACGGCGCCAATATCGGTTATCAATGGATAATTTTCCCCGAGATAACCGAAAAAAGCCTTGAGATCAGTATTGTAGGAAATAACCGTATGAGGAGAATAGCGCTTTTCAAAGCGAAGCCACTGTATAAAGCCGGGCAGGGAAGTATCGAGCATAAAAAAACCGCTGTATAAAGGTAAACCTTTACACAGCGGGCAAAAAAAATTTATGGGGCGGAAAAGCCGGATTAATCTTCAAATTTTCCGTCGGCCATCTGCTGCTTGTACACAGCCTTAAGCATTTCTGTGCGGCGCACAATAGAAGGCTTGATGAAAGCCTGGCGCTTCCTGAGCTGCAATAGTGTGCGGCTCTTTTCAAACTTCTTTTTGTACTTCTTAAGCGCTTTGTCTATGTTTTCGCAATCTTTGGCATCAATAATAAGCATAACGTAAATACCCCCTTTTTCAGATTTTGGGATGGCGAAAGTAGTTATTAAATATTTACCTGCAAAATTTTTTAGCGCTTAAAGCGTTTTAAAAGGATAATTTTGAATGCAGGATATGAAACGCGAAGCCCGGAATATAAAGATCACCCTAATTGTAATTGCGCTAATCGCATTTGCAGGTTGTAAAAAGTACACGGATGAGGCCGGACCGCATACTGATCCCCGTTTTGAAAAGCGCTACTGCAATGTGCCGGAAGCCGTGAATTACAACTGGGATTTCCCGGGAACACCCGATGTAACGGACGCTGTATGCCGTTATCCTTCCGATATTTTTAAAGGGAACTTTCTATTTACCGATTCCATCTACAATGCTGCCAATGCCTTTATCCGGCAAGAGGTCAAAAACATCCATATTACCGCTGGCTCGCACACGCAAATAACCATAAGCGGCTTTTGCGCATCCGCTTCCTTGCCATTTACGGCCAATCGCCATCTCCATGCCGATGCAGATACTACAATTACTAACGGGCAGCCCCTGTGCCGCGACATAGACACACTAACCGGTTATATTTTCAGGGCAGTGGATGACAGCGCGCATATACAATTTGCCTGGCAGGTAAAGAGTGATACCGGCGTGTTTTTTCACCGGGGTACGGCAGTAAAGCAATAGTTTTGCGCCTATGTTCACCGGTATCATCAGTCATCTTGCCACCATTGCTCATATTGCCGACAGCGGCTCTAATAGGGATTTCTGGCTGAGCTCCCCGATCACGCAGGAGCTTAAAATTGATCAATCTTTAGCCCACAACGGCGTATGCCTTACGGTGGTGGAAATTAATGATGAAACCTATCGTGTAACGGCTGTTGCTGAAACCCTCCAGAAAACAACGCTCGATTACTGGCAGATCGGCGATACCATCAATCTCGAGCGCTCCCTCCGCGTAGGAGACCGTCTCGATGGCCATTTTGTACAAGGCCATGTAGATGCCGTAGCTAAGTGTATTGAAAAGCAAACCCTGGAAGGGAGCTGGCTTTTCCGCTTTCGCTATCCTGTGGAGTTTGCCGCATTAATCATCGAGAAAGGGTCTATCTGCCTCAACGGCGTAAGTCTTACAGTATTTGATGTAGGTGCCGATACCTGCACTGTTACTATCATTCCTTATACGTATGAACACACGGCGTTCAGCAAGCTGGAGGCCGGTGGCATAGTAAATGTGGAATTTGATGTGATGGGCAAATACCTGCTGCGGTCGGCAGCGCTCTCCCGGGGATAAATAGCGTGTTTTCTGCATCCGGCATACCTTAAACCGTTTTATCTTACACGCTGTTTTTTATGAGACAATTAAATCTTGAACCTTCCTATGATGTAGTGATCATAGGCGCAGGCGTTGCCGGACTTACTTCTGCCGCATTGCTTGCTGAGGCCGGGCTTACAGTTTGTGTGCTGGAACGGGCATCCAATGGCGGCGGTTACCTGGCCGGTTTCCGCAGGAAAGACTTCCGCTTTGATACCGCTATCCACTGGCTCAACCAGTATATGAAAGGTGGTATGGTTTGCTCCATATTCGATATTATCGGCGAAGATTACCCGACTGCAGTGCCCCAAAAGCGCATCCGGCGCTACCTCGGTGAGGGCTTTAACTACCTTCTCACTAATAATCCCGATGATCTTAAAAAGCAATGGCAGGAAGAGTTTCCGGAAGATAAGGAAGGTATTGAGCGGTTCTTCAAGGCGGCTAAAAGGCTCGGCCAGTCATTCAGCGATTTCGGGCATATTTTCCGCTCGGAAGAGACCATGACTTTTGGCGAAAAGATGAAGAACAAGCGAAACCTCCTGCGCTTTGCAATGCCCTTTATCCCGCATATTCGCTTCTCAGGGCGGGAAGGTCTGAAACGCGGTCTTACAAAATATTTTAAAGCCGAAAAGCTGCACCGGGTTTTCGGTGCCGATAGCGAGCTGCTTTCCTGCCTCGTGCCCATTGGCTGGGCCTATTACGGAGATTATCAAAGTCCGCCGCACGGTGGCGGGCAGCGCATACCTGAGTGGCTTACACATGTGGTAGAATCGCTTGGCTATACCGTAAACTATAAGTGCGAGGTAAAGGAGATACTTGCAGAAAGCGGCGTGAGCAAAGGCGTGCGCTTCGAGCACCGCGGCAAGGAATATACGGTTGCCAGTAAGTATGTGATCGCAGCGATGGATGTGGAAACCCTGTTTGAGAAGATGCTCCCGCAGGAACTGGTTACTACAAAGCAGAAGGGCAAGATGCGCGATGCGGAGCTTTATACCTCGTCCGTAACCGTATCGGTGGCTATTGATTGCCCGGTAGAAGAGCTGGGCTTCGATGAAGAGCTGGTACACCTTAATGCAACACCTACCATGACGGAGCACGAGGTGCTGGGCGACCCGATGCAATCGGAGATAAGCGTTCTTGCGCCGTCGTTCCGCGATCCTTCGCTGGCACCGGCAGGGCAGGGCACCCTTACGCTCTATATGCCTGCGCTGATGGATTACGAAGGTAACTGGATGACGGAAACCGGAACCGATGGCAAGGTAATACGCGGGGAGAAATACAAAGAATTGAAGCAGAAAATTGCGGATATCATTATTGACCGCGTAGAGGCTAAAGTAGCGCCCGGACTGCGCTCCCATATCCTGTTCTATGATGTGGCTACGCCCATTACGCACTGGCGCTATACGGGCAACCGCGGCGGCACGATGATGGGCCAGAAACCCGGCCGCGCTAATATGCAGAACAAGGTGGCGCAATACCATACGCCCCTGAAAAACCTATTCCTTGGCGGCCACTGGGCGGAGCTTGGCGGCGGTGTGCCCATTGCCATTAAGGCTGCGGCCAATGCCACGCTGCTCGTGCTGAAGGCCGAAAAGCCGGATACTTATAAGGTGCTGCGCGCTTATATGGATAATAAAAGCTCCATTGTGGAACTGCGCAACAGCGGCAAATTTGCCCGCTATGCAAACGACTGGAAGCCCGAGCCAACGCCCGCGCAGAAAAAGGAAATGCGGCTGCGCGGTGAGGTTGTGGTAGATAAAGAGGAAGAAGATTAATCGATGTACAAACCATGCTCCCAGAATTTTTAAAGCCTTACGAGCGCGAGCTTGAAAAGTATAAGCTGGATTATATTAAGATAACTGCGCAGCCGCTGAAGGGCAGGCAGGCTACCGGCATTAGCCAGAGCAAGTTCCTCGGCAAGCCTTACCTTCCGGTTTGGGCCGAATATCCCAAAGACGAACGGGGCTATCCCATGATCCTGCTGGCGCAGATAAATTTTGCGGAGATGCCCCGGCTGGAGGATTATCCGGAAAGCGGAATCGTGCAGCTTTTTGTATCTGGGGATAACTGGTACGATATGGAAGATTATAAGGTGCTCTATCATCCGGAGATCAATGTGGCGCAAACGGATTTCAGCTTTCTTAAGCCGGATCTTTATGAAGAATCGCCCATTGATTGCGAGCATGCTCTTTCTTTTTCAAAGGCTGTGGAATGGGGTGGCTCGGAGGATTTTCGGTTCGATTACCTGTTTGACGGCGAGCCGTATTGGGATTTCGAGGATAAGCTTACTAAAGAACAGCAGGATATTGCAGAGCCATTGTTTTCAGGCACCGGCCATAAGATAGGCGGATATGCCTGCTTCACGCAGATAGACCCGCGGTCAGAGGACGAACGCATGAAAGATGATGTGCTACTACTCCAGATCGATATTGATGATGAGATCATGTTTGGCGACAGTGGTGTTGCACACTTGCTCATTAACAGGCAGGCTTTGAAAAACAAGACTTTTGAGCAGACCCGTTTTCAATGGGACTGCTGCTGATATTATAGGAATCCTGAATTATTAGTGCGTCGATATGCAGGCAAACGCTTTTTTGCAAATATTATACTATCCACTGTACCCTTGAGGGTATATATACAATGCGAAACATGCCACCAGGGTACCCTTGGTGCATGTTCGTGTTTTTTAGTGGTATTTAACGGCGTTGCTTTTATAATGACCTGTTTATTTTAGGATAGTGCTTTAGTCTCCATTAAAAACGGCCATGCCGGCTGCGTAAGTCCCGATACTGCCCGTCTCCGGTAGCTGCAAGCATTATAAAATCATAGAAATCAAAATAATCACAGTTCAGACAGCGACAAGGAAAAGCCCAATAGCAATCCACCTGCCGAAGTAGCCGCGATAGGAAAAATGTCGAACTCATTCATCTCAGATTTAGCTGCCTTCATTAAGCTTTCACAATCACATCGCCTGCGTAATGCTTAACTTGCCATCATGGCTATGACCAAAGTTGAATTCTTCCGTGCCTTCCTACCCACTGTGTCTTCCATAGCCAACAATATCGAGACTGCTATCAATCAATTCAAAGAAGAATTTAGTTCGGAAACCCATCACCTGACAAGAAAATTCTGATCGTAGCTAAAGATCACGATGCTATGAACATCCTTCCTGAAAACCTGGATAAGGTAGCTATTCTGAATTTCAGCAAGGAATAAGGGAACAGGCAGGCGCCAGACTTTTGGAAAAATGCCTTTACAGTGAGGCCGGTAATGCTGCACGGGCAAAAACGGCTCATGAAAGCGGTCGATCAGTATGACTTGGAGGGTAATTATATCGCAACTTTTGAAAGTATTGGATCTGCATCCAGAAAGGTAAATATCTCAACCAGTGCCATTAAACGGGCAAAGGATATAGAGGGGTTCACAGGCGGAGGATTTATATGGAAGACACTAAACAATGGCGATATAGTAATGGTTTGATGGTAGCAAGTTCGAAATGGTTGTAAGTGTTGATTAAATTGGCTAATATTATGTTAAATCATATATGTTGCCATTGCTTTTAATTGTTCACTACTTCCCCTCCTTTTTAACTATGAAAATAAACAACGCCTTGACGATCAATTGCGCGGCGAAATCCTTAGTGCAGCTATAACATTCATACTGGTAAATAGTGATTTGTCCGGTCCTGACAATTTTGATTTACTGTATCGTTATCTCAGTTTTGATGAAAGTAAAGCTGAAATCGCGGACAGCGAAGGATTAGCAGCAATGGTTTTACAGCAACAACTTTGGGCTGTACTGCGCCGGTATAGAAAGGCAGACTGGAAATTAAATCTTCCGGCTTTGCAAAGTGAATTAGTCAGCCTGTGAAGAAAAGCTCACAGGTACGATGCTCTCATTGCTCAAAAAAGCCATAAAAGTGCTGGTTTACCAACCAGTCCGCGCAGCAAACTTTGGCAGGTCGATGATCAGAATGATTTTATGGTTTCAGCACGTGCTAAAGGTGTACTGACGAAGGCACAAATAACTTCTCTACAACAGCTATGCAATGCTACAGAAGCGGATTTGTCCAGATATTTAAACGCTGGCGTCAAAACCATAAACGAAATTAAGGCTGAGCTTGCAAGACATAGCTTGAAATTTAGTGACACTGCTGCAGATGAGCATTGAGATAATTTGGTAAATTGCCCAATGCACGTACCCGCTATCTGTCCAAACCCGCAAAGCCGCTTAAAAGTCTTTGCAGCAGGTTCCGGTCTTTAGTGATTATTCTTGCCTGTGCGGTCATTTCAGGGTTGAAAGATACTTTGCGATGGTAAGAAGTAACAAGCGTATCTGGTAAAACTATGCTTACTCTATACACCGCACTTTTTTGCGTTCCTAAACTACTACTGTTATCTGCCGTTTGAGGTAATACGCTGATACTTCCAACCCTGCCTTCGAGGTAGCCATATTCATTGTATGGAAACTGATCGAGCATCAGGTGCGCCTTCTGGCCCTGCTTTATTTTCCCGCTTCCCTGAGCCGGGATATTCACATAGGCAATGTAGCTAAAATTCGCCGGCACTACAGCCCCGATCTCCTCACCGGCATTAATGGTTTCATTTACCTGCAAGGGTCTTAAAAAGTGCATTTTTCCCTTGTAAGGGGCATATAGAAGATACTTCAGCTTCCAGCTTTGTACAAAATTTTGCAGGTTGCGCACCTGCCCGCGTATAGCAGCGAGCTGACTGGCCTCCTTCTCTGTCTGCTCGTAGGCTATATCTGCCTGCTGCTTATTATTGTCTGCAATGGATGCGCTATTTTGCAATGCGCTACGGGTTTGTTGCTCTAAAGCCAGTTTCTTCTGCCGCAGCTTTGCCGCTTCATCAAAGTATTCCTGCCTTGAAATTACTTTGTCATTGTAGAGCTTTTCGTTAGCCTTAAAGCGCTCGTCTGCCTGTCGCAGTTCTTCCATTATCAGTGCCTTTTCCTTATTGCCGATGGAAGACATCGACTGATAGCGTGCCGTCTGCGATTGCAGGCCCGCGCTTCGCTTTGCGTAAATATGCTGGTTTTGTACCAGCACATAGCTGCTGATCGCATCCACCAGATTATTAAAAATGCCCTGCCCCTCGCCAAGTGATGAAAGGGTTGTATGGCCTATTACGGAAAGGCCATTTATGTCTTTTCTTTCCAGTGCTGTCAACGTGCTGTCTGCAATAGCGGATAACTGCTGCGCCTTATCATAACCTGTGCTGTTTTCCAGCTCTGCAATAGGCTGGTCTTTTAGTACGACTGCATCTTCAACTACAAACAGCTTTTGTATCCTGCCGCCGGTGCTGCTTTTTAACCTGATGGGTAAAGGATCTGTTGTCAGCGTTGCCGCCCCTTCCAGCATATCCGGGTAGCGGATGAAATACATGCCTGCTATAATAACGCAAAGAATGGCAAAGATGATGATGGTGCCCTTGCGCACGAAGTAGCCGGGATTGGCTGATATGATTTCCTGGACGGCAGAAGACGCTTCTATGCTGCCATGCTGCAAGCTTTGGCGTTCTGCGAATGAATCTGTTGATAGATATGGATCCGGCATAGCTTTTAGTTGCCCAGCTCAAGCTGATTTTTCACCAGTTCATAATAATAGCCTTTCTTTCCTGCAAGCTGCTCATGCGTCCCCTCTTCAACGATCTCGCCCTGGTGCAATACCACGATCTTATCTGCATTCCTGACTGTGCTTAGCCGATGGGCTACTACGATCACCGTCTTGCCTTTAAAGAAACGGTCGAGGTTTTCCATGATGATGTTCTCATTATTGGCATCGAGCGCATTGGTAGCTTCGTCAAAGAAGATGTATTCCGGGTTCTTGTACACAGCCCTCGCAATAAGGATGCGCTGACGCTGGCCCTGACTGATGCCATTGCCCTCCATACCGATCTTCGTATTGAAGCCAAGCGGCAGGGATTCTATGAAAGGCAGGATATTGGCAATGCGGCAGGCATACATCAGCAATTGGCGGTTGGGCAGTTCTTCGCCTACGGCAATATTGCGTACGATTGTATCATTGAAAATGTAACCGTCCTGCATCACGCTACCGCATTTGCCGCGCCAGTATGATGGACTCATGTTTCTAAGGTCTGCGCCAGTAGCTTCATCTATTGAAGCAGATAATAAGAGCTCGTCTTCCAGCATGGGAATCGCATCCGGGAATACCCGGTATTCAGATAAGGCGGAGGAGCCAATGCTGATACTGCCGGTATAGTTGTCGTAGAATTTTAGCAAGAGCTTTAAGAGTGTGGTTTTGCCGCTGCCACTCATACCTACGATAGCAGTGAGCTTTCGTTCGGGAATTTCAAGGTTAATGCCTTTGAGCACTGGCTGATTGCCTGCGCCATTGTAGGCGAAAGTGAGATTTTGAAAAGAGATAGATTTATTGATAGGCAATTCATTACTGAATGCTTTATCTATCGGTTCTTCATCGGCTACGTGGTTAATTTCATTTAACCTTTCAAGGGCAATTTTAGCATCCTGAAAGTTCTGGGTAAAGCCGATAAGCTGCTCAACGGGACTATTGAGCTGGCCAATAATGTACTGGATGGCCAGCATGGCGCCAAGCGTAAGCTGACCATCCAGCACCAGCTTTGCCACAAAGAAAGTAATGAGAATGTTCTTGCCTTCATTGATAAAGAAAGCGCCTGCCTGCTGGTGCTGGCTGAGGGAAAGGCTGCGAAAATTGAGCTTAAAGAGCTGCGCCTGGATGTGCTCCCAATCCCACCGGAAGAACTTTTCCGAGTTGTTGAGCTTCATTTCCTGCATCCCGTGAATGAGTTGCATGGTAGCCGTGTTTTCTTTACTGGCAACTGCGAAGCGCTTATAGTTAAGATCGCGCCGGCGGCTCATGAACAACTTTACCCAAACGAAATAGATGATGCTACCTGTTGCAAAGATGGCAAATACCGGAACGCTATAAATGAGCAGAACGATAGAGAAGATAATAAGATTGATAACTGAGAATAGCACAGACAAGCTGCTGCCGGTAAGGAAGTTCTCGATTTGGTGCTGATCCTGCAGGCGTTGCTGTATGTCGCCGGTAAGCTTGGTATCGAAGTAAGAAAGGGGCAGCTTCATGAGTTTGTACCAGAAGCCGGTAAGCAGCGACACATTGATACGTGTGCTGATAAAGAGCAACAGGCGGCTGCGGATAAACTCTATAGCTGTCCGTGCAAAGAAGAGGGTGAACTGTGCTGCGAGGATAATATAGATGAATTGCAGGTTGTGGGTGCCGATGCCTGTATCTACAATGCTTTGGGTAAGGAAAGGGAAAATGAGCTGCAAAAGGCTGCCCACCAGCAGGCCGATGAATACCTGTACAAAGAATTTCTGGTGCTGTTTTAGATAAAAGAAAAGGGTATTCAATGATACTTTGGTATCGGTATCCTCTTCCTGCTCACTAAAGGCCGGAGTGGGTTCTAAGAGCAGCGCGATGCCTTCGCGGCCATCGCTGAGCCATTTAGATAGGAAGGTCGTTTTATCAATTTTGATCAGCCCTTCTGCGGGGTCTGCAATCAGTATTTTTCCTTTACTCGTTTTGCTGTTATAGTTCTGCGGTGGCAATACAATAAAGTGATTTTGTCCCCAGTGCAGGATGGCGGGCAGGGTTGCATCCTGATCGAGCTGGTCGAAGGTTATTTTAGCGGCCAGTGTTTTAAGGCCGATCTTTTCAGCTGCTTCGCTGATGCCGAGCAGGGAAACGCCTTCGCGGCTGATGCGCGCGGCTTCTCTGAGCTTGAGGATGCTGATGTCTTTCCCATAGTGCTTTGCCACCATGCGCAGGCAGGTTGGCCCACAGTCTATTGCATCATATTGCTTAAAAAAAGGGAAAGGCATACAGAGGACTATTATATGGGCTGGTATTGTATTCCGATTAACGGCATTTTATTTTTCCCAATCGCCAGTCGGGAGGCGTAATATTTTTCCAGAAAATGATAGACTACCAACTCATACTTGCGCTGCTGGGCAATAAAGAGCCGGTTTATAAACATGTGCATGTAGCTGGGTAGAAGCTCATCAAGCATATCTGCATTATCCCGCACCTCCAACTTAATTTTTATGGCCTTAATAATGTCTTCGTTCATTTCCGAGCGAATCTCAAAAACAGCTACCGCTTCATCAATCTCATTGGTCAGGTCATTATCCGGGATCAGGTGCGAAAAGATGTCCGGCTGATGCTTCCGGTATTTTTCATTGAGCTGTTTCTGCAAAACAGGGCTGCCGCCAAATTCTTTAAAGAAACTTTCCTGCATTGTTTTGAGCAGGCGGTGCTTTTGTGCAAGGCTCAGTCCGAAATCATCCAAGAGCATATCTATTCCCCGAAGGGCAAAGAGCATCCTGTATTTTTCGCTGTCTGTATTATCCAGCAAGCTGATAAATCTCAGGACTGCGAGGCTATCGCTATGGAACAGGGCTTCTGCTTCTTCTATCAGATCTTCGTTATAACGTTCTACCTCACGGGTATAGGTATCCAGCATTACTTTTTCAATGGTTCCTTTATCTATTAATGGTTGCAATACCTGCATAAAGGCTGTTTGTACAAAGGCCTGCCTGTGCGTGTCGGCATTATAAAACCGGATGCGGAAATGTCCGCCTTCATCGCGGTAGCGGATAAAGAAAAAACGCTCAAAGAGCTTTTCTTCTATCCCCTGCTCAATGAAAGGAAGTACTGTTTCGCTGAGTATTTTCTCAGCAGTCTTGCTGCCGCAATAAACTTTGAAATACTGCCACTCGCTGTTAGGGGCAAATTTCCTTTTCAGCAGCTGGACATTACTTTTTGCTGTTGCGGTTAGAGATGCTATTTGAACAGCTTCTCTATATAGTGGTATGATTATCTCATTAGTATAAGGGCGGCCTTCAACATCCTGCACCATACAATTATCTTCCGTAAAAAGAAACTCTTCAAGCAGGATATTCTTGTGCCTTTTCAAATAATGCAGGAACAGGTCGATGCCTGTTTCCTCGCCAAAATCAATGAGCAGCTCATTGTCTGCTTCTGCGTATACTACCCGTTGCGGCAACCCGTGCTTATCCCGAAAAGCTTTAAAATAAGAGGCTTGCCCGGCTACTTCTTTAGGTAAGCCATCAATATCCTTTTCTGTGATCTTCCATCTGGCTTTTTGCAGGATCAGGTTTTTGTAGCTTACCCGCGGTAAATGATTTAAATGAGCCAGGCTGCCCCAATCCCAGACATTGGGGTAGGCAATGCCCTGCGATTGCAGATCGCACAGGAATTTATAGACCGGCAGGCTTCGATGGCTAAAATTGTGCGCGGTAGTTAGTCGGGGAATAACGCGCTTGTTATGCTTCCTGCTGCGCAGAATGAGCTCATTGCTACGCACACTTACCATCAGGTCTTCGATCAGAATCTGGTTTTCTGCCGGTGCGCCGGATTTACCGACATAGGGAATTTCGTATTTTCTCAGCACAGGGCGCAACAGAATATTGCCGATGCGCGCCTGTGGCAGGTGTGCGATCTCGGCATAGATTGCGTCTGGATATTCTGTTTCTTCGGCGGCAAGCATCTCCCTGGTAAGCTGCGCAAGGCGCTCATCACCATGCGTGAACCGACCCAGCAGATTGCCCGCAGATGGACCGCCCATGCTGGCAATGTCAAAAACAAAATGAGTTTTATCAAGACGTCCTTCTTTCTTCAAAAGGCTGCCCATTAAAAAAAGGCTGTTCGAAAAATTAAAGGATGCTACCTGCTTTTTAAACCCTTTGAGCTCTTCTTCGGTCAGCTCTATTCCCTGTTTTCCTTCTTTGAGGTAGTTATGATATTTTATAAGTGCGAACTGCTCTAAATAATTTTCATCCGGCCTGCTTCCTGTTGCTTGAGTAGCGCCCGTTACAAGATCATCCACCCAATCGCTGCCGCCAGCGCGCTCATCTCTTACACCCGCATAACCGATACCAAGATCGGCATCGAGGGCTATGGCCAGGGGCACTTCCGCTTCTTCATAGCGCGTATGGAATCTCTTCTTGAAATCTTCCAGCTCACTGCTCCTGTTTTCTTTAGCCAGCATCAGCAAATCTCCTGCCTGCTCTATTATTGCGCTTACCAGATCCTTACTGATTCTGGCCTGATGCATCCCAAGAAAAAGATCTGTTTGCAGGATGTTTTTCGGCAGCCCTATTGATATATCCAGCTTTTTAAGCGCGTCCTCAATATTCTGATAATATGCTACGCCGTCTTCAGGGATCCGGATAAGCTGCTGAATATTTTTTAAGCCTGTCAAAATCTGCGCTACGTCCTGTAAGCTTTCAAGCTGCTCAATCAGCTCGTCCAGCGGCTCTTTGCCGGTTACGCAGGGCTCCAGCGCAGATACGAGCAACTGCGATTCATACATTTCTTTGATGAAAGTCTCTGCATCACCGGCCGATACACCTTCTTCTTCTGCCAGCAAATGGCCCAGCTCTGCTATCGTGGCTCCGGCAGCCGCACTTTTTAGAATTGCCTTTATATAGGCAGCATTGCTTATGGATGTAAGCTGATAATTACGACTATCATCGGTAAGCGTGTATTCCGCATAGCGAAAGCCATTGGGCACTTCATAAATGCTGTTGTTGGGGTAGAATTTGAGCTGCTTAAGGATAGCCGGGTGGGTGGTTAAAGCAGTGATGAGCCCGGTCATATAATTCATATCCACACGCAGCCTGCGCAAATGACTGCTGCTTTTATCCAGGATAATCTGTGTTTCAGCTGCTTCCATATTCACAATTGCACTGCCGGCAAAAGTGCCGTAAGGAGTGCTGCGCATACAACTGCGAATCCAGTATTTGGCAAAGGTGCGGTCGAGCTTGTCTTTGTTCTTGCCAGTTAGTGAGGCCTGTTTTTGCAGCTCCTGCCAATAGGCTGGCGATGATAGGTATAAGCCTTCCTTGAAAATAGGAGTTAGCGCATTGCCAGGCTTGGGCTTGTAGGCCTGTGTAAAATCCTGCAATGGTGAGCGCAACAAAATGAAGGAGTGGTTGTGTAGGGGCATTTCAAATCGTTATTAATCATTCAGCATCAGGCAATAATCCCAGCTAAAATCGCCGGTTAGGTAGCTGTATAAGACGAGACCTACACCCGTGCTGCCTTCCAGCAAGCTATAAGATGGCGTGTTGGTATTTTCTACCGGCTGATAGGCTGTATAAATGATTTGCTCATTTTCAAATACGGCAAAATCAATTGTCTTTTGTATCCAGTAATCGCAGGCCTCTTCAAATAATAAATTTCCGGTATAGCGCCACATTTTATTGTATATATGCGCTACGCCTGCAGAGCCGTGGCAAATACCGGCATCAAATACCTTTGTGCTTTCTACTGATCTTCTTCCTGCACTATGCATAAGCACCTTAAGAGCAGTATCGATTGCAACCTGATTACCAAACGCTACCCCTGCCTGATAAAGAATAAATGCTGTGCCCGGGTCGCCATAGCACCACGCCAGGCGGCTATTATCCTTTTGTGGGTCTTCTGCATTTATAATAGAAGGAAAATAGCTTTGACTTGAATGGCTGTTTGTATGCGCCAGGATATAATCAACAACCAAGCTGCCGATTTTATAGGCCTCTTCTTTGCAAACTTCCTGTTTATAGCATTGAATGCAAAATTTAAGTATGCTGGGAATGCCATGCGCCAGGCCCATATTCACCTTGCCTTTTAATATAATATGCTCCGTATGGGAGTAATCTTGGAACATACCTGTATCATTATCAGCTACCAGTAAATGATTCAAGCCTGAAAATAGCTGTTCAAAAAATGCTTGATCGTTTATATTAACCGGCTCATAGAGCAAATAATAAGCTATGCCAATTGCACCATGCAGAAAATCGGTGTTTCCGGCTAAGAGCATTTTTAGTGCTGTTTTTTTAAGTCTTTCATCTTCACAGCAAAGGAGGCCCATTTCCTCTTTATCTAAGAGTTGCCTGCGCCCTAATTCTTTGAAGAGCCAGTATATACCCGCCCTTCCTCCGCAAAATGTAATAAGCTCATTAATGTGAATTTGGTCTATTAAAAATTCCAGAGCTTCTGTAAGGCTATCATTATCATTTTTTCCGGAAACAGATTCATGGCAGAGCTTTAAGAGTAATTGCCCGGCACTGCCTGTTAAAAGACCGGTATAATCAGACTGCAGGCATAAGCAGATACTGCTAAGCATATCGCTGCCTTTTAATGTCTTATCGGAGAAACTAATACTGTACATTTTAATAATATTATAAAAAGCAGGCAGCTATTATAATTAAATGCTGCCTGCCCGTTTAAAACTTTTAAATCCTTTAGCCTCTTACACAGGCCCCTGTGTTATTAGCATCGCCTGTGTATATATTACATACTAACGCGGCATGAGAGCAATTTACATAGGCACTTCCTACAATTGGTTTTTGCGGATTACACATATCTGTATCGCCGCCGCCTACAGCTCGTTGCATAAGATTTGCAGTAAGGTGGGTGATTTTTTCTTTGTTCAACTGCAGCTTGGCAGCATTTAATTGGATTTTTTTCATTCTTTCTGATTTTAGTTTTAAATTAATGACAACGTGTATTACCGCCCGGATCACTGGCACAGGCTAATGTATCCTGACCGCAATTTGCATACTGGTTGGTCTGAGGTACACAACGAAGACTACAGCCGGTAGCACTATTTATATCGCCACCAACAATTTTACCTGTTTGTTTAATGTCCAGAGAGGTAATCTTTTCTTTGTTCAAATGCAGCTTTGCAGCATTTAATTGGATCTTTCTCATTTTTTTCTAATTTTAGTTTTAAATTAATTAATGCAGGTAGAGGGGCTACCGTATATATCTATACTCATACATATCTGCTGAACGACTGTTGCAGCAGGAGGTTGCGCACAGGTTCTATTGTTACTGACAGCATATCCACCTCTGATCTCATTCATAGCTGATTCCTGATTTTTTAAATCAGTTATCTTTTCCTTGTTCAACTGCAGTTTTGCAGCATTTAACTGGATCTTTCTCATCGTTTCAATTTTATACAAATGAATTTTTCAATATATCGCATTGAAGCGCTGCCATTTATACCGTGTACAGGCACGTTTGCTGCTGCACTTAATAAGCGCCGCCCATTGCAGCAAGCGGCCGGCATTTCATCTTTCGTACCTGCTCTGCCTGTATAAATACTCAAGGTGCTTACTTTTCAGGAATTACATGATATCCGGATGATATAACCCGGTTTGGCTATCCGGCTATTTCGCGACAATCGGGCGATCAGGTACAAGGCAGTTTTAGTAGGCACAATTGCCATATACTGCCTTGTCCTGATATTGCTCCTTCGCCGCACCCGCTTTTATACTTTAAATTTTACTTCATAATAGTCAGGCTCTTGATGGCCTGAGTCTTTCCGCCGGCTATCAGCTTTACATAGTAACTTCCGGGTAGCAATGCAGCGGTATTGATTGTAATACTTCTGCTTTCACCGAAATCTGCTTTTTGAGTAATGAGCACCTTTCCGCTAACATCGGTAACCTGCACTGTACCTGCCTTAATAGATGAATTGCTGCCGATAGAAAGCTGTACTTGGTTGGTAGCCGGATTCGGGTACAGGTTTACTTCGCTGCCGGGCTGCGCGCTGTTCTGGCTTATCTGGCGGTTGGCCTCGATCAGGTAGGCTACATCTTTCTGCAGCTGTGCAATAACGGCTGCCTGCGATTCATTATTCTCCGGATCAGCTGGTTTAAGAGCGTCTTTCTCACTTCTGTACACATAGCCATCGTCATCTATTACGAGGATATTGCCATGTCCTTTGCTCAGATTCTCAAAGCGTACATCAGAAAGCCTTTCATCCTGAGGCTGGCAGAGCACGTGCAGGCGGGCTGTGGGAGCCGGGGTATTAATGCCAAGGTCGCCCTGCTGCCTGGTAAGCACTGCACGCTGTGTGCCGTTGGTTACAAACCGGATGTCTTCATCATTAAGCGGGCCAAGAATATTGGTTGAGTTGATCGCTGCATTCCCGTCCACTCTCCAATAGCATTGAGATGAGCAATCGCCGCCTTCATGGTGCGTGGTATCAATGGGTTCCTCGCAAAGGATTCTCGATATGAGCGCCGGATCCATGAACTCGAACCCATAATTCGGGATATTTGGAAAATTTCCGAGTGTTGGAGGTGCATTAACAGAGAGCAGCGTTGGGCTGATAATCGTTATTTTGCCATCTACCAGATCACATTTTTTGTTTGGGTTGCTAAGTGAGCTCTGGCTAAAAACGTAATAAATATCATTATCGACTGCATTGCCTGTCGAGGACGTACATCCGCCCATATAAAGGTTGTTTCCATTCATGTCAATATCCAGGATGCTTTGATTGCCGGGAAGATTGAACTCTTTGGACTGCACTGCAAGGCTGGACGTAAACGGCTGTATCTCTGAAATAACAGCGTTCGTTAGGGTAGCGCTTGTCCATAGCGTTGCGTCTTTAAAGGATGTGGCCGGGTTTTGGGCAACAAAAAAACGGGATTGATCTACCGGGTAGAAAGCTGTATTATTGGCATAAGGCAATGCATTGTTATAAAGCCCGCGGATTGTTGCATTGCCGCCATTAGAGAGGTCGCATTCAAAGAAAGTTTGGATGTTCTCATCCTGCCCCCATGTCCGGGCACCGCCTCCATTGGCAACAATCCTATTGCCGCGCACATATACGCGCGTAAGGCCGTCACTGGGCATAGCGGTATTCGAGCTGTTGACAGCACCGGAAAGATTGTATTGCTTATCCCATACAACCGTTCCACTCGCAGGCCCCGGTGTATAGCGCATCACTCTTGAATCTTTATAATTAGAATAGGAATCATCATCAAACCATCCGGTAATAATCGCATCATTACCCGCCGCACAGACACCTAAAAATTCATCGCTCTTGCTATTAGGCCGGTCATACGTTTCATTATACATCAGGTTACCAAGCGGGTCGTACATACACAACATGGACATACTGCTGCCTGGTTGAAATACAGCGCCCCCTACAGCAATAATATTTCCATTATCCAACTCTGCCACATCGTTGAATACCTCACCGGGGTCTGTTGTTGCTGTATTCTTCCGAACAAACTTTGCCCATTTAAGTGCTCCTGCATTATCAAAACGCATGATTGTGGCTGTGTTGTTGGTATAAGCACTGCTGCGCCCCATTGTACCTACTAAAATGATGTCCCCGTTTTTGGCAATGGTCAGGCCATTGAGCAAATCATTGGCATCACTCCCTTTGGTGCCGAATTCTCTTTGCCATAAAATATTTCCGCCTTGATCTACGCGCAGCAACAGCATATTTGCTTTCACAACGGCTCCACCGGATACATTATAGATATACCCGCCAAGTACCGCTGTGCCATCCGGCAGCGTCTTTACCCGTGTAACGAGCTCGCTCCGGCCGCTCTGGCTGCTGATGAATGACTGTAACATCTGAGCCTGTACGTTCATGCCGTACAAACCAATGCCTGCGAGTAAGAGGCTGACCTTTAATAGTTTTCTGATCATGTCTGATTTTTTTGTTTTTTTTGAACTTATCACCTAACGGGCCCGATAGGAGCAGTGGCTTTTTAACCAACCTGGCAGCAAGTACCGTTTTTCCAGTCATTGGAAAAACAATGAATTAGCAGTTGTTTCGTTTGACTACGTAAGTGAGCAGGATTTAACTATAATTGCACAGCGCTTATCTTTGCGTTTGCAACATCCTGATATCCAATTCATATAATGCCTATATTTAGCATTTAATGAAAGCCAGGGCATTATATTTATTACAGTGTTTGGGATTTTTTTTGCTACTGCTCCTCTGTAATGGCCAAACAAGTGCGCAGCAGCCGCTTCTTCGTCACTATACTGTACGCGATGGTTTGCCAAGCAATGTGATCTACGATATTTGTCAGGATACCAAAGGATTTATCTGGTTTTGTACGGATCAGGGCGTATGCCGCTACGATGGGCATAGATTTGAAAATTACTCCGCAAAAGATGGGCTGCCGGATAATGAGATCTTTAGTATAAGAGAAGACAATGACCACCGCTTCTGGCTTGTATGCTACAACCATAAGCCCTGCTACTTGCTTGAAGGGCATATTTATAATAGCAATAATGATGCCTTGTGCCGGCAAATAGAAGCCTTTGGTGTCGAGTACATTGAAATGTACCGCGATGCGGCGGGCAAAGCCTGCCTGGCAGGAAAGCGCATCTGTTCTCTGTCAGGAAACATAGCTACGATCATTCCTGTACAGACAGAATTGACGGGCAGCCTTTTCCAACACTTCAGCCATAATGGAAGTGATTATATACTGGATGGACTTTTTTTATACGGAATTAAGAATGGCTGCACTACTAAACTGCTAAGTGGCCATTTTAGCTGTGTATATCAAAATGGACCAAATGTTTTTCTGACAGACAATGATACCCGTCTAAATCTATATGATCTTACTTTAACCAAAGACAATT
Organism: Chitinophagaceae bacterium; assembly: GCA_965246905.1. GTDB lineage: Bacteria > Bacteroidota > Bacteroidia > Chitinophagales > Chitinophagaceae > UBA1952. The sequence goes on from CBDFFZ010000003.1 coordinate 239,452, forward strand.
TAAAAATCAACAAAAAGGTTACCTCGCCCTTTTGGATTTATGCCATAACATCGTTACCCGGTGATAGCAGCATACTGTGCTGCACTGAAAAAGGTGTAAAAATCTATAGCCGCCGCAGCGGTAAGTTTCTGAGTAGTAATGTTCTGCCAGATAATATTGCCTGTAATCGTACGCTAAAAGATAAAGAAGGAAACCATTGGTTTACCACGCTCAATAAAGGGTGCTACATGCTTTTTGCAGCTACCCCATACATATATAATGAGCAAACGAAGCTCAAAAATGAGGAAGTACTTTTTATCAGCAATGGAACAGACAATAAAATACTGGCAGGGTGTGACAAGGGATTTTTCAGCATTATCGATGGTAGTAAAGTGCAGAATAATTCTCTGCCAAACTATGGCTACCGAAACAGGATTAAATTTATTTATGAGCTTAAATCCCATGAATATATAGCCGGTAGTGATGGCGGCCTATATCGCATCAACAAAGCCGGAGACCGTATTAAAACAATTTACCGGGATGCAATGAAGGATGCTTTTGTAGTGGACGGGCACTGCGTGGTTGCTGGTGCAACGGGCGTTTTCGACTATAATATCGCTACAGGTGCCATCTACAATTTATGGAGAAGCAGAACTACGGCTATTGCCTTAGGTAAAGATAGCACGCTTTGGTTCGGCATACTCAATGGCCTGTATTGTAACAGGAAGGGCAAGACCTCAAGATTTGATAAGGATGCCTGTCTTTCCGATTGCCGTATTACCAGTCTGAGCATTGCACCCAATGGTGTTTTATCGATTGCAACGAATAAAGATGGTATTTTTATCTGGAATGGGCTCTGTATGCTGCACCTGAATCTGGCATCAGGAATAAGCAGCAACAATTGCAGAAGAATAGTTGCCGATAGCGCAGGCAATATTTGGCTTTGTACCGATAATGGGATTGACAAGATAAATATACAGCACCTGCCATCTTACCTCATCGATCACTATAGCATGGCTGATGGCCTTGCTACAAATAAGATCAATGACATTACAGTTAATGGCCATAAGCTATATGCAGCCACACAGGAAGGCATAATCGTTCTTAGTACTGTTACACATCATGCAGTTATAAAGCAACCTGACCTATACATCACCTTGGTGAGCACCAAAGGCCGGGCATTGAATAATGCCGGTGCACATATGCTGTCTTATAATCAGAATGATCTGCAAATCAATTTTACAGGTATTTCTTTTACAAGTGGCAGTGAAGTGCAGTACAAATACCTAGTTGCCGGCGGTGGGAATGATACAATTTATACCCTGTTGAATGCTGTTAATTTAAGTGCTCTTAGACCCGGCAAATATAGTTTCATGGTTTGGGCAAGGGTAGCAAGCGGCTTGTGGACAGCCAGCCCTGCCACTTTTTCATTTACAATACGCCCACCCTTTTGGCTTACTTTCTGGTTTATCGCGCTTATGTGCCTGGCTCTTTGCTCACTGTTCTACATTTTCTACAGGTACCAGCTTAATATACTAAAAGATAAGGCATCAAAGCAGGCGGTACGAAAACGCAAAATGGCAGAATTGGAGCTGCAGGCCGTGCGTGCGCAGATTAATCCCCATTTTTTATTCAATGCACTGAATTCCATTCAAAATTATTATAGTCAGCATGATGAACGCAAGGGAAATCAATATCTTACATCCTTCGCGCAATTTATGCGCAAAACACTTAACTTTTCACAAGAGCCGTGGATATCACTAAAAGACGAGCTTGGTATGCTGGAAACGTACATCAGCCTTGAGCAGATGAGGTTCAAAAATACTTTTACCTATAAATTGATAGCAGGAAATGGGCCGGATTGGGAGCACATTAAAATTCCTTCTATGCTTATCCAGCCTTACGTAGAAAATGCCATTAACCATGGCCTGCGCAGCCTGCCTGAGCACACCGGGATACTATATATCACCTTCCGGCTTGAGGAAAATGTCCTGATCTGCATTATTGATGATAATGGCATAGGATTTGAAGAAGCAGGCAAACGCAGGCCTAAAGAACACCAATCTAAGGGTATGCATATCAATCGCCAGCGGATAGAAACGATTAATCAACTATATAATACCGCAATTACCGCTCGGATCAATGATAAGAAGGCCAGCGGTAGCAATGGTACTTTAATTGAACTTTTCATCCCCCAAAACATTATTTATGAATAAGCTCATAGCAGTCGTGGTTGACGACGAGGAAGACAGCCGGCAGACATTGTGTAATTTCCTTACCCGCTATTGCCCCGAAATACATATAGGCGGGCAGGCAGATTCAGTGAGCACCGCTGTTAAAGTCATAGATAAGGTAAAGCCTTCGCTTGTCTTTCTCGATATTAATATGCCGCATGAAAATGGCTTCGGACTTTTTACACGTTTCAACGTACCGGATTTTCATACCATTTTCGTAACCGCTTACAATGAATTTGCCCTACAGGCTATTAAGCATCATGCACTAGACTACATTCTGAAACCAGTAAATATCGATGAGCTCATCGCTGCCGTAAGCCGTGCCAGGTCAATCGGTAATAATTATTCGCTCAATGAAAAAATTCAAACTATGCTGCAGACATTTCAGAAAACCCAGGCGCCTGAAAAAATAGCCCTGCCCGTGCTCGATGGCTTTATATATATACCTGTCAATGAAATTATCCGGTGCGAGGCAGAAGGCAATTATACGTGCTTTCATTTCACGTCCAGAACTAAAATGCTGGTGTCCCGGACGGTCGGCAGTTTCGAATCGCAGCTAAAGAATTATGGATTTATACGCGTACACCACCACCATCTTATCAACCCTAATCATATTGAGAAATACCAGCGTGGCAGAGGCGGGATCGTATTTATGAGCGATAAAAAAGAGGTTATCGTATCTCAACGCAAACGCGTCGAATTTTTAAAGCTGATCGGCTTAAACAGCTTTGAAAGTCCGGAATCATTAAATCTGGCGGATGGTGATTAACCTCGTAGCATTGCCAACACATTGCTTGTAAAGAGCAGTATTTTAGTTGAGCCAAATTGCCGGCACCTAAAGCGGAATAACATTCCGCCTACTTGATAGCTCCTGCTGCATTTCCGGTTTCTGGAGTTGCGATATATATCTTGTACCATTATAAAAACTCCATGATTATGAATTTAGGAAATGAAAGCGAAAGTGATAATGTAGAAGACCGCCAGCGGGCTTTGGCGACCGGCATATAGCTGTTCGCGGAGGGGTTGGCACGATTGCCGTGGTTGTAATTGCACTGCTGATGGGTAAAAACCTGCGCAGCTCCTTAACAGCATTAACGGCGGCAACCCCACTGAGCAAACAGCTCCCCAGGGCGGGCCACCACATGACGAAGGAAAAGCGTTTGTGGCTAAGGTGCTGCACGCCACTGAAGATGAAAGCTTAGGATACGATGAAACTGAAGAAGCAGGTGATAACGATAATGAACTAGTTGAAACTGCCCACACGGATGCAGACTATGCAACATATTCCGGGCTGAGCTGGCAAAACTTACCAGACCATGGCCAGCAGCATGATGACAATGATTTGTATTCTCAACCCAACCGTAAAAACTTATCAGGCGGGCATCATGCTTTATTACCTGACGGGCAAAAGGATTGTGGTGTAGTCCATAATTTACAGAAAGAGCATGGGCTTCCAATGCCTGTAGCAATCGGGCAAACGGCTACTGCGGAAGATACGGACGTACACTATCAGCCTGACCTTTCGCAAACCGGAAGAAATCCAGCAAAGAACCCGGCACGAGGCTACCTGAACCGATTTTCAAACCCGCTCGTAAGCCGGGGGGCGAAGGTCTGGGAAGAAGTATCCGTGACAGTTCCCCTTTTTATGGAAGCCTACATAATGCGCTATGCTGCCGATACAGATATGCTGGCAGATGCCGGTGGCAGAACTACCAGTGGAAAAGTGACCCTGCACGTCTTATTTCATGTGAGTGAACACCGCCGACCCATCAGCCGGTTGCTGGATCTGGTGATCGAAGCAGGAGAAGGACGGCTGAGCCGGGTGGTGAATTTGCTACGAAGGGAAATTATGAAGGTGAGGCAAACGATATAGACTATGACTGTTACGAAGAAGGGTACATGGCAACCTGTGTAGCCAGCGAGCAATGTCGGTGTCGTTTTGCAGCTATTGGGAATAGGGCTTCCAGGCCAAGCCTGAAAGCCGCTTAAATGATGCGCCTATGCTAAAGAAATTCCTGATTGACAGCGCCTCTAAATGCCATCTGGAAATAACTGGCTGCTGTTTTTACTGACCGGCTTGGTAAGCGCCGCTTCAAGCCTGTGTAGTGAATGAAGTTTTACCTAATGAAAGACAAGCGCAGGCTGGTCATCAATGCGAAAAGAAAGCTCATCAGGAAGGCATTTCACTGGAAAGCCGAAGAGAAGGTCACCAGCCAGGAAATCATCCGCAGGCTGAAAGGCACAGGCATGATGGTTTTCTTTCAGAAGATGAGCTGGATACTACGCAATCCCTTCTATTGCGGGCTGATGGCGCATAACCTGCTGGGTGACGAAATAGTGAAGGGCAGGCATGAGCTGCTTATCAGTAAAGAATTATTCCTTGAGGTCAACGGGCTGCTTGCCGCCAACAGGCAGGGATATAAGATTGACCTTGAAAATGACCACTATTCCCTGAAAAGATTTCTCAAATGCGGGGAATGCGGCCAGTTCCTCAGAGCATTAAAGCATAAGGGCATTTACCATAACTATCAGTGCAATACGGTAGGTTGCAGTTGCAGCAGGCGCGTTGAGGATGTGCATATACAGTTCTGGGAATTCATCGGGCAGTACACCTTAAAGGTGGATGAGGATATGCGCTACGTTATCCGTGAGCAGATCGCTACCTACAATCAACTGAATGCAGAAGGCGAGCAAATGCGGGATAGCCTGACTAGCCAGATTAATGTGCTACATCAGAAGCTTGACTGGCTGGAAGAGCGGCTGATTCTGGAAGAAATAAAACCGGAATTGTATGCGAAGTATGACCAGGAGTTCAGAGAAGAAAAGGCAGAATTGGAAGATCGTCTTGCCGAGTTCGGAGATAAAGTGTCGAACTTGGAAGATGCGATTGATTTGGTACTGGAATTCAGCACGAAACTGGCTACAGCATAGGATTTGAGCGATTACCGGGGGAAGCAGGAACTGCAATATCTGCTGTTCCCTGATGGATTATTGTATAATCGCAAAGATGACCGGTGTCGAACTGAGCGGGTGAATGAGGTATTTAGCTGCATTGCCCGCCAGCAAAGGTTTTTGGCAGGCGAGGGGCAGCAAGAGGAAGGGGTTGAATCAGAAAGTTCTTACCGGGTAGCCCGGATAGAAATGGAAAGCCCCACTTTTTCTGCGGGGCTTGGAATGGATAGCGCCCTCCAGGCTTAATTAGCCACGTTAAGCTGATGGCTCCCTGCCGGTAGTGGTGCCTTGCTCGGCCTCCTTCCTCCGGCTAAGCCACCAGCCAAGTACCCCAAACGATATGGCCAGGATAAGAAAGGATAATCCTTTGTTGATTGTGTCCCAGAAGTACTCAAAGTAGCGCGTGTAAAGGTTGAGGAGAAAGAAGAGGATGCCGTAATCGCGCGCTGCACGATTGTCGCTCTTAATGCCAAACCATAGCGTAGCGCCAGTGATGGCGGCTGAGACGATAGCAAAACCCAGCACTTTCGTTTGGCGCACAGCCTGCCACTCATCGAGGTGTGCATAGTTGCCAAATATGGATACACCCCAGATGCCGGTGAGCAGGATGAGCAGGCCGGCATGCCATGTGAGCGGTTGCATGGGCGCAAGGCGGCGCATGGATTTCTGCAGGTAGGATAAGCCGAGCATGAGCGCGCCGAATGCGGCGTAGCGCACTGGGTAATTCATGCCGAGGAACAGGTAATCGTGGCTGAAGGCGGTGCTGAAGGTGCCATACCAGCCCATTGCCGAAAGCAGAAAAACGATCCAGAGCACTGTGCTGCGGAAGCCGTAGGAAAGCCCGAAAAACAATAGCGTGGATAAGCCGAGAAAGATGCTGTAGGATGCGCCGTTGCCAAAATCCTTACAGAAATATATGAGCGCAATGAGGGCGGTGAGCGCGCCTGGAATGAGGTAGATCTCGTAGGTGGTATTGCTTACTCGGGGCTGCCGCTTATAAGCCTGCCAGAAGCACAAAGCGGAAAGCAGGAGAGCGCCGGCGCCAATGGTAATATTCTGTAAGAGAAAGGTGCGCTGCAGCTTTTCGAGGAGCTTCTCATCGAGAAAGAGGGCGCCGAATGCCAGGAGAGAGCAGGCAATGGCAATGATGAAGAAATAGTGCGCCAGCTGCTGCCGCTCGGATTTTTTAATCACTACGGTTGCTCGGAGCGCACTGGATTGCTCTGCCGAAATGGCGCCGGTGGCTGTCCATTCATCGAGCGCTTTGAGGATGATCTCCTGCTCGCCTTTGTCGTTTACCATAGCGATACTGTTACTGTTTTAAGGCTACAGAAGTCCTGCCGCGAAGGCACTTAAAAGCTGAAATTATAAGTGATGCTTGGCAGGATAGGGAAGATAGATACCTGCTTTACCGTAACTTTTGCGCCGTTGGTGCTGTTCACACCGTCCTCGACATCTACATAAAGGAAGTAAGGATTCTGGCGGCTGTAGAGGTTGTAAATGGAGAATGCCCAGCTGCCCTGCCAGCGTTTGGGCTTATTGGCACGCGGCTTATAGACGGCTGAAACATCGAGGCGGTGATAAGGAAAGATACGGTAGCCATTGAGCTCTCCGTACTGCTGCACAAGGTGGCCATCGATAAAGTAGTAATTGGTAGGCAGGGTAATGGCATTGCCGGAGCCGAAGACGAAGACGCCAGAGAAGGTCCAGCGCTTGCTCCATTCATAAGAAGCTACGAGGGAAAGATCATGGCGGCGATCGTACTTGGCAGGAAAGCGGTTGCCGTTGTTGAGCGCATCGAAATAGCGGTAGGTCCATGCAAGCGTATAACCGATCCAGCCGGTGAACCTTCCTTTTGTTTTATTGATGAAGAACTCAGCGCCATAAGCCTTGCCGCTTCCAAAAGTGAAATCCAGCTCGGCATCGCGCAGTGAGGTAGGCGTATAGCCTTCACGGTACTCTACCTGGTTTTTCAGGTCTTTGTAATAGACTTCAACAGAGGTTTCCAGCTTGCCATCGAGCCAGTTGCGGAAATAGCCAACGGAATATTGCCAGCATTGCTGCGGCTTTACGAGGTAAGTGCTCGGTACCCAGATATCGGTAGGCAGCGTGCTGCCGTTATTGCTCACGAGGTGAATATACTGGTAGGTCTTTACGATGCTTGCCTTGATAGATGAAGTACTATTGAGCTCAAAGCGCATATTGAGCCGCGGCTCGAAGCCGCCATAAGATTGTACAAGCTTGCTGCCACTGTATTGGAAGCTGTCCGTCTTATGCTCATTCTCATTGTAGGTATAGCGGGTGTAAGGGCCTACCTGCCCAAACCAACTGTAGCGTAAGCCTACATTCACCTTGAGCCATTTGGTGGGGTCAAATTCATCGAGCACGTAGGCGCCGAGTTCATGCGCATATTTGATCAGCGCATTATCCGGCTTGAACTCGGTGCTGTCTGAGTGGCCGGATATCTGGTTGGGTGTAAATTTATGATAGGTGTAGGCAATGCCGGCCTTTATATGGTTGTTGGAGCCTGTGAAATAATCAAGATCGGTTTTGGCATTGTAATCGCGGATACCCGATGCCAGCTTAATGGCGAATTTGTTTTGCTCGCCATTGAACTCGAACTTATAATCGTTGTAAACAAGGGTAGTATTTAGGAAGAGGCGATCGGAAAACAAATGATTATACCGCAGCGTAGCGGTGCTGTTGCCCCAGGGAATCTTTGCTTTGAAGGATTCACTCTTGCTGTTGAAGGTAAATTTATCCCGCCCGAAATAGCCGCTCAGGTACAGGCGGTCTTTATCCGTAAGCTTGTAATTGGCTTTGAGGTTGGCATCATAAAAATAGTAGCCCGAGCCCCCGAAAGAGCCGTTCTTGGCCAGCGGCTTGATTAGCACATCGATATAAGTGCGCCTGCCGGAAAGCATAAAGGAGCCTTTCTCTTTTTTAATGGGCCCTTCGAGCGTAAGCCGCGATGCGATCAGGCCGATACCGCCCTCCGCATGGTAGCTTTTCATGTTCCCTTCCTTCATGCTTACATCTACCACCGATGAAAGGCGGCCGCCATAATTGGCAGGCATGCTGCCTTTGATAAGCGTTACGTTCTTAAGCGCATCGGAATTAAATACAGAAAAGAAGCCGAACAGGTGTCCTGTATTATAGACCACTGCATCATCCAGGAGAATAAGGTTTTGGTCCGGCCCGCCGCCGCGCACGTAAAAGCCGCTATTGCCCTCGCCGGCACTTTGCACGCCCGGCATAAGCTGTAAAGTTTTAAGAATATCCGTCTCACCGAAGATAACCGGCAGCGTTTTGATCTTGTCGATGCTCAGGGAAATGGTACCCATTTCGGTGCCCTTTACATTATCCCGCCTGCGCTCGGATTTTACCTCTACTTCCTGCAGCGCGCTCTGGCTGTTGAGGTCGGCATTGAAGGTTTTGCTTTCTGTTAATGCCAATGGCTCATTGATGGTTGCGTAGCCAACATAGGAATAGGTAACGGTGTAGCTGCCTGCGGGTGCCGAGAGAGAGTAGAAGCCGTAAGTATTGGTTTGTACGCCGATACCAAGCTCCTGGATAAAAACAGTGGCAGCAGTTAGCGCCTCATTGCTCCGGCTATCGCGCACATAGCCACTCAGCGTAATGCGCTTTTGGGCGAATGCTGTCAGGGGAAAAAGCAGGAGGAGGAAGACTAAAATTTTATAGCGGGCAATACGTGGCATAGAGGATCAGGTTTGGAGCAGCGGGACATTCATATACGGAATCATGCCGCGCAGCGATTTAGGGTAGGAGCCAACGTCGATAGGGTTCAAACTCTCCCGGCGTTAAAAATCACAGCGAATCCCTGACCTCACCGCATTCCAGCATCTTCTTACCGAAATACGGGTTTTTAATTTCTGCATCATTGCTCAGCCAGTAAGCGCCTTTATCATTAAAAGCCATCGGGCAAAAAGTGTGATAAACACCGGCATTGGTCATTTTAGCATCCTTCAGCAAAGCATAGAGCTCATTGGAAACCTTCTTGAAAGAGGCGCGCTTAAGCTCGATATTGTTTTGCTTATCACTGATAATGGCATCGCTCTGCTTAATGATCTTTTCAATGTGCGGGCGCAGCGCCGTTTGCGTTGGGTTGGCAGCAAGCATATTATTCAATGGCTCTTCAAGGCTTAGAATCCGCGCAGCAGCGGCATTCACCTTAGAAGTATCGCTGGCAACCATGGCATCTTTGAGGTCGTAATAAGCTCCAAGCAGTGATAAAATATCAGCCGTTCCTTTTTCATCCAGCGCGGAAACCGGCTTGTGCGGTGCCGGCGGTGTAGTTACTGCTACAGGAGTATTTCCTGCTTTCGGAACCGTTGGGGCAGTATTGCAGGATTGGGTAAAGGCGGCAATAAAAAGTAGCGCAAGGATGGTGCGGTGCATGGCATTTAATATTTGCGGCAAAATTACAGGAATGCACTATGCTAAACGTACCGGTTGTAAATTTGCGGCGTTATGCTTCTTTCTTTACAAAATCTTTCCTTCTACTTCGGCTCGCGCACCATCCTCGAGGATGTAAACTGGCAGATCAATACCGGCGAGCGTATTGGCCTCGTTGGCCCTAACGGTGCCGGTAAGTCCACGCTCCTCCGTCTTATGACGGGCGCTTATGCTCCTAATGCAGGTACTATTTCTAAGCCCAAAGATGTATCGCTCGGTTTCTTTAACCAGGATCTCCTGTCTTTTTCTACCAACGATTCCATCCATGCGGTGGCTATGCATGCTTTTGATGCCGCCAAGGGCATCGAGGCAAAGATGGAAGCCGTTTTAGCAGCACTGGAAACGAAACCGGATGATGAAAAGCTGCTCGATGATTACAGCCATCTGCTTCACGATTTTGAAGTGGCGGGCGGCTATGAGATGGAGCACAAAACGGCTGAGGTGCTGGAAGGCTTAGGATTTTCTACCGCAGATCTGCAGCGGCCATACGATGAGTTTTCAGGCGGATGGCGCATGCGCGTGCTGCTGGCCAAGATGATGCTCCAGGCCCCGGAATTATTATTGCTGGATGAGCCTACCAATCACCTTGATCTGCCTTCTATTGAATGGTTGGAGCGCTATCTCATTGGCTACCCCGGCAGTGTAGTGATTGTAAGCCACGACCGTTATTTCTTAGACCGGATGGTTACCAAGATCGTGGAAGTTTTTCAGCGGGATCTGGTGCCATATACCGGCAACTACACTTATTTTGAACGGGAGAAGGCCGAGCGCATGGTCTTACAGCAGCGCGCTTTTGAGAACCAGCAGGAATATATAAAACGTGAAGAGCGCTTCGTTGAGCGGTTCCGGGCACAGGCAACCAAAGCCGCGCAGGCCCAGAGCGCTATTAAAAGACTCGATAAATTAGAGCGCATTGAATCGCCGGATACGTCCGTTGCACGGATGAATATAAACTTTGATATTAAGGTGCAGCCCGGCAAGATCATCTCTACACTTAAAAATGTAAGTAAAAGCTTTGGTGATAATACCATCCTGGAAAACGCCAGCGGTGAGATCGTACGGGGTGATAAGATTGCGCTCATTGGTGCGAATGGCCGTGGTAAATCCACCCTGCTGCGCATTATTGCCGGCAAGGAAAACTATGAAGGTGAAAGTAAAGAAGGACATAATGTGGAAGAGAGCTTTTACGCCCAGCACCAGCTCGAAGCCCTGAATGTAGAGCTGGAAATACTGGATGAGCTGCTCCGCGCCGGCACTGGCAAGACAGACCTCGAGCTGCGTGGTTTGCTGGGCTGCTTTCTCTTCGGGGGAGATGATGTTTTTAAGAAGATCAAAGTACTGAGCGGTGGCGAGAAGGCCCGCGTTGCGCTTGCAAAAACCATAGCGGCAAAGGCAAACTTCCTGATGCTCGATGAGCCTACCAACCACCTGGATATGACGAGCGTCGAGATGCTGGTCGAGGCGCTGAAAAAATATGACGGTACCTTCATTACCGTATCCCACGATCGTTATTTTATCTCTGAGATTGCCAATAAGATCTGGTGGATAGAGGATTTAAAGATCAAGGAATTTATTGGCACTTATAGTGAGTGGACGGTATTTATGAAAGAGCGTGCGGAGAAAGAGGCTGCCGCTGCAAAAGCTTTGCCGGTAGTTCCGGTAGTTAAGCCAAAGCAGGAAGTAAAGCCTGCACCGGTAAAGACGCTGCCGGATGAGGAGCTAAAAAACCTGCGAAAGGAGCATATAAAGCAGCAAAAAACGTTCGAGAAGATAGAAGGCGACCTTACTAAGGCAGCCGCGGATAAAAAATCGCTTGAAGCCCAGCTCGCTGATCCTGCCCTCTATGCCGACCAGAAGAAATTCCAGCAATTAGACGCACAATACCGTCAGCAAACTATCCGGCACGAAGCGCTATCTAAGGAGTATGATAAAGCGTTTGAGCTGATCATGGAACTGGAAGAAAAATTGGGCTAAATTTAGCCCGGCAAATTAAAAACATATTTCCCAACCAAAAATCACGCTATGCCTTCCTTCGATATTTCCTCAAAAGTAGATCTTCAAACCCTGGATAATGCCGTGAACGTTGCTAAGAAAGAAATGGATAGCCGCTACGACTTTAAGGGCACTCACCTGAGCGTAGAGCTTAATAAAAAGGATATGATGATCAATATTGAGGTGGATAGTGATATGCAGCTCCGGCAGGTAGAAGATATCCTGCTTACCAAAGCAATGCGCCAGGGCCTCGAAGCCAATGCCTTCGATATGACCAAAGAATTCGAAGCTTCGGGCAAATACATTCGTAAAGCGATCCAGGTAAAAAATGGCATAGACCGTGATGCTGCAAAGAAGATCGTGAAGCTTATCAAAGACAGCGGCCTGAAAGTGCAGCCAGCTATTATGGATGATATTATCCGGGTAACTGCTAAGAAAATAGACGATCTGCAGGACGTAATTCAGCTATGCAAATCCGGCGGACTGGATATGCCGTTGCAGTTTGTAAATATGAAGGCGTAAAAAGAAAAGGACTTCCTTAAAAAGAAGCCCTTTTTTATTTTAAAAACTTTAGGAAGGCAAACATTGCCCCAAGCTGTGTAGCCCAAAAGACAAACGCCCATAGGATAATCTGAAATTTGGCCTCTGAAATTTTAGCTTCCATTTTAGCTATTGCTTCGGAGATTTTAGTTTCTACAAAATCTTTAGTAGCGATATTTGGCACCGATTCATTTACTTCCTGCCGGATACTGGTCTTTATATATCCAACCAGTTCTTCCGCCTCACGTTCGCCCAACTTTTGTTTGAGCGAATTGAAAAGCTGAATTTCAGTTATGTTCAGTGCTACGGGCATAATTCAAAGTTACTAAACTTAAAAATCAATCCGTGCGTCTTTCATGAGCGGCTGTACCACATCTTTCTCTGAAACGATTGCATTTTTGACGTCTATCTTCCAGTCGATATTCAGCGCCGGATCATTATAGAGAACCCCGCCTTCAGCGCTTTTATCATAAAGATTATCACACTTATACATGATCTCTGCCGTATCGCTCAGCACCGAATAGCCATGCGCAAAGCCGCGTGGTACCAGAAATTGTTTTTTGTTTTCTGCGCTGAGCTCAATGCCATACCATTGGCCGAATGTTTTGCTTTCTTTTCTAAGATCAACGACCACATCCCAGATCGTTCCTTCCAGCGCGCGTACCAGCTTGGTTTGCGGGGTTGGGTTGTTCTGGTAATGCAATCCGCGCAGCACATTCTGCACAGAGCGCGCCTGATTGTCCTGTATAAAAGGAAGGCCGTGGCCTGTAGCCTCTATAAATACTTTGGCGTTAAAGCTCTCGAAAAAGTAGCCGCGGTCGTCGCTGAATACTTTGGGCTCGATGATGAGCAGGCCTTCTAATGGTGTTTTTGTAACAGTCATGCTATTGCTGGTTGTTGTGCAATTACAGACAGCAGGCCATCTGTAATGCGTTTCATTTCTGGTTCTGTAAGTTCGGTATGTATTGGCAGGGAGATCACGCATTCATTCAGCGCATCCGTATTCGGCAGGCTGAAATCCTCCGCTACAAAGCTTTTAAGCATATCCTGCTTATGGCTTGATACCGGGTAATAGATCATAGACGGGATGCCTATCTCTGCGAGCTGCGCTACCACTTTATTGCGGTCTATGCCCCTGAGCTGTAAGGTATATTGATGGAATACGTGCCTGCTGTAAGCCGGGCGGGCAGGGGTAGTGATCTGTTCATTACCTGCAAATGCAGCATCATAATAATCGGCAACGGCACGGCGCGCATCACAGTATTCATCGAGGTGGCGGAGCTTTATGCGCAACACTGCTGCCTGCAAAGTATCAAGCCTGCTGTTGCAGCCTACTACCTCATGATAGTAGCGCACTTTTTGCCCGTGATTGGCAATCATTTTCAGTGATTCCGCAAGCACATCGTCGTTAGTGAAAATGGCACCACCGTCGCCATAGCAGCCGAGGTTTTTGGAGGGAAAGAACGAGGTGCAGCCAATGATGCCCATGCTACCGGTTTTTACGGTACGGCCATCGGAAAAAGTATAAGTTCCGCCTATTGCTTGCGCATTATCTTCTATCAGTGGAATCTTGTGTGCTTCGGCAAGCTCCATAAGCGGCTCCATATCCACGCACTGACCATAAAGGTGCACGGGGATAATTGCTTTTGTTTTTGGCGTAATAGCGGCTCTTACCGAATCAATGTTCATGGTAAAGGTTTCCATGTCCACATCTACGAATACCGGAGTAAGACCGAGCAATGCTACTACTTCAACAGTTGCTATATAGGTGAATGAAGGTGTGATCACTTCATCCCCCGGCTTCAGGCCAAGCGTCATCAGGCTGATCTGCAAAGCATCAGTGCCATTGGCGCAGGGTATTACATGCTTTACACCGAGGTAAGCGCCAAGCTCCTTAGCAAATTCATGTACATCCGGGCCATTTATAAAGGCTGTGCTCTCCATCACCCGCATCATTGCGGCATCAACTTCTTCCTTTATTTTATGGTATTGACGCTTCAGGTCTACCATTTGAAGGGACATCATACAGCATTGGGTTGTGGCCGCAAAAGTAATTAAACCAAAGTATTGTTTTTTGTATTTTTCAGCGCCACCTTTGGTGCGGCCTTACTTATTTTCATCTCTGCATGCAGCCCATAAAACACATAGCCATCGCCGGCAACATCGGCGCCGGCAAAACCACGCTTACTGCTATGCTGGCTAAGCATTACCGCTGGTCGCCGCATTATGAAGATGTGGATCATAATCCTTACCTCGCCGACTTTTATGAGGATATGAATCGCTGGTCCTTCAACTTACAGGTCTATTTTCTTAATAGCAGGCTGCAACAATTGCTCAGTATCCGTGCAGGTAGGGAAACCGTGATACAGGATCGTACTATTTATGAGGATGCCCACATCTTCGCGCCCAATCTCTACAGCATGAACCTGATGACGAAGCGGGACTTCGACAATTATGCCTCCTTCTTCAATACGCTGCGGCAGATGGTAAGCCCGCCGGATCTGCTTATCTACCTGAAAGCTTCCATACCAAAGCTGGTGGATCAGATACAAAAACGCGGCCGCGAATATGAAGAGAACATACGGCTGGATTACCTGAAGCGCCTCAATGAGAACTACAATAAATTCATAGACCAATATACCGATGGCCCACTGCTCATCATAGAAGTTGATAAACTGAATTTTGCCGAAAACGATGAGAATTTTGCAGAGGTAATAAGGCGCATAGATGCCCAGATTCATGGTTTATTTTAAAAGGTTTACTACCTACATGCACCGCAGGCTCTCCCGGTTTCTGATTTTCATCCTTGCCTTTAGCTTTGGCATACATGGTAGTGCTGCTACTTTAAAAGGCCTCGTGCGCAGCAGTAAAGGCGAAGCCCTGCCTTTTGCTACCATCTTTGTGCAGGGATCTACGAATGGCACTGCCGCTAATGCACACGGTGAATACCAGCTTAGCCTGCAGCCCGGCAAATACCTTATTTCCTGCCAGTTTATCGGATACAAACAGAGCGAATTTGAAGTAACCGTATCAGGCGCTGAAAGCCTGGTGCATGATTTCGCGCTTGCGGATGAAGGGCTCCAAATGATGGAGATTACGGTAAAGGCTACGGATGAAGATCCTGCCTACCGCATTATCCGTAAAGCAATCGGAAGGCGCAGCTTTCACCTGAAGCAGGTAAAGGCTTTCCAGACGGGCATCTACCTCAAAGGGGTATTCAGAACTACAGAAACGCCCGATAAAGTATTAGGGCAAAAGGTGGATAAAGCGGATCTGGGAGTTGACTCTGCAGGTAAAGGCGTGCTTTATCTCTGTGAGGAGGTGGCGGATTACTATGCGCAGGAGCCGAATAAAGAACGCACTATTATCCATTCAGTGCGCGAAAGCGGCAATGCCAATGGGCTCGGCTTTGCGCAGGTGCCGTCAGTCATTACTTTTTATGAGAACAATGTGGAGTTCTTTGACCGCATTGCTCCCCGCGGATTTGTATCGCCTGTTGCGGATAATGCACTCAGCTTTTATACCTATAAGCTCGAAGGTGACCTTACCGAAAAAGAACGCACCATCTACAAGATCAAGGTAACGCCGCGCCGCAAATTCGAGCCTGTTTTTGACGGATATGTTTACATTGTTGAGGGCGATTGGGCTTTACACAGCCTAAGCCTCACCACTACGGATAAGAATGGGATCGAATACCTCGAATCCCTGCGCATAGACCAGTTTTTCCTGCCGCTGCGCGAGGATACCTGGGTGATCAAGAACCAGGTTTTTCATCCGCAGCTCAATCTGCTGGGCTTTGCCATTACCGGGAATTTTGTAACGGTCTATAATAACCAGAAGGTGAATGAGCCGGTGCCTGATACCATCTTCAGCAAAAAGATAATCAGCACTTATGATAAGACGGCTAATAAAAAAGACACGGCTTACTGGGCAGCCTACAGGCCTGTGCCCTTAGAGGAAGATGAGGTTAAGGATTACCGCTATAAAGACAGCCTTGCTGCGCACCCGAAAGATGAGCATGTCGAGGATTCATTGCGGAGGCGTAAAAACAGGATTAAGCTTTTGGACGTCTTGCTTTCCGGGAAAACAATTACCGGCGCTAAGAACAGACAGAATTTTTCTTTCAACTCCCTCTTGTTCGCTACTAATTATAACACGCTTGAAGGCTTAAACTTTGCCCCGGATATCCGCTATTTCCGCAGGCTCGACAGCAACCAATACCTCAATGCCCGGCTGCAGACCCGCTATGGATTTGAGAACCGCCACTTCAACGCCATGGGCAATATCAATTATTCAAGGCAGGATAAAGCCTGGCGCGGGCGTGGCTGGATTGCAGGCGCGGAAGGTGGAAAATATGTGTTCCAGTACAATCCGGATAATCCTGTAGTGCCTATACTCAATACTTTTTCCACGCTTCTTTACAATCAGAATTACCTGAAGCTTTATGAGCGTTGGGATGCTGCGGTTTATGGCGGCGCAAATCTCGGCACAGGATTACGCTTTAAAATCAAGCTCGATTACCAGGACCGGCGGCCGCTGGAAAATGAAACAAGCTATAGCTGGGCTAAGGACCGGCGCGGGCCAGTATCGGTTAATACCCCGGCTGAGCTTGCTGCGTGGCCGTGGTTTCCGCACAAGGCAGTTATTGCGCACATCAGCGTGGGCTATCAGCCCGGCAATACTTATATACAGTACCCGGATTTTAAATCTTCAGTCAATAATACATCCTGGCCTGTATTTTCGGTGAGTTATGATAAGGGCATCCCGGGCATCTTCAAAAGTAAGGCGGATTATGATAAATGGCGCGCCGGGGCTGATGGCGAGCTCCACCTGAAGCTTTTCGGCGTCGTATCCTACAATGTTGCAGCGGGAGGATTTCTCAATAAGAATTTCGTGTCTCTGCCAGACCTAATGCACCTGAATGGTAATGAATACCCGCTTGCATCGCCTTACCTGAAGAGCTTTCAGCTTGCGCCGTACTATAAGTTCAGCAATGCGGAAAAGCTTTATGGCGAGGCGCATATCGAGTACAACCTGCATGGGCTGCTTACTAATAAAATCCCCCTGTTCCGGCAGCTGAAATGGTATTTTATCCTCGGCGCCAACAGCTTCTATGCAGGTGATAAAAAGTATTATTCAGAGGCTTTCCTGGGCATCGATAATATTGGCTTTAAGCTCTACCGGCTGCTTCGTGTGGATGTGGTGCATAGCTGGGAAAGCAGCGGCCCTAACCGCCTCGGTATCCGCTTTGGCATTCGTGGGGCCTCCTTCTTTGGCGGCACCATTAAGCGGAATGGGGAATGGTAACATTTTAGCCTATGTGCAGCAGGAAAACTCCAGCTTGATTAAATTGAGCATATAAAAAATTCAATCATTTATATAGATAAACCTCTTTCAGAATGAAACACCAGCTATTTTGGGCTAAAACGACAATGGATTCTTCTGATGGCACCACAGCCACAATTTAAGCTTACCGCACCTGCCGGCGATAGAGAAAAACGGCCAGCGCACCAAAAATAATGTTAGGTATCCAGACGGCCAGAGTGGGGTTGAGCCCGGCCTTCGTGGAAAAAGTGGTGGAAAGCTGAAGTGCCATGATGTAGAGCGCAGAGATGGCAATGCCTATGGCAAGATGCAGCCCGCTGCCGCCGCGGATCTTGCGGCTGGCAATGCATACGCCGATCATAGACAGGATAAAGCCTGCGAAGGGCTGTGCTGTGCGCCGCTCTTTCTCTACGAAATAAAAGTTGAGGTTTTCATTGCCATGCAATCTTTGCCGCTCGATGTATTGATTGAGCTCCGTAGTGGTAAGCGCCTCTTTCACATCATCATCCTGCCGAAGGTCTTTTGGTGTAAAGGGATATTTTGCCACCATTTCCGGCGCGTGCGTCAACGATTCATGAATATCATTATTCTTACGGATGCTCACATTCTGCAGGTGCCATTCCTTTTTAGTTGAATCATAGGACACGGATTCTGCCATCACCTTTTCGGTGAGCTCGGTGCCTTTTACGCGCTCTGCCGTAAAGCGCATGCCGGTATTGGACGGGTAATCGTACGACTGCATATAGATGAGCAGGGTAGGCGATAGCTGGATGTGCACATTACGGTCGGCTGCATTGCGGGCCTCGTGCACGTAGCGGTCTTCAAAGCGAAGCCGTTGCTTATTGGCCATTGGTACAATGATATGGTTGGCCAGCAGCGCCAGCAGGCCCAGCAAAGTAGCGCCGATCACATAAGGCCGCATCAGCCGCTGAAACGACATGCCGGTAGCCAGCATGGCGATGATCTCGCTTTTATAGGCCAGCTTTGAGGTAAAGAAAATACAGGCAATGAATATGAACAGCGGATAAAGAAGGGCAGATATATGCGGGATGAAATTCTTGAAATAATTCATGATGGCCCAGAAAGGCGCATGGTTCTTGATAAAATCGTCCGACTTCTCGCTGAAATCGATAACGCAGGAAACCACCGCCAGCAGCAGGATCGTAAAGAAGAACGTGCCTATGAACCGTGAGATAATATACCAGTCGAGCTTTTTGATCATTACAGTCGTTGCTTCAGTTGTGGGATCATGGCCGACTTCCAGCCATTAAAATCGCCTGCCAGAATATGCGCCCGAGCTTCTTTTACAAGATGCAGGTAAAAAGCAAGGTTTTGAATGCTGGCAATCTCCAGCCCTAGAAATTCGCCGGCAACAAACAGGTGCCGCAGGTAAGCCTTACTGTAAAAGTTGGAAGTAGGGCATTCAATACCGTCATCGATCACCGAGAAATCAGTTGCCCACTTTTTATTGCGGATATTGATCACGCCGTGCGAAGTGAAGAGCATTCCGTTGCGGCCATTGCGCGTTGGCATTACGCAGTCAAACATATCCACGCCGAGGGAAATATTCTCTAAGATATTCCACGGAGTGCCTACGCCCATGAGGTAGCGCGGTTTTTCTATCGGGAGGTTTTCGCAGCAAAGTGCCGCCAGCTCATACATCGTTTCTTCTGGCTCGCCAACCGATAAGCCGCCGATCGCATTTCCATCACATTCCATTGAAGCAGCAAATGCGCAGGAATCTTTTCTCAGATCCGGGAATGTGCTGCCCTGTACTATGGGGAACAGCGTTTGCTCATAGCCATATTTCGGGCTTGTTTCGCTCATGCGCTGCCTACATCTTGCAAGCCAGCGGTGCGTAAGGTCCATGCTTTTCTTTGCATAGGTATAATCGCTCGGGTAGGGAGGGCATTCATCAAAGGCCATGATTATATCCGCTCCGATGCTGCGCTGCAGGTCTATTACTTTTTCTGGTGTAAAAAGGTGCCTTGAGCCATCTATATGCGATTGAAACAAGGCGCCGTCTTCACTCAGCTTCCTGTTTGCCGCCAGGCTGAATACCTGGTAGCCGCCGCTATCGGTGAGTATCGGGCGATCCCAGCCGTTGAATTTGTGGAGCCCGCCGGCCTGCTCTAAAATATCGATTCCCGGGCGGAGGTATAAATGGTAGGTATTGCCGAGGATGATCTGCGCCTGCACTTCCTCTTTTAGTTGCTGCTGCGAAACAGCTTTCACGCTGCCTACGGTACCGACGGGCATAAAGATGGGCGTATCGATAGGCCCGTGCGCCGTGGTGATGCGGCCTGCGCGGGCGGAAGAGTGCTCGTCCGTTTTTAATAATTCAAAATCCATGCTGCGCCGTTATATACCGGCCTTCTTATTTGCTGCAAAGGAAAGCAGATTTAGTTATTTTGGCGCATGATTGCGAATGTGCCGGCTGTTATTGTTATTGTAAGTTCGATCGTGCAGCTTGGCTATTGCTTTTATTTTTTCTTCCGGCTTTATGGCAAAAAAGCAGATGCCGTTCAGGAGATGATTAGCAGGGATAAGCAAACTGAACGGTATCCTGAAATAGATGTTTCCGTAATTGTCTGTGCCCGCAATGAAGCAATAAATCTTACCGGAAATCTGCCGCTTGTACTTAATCAGCGTTACCACAATGCTACCGGCAAGCGGTGTTTTGAGGTAATTGTTGTGAATGATGGATCGATTGATGATACTGCAATCGTACTGGGAGAGATGGCAAAGCGGAATGCCCATTTAAAGATCGTTACCATAAATGCGGATGATGAACGAACACTGCCGGGTAAAAAATTTGCATTGAGCAAAGGCGTTGCTGTTGCCGCGCATGATCACGTGGTAATGCTCGATGCCGATTGCGCGCCTGCATCGGCTGCATGGCTCTTATGGATGGCGCAGCCCTTAACCAGGCAAAAAAGCATTGTGGCAGGCTATGGCGGCTACACCACTGCTCACGGCCTGCTGAATCTATTCATACGCGCCGAAACAGTGCATACCTTTCTCCAGTATCATACATACAATCTTGCGGGCTTGCCCTATATGGCTGTTGGCCGCAATCTTGCCTGCAAAAAGGAGCTGCTTGAATACGCGCAATCGCAACCCGTATGGCAGGCAACCGCTTCCGGCGATGATGACTTATTAATAAACCTCACGGCGACGGCAGATAATATGATAGTGAATACAGGCCCCTTATCATTTACCTATTCCGAGGCTAAGCATAACTGGAAGGACTGGATGCAGCAGAAGCAGCGGCATTTTTCTACGGGTAAGCTGTATAAAAAGCGCATTCAGGCTTTGCTGTCGTTTTATGCATTCAGCCATGCGGGTTGTTGGTGCGGGTTGATAATTACTGCGCTATTCTGGCATGGCCTTGCGCTGCAAAAATGGGCAGTCTTTTTCTTTTTGCTCAGGAGTCTTGTTTTATGGATGCAATTAGGTGCAGCTGCTTATACAACCAATGAGCGCAGGCTTGGTTTTTTCTGGCCGTTTTTCGATATAGGCTGGCTTTTCTATAATACTATCTTCGCACCCTTCATCTTCTGGAAAAACAAGCAACAGTGGAAGTAATCACTAAATATTTTGCAGATTTTACCGCGCAGCAGCAGGATCAATTCGCTGCATTGGCGCCGCTATACAAAGAGTGGAATGAAAAGATCAACGTCATCTCCCGCAAGGATATCGATGCGCTCTATGAAAAGCATGTGCTGCACTCGCTCGCAATAGCCGCAGTCTGCAATTTTAATGATGGCGCACAGGTGATCGATGTAGGGACCGGTGGCGGCTTTCCGGGCATTCCGCTTGCAATCTATTTTCCACAAGTGGAGTTTCTATTGGTGGATAGCATTGGCAAGAAGATCAAGGTGGTGCAGGAAGTTGCGGCAGGCATCGGACTTAAAAATGTAACTGCCATTCACAGCAGGGTAGAGGATATTAAGAACCGTAAGTTTGATTATGCAGTATCGCGTGCGGTAGCGCCTTTGGGAGAGCTGTGGCGCTGGGTAAAGCCTGTGCTGCGCGTAGGCCGTACAAGTGAGGAATACGGCAATGGCCTTATTTGTTTGAAGGGCGGAGACCTTATTCAGGAGTTTTCCGAGAGTGGGGTAAAGCCAAGAGTATTGGAGATATCACAACTTTTTGAGGAAGACTTTTTTAAGGAGAAAATGGTGGTTTTTGTGCCGCGATGAAGCCCTTTTCTATTGCGCTATAAAAATCGGTATCCGTACAATATGCCGCAGCGAATTGATCGTCTCGCCGAATAGCCAGTCGTTTAATCCCCGGTGGCCGTGACTGCCTACGATCAGTAGATCTGCGCCATGCTCGCCCACAATGCGGGCAATTTCTTTAGCACGGAAGCGGAAGCCAAGCTCGGTAGCTGTTTCAAAATTCCGCTCTTCAAAGAGCGCTGCATATTCTTGCAACTGCGCACGGTCCCTGATCGTTTCATAATCCTCTGTTTCTGCGCCACGCACCTTTGCCGAGGCGCTTTCCACAATATGGATCAATACGATCTTTGCTCCTTCGCCCGCTAACTGTAAGGCATAACGCATAGCAAGCTGGTCTTTTGCAGAATAGTCCAGCGCAATAGCAATGGTTTTAAAAGCCGCAGGAGGCGTAAGATGTTGCGCATGGAGCGTTGCTTTATGTATCGTAATGCTTACCGGCGCTTTGCGTATCATTAGCGGGTACAGGATCGTGATCAGCAGCAGCGCGATGACTCCCAGAGCGCCGGCAATTATCAGCAACTTCCCGAAAACATTTACATGATCCATGCCTTCTGCGGCCTTTTCATAAACGAGCTTCAGGTTAAGGACGGTAATAACGCCAGCCACGAGCCAGGCCGAGATACGGGTTTTTATACCGATGGTAAAGACACCCATCTTAGCTTTATCGCTCACAAAATGTATGAGCGGTATTACTGCAAAAGCAAGCTGCATGCTCAGCAAAACCTGGCTGAAGATAAGCATGTCATCCACCGCGGCTTCACCGGCTATCCAGATTACTAAAACCGCCGGTACAATAGCGAGCAGCCTTGTAAGCAGCCGCCGCATCCAGGGATTGATGCGCAGCTGGAGGTAGCCTTCCATAATGATCTGACCGGCAAGCGTACCGGTGATCGTAGAGCTTTGCCCGGCAGCAATCAATGCAATGGCAAACAGGTGCGATGCCCATTTTTTATTCAATAATCCATTCAGCAATTGGTGTGCATCTTTAAGCCCTACAATATCATGATGGCCACTTTTGTAGAACACGGCTGCGGCAAGGATCAGGATAGCGGCATTTACAAATAGGGCAAGGTTCAGGGCAATAGCGCTGTCGATGGTATTGAATTTGATCGCTTTCCGGATGGAGCCTTCATCGCGCTTTACCTTGCGGGTTTGCACCAGCGCAGAATGCAGGTACAGGTTATGCGGCATTACCGTTGCGCCGATGATACCGATGGCAATGTACAGCGCAGTAGAGCTGTTCTTAGAGGGGAAAGGGTTTTCCGGCAGGCTTGGTATTAATCCGCTAAGGATACCACCAAAATCCGGCTTCGCATAGATCATCTCGATAAGAAAGCAGACCCCGATAATGCCTACAAGTGTGATGATGAAAGCCTCGAGCTTACGCATACCTAACTGCTGTAAGTAAAGCAGCAAAATTGTATCCAGCATGGTGATGCCTACACCCCACAGAATGGGAATGCCAATTAGAAGATTCAGTCCGATAGCCATACCCAGCACTTCGGCAAGATCGCAGGCCGCAATGGCAAGCTCTGCAAGAATGTAAAGAATGAAGTTGATAGCCTTAGGGTAGGTTTCGCGGTTGCACTGCGCAAGGTCGCGGCCCTGAACGATGCCGAGGCGTGCGCTCAGGCTTTGCAACAGCAGAGCCATAATGTTGCTCATCACCAGCACCCAGATGAGTGTGTAGCCGAATTGTGCACCGCCTTGCAGGTCAGTAGCCCAGTTTCCGGGGTCCATATAACCTACGCTTATAAGGTACGCAGGCCCAAAGAAAGCCGCTATGCGCCGCCACGGGCTGCGGCCTTTTGCGGGGTCCACAGATTCGTGCACATTGCCGAGCGAGCGGGTAGAAATGAGTTTGCTCATTAGTTAGGCAAATCTAATCTTAAAAAGTTGGCGCCACAAACAGTAGGATTATAACTAAATAGTTAGTAGATTTACTAAAATCATAGTAGATGCCGCATTCAAAAAAGGAATTCAAGCCGCTCACCAAAGCCGAGGAAGCCATTATGCAGGCCCTCTGGCAACATGAGGCAGCTTTTATAAAAGACATTATCGCCACGATGCCTGCACCACAGCCGCACTATAATACGGTGAGCACGCTGCTAAAGATCCTGGCGGAAAAAGGTTTTGTAAAGAGCGAGCTACTGGGCAATGCACATCGTTACAGCGCGATGGTAAGCAAGGAAGATTACAGTCGGCGTTCGGTGCAGCAGATCGTGAAAGGTTATTTCAATAATTCATTCAAGGATATGATCTCCTTTTTTGCGGGAGATAAAGAACTGGATATTGCGGAGCTGGAGGAAATTTTGAAAACCCTGAAAAAAACTAAAAAATAAACTTTATGAGCCTTGCTGCTTACCTGATTCAGTCGGTTGCTTACTCAGCTCTTTTCGCTGCCATTTTCCGTCTGCTCCTTTCTACATTACCGGCACACAGGTTTAACAGGGGCTATTTGCTGGCGGCATTAGTATTACCTGCTGTGCTCCCATTTATCAAACTGCCCGTTCCTGTTTTGGCCGGCGCAATGCCATCGCTGCAACTATTTTCATTAAAAGAAATAAGCGTTAGCGGAAAGATGCAGGCTACCGGGGTTTCATCTTTGCCCGGACTGGGTACCGCCCTTGTGGCCGGTTATGTTTTTATAGCTGCTCTTTTGCTTTCTATCACTGGGTACAGGCACCTACAGCTTACGCTTATGTTGCGCTGGGCGCCTCGCTTTAAACACAGGGGTACAGCAATAAAAGTGATAAGCGGTTTTGGGCCGGGCAGCTACAACGGGCAGATATTCTTCCCTAACGCTGCGGCAGATGATCGTATGCTCTTGCATGAGCAGGCCCATATCAGTCAGCGCCACCACTACGATCTTGTGCTTATACAGCTTGTCAAGGCCTGCTTCTGGGCGAATCCATTCAACTGGTACCTGGCAGGGCAACTAAAGCTCGTACATGAATATGAGGCTGATGCCCTGGCGGCAGATGGCTCAGTACACGCTTATGCTGAGGCTTTATTGTCGCAGGTTTTAGGGGTTAAACAATTTTCCATTGCTCATGCTTTCTTTCATCATCCAATAAAAAACAGAATCGTTATGCTACACAAAAAACAACTGGCAAGAACCGGAACCAGCTTTATCAAAGTCTTGGCTATGGCCACTCTGCTGCTGGCATCTGCTACGGGCATTATTGCGCAAACGCACAAAAATGTAAAGCGTCATCCTGCACAAAAAAAGGCCGCCGGCGAGAAGGTTTATCACCAGGTGAAAGATATGCCGGCATTCAAAGGAGACGTAAACAACTGGCTCATCAGCCATCTGCAATATCCGGATGCCGCGCGCGAGGCAGGATCAGAAGGCCGTGTTATTGTCGGGTTTATCGTTGCCAAAGATGGGGCGATCACGCAACTAAAAACAGTAAAGTCATCCAATGTGCCGGCACTTGACAGGGAAGCCTTAAAGGTGATACGCGAAATGCCGAACTGGACTCCGGGGAAATATCATGGACGCCCGGTTGCGGTGTATTTCAATCTGCCTATTACCTTTAAGCTTGAGGGGTAAACGGTAAATTTATCTTTGAAAACGAAGACAGCAATGAATTTGAATCTTTCATGCAATCGTAAAGCGACATTTC
Source organism: Chitinophagaceae bacterium (assembly GCA_965246905.1). GTDB lineage: Bacteria > Bacteroidota > Bacteroidia > Chitinophagales > Chitinophagaceae > UBA1952. Next base: position 264,823 of record CBDFFZ010000003.1, read on the forward strand.
TTCTAATGGCGTTATTGATTGCCTGCTATGGCATAGCTGCCCAAAAGATGTCATCAAAGCATACGTTGGATAAATCTGCAAATATCGTGCAGCCATTTAAGTATGTTGAGCAGATGCCGGAATTTAACGGGGATATCAATAGCTGGATCCACGCACATCTGATTTTTCCAGAGGATGTTAAAGATTTTGGAGGCCGTATTGTAGTTGAATTTACGATTATGGAAGATGGAAAAGTTGCTGATGCAACTATTTTACGCTCTTCGAATGTTCCTGCTAGTGATGCAGAGGCTTTACGACTTGTGTATGCAATGCCTTTTTGGAAGCCTGGTAGAAATAATGGCATGCCAGTAAAAGTGCGTTTGGCATTGCCGATAACCGTATGCCTGCAATAGCTATATTAGCTTGTACTGAATAATCCTAATTAGCTTTCTTTTTTAACCCTTTATCCGGGTGATTTATGAAACAGGATACTGTTCGTATCTTGATGCCCTATTTCGCACTGATGAATTTTAGACTGATTCCTGCACTGTTTGTACTTTGTTTTGCATCCTGCTATTCAACAAAAAAAGTAACAGTTACCCGGCCTGTATCGCTTGATAATATCACCGTCAGCGCCAACAATAATCCGCTAAGCATCTACCGCGAAAGCGCTCCTCATACCTGGGATATCATCAATAACCGCGTTGCGCTAAGCTTCAACCTAAAAGACAAGACTGCCGAAGGCCACGCTTGGATCAGGCTGGAGCCGTATTGCTGTACGCAGGATTCGATAGTGCTCGATGCAAAAAGTATGCATATTGATACGGTTCGCTGGATAGCACCAGATGCTGCCGCATCAGCCCAGCCTTTTACTTACCATGATGATCAGCTGGTCATCAAAAAGCATGTAGATGTTGCAGCAGAAGTAATACCAGATTACCACATGAAACCGCCCCCCGGCGAACTGTATATCCATTACATCGCCCAGCCTTATGCCGATAGTAATGGGGGCGGCAGCGAAGCCATCAGCGAGGCGCGGGGACTATACTTTATCAATACGGACGGCGCCATTCCCGGCAAGCCTGCACAGATATGGACGCAGGGCGAAACGGAAAGCAACAGCCACTGGATGCCCACGATCGATAAGCCGAATGAGCGTTTCACCACACAGATAGAGCTTACCGTGCCTGATAGCTTCGGGACGCTGAGCAATGGGGAACTGACAGAAAGCAAAAAGGCCGGAGCCGGCATGCGCCGGGATGTCTGGAAGATGAATAACCCGATACAGGCCTATGCCGTAATGTTTGCCATAGGCAGGTTTTCCTTAATAAAGGAGACCTGGCGGGATAAGGAAGTTGCCTATTATACAGAGCCGGAATATGCCCCGTATGCAAAGCTCATGTTCCGCCACACGCCAGAGATGATGGAATATTTCTCTAAGATTACCGGCGTTCCTTTTCCCTGGAATAAATACAGCCAGATTGTGGTGCGGGATTATGTAAGCGGCGCTATGGAAAATACTTCCGCTTCTCTGTTCGGGGAGTTTATGAATCAGGACCGCCGCGAGATCGAGGACAATAATTTTGAGGATGTAGTAGCGCACGAGCTCTTCCACCAGTGGTTTGGCGATTATGTAACCATGGAATCCTGGAGCAACCTTACGCTCAGCGAATCATTTGCCAACTATAGCGAGCAGCTCTGGCGTGCCCATCAGTATGGCGCCGCCTACGCCGATGAGCTGGGCCTGGAAGACCTCAACAAATACATTCAAAGCACGGAAAAGGGCAATGACCCCGAACTTGTGCGCTATAGCTATGGCGACCGCGAAGAAATGTTCGACCGCATATCTTACAATAAGGGCGGAGCCATTTTGCACTACATCCACAGCCTCGTTGGCGATACTTCTTTTTATCGCGCGATGCATATTTACCTTACAAAAAATGCGGGGCAATCCACTGAGGCAAGCGACTGGCGTAAGGCAATAGAAGCCGCGACCGGCCAGGATTGGACGCCCTTTTTTAACCAATGGTACTACCGTGGAGGCCACCCGGAGCTTGGTGTAAAATATACTTACGATGATGCCGCAGGGAAATTAATTGTTATCGTCAGGCAGCGGTCTTCGCCGGATAGCAGTGTGCTTTATAGGCTTCCGCTAAAAACCGCGATTGTTCGTGGAAAGCAATTAGAGTTGGTGGACTGGATAATCAAATCGCGTAGCCAGACTTTTATTTATAGCTATGCAAATGGTGAACGCCCGCTCATTATTCCTGATTATGAGCACTGGCTTCCCGGCGTTATCCGGGAGCAGAAAGATGCGGCGCAATGGCTGGCGCAATTTGAAATGACTACCGATTATATCAACAAGTACAACGCTTTAAGCTACGCCCAGCAGCATCTTCGTGAGGCACCCGCGCAAAAGATTTTTATGCTTGCGCTGAATGATCCCATAACAGGCATTAAAGGCTATGCGCTGAGCCAGCTTTCCACGCTGGATGATGAGCAGAAAGATTATACGCGCCAGGTACAATACCTCGCTACGATGGATGGAAGCGCAAAGGTGCGCGCAGCAGCGTTCAATGTGCTTAATAACTGGAAGATCAGCTCCTCGCGGGCGGATATGGAAGCCGCGGTATCAAGCAGCTCTTACCTTGTTGCCGGGGCTGCATTGCGCGGCTTGCAGACGCTGGACAAGGAAGCCGGCTATCAGCGTGCCAAAGCATTACTGCTTACCGGGCCTAAAAGCAGCCTTGAGGAGGCAGTCTGGGAAATTATTGCCGAGCATGGGGCCGCTGACGACCTGCCTGTTTATACTAAAAAGGCAGACAAGGTTTATGGCCTCCGCAGGGTGTATCTCGCCGGATACCTCGGTACTTATCTTGCCCATGTAAAAGAGCAAACAGTATTTGACAGCGCCCTCGTTTTACTGGATAAATTATACCGCGCAGAAAATATTTCCGGTTACCGCGAGCAGATATTTGCCAGCATTCTTGCGGATGGAGATTCGTACAGCGATGCTTTCAAAGCATCAAAAACCAACACTGAAAAAGACATTATCCGCCGCCGCATTACGGCGCTTAAAGCCACACTGTCTGGCTGGATAAACGGGATGAAAGAACAGGAGCTGAAGCGGGATCTGATGAACAAGGCCTTTAGGCTTTAGTACTACCTTCAGGAAGTAAGGTAAACAACAAAGGACTGCCTTTATGGGACAGTCCTTTGTTGTTTAATAATACCTTGCTTACCCGAGCCTGCGAAGCCAATCGATTACATCGTCTTTCGTCTTGCCCAATTTGGTTTGCAGGCGGCCGAGCATTTCATCATCTTTGCCTTCTTCGTATTGCAGATCATCATCGGTCATATCGGCATTGGCCTGTTTGATCTTGCCTTTCCACTCATTCCATTTGCCTTTAAATTCCAGCTTGTCCATAAGATTTTGGTTTTTTAAGAATGCTGTAATTTTCGTGCCAAAGAGTAAATTGTGGATGCGTAGGGCGGTGAGCACGCCCTGCCTATACCTTAAAGTCCCGCCAGTTTGCTGCCACTTTTCATCAACCTGATACATTCCGCGCGGTAGCCGTCCTTATCATTGCCGCGCGCGCTTTCTGCAAGCAGGATCGCATTTGCATAGCTGGCCATGCCCTTATATTTAGAATCCTTCAGCAACATGCCCCACATAGCTACTGAGGCTGCAAAGCGTATATTCTCCGAAGTTTGCAGCAATGTTTTTTCCTTATCCCCAATAGAGTGCACGAGCTCTTTGCTTACCGCGCCGTCCGGCGCTTTGTAGCGGAATTTTACCGTTGCCAGCTCTCCATTACCTGAAGAATAATTACTTGCAGGCTGCTGGTATTTAAGCTCATCGGTATTGCGCAGCTGCGCACTTTTTATCCCTGCGGGGATGATTTCATAGAGGATGGTTACCGTATGGCCGGCACCCATTTCCGCCGCATCTTTTTTATCATCCTTAAAATCCTCTGCATTCAGCACACGGTTTTCGTAGCCTACCAAACGGTAGCCCTGCACTTTTGCCGGGTTAAATTCCACCTGTGCTTTTACATCCTTGGCTACCGTAAATAAAGTGCCGCCAAACTCTGCCACCAGCGTTTTCTGCGCTTCCTGGATGTTATCGATATAGGCGTAATTCCCATTGCCCTTATCCGCCAGAACCTCCATTTTAGCATCTTTATAATTGCCCATGCCGTAGCCGAGGCAGGTAAGGAAAATGCCTGTGCCGCGCTGCTTTACGATCAGCTCTTCCAGCTCATTGTCATTGCTTACGCCTACGTTAAAGTCGCCGTCCGTAGCGAGGATAACTCGGTTATTGCCGCCCTTTATAAAGTGCTCTTTCGCTGTTTTGTAGGCAAGCAGGATGCCTTCGCCGCCTGCCGTAGAGCCGCCTGCGCTCAGGGATTCCAGCGCATCAATGATCTTTGCTTTTTCATTGCCGGGTGTGGGAGGCAGCACCAATCCGGCATTGCCTGCATACACCACAATAGCTACATGATCCTGTGCACGGAGGTTGTTTACCAGCATCTTTAAAGAAGCTTTAAGGAGCGGCAGCTTGTTAGGCTCATTCATAGATCCGGATACATCTATCAGGAATATAAGGTTGGAGGATGGCAGCTTTTCGGTAGCGATCTTACGTGCCTGGAGGCCGATATGTAGGAGCTTGTTCTGCGTATTCCAGGGGCAGGTAGTAATTTCTGTAGTTATAGCCACAGGATCATCGCCGGTAGGCTGAGGATAATTATACTCAAAATAATTGATCATCTCTTCCACACGAACCGCATCCGCAGGCGGCCGCTGCCCTTCATTTATAAAGCGGCGGATGTTGCTGTACGAAGCCCGGTCCACATCCACGGAAAGCGTAGAGAGCGGACTGGCCTTGACCGTCATAAAATCATTTTCGGGATTTTTCGTGTAAGATTCTGTGCTTGGGTTGAAGTACGCTACCGGTGCCGGAGCGCTCTCATAATTCATGTACGCAGCCCTGCCGCCCGACATACTGCCTGCCGGTGCGGATTTAAAATCCACCATCGGCCGTGAAAGCGCTCTTCTTTGCACTATAATGTTTTTGTCTGCCAGGCTCGCAGCAGCAGTATTCCATTGTTTATTGGCTACCGCAATCTTCCCGCCTCTTACCCGGATATTGGTAATTGAGTCCCTGAAGTTGAGGTAGGTAAAAGTTACCGTGTAGCTCCCGTCCGCCAATGGCTTTATGAGGTAATGACCGTTAATATCTGTCATTGCGCTGCCGGCTGTTCTGCCTTGTTGCATTGCCTGCACCGTAGCATGGATCAAAGGATTGTTAGCGGCACCGGTCAGGGTTCCTTTTATTCCGCCTGCGGCAAATGCCTTGCCGGAAAGGGTAATGAGCAAAAGCAGCGCTGCGGCCATTAATGCGAATCTGAGCGTGTTTTTCATGTGAAGATGTGTTTTAGTCTGCCCATAAGATGCCGTAACTTTTAAGATTCCATAAAGCCTATTGCCATAGGCGGGACTATTTGCGCTTACTGCCGCTTTGAAAGCAGGCCGCCCGATAACGTTACCGGCAGCTGCGCATTGTGGCGTGATGGTTTCAGTGTGGTAACTGTCGTCTGCAATGCTGTAAACGCAGTTTACCATATGCGCAGGGGGGGTACCAATATTGTAAACGTTAAATACAGCGCTGTATTTAACGTTTACAATATGCGCAGGGGGGGTGTCAATGCTGTAAACAGCGGTTACAATATTGACAAAGGCGGTTACAGAATGGTATTTAACGTTTACAACATTCGCATGGTGGGTGCGCATGCTGTAATCGTAGTTTACAGCATTGACGGCGGCCCGCCAATATTGGCAAGGCGATGTAAACATTGGCGAGGCCTTGTAAATGTTTAAGGGCGTAAGTAATTTTTTCTCATTCTGCCTGTATAGGGCAGGGCTACAGGATTCAGGAAGGCTGTAACCCTTTCGACCCCCTTAGAGACGTTGCATAGCAACGTCTCTAAGGGGGCAATGATGTTCTAAAAAGGCACCCGACACACGCGTCAGCTTTGAATCGAATGCTTCATTGCGCAGCGAAACATCTTGCCCAAGTCATGCTGACGCATGGAAGCATGACTTGGGCAAGATGCCTTCAAAATGGTAAACACTACAAAAATCTACAGAATCCCCCCAAAAATTAATGATCGGGTATATAAGCAGATTCCGGGATTTATGCCTGTTGGTAATCTGCCAGCAGGATGCGCTCCCTGCAAAACCGGTATTCCCGCTCGTCATTAGAAGCAATTATTACCAATCTATCGTGTGCATACTGCTCCATCCAGCCCAGGTATTGCTGCACACCGGCTTCATCTAAATTAGTGGCAGGCTCATCCAGCAAAAGCACCGGAGTATCGGAAAAAACAGCCTGCGCCAGCTTTACGCGCTGCTTCATCCCGGATGAGTAGTCGGCAATTGGCTTATTGGCAGCATTAGCCAGCCCCACGAGCTCAATGATCGCTTTAATAGTGAGGCCGGGCATTATTTTTTTAAAAGAGAAATGAAATTCGAGGAATTCCTGCAGTGTCATCTCCTCGGGCAGCTCCATGCCGGGAGCGCAATAAGAAAGGTAGGTAAAGGCTTTATCCAGCGGCAGATCCTTGCCGGCATTTGAATAGCTGATTTTTCCTGTAGAGGCCGTTTGCATGCCGGAAATTATCCGCAGCAAAGTGCTTTTGCCGCTGCCGTTCTGGCCAAGCAGGGCATAGGTGCCACTGCTTTCAAAAGTGTAGGTAATATCCTTAAAAACCCAGTGCCGCTGGTAGCGCTTACCGGCCCGTTCAAGGCATATCTTCATTGATACGGCGGGTATAGCCCCGCATAATACCACGGCCGGTATCGCGGATAAAGGAAATGATCTCATCGCGCTCATCGCTCACCGGCAGGTCTGCCTCTATGATTCCGAGCGCCTTGCTCACATTGTAGCCGCGCACATAAAGTATGCGGTACACATCGAGAATGTGGTTAATACGCTCGGTGGTATAGCCGCGCCGCTTGAGGCCGATGGAGTTTACACCCACATAGGAAAGCGGCTCACGCGCAGCCTTTACATAGGGCGGCACATCCTTACGTACCAGCGAGCCGCCGGTTATAAAGGCATGAGAGCCGATGCGTACAAACTGCTGCACGGCGGTAAGGCCGGCCAGCACCACATTATCGCCCACCTGTATATGGCCGGCAAGCGTGGTATTATTTGAAAAGATGCAGTAGTTGCCGATCTCACAATCGTGCGCAATATGGCAGTAAGCCATAATCAGGCAATTATTGCCGATCCTGGTGTGGTTGCGGTCGGACGTGCCGCGGTTAATGGTTACGCATTCGCGGATGGTACAATTATCGCCGATGATGGTAAGCGTATCCTCCCCTTTGAATTTAAGATCCTGCGGTATGGCGCTGATGATGGTACTTGGAAAAATGCGGCAGTTCTTGCCAATGCGCGCGCCTTCCATAATGGTAACGTTCGAGCCGATCCAGGTGCCCTCGCCAATCTCCACATTCTTATGAATGGTGGTGAAAGGATCAATCTTCACATTGGGCCCGATCTTGGCATCGGGATGTATGTAGGTAAGCGGGTGAATCATTGTTTAATTAATTCGCTAATTGGCTGATGAGCCTGGTTAAATTAGCTAATTAGCAAATTTTGCTAATTGGCTGCTTATTTTCCTTTCCGCACGATCTGTGCTACGAGCTCTGCCTCCGTGGCCAGCTTATTGCCTACATATGCCGTTCCTTTCATCTCACAGATGCCTCTCCGAATCGGGTTAATGAGCTCCAGCTTCAGCACCAGCGTATCACCGGGCACTACTTTATGCTTAAAGCGTACCTTATCGATCTTGATGAAATAAGTATCGTAATTCTCAGGGTCGCTGTAATTATTGAGGGCAAGAATACCGCCTGCCTGCGCCATCGCCTCGATCTGCAGTACGCCCGGCATTACCGGGTTGCCCGGAAAATGGCCCTGGAAAAAATTCTCATTAAATGTTACATTCTTAATGCCCACTACATGATTATCGCTCAGCTCGATGATCTTATCCACCAATAGAAACGGAAATTTGTGTGGGAGGGATTTTTCGATACGGACAATATCATACACGGGCTCCATGTTGGGGTCGTAGTGCGGGATATCGCTCAGGTGCTTGTTTTTCCGGATGTACTGCTTGATCTTCTTGGCAAACTCCACATTAGATGAGTGGCCGGGCCGTGAGGCAATGATGTGTGCCTTTATATGGTGGCCTACAAGGGCAAGATCGCCTACAACATCAAGGAGCTTATGGCGGGCAGGCTCATTCGGGAATACAAGCTGGATATTATTCAGGATGCCTTCCTGCTTTACCTCGATCTTCGGTTTGTTGAATATTTTGGCAAGGCGTTCCAGCTCTTCATCGCTCACCACCTTATCTACCACCACGATGGCATTGCTCAGGTCTCCGCCTTTGATGAGATTGTTCTGCAGCAGATATTCCAGCTCATGGAGGAAACAAAAGGTTTTGCAGGGTGCAATCTCCGTACGGAATTCTGAAATATGCTTGAGGGTAGCATGCTGCGTGCCAAGCGTCTTCGAGTTGAAATCTATGAGCGTAGTGATCTGGTAATCCGTAGCGGGCACGGCCAGCATATCCACATTCTTTACCGGGTCGTAAAAGTGAATATTGGTATCGATGCTGTACACCACACGCTTGGCATCCTGCTCCTGTATGCCCACACTGTCTATGGCATCTATAAATTCCCTTGCGCTGCCATCGAGGATGGGTATCTCCGGCGCATCGAGCTCAACAAGTACATTATCGATACCGCAGCCTACAAGTGCTGCAAGAATATGCTCTACCGTGCTCACTTTAGCGCCATTGTGCTCAAGTGTAGTGCCGCGGGATGTATCCACTACATAATCTGCATCTGCCTTTACAATAGGCCGCTCAGGCAGGTCTATACGCTGAAAGCGGATGCCGAAGCCCGGGTTGGCGGGCCGCAGCGTCATCGTTACATTATGGCCGGTATGCAGGCCGGCGCCGTGAAGCGTTACTGCACCCTTAAGCGTTTGCTGGTTTTGTGCTGATTGCTGCAATAGAGTGCAAGTTTTTTTCCGTCCGTCCTGTATATGCTGCGTCAAAGTCTCTGTCACGGGGTAGGGCTGTTGGAATGATTCAATAATGATGAAAGCGTCTTTATCTGCTCCTCGAGCTGTAAAAGGCGTTGTTGAAGGTCGGGCAAATTTCTGAAAATTGCCTGACTTTTAAGGGATGTTTTATAATCGAATGCCGGAGAGCCGTTTAATACGGTATTCTGTGTCTGCACGGATTTGGAAAGCCCGCTCTGCGCATTGATGCGCGTGCCGTCCGCAATTTGTATATGGCCTACCATGCCTACCTGCCCGCCTATCATGCAATGCGCACCCACTTTGGTGCTGCCGCTTACGCCGGTCTGAGCGGCAATGACGGTATTTTCACCTACGTCCACATTGTGGGCAATCATAATAAGGTTATCCAGCTTTACGCCGTTGCGGATGTGCGTAGAGCCCATCGTAGCGCGGTCTATCGTGGTATTGGAGCCGATCTCTACATCATCCTCGATAATTACATTCCCTATCTGCGGTATCTTCTTATAGGTGCCATCCTTCTGGGGGGCATGGCCAAAGCCATCGCTGCCTACCACCGTTCCGGAATGAATAATTACGCGGTTGCCCAGCGAGCACCCATCGTAGATCTTTACGCCCGCATAAAGGCAGGAATCATCATTGATCACCACATTATCACCGATATAGCAGCCTGGATAAATATGCACCCGGTTGCCGATAATGGAATGCTCACCAATATAGGAGAAGGCGCCAATGTATATATCCTTTCCGAGCGAGGCAGATTTAGCAACAAAGGATGGCTGCTCAATGCCTTTCTTCCCGCTGCGCGATACCATCTCATTGTACTTCTCCAGTAATAATGTAAATCCGCTGTAAGCATCCTTCACTCTTATCAGCGTGGGCTTTACAGCGCCTGTAAGCTGGAGCGCATCGTTCACAATGATTACGGAAGCATTTGTCTTGTACAGGTATTCTTCATATTTGGGGTTGGCTACAAATGATAAAGAGCCTTCGGTAGCATCTTCAATTTTCGATACCTGGCCCACCAGCACATCGGGGTTCCCTTCTATCGTGCCATGTACGAGCGTGGCTATCTGCAGCGCAGTGAATTGCATAGCTTAGATTATGGTGTTACAGCGTAGGGCTGGCATTAAAGGTTTTCATTAATATAATATTCAGGATACGGTATAGCAAATGTAATTTTTAAGTACGGGCCGGGCAAGTGCCTGCGTCACTAACGGATTATCCACTTCGCTGATGTCTTTCACGGTACCGTCTTTCATCGCAATGCCAATCCGCTCATCAGTATAGTTATAAGTGCTCGATGTAGTAGTACCGGCAAATACAAAAAACTCCAGCTCACGGTCATTGAGTCCTAACAACCGCCTTGTCTCTTCCTTTTTCTGTTCCAACATATCCTCTAACGGCCCACCACTTAATATTATTTTATAAAGCCTGCGCGAAATAAGCATCCGGCAAAGCCGCGATAAAACTACATCATCCTGTCGCTGCCATACTTTTATAGAAGCGGCGATATCAGAATCATCCAACGCGCAAAATAGCGTAAGGTTTTCCGGCTCCGCTGCAAAAGAGGCACCATTAACATCACCATAAAGAAAATGATGGAGGGCAGGTGTGGCAAAAAGCTTTTCGCCGGCCATTGCGAGCTCTTTGGCGCGCTTTAAAATATTCACCAGCAGCATCTCACCGCCAAGCACCGTTTTATGCAGGTATACCTGCCAGTACATCAGCCGCCGGGCAATGATAAATTTTTCAACGCTGTGCACGGCTTTCTCCTCGACCACCAGCTCATCTTTATCCACCGTAAGCATATGCAGGATGCGGTCGTAGCCGATCACGCCTTCCGATACCCCGGTAAAATAAGAATCGCGGTTCAGGTAATCCATCCGGTCCATATCCAGCTGACTGGAGACCAGCTGATGGAGATATTTCTTTGGGTACGAATGGTCAAAAATCCTGATCGCTGTATCGAGCGCGCCATCCATTTCCACATTAATGCGCTGCATGATAAGCCGCGAAACAAGCTCATGATCTATGCCGCTCACCAAAGAATGCTCCAGCGCGTGAGAAAATGGGCCGTGGCCGATATCGTGCATCAGGATGGCCAGCCTTGCCGCCACGCATTCCTGCTTCGTAAACCTGATCTTCTTGCTCTTCAGCACATCCAGCGCCTCATTCATCAGGTGGCAGGCGCCAAGGGAATGATGGAGCCGTGTATGCACCGCGCCGGGATACACCAGGTGCGCCATGCCCATCTGCTTGATGTGTCGCAGCCGCTGAAACCACGGATGCGCAATAATCTGCATCACTTCCGGCTCCGGGAAGCGCAGGAAGCCGTAAACTGGGTCGTTAATGATTTTTACTTTCAAAAAATAAATTTAAAGGATTTGGGCGCATGCCGCGAAGGGCGGCACCGGGCTATCCGTTCCAAGCCCTTCGCGAAAAGCTACGGGGCTTTCCACTACTATCCCTTGCGCGGGGTCTGCCCTCTGTTCCAGATGCCAAAACTACTTATCCCCATCGCCCAGGTTATCCGACTTTCCGTCATTCCCATAATCCATATCGCTCGGACTGTAATCGCTGTTGTTCTGGGTTTCATCATCACTTGTGCCGTCGCCGCCCACGCTGCCGCTATTCAGGCCGGCGCGCATCTTGCTGTTCGGGTCGCTCACATCGCAATCATCAAAATTTTCAGGCTCCTTGAATTCCGCATCGGGCGATATGCCCAGGGTTTTATCCGCAGCAACCTTTTTATAGAAGAGCGCCCAGATAGGCAGCGCGGCGGCAGCGCCCTGGCCCAGTGCCTCGCTCTGGAAGCGGAGGAAACGATCATCGCAGCCCACCCATGCGCCGGCAAGGATCTGCGGCGTATAGCCGATAAACCAGCCATCCGCCTGGTTGTTCGTAGTACCTGTTTTACCCGCAATCTGCGCCTTGATACCGTAGCGGTTCCGCATTCTTGCGCCGGTACCGAAATCCACTACGCCGCGCATCATCTTTACCATCTTAAAAGCAGTGCTGGCGCTGATGATCTCTTTTTGCTCCGGCGTAAAGCTTTTTACCAGCAAGCCGTTCTTATCCTCGATCTTGGTAATGAAATAAGGCTGCGTATGCATGCCGCCGCTTGGGAACATAGAGTAAGCTCCCAGCATCTCATATAAAGAAATATCCGAAACGCCCAGCGCAATGGAAGGGTAGGGAACGATCTCGCTGTTGATACCGCACTTCTTCGCAAAATCGATAAAAGCGGGAATGCCCACCTGCTTGATCAGATAGAGCGCCGCATTATTGATGGATTTTGCCAGCGCCGTTTTCATAGGCATAGAGCCGAATTTTGAGCCCCCGGCATTATAGGGCTTACCGTTAAAAACCTGAGGCCCGGTAGAAACGGTGCCGCACGGCGAGATGCCATTATCCACCGCAAGGCAATAAAGTAGCGGCTTAATGGTAGAGCCCACCTGCCGCTTCGTCTTTTCGTTTACGTGATCAAACTGGAAATAATCGTGGTTGATCCCTCCTACCCATGCTTTTACCTCGCCGGTCATGGGGTCCATAGCCATAAAGCCGGCCTGCAGGAACATGCGTGTGTACATGATTGAGTCGATCGGACTCATGGTAGTATCCACATAATTCTTTGCATTCCAGGCAAACACCCGCATCTTCACCGGCTTCCTGAATTCGGCCATTATCTCCGCCTCATTTTTACCATCCTCCTTAAGCGCAGCATAGCGGTCGCTTTGCTTCATGGCTTTCGTAACTACGTCCATATGCTTCTTCCAGATAGCGCCGCTGCCGTAGCCCGATTGCTGCACGAACAGCTTCTGCAGGTCTTTCATGTGCTGCTCTACAGCCTGCTCGGCGTAGTTCTGCATCCGCATATCGATAGTGGTATAGATGCGCAGGCCGTCCTTATAAATATCATAAGGCTCATCCGTGACGGGGTTGTGCGTAGTCTTTAAAGCGGTCTTTACCTGCTGCTCCAGCACCTGCCGGAAGTAAGGGGCCACACCTTCGTGATAATCGATCTTGTGGTATTCCAGCTTTATCTCTTTTGCCTTGTATTTTGCACCTTCGGCAGCGGTGAGCTTATCGTTGCTCACCATCTGGTCGATCACAATGTTGCGCCGGTCGAGGGCCTGCCTGGCATGTGACCGGGGGTTGTAGATCGTATTGCCTTTCAGCGTGCCCACCAATATCGCGGCCTCATCAACGGTAAGCTTATCGGGCATCTTGCTGAAAAATGTAAGCGATGCATTCTTGATACCATATACATTGTCCGGAAACGGAACCGTATTGAGGTAGAGCGTGATGAGCTCATTCTTGGTAAGGTTACGCTCCAGCTTTATCGCCAGCACCCATTCCTTCAGCTTAATGAACGGGATGGTGAACATATTCATCTTCTTCCGACCGAACAGATTTTTAGCGAGCTGCTGGGTAATCGTAGAAGAGCCGCGCTTTTCACCCATTAATAAATAGAAGGGAATGGCGGCAGTAGCCCGCGCATCGATGCCGGAATGGTCGTAGAAGCGCACATCTTCGGTGGCTACGAGCGCATCGAATACGTTTTTGGAGATCTCACCATATTTGCTGTTGCTACGGTCCTGCACAAAATACCTTCCCATGATATCGCCGTTTGCGGCAAATACCTCCGAGGAAAGCGCGGAGCTGGGATTTTCCAGCTCCGTGATCGAAGGCATACCGCCCCACCAGGCAAACCAATAGCCGGTGATCAATACAACAAACGCAAGCACACAGACAAAGAAGATACGCCAGAGCGCAAGAATAGAACGTTTCATTAAACAAATGGGTGTTTAAGCAGGAACAAATATACAGTTCAGGTTGCGAATAGGTTAGCCATTCATCATCCGTGCAATTCGGCTATTACAGGGCGAAGTGTTATCCATTTTGCTCCTCATCGCCAGCAACAAAAAATGAAATAGCCCGCAACGGATTCAGCATTCCCCCAATGCGCTTACTACCTTTAACCTTTTGGCGGATGGTAGCAAAGAAAGCAGGAAGGAATTCATTCACTGCCTTTACTTCACGCTCATTCAATGCCTGCTTGGCATATTTTTCCTTTAGGTAAATACTCATAAATGGGGCAAAGCCCGTTCCCAAAGCAGGATCAACCAGTTCCCGTGCATACTGCATGGGCGTGCGAAGGCCGCGCTCAAAGCCCAACTGATGCAGGTAATAAGTTGCAGTGCGGTAAACCCAATAAGCCCTTTGCCCGGAAGATTTTGAACCTTTAGCGCGCATCTTATAGTAAGCCAGCAGGATGGATGGCCAGAGGAAGAAAAGCAGGATCAGCCCTCCAACAACGGCAATTCCCTCTAACAATATCTTCCTGAAAGAAGAAACAGGCGCTTTGGGCTCCGGCTTCGGCAGCGCATCCTTTTTATAAGTATCCTTGCGCTTTACATATACTTCATCGATCGGCTCTGGATCCGGAAAGCGCTTCATCAGCGATGCGCCGGTTTCGCTTTCTTTTGCTTCCATGTTCTTAAAGGCATCTGCATAGGAAACTACGGTTACCGCCTCGCCTTTCTCTATATTGCTCAGTGGCACCTCCACGCTGTCGCGGCGTACCTGCGCAATATGCACATCCATATCGGCAGCTACGGCCTGCGGCAATTTGAATTCCTTATCATGAAATACAAGCTGCTTTACCTGCATATGAATGATCTTCTTTGCAGTATCGATCTCAGTTGCAACACCATCGGCTGCAAGCCATGCGCGCGGAGGCTGCATGGGCGGCGTGCCATCGGGCTTGGGGCTTTCCTGCGCATCTGAATTGCCCACTGTGGTATCAAAATCCAGCCAGCCAAGGCCGGGGAAATAAACCTGCACCCAGGCATGCGCCTGATCGGCATAATACCAGTACCAGCCTTTATTCTTATCGCTGCGGTCCACCGTCATGAAGCCTACGGCAATGCGGCTGGGGATGCCGAGAGCGCGGAGCATAAACAGGGTAGCGCCGGCATAGTACGCGCAGTATCCCTTCCGGTTCTCAAAAAGAAAATACTGCAGCTTCGAGGCATTTGGAATGTCCGGCACACCGGGATTATCCGTGTACTTAAACAGCGGCTGACCGGCAGCGTCTTTGCTCAGGAACCAGTCGCGGATGGCAATGGTCTTATCTACCGGCGTCTTTGCTGCGCCTGCAACAGTCTGCGCAAGCTCCGTGATCCGCTTAAACTTGGCATCACCCGGCATATAAGTGTAATACCTCATGAACTGCGCATCCGTCTTACTGTAATCGGTGTACTTGCGCATGATCTTGAAGCGCTCGGCCTGGAATGCCTGTATCTGCTTGTTCTTTGCATTGTACACGGCATAGGCGCTGTTGAGGCGGCTCACATAGCTCTTGGCCCGGAAGGCCGTCTTGAAAGAGTCCCGGAAATTGCGCTCTACGGTAATGGGCTGCACGAAGAAGCCGGTATGCGGCGCGAGGTAGGTATGCGGCGATAGCTTGCGGCTGTACACCTGTATCTCTACCACTTTTCCGTACTCAGTTGTGCCGCTATTGGCAATCACCGAAGTATCTCCCTGAGTTGCAAACAGTGAAAGCCGGGAAGGATCGGGCTCGAACAGATCATTTCTGGGGATCACCGAATCGCGCTCGAAGGTTTCGGTGCTGGTATCGAATTTGGTATAATAAAAGGCGGTAAGGTAAAGTGGATTCGGCGTTTCCGTACCCTCGAAAAAATTGTCGATATGCGCGCAGAACAGCAATTCATTGTTCCGCCCAAGCTGGCTCCGCAGCTGGGAATAATCTTTCAAGTCAAAAGTGCCGTCTTTATTGGATTTGAGCATGGAGTTTTTCCCTCCCTTTGCGCCGCCGCCATAATTAGCTACAGTATCAGCGATCTCGCCGCCCATCACCCAGGTAATGCCCAGCAACAGCAGGATCAGTAATCCCGAGAACAGCACAATCCGCCGCGTGAGGAACCACCAGAATTTCTGCGATTTATCCTGATAGCTGTATATCTGTTCTGCCGTAAAAATGATATAGATGGAATAGAGCACTACCGGCGAGAATGCCCAGAGCAGGTGATCAACGGTGTCTGATTTGCTTTTGGCAACAATAAGAATCGATGCAGCAAGCAGCGAGGCCGCAATGCCCACGCTCCAGTAACGCAGCCGCAGTAATCCCCAGCCAACCACCCAGCCAACAATAAACAAATTGCTGATGATCTCGAAGCGCGCATAGATAAACGGGCCGTCCATCTCGCCGGTATCCAGCGTAGCGAGTCCTTTATATAATGTATAGATAAGCAGCAGCAGGCCCGCAAAGGTTGGCAGGAACCGGAACCGGAATGCATAGAGCACCGCGCTCGCTACCATGCCCGCCGTAAAGTACAGGGTAAGCTCCGCAGGATTGGTACGCGGAATTGCATAGAACTCAAAAGCCTGCCGGAGCAGCAGATAGCTCACCACGGCGGTGGGCAGGATAAGGAAAATCAGCTTGGCCAGCAATTCATTTACCGGCGCAGCGCGTTGTATATTCATAGAAAGAAAAGCAGGAGTATAGCCATCGTTGAAGGCCTCCCAAATATAGCTATTCACCCCAAGACAACCTGCAGGGCGTTGGGTGTTTTAACTTTTTAGGATTTGGGGTTAATGCGCAGATTGAGCACTTCCGTGACTGCGTATCAGCATTGCCTGGCAAACGGCCTTCCCTTCCTTAACAAGTGCCCAACCCTCAAACTTAGCGCCCAAACCATTACCTTAGCGCGTTTTTAAAAAATTAAATACTTTATGGTTAAGGAATCTTCAACAATCGCAGACCTGCAGCCCGCAGGCTACGATGACAAAACTCAGTTTATGCTTCAGAAAATCAAGACGGTTACCGTGATCGGCTCCGGCACTATGGGCAATGGCATCGCCCACGTATTTGCGCAAAGCGGCTTTAATGTGCAGATGATGGACATTAACCAGACCGCCCTCGACAAAGCCATCGCAACCATCGGCAAGAATATGGACCGCATGGTGGCTAAGGCTACGCTTTCCGAAGCTGATAAGGATGCGTCTTTAGGCCGCATCCACACATTCACAGACATGGCTGAAGCGGTAAAAAACGCCGACCTCGTTATTGAGGCAGCCACCGAAAACATCGATCTTAAGATCAAGATCTTCCAGCAGCTGGATACGCTTTGCCCTGAGCATTGCATTCTTGCTACCAACACTTCGTCCATCTCTATTACGCGCATTGCTTCTTACACGAAGCGTCCGGGTAAGGTAATTGGCATGCACTTTATGAATCCCGTACCGGTGATGAAGCTGGTGGAGGTGATCAATGGTTATGCTACCGAGCATTCCGTTACCGATCTTACCGTGAATCTTTCCAAATACCTCGGCAAGGTGCCCTGCGTGGTGAACGATTATCCGGGCTTTATCTCCAACCGCATTCTCCTGCCCATGATCAATGAAGCCATCCTCGCCCTGCAGGAAGGCGTTGCCGGTGTAGAAGAGATCGATACCATTATGAAGCTGGGTATGGCGCACCCGATGGGCCCGCTGCAGCTTGCCGATTTTATTGGCCTCGATACCTGCTACAGCATTATGAATGTGCTGCACATGGGCTTCGGCGCGCAAAAATATGCACCAGCTACTCTCCTTGCCAATATGGTGCAGGCGGGTTACTATGGCGCCAAGAGCGGCGAAGGTTTTTACAAATACACGCCCGGAAGCAAAGACCTCGTAGTGAGCGATCGCTTTAAGAGCAAGCAGTGGTCGATGTAGTGAGCTTTTAACCATGAAAAAAATAATAATTGGCCGGTGTAATAGCCGGCCAATGTTGTTTTCAGCATTTTAGCAGGAAAATAAATACATGCAGGCTCATTATTTTTTTTAAGGCGGTAAAACGGTTGTTTTACAATTTTCCAACTTTTTAGAACGTGGCAAAACGTTTGTTTTGTACCATTCTGGATTTTCGGAATGCAACAAAACAGCCATAAAATACTATTCCGGATTTTCGGAATGCAGTAAAACAGTTGTATAGCACCTTTCCAAATTTTCGGAAGGTTATAAAATGGTCGTAAAGTACCCTTCCGGATTTTCGGAATGCAGCATAACGATTGTAAAGTACTATTCCGAATTTTCGGAAGGCTATAAAACGGTCGTAAAGTATCCTACCGGAATTTCGGAATGCAGTAAAACGATTTTGGGGGTGCTTTTATAAATTGGCAGGCCATTAAAAAGTTTCTTTTGGAGATGCCTGGCATTCACCTAAAGCCCCCTAAAAGCATTTTCATCCATAAAAATAAATATTTATGAAGGAGCTGGTAGTTGCCACGAATAATGCAGGAAAGCTGCGCGAGATAAAATCGCTGCTACCGGATTGGAACCTTTTAACCCTGGAGGATATCGGCTTCCGCGGGGAAATACCCGAACCTCACGATACATTTAATGAAAATGCACGGGCAAAGGCACAAACGATTTATGAATTTTGCGGCAAGCCTGTAATGGCGGACGATAGCGGCCTCTGCATCG
The DNA here is from genome assembly GCA_965246905.1 of Chitinophagaceae bacterium. Taxonomy (GTDB): domain Bacteria; phylum Bacteroidota; class Bacteroidia; order Chitinophagales; family Chitinophagaceae; genus UBA1952. The sequence continues at coordinate 283,412 of CBDFFZ010000003.1, forward strand.
ATGCGCTTGGCGGAGCACCCGGCGTATTCAGCGCGCGCTATGCCGGGGATGGCGCAACAGACGAGGAAAATGTACAGAAAGCATTGAGCGTGCTCGGAGACGGTACAGACAGGAAAGCGCATTATACAGCGGTAATCTGTCTTATCCTGAATGGTGCGACACACTTTTTTGAAGGCTATTGCCACGGGCAGATCACATCATCCCCGCAGGGAAAAGATGGCTTTGGCTACGACCCTATCTTTATGCCGGATGGCTACGATGAGACCTTTGCCGAGCTCCCGCTTTCCATAAAAAACACGCTGAGCCACAGGGGCGAAGCCACCCGGCAAATGGCGCGTTTTTTCCATTGATAATGCGTAGCTTTCAGTGTGAAGTTTTCAATTGGCGACGCAGTATTACTAAAGCGTACCGGTGAGGAAGGGACTATTGTTTCCTTTCTTTCCAAAACAATGATCGAGGTTGCCGTAAAAGGGATTCATTTTCCGGTTTATGAAGATGAAGTGGATCATCCGTACCTGAAATGGTTTACGGAAAAAAAGCCTGCGCAGCAGAAAAAGCAGGCTCCGGTCGACATTCTTCCCGAGAAGATCAAAGAGCGCAAAGCAAGGCTCGCACAGGGCATCTATCTGTCGTTCGTACCCGTATTCATCCCCGATACTTTTGAGGATATCATTACGCATTTCCGCATTTTTCTTATTAATGAAACGGCCTCGTCCATTTATTTTACGTACGAGGTGCGCAACAGCGCCGGCCAGCAGGTGTTTCAGCATACCGCAAATCTTCACCCCTTCGGGAATGTGTACCTGCACCCGCAAACGCTCGAAGAGATGAATGAGCAGCCCCGCATTCACTGGAAGGTGAGCGAAGCGCAGCCGGGCAATAAATCGCCGGGCAACAGCGGCATACTCCGGATAAAGCCCGCAAAACTGTTTGACCACATTACCCAACTGCTCGAAGCGGCATCACCCTCCTTCAATTATCTGCTTGCGGATGACGCAACCGGCATACCAGCGCCGGTAAAGGCATTACCGGAAATTCTGATAAGCAGTACTGCAGGCGAGTCCCGCCCCGTAATTCCTACCTGGAAGCCCGTAGAGGTCCTGGACCTACACATTGAAATACTCGTAGATAAACCGGAAGAACTGTTGCCTGCGGAGATCCTGAGCATCCAGCTAAGCGCACTCGAATACCATATCGATATGGCTATTGCGCACAGCCAGCATACTATGTTCGTTATCCACGGGCTTGGTAAAGGCACGCTGCGCGCGGAAGTACACGGGATCCTGAATGCAAAAGCCGGAGTTGCATCTTTTGAGAACAGGTGGCACGGGCAGTATGGTTTCGGCGCTACGGAAGTGATCTTTAAGTAGAAGAACCGGGAAGCGGTGATTACATATAGGGTTGTAAGGCGGCCCTGAGCTGCCGTGCATCCAGCACGCCCGATTGCCGCCATTTCTGCTGTCCTTTCTGAAAAATGATGAGCGTAGGTACCCCCTGAATGCAAAGTGAATTGGCTGCCTGCGGCTCTTTGTCGATATCTATTTTAATGATCGTAACGGCATCGCCCACCTCCTCTTTCAACTGCTTCAGGATGGGTGCCATCATTTTACAGGGGCCGCACCAGGTGGCGAAAAAATCCACCAGCACCGGCTTCTCTGATTGTATAACCTCTTTGAATGTGCTCATGGCGGACGGGATTTTAGCGTATTTAGCAGGATAAAAATATCCTGCCTGCGGGGCTATTTAACCGGCTCTACCGTATATCCCGCCTTGCGGAGCAAAGTAATCACCCCATGATTGCCCCATAGGTGCCCCGCGCCGACAGCAAAAAATACGGGATGGCCTTTCATGATCTTAGTCATGCGGGGTATCCATTTTACATTGCGGTCATTGAGGAAGGCGCCCATATCCTCGCCCAGTTCCTTCGATCCCTGTATCTGCTGGTATAATCCCGGAAGGTCCTGTTTCTTATAAGCATCCAGCATGGCTGCATACTGCGCTTTGCTTTCGGCAAAGCTGTCTGTAAGCTGCATCAGCCCGTCCACTACGCTGTCTTCTTTCAACGTATTGAGTACCGCCAGCTGCTCTTCAGGGGCTTCGAGACCAACAATTTCCTTGCCCTGTTTCTTTGCTTCCTCCATAATATTTGCTTCGTAGGAAACAGGTATTGCGCAGCTTACTGCTTTTGTGGTAAACAGCATTTGCAGCATTACGGGTTTCATCTGCTGCATGGCGCTAAGGTCCATGCCAAATTCGGCTTTTGTAAAAGTGGCAAGCTTGTTGTATTGCTCCGGCGTAAAGTAATCTTTGAGGAGCTTGCCATCATTCTCCCCCATTCCTTCGGTAGCAGCCATGAGCACTTTAGGGTCGTCCATATCCATCTCAAAACACACTTCGGCTGTGCTTTTGAGGGATGCCTTCATGGCGGCCGTCCACAGGTAATCATCGGGGCAAAGTAAGTGAATAGTGCCAAACAGGTAGGACGGCTTAGCGCTGCCTTTTCCGCTAATCCGCCAAAGGAGCGAGTTATTGCCGGCAGGCTTTTCCTTTGCTTTGCAGCTTCCGAAAATTAAGAACGGCAGGAGGAGGTAGGAGATGAATTTCTTAAACATGGTCTATTCAAAAAGTAAAGTAAGCATTGCAACGGCAGCGCCTGCGGCCATGGCAAAAACCTTTTGCCCGGTGAGCAAATGCTGCTTCGTACCACTCTCAAAGAATATGGTAGTAGAGATGTGGATGAAAGCGCCGGCAACGATCGGAATAAGCACGGTAACCATCCGTGAGATAAAGCCATAGTGCATACCCAGGTAAGTAGCAAGTATGCCAGCTACAGGTGTGAGCAGAGAAAAGATACCCAGGATATTGATGGCCGTTTTTTTGCCCCGGGCATTGGTTACAAGCATGGTAAGCAGCATTGCTTCGGGGAGCTTATGCGCTGCCACTGCAAGGTATAATGAGGTGCCGGTTCCGCTATTCCTGTAATTAAAGCCAAGTGGCAATCCTTCCATAAAAGCATGCAGCGATAGCCCTGCAACGATTGACCAAACCGGTACGCGATGGTCGCTGACATTGGGGTGTATGTGTACATGCCCGTGCTCTACACCATGCGTAAACCGCTGTATAATGAGCTGCAGAAAAAAGCCTGCAAGCACATAAAAACCGGTTCTGCCTTTCAGGTCTTCAAAGGTTTCCGGCAGCAGATGAAGGAAGGTAATACCAAGGAGAAATGCTCCTGAAAAGGCAAGGAGGAGCTGCATCCGTCTGTCATTGAGGCCATTGAGCCATAATGGAATGCTGCCGCCGGCAATAGTGAGGACAAAAAGCAGAATTGGGGCGAGGAATTGCATGGGTGCAGGTACAGGCTGTAAATGTAAAACCTTTGTGTTTATCAATCCCCGGCACGGAATTTTTTCAGTCTATAGTGGAATAAAGAAGATAGCCATGGACTTCAATCCGAGTAAACAGACAGAACTACTGCCCAAAGCCGGAAGATTATTGATAGCAGAACCATTTCTTGCCGATCCGAACTTTGCCCGCAGCGTTATTCTTCTTTGTGAACACAGCAGTGAAGGTACAGTTGGCTTCACTTTAAACAGGCCGACAGAGCACACCCTCGGTGATCTTTTGCCAGAGCTTTATACGCCGCTGCTCACTGTATTTCAAGGTGGTCCGGTACAGATGGATACGTTGCATATGCTACACCGAACGCCCGGCCTTTTTGGGGGCAATGAGATAATACCCGGTGTGTTTTGGGGAGGAAGCTATGAGGCGCTACAGGATGCGGTAAATGCCAATGCCTGTCAACCGTTGGATTTGCGTCTATTTGTAGGATATAGCGGTTGGCAACCCGGCCAGCTCCAAAAGGAGCTGCAGGAAGGCTCCTGGATTGTAGCTGAAGTGCCCGGAAAGTTATTGTTTGATACAGATACAGATGAGCTGTGGCGTTCGGCAATCGATTCTTTAGGCTATGATTTTGCTTATCTCAAAAACATACCGATCAACCCGCAGTTTAATTAAAGCCAAGCTTCATAAGGCTGCCGCGCTGATCGAGCGGTGCAGATACGGTAATCACTTTCCCTGTTCTGCAAGTGCAGGATGAGCAGGCCTGTGGTGCCTCGGTACTATCGATAGTAATGGAGTAAACCGAGATAGCCTGCGCAGTCATAAAGTTGGCTATATCCAGAATAGTATTATTGTCTGTATCTGCATTACCCCAGGGATCTGAGCACCGCGTTTGCTTATAGATCACCTGCGTTGAAGAAGGGGTATAGTTACTGTCCTTCAGGCAGGAGGTCATCGTAATGGTGAGCGCAATGGCGGCAATAATCTTCTTCATGATCTAAAACTTCGGTGTTGCTCCTTAGACGTAGTAAACTGTTTAATCATTGGCAAAGGTAACGTTGTATTATGAAGCGCTCCGGTTTAGCTTTACGCAATGAATGCTTTAATTAAAAATTTCCTGTTAATACTGAATGCGGGATGCTTTTTGCAACTATGCGCTTGCACAAAAGCTGAAAAAACGACAAGCGTACCCGTTAATGATACCACGTTAACCTATTTTTCTATCAAAAATTATATTAAAGGCCAGGTGGCGCTATTGTATGGCCAGCCATTTACACTTACGCGCATTGCAACCCTCAATGGACAGCGGGATAGCTCGTTCGTAAATTTTTACAATATGGATATGGGCAAGATATTAAAGACGTTCCTTGCTACTGATATTAGCAGCGCAAATTTTTTGGGTAAGTACAAATTCAGCTCATTTGAAGAGCCTGCCACAGGCAACCAGGACCTCATGTACGAAGCAATTGATCCGAATGCATTTACGCGCAGCTTTACGTTTACGGTTGATCCTACAAATGGCAAAGTGCTTTCTCTTTACACCGTAACAGCAAAAAACACGGCATTCACAGAGCTCCACCAGCGACTGCTGTACATTCCGCTAAAAGTGATACAGATACAGGAAGATGAAAGTGGAACTTTTAGTAAAAAGCGTAATTTGAGGGTAGAATACCGATTTTTGCAATAGTGACTATTTAGCGCGGAATAATGACGAAAGAGCAATATAATTTAGTAGCACAAACAGTACCGCACGAGCCCGGATGTTATAAATATTACAGTGATACGAATGAGCTGTTATATGTAGGCAAGGCGAAAGACCTGCGCAAGCGTGTTTCCTCTTACTTCAATAAAAATCTGGATAACTTCAAGACACGCAGGCTCGTATCGCTGATTGAGCATCTTGAATTTACCGTTACCGATACGGAACATGACGCTTTCCTACTTGAAAATTCCCTGATAAAGCACTATCAGCCACGCTTTAATATTGATCTTAAGGATGATAAAAGCTATCCTTATATCGTCATTAAGAAGGAGCATTTCCCCCGCTTTTTCCTTACAAGACGGCTTATTAAGGATGGCTCTGAATACCTGGGACCTTTTACAGGCGTAGCGCGTGTGCGAGAGCTGCTGGACATTATAAAGCAGAATATCCCGATGCGCACCTGCAACCTGAATCTTGCGCCATCGCAGGTAGCGAAAGGTAAATACAAAGTATGCTTAGAGTATCATTTAGGTAATTGCAAAGGTCCATGTGAAGGCTTGCAGGGGGAAGATGATTATCGCGTAAATCTCCAGCATATCCGGCATATTCTAAAAGGAAATGTTGGAGAAGTTGTACGCCAGCTAAAGCAGGAAATGGCCGGATACGCGATGAACCTCCAGTTTGAGAAGGCAGAAGTGCTGCGGCAGAAGATCGATTCACTGCAAAATTTCCAAAGTAAAAGCACTGTCGTAAATCCGCATCTTGGCAATCTCGATGTAGCAACAGTTCTTACTGAAGGCGATTTTTCATTCGTGAATTATATGATGGTAAGCAATGGGAGCATCATCTATGTCCGCACAATGGAGGTAGAGCGTAAGCTTGAAGAAAGTGATACCGAGATATTGTCGCTTGCCATTGCGCGCTTCCGGGAGCAATACCAGAGCAATTCTATGGAGGTCATTGTGCCTTTTGAAGTAGATCTGATCGATAAAGATCTGAAACTTACCATTCCTAAAGCCGGCGACAAGAAAAAGCTGCTGGATCTGAGCTTTAAAAATGCTTCTTTTTTCCGGGAAGATCTATTGAAGCGTGACAGGCTCATGATATCCGATAAAGTAAGGAATGCGGTACGTGCGGGCGTATTGCAGGAGTTGCAGGATAACCTGCATTTATCAGAGCTGCCGGTGCATATTGAGTGCTTTGACAATTCAAACTTCCAGGGCTCCTTCCCGGTTTCTGCCATGGTTTGCTTCCGCGATGGCAAGCCATCCAATGAGGAATACAGGCACTACCATGTGAAAACTGTAGAAGGAATAAACGATTTCGCATCCATGGCGGAAGTTGTTTACCGCCGTTACAGCCGCTTGGTGCGCGAGCAGAAATCGCTTCCGCAATTAGTGATAATTGATGGTGGGAAAGGCCAGCTCAGCGCCGCTATGGAAAGCATCGACAAGCTGAACCTTCGCGGCCAGCTGACGGTAGTAGGACTTGCCAAGAAAGAGGAGTCTATATTTTTCCCCAACGACAGTGAGCCACTGAACCTGCCATTCGATAGCCAAAGCCATTTGCTTATTCGTAGAATACGCGATGAGGTGCACCGATTTGGCATTACCTTTCACAGAAACCTGCGGAGTAAAGGCACATTTAAAAATGAACTGGAGGATATTCCGGGTATAGGCCAGAAGATTGCCACTGATCTGCTCCAGCGGTTCCGGTCAGTCAATAATATTAAGATTCTTACAGAGCGGGAGCTGACCGGTGCCATCGGTGCACGCAGAGCGCGGGTTGTCTGGGATTATTTTCATCCGGATAACGAACTAAGACAAGAGAACGGAGAAGTATAATTTTCGCATTATTCAGGCATTTTTTGCCCAGTAAAAGGCCTCTACATAAGCAGAGGCCTTTTTACTGTTTTCCTAAGAAACGGCTGATTCTTAAACAGCTTCAGCAAACTCCTCTTTTACTTTATAGGCTGGATGAATGGTTTTTGAAAGCACATGAGGCTCATTCCTGCCCAGCTTACGCAGCATTTTAAGGTGTTCGATAATGGCTTTTGCAAAAGTTGGCTGCGTTTGATAAGGAAGATCATATTGGAGCGCGACACGCTTTACGATCTTGGCTACTTCCGGGTAATGCACATGGCATATCTGCGGGAAAAGATGATGCTCTATCTGATAATTCAGTCCGCCGATAAACCAGGAAGTGATATGGCTGTTCTGGCAAAAATTGGCTGTATTTAGTACCTGGTGTACGGCCCAACTATTTTCCATCCTGCGGCTTTCATTCATTGCCGGGAATTCACTTGTTTCCATTACGTGGGCAGGCTGGAAAATGAGCGCCAGCGATAATCCGGCAATCACGTGCATTCCCAGAAAACCGGCCAGAACATGGTACCAGGGTAGGCCGGTGGTGAGCATTGGCACAGCAAGCATCAGCGTAAAATAAAAGACTTTTAAAAGGCTTAATTGTGTTACCGCTTTAGCGTAGGTTGTTTTTTGTTTTTTTAGTAAGTCATGCTTTTCATAGCGCGCAAGCATCAGGTAATCCTTAGCGGTAACCCAGTAAATATTCATGATCGCATAAAGTCCGAGCGCATAGATATGCTGGAAGCGATGAAAACTGCTGTGCGGCTTATCAGGCGACATGCGCAGCAGTCCACCTGCTTCAATATCTTCATCAAGCCCTGCGAGGTTGGTATAGGTATGGTGCAAAATATTGTGCTGTATCTTCCAGTTGAGCGAGAAACCGCCAATAACATTGAGCACATTCCCAAGAAAATTATTGAGTGATTTGCTTCCGGAATAAGCACCATGATTAGAATCGTGCATTACCGATACGCCAATGCCTACAATGCCTACGCCCATCGTAGCCCACATAAGATAAAAGAACACAAGGTTAAAAGACGCAGCACCTACAAGAACGGTTGCAAGCGGTACAAAATATAGCGATAGCATTACTGCCGTCTTAATGTACATATTGCGGTTGCCAAGCTCTGATAAGTTCCGGGATTCGAAATAGTTGGCTACTTCGGCTTTTACAGTATCGTAAAAAGACGGAGTACCCTTCGGGGCAAACTTCACAAACGGCTTGAAAACTTTTGGCTGCGACAATGGCTAATAGTTTATTTATTCAAAGATAAGAAAAGCAGGCCATACATAATGCCATTTAACCCGGTTATAACAGCCTGTACATAAAAAAAGCCCGGCTGAACCCAGGCTTCTATTGAACAAAGATTAGCGTTATTTGCTTCCCTTCACTAATTTCTGAATAGTAATGGTCTGGTTGTTTTTATCTGCTACGTAGATCATATAAATACCGTTTGACAGGCTCCCGATATTTATCTCATTCACTCCATTGCGAGCCATAACTTCTTTTCCATCCATACTATTGATCCGCACATTCACCGGAACAGCAGCGTCAATCCTGACGATATTAGCAGCCGGGTTTGGATAGATACTGACCTGAGGCGTACTATTTGTATTACCGATCGCAAGATTATTTACATAGAGATAAGAAGAAGAGCCCACACATCCGATAGTATCTGTAACACCTACGGAATAACGCCCATCGGTAGTGAAAGTATAGGAAGATGTAGTTTCATTCGGAATTATTGCGCCGTTCTTATACCATTGATAAGTTGCATAATAAGTCGAGGTAGAAATTACATTGCCATTGCGCGCAAGCAAAGCAACCGGAGGATCAAAAGAAGTTACAACCTGCGAATCGGATTTGATGGAACAACCATTGCTGCCTGTAATCAGCGCAATATAAGTGCCGCTATAAATAGCCGTGTAGGTTGGCGAGGTAGAATTGGTGCTTATGTTCACCCCGTTGCGCCTCCATTGGTAAGCCGTTGCGCCTGTTGGTACGCTCAACATTACACTGCCGCCGGTACAAAAACCAGTGCGGCCGGAGGAAGCAATAGTGTTGGGCGATGTAGGCTTCCAGGTAATTGTTGTGGTATTGCTCGAGCCTGTTGGCGCCGTAATGCATCCCGAAGTAGCGGAAGTGGTAACTACAACACGCACCTTATCATTGTTACTGAGATTATCATCCGTGTAAATATTACTGTTGATGCCAACATTTACATTGTTCTTCTTCCATTGGTAACTCGGTGTCGCGCCGCCGCCAATAGGAGTAGCCGTAAATTTCACGAGCTGATAAGGACAAATCACAGAATCGGGCTCAGTCTTAACAGTTGCTCCGGCTACAAGCCCGTTGGCTGAAGTAAAAGTAAAATTGCTGCAACCAGTAGCTACGCCCGTGCTGTTCTTAGGGATAACCTTCCAGGTATAAGGGCCGGCAGGTATCGTAGTAGTTACACTTATAAATGTATCCGGAATGTTGTTGCCAATGAGCGTAGTAGGTGTGCCGGTTCCTGGATCCAGATATACATTATAGCCCGTTGCGCCTGCTTTTGCATTCCAGCTAAGCAATGTATTTCCTGCACATGCGGTTGTGCTGGCATTGGCAGGAGTGAGCGGTGCGCTGATACACGCAGGCGGGCCTGCCGGAATAAGATTTACCGTATAATCTTCGGTTTCACCCCAGGTATAAGATGCACACCCGATAAGAGAGCTTATAGTTGATGTTTCAATATTGATGACACGCATCCTGGTCGTGCCATAGGAAATAGTGGTAGGAATAATAATGTTGGCAGATTCAATATGCGGCCCAACCGTTGATGCCGTCGATGCGTAAACCCGCTCTGTAATGTCAAAGGTATTATCACGATTATAGTCAATAAAAACCCCGACAATATTTGAATAATTGCCTCCGCAGGTGCCTACCTGCACCGAAAGCGGAACTACTGATCCCGCTGTAATATTAGGCGGGGTTAGCGCTGTATAATTCGAGTATTCATTAAGGATAGAGCCTGTGCCGGGGGCAAGTGAGCTACATGTAGAAGAATTATTCAGCGTTCCGAATGTAACATTTAGAATATCCTCATCAGCAGTGGAAGTTGCGTTAGAAGAGCAATACTGTGCGCTGACAGAGGCGCTGCCCAATAAAAAAAGAGCAGTGCCGAGGGCGGCAACTTTATAGAACTGATATCTGCCTGAATGTCTGAAAAAATAAATGAGTCTATTCATAGTGCTAAGCTTTGAGTAATATGGTTATGATAGGAATAAAGTTAAATATTGTTTCTTAAAGAACTCCCTGAATAATACCTATTGTGGATTAATACCTACTTATCCGCTGAATATGGCTTTTTTATGATGATCCGTTGCTTAATTCCATCCTTAAACGGTAGAATGTAAAACTGAATGCAATCCTTGCAGAACCATCAACAATTCTACATTTGCACATGTCCGAAATCTATGCTCATCCTCAATTACGCGTGTTTGCTGAGCGAATTTTTTCTGCGATCGGCTGTAAGCATGCTGATGCCGTACTTGCTGCTAAAACCTTGCTCAGTGCGGATCTTCGCGGTATCGACAGTCATGGTATCGCCCGCCTTTCCGGGTATGTGCGCCTTTATGAGATGGGAAGAGTGAATGCTGCGCCTCGGATAAGCATCCTGCATGAAAGCCCTTCTACTGCTGTTGTGGATGGCGATGCGGGCCTCGGCCTTGTCGTAGCGCCCTATGCTATGAACATTGCCATTGAAAAAGCAAAAACATGCGGCACCGGCTGGGTAAGCGTGAGCAATAGCAACCACTTTGGCATTGCCGGTGCACATGCAATGATGGCGCTGGAATATGATATGATCGGCATTGCTATGACCAATGCTACCGCACTTGTAGCGCCCACTTTTTCTATCGAACGGATGCTGGGCACCAACCCTATTGCCGTGGCTATCCCTGCGGGAGATGAACCGCCATTTGTAGCTGATATGGCTACTACAACCGCCGCTAATGGAAAGCTGGAGATCCTGCAAAGAAAAGGCGGCGATACGCCCGACGGCTGGGTACAAATGGCCGACGGCAGCCCTACGAACAATGCGAACATTTTGAAAGAGGGCGGCGCGCTGCTGCCCTTAGGTGGCGACCGGGAGCATGGAAGCCATAAAGGGTACGCGCTGGGCAGCATTGTAGATATTTTCTCGGCTGTACTGAGCGGCGCAAGTTACGGACCATGGGCTCCGCCTTTTCCCGCTTATGTGCCGGTGCCGGAAGGGCAGCCGGGTAAAGGTTTAGGGCATTTTTTCGGAGCTATGCGCATTGATGCTTTCCGGCCTGCGGCAGATTTTAAGCAGCACATGGATCAATGGATACGGCGCTTCCGGGCTGCTAAGCCCATTGCCGGGCAGGAAAAGGTGTTGATACCCGGCGATCCTGAACGGGAGATGGATGCTTACAGAACAGTACATGGCATTCCGCTGCTGGCGCCGGTGATTACTGACCTGGAAGCATTGAGCGTTAAATTCGGCGTGCCATTTCCTGCGGCGCTCTGATTCATTCCCAATAAAAAATCATCAACAAAAAATGCTTGCAATTACTGATATAAAGCTGGAGGGTATGGTAACGCATTATGTAGGCAACAAGGCATCCGGCGAAGAGTTGGAGCTTACTAAAGCGTTGGTAAACATTGAAACTGCGGATCTCCGCAATATGCTGCTGCAATATTTCCTGTCACCCTTTCGCGAAGCCGCCTCTTTTAATCTTGCGCATCCTTCGGATCTTGTACTGAATGATATTTACCATTTCGCATCCGCCATTTTTAAGGATCCGGAAACGCTGATGATCCAATCCTGCAATATTGCCCGCCATCTGTTTGATATTACGGATCTGCCACAGATAAAAAGCGGCGAGCTGCATGTGGCATATTTCCGCGGGTGCCCGGTGGACGGTGTAATGACCGATGCGTTGGGCATTTACAAAACAGAATCGCGCGATGAGTACCTGAAGATCAGCGAGGAGCGTGGCGCTTATAGCTTCCTGCCGGAGGAAGGCATCAACCCGGATAAGATGGATAAGGGTTGCCTCATCTTTAATGTACAATCTGCTGAAGGCTATAAAGTACATGTAATAGACCGTACCAATAAAGGTGGCGAAGCGCAGTTCTGGAAGGATACTTTTTTAAAGGTGCGCGCTGCCGATGATGAGTACCACAATACCGAAGACTACATGAAGCTCTGCAAGGATTTTATTGTGGAGCAGATACCGGCAGAGTTTGAGGTGGGCAGAGTTGCGCAGATTGATTTGCTAAATAAATCGGTGGAATATTTTAAGAAAAATGAACAATTCGATAAATCGGAATTTGAGCAGCATGTTTTCCGGCAGCCGGAGCTCGTGGATTCGTTTCGCTCCTATAGCAAGCAGTATGAGCAGGATTATGCGGTTGATTTTTCCGAAGGTTTTGACATATCCGGCGCTGCCGTAAAAAAGCAATCGCGGGTATTCAAATCCGTACTGAAACTCGATAAGAACTTCCATGTCTATGTGCATGGCAACAGCGACCTCATTGAGAAAGGCTATGACGAAAAGACGGGGATGAACTTTTACAAAATCTATTTTGAAGAAGAGCATTAGGCTTATAGCCGGGCAGATGCAAAGCTCCTATAATGCGGATAATTTTAGTTTTGTTGAACAACCAGACTGATGTGGTGCGGATGACCCGATAGCTGCTGCTTACTCATCTCAATCCATTTCGGACATTAATGCATCTGTTACGAATGCCGTGTATTTTTATTTGGATGTAGCCTGAGCCGCTGCAAAACATACAGCCAATGCTGCTGATAAATAGGTGGCGAAGAATACGCTGACGGCCGCTGCCGATAAAAAAAGGCTGATTCGTTCTGAACCAGCCTTTTTACCAATAATCAGTAATTAAATCCTACCGTGTTGCTGGTGCTCCAGCTTATCCTTGCTTTTGCGCAGGATGCTTTGCAGGGCATCTACGGCATCTGAAACGCTTTGCTCAAAGCCCGCTGCATGTTTTTTTACGAATGGATCATTGCCTGGTGCCTCAAGGCGTATCTCACAATAATTATTTTCAAGTGCACCGGCGCCATCCTGAAAAAGGGTCACATTTGCCCGTACGATATTGTGGTTGAGCGGCTCCAGCTTCGCGAGCTTTTCCGTAATCAGGGTTTCAAGGCTTGCGCTGGATTTAAATCCAAGCGACTGTATATTGATGTCCATATTTTTTTGGATGGATTTAGTTTTTGTCTCTAAGCTCTCCCTTCGAGATCATTTGGTGCTTTCCCTTGCCATCTACCCAGTAATACTGGTCTTTGCCGTTTACATAAACGGTTTCGCCATTTGGGCCAACTTTATCCTTCATGCGCTGATCGGCCACTGTTGAGGCGCCTTTCGATGCGATAGAGGCAGTTTTATTGCCTACTTTTTTACCGGCATGGCCTACACTTTTTCCTGCATCTTTGAGATCCTTGCCCACAGATTGCTCCTGCGCATTAGCAGTTGATGTAAGCAATGCCAATGCGGCGAAGAGGGTCGTTCCAATTGATTTTTTCATTTCCTGATAGTTTTACATAAGAGTATTAAAATGGTGCCATACAATGTATTTACTCGTTTTTAAGGCAAGAATTTAACAGCTTTAGCAAATATGCGTTACACTGCAAGCAGATTGTAACAGGCTGTCCATCACAAACTGTGCGCATACATCTATCTTTACGCTTATGGGAAAATTTACGGAAAACATCCGCCCGCAGGACAGAATTTTCATTGAGCGGCAAAAAATGTTCTTTACAGCCACAGCGCCGCTTAGCGCGGATGGCCATATTAATCTTTCGCCAAAGGGAATGGATAGTTTCCGGGTTATCTCTTCCAATAAAGTCGCCTATCTGGATTTGAATGGCAGCGGCAATGAGACGTCGGCGCACATGCTCGAAAACGGCCGTATCACCTTTATGTTTTGCGCTTATGATGGTCCGCCGGATATCCTCAGGCTTTATGGCAAAGGATACACCGTGCTGCCCGGCGAAGCAGAATGGGAAACGCTTTCCGCACTTTTTAATCTTGCTATAGATAGCAGGCAGATCATCGTTGGAATTATTGATGGTGTACAGAACTCCTGTGGCTATACTGTACCGCTTTACAGCTACAATGGTGAGCGCGATCATGCCCATAAATGGGCCGCAAACAAAGGGAAAGCCGGCCTGGAGCAATACCAACAGCAGAAGAACAGGCTAAGCTTAGATGGGCTGCCAACCGCGCTGGCGTTGAAGTCACCAGATCTTTTTACCTAAAATATTTAGCAGGGGCAGCTTTTAAAACCCTATTGACCTTAGGCCCCCTGCGATTAACCCATCAGTAATCCGGCAATTGTCGCCGACATATAGGAGGCAAGCGTACCACAGAGCAAGGCCCGCATACCGAGCTTTGCAAGGTCTGCCCGCCTTTCCGGAGCCAGCGCCCCGATACCGCCAATCTGCATGCCTACTGAGCTAAAATTCGCGAAGCCGGTGATAGCGACAATTAGAATAGTGCGGCCTTTTGGGGTAATAACGGGTAGCGTATTATCCGTGAAGCTTTTAAACGCTACAAACTCATTGATGGTTATCTTCTGCCCCAGCAGTGTTGCTACGCTTGATACATCTGATTTTGGCACGCCCATGGCCCAAGCAAATGGGTAAAATATACGGCCAAAAATATAGTTGAGGCTCAGATCAAGATGCGCGTTGAAAAGGTGCCCGATTTTAAGCAGCGTCCAGTCAACAAAAGCGATAAGCGCTATAAACCCGATAAGCATGGCAATTACATTCATGGCAATTTTAAACCCATCGCCTGCGCCATGGCTGATCGCATCTACAAGGTTGGTGTAACCGCTTTTTACTTCAAGCTTTACATTGCCCATCGTCTGGCTGATCTCGGTTTCCGGGTATACTATTTTTGAGATGACGAGCGCGCCGGGAGCAGCCATCAGTGAGGCGGCAATAAGCTGCGGGGCAATATCCATACCGGCACGGAGGCCCATATTGGCATACACAATCAGAATGCCCCCGGCAATGCACGCAAGTGATCCGCTCATGGATGCGAGGAGCTCGCTTTTAGTCATAGTAGCGAGGTAAGGGCGTATCATTACCTGAGCCTCTACCTGGCCTACAAATGCGCTGGCCACATTGCTCAGTGCTTCCGCGCCGCTCACCCGCATAATGAAATTCATAGCCTTTGCAATAACAGCTACGATGCGCTGCATAATACCGAGGTAATAAAAGATAGCAACAAGTACGCAAACCAAAATGATGGTGGCAGTTACATTAAAAGCAAAAACGAAAGTACCGGGCGCGCTGTAATTTACCTGTGCGCCGGTATAATCATAAGCGCCGATACCTCCATATACAAAGTTGGCTCCCTGCTTCGCAAAGCCCTCGATCTTGCCCATACCCTGACCCAGCTTCTGAAAAAAATGATTGACCACCGGAACCTTGAATACCAGGATGGCGATTAAAAGTTGTAGTGTCAGTCCGCTCAATACAAGGCGGTAATTAATGCGCCTCTTATTATTAGAGCACAGAAATGCAATACCCAAGATAAGCGCAATGCCGATAAGGCCGGTGAAACGTTCCATTTATTCTATGAATGTTCAGGGTTGAGATGTTTAGGCTAGATGGCGCCGGAGTATAGCAGCCAAATCCTTTCAACACATTCGCGTAAAGATATTCAGCTTTCAATATTTCCTGTTATTAGCAAGCCCGTTTAATCATCACTGACTAATCCCGGTTTAACACATGATTGTTGTACCGAAAAATCCCGGCAGTATCTCAGTTTGCTATTTCCCCGGGCTGAAGCCGCGGGGTTAAGGATATCTGGTGTACGGCTGAAGCCGCTTTTGACAAACCTGTCTTTCATGGGGAGACAATATCCAAAAGACCATCATGACCACTCTCCCAGAATCCTCTAAAAGGGAAAGAAAAACTTGGTGGCCTGAAATAGAGGTCTGAATAAGATAAAAGACTTTTGAACGCGTCAATTCAATGCACGATCTTGCGCACCTTCACATCCATATCAGGTTTTACCTGCATGAGCCCTGTAACCAGAATAGTATCGCCGGTTTTTAAGCCGCCGGTTATTTCGATCTTATCGGCCGTTCTGGCACCTGTCTGCACCACAATAAGCACTGCTTTACCGTTACGTACAAGCGCTACTTTTTTATCCCGCGTTGTAGGTATCACCGCTTGTGTGGGAATAAGGATAGCATTGCTGTTGGTGCCAAAAGGAATTACCACATGCGCGAATGCGCCGGCTACCAGATCGCCTTTGCCATTCGGCACAAGCGCTCTTGCCTTTACCGTGCGCGATTGCAGGTCGGCACCGGGCTCTATCGCGTTGATCCTGCCGCTAAGCGTATCGAGCCGGCCATCAACCGAAAATTTCACTTCCTGGCCCAGCCTTACCTGGCTGCGGTACTGATCGGGGATCGAGAAATCCATTTTTAATTGCCCTACCTGCTGGAGCGTTGCAATAGCAGTAGCGGGAGATATTACCGCACCTACACTTATGCTGCGCAAACCAATAGTGCCATCGAAAGGCGCAAGCACCCGCATCTTGCTGATGGCCGCCTCGGCCACGGCAATATCCGCATTGATACCGCTTATGCCTGTTTGGGTAGCTTCATAATCCTGCTTAGAGATGCCGCCAATGCGCACCAGCTCTTTTTGCCGCCCTTCGGTAGATTGCTGCAATCTTTTCTGGGCCTGGAGTTTTTGCAACTGGGCCCGCAGATCTGCATCAAAGAGTTGAAGGAGCACCTGGCCCTTACGCACCTTGCTGCCTTCTGTAAAGGTGATTGCCGTAACACGGCCGCTCATTTCCGGGTGTATCTCTACCTCTTCATTTGGTAGCAAAGTACCACTCGCAGCGTAGGTATTAGAGAACGAGCTTTGCGCTACCACATAGGCATCGGCAGTTACATTTTTAGGCCGCCCAGCTGCGCCCTTTGGCGCTTCTTCTTTCTTCTTGCCGCAGGCTACAATACCTATCAAACATATCCCCGCAATAATCCCTGAATAATTAATCCCAAATAATTTCATCAATGCTACCTTTAAATAGATAATTTAGACAATCGGTGAGGCAAATATACCGCACCCCAGATGATTAAAAGGCCGTGCCGGCACTGGTAAGAAACGTACATGCGCTATAAAAGAAAACTGCTTTTGCTGGGTTTGCTGCTTATTGCATTCCTGCTTATCCAGCTTGCCTTTCCGGGCAGCAGATGGCTGCAGGAGGGCTATGGCAATTATGTTTTCCGCCCATACCAGGTGTTGCGCAATATGGTATTCGGTAAAGTGCCGGTGAGCGTGGGGGATATCCTGTACTTCGCCGGTGTGCTGGCGCTTATTGCGGTTACCATCCGTTGGATTTATTTTGCCGTGCGTTTCCGCAGCCATAAGCATTACCTCGGGGCCTCCCTGCTGCACACGCTCAGCACATTTACGGTTATCTATCTCCTGTTTTTTATAGGTTGGGGCGGCAACTATTACAAACCGCCGCTTACGGATTACTGGAAGCTCGCGCCCGCAGATACTGCGCATACAAAGATCATTGCCACTTACGATCATTTTCTGATCGGGCAGCTCAACGCCCTTGCGCCGCATTATGAAGACGTTCCCTTCCGACAGGTTGACAGGCGCGCCGAGCGATATTATCAGCGCCTTACGGACCGGCACACCCGGCATTCCGGCTTGCGTGCAAAGCCATCAATATATGGTTACTTCATGCAGTACCTTGGCATTCAGGGTTACTATAATCCGTTTACAGGAGAGGCGCAGGTAAACAGGTTCTTGCCTTCGTATATGCTGCCATTTGTAGTATGTCATGAAATGGCGCATCAGAGCGGAATTGGCGCCGAGGATGATGCCAACCTCCTTTCCTATGCGCTCTGTGTTACCTCTGGCGATAAGGATTTTGCTTATTCTGCCTATTTCAATATCTGGCTATACACGCACAACCGCATGCGCGGGGAAGATTCTGTACAAGCCGCAAATCTGCTTGCCACACTGAATCCTGTATCACAAAGCCAGCTCGATACTTTGCGGGCTATACGCAGGCGCTACCGCAGCGGCCTCAATAACGTAAGCACCGCTATTTATGATGAGTACTTGAAGCTGCACAACCAGGCCGGCGGCATCGACAGCTATTATGGTGTGGTAATGAGCGCATGGCGCTGGGAAGTGCAGCGGAGGAAAATTGTAGTCACAGCATTGAATATTCCTTAAGGCCTGGATTATTGTCCGGAGTGGCGGAATGCTATGGAGCAGTTGGGGCGTTGGCACCGTTCAACTATTCTTTTCTATCGGATTTTTCCTTGTTGCTGTTTCAAAAAGATTGAAATTCGTTAGTAAGTTGCAGGCCATCCCCCACGAAAAAATGGAGCAACTATATACAGCAGACGAAATCTTTGATAAAAAAAACTTCACCGAAACTGCGCTTCCGGAAGGTGAGTATGAGCGCTGCACGTTTAATAACTGCAATTTCTCCAATACCAGCCTTCGGGGGATCCGGTTTTTTGACTGCACTTTCAATGGCTGCAACCTGAGCCTGGCAAAACCGGATGGCACCAGCCTGCAAAATGCCATATTTATAAGCTGTAAGATGCTGGGCATTCATTTTGAGCTCTGCAATCCATTTCTGCTGTCCTTTCAGTTTGATCAATGCCAGCTTAATGATTCTTCCTTTTACGGGTTAAAAATTAAGAAAACCAGCTTTAAGAACACGCAACTCAATGATGCCGACTTTACTGGCTGCGATCTTACCGGCGCATTATTTGAAAACTGCGATCTGGGAAGAGCAAATTTTGACAATACGATCGTAGAAAAGGCAGACTTCCGTACATCTTTCAATTATTCCATAGATCCGGAACGGAACAGGATAAAGAAGGCCCGGTTTAGTATAATGGGCGTGGCCGGCCTGCTGGATAGATATGATATTGAGATCGAGGGAAGATAGATGATATAGCGTAATAGAAGGCTCCAATTCAAAAATTAGCAACCAGTTATGCAAATTCCCATCACATCACCTATCCGGCGCCGCATTCCCTTCTGCGTGTAGCATTTAAGGAAAGCTACTGTTTGGAGCGAAGCCTTCCGCATGATTCCGCGCAAGGGATTGCAGTGGAAATCCCCCGCTTTTTCTGCGGGGATTGGAACGGAAAGCCCGGTGCCGCTTTTCGCGGCATGCGCCCGCATTTGCTCATGGATCATCCCTGGCTTCTTGCGGCATATTTACCCTAATTTCGCGCATCCTTTTAAAAGGAAAAAGCAAAATACATCCTCCAATATGAATACAACAGAAGTGCTGGAAATGCTGGGCATCAAGGCTGCAAACGGCGGCGCAGCAACAGGTACCCAATGGCTCGAAGCCGGCGGCGAAACGCTTACCTCCCACAGTCCGGTTGACGGGCAGGTAATTGCTACCGTAACCGGCGTAACCCGTAAAACCTACGATGAAGTGATCACCGCCGCAGAAACTGCCTTCACCGAATGGCGTACCTGGCCGGCACCCAAGCGCGGCGAGATCGTACGACAGATCGGTGAGGCGCTGCGCAAATATAAAGAGCCGCTGGGCCGCCTCGTAAGCTACGAAATGGGCAAAAGCCTGCAGGAAGGCTACGGCGAGGTGCAGGAAATGATCGATATTGCGGATTTTGCAGTAGGATTATCCCGCCAGCTTTACGGACTTACCATGCACAGCGAGCGGCCCAACCACCGCATGTACGAGCAATGGCACCCCATGGGTGTAGTAGGCATCATCAGCGCCTTTAATTTCCCGGTAGCCGTATGGAGCTGGAACTCTTTCCTGGCCTGGGTTTGTGGCGATACAACTGTCTGGAAGCCAAGCGAAAAGACCCCCATCACATCCATAGCCTGCCAGCACATTGTTGCCGAAGTTTTTAAGGCAAACGGTGTGCCGGAAGGTGTAAATGGCCTTATCATCGGTGGCCGCGAAGTGGGCGAGTGGATGAGCAATGATACCCGCATTCCATTAGTTTCCGCAACCGGATCTACGCGTATGGGCAAAGCGGTTGGCGCTGCAGTTGGTGCACGCCTTGGCCATTATCTGCTGGAGCTGGGTGGTAATAATGCTATCATCATATCTGAGCATGCTGATCTGAATATGTCGCTCATTGGTTGCGTATTCGGCGCGGTAGGCACGGCCGGCCAGCGCTGTACTACTACCCGCCGGCTTATTATCCATGAAAAGGTTTATGAGTCTTTTAAGGAAAAGCTGACAGGCGCCTACCGGCAATTAGTGATTGGCGATCCGCTGGACGAAGCAAGCCATGTTGGTCCGCTGATTGATAAAGATGCGGTTGCAAGCTACCTGGACGCTATTGAGAAAGTAAAGGCAGAAGGCGCGCGTGAAGTTGTTGCGGGTGGGGTAGTGGAAGGTGCAGGCTATGAAAGCGGCTGCTATGTGAAGCCGTGCATTTATGAAGTTGAAGGCAACTATAAAATGGTACAGCACGAAACTTTTGCGCCCATCCTCTACATCATGAAATACAGCACTATTGAAGAAGCTATTGCGATGCAGAATGGCGTGCCGCAGGGCTTGTCATCTTCTATCATGACGCTCAATATGCGCGAAGCGGAATTATTTCTCTCTGCCAAGGGCAGCGATTGCGGCATTGCGAATGTAAACATCGGCACAAGCGGCGCTGAGATAGGCGGCGCTTTTGGTGGTGAAAAAGAAACCGGCGGCGGCCGCGAATCAGGTTCTGATAGCTGGAAAGCGTATATGTGGCGGCAGACGAATACGATCAATTACGGAGCTACTTTGCCGCTTGCGCAGGGGATTAAGTTTCACGTATAATTGCGCTCCTGAGGACGCTGTTAAATAAAAAGCCATTGTGGGATCCCGCAATGGCTTTTTTATGTTGGGTGAAACGTGTCCCACGCCCTTGGAGGCGTGGGACACGGCGCTACACCGCCATTTTTTCGTGGCTGTACACTTTCAATTCATTGTACAGCGTATCGCGCTCCACGGGAATTTTGCCAACAGCTAATACCAGATCGCAGATATCTTCTGTGCTCATGGACGGCGATTGCTCCTCACTGCCGGCCATGGAATAGATCTTCGTGGTATCGTCAATCGTTCCGTCCAGATCATTCACTCCAAAAGAGAGCGTAAGCTGTGCGCTCTGCCGTCCGAGCATTGGCCAGTAGGCTTTCAGGTTCCGGAAGTTATCCATGAAAATGCGGGCAATAGCATAGAGGCGCATATCCTCAACCACCGTGCTTTCCGGAATATGGCTCATATCATTGCCGCTATTGCGGAATTTGAGCGGGATAAAGCAGTTGAAGCCACCGGTTTTATCCTGCAATGCACGCAAGCGGCTCATGTGGTCAATGCGGTGTGCATAAGTTTCCACGTGGCCGTAAAGCATAGTGGCGTTGGTATGCATACCCAGCTTGTGTGCGGTTTCGTGGATGTAAAGCCAGCCATCGCCATCTACCTTATCGGCGCAGATCTGCTCACGTACTTCGGGGGCAAAAATTTCCGCCCCCCCGCCGGGTAACGATTGGAGACCGGCGTCTTTAAATTTCTGCATGCCTTCCTCAACCGTAAGCTTTGCCTTGCGGAACATATAATCCAGCTCTACAGCGGTAAATCCTTTGATGTGTAGCTCAGGGCGATGCGCCCGGATTTTTGAAACCAGCTCGCAGAAAAACTCAAGGTTCATTTTCGGATGAACGCCGCCTACAATATGTACTTCCGTAACCGGCTGACCATCGTATTTGCGCACAATATCCAGCATTTGCTCCATGCCCAGCTCCCAGCCATCGTCGCGGTGCTTGTACTGGCGGGAATAAGAGCAGAAATTACAGGTGAAAATACAGACGTTGGTAGGCTCGATATGAAAGTTGCGGTTGAAGTAAACCTTCTTTCCATGCAGCTTACCGGCAACAAAATTGGCCAGCGCGCCTGCAAAGCCAAGGTCCGCATGCTCAAACAGGTAAAGCCCATCTGCTTCAGTAATCCTTGTACCGGACGTTACTTTTCCGGCAATTTCCTGAAGGCGGCTATCGGCGTTTTCAAGAGCATTCTTTAAACTGAATTCGGATATCATAACGCACGTTGTTTCTAATCAATCACAGGGATCCGGAAGCGGCTATTTATTTTTCCGGCTTTGAATCTCATCCCGTATGGAAATGGCTCTTACATAATCCTCCTGCTCGAGCACTTGCTGTAAAAGCGTTTCGAGCTCTTCAGGGCTCATACTCTTCAGATCATTATCGTAGGCGGCACCGCTGCTTACTTTGCTGGCTTTCGGCTCGGTGGCCGTAGCTGCTTTTTGCTCATCGGTCTGGTCAAGATAAAGGCCGGCTGTTTCCAGAATGCTTTCGTAGGTATAAACGCGGCAACCGGCTCTTACAGCAAGCGCTAAAGCATCGGATGTGCGGGAATCGATCTCAACTTCCTCTTCCGCGTTCTGGCACATAAGCTTTGCAAAAAAGATACCTTCCTCGAGCTTGTATATCAACACTTCATTCAGATCTATTGCAAAAGTGGCCATGAAATTGGCAAACAGATCGTGGGTAAGCGGCCGGCTTGGCTGCATTCTTTCCAGCGCTACGGCAATAGCCTGGGCTTCAAAGCCACCGATTACGATGGGTAAGCGGCGGAGGCCATTTACTTCGCCCAATACTACAGCGTAAGAATGCGTTTGGGTAATACTGTGAGACAGGGCGACTATTTCCAGTTCTATTTTTTTCATCGCTTAAAGAATCCTTCCGGCCAAAGATTTTTGAAGGGGTGAAGGTAAACATTTTTGCTGTTTCTCTCCCGTTCAGATGGCTGTAAGGCGTATAGAAATTTTAGATCGTTGCACTTGAATTTCCTGCCTATGAATTGATAGTTACGGACATTCAAACAATAAAAATGCCCGGCAAATCCTTACCGGGACATTATAAATAACGGCGTAATGTTAATTGGCGTTAATTGCGTTCTGCACCAATTGGGCAGCTTCGCTCAGCTCAATGGCACTTTGCACTTTCAGTCCGGAGTTTACGATCAGCTCCTTGGCAACTTCTGCGTTGGTGCCCTGCAGACGTACAATGATGGGGATATTGATAGTTCCCATATTGTTATAAGCCTCGATAACGCCGGCCGCTACACGGTCGCAGCGTACAATGCCGCCGAAGATGTTGATAAGGATCGCCTTTACATTCGGGTCTTTCATGATGATGCGAAAACCAGCTTCCACGGTTTGCGCATTCGCGCTGCCACCAACATCCAGGAAGTTGGCAGGCTCGCCACCGGCCAACTTGATCATATCCATCGTTGCCATGGCAAGGCCTGCGCCGTTTACCATACACCCTACATTGCCATCGAGCTTTACATAGTTGAGGTTGCTTGCACTTGCTTCTACTTCTGTCGGGTCTTCTTCGGCCGTATCGCGCATTTCTGCAATATCCTTATGGCGGGCCAGGGCATTATCATCCACATCCATCTTGCAATCCACTGCGATGATCTTGTCATCGGCAGATTTGAAGAGCGGGTTGATCTCCAGCATAGAGCAATCGAGGCCCACATAGGCATTGTACAGATTGGCAACAAACTTCACCATGTTCTTGAAAGCATCGCCGCTCAGGCCGAAGTTGAAAGCGATCTTACGAGCCTGGAAGCCTTGCAGCGTCATGCCCGGATGCACCCATTCCTTATAGATCTTTTCAGGCGTGCTGTGCGCAACTTCTTCAATATCCATACCGCCTTCGGTAGAGTACATGATCACATTCTGCTTCTTTGCACGATCCAGGAGGATGGAAAGATAAAATTCCTTACGCTCATTCGGGCCGTCGTAATACATATCCTGCGCAATAAGCAGCCTGGTTACCTTCTTACCGGCCTCGCCCGTCTGGATAGTAACAAGTGTATTGCCGAGGATATTCTGAGCTACCGTACGCACCTCTTCTGCGCTCTTCACTACCTTCACGCCATTCTGCTCCGGTACTTCGCGCATGGCGCCTTTACCGCGGCCGCCCGCATGGATCTGGGCCTTTACAACCGCAAATTTTGCACCCTTTGCAGTTGCTACTTCCTCGTAGGCTTTAACGGCGTCTTCTACCGTTGTGGCGGCGATGCCTTCCTGGGTGGGCACGCCGTAGCGCTTAAGCAATTCTTTGGCCTGATATTCGTGAAGATTCATTATAAAATAAATTGAAGAAAATGATTTTTTTAAAATACCGGGCGAAGATAAAAGAAATGTTGGCTTGTTGGGAAGGCTCTTGTGGTATTGGTAATCGTGTGCTGTAGTTTTACACGGTGACAACGCTTCGACTGCAACGTTATATTGCCGTTCTATCCATTTTGCTTTTTGCGGGTAAGCTGTGCGCCTGGTATCTTACAAAATCTGTAACCATCCTTACCGATGCGCTGGAAAGTACCGTAAATGTAATTGCTGGGCTTATTGGCTTATACAGCGTTATCCTTGCTGCAAAGCCCCGTGATGCCAACCATCCCTATGGTCATGGCAAAGTTGAGTTTATCTCGGCGGCAGTAGAAGGCGCGCTTATCATGATCGCCGCAATATTTGTTTCTTTCGAGGCTGTTGGCAATCTGATTCACCCGGTCGCCATTCAAAAACTGGATATTGGTATTGCGCTGATCGGCGCTACAGGTGTGGCCAATTTCTTTTTAGGGCAATACGCTATAAGCACCGGCAAGAAGAACCGCTCGCTGACGGTGGAATCGGCTGGCAGGCACTTGCGTACGGATGCTTATTCTACTGTAGCTATCGTAGGCGGGCTGATCCTTGTTTTAATCACGCACTGGCTCTGGCTGGATGCCGTTGTTGCGCTGGCTTTCGTAGTAATAATTTTTACTACCGGCTACAAAGTGCTGCGCCGCTCCCTTGCGGGAATTATGGATGAGGCTGATATAGTATTGCTTGGCCAGGTTGTGACCATACTGCAGGAGCACCGGAAAGATGCCTGGATAGACCTTCATAACCTGCGTGTGATACAGTATGGCGATGTGCTGCACATCGATGCGCACATGACCCTGCCCTATTATTTTGAGGTACGGCAGGCCGAGGCCGAAGTTGATTCCTTAGAGCACCTGATCCGTGCGCATTTCGGCACCAAAGTAGAGCTGTTCATTCATGTGGATGGCTGCTCGCCGTACCAGTGCAAGCTCTGCTGCGTAAAGGATTGCCCGGTGCGGCTGGAAGCAATGGTTGAGCAGATTCCTTGGAATGTGAGCAATGTAATGACGGATTCCAAACATGGTAAAACTATCGGAGAATAATCTTTGCTTTTCTATAATTGCTTTTCTTTGTTCTGCTTGTACAAAGCGGCTTTATCCTTCAGGGATAATTCAGTATTTGCATGCTAATAACAATTTAAAGGGGGAAGGGCTTGTTTAAAACCCGTCTTCTGCATTCGGATTTTCCACCCGTAGCAATACGGGTTCTCCATCCTTTAAAGATGCCAGCGGAATGCCCTTTTGCTGGTCTTTATCCAGCAGCAGCACATCCAGCCCGTAGCCAACATCCACATATACACGGTCGTCGATAATCCAGCCACGGCAGCCCATTTTTTTACCTTTTACCGCTCCGCCGCGCTTTGTATTTAAAGGCTGTTCGAGTCTGAAATTCACCACATCATTGTCACTGAAATGCTTGTACTTGCCTACGATCCGAGCCTCCACAAACACCGGCGGCGGTTGCTTCTTTACCGCTTTAGCCGCTCTTACGGAAGCTGTTGCAAATACAGGCGCACGATCATCGCCTCCCATAGCTTTTCTGCCTTTCGATGCTTCTGCGCTGAATACATTGTACCCGAAGTTTTTCATGTACAATTCCGGATATTCAAAGAGCTCTTTTACTGCAATGATCTTGTACACATACACCGCAGTCTCAGAGTTAAGGGCCATGGCGAAATAGTTATTCCCTTTGGTATTGATCGCCTTCAGAATATTGCCAATGCCGAAATTATACGCCGCTGCCGTGAGCACCCAGGAGGTAAGCTTCTGCCTGTTGTAGATAGTAAGGTAATAGCTGCGCAGCAGCTTGCAGGCCGCGACGGAAGATTTATTGATGTCTTCCCGCTCATCGATACCGCCATTCATGATGAGGCCCAGCTCCTTGGCCGTTGGGGGCATAAGCTGCCAGAAGCCATGAGCGCCCACCCTTGATGAGCTCTGCACTGCAAAGCCACTCTCCACAATCGGCAGGTATTTAAAATCGGCAGGAATGCCGTTTTTTGCCAGGTAAGCATCCACAACCGGAAAATATTGCAGCGCCCGTGCTCTGAGCGCAGGGAGATTTACGTTGGGAATCTGATGCCGGATCACATCCATGAGCTTCTGTGCCACAAATTCATTATCCATTGGTATCTGCTCACCGCAGAAAGTAACGATATGCGCATTTACCTCAGGTGCCTTTAAAAGCATCCCGGTGCATAAAAACAATCCTGTGATCCAAAGCTTGTGCATGCCTATTTGTGATTTAGTTCCTTATTATAAAGTGCACCTGTATAAAATATCTTCAGCTCCTGCTCCTCATTCCGCCGTTCTTTCAGCGAGAACTGGAAATCATCTTTGTCAGTTGCATTTACGCCGCGGCATCCATATACAATAACGGCCTCCTCACCTGGAGTAACAACAGGGAATTCAGTAATGTAGCAGGGTATAAGGTAAAAGCTTCCACCTTCCTTTTTCCACCACGAGACCATCATTTTACCGACCAGAAAATCACCTTTACTTTTATTGATTACGCGAATGCGGTAAAAAGAATTTACGCCGCTAAAGGTAATGCCCTCCATCACCATTGTTACGGCATTTACCGGGTCAGATTTGCGGCTAAAGTGCGCTTCGTCATTCATTACTTCCCGCGCCACTGCATTATTTACAAGCGTATCTTTCGGCAGGTAATATTCGCCGGTAATGGTTTGTCCGGGTGGTATTTCTGCAAAATTGATCTCCGGGTATTTCTTATGCCATTCCGATTTCCAGTAAGGGTTTTTAATCAGGGCATCTCTGCGCTCCTGAGCTCTTACAGCCGCCAACTCAGCATCCTGCTTAGCCTTAATGGCACGTTCTTCCCGTTGGCGTTGGCGTTCCGCCTCCTGTTCTTCCTGCATTAGACGATCCTGCTCCAGCTTAGCAGCTAATGCTACCTGGCGTTTCTCTTCTTTCTCAACCTCTTCCTGTTTTTTGCGGGCAATGTCTTCCTGCCGCTTGCGTTCGGCTTCAAGGTCGGCCTCGCGCTTGCGTGCCTTTGCTTCATCAGCAGCGCGCTGCTTTTCCGCGAGCGCCTGTTCCTTTTTCTGCGCTGCCAGCTCCTGTTGTCTTAGTCGTGCAGCTTCCTCTTCCTGCTGTTTTTTGGCAGCGCTACGTTCCGCTGCGGCCTGCATGCGCTTATCTTCTGCGGCTTTCTCTGCAGCGGCTTTAGCAATCAATGCCTGTTTGTCTTTTTCTTTTGCTGCGGCAATTTCCTTATCCCTGCGTGCGGCTGCTTCCTTCTGTGCTTTTTCTTGCTGCCGGCGTGTTCTGGCCTCGTCCTCATCCCGTTTTTTAGCTGCCGCAGTTGCAGCTTTATTCTCTTCATCGAGCCGCTGTTGCTGCGCTTTTTCTTCCTTTGCCGATTGCTCGCGGGCTGTTTTTTCCTCCTTCAGCCGCTTCTTTTCCTTATCAGCCGCAGCCAGCTTTGCATCCGCTTCGTCCTTTGCGCGCTGTTTTTCCTTTACTGCAGCTGCGGCTTGTGACTTTTGGGCTGCCTGCTGCTGTGCAAGCGTTGCAGCCCGCTGATCGGCTTCTTCTTTTTCTTTTTTAGCAATAGCAGCTTCTTCTTTCTCGCGCTGTTTCCGTTCTTTTTCCGCTTTTGCTTTTTCTGCTTTTGATTGTTTGGCGGACTGTGCCTCTTTGCCGGTAGATTGCGGTTTGGCGGCGCTTACCAATGGCAATTCAGAAGCCGTAACACTTGGCTTTGCAGCAATTACGCCCGCAGCAATCAGTTTTTTTAAAGCTTTCAGGTCTGAGTAGTCATAAAAGCCATTGAATGTATTGATGTCAACGTTTTTGGTCTTTATCTCGATGTTAAAAACATGCGTGCGGGAGCCCTCGGTAATACTCATCTGCGTGGTGGCAGGTTCATTCACTAAGCAAAGCACACGCAACTTTACTCCGTCATCTACATTTACCGTAAATAGATCCGGCCTGGCAAAATCCCATTTTTCTATATTATCCTTAAATTTTAAAAGAGTAATGCCATTAGGAATAGCCAGAATTTTGAAGCCATGGATTTCCTGTGCCCGTGCATTGCGTATGCAGCAAGATATGCAAAGGCAAAAAATGAATAAGGCTGTAAGGCTGATTCTCTGTCTCCGGGCTATAGGTTTCATATCTGGAATAATTGGTAGCCCAAAAATATTAATTATTCCATGAGGCGGTCGGAAGAATATACCAACGAAAGATTGCGGCTGTACATCCCGCCCCCAAAATGTGTTGATTAAAGAAAAAGCGGCCGCTATAGCGCTTAAAATCTATCTGAACTCCTTAGGCTTCACAATTGTAAAAACCCGCGACAGGTTGAAGCCGAAATGTATGCCGCCCGCGGCCCAGTCGTCTGTAGTTTGCCCGATAAAAGTGCGCTCCGTCATGCCGGTAGAGTTGCTGAAATGCAACTGGAAAACGTGGCCGCCTGTTTCGATATCCATGCCTAACGAGAGTGAATTGAGCGAGCCAGCAATTTTAGCGCCGGGCAGGGTATAGAACCATTCACCGGTTATTGCAATACGCCGCGAAAGCTTAACACGGCCGCCTATGCCCATAGCAAGCACATCATTAGGATCGGAGCTTGCCTTCACCAAATTGTAATGCACATGAGAAGGAGTAAGCTCAAGGGAAAAACGATCACTGAATTTGCGGGCGATAATCAACTGGTTTGCATAGCTCACCCGGTTACTGAAATAATACGTTGCAGTTGTATCTGCAAGATTTACTTTATCCGTACGCGTCATAATTGTGCCTGCATAGCTTAGCGTAATAGGCATACGATCACCTACCGTCTGGCGGAGAATTTTTACTTTCGCGAAGCCATCAAATTCTTTCTGGTAAGAGCTTCGGCCAATACCTACCATCAGCCAGTTTGTAATGCCGTAATCAAAGCCAATGCGCGTATTCGCATTATCCAGGCCAAAGAAATCACTTGCGCCCTGGTTGATCCTCCCGAAGCGGTGAAGAATAATAAAATCCAATACACCTGCCGCCAAGGTTCTCATTGCTCTGACCATTGATCACACGGGTAGCTTTAAAGTGGCAATTACGAATTGCTTGTTCGGATTAAGACCTTTATCCATGAGCTCATCCATCGCACTTTTAGCACTGGCAATTGTATCAACAATCTGTGCATTCAGAGAAAAAGAAAAAGCCAGTATTGCAGCAGTGCAGCATAGAATTTTATGAATACGCATGTATGTTTTTAAGAGCAGTAAATTATTTTTTTACAGGCAGGAGAATCGAAGTAACCGTAATATCGATGGTTTTGGCAACTTTCTCCGTAGGCACTTTTATACTATAATCTGCCGTTTTTAATGGTGAATTTTGTAACCGCCGTTGCAGCGCCATCCTTAACGGTAATTGTGCCGGGCATAGAAACATCATGAGTTACGCCATGTATGGTAAGCTTGCCGGTAACGGTGGTATTATAAGTGCCGGCGGTAGTTAACTGGGCCGCATTAATATTTGCCGCAGTACCTTTAAATTCAGCTTTGGGAAACTTTGTGCTCTCCATATAATTTTCATTGAAATGCTCCTGCATCAGGGCATTCTCAAACTTGAAGCTATTAATGAGCACAATGAAATGTACCTCGCCGGTAGCAGCATCTATCAAAGAATTCACCTCATTATTTACCGCTTTGATATCCTCCATCGGTGTGTGGGAAAAGAAGCTGATTTTCCCGGTACGGGTAAAATATTTCTGAGCAGAAGCAGGACTTAATGTAAGTGCCAGCAGTAATACAAAAAGTAAATTTTTTCATTTAAATATATTTTTCAAAGAGGAGAAAGTGCATTTGTTTAATTATTCAGCGCGCCGCTACTTACCCACGAGCTTATTTGATTGATCTGGCAATCCGATAGCTTTTCGCCGCCCCTGCGGCATTGCTGAAAAACCGGATGCATGGGTTATGCTGCCAATCAACTTACCATTATCAACAATCAATTTTACACCAGTATAGTCCGACAAATCATATCCGCCGGCATTGGTAATGGAATTATGGCATCCTGAAATATTACAGTTAGCATCTATAATGGGCTTCACAACATTGATATACCGGATGTCTGTGGTAGCGCAATTGCTCTTATAAAGGTCTTCTTCCTTATCATAAAAGCAACCGGCAAGAAGCAAGATGGAGGGAATTAATAAAAGTAACGCTCTTTTCATAAAATATTAGATGGCTATTAGCCGGAGAAGTTTACTTATAGTAACATGAAGCATTTCAAAATCACATTGCAAATTTTACATTAAGTCTTAAATAACCCGTGTACAAACATAACATTATTTTGCGTTTAAAATGCAATCCGTAAGCAGCACATCGGTAGTGAAGCCAGAGCAAAAAACCTTTGAGCGCAATAGGCGATCCTGCCTGCAACTGTAGGTCCTTATCGCGCATCGTACAAAACACGGACGACATCGGGTCCTCTGAATCAAAAAGAACGGTGGGCTGGCCGGCCTGATTTTTTCCGCTTTCCCTGATCGTACCGGTTACAATAAGGGTTTTATTGAGGTATTTTTTGTTGGCCTCCGGTTCGCTATTCTGATAAGCCTGCACGAGTTCGGTAACCGTTACCTGCATTCCTTTTTCATCCTCTGCCTTTCTATGCGGCTTATTAATGATCATCGCGGCGATCACGGCACCAATAAGCACTAAGCTGCCAACAATAAGAAGTGCTTTGCTTTTTTTAGTCATAAAGTATTTTTTTGCTGATGATGAGTAGTGTATTTATTAAAAAATTTTACGGAAAAGCAGTTTGATGAAAAGTAACGAATTAGAATTTCTTTAACGCTGCTTTATACCTTCACGTGTAACTTTGGTATCCTATGAAAGCAATCATATTATTTTCTGCTGCTTTTCTTTTTTATCCGGTTCCTATTTCGCTACGTATGGCCGGTAGTGCGCGTCATGCGCCAGGCCCGGAAGGGGTTACATCAAATGCAGCAAGGCTTTAATAACTCCGCACCGCATCAGCCTTCAAAGCCTGCACCCGTATCTGCATCGTCATCCGCAAAAGGCGGAGATTATATCGATTACGAAGAAGTACGCTGATCATTTTGGAAGAAAGATGTGTTCTTCAATTGTCATTCCTTTTTCAAGATAAATGGTTTGTATGCCCATTGATTTTGCGGTTTCAATATGCTGCGGGCTGTCATCGATAAATAAAGTGTGCTCTGGCAGGAGCTCATTTTCTTCTAATATCTGAAGAAATATTTCCTTCCCGGGCTTTCTTTTGCCCACCCTGTGGGAGAGATAAATGCGGTCGAAGAATAGGGCGACAGTCTGGAAACCATGAGTCTTCATAAGTTTTTCATTAAAAGCGGCTTCATGAATTTCATTGGTATTGCTCAGTAGGAAAAGGTCGTAATAAAGGCGCAATTGCTGTAAAAGCTGGAGCCTCTGCAGCGGAAAATCAAGGAGCATAGCATTCCAGGCGTCAGTGATCTGCAATTCACTCAAATTGGTAGCAGCAGCATCCTGCATTCCCTTAATGAAATCTGCGCGTGAAAGATGGCCGGTTTCCCAATCATCAAAAAAATTATTTTGTTGCAATTGTGAAAATCGTTCCTTAAAGTCCGGTATGCCAAGCGCAGCAAAAGCCCTTTCAGTAGCCGCATAATCAAGATTAAGCAATACGCCGCCGAGGTCGAAAATAATATACCGGATGCCTTCGATCATGAACTGTAGAATTATCTGCCGGCAAATCTATGTCCTAATAAAGTAAGCTTGCTATACACCGTGAAGGAATAATTTTGCATTATTCAGCCTAACGTGAAGGTAAGCTGGCAGGTAACAGGCGTACGCCAGGACAAATATGCTAATGCCCACCGCATAGGTGCCCGAAGTAGCAAAAGAGCAGGAAAACAAGGGCAAATATCTGCATCCAACGGAATGGAGCCAGCCTGAAACGAAAGCTATCAATTATGAGCTGAGCCATCCTAAGAAGGAGCTTTTACAGCGCAGTGCTGATAAGAAATAGTTTCTTTGATATCAATTATATAATCAAAAAAAATCCTGTAAAAATACAGAGGACTTTTTGGTGCGGGCGACATAAACCTTCGTTCTGAAAAATCTTTAATAACTGCAAGATTTTAGCGTGCAGGTCTGCTGATAATTCAAAAATAATTTTACATTTGCGCTCACTTTCGGAAAGCTGTGAATAATAGTATCCGGAACAGGGCCTATAGCTCAGTTGGTTAGAGCACCTGACTCATAATCAGGTGGTCCTAGGTTCAAGTCCTAGTGGGCCCACTGAAAATCAATGACTTATAGCTTAATTTGCTATAAGTCATTTTTGTTTGCACGAAATCTGCACGAAAAATGAATTTTTGATGCAATTGATACTGAAATTAAAGATTGAATAAATTGTCCAAAGGTTAAGCTTGATTGAGTTAGCGCGTCCTCGATTCGAATCCAAGTGGAACTACTAACATGGCTGAGAAGTCAAGAATGACAACCGTTTAGCTTGTCCATTTAGGTTTGCGTAGAAAATTTTACTCCAATTTTTACACGCGTTAACGTAAAATTCAGTTCTTGATTCGAAAATATTTATGTTACTCTCGATCATTGGACTGAAAATCCATGTGTCGCCGGTTCGATCCCGGCCCACACCACGGTCAAAATCAAGCGGTTAAGAGCTAAAACTCTTAACCGCTTTTTTCTTTTCGACAACTATCCGACAACAACGGGCATTTTGCTGAACTAGTGCCTTCTAAAGTAGTAACTCTTTTGGGGAATGTAATTGAATTATTTACCTCATCGCCGTAAACATCCCAGCCCGATCTTTCGTTTCTTGCAAATACGTCAATACGTTTATTACCAAAATGTTCAATCATTGAATAAAAGCTATCCGGCTTTGCCGAATGCCTTCCCGACTTGTTGACAAGTAATGTAGGCACCGCTTTCTGGCGCGGGTACATGTTAAGCTTGCCTTTATACCCAAACAGAATAAACTCTGTTCTATGGTGAAATCCAAACAGACACATGCCATTCTGTTTATCCCAGGTTAAGGTGCGTTGATAACGAAACCCCCAAGCATCCAATAATTCAAAAGACAGGCGTAGAAATTTTTGAATCGTCCAAAGGAATATAACAGCGTTGTCATCGGCAATTTGTTCTATTGGAAGTTCCTTTATTCTCTCGAAATCCATTGTTTTATAATCAAGCGGCCTATGCTGATTTGGCCTCGACCGTCGTTGAATTTTATTAATTGGCCACGGGGGATCAATCACGATCAAGTTATACTTGCGCATTCCAGCTCCTTATTAATTAAAGCGATTCTGTAATTGGTCCGCTATAGTTGAGGCGTTATACCATTTAGTTTAGTTTCCCTGCCCTCGGCCAAGGAGTAGTAACTGTGTCGTGAAATGATGATGTGATCGAGGACCTGAATATCTAACAACCGGCCTGCCTCGAAGAATTTTTCAGTTATTGCTTTGTCTGCAGTGCTCGGTGTAAGATTTCCAGAAGGGTGGTTATGCCCAAGCACAATCGATGTAGCGTTCGACTTTAGTGCTGCAGCAAAAATGAGTCTGATATCCATTACCGTTGCAGTAATACCTCCGGATGAATTATTATAAATCCCTAAAACCTTATTTGCACGATTAAGAAGTATCACCTTGCTTTCCTCTAGCAAGTCTATTTTATTTTTATCCCAAGCTTGACTAAATATTGCTTGCGCCTCCTCCGCACACCTCACCTGCGGGCGTTCATTGAGATCAGGCTGGGACTGATAAATGAGATCGATTTCCGCAACGCCGAATAGACCATCAAATTCATTATAGGACATACTTGCTCCGAATCAGCGACAAAAAAACAGGAAAAGCTTCTGAGCAATTCCTGTTGTCAATTCTTAGCACAAACTATTTTTAATGTCAATATATTCCTATCCAGTATGTTATCAATCAGATTGATAATTTCTAAAACGTTTTTCTATATTCCGAGTTTTACCGTTTACCGCTATATAGCTGTAAATATTGTCAGCTATATTTCAACATTTTCGTGAACTCACCGTAACGTGCCTTATCAGTCATGATATTTAAGAACTCTTCCTGATCTTCATTAATGCTAGCATTTTCAATTAAAATATTGCCGATTTCACGCAGTCGACTTAGTTTTTCAGGATATTTAATTCTTTGATGTAGATCATCATTTTTTTTCACAAAGTCGATGAATTCTTCTGTTGCAGTAGCATCAAATTTCTCAAACATACCTTTCACAGTACTTATGGCTGTATCAGCATAAAAGTCTGTCCGTCCATATCTCGCGCTATATCCCTTAGTGCCAACGTACACTAGAGTAAGTCCAGCTACATATCTACCCACTAAATCAGTTGGTATTGTTGTGCCTAATTTGCGAAGATGTCTTACAGCATTGGTTTCAGCTGTCCAATTTGTAATTGAATTTTCCAATTCAACAATAACGGGTGTATAAATTGATTTTCTTGTTGCCGTTGATACGTATCTAAACCCTTTTATTAGAGTAAGAAAATCCATACCCTTATCAATTTTCAGTTGGTCGCCGCCGACAATTTCTCGGTCAAACCTTTTACCAATCTGCACTTTTTGATCTTTAGAAAGATATGACCATAATATCGGTGCACAAAATTCGATATTCCCTCTAAGTTCCAGAGAAGTGCTGTCGTGAATGTAAGTGCTGTAAAATTTATTTATTAGTTCTGATTTGTAAATCTCGGGAAGATCACTAAAGGCTTGTTCAATAGCAGCTTCATTTTTGGAAAAAGTTGAACTGTCCATTATTCCCATGTAACTATCAATATCAATGATTTCAGGCATCGCCTCTTGGGAAAGGACGTATTTGTTACAATCTGAAATCATATTCAATACCTTATATATATTAGGTGTTGAGCTCTTAGGATGTCCGTCAAATATATTCCTAGTCTCTCGCGCTTGATGCAACAATTTTTTAGCCTCCCATCCTAACACACCAATTTTGAAAGCACCTTCGATCAAATCATGGTCAGTAACGTGGTCTTGAAAGTCTTCGTAAGTTTTAATCGTTTTTTTAAAGGTCATTTCCTTATTGAAAAGATCTAGGCTCCTATGCTCCACTTTCCTTCTTAAGTCATCAACAACCGCATTCCAATATGAACCAATTGCACCTCTGTAAGCTCCGCCTTTAAGGGATCTTAAGGTCTCCTCTATATACGGATTATCGAGTGCCTCTTCTCTAATGTTTGTTAGCTCTTTTTTCAATAAGCCAGTTTCTTCAATAGAAATGGAATACTCTGTTTTAGCTATTTCAAGGCTAGTATTTCTTGCAGGCATAGGAAGTATATTTAATTCAAAGATCGTTATTCAAAATACATCTTGTTGCAAACATTAAAATTCACAGTTATTTTTTAAGGTATTTATTTAGCTCTTCCACCAACTCGTAAACAGTAGTACATGGGTTCATTTGATGATATGGTATGCCTGCTGCCTGCTGGCTATGCAGCCGTTTAGCAAAATTAATGGCTTGAGATTGAGAGGATTCTAATCTTTTGTATAGACCTTCACAAGCCGACGCTTCTTTTCCAGAAGATTCATAGCTATGGTTATTCAAATGTGCTCTCCATAGATCAGTAAGCATCTCATAGTATTCCGTACGGTGGTGCTGGCCATTAATTAATCTGTCATGTAGCAAAAACCATAATTCAAAACAATCGTTTGAAAACGCAACCCGAAAACCAACACGTAAGGCTTCAGCGATAGCATTGTCGTAATCTTGCTTTTGGTTTGGATGACCAT
The DNA here is from genome assembly GCA_965246905.1 of Chitinophagaceae bacterium. GTDB lineage: Bacteria > Bacteroidota > Bacteroidia > Chitinophagales > Chitinophagaceae > UBA1952. The sequence goes on from CBDFFZ010000003.1 coordinate 319,326, forward strand.
ACTTAACATCAAAATCAAATACACACCAAACTTCGTATCCGGCATATTTTTCGTCGTCTGCGAAAGCTTTTGCTTTATCTACTAGATACATTTTACTTCCACCATATCCACCAAGGACTTCAACTGTTTTGGTAGCGACAGGAAAGGCTTCAAAATAATATTTCTCGGTATTTGCTCCTTCACATACCAACAAGAATTTCTTAGCCGGTAAAATATCGTCTTCTAAGTAGTTTACAGACTCGGGTAAAACGCCGAGTTCTTGCTGTTGAAGAAGAAACTGAGCATTGCGCTCGTCTTTATTCAGCGTCGGATATGCCATCGGTTACAAGAGTCGTAATAATGTGATTTAATTCGCCAAGGAAAGGTACTGCTCCATAAGTGCCTTGCAAGTATTCTTTTTCGTAGGAGGCATCTTTTCGAACACCTTTGAATTGAATGAGAGTCTTAGCGCTACTAATGCCATACCGATCTTTGTCCACGAGAAATACCTGGTCTCGACGAAGCGAGGCTCGATTAAGAAGACTTGCATCGTGAGTTACAAAAATAAGTTGCGCATTATGCGGATTGGTATCTTTGTTATGAAAGAGACTTACGATTTTCTCAGTAATTAGAGGATGAAAACGAGCATCAAATTCATCAATAATAAAAGGCCGCCCATGAAGAAGAGCAGTAAAAATTGGCGCGCTCAAAGCAAAGAGTTTCTTTGTTCCTTCTGATTCCCACTCGGAAAATGTTGTAGGTATTAACCCTGTAGATTCACCTGAAGAATTATACCGCTCACGAAAAGTATATACAGTTTTGGGATTTGTGCCAGCTGTCTTTCGTAAAGCGTCCTGAAGCTCAGGAGATAGGCTAGAAAACTTTTCGTCAGGGACATCTAGTAATTGTATGTCTTTAATGCTTGGATCAACGGCACCCATCAGTTTACGTATCGCAGCTTGTTGATTGTCATCGCCGCTATCTAACCATCGCATACTTAACTGATTACCCATTGCGTCACCTAAGCCGTCAACTAACATTAAGTGGCCTAAAGTTTTGCGAATTGCCAATGCAGTTTTGTTCCCCATGAGCGCCGTGCCAGTAAGAAACAGGCTATCGGGACGAAATACTTCATGTTCGCCATTGAGACTTAAATCAATATAGGTCTTTGCACCTTTAAAATTCGTCTCGACAATATCAATTCCACCAGGTCCACGAGTAAAAAACTTCACTTCTTGTTTATTGAGTCGACCAAATAGCCACTCCGCATCAACAATCCCATTTTTTATCTGAAACCCATAGCGGTAGATAGAATTTTCGTGAACAAATAATAGTTGAAAAAAAACTGGCTCGTCATCCCAATCTGTAAGTAAGCCGAACCGTTCTTCCCAAATTGTTTTACCTATCCCTTCATTGCTTACAGACCGTACGACCATCTGATGAAAGCATGCCATTGCATTAGTAATGTTGCTCTTACCACTGGCATTAGCTCCAAAAATTGCTTTGCTTTTCAAAAGACGTACACCAGCAGCTTCGAATACAGGTTCTTCATCCATCCCCAGTTCGCCATTTCGAGAAGGAGCCGCAATCATGCTTAATTGTTGCATGTCACGAAATGAACGAAAATTCCCTACAGTAAACTCGATAAGCATAGTCTTGTTTGTGTGATTTTCACAAAAGTATGTCTTTTGGTTGTGTTTAATGGCTGTTTCCTAAATAAGTTCTATTTAAAGCGCTGCTAGTTCTTTAGGGGATGCTTTTTAAAATAATTGTTTATACATCTCCGTATTCCAGCCAAATATCTGCTTCAGAATTTGGAATACCTTTCGCGTCAAGGTCCCTGAATCTGGCTGTAATAAAAGTTAAGGGCAATAACCCATCGGTTTTTTCGGAAATTGCCTCAGCGATTTGGAATTCATCTTCGATCATTTTCCTGTTTGCTAGATCGTCATCATAAGATTGAGAATCCCAAAGCTTTGCCTCAAATTCAATCAATGTGCTACTTAAGCGGCGCTGAATCACTTCCGATAACTGAAGTTGCCGATCAATGTCGTTTTCGTCTACGATGTAATAAGCGGTCCATTCAAACTTCAAATTTTCAATCGGCCCATACCGTCGGCTAAATACTTCAAGCAAATCTTTCGCCGATATTTTAACCTGATAGTATTCTGCCTTTCCTTCCTTCATTACGATTAATTACAGAGATTAATTGGAATGAAAATACAGAATAAATCCGTAAAATTTGTTCATAGGCAAACCAAGCTATTTATCCATAAAAGATGGCTGAATTTTCGACAATCTTATAATTTATAGGTTCTTATCTTCATCTCATTCAACCCGCTTATCATAGATAAAGACAGTTTATTATTATCAACTTTATCGCATGCTTACGTCGATCCAACATAATAAAATTTTACTTCTACCAAGCCTGTTCTCATCATGTTGAAATCAAATGACGTATCTCCAATAACCGAGTGGGAAAATACTGTTTATCCAATAGTCCTCAAGACGATAAAGTTTGACAGCGATGGCACAATGCTGCCAGTAGATACTATTGTCGAAGTATGGCGCGACGACTATTACCAATTAAAAGGCAAGATTTCCGGAAGTGGTTTTTATTCGCAAGTGCATTCAAGAAACAAGTTTGTTGGTAAGGGAAATATTATTGTTGATGAGAAGCTTATTTGCCTAGATAAGGCAAATAACGTGGTGGAATTAGCCGGATGCGCATTCGGAAATCTGATAAAGGATGCCTCAAATAAAAGTAATGAAAGACAGGTCCTTGATGTCGAGCTAATTTTAGACAGTATTAGGATTACTAATCCTAAATATGAGATCGACGCAAAAGTGAGGACCAAATATGAATGGTTTCTTGTGAGTGGAATTGAGGCGCACTTTGACTGCACAACCTTTCGAAAATACAATGAACCACATATCAAAATAAGACGTGGGGTCGATAAATATGACGACGATGCCGGGGATTATAATGGCAGTGAATTCACCAGAGATTTTACTATCCTAAAGACTGATGTGTTGGAATGTATCATCGCTAAAGTACCCGACAAATACATTGGCGGGAATTTACGTGGACTTTGTTTTGAGTTTCGAGATAGTAATGTGGACCGTGCACACGCGGAATTTATTGATGATCTAGCCCATTTTGTGGGTTTTTTATTTGGCTGCGAACTCTATTCAACTGGATATACTTTACTTCATAACGACCAGCTTGCTGAGGCCAGGTTAAAAGACCCGAGGCTGGAGTTAACGCATAGTCAACCAATGCCGCCGATACATTTTAATATGCACCACGATTGGGGCAAATTCTGGCTATTAATCAATAAGATTTTTCCAAAATATCTTGAGTTACAGGAAAAGTTACAGATTAACCAAGCCATCTCCAGGCGTTGGATTTCAGCACAACTGCCAGTGGGTACTAATTTACCGGTATTGGCAAGCGCCATTGAGATATTAGCTGGCAATTTCCTTAAACTAACGGGAAACGATAATCTCATTTATCTTTCTGAGGTAGACTACTTAGAAAAGTTGGGGAAAGAATTTGATGAAATTAAGACAAGACTCTTAGAGATACCTGACGGAAAAATAATCGTGAATAAAGTCCTCGGCGCATTCAGGAAAGGTGCAAATGAGAAAATGCAAAAATTTTTCTCGTTACTTGATTTGAAAATCGGTAAATCGGAAAAGACAGCGCTTAAATTAAGAAACAAAATGGCTCACAGTTCAACAGATTACACAGATGCTGAGAGAATTCACGAGGACCTGATATCAACAAGAGTATATGAAGTTCTCTTCAACAGGACGGTCTTAAAGCTGCTTGAATATCAAGACTTCTATAAAGATTATAGTTTGACGCGCAGCCCATCCAAAGACATATCAATCAGCGCAGGAAACAAATAAGTGAAGCCACCCATTAAGGGTAGCTTCAATATTTACTTGCGAAGCTTACAAGAATACTAGGTGTTTGGCAAATGCCTTATTCTTAATCTGCTAAATTCTAAAAAACGCCTTTATTCTGATATCAATACTCGTCTCTTTCCCATTCAGCTAAGAATAGGAAAGAGAGAATTATGAGGCTAAAGGTTTTGTATTAATAAAAAGAATCGAATTAAAATTCTCATAAGTTATAATAACTTATTTGAATTCAATCCGAATTTTTGAAAAAATCCTTTTTTAAAGTTTAGAATTCACCTTAACAAATATCCCTACGCCTGTAATTTTTAAAATAACATCGGCGGCTCATTTTCTTTATTTGGCTGAGTTAATATTTGCAAATCGAATTCTTTGGCCTCCATATTACTCATATTGCTATCCAAGTCAATTTCAAACATCGATTGAATTTCGCTGTCAGTAAGCGGTTCAAGCCAAGTCGCCCAATCGGATTCTGCCGCTTAATGCGGCTGGAGGGTTCTTGTTGTGAATTTCCGTTATAAGCGGGTTGGCATCTGTTGTAGTAATGGCAAAGCCATCGGCAACTTAGGCACTACCTACCAGATGCAACAGGCTACCAATTAGATAAGAGTTTAGTCTTAAAAATTTGTTCGTATGCAAACCAACGTATGTGTCTGAACAAAAGCGGCTGAATTTTGCACATTCTTATAATTTGTAGGCTCTCTATCTTCTTGTTATTCACGCTGTTTTAGTACTAAGCTAAGAGCAATTCTTTGCTAAAAGCTTTGCGTTTTGTTCAAAGGTAAACGTTCGTTTACCCCCGAATCTTTACTCCCCTCATCTTTTGGCTAAGCCTTATGGATAGAAGGAAGCAAAAGATGATCAAAGCCATAACCTACTACCGTGTTTCTACAGAGCGGCAGGGTAAAAGTGGCTTGGGGTTAGACGCCCAGCAATCAGCTGTCAGAGATTTTGCCCTCGCAAATGGCTACACGTTAATCGGTGAATTCACCGAGGTTGAATCCGGCAAGAAGAACAATCGACCTGTGCTCTTAGAAGCGTTGGCATCTTGTAAGAAAGAACGAGCCATGCTTCTTATCGCCAAACTAGATCGCCTTGGCCGCAGCGTTGCATTCGTCTCAAAGCTAATGGAATCCGGCGTTGATTTTAAGGCTGTGGATAATCCATTCGCTGGAAAGTTCATGATCCATGTAATGGTGGCTTTTGCGGAACATGAGCGCGACCTGATTAGCCTGCGTACCAAAGCGTCGTTGAAAATAGCAAAGGAACGTGGGACTGAACTTGGCAGCCATGGGCGCAATGTTCTTTCTGTGGTCAACAAGGTAAATGCGCAACACTTTGCTAAAAGCATGAGCGAAATTATAACAAGGCTGCAAGCTGATGGCTTTAAAACGATCCGTGCCATTACCTCGGAACTTAACCGCCTGAATATACCAACCTACTCAAGAGATGGCACCAAATGGCATCCCAGCACAGTCCATGCCGTGATCAAACGTGCAAAAGGAACTGATGAAACATCCAATCATTAATTCGGTAAAATCCAGTTTATGACGTCAAATAACTATGCTCAAAATTATCCAAATCCGAACTTTTCGATCAAGACCGAAAACAATGTTGTGACTGTAACCTATAAGATGGCAACCTATGGAATTGGAAGCTTGTTTACCGCGATGGTGCTTCTATTCGTGCTCTCATTTCTTCCGTATTTACTGCTCAGCAGTGAGCTTTTCCTTTTTATCATGAGTGTGGTCGTTCCAATAGCCGTGTTCATCGTTTCTAATTATCTCCGAGGTAAGCCAGAGAGCTTTTCTATTTCCCAAAAAGAGATCATTGTAGACGACGAACATTTTGCCTTGTCCCGTATCACCGGCTTTTACTTAACGGCACCGTACAGCAGTGAAGTACCGATAGCTGTACAAACAGATCAATCTAGCACATTGGTTGCTGCCTATGGATCTCCGGCATTTGTGACCGGAATGGCGGCAACCTATGCAGTCGCAAAAGGTGTTGGCACAGCGATTCAGGCAGGACAGCTGGCTTCAAACGCAGCAATGAAGCGTTTGATCAATGACTACGCTGAAAAGAATGTCGCAATCACTTTTTCCTACGGACAAGAGCGTATAAACCTTATGGGTGGTCTTTCAGAAGAGATGGCACAAGCTGCGTATCCTCAGTTGTTGAAAATACTGGGTGCTCAATAAATTTATCAAAGCAATTCTTAATCTACATTTTAAACAATCAAACATGAAATCAGGACTTAAAACAACGATCCCGCTTTTCCTTTTACTTTTAACGTCTGCCTGTTCTAACGGTGCGGATAAATTCACCGGCAGGTGGGCAATGCTGTTAGGTAATGAAAAGCCTCCCATTGTCGTAATCGAACGCAAAGGCGATAAGTACACGATGTACCAGGACGGCAAACCGGAAACAGCCACGACATCTTTCGTGTATGACAAGGAACATGATCTGCTTACCGCTCAAGAAAGCGGGGCGACAATTGACATTCGCTATGATGAAGCAACAAAGCACCTGAAAATGGCGACGCGTTCAGGTGGCGAATACATGACGCCTGCCGAACTCGAGCGGGTTAAGTAGGATCACCAGCAACCATTAAAAAAGTGAGGCAAGCAGCCTTGCTTTTTTAATATCGAAGTATTCTAGCTGACATTGCCTGACGTAGAAGACGGCGGAAGCGATATCCCCACAGGTATTAAACGTTATGGGCTTAAACCAGTAAAAATTTTTTCAACGACAACCCTAAACAGAAATTTCATTCGCAATTCTATCCTTCCAATAAAATGAAAAAAGTAAATCGTTTATCAATAGGCCCATGCCGAATGGCCGTCATTGCTGTGGTGCTATTTACGCTGGGGACTGTTGCTTGTACAAAGCGAGAGCATTACATCGAACCCGCTATCTTAACTAAAGGAAGCGCAGCGCCTATCGTTAGTGGCGGCTGGCGTAAAATGGGCGAATTCCTAAGTGTTAAATGCGTACCCACCTATCTGTTCACTTTAGGGGATAAGGCTTATTTTAGTGTACAGGGGCCTTCCATATTGGCCTCTACTTTCTGGCAGTACGATCCGGCTACCAATGAGTTTACCCCGAAAGCCACACTGCCCGGCAATGAGCAAACCAAGCTGCCAATCTTTAGATTGAAGGTTGCCATGGGTATAAATGGCAAGGGATATGCAGGCTTCTTCTGGACGGATGGGGCAACTTATACAGTGACCGGTAAAACGCCTATCTGGGAATATGATCCGGCTGGCGATCACTGGACGCAGAAATCAAACCTGTTTAATGATGGCTGGTATGCGCCTGCGGTGTTCACGCTTGGAAACAAAGCTTATGGCTGCGGCTGGTCAACGGATGATGGTTACAGAAATGACAAAAGTTATTCTTACGATCCGGCGAGTGATCAGTGGACGAACCTGAATAGTTCTGTGCCGGGCAACAGCTATGCAACGTCCTCGGAAGCTTTTGCGCTCAATGGTAAGGGCTATACGGTAAACATCAATCTGTCGCTGGATAGCATTCAAACCTGTGAGTTTGATCCGGCCACAAATCAATGGCAAAAAATCACAGGTTTTCCTGTTCAATATGCACCTGTAGATATGCCTAAGCGTTTCAACTGCCCGAGTTATACAATTGGCGGTAATGCCTACGTCTACGTCTCTGGCACAACTGTGAACACGAATGTAACAAGCAACAGTATTTACCAGTTCTCAGGAACGACTAAGCAATGGACAAAAATGCCGGATTTCGGTGGGCCGACCAGAATATTTCTGGCGGCTTTCAGTATTGGCAATAAGGCCTATATCGGGTTTGGCTCTGACCGTGGCACTGATTATTGCGATCTATGGGAATACAACCCTTAGGGGAATCAACTAAATTTCAGCTTTGAATAGTGCCTGCCTGATGCGTTTAGGCAGGCACTTTAATTTTAATCGATATCTATTCAAGCTTTAATTGGAACTGATTCTTCTTCGCGATTGCCAGCCGTTGCAGCAATTCATCATCGGTAGTAACATACTCGCAAATACGCGCCGCTTCACTGTAGATGGACATTGGGTATTGACCTTCAAAGTACTCATCACGCTCAACGGTTGTTCCCCATGGGGTTGTAAGATTAAACAGCTCATCAAGGTCCACGTACCGAAGCTCCGGGCAACCGTGGCCAAGATCACACAGGCCAAAGGCCATTGGTTGCGTTATATCCAATTCATTCAATAGAAAGGCAGCATTTGCACCAGGCAGGAATAGTTTGACGACCGGCGCGTGATCTTTATCCCGGTTTTCCGGTTTGCCATTTTCAATCAGTCTGTCATATTGGCTTTGCGTAAAGAGTTTCATTTCGGTTTCCTTTTTGGTTGGTGTTGTTGAAACAAAAACGCCTCAGAACCGAAGTGCTGAAGCGTCTTGAACGTGCTGATATTTTGGTGGGCGGGGAAAAATCGTCTTATTTGGAAAGATGTTTTTGGCGAAAATAATTGTGCGTGAAAGCCGCACCGTCGGTTGGTTTCTTCGTTTATTAAAACACTGACGGAAATAAGATTAAACTTCTTTACACGACTGCTGCCCTTGTCGAAATAACCTTAGCGCATCTTAGGCCTCTTATTTTCCTGCGTCATGGCCCTGCTCTTTTCGACATTTTCTAAAAATAGTTCGCGTTCATGGGCACGCTTACCTTCCCCCATGCCTTTGATGTAAGGGTTCTCGTCACCTCCTGAAAGCGATAGCTTATTCATCAGGCCCGGTTCATAGTGGCTTAACAGGTAGCCGTTGTTATAACCTTTGGTAAACTGTTCTTCAAATTGCGAGTCTTCCATTTAAAACGTGTTTTTGGCATGCTTGTCTAAATATTGATTGATCGATGCAGCGTCATAAAGAATAATTTTCTTTTCCGGCTGGCTGAAGCGGATCATCCCCTCGTCGCGCATTTTTTGCAACGTAGTTTTACTGGATATTCGTAGCTTTTTCATAGCTTCTTCGCCGGATATCCACTTGTCCTCGTTGATCTGCTCACGCTCTTTTATCCTATCCACTACCTGATCTAACAGTGCATAAAAGGCGCTTTCCTCAAGGCATATAACCTCCATAAATTAAGTTGAATGGGTAAATTAAATTTAGTGTTTCATACGGTGTACATGGGCTTGCTGACGTTCACGCATTGATTCAAGGTTAGACAGAAATTCTTCCCGTTGCGTTTTCGTGGCCTGTGGCTGATCAGGGCTTTCTTCGTTACCAGACTGGGTTTCTGAAGGCGCAAGCTTTGTCTCATTACTATCCTGTTTTTCTCTTACGGAAGCAAGATTTTGCAGAAACGCTTCCCGCTCAGTCAACGGGTTTTGTTCCTGTGAAGGTTTCCCTTCTAGCTTAGGTTCCTCTACCTGGGACGGGTCTTTCGCTTGCTGGCGTTCCATTGGTTTTTTGTCGGTCGATTGCTGTTCGTCCTGAACGACTGTTTCGTCCTCCGCGTAACCGTACCATCCGGCTAATTCCTTTGCCCGTGCTTCAAACTTTTCTTTGATGTGACTTACAGCTTCATCAGGGTCCAATTGCTTATTGCTGCCTGTAACTCTGTTCCAGTCTGTTTGAAAGGCCGTTTTCTGTACAAACTCATTCTGCATATATTTCTGGCGTTCGCGTTCATATTGCTCCGCCATTTGTTCAAGGAATACTTTGCCCTCTTCATCACTTCCATCGTAGTACTTCTTCATGAAGTCCGGGATTGGTTGTTTCATTCTGATTGATTTTTTAAAAATGGTGTGATAATATTCTTTTACTGTTCTCCGGTTTATAGGGTGTGAAACATGTCGTCTTCAACAAAACAGCTTGATAAAACTGTCCGAGATACAACAGTGGCTATTGATGGCGGTCTGTACGGCTGTACGTTTACAAACCAATATCTACTGCATGATCCTAAAAGTCTTCCGCGTTACAGACACCTGGCCCTTAAGGCCCTGATGCATTATGGCGGTGACCAGTACAATCCGCATGTCCATGGTCTGACCGTGGAACCATTCATCCGCGAAATCACCAAAGAAATCATTAGTTACAAAGTTTTTTATCGCTTGAATGCTTATGACTGGCAATGGATTGATCATGCTTTACGCAAAGCCATCGGCGGCTGTCTTGGTTTAAACCTGGCCTATGATCAGGATCGAATCAACGCCGGTTTTAAGGACGATGCCAAGGCTGCAACATTGATCCAATGGCACAATGTGACCTAATGTGGTTTGGGCCTAAGCACTGATTGCCGATTTTGCTCTTGAACGCTCTTTAATTGCTCCAAAAATTCTTCGCGTTTCTGCACCGTTTCGTCATTGGGTAAATCCTTCTTCATTTTGTATTGTGAAAATTGTTGTGCTTCCCACCGCTCAACCTCCCATTCTTCCCTGCGCTCTTCATGATATTTTTGGATCGTAGCGTCCACTTCAGCAATTTCTGGTATTTCTGCACATTCTTCCGGTAGGTTGTGGGCAAGTATTTCAGCCCTGAAAGAATACATCTCGCTTATCATGTACCGATCCGATGTGTTAGGAATGTATTCGGCCCGCTGATAGTGCATCCTGATAATTTCATGCTGCTTGATCAAATCCTCCAGGCTTTCCTCCTCATGGGCCAAATCGTGATCATCAAGCGTCCTACGCTCTTCATAATACTTCCCGTCATAAACATCCTTTAACTCAAGCATTCGGACCGCAAAACGTTGTTGGGTTGCATTAGGAACGGGCAAATCTTTCAACTCATAATAACTGAAGACAGCATCCTTTTCTTCTATGGCGTGGCTTATTCTCTCTTTCACGTGATCATCCTCAATTGCATGCTGAAACATTTCATCCAGCTGCTTAGCCATCTCGTATTCCTTACTAGCCTCCTGCTGCTGGTCTATTACCATCTTTGCATTCTGGCCTAAGGCACCCCATTCGTCGATCCATGCCTGACGGTCGCGCTGGATTTGATTGCGTGATTGAAAAGGCAAATTGGCATCCACCATCCCAAATTCCTTGCGTATACTGATTTCACTTTGGATAAGTTCGTCAAGCGATTGCTTCTGTAGGATTTCAAATGCATCCCATTGCATTTGTTCCCGATCTGAAAGTTTCTTACTCATGATATTTGTTTTTTAATTAGGTGATTTTTTGCTCCGCGCGTTGCGCCTGGTTTACTTCATTTGCACGAATGGCAGTCGCATGCCTGCCGTCAATGCCCCATTCATTGGTCCAGATCGTCCGCTTTGTTTTGAGCTTTTCTTTCCACTCTTCCGGCAGCAGTTCCAAAGGCAAGCGAAGCCGCTGACTAAGCTGAAATTCGTAGGCCTGAAATTGGCAGAGCGCTTCATTGCGGCAGCGGTAATATTCATCCCACTACCTGCTAGTATTTTTAAACACCTGATCATTCATAACAGAAGTTTTTAACGGTGATTGATTCATTATCTCATTCGCGGGCCTTTATGCTTTGCCTGCTGTTGTTCGCGTATCCGGGCGAGGTTTTCGGCGAACTCATCCCGTAGGCTTTTTTCTTCTCCAGGCATTTTTACATCATCTTGTATTCGTTGGTCTGTCGTCGCTTGCTGCGCCACTTTTGGAAGCGTGATTTGCTGTTTGGACCGCATCAGGGCAATGGCTTCTTTCTCTTCCATTAGGACGGTTAAGGCAAACCGGTCACGAACTTCCTTAATCCTAATTCCGTCCAGGTTTCGGGCCAAAGGGAATGACCTCCCCGTGCTGTCGACGACCATAAACGGTATCTTGTCAAATCCATTTGAAATCATATAGCCTTGTTGCTTTGCTTTATGGATGAATGATTTTGCATCCCCCGTTTCCTTCCAAATAGCTGTAAGCATCTTCTTTAATTTCGGTTGGTGTGGATTACGTGTGGGTGTCGCTTTATGATTGAATACCTCCTCCATCTTCTTCCTTGCACGGTCATGCTTTCGATAATTATGCGAAATCGGAATCATCTTATTAGTGGCAAGTTCGTAGCGCTCAAAAACCAAATGAGCGTGCTGTCTACCTAGCTTAGTATGTAGAACGATTGCCTTTCTTGAGTTTTCAAAGCCCAACTCTTTCGCTAAAATTTCAGCGCTAAGCATCCAGTCTGCATCGGTCATCTTCTTTGAATCTTCTACGCCAGGATTAATGGACGCGTGATATAATCCCTGTCGGCTTTTGGTCAGTTGCTCATTTAGTGACATATCTCCAAGAAGATTGCGTAGATCCTGTGACGTGAATTTTGCCATGCCATCTACGTCTAATACCGTCACCTCCTCATTTTCATTCTGAGCCAAGAGGTAGCTTGCAAGACCTCTTCCTGAACCCCGAATTTTACCTTTTATGACCATCCTCCAATGTTTCCCTGAGTTGCTTTGCCAACGCTCTTACTTCATCCATTGTGTAAACAATTGCCTTTAGCGGTATTTCGAAATCTTCGGATTTCCGATTACACTGACGGGCAAGCTGGTTCAAATTTGAGCCCTGCTTACCAAGCTCAGCTAAAAATCTAAGTAGCAGCTCTCGCTCCGGCCCGGGTTTGCGCAACAATGGTTTTGCACCAAATGCGTTTTTTCTCAGCATGTCGCTGATTGTGTAACCACTTTCTCTCGCGAGGTTCTGCAGCTGTATTTTTTCTGCCATCGTGACGCGTATGCGCACGATCACAACACGCCTGTTACCAGCGTCTTTTGAAGGTCGGGCCATGTCAATTCTTTTTGAAAGCGGTTGGGCGGCGAAAGGGTGTCCAGAGGGAAAAGCGCAGCGGCTCCCTTGGCAAGGCAGTTTGTGGAAACCAAAACCCGTAGGGTTATTGGTACCACAAACTATGTCTTGCACCTGTAGGGTGACACTACCTTACTTCATCGTTATTGTCAAGATCAGGCAGGTGATAAGTATCTGATTGCACGTTATAATACCTGCCCGGATACAGGATCACTTCATCGTTCTTTATCGCACAGGTATTGCCAGGAAAAGTAAAAGTTGCATTGTAAACCGGCAGTAGTTTTCCTGACAGGTTGACTTGGTTCACTAGTACATAGCTCAGCTGCTGGAAGATCGGGATCGGAACTATTCTATACGAGCTCATCCTGCATATAGGGATTTAAATCGTAAACAGGAACACCGCCGGGGTTCAAATCGGCACGTTTGTAGTATGGATTTTTAGGAATAATAGTAACCGGATTTTCACCAATAAATGTTATGATATTAGTGCTGGACATACGGATCACTTCATCTGGGGTCGCTAACATTCTAAAGTTTGGTTCGGATGCAGTGATGGTTCCCAGCCAGCTTGTCGAATAAGTTATATTGCTCGTTTCCCCCATGAGGTCCGAAACGTATTTTGCAGTAAAGTTGTCCTTGATTCCTGAGAACTGCCGGATATAACAATTTGCAATAATGCTTTCCCATTTATCACCGTATTGAGCATGTAACTGAGCAAGATCCTGATAAATTAACCACATAGATATATTAAATCCGGCATATACGGCAAGTGCCTGTTCAAATTCGGTCACTCTGCCAAGTGCTGCACATTCATCTACGATAAACGTGATGCGACGCTTTGAAGGCTTCCGGACACAAGCCCGCATGATAGAAGTAACCACTAAACGAAGCCATGCAGCGTGAGAGGTCAATTTGTCTACACCAATCACAATAAATACTGCCGTCTTTTGATCGGCAATCGTGGAAGGATCAAACTCTGATTCCATAGCGGCCTGAAGACTGGATGATTTCATGAAATTTGTGGCCTCCAAAATGTGGGCAACGATACTTGCAAAAGTTTCTTCAGAGCCCATCATCTTAAGAATTTCATGGGCTGAATTACGTACTGCATGTCCATTAACCGGGTCAGTGCTTGTCGCCATATCTGCCAGCAAATTATCAAAGGCTTCCCCGGAATATCTTAGCCATTCAAATAAAACTGTGAGGGTAGGTTTTTCCACCTTGTTAGTTGTTACAAGGTGTAGCAAATAACCGGCCAGCACATTCTTGGCGCTTAGGCTGAAAAATTTATTGTGATCGTCGTCAGAAGTTGGAATAATTAGACTTGCGATCAGCATCACATCATCAACAAGGTCTTTGCTGGTTTTATCAAACAAAATCATTAATGGATTATAGTTGGATTTTTGTGTAATAAATCCTGATAAAATATCCCATGGGTTAATAGTGACTATTTTATACCCATGTAATTTTAAATAATTTGAACAGATGCTACAGTTCTCTCCCTTGGGATCAATCACTACGAAGCTGCTTTCATTACCCCCTACACCAAGCAGGTTTGGAATAATTAAGTTTGTGCCCTTTCCTGATCTGGTACCCCCTACGAGTAAATAGTGCCCTTTGTCGGCGTAAGTTAGATTACCGCCCATATAAAAGCCTTTTTTGCCAGTGTGCTCATTCATTTGGTCGGCTGACATATACTGTGCGCTGGCAAACTTTCCACGATCCAGCATATAATTATAGATGCTGGTGCGCCAGTTTCTAAACTTTAAAAAGACCACGTAGGATACCGCAAGGTTGAACGCTAAGTAGCCGAGCAACAAAGCGATCATGTGCGGGTCGAATAGAAACAACGTTCCAAAGACTTTATAGATCACGTACAAGCCGCCATAGAGGGCAATCCAAATACACAGGCCTCCAAGCACCATCGAGAACTTTACGATGAACGGCAAATTGTCAAGACGCGGGGCTTCTTCCTTTGGACGCATGAAACGGTTATATGCCCTTATATAGCCGTAGATCATGCCTGTGAAACTTACGAAGGTGAAAATCGCACCGATAATAAATACAATCATCTTAAAGGGATCGATACCCTTGCCCTGCATTTTCAGCAGGATCTTTAATTGCTCCTGGAATTCCTTCCAGTTAAATTGAGCAACATCTTTTTTAAGTGTCTCCAACCAGTTTGAGGTTGGACGTGTGTTTGAAGTTTTCATTATTATAATTTGGTTTCAACTGGTGAATTCTTTACGGTTACAGCAGATGCGATATTTTGAAAACTGGTCTGCTTACTTTTATTTTCATTTTCATGATTTTGTTAGTTTAATTTGATTTGGAACCATGTGGTGTGCACCCCACAGTAGTTCCAGATCATTAAATTAATTTCGTGCTCTGCGAGCTGCTTCCTGAGCCTCGCGAGCCCGACGCCGTGCTTCATCAGCTGCCCTTTGGGCGGCTCTTGCTGCTTCTTCAGCGGCTTTTCTTGGATCTGCCATGATGTGGTATTTTATCCAGTGAACTAAATGGTATCAGATGACTCCATCTGACTGTCTACACAAATGTCCTTTTAATGAAACGTCGGGAAACCCGAGATAACAGTAAAAGTGTAGATTTGATTATCTCACAGATAATCACCGCTAATGAATTCCAGAGAACGACGGGCACGTAATCCCTACTTGTTTTTATTAATGCGCTCCATTTTTAAATGGGAAGTTGAATTGTTCTACGCAAATGTTAGCCGACTAAGCATGAGTCGATATATTCTAGAAAAAAAGGAAATCGACATTAAATTTTCACCTCGACCTCAAAAAGAGCTATCTGAAACTGATGAAGTAAAAATCATGGCGGATGCTGCTTATTTAGTCAGCGAGTTTGCTGAGCGTGTTGGGGATTTAAAAGCAAGTGACCAAAAAATTAATGATTTCATTGCGTGTATTCGCTTGCTCTGTAGACATAGTTCATGGCGTTTGTTCAAACGAAATCCGTTAAACAACACTGAGTATATTGATTGGGGCAATAAGCTTCGGGATAAGGGCTATGTTAAGCTTTCCCGCCTTGAAAAAGCCAGGCTAAATAGCAAGGTAAATGAAAGCCTCGCTGACTACATTAGTTATGCTTCGTTGCGCGGGGTGTTTGACGCCGTCGATTATCTAGATCAGGAATATGGTGGTAAACTAATCGGTACAAAACATATTATACGAAAGGCGACAAATGCAGATAAAACAATTATTGAAGGATACTGTCTGAAAAGAGGGGTTTTTCAACAGAAAGATTATTTGATGCAAGCGATTGGCCATGCGGGTAGCGCCACTTGGCTTGTTATTAATGATGTCGGTGAAATTGTTGGTACTATTTCTTTTTTACCTGTGTCCCGAGATGGATTCAATTACATGATCGATGAGACCATTTCAGAAGCAGATGTTTATAATGATTTAGTGACCACTAGTTCAATCAATGTGCCAAATGCAATAACTTTCTTATCAAACGTTATGTATGACAATATGTTTATTAAGGCTGCAATAAAAGACAATTTAGAAGCAATTTGCCCTGATTTTAATAAAACTGATCAGGCATTCTTTTGCTTTAAAACTTATCACACAACGTTTCTATTTGAGCATGGTTTTGGAAATAGTGGCGTTGCTGACGATAATAACCTGATGGTAAAGAACTATGTAAAGTAGTTTCTTATTTACAAAACGCATTATATATGGCAAACTCACAAACTGATTATGATAGAATAGGGTTGTATGGGATGGATCTATTTACTGAAGAGCAGCAAGAACAACTAATTAAAAATTACAGTGATGGCAGAAATAGAAACAAACATATTCCTGTAGCGTATTTGCATGCTAGCGCACTTAATTATCAATGGCTTTTAACCGAACTCGATCCTAATAGCGGCATAGCCTATGGCCTGATCGATTTGGGTAATAGTGAACCTGGTTATGGATCCGTCGACTTGAACGATATCGTAAAGCTCAAAAGTGAAGGGTTTCGAGTATTCAATAACGTTAGTTACAAGCCAAATCACTTGTTAGAGGCCTTTTATCAGCTTTCAAATGAATTAGGTATTTTGGTTGCTATTGAAGACGGTTTAGAGGATGACCTTGACAAAATTCAAGCTCGAATTAACAGGCTGGAACCTTGATACGACAGCTATGCAAGCGTTGAAATTTGGCTGTGACAAGCTTGATTTACTTTACCCATCAGTGAAACGCTGTGATCTACCTTATTTGAATTCAAGGTTGCAAAAGTTCTAAATAATTCACGGCTTTTGATGCCTCACTTGCAGCAGTGAAAATACACTGCTTGTCTTCTTTTAACACGCGCAGCCAATGAGCGATATAAGCCGCATTATTTGGTTTTGGTGCGGTACAAATCTCATGCTCTGCACAAAGAAACGCTGCCCCTATTTCTGCGGTCAGCTCTTCTTCTGCGTAATTTTTATCTCCAAATTTGCGACCGAATGTGCGCTTGAGACGCGTATAAGCCCCAGTCCAGTGCGACAGTTCATGAAAAAGTGTTCCGTAATAATTTTCAGTTGCCGAACAGCCCTCAGTCTCGATAAATGAAGCCGCTTCCGGCATATAAATAGTGTCGGTTGAGTGCATGTAACACGCGCCTAGATTGTCTTCGTGTTTAATCAACGCCTTGGTATTGGTGATAAACATGTCGACATGCTCGATGCGCTCGACAAGCGATTTCCTATTTTCAGCGAATGCCTTTTCGTCAGGATTATAACTGGCAAGCTGCTGGCGATTAAAAACAACCGATGATTTGATGAATGGGATCTTTCTAATCTCATCCTCAACTTCCTTTTCCAAGGTATCGTAGTAAATGATCATGCTGCCATGTTCACCTTTTCTGATGACCTCCTTGTTTTCCTGCCACTGTTTGAACGTCGCCCATTCGGGTGATGTGAAGTGTTTGTTTGTTGCCGCACTCCAGAGCAAAAGGATATTGATGCCTTTGTACTTCTTACCCGTGGTACTGTTCTTAGGTAAGGCAAATATTGGACTATCATCGCCGGTCCAAGGCTTTTGCCATGGGATAGTACCTGCCTCTAATTGTTGGATGATTGTGTCAGTCACTTGCTGGCGGATATCACGACGAACAAAGCCTTTTGCCAGTTCATTATTTGTGGATGACT
Source organism: Chitinophagaceae bacterium (assembly GCA_965246905.1). Taxonomy (GTDB): domain Bacteria; phylum Bacteroidota; class Bacteroidia; order Chitinophagales; family Chitinophagaceae; genus UBA1952. The sequence continues at coordinate 337,098 of CBDFFZ010000003.1, forward strand.
GGGTCATGAATATGATCCTTCTCTTGCGATAAATGGTTTTAGGATGAAGCAGAGCGCAGCTTTAAGAGCTGGGCTCGATCTGCGGTAATTAAATGGGGACGCAACAGACAATTAATTTTTACTGGTAACGTGGACGACCTTTGTTCTTTCCTGTAACCATTGCCCAAGCACTATCGTCGGTGTAATACTTTAATTCAGCCTGCTTCTGTTCCGTGATTTTTTTTGCATTGGCGTCTTTGCTCCAGTACTCGCTGAGGTCTTTATAATTCTGGTAAAGTGTTTCCATGGTGCGCACCTCAAAGCCCTCTTCAGCCAATGCTTCCGTAAAGAAATGAGCGGCCTTTTTTCCTGCGTCGTCATTGTCCATAAACAGGACGACCGTATCAATTTCTTTCTTTGCCGCGATGATTTTTGTAAGTATCTCGCCGCTGAAAGAAAGCGAATTCAAGACGATGCAATGATGCTCTGGATAATCAAGTGTATCCTGCATTTCCATCCAGCTCAGGAAATCCCATACTCCTTCAAAAATGTAGACCTTGGAACTTGCCATTGCTTTGTACGTAGTTGGACTTTTCGGCCTAATGCTGGTTTTGAAGGTTTTGCCTTTACCCGGGTTTGGAATGATGACCTCAAAGCCGCCTTTGTCATTGGCAAGCGCCAAACCATTGCGCTTCTTTTCCGGGTAAACAACATCCTGCAAATACACTTGCTTGAAAAAACGCTCGGCAAGTGTCTGACTGATTCGTCGGCGTTGTAGCTCCTCTTTCAGATTGGTGTAGAAAATCTGATCATGCACCTTGGCCACTTTATACCGGCCACCAGTGTTATTTTTCTCTGGCGACTGAACGCGAACGGCAGGTCTTCGAAAAGTAGGATTACCATGATTGTTTGTGATAATGCCCGCGATGTCTTTAAGCGCCAATAAAGCGTCAGGAATGCCGCTACGACGGTCTTTACCTTGGTAGTCGCACCAAAGATCAATGATGTCCCCACCGCCGCCATTAGCGCTGCCTTTACCGCCTGTATGGCCGAAATCATACCATCGGTTGGTTCGCTCGTTAATTGTAAATGAAGGCGTTTTCTCATTCGGCCTAAACACAGAAAAATACCACGCTTGTTTGTTGTGGTCGGTGTGAGAATATACGCCACCTAAATGCTGTACCAACTGAAATAGCGGTATGTTTTTGACGTCTTTAATTTGCATAGTTTTCCTCTAGAATAATTGGCAAAAGCAAAAGTGCTGAATCTGTTTAGATGACCGCTTTGTTGCGATAGGCTTCGATACAGCGGCGTATATCGTCCACATGCCAAACTGAAATCCGCTCGCTGATTTTGATGGATTTTGGAAAACGACCGGTTTTTATGCCGAGATAAAAAGTTGACTTGCTGACCGGAATTAGTCGAAGCACTTGAGGCAAACGCAGGTAAGCGCCATCAGTAAGAGACGTGGTGTCTTGTTGGGTTTCAAAAAGAGAATTATCGGGTTTCATGGCTATACCTTCTGTAAGATGATGGACACAAAAAAAGAGCAGACTTGCGTCTGCCCTATATTTCAAAAGTGGATTGTTGATTATCTATTGAGTGGGCTGGGTATAAGGGGGCGCGTTATGGTTTCAGCGCCCGGGGATGTCTGAATGAAAGTTGCGCACGACTCTGTTCACTGTGCTGACGGGTCAATCTTTGCGCTGCTTCGATTAGGTGATAGTCTTCGTCGGTAATGTAACCGTTGGCATTTGCCGCATCGAGGTAAACTGCGACGGGGTATTTTGATTTGAAGTTGTAATCCTGTATCACAGGATTATTGCAGATAGGATCACTCATCGCACAGAGTGCTTCAAGGTTTATGTAGCCGTTGTAGCAACTACCATATCCATAGTCCGCTAAGCCGTAGGCATACTTGTAATCTTGTTGCGGCCTGATTTCGGTTAACAGCCATGCGCAGCCGGTGCCTGGAAGTATTAGCTTGACGACGGGGTAGTGATTCTTGCCTTGGTTTTGATCCAGCCCATTGTTGCAAAGCTGATCATACTGTCTATTGATAAAGAGCTTCATTAATTCCTCCTGCCTCTTCTGCGGTAAAGGAACACAGTCCTATTCCGTGGTGTGTAATAGGACTATATTCCGTCTAAATACATTTGTCAATATAGCTAAGCAAAAATAAATGAGGCAGGTACTAAACCTGCCTCACGGGGATTAATTTGATAAGGTGTCATCGACTATATAATCGATTTTATAATCGAGCCAGGGTGGCGGTAAATCATATCCATTAGCTTCCGCTTCGGTTAATACGTATTCGATATCGTCGGCATTAAGATCAGATGGATTGTAGTCGGCCATAAGTTCAGAAAGAAATCCTTCTCCGCCGCAGTAGGGTAACGAATGGAATATTTCAAGGTCTTCTCCGTTAAGCATCGCAACCTGGTAATCTTCGTTGACTAAAAAGACATGGCCACTATTACGATTAAAGGCAGGCTTTACGCCAGATTGATAGAAGTTTTCAGGTAAACCTTTATTGATCCATGCATCCAACAAGTCTCTTAAAAGAATGATTTCTCGTATACCAAAGTCTGATAGATTTTCTGTGTAGTAATTGGTCATTTTAGGTTCCTTCCTGTGTGATTGATCGTTACAGGGATAGGCAAACCGAAGAGCCAGTGAACAAACTGGCTGTTATTTTGGATGGGCGCGTGAATGCCGCAGGCAGAGAGAAAATAATAGTTAGTGACGAGAGCGACTTCGGTTATATCATCTGTAAAAACTATTCAGACACACGAGGAAAACGTGACAATTATCCCTTCGTATAATGGTTACTATCCGCGTCGACAACATCTAAAAAAAATCCTATATCAAATTGTAGTTTTTCGGAAAGCATTCTGTAACGTTCTTGAACTGGCGGAAACCACCTTGCTAAAGTTCGTATCATCAAAGTTACAAGTAGCTTTGAATAATAGAGGTCCAAAAGTGCCTGATGGCGGACGTTTTTAATCCAGTTAGGGTCTTCCATTTGTATGACTATCATCCCTTCAGAATGCGCATACATACTTAAATATGTGTATAATTGAGAAATAGAATGTTGCGGGCCAAAGCCCGTATTTTCCATTATAGTTGCCCAATGTAGGAACAGTTTGCCACTGCCCTTATTTATCAGCGCATTTTGTTGCTTTTCAGTTAACCTAACGAATGCCGGCAGTTTTACGATGGCTTCTCTAAAGTTTTTAATTGCAACAGTATCTCTGGCAGACTGTTCTTTTGCAAATTGCGTTTCAACGGGAAAGTTCTGGCGATCTAATAGGCTGGAATAAATCCATGCGTTATACCTGAGCTCTTTTTCGTCATCGTCCACTGGATTTACATAGATATGATGGAACATTAAAAAGGCTTCCAGCATCGAACGCAATACCGCTTTCGCGGATGGTGTATCAAATATTGGCAAGCCATTTAATTCCTTAGGATAGTACTGTGAACGCATCGTAATGCCGGACAGTAAAGAATGAACGCTTAGACCGTGAAAGGCGAACTTCATTAAAAGCGTTTCGGCAGATTTTTGCCAATGAGCAATTGGCACACCTTGCTCGGTTAATACCTGATTTAGATAAATCAATGTATCAATCAAATTATGAAGCTCGCTTGCACTTTCAAATAAGTCAGCACGAGCATGCCTTTCATTAAATTGAATTGCCCATATTTCTCGTTGACTTAATTGGCGGTGCATAACTGGTAAATAATTTATAACGCTTCCAATTGATCTGAGATTTCCCTGCAAAATTGCTCGATACTATCAATTGCTGCAAAAACGTCTCCACGCAATGTACTGACGTTTGCCCCATCTTTAGTTTTACCGTTTCTATGTACTAAGTCATGGCGGACTTGCACAATTTTCATTATCGCTGAAAAGTCTGGAAATTGAATTCCGAGAGTCGCGTAGTACATTAATGACACAATGTGGATGTTATGGTACATCACAGACAAAAGCTCGTCTTTCACAGTTGCCTTTACTTTAGCCATTTCGCCAAATATTGAGGCCAGGTCAAACTTTCTTTGACGAAAGGCAGGTGTGCTTTCAACATACTTTCTTAAAATGCTTTCATCTGCGGTAACACGTGTAATAAAATTCTGTGACAAAAAAGCTTCCATTACACCCACAGCGCTAACGTAGATTTGACGCTTCAAAATTGCATTCAGCTTGGCATTTTCTTGTTCTACATCGTTTAATAATCGAAGATCGGCAAACTCGTTTTTAAAAGTCTCAAACCCAGCGTTTCCTTCGACAATTGCATCGAACTCATAAAGGTTTAATGAGTCAACAAACTCCCACGGATGGCCGGTTACTCTATTCTCGTTATCAATATTGCGTATTTTGTTACGGACATGTGCAGGCATATCTTTATCGAAAACAAAGTATTCTTCGTAAACTAGTCCATCATCGCTTGTGTGAACATCACGCTCTGTAAGATATTGTTCATACTCGTCAAAACTTAAGCCTAAAAACCTTGCGACACGGTCGTCCTCCCTTTGTTGCATTATTTCGATTGCCAACTCGGACATTCTTCCCATTGTGTTTTTCCTTTAAAATTACGATTGGATAGGCAAATTTTTGTTGAGTAATATTTTGGTTGTACTATACTCGGAATTGTAGAAGACCCGTCTTCACAGGGATTCATTGGGGGCTGAAAATATGAAGTCGCCGATTAAACTCTTCAACTAACAAAAGAAAACTACTCATTACCAATTCCCTTGGGGACGCCAATTTCTTTTAGCATACAGTCCTATACGGTCCTAACTGCTTGACGAAAAAAGATTCTATGGTAGGATTAAATTCATATCCTCCATTGGTGTCCATCCAAATCCAGCCCAGCTGGTGGCATTTTTGGGGGTACGTTTTCGTTTACCATAAGGACGTACCACCATGTTAACTGATGTTGCATGCAAATCACTCATCTCTAAATCCCAACAATTCCAAAAACCAATTAAAAAATCTGACAGCAACGGCTTGTTTCTTTTAGCCAGTCCCAAAGGCAGAGGCTTTTGGCGGTACAAGTACCGGCACCTTGGCAAAGAGAATCAAATCTCATTCGGCGCGTATCCAGATATTTCTTTAGCAGATGCACGTATCCGACATGCTGAAGCTAGGAAGCTGGTCCTTGAGGGTATTAATCCAGTTGTTGCCAAACGTCAGGCTGCCGCGAAAGGCATTCTCGAATCACAAAGCACGTTTGAGTTTGTGGGTAATGCATGGTTCAAGCATAATAAAGCTAAATGGTCTCCAGACCATGCGCACACCATATTACTGCGCCTAAGAAAAGACTTATACCGCAGTCTTGGCCATATACCTGTAGCGCAACTTACCAGAAAAGAAATCCTGAATGCTCTGCGGAAAATAGAAGAACGCAATTCGCATGAAGTGGCAAGACGATCTATGCAATTTGCCAAGCAAATTTTGGGCTTTGCCCTTAATGAAGAGCTAGTGCAGGTAAACGTGGCATTAGGTCTAGAAACGGCTTTGAGGCCATTCAAAACAGGACATTTCCCCTCAATGCCTATCGAGATGCTGCCTGGGTTTTTAAAGAAGCTCAATAGCAACGATGCGCGGCTCACAAAAGATACTCGTGATGGTATGCGGCTGCTCATGCTCACTCTCGTCCGAACAAGCGAATTGATCAAAGCAGAATGGAAGGAAATTGATCTCTTCAATGCACGTTGGGTGATCCCTGCTGAGCGTATGAAAATGCGCTTAGAACATATTGTTCCGTTATCAAAGCAGGTGATTGAAATTCTCACGGAACGAAAACGGCTGAATGATGCAATGCCAAACGGCTTTCGCAGTGGGTATGTGTTTCCGTCGCAATTTGGTCCTCATAAGCATATGTGCGAACGAACCATTGGCCTCGGCCTATTTGCGATGGGGTATAGAGGCATTCACACGGGCCATGGATTTCGGGCCTTGGGAATGGGTATCGCCCAGGAAAAACTTGGCTACCGGAATGAAATTCCGGATAGACAATTATCGCACGTGCCACAAAATGAAGTACGCCGCGCTTATGACCGAGCAAAATTTTTGGACGAAAGAACTGAAATGATGCAGAAAATCGCTGATTATGTAAGTTCGATCTCATAATTGCTTACAGTCCTAGTATGTAAACAATGCACATTATCAATAGGTTAGCCCCAGCATTAGCTCTGGCATTGAAAATAGTCAATAAATTCTTTTTCAAAACCAAAAAATTTGTTGACCTTTAATGAACACAACAATATAATTGTGTTCATGATACCACCGTTAATAACATTGTCCGGAGCATTGTGGCCATTGCTGCCTCCAGGGATATACGACTCTACGCTTGATGAAATTTTTGACCGCTATGCGGTTAATGATCGCAGGAAGTTCCTGTTTGAAGGGCTAGATAGGGGCCTAAGGCATTTATTTAGTATTGGGTGTAGGCAGGTATTTCTCGATGGCAGTTACGTAACTGAAAAGCCTTTGCCGAACGATTATGAGGTTTGCTGGGATATGGCATATGTAGACGGCGACAAAATTGATCCTGTATTTCTTGATTTCTCAAATGGAAGGCGTAGCCAAAAAGAGAAGTATGGCGGCGAGTATTTTCCAGCCTCCATTATCGAACAAAATTCAGGAAAACCCTTTTTAGATTTTTTTCAGACCGACAAAGAGTCGGGTAAACAAAAAGGTATCATAAGAATTTCACACTACTTAAGTAAGAAAGGAGGATAATATGATCACAAATGATAGGCAGTACAAAATAACTAAAACGCAAATCCAGAATTTTCAAGATTCATTGGATAGCCGGTCTATAGTTTCAACAGAAAATATTCATCCAAAGCTTCTAGAGGCTCATAAAAATGCTATTGACTCCCAATTACACGATTTGATGCGGGATGTTGCAGAATATGAGGCCCTTAAAGCTGGACAGACTGTAGTAGCCGAAGTCAAAGATTTAAAAGACCTGCCGTTAGCATTGATAAAATCTAGGATCGCAAATGGACTCACCCAATCCGAATTAGCAAAAAAACTTGGGTTGAAGGAACAGCAAGTTCAGCGTTATGAATCTGAGAATTATGAAAGCGCAAGCTTGAAGACGCTGCTAAAAATTGCAGCCGAACTTAAAATTTCACTCAATGCAGATGTCCAAATTAAAGAAGTAACTGGAACAGACGATTTCAATGTCAGAGATTATCCTTTTAAGCAAATGTTCCAAAGGCGTTGGTTTAAAGATTTTTCCGGATCACTTAATGAGGCCGTAAAAAATTCGGCTGATCTAGTTGCATCTCTATTCAATGATGCCGGTATTGATAGACGTATACATGGTCTAACAAAAAGATCAGTGCGTACAGGCTCTGTCTTTAATGAATTTGCTTTAAATGCTTGGTATGCGCGAGTGATTATAAAAGCTAAGCAACTCGAGCTACCCACAACGTTTAGTAAAAATGTAATTACAGAACAGTGGCTAAAAAGTCTAGCCGCGTTAAGTAGGTTGGATGATGGACCAATACAAGCGACTCAGTATTTAAAAAATAGCGGGATTGCTTTTGTTTACGAACCTAAATTAGATGGCACATTTTTGGATGGTGCGGCATTGCTTGTAGAGAATAATTTGCCAATTATTGCCATGACATTGCGGCATGATCGGATAGATAATTTTTGGTTTGTCTTGTTCCATGAAGTAGCACACATCTATCTCCATTTAGGTGCCGAGTTAGACGCTATTTTCGATGACTTTGATATTAAGATTGATGGTATTGAAAAAGAAGCAGACGCTTTTGCATTGAATTCACTTGTTCCCGATGACGTCTGGAAAAAGTCGCTTGTACGATTTAGTCCCTCGAATGAGACAATAACAAATTTAGCAGTTGCCCAAAATATTCATCCTGCGTTAGTCGCTGGAAGAATAAGGCGTGAGACAGGGAAATATTACCAGTTTAATGACCTGATTGGCCAAGGTGAACTACGCCCACAGTTTGAAAAATTTTTAAATAATTAAGGATGAAAAAGATGACACAATTCTATGTACCGATTTTAAAATCCAAAGTAGGTGAGTTTGATGCTTTGTCTAAGCTTCCGGAAATTCAAAAGCCGCTAATACATCCACTATTCGACGTGACACCAATGGAATGGGATCATGCATATCTCACAAAGCCTAAGACCTTAAAAGAGCACTTACAGAAGTTCTGCAATAAGGCGTTAAAAGGCTGGCCCAGAAATAATATGTTCATTGATACATATCTGATCGCAGATAAAAATCTCGATGGGCTTGAATGCATCGAATTTATTTTCCAGGAGCTTGCAAAAAATAGTGTCATTCCAATTCCAGTTGTTCATTTAAACTCAACTGGTGATTTTTTGAAATCGATTTACAGTTTTCACTTTTGGGGAGAGATTGCAATAAGAGTTACAATTGGTGATATTACATCTGGTGAATTCGACAACAAAGTGAACCATATACTTGGTAGTCTTGATCTGACGTACTCAGAATGCCATTTAATTATTGATCTGAAAGATGCTGACTTTTCACAAGTTGACGATTTCGCTGAAGGACTAACAGATATTGTCAGTGGCTTCACCCACTATGATGATTGGAAGACTTTCACTATTGCTGGTGGGGCCTTCCCTTCAACAAGCAAAATAAAAGGCCCGGCAGAAATAGTTCCTAGGAATGACTGGAAGCTATTTAACAAGGTGATTCAAAATTTGGCCGCAGCGGGGAAAGTGAGAACAATCAACTATGGTGACTACAGCATCGTGACGCCAGGTTATTTTGAATTCGATCCGAAAATAATGTCGACTAGTGCCAACATACGATATACAAGCAGCGACGGTTGGTTAGTATTGAAAGGAAAGGCGTTAAAGAAACGCACTGATTGGCAGCAATATTTCGGTCAGGCCGACGAAATAGTTAATTCACCCTATTATATGGGCTCTACTTTCTCTCACGGGGATAAACATTTAAAAGAATGCTCCAATCGAACCACGACAAGCGGGAATGCTAACACGTGGATGGCTGTAGGGAACAATCATCATTTCGCGAAAGTACTTTCTGATTTATTCTCCAGTGCTCCCTAGTTTTTAAGCAATTTAAGACAATTTTGCCAAGATGACTGGGTGTATAATTTGCAGTGAGAAGATCGTAAAGATCGCACTTGGTTAGGTTTTTTTTGACCTTAACGTTTAAGGAATTTACAAGATCGCAAGCTTCTTGCTTCCAAAGTAATTGAGCAATATCAAACGTTTTTTTATGTTTATTTATCTTTGCACTCCTTAAGGATTTGAAGGTGATTTCGTTGGTCACATCCTGTTTTTCGATTAGAAAGATCCCCCACCAAGAAGGGATTAGATCTGTGGCTTTATCAAGATGTTTTTTATCAGTAATAAGATATATCTTATCAAATACGCCATTATATGATGTTATCTGATTTGCTAACCGATTGAGATTATCCTTTTCAGTCTTGATTTCATATCCAATCATCTTCCCATTGAGAACCGCAATATCTGCTCTAGACTCTCCATTTTTCAGGCCGAGCTCATCAACAACAAATGTATCCTCACTTATATGTGACGATTTTAAGATGCTACTATGAAAGGCTTGTCTTACAATTCGGTCGTTCATTTTTGTCCTTGTATACACGAATTTAGGTACTGTCTATCGATATCTCTGTAAAAGACCAGAAAAAGGGGTATTTAGATTGGCATAGGCTTTCTATAATGATGTGAAACGTATGCTTGATTAAATAATAACGGAATAGTCTTATCAAAGTCGTTAAGATTCCTGACAAATTTTACGACGGAAATGTTTTGTTCTTTTTATTTAAGACCATATCTAATGCATCATCTGCTTCTTTATGGATAAAATTAGATTGATAGCCAATAGTGGTCGCAATATTGGTGTGCCTATAAAGTTTCTGAAGCATTCTTATATCAATGTCTTCTCCAGCGAGCTGGGCGAATGTGTGTCTTGAAATATGCATCGTAAGCTTTTTATTTATCTCTGCGGCCTTAGCAACATCATTTTTTAGCACCTTATCAATAGCGCTTACCTTGAAGGCAATTGTTCGCTCCATGATAAAACGATCTTGAAGGTCCACGCCTTTTAATTCAGGAAAGACCAGATCATTTTCATTTACCTTAAATTCTTTGTATTGGCTTAAAATGGCCTCTGCTTTGTCTGGAATTTTTAAAGACCCGCCTTTTTTATTCTTGCCCATTGTATAGTGGAGACGATGGTTCTGAAAATCGGCCCAAGTAAGTCGCAACACATCGCTTATGCGCATACCGGCGAAGTAGTAGGAAAAGAGCCAGAGATTTCGCGCATGATTAGCCTTGCCTTCAAGTGCTACATTCTCTAATGCCTCAATATCTTCTTCGTTAAGGCCTACTTTACTTGTGTCAGGAAACTTAATTGCCACCTTCCCTTTTCCAAATGGGTAATATTTTTCATCGACTACAGCGGCAGCAATCGCAAAACTGAACACAGATCTGATAACAACGAGATGATTAACCGCTGACCGTTCTGATTGTTTTAGAGAGTTTTCGACATGGGACTTAAAGCGCTCCAAAATCGGGATCGTGATGTCTTGGAATGCTGTATCGTGCTTAAGGAAGTTTTTAAAATTTTGGATTCGGGATTTATCAGGAGTGTAACGATTATACTTTCCAGCTTCTTTAAGTTGTTGAAGGTATAAATCTGCTTGGGGGAAAAAGGTGGCTTGAGTTTTTGGTTTTACTTTTGCCTTTACTGCACTCGCACTTACGTGCTTTTTGTCTGTCTCTAATTCTATGGATTGATCATTTGCCTCAGCCAACTTTTTAAGCAAGTACATATTAAGTCGAGTGCTATTGGGATGCGATTTTTTAACCCTTCGCTCTGCATTATCCCAATCGGATTCTTTGATAGAATGTTCAAGGTAAATAAAAGTTGATTTTCTATCTTTAGTAACACGAATAGCTAAAGGATATGTGCCGTCCTGCTTCTTGTCCTTCTTCAATACAATCTTTATCACAGCCATAATCAAACCTATGAATAATCCGACAACTATCCGACAACATTTTGCGTTTTCGTATGGTTCTCTAAAAATTGATGTGATGCTGTAAATCAATGTTGGCGCATGTTTCAGCGCATATTGCATCATATCAATACAATAAATTGGGGACTGAAAATCCATGTGTCGCCGGTTCGATCCCGGCCCACACCACGGTGCCAAACCTCGGTTAGTGATTGTTGATAAGCGAATGCAAACCAACAAGTTCATTGACAAAAAAATCGCCCTCGGCTTCATTGTCGGGGGCTTTTTTATGAGTCTAATTTCGAGCCACTACAACAATGCTACAACATTGAGTATCGTCCTGTGGTCCAAGAATTCGAGAGGTTACTAGTTATTTCGCTGGCCAAGTCAAATTTTAGCGCTTATTAACGCCCATTAAAAACTTGAAAAACCGCTTGTTGATAGGTAGCTCAAAAACTTTCCGTGCGGATTTTTAGTTCTTCAACCGTCGCAAGATCAACGATGAAGCGATGTTCAATGTCATTCCTTCAACTCGCTTACTGGTTAATCAGGTGGTCGTTGGTTCGAGTCCAACAGGGGGAGCACATGATGAAAGCCGCTACTGGAGCGGCTTTCGTGTTTTACCCTGATTGGATAGTCGAACCGTGGGCAGAACGGGTCATAACTCCTCAATCACCTTCTTGTACCATTCGTTTACCCGACTACTATGTTTGGGAGGCGGTAGCGGGGGAGGCAGAAGATCATTCTATATCTGCCTGATTCGTCATCCAAGACAGTTTAGCGACTCGTATTGTTCTTGAATATGAAATCGAGCAGTAGATAAGACCTCTCGTCACATAGTCGTTAGACCATTAAATTGATCATAATCATACTTGGACAGCGAGATAGAATTTTTCATAAAATTTATTTTTGCCTACTCTGATCAGTTTTCGGCTATCCTGATTGATGTTGTAATGCGATCAACAAAATACCCTACGAAGAGGTGATACAGAGATGATCAACTCTTCGTAGGCTATTTGCTGAAAACTAATTCTTAGAAGCAGTGGCAACTTCTGTATGTACGTGGCTGCCACGATTATGCCTGGTTTCACGCTTATGTGTTCCATCGCTCTGCCGAACACAAGCTGAAATTGATATACATGCCACCGTACAGCCAGCCGTAACCTCGTTATAGCCCTTATAAGCTCTCCAAGTGGTGTCAATTAACGCCAGACCATCATACTTTATTTGAGGTTCGTATTTCAAGATGTTTGCTCTACGCTCAGTGTCTGATGTTTCGGCGAGCATAGACGCGAATGGAGGTTTATGATTTTTGTAAAAACTACGCGGAATAACGCATGGCCCGAGAATATCTGCGACTTTTAATTCCTTTAACGCGTTGGCAAATTCGTTAAAGAAGCCGCTTTTGTCGAGCAGTATGTTTTCATTTTTTACTACCTCTTCATCGGCGGAAAATTCTACCGGCAAAAAATCATCATTCCTCCACATCCAACTATTGGCCGTACTGTTGCCTACAGCTGTTCTCTTTTGCGCGCTAGTCACAAGACAAGGCGCTCCAATTTCATCCATCTCTGCAGATTCAAACATTTGTTCATCTTCTGAGATAATGTTATGATTGTGCAGAAGCCGAATTCCTACTACCTCCTCTAAACCGTAATTGGCAATAACCTCGCATAGGGTATTCAGTACTTTTTGCTTCCCAAGTAAGTTCAACTTGTCATCTGATAACTCTACGGCAGGCAGAGCGTTGTAGAATTCACTTAACTGTTGTTTGTTTTTCATTTTTCAAATTTTTAATGGTTAAAAGTGTAAATGAAAATTACGGATATTTTACATTTTTCAAAAAGAAATTGTAGTAAAATGAAACAATAAAGAAACTTTTTTATGTCTGTCAGGTGGTATTAAAACGCGGCTTGTAGTTCTCAGTATTTATCATTATGAGTTGTGCTATTTATTGGACGCAACACTAAGTATATAGCCGCAAATCAAGATCACGTTCTAGCTCGCCTCACTTAGCTTAATTTTTTAGCCATTCTTGATGTTGTCGAGGAGATGCAAAATCTCGTAATTTGGCGAAAAAAATAATGTACCGTCAATTCGCCTTTGAATCGGGCACTTATGAGAGATTATCCATTTTTTACTTAAATATTTATACCATGTCTTCATCTTTACGCAAAATCTTAGCTTTCTCGCCATCGTCAGTTTTTGTAAGGGTTATCATTGCTTCTTCCATTTCTATGTTCAGTTTAACAAGCGCATGTGCTCAGACATCGTTGTGGACAACACTCTCACCCAAATTAATTTCTGCTTACGTCGAGATCAAATCCAACAATGAATCACTTGAAATGGCTCAAAAAGCTGCGAGTGACTTAGCTGCAGGTAAAAATCCGTCATTCCCAACAAATAAATGGGCGGACCTAGCGAGTAGGTATCAAAATACTGCTAGAAAATTTATCGATGCACCATTGCCAACCGATTTTGATGCCAAGCCATTTTCATTTTCTTTTGGCGAACTGCAAAACTGTGACACAAGAAGCAATAGTCTGAACAAAATCCAAGGATTTATTTCAGCCCTTCAATCCGCGAGTAGTAGAGGCAAAGATGCTCTAGCATTTCTGAGTTCTTATTCTAAAGAAGTCGATGCGGCCAAAGATGCGTTAAAATATATTATTGATTTGCACGCCAAAGCTATGGTTACAGTTCCGCCGTTCAATGATGTATTTGCTTGGGATTGGTTAGAATTGGATCAATCGGTTTACCCAGCACTAAGCAACGTCAGAACTGCAATAAATACTCAACAGGCAAAAATTAAAACCAACTTAGATCTCGTCAATATTTATATTACCAATTTAACAAGCAATTTTTCTCAGTTAGAAAAGCTGTCTTGCAGTCTGGCAGGGGTCTGGAAAGGCAATTCGACTGGTGATGGTAGGACAGTGCCAATGCAAATACTAATTAAGAATGAAGGCGGGCAGTGGAGTGGATTAATTAATGTTAATGACAACGGCGATTCATTTCGTGATACTCACGTGAATTCTCCGACAATTACGTTTGTTGTCGGCAATGCAAGCACTCCGTTTACATACTCTGGTACAATGTCAAATGATGGTACAAAACTTACTGGAACACTTTCAAGTTCTCTGGTAAATGGTACATTTAAATTGTCCAGAACGCAATAGTCACCGAACTAGGTACAATGTTATACTTTATCTTGATGTAAGTGACAGGCTTATCGATTAGGGTATTAGTGCAAAAAGACTCTTTTAAACTGCCAATAATTTCAAATCCTCCAAGAACCGGTTCGAGATTTGTACCATAGGGGGAGCACGAGACAAAAGCCGCTACTGTAGCAGCTTTTGCTTTTTACCCTCATTGGATTCTCGAACCCATAGACAGGGGAACTTTACTTTTCAACCGTCCGATTTATAGGAGCACCGACAGGACGACTATTTAATGCAAGATGATTGCCTATGCTATAGTGCTTCACGAATGCCTTATGTTTAATTTGCGACTATGGACGATAAGATCAAGAGATTTTTTGCACCCTATACTATTCTTCGATCAACGCAAAATCCTCCAAATGAAGACAATAAAACAAAACGCTGTCGTTTCTGTGGAAAGGGAGAAGAAGAAACCAGCTTTGATATGGTTCCTCACATAATTCCAGAATTGCTCGGTGCAAACGCTATAACCTGCGACGATGAATGTGACGAGTGTAATGGGCTGTTTAGTAAATACGAGAGTCACCTAGCAATCTATTTTCGGCCTTACCTCACAATGGTTGGGGTGAAAGGCAAAAAGGGCGTTCCAAATTTTCAGTCTAGAACTGAAAACAGGGATGAAAGCACAAGAACGAACATCTTATTCACTGATGAAGGGAAGAGGCAGATACTCTTGACACACCTTAATGATTATAAGGTTGATGAGAAAAGCAAAACGATGTCACTAACATTTAGACTGCCCCCATGCCGGCCGCTTTGGGTTTACAAAGCGTTAGTGAAGATTGGTATTTCGATGATGTCAACTGACGAGAGGAAGTGCTATAGGGAGGCGATAAATTGGCTGAGAAATCTAGATAGTGATGCTGTTTATTTCCCGACTGCGTTCGTCACGATTTTGCCTCGCAAAAAATTTAGGTCCCCCTTTGCTCAATTGCTAGAGGCTGATGAAATTTTTACAGGCGATCAATTCGTCCCGAAAAACTCGCTCCTTGTCTATTTTGGGAATATCGTTGTGCAGATTTTCTTCCCTTTGCCTGACGATTTTGACTTCGCTACGTCAAATAAGAAATCGCCAGCTTTAAATATATTTCCGGCGTCAATTCACAACACTAGCTCGGATGATTTCCCGGGTTCCAGTCCTAACGATGAGATCACAATAAGATATAAGTTCGCTTCTGTTGATTTGAGCTTGGAGAGCAGCATTACTTATGACCAAAATCTTAACTTCACATTTAAGACCGGAGAATTCAATATTCCTTCGGTCGAATAGCTTTTAGCAAAAACGCTAACAATGGCCAATCTGCACAATTTTATCAGACAACAAGAATGTATTTACAAAGGAACGTTACACAGTCAGGGATAATGGTGCCTTATTTCGACATGCTCGTAAAAATGGAAGAAAGCGCAAACCAGATAATCAATGGAATTCCTTCTCGCCAAACAACCACGGATATAATACTAGGATCAGAACTTGTGCATTGCATTGTCACTTACGCTTTCTTAGGAGAGCCTCCAACAAGTCAACATATTCGTCGGTCACAAACGCACAAACCGCACAAACGCCTCCTCACTAAACTATATACTCGATGAAAATATCTTGGGTAATTGGTGCTGGCGCATCAAAAGAAGCATTTTATCCACTCGTACGAGATTTTTTAGACGACGAATATATCAAAAAGTGGGAAAAGATTACTCTGGCAACCTTCGGTAATAGTTTCAATTATATCACTAGCGATTTGCTTCGCGATGTTGCTAAACTCAAAGAATTTGGAAGAGACATCAATGAAGTGATGTTTAACGCTCTCCGCAGCGATAACATGCCACTATATGAACAATCATTACTCCATATTCACAAGCTTTTCCAACTTATACAATTGTACTACACAGACAATTATTCACTTCAATATATGGACGCTTTCGTTCAAATATTATATACCACTAATTCTTCCGTAATTAGTCTGAATTACGATCAGCTGATTGAGGAAAGGCTTTCCCTACATTATTTTGGGATGTTAGAAAATGAGGCTTGGAGTCTTGCTCGTAAAGAACACTCCACAGATGCTGCCGATTTTTTTGATCGAAAAGACTTTCACTTGCAAAACATCTTGAAAGATGCGCCTAACGTGTATGATTATGGCGTTTTCTCAAAGAAGCTAAAGAAAAATTTTGCAGAAAGCGAGGGAATTATAGACTCAAACTCTGGATATTTATATACAAACATCGACGAAAATGGGATCGTAAAAATATTGAAACCCCACGGGTCAATTAGTTGGTATAAGTGCAATGTCTGCCACTCTATACTTAACCTTCCACGCATTTTGGTGGGGGCAAAAGAAGGCACACTTTCTCATGGATTAGCGCCAACTCATAAGATCAACTTTATGTGTCCAACCTGTCTTCGTAAGGAAACGCTAGTAAACGCAATTGTTCCTCCCACACGCAATGAAAGTCTACCTTTTGCGGACGATCTTAAGGATATATGGAATGAGATTGAATCTGATCTAAGTGCGTCTGATATTTGGATCGTAGCTGGGTACTCCTTTCCGAAAGAAGACGTTGAGTTCCGGAAAGCAGTTGAAAATCAAACAAGAAGCAATCGCCAAGTAATCTACGTAGATCCATATTTGGATGATACAAGAAGACAGAACTTACAAGAATTATTTGGAAGCGTATACTTTGTTGAGAAGACTTTTTCTGATTTTCTCGGCTATGTGATATTGTTGTCTGTTGCCGATTTGACTGAAGCTAGTTCCAAACTCGATAGAGTGATAAAAAGTGTATTTGGCTACGCCGATAGAGAAAATACTCGCGCGCATAGTCGAATGAGACTTTCTTCAAGTCTTATATCGATTGCAGAAGATGAAACTGCTTCTATTTGGCAAAGACGGCGCACAATTGAAATGCTTGGCTTCACTCGCAACGAGCAAGTACGGTCTTTTTTGACAGATAGATTTCACCAACATTTCATAAGCGACCTCAGGGCTTCGTTAGTAAAAGCGCTTGAAAATTTTCCTAGCCCCGAGACGTTGCAATTGATAGGAGTTTATTTATTCGACAATGAACCGATTCAACAGGCGTCAGACAACTTGCATAGGGTAACAAATCCTGTATCGGCATTCGCATATATCACATTGAATAATCTTTTAAAGAAAGAATGCAAGCTAAGGTATGACCACATTATTTATATACTGCTATACATAGCCCAGAATGCTAGACCCGATGGTTTGTCGCGGCAAAGAGCAAATAAGTCTTTGGATTTAGCTCTGTCTCTGAACGCTCCAGGCATAGAGTTTATCACCGGGAAGCAATATGAAGACGAAATGCTACGTAATGAATCCTATCTGATAATTCATCAATACAGAAGTATATATCACAAGTGGTTTGATAGCCCGAAAGAATGAAGAATTTAATCTGAACGCAGGGCAAAAATGTATCATGCAGATTCTAACAGAATAACAATTTGGTAGGCATTGCGGAACATGGAGCGTACAAACCGGACGCCGATGCCTTCAAGTATTTTCCAGCCTGACCGCAGCAGCAGACGACAAAGCAAATACTCCTTTATACTTCACTTTCGCCTTACTCAACAATTAAATTTCTACGATCGACAGCCGCTCCTTTCTAGATTATCGACTTTAGTATGCTCGCAGTGTTTGTAGTGGCTGACCACTTTGGGTATGAATTATCTCCTGCCAATAGTTTGCAGATTTCACCTTGTCCGACTTCTCATACCATCTTTAATAAAATACAATTCGGAGTATTTGCAGGGAAAGACTTTGTTTCGGACCGAAACAGGAATGATTGGATTTACCAAGGAAAGACTTAGTTGAGTATCTGATTTGTATATTCAATCTTCAGCATAAGCACTAAGCCTGTATCTAGTCCAACACAACAATGAGAAATTACAATTTCACAATACTTTTTAAATTATTCAGCAAAATGAATTAAAAAAAGCCATTCCGAAAGTTAGAACAGATATTTTGGGGTAAAATTAAGTATTGTTCGATAGTAAACTTAACTCGATCAGAATGTCCTTCACTAAAGGCTCATAATTTTTTAATATTTCATGCAAATTGGACTGACCAACAATATAGTCACTAAGTGATTTTTTATGTTCTATTTTGACCTGCTTTGTATACAAAATGGCTTCCTCCTTTATTCCAGAGGAGAGTAAAAATTCCTTTGCTGTTTGTGCGAGTTGATCCCAACCTTTGGGTGGTGAATTAAACACAGTAAATCGATTTTGCAACCAGCCAGAATTGTCAGCATAAGAGAGTACAGATATCGGAAGAAGAGATTCAATTTCTAAATCTATCTTCAAACCTCTACGATAGTACTCCCGCACTTCTTCACCATATTTGGCACCGATTTGAATTAGGGAAAATGTCTGTTTTTTATTGTTAGTAATTACTACCCGATGTACTTCAGCTTTAGCTAAATTACCAGCCTCATCACCATCCAAAAGACCTACAGCTTTTAAGTAAGCGTCACCCACTTTGTCCATCTGAATTGCCCACGCAGAAATCTGACTACCTACCCAGTTTGCACCTGCATTAGACTGTGTTTTAATTGTAACATTGTCGCTCAAGTCTGGATAAAAATGTGAAATTGATTGCTCTATATATATCCTATCACTTTCACCTTCCAAAAAAATTGTGGGCTTTTTCTCTAATGCAGGAACAGATGGATAAGTGTTTACTTTTTGTATATAACTAATTAAGCTCTGTAAATTTCGCTCCCATCCGTCCGAAGAAGGATCATAATGAATAGTCTGCCATAAAGGGGAAAAATTGCTAGAGCTATAATCATATTGTGTCACTCCTATTATGTACTTTGGTAAAAAGAATTTTTCTTTTTTACGTAAAAGTTCATCAACTATGTTCTTCCCCCCCTCGGGATTAGGATCATCACCTACTCTAAAGGGTAATAGGTGATCAATAATAGCTAAATCATACTGAATCTTAGAAAAAAGTACCAACGAGTTAGCTGCATCTTGTGAAGATTCAATGGTAAACTTATCAACTGACTTAGCAATACAACTTGTGATTCTAGATATTTTATCTATGCTATCATCTATTATAAGTATATTCATAGGTTTGATATAATTAAAGGCTTCAATTCATCCTTCCATCTTGTTTCTTTAGAACTATAATATACAGAACCTTGAAAAAATTCTGAAAATGTTCTATTGCAAATTTCATTGAGAGAATTCAGATTGAGAAAACTATCACCAACGCCAAATTCATCAAACATGCTGATCAGAATGGTTGGCATAATCTTATTTTTCCTTTTCATTTCCTTCATAATAAGAAAACCACCCATTTTCTCATAGTCAAGGGTGTTAGTGTTATTCACAGACGTTTTTTCCCAAACTGGCAAGGTCATGTCTAAGAGCAATAGCTGGTAATTGCCAGACATCATTTCTTTCAATCCTGAACGGTAAGAATCACATAACGTTGCCTCTAAAGAAAGTTCCAACTGAAGATAATTCAATATATCTTCAGCTTTTGTCCGATTATCTTCTATAAACAATATTCTTATTTGCTTATTCATACCTTGTTATTGCGTAATCAAGAGTAAGAACTATCTCCAAATTTCCACTGCTTAGATTAAAATCAAAGCTATTTCCAAGTGAAGAGAAAGTATGGGTTAGAATCCGCTTGATTTTTGGATAACCGCTACCCCCTTCTTTACTCGCTTGACTTGAATCGAGTTCCGCCCAGCTCAATTTAATGAACTGCAATTTGTTGTAAAGAGCCTCGACATCAACAATGCTACCCAAATTATTTAAAACATGGATTTCTAAAAGGTCTCTACTATCGTTTATACTCTGCTCGAGAATATTGACGGCAACATTGAGTTCACCAGGACTGAGCTTGGAATGCTCAATGATGTTAGTAAAGAGAATAGTGAATATATCAATAAATAGCCGATATCCTGAAAAAAGCGTCTGCGCACTACATTCAATAGTTGGATGTAAGTTAAAATGGGGATAAGAAATATTGGTCAACTCTACACTTGTTTCAACTATTGACTGCATATCCAATGCTTCATCAATGTTTGGATCCATAAGTCTAAACCAGTCCGACATTGCTTCTAATTCATTTGCAATTTGCGTTTTAGTGTTCATTATAGATAGAGAAACGTCAGATAGAAACGACCCCCAATTTAGCAAATGAGTTGCTTTTTCCTTAAGTTCATCAAGTTTATTTTGAAATAATGAATTTATGGAATTCATTATATAATCTCGAATAATTTTTAGATTACTTTCGGTGATGCTCTTTAGATATAATAGCGCCGTTTGTAAAAAATCATCAAAGTTATTAGCATCGCTTAGTACTGCTTTGTAAAGAAGCCATATCTGTTCATCGTGAAAATTATAATTAAATAATCCATTTTTTTTATCCTTATGCCTATTTGATTTAATTTGGATAAAATCGGAAATAAGAGATTGAATTTCACCGTCAATTGCTTTAGAAAAATCCCCTAAAGCTACCTGCCACTCTTTCTGAATTCGCTCTAATGGATTCACAGTATACTCATACCAGTAGCTTACCTCTCCATACGTATTTTTATCAATACGTTGAGCTATTATGTTGTTCTTAATAAAAACGCTTCTGATTTGATTCTCAATTATTCCATGCCGGAATCCAGTACTCAGATCACCATCCATGCCGTGCTCTTTGCTAAATAAAGTGTATTCAACCACTTCAAACCATATAGATTTAAAGGAAAGAAAGGATGCATCTTGAAGCTTAGAAGAATCTATTGCGATCTCATTGATTAGTGACGAGATTGAGCTATCTACATCAATAATTTGAATCTGTTTACGCTCACTTAGATCATGCAATTTCAAGAACCTATTAAAACTATTTTCTAGATTATAATCTTTATTTTGCTTTATTGACATTATGTTAAGACGTATCTTACCTTTATTTACAGTGTCAATAATCGACCGAATCTTCTCCCGTTGATTTTGCTTAGTTACTTCCTCTATGTAAACATCTATGTTGTCCTTATCTATAATTATTAGTCTCTTTAAAATATTTATTCTTTCGTTTACTACTTCTTTATAATTTTCGTAGTCCAAATAAAATTTAGTCAAAACTTCGATCTGGCACACATTTTTCAGCAAGAATATTGTTTTAGAATCTTCTTCTAATACTGATGATGGTCGTGAAACACCACGGCTAGATAGCAAGTTATCTAAAGCCACATACTTGTAATAGTCACCAAGGTTGTGGATATAATACAAAATAGGCAGGTCAATTAAATCTCCCATTTCAGCCTCTCGATCAAGGACATTATTAACCAGTAGCTCTATATCTAACTTAGCTAAAGAGTATCTATTTTTAAGATAGCAATCCACACATAAAGTTATAGCTGCTCTATAATTTCCAAGATTTATGAAGCAATAAAATTTCAGGAATACCACCTGCTCCATAGTAGTGCTCCCTACATCGAATTTTTTTAAACTCTCCTCGATAAAATCAAGGCAATTTTGGAAATTCCCATTATTAAAATATGCCTGAGCAACTAGTGGGAAAATCGATTGTTCATTCCATCCTGAACTTTGTAAGGCATCAATTTTCGATTGTCTTGTGTTGAGGTAAACGTCTACCACAGGATTCGAATCGGTTTTTAAATTCACCATAAAAGAATCCTGCATTCTCAAGCTAATTGCTGGATGAACAGTTCTATTGAATACATAGAGATCAGACAGGGTACTTCTTTTACCCACATCACGTCCACTGAAACTTGAGAGTATAGATAGTAACTGCTTTGCGAAGTTGAATTGAGAATAACTTATACAGGTGCGCATCAAGTCTTCTTGTGCCTGTTCATAGTTATCACCTCTAGAATAAAGATTAAAAAGGCTACGGAGCAATCCATCTGTGAATGCTGAAAACCCCAAATTTTTATACTCTATTCCTTCATCAACTAACGATTCTGCGTATAACGCGCACACATCAAATTGATATGGAGTTTCAATAATAGCCTTTCCTAAGATCCGAATCTGTTCGTTTGCATCGCCCAAGAAGTACGCTTCTAGGCTTCTGGTTAGTGGAGTATGAGGCGCGTCAAAAACGGCTTTACCCGCTAATCCTAATAACCGATCTAATCTTGGATCCGCAATATGTTGGTGCAAATCTTCTAACGCTTGCACAGCAATAGCGAAATGAGGGTTTTTAACATCAGTAATGATATCATTTAGGACACTTATAATGGTGAAATATCCATCTATGGCCGAGGATGTGCTTTCTAAAAAAAATATAATTGCTGGTTCATCTATTTCACTTAATAGAAAGTCACCTACCCGAAAGCAGATGTATTCGGCTTCACCAGCATGAATAGGTCTAATAAACGCCTCTATTGCCCGCTTGTATTCTAATATAGATAAATTAGGCTCAACCTTTTTGCTAAAAAAGGAATTTAAAACTTGTGCTACGGGATCGATTAATTCTTTGCTTACATCTGACAAACTAGTCCAATTGGCTTCTGTCCCTTGGTAAAGTTGGATCAATAAATACTCTACTTGAAGTAGCCAGAGGGAATATCCAAAGTGTTGTTTTACATAATTGACCGTGTCAAAAACACTTTCATCCGAATTAGAAATCTTTAACTCAATTTCATACTCATATTGTATAAATGAACTTATTAACTGTGAATCAATCAATATTCTATTAACGAGATAAGCTAACTCCCCTTCGAAATGCCCGCTATAGCTTAATAACTTACTCTCTCTGATGTTCTTTACCAATTTTGGAGAGAGTGCCTTTTCGACCATCTTCTTTACGACAGGATGGCTTACGGCAGTTTTTAAATCTTTTCGAACCTGACTATAGTTACCAAGCTTTAGTTGGCTTAGCAAAGTGGTCTTGCGTACTCGTGGGTTGTAGAGAGCTGATGAAATATTCATAACCTTTCAGTAGTTCATAAAAGTACTTTAGTTTGGCCTATACCACGAAGACCGGTATGAATGGTTTCGGCTTCGGTGGGACGCGACAGGCCCTGCATGGCAAGGATCTGGCTCTTTAGTTGCCTGATGTCCTGTTCTTTGGTGTCATGCGCTGCCATATGTATTTATTAAATCAATAGTATCATTAAAACGATGCCAATAGTAACGAAATAAAAGTTGCCGCTTTCCAAAAACTTTTCAACAGCGATCAAAAAGCCCGCCAGGACGGGCGATTGGCACGCTTTCGGCTGCCGGCGTGAACGTATGTTTGCCTCATGGGGAATATGTCGCGCACATAAGCAGGGGCCTTTCAGATGCCTGCCCCTACCTTTGGCTACGATGCTCATTTCGATGGAACGGTATTTTCTCGGCGGCTATTTTCTGATGGTTGAACGGCCTCTGGACTTCGGCACGCTGAAGCCGAAAACGGTATCTACGTGCAGCGACTGCATCAACGACAGCCTGGTCGGCTGCTGGTCCTATTCCTGGACGACAGGGAATGACAGGCAGCTCGAAGCGCTGCCGAAGGAGCTGGTTCCCGACGGGCAGACCTTGGCGGGGATAAGGAAGTGGGTGGACGCCGCTTTCGAAGAGGGGCGTCTCGGATGGCCGAACGTGTTCACCACCGTCGATGCGGCAAGAGAATATTTGAGCCTGTTCTTTCCGGACAACGAAAGCGTCAGGTTGATGGGGCTCTATTTTTCAGACAGCGAAAGACTCGAAGTGATCGAGGCGTTCAGGCCAAAGCAGGATAAGGAAGGTGCTGCCGGCATCTACTCACAGCTGCTGAAGCGGGTCCCGGAAACAGAAGGGGAAGAGCTCCTCGGCTACGATATCATCGGGATAGAGGGTGGCGGGGACTTTCATTCTTTCCATTGCCACGATCTGGGCGGTGAGCTCTGTGAGCGGTTTGAGCTCAGGATGAACAGCCATGGACTGTTTGAAGAAATGAGCCGGCCTCAGCCTGTCCTCGATCATATGAACAACGATGCCAATGGCTGTGAGCCCGTGCCTTGGTTCATCTGCAAAGTGAAACTGGTGTCCCTGAATTGACCTGAGAAGGCTCTCGCGTGAAATACAAAGGCCAGCGTAAGAATGCGCCAGCCCCTATAAACCCTATTGCAGTATTAGAGAAGAACGTAGGTGTGTGCAGTTCCCGGCTTGAAATTAGCTAAGCCGCCTGTGGCAAGATGCCGCGCTTTCTGAACTCTTTCAGCTGGACTTCCTGTCCGATCTCATACAGGTCAAGCCCGGCTTTATCGCACAGAAAGAAACAGGCTTCCATCGTCTCGTCCAGCACCAATGCTTCCACCTCGGTGAATGTTGGATTGCCCAAATTATCTACGTAGTCAATAAAGACGTCGTCGGGGTGAAAGGCGAGGTCATAGTCGTCGTACAGCATTTGGAAGAAGCGGACAACGTCGGCAATGTTGTTGATGGCAATTGTGTTCATGATCGAAGGATTTTAAAGAGTTGAACGGAAATTGGTTCTTAGTGTTCAGATGGCAGTAAGATCACGCCGGCCTCTACCCACAATGTTGCCTCGTCTGCTTCGAAGTCGGTGAAAGGAATTTTCTGAGCCCGAAGTACGCCATCGTTACCATTGGTGCATACCACGACGGCAGAGCCGTCCTCATTTTTCCTTATCTGCCACACCTGGAACTCTTCGCCCTTCAATTCATGCTGGTAGCTTGCGATCACATCCAGGAACCAGTAGCATTGGAACACATCCGCCATCGCCTTCGCACCATCGGTGTATAGCATTCCATAGAGCTTGTAATAATTATCCGTGCAGGAATATTCTCTGAGGCTATCGTTCGCGTTCGTCATTGATTGGATCGTAGACGCAAGGGTAGCCGACTTCCTTCTCCCGCGACACTTTCAAACGCTAAAGCTTCGTTGAAACCAGATAGCAAGTGTAAATCCCTTTAGCAATAAATCGCGTACGCCCTCATTGTCTGATGTTAAATTTGGTGCATGAAAAAAGAACAGATTGCCACTCACTATGTTTTTTTAGACACTTCAGTCTTTATTAATGAGAATTATTTTTTTGGAAATAAACTAAAGGCATTCTTCAAACACGCTGCCAACGATGATATAATCTTGTTGACTACACAAATCACAATTAATGAGTGCTTGTCTCATTTGGAGCAGGATATAGAAGCATCTCACGGCGTCCTCAAACAAATTACTAAGGACCTTAACAATAAGGCAAAGATTTTGAAGAACGTTGAGGCAATGGACTCGCTATGGAAAATCTCAGGCGAATTTGACGTTAAAGAAGAATCTCAAAAACTGAGGGAAAGGTTCCTCAGGTTCATAAAAAGACACTTTGAGGTAATTGAACTGAATAATGCAGTACTTCCGGGTATTGTTGATGATTACTTCAACACCAAGCCACCATTTGGGGTAGGAAAAAAGAAAAGCGAGTTTCCTGATGCGATAGTTTTAAATACCCTTCAGCTTTGGGGCGAAAATCGGGACGAAAGCATATACGTGGTATCCATTGACACTGACATGCTTTCATTTAATGCTGAAAGGTTGATCCCGATTAAGGAGTATGATAAGCTACTGGACACAATTAGCTACACGTTCAGTGAGGACCATATCGCAATTAAAATTGAAATGCTCATTGAAGAAAAGAAGCCGGAGATACTTGCCAAAGTTTTAGACGAAGTCGCTGATAAATTCCCGATGGATGGATTTGATGATAGTCAAGGATTCGAATATGAAGTAATTGACGTTGAGTTCTTGAATGCTACAATTGCAAACCACTCAATCTTATATTTCACGGACAATGTTGCTACAGTTGAATTGGAAGTTGAGGCCGATGCAGTTGCTGACATTGCATACGAGGATACTAATATGGCAACATATGACAAAGAGGATGATCGTTGGTATAATGTTGATCATGTAAAAAGAAAGATAACCAATTCGTTATGGTTAGAAGTATCTATTGAGGTTTCCGTTGAGTTGCCTGGAAAGTTTGTTTGGAATGATTGGGAGTTTAAAGAGATCGCCCGAGGTCTACCGTCTGATATATCAATTCATGACTGATTCTCTGGACAATTTTTAACGTGTGGCATTCGCCGCTAAACAATCGCAAATGCGCAAATGAGATCGTAGTCGCCAGCTATATTCACCAGCATGGAACAAGAGGCGAACAACCAACTATCCCAACCGCTACAGGATGCGATCCGTTATTTTCTTCAGGACACCAATGTCGACCGAATGAGCAGATCGCTTCGAAAAGTGTTCTTCGAGTATCTGCGCTACACCTCGGACGGTCCCGACCTTGAGTTCAACGAGATCGTCACGGACGTTGAGAACGTATTTGAGCTTCTGGACAAGCTTGCCGCCGAGAAGCCAATCTGAGGTTTGGGAAAAATATCCCAAGCCGGAACAAGCGACGCATCGTCACCTCGTGCGGACGTTTCGTCGCTTTGCCATGCCCCCCGGGGTCTACAAATCGCAATGCTCGCAGCAGCCCTTTATTATCCCACCACCGGGCTTTCTTCGATCGGTTGCTTACCATATCCATTTCTGGTTCGGTTGAGGTGGTGAGGACGGTAGGCACCTTAAAATCAGACCGGCACCTCTACTTGCGCAGTATCCTCTAACCTTCTTTTAAATCACAGTAGGGTAGTGGCACGCCGGTCTGTCATCACTGGCGACGAACATTCTGCTTGCCGGATCTTTAACTCAACCTGGCAACTATTTCGTCCGATCCCAATGCGCCGATAGCGATAGCAGCGGTATGCAAAGCCCGACTAATCAGGCCGGCTTTTCATTTATCTACTTTCATGCGATAAGAAAGGGGTGCCTGCCGATAGCATCTTTGCATCAACAAAAACAAACAAAAGCAAAACGACATGAAAAAGCTTACAGCAACAGCAACAGTAACGATCAATGGTGGTGGTTTTAACCTGAACATGAAAAAGCTCACTTCCGTTGAGACCGTAACCATCAATGGCGGCGGGATAACCTTCAACTAATCAGCTTACCTCTTTTCTCTTTAAAACGATTTAAATCCATCAACTATGAAAAAGCTTACAGCAACAGAAGCAGCGACCGTAAACGGCGGCGGCTTTCAGCTCAACTAATCCGCTTTACAGCGTTTATAAAGCAGCCCTGCGAAAACAGGCTGCTTTCCTATTTTTGTATCTTACAGCATGGACATTACAAGCGAGCTGATGATCGAGCTTGCCACTTACATCTGCCCCGTGCATGGCGAAGCGACCTGCTTCAAGGTACGGCCGGCAAGCGATGCCGTTATTCTCTATTGCTGTGAGTTCTGTAAAATGCAGATCGAAGATATTATCAATGGTCAGTTCCGCGCCGTCTAAAGAACGGTAGGTAAAAGCAGTTCGCCGGCAGTCCGTCATCATAAGCGACAAGTGTTCAAATTGACAGATTTAGAGAGGCACCAGGATCCGAACACCAGGTGCCACTTACAGCCACATTGCCGTAGGTCAGCTTTGCAACGAGTTGTCTAATCGGGCATACTGGTCACCCACGTCCATTCTGCCGTAAGTTGGTCTTTGTAAAATGTATCAGGTCGGTTGTTTACCTATGCAGTACTCTCAGAATATTTGGTAATCTCAATCGAATTCTAAGAAGTATCATTTCAAGCAACGGAATGAGCGCTTTTCCCAAAAGGCCGTCCAAAAATTATAAGGTTACCTACAGCGTATACCACATCCATACACCTCTGCCATCCTCTATCCACATCTCCATCCCACCACATCCATACTACCTATATCCCATAGAGGACATGATTGTTCCCTCTTCGTTGATGCTGTCTCTAAGCTCATGGCAATTGAGGTCAGTTGCAATCATTTCATAGTCGGAACTTCCGGCTTTCACAGAGGCATCTAATTCTTCCACCACCGGGCTTTTAACTGAAGGCTGGTAGTTTATACTAATTCATGGTCTGGACGAGGTGGTGAAGCCCTAAACAAGGCTTACGGTCAAAGCGATGATATTGCAGCAAAAGCACTTGCCGATAATACCTTTGCCTTTTACCGAAGCTTGTGGTCAATACTGCGTTTAAAGGACCTTAAGAGCAGTATTTCCCAAAAGGCCGCCTGGAAATTTTTATTGTCCACAGACAATATCATCCATCCTACCACCATATACCAATCCATATCCTCTACCTACTAACCTGTATATCCCATAGAGGACATGATTGTTCCCTGAGCTTGCAATGTTTTGTCTGGTCGCCGGCCAATAATCGTACCAGCTAAATCATTTTCGGCATGCCGGCCGGGGAAGAAAAAATAAATCAGGATAGAAAGTGGCCATATCATCGGCAGATCCGGTATACTCGTTTATAAAGCTCACGGAAACCGATCCTTCCCGCCTAAATGCTGGGCGCCTATAATCGGCATCATGGTCTTCGTTACCATGAGCGACAGAACAGGCATACCGCCATCCTTTGCTGTATAGTGAGGGATAAGAACGACCAGGGCAAACAACAACTATTAATTCAATGCCGAAAAGAAAGAACGAAGCCAGGCCCATAAGCTATTACGTGCCACAGAACACAGAAGAGATCATCGGCCGGATCGTAAGCGCGCACCCGGACCACTACAACCCGAAGCACCGCGCGCTGTGGACCCAGAAGCTCTACCACCTGGTGGATACGATGTGCTATCAGCTGAGCGTGCGGAAGCTCGATCCCTCTGTAAATTACATCAACACCAACCAGGACATCAGCCAGAAGATCCTCGGCGTCGACAACACGAAGATGGCGGTGATGCTGGACCACCTGGTGGCGTTCGGGCTCATCGAATGCGATAAAAAGATGAAGGTGGCGGACAAGGTGAACGGAAGGAAAGTAAAAGGCACGGGCAAGTCCTACGGCTACCGCTTCCCCGGGTTCGAAAGGCTGGTTGAGGTCATAGCAGAGGACAGGAAGAAGGAAGCGCACCGCATCTCGGACGTGACCCGTAAGCTGTTCATAAACGGCAACCCGCTGCTGAGCGCCTACAGCAAGGTGATGAGTGAAGTTTCTTTGGGCAGCTTCTGTATGGAAACGCTTATGGAAGAGATCGTGCTCAACCGCGCAAAGAAAGGAGCGCGGGCGGGAAAGTACCGTTGGCATATGGACAGGCTACAGAAAGCATATCTCAGAAGCACGGTTTCCCAAAAGGCCGTCCGGAAAATCAAGGAACACAGATCGTATAACGTGCCGTACAGACCGTGTATACTTACCTCAACCACTACATGCTATCCTACACTCTATACCGTACCCATAGACGACATGATTGTTCCTGAAAAGATGAATGTGGCCTGTGAGCCCTGCATCTATTCGGTAATGCCTTACCATGAGAAGACAGTGCGCGCGGCACTGGGGAAGTACAGTGAAGACGAACACTCGCTACGCATCAGGCTGCTTCGCGCTGTGAGGGTGATCGAGAGCGGCGACCACATTCCGACCAGACCTGTGCCGGGATCGAGGGTCTACACGGCGGTCACCTCGCTCAACCGTGAGTTTAGGAAGCACCTGCGTCTGGGCGGCAGACAGCTCATCGGTCTCGATATACGGAACTCGCAGCCACTGATCGCCTCGGTGCTCTTTCTTACCTACTGGCAAATGAAAGACGGGACCGTGCCCGAAGACGTGACGCAGTACATCAGCGACTGTGAACAAGGTGTCTTCTACGATCACTTCATGGCGCTCAACGGGATCACGTGCGACATGCGCGCAGAGTTCAAGGGTGATTTCTACTCGCTGGTCTTCTTCGCGAAGCTCACGCCTGGCGATCATATCCTCAAGGCGCAGTTCAGGGAAAGGTATCCTTCGTGCTGGGAAGCGATCTGGGAAATGAAAGGCGGCTACTACCATTGCGAAACCTTCAACGAATTTGCGAAGGCGCTGCAAGAGGTGGAAGCGGGGATCATGTTCGACGGCGTGAACCGCAGGCTGATGGAAATGGGCATAAAGGCCTTCAACATCTTCGACTCGATCTACGTGGGCAGCATGGAAGAATACAAGGTGGCCGAACAGTTCGTGATCGAAGAGTTCGCGGTGTACGGACTAAGGCCGACGATCAACGCTGAACGGTATGACAATGATAGCAAGTAGGCGACCGGCCAGGATAATCGTGCGGAAAGGCTTACTGGAATAAAGCAGACCGGCTATGTTTTCTATCTTACAGGCATCTCATCACCATGTCGACGGAAAAGCGCTTTGAGGTACTGGATTCGCTGCCAGCCTACGGACCGATGCACGTCTCGATCTCTGACAGGGTCGTTCCCTTCTATTCGGAAGGTTACGTCGTGCGCTTCTATAGAACCGACCGGACAAGCTGGGTCGCCAACTTCCAGCCCGGATGCACGAAGCTCGATGGGGTACTTGAGCTCAAGGACACGGCCCATGCGCTTGTGATCGCCTCAGGGACTTGCTACCTGATGAGCCCGGATGCTGAAGCGCCTGTCAGGGTGTTCGGCGGGGACTACGAGGCAGCCCTCGCGATGGAAGACGGGCGGGTCGTACTTCAACGGTCCACGGAGCTGACGATTGTAGAAAAGGACGGTGCTGTCTGGCATACCGCAAGGATATCCTGGGACGGGCTCAGGGAAGTTGTGCTCAAAGGCAGCGTGGTGACGGGGCTTGCATACAGCCCGACGGGGGAAGACGATGAGTGGACGGCATTCGGCTACGACATCGATGCAAAAAGGCTGACTCGTGGAAGCTTTCCGGCATGGCGGGAAAAGGTAAGGCCCTGGTGGAAGATCTGGTGAAGAAACGCAGTCTGTGCGCGGTATCAAAAACGCCTTGGATTCGAATGAGCCCTACCTTCGGCAGATCGCCGAAGGGCAGATAAAAAAGGCATGACTTCAATTGCAATGCCTTTATCGGGATAGTAAATAATGGTCCGTTCACCCTGCGACGCAGCTGTCCAGCAAAAGCTGTTTATCCAGTGCGATCATGACTGCCCTGCCGCCGTAGCATGCGCGCACGATCCTGTTTCCTCGGTTATCGAGCAGCAGCTGCCTGAGGCTTCCGGTATCGATGAAGTGGGTTTCATCGCTGCCTGTGCTTCCGAACATGTAGAAGCCTGCTTTTGAGAGGAACGGTCCTGCGGGCAGCACTCTTTTGTTTACGATCCTGGCCATTTCGAACAGCACGGGCGATCTCAGGTGACCGATTGGCGCGCACTCGGGGATGATGTTGAGCGTGTAGTCCTTCAGGGGCATGAGCGGATAGTCCTGCTGTTCCTTCGCCGGAGCGAGCAGGCGCCTGATGTACTCGGCCATGATGAGCTCCTGAACGATGAGATCTTCGAGCGTGTTCTCTTTGCTTGCCCCTTCCAAATTCTTTTCCATTGGTAGTTGTATTTATTCTTTAAATAGCCCCGGGATAAGGAACGGGAACTTGACAGCTTGGCCGACATGGACCTGCGCGCGCTAAAGCTCTGCAAACATTGATCACGGAATGGTAAGTTGATGTGGTGACGGGCTACATTCACAACGCACTGCTGGAGTGATGGCACGGGCCACCAGGCGCGCTGCAGCATGCGGAGACGCTGAATTTTCTTTGCCCGGCGGGCGTGCCGGGTTTTCTTATGAACGGTACTCTCATCCAACCGTTGAAAAGAAAGGGGTGAGCTTTATCTGCGCAGATACGGATGGAAAAGCAGGAAGCCCGTTTGGCAGCACGGCGGGCTTCCTTTACCGATCAGTTTTATTTCCCTTCGGTAAGTTTTTTCAATGGGCGTTTGTGTTGTATTGTGTCCCATCCTCCGCCCGTTCAGCTCAAGCAAATTATATAAAACTTGTAGTTGATTTTGGCATTCGGCATTTGTACCGGTTATTCCGCATGCCCTATTGACCTGCAATAGGTCCGTGTTTCGCTACCTTGTTTCCACGTAGGCTAAAAGCATTGCCTGTATCTATCGTAATTGGAGGTTACCAAACAAAGGCAATAAAAAAGCAGACTGACTAGTCTGCTCTCTATGAGTATCGAAGGAAACAGTTCAGCTTATTTCGTAGCCGAGTTCCGTTGCTGTTGCGATGAATGCTTGAGTAGTAGATAACGTATGCTGGTTGCAGATTACGATATGGCAATCGATGAGGCAAATCTTATCATTGTCCTTTTCGAAGTATCGCTTTCCTTTTGGTGCTATTTCTTTGGCTGCTGCCTCAGTTCTAAGTTTACCAAACCTTGGCATCAATTGTGGTGGGAACGCTGTTTCGAGTTCTTCCAACGTGACGTTGGGGTTAGCCGCAACATGCGCCTTGACTACTGCCTGTACCAATCTGCCCTTTCCGTACTCATTGTCCTGAAATGAAAACTTGCTGTTGTCGCGGCCCGTTGATTTCGGCCTTGCTTCTTTCTTCACATGCTCGGGTGCAATACCTTCATGCTTTACTGGACCGAGCGAGTAAGTCTTCTCTTCACCATCTGCATGCTCGGTTATTTTCTGTTGACCGATTAGCGTCTTCATAGTTGTGTAAAGAAAAAGTCCGCCTAATGAAGTCGCCGCTTTGATGGAGTCCTTATTTGATTTTGGGTTTGCCTCTAAGAAGGCAAGCAGCTCCTGGTTTTTGTTTTCCATATCGTTGGTTGTTTTATCCAGCGAGTATAGCTGCACCAGGGATGCCGAGGAAATATTTTATGGGTAAATGGAAAGCTTTAGCAAACCATCTGCGAGTGAACTGGCCGTCAGTCCAGCTTCAGTCCAAATAGGTCCACCAGAAGAGTTGGCGCAAAATGATCGCTAAAGCTTGCCACAGGTTCAGTCCGGCAAGCAAAACTTTAGTATCGCAAATGCAGGTAACTGGATTTAGTTTTATTGGGCCTGCCTACTGCCAATCAGCTGGCCCTCTAACTTAACTCTATGATGAAACGCAATGCAGGCAAGCCTTTCGGGCCATCGGTTTGAGAATAATAAATCCACTTGCAATGAAACTTGCAATAAAGTTGTTGGGTAAATTACTTGAAGGTAGAAGTGACGCTTTATACTGCTGCAGTTACCCCGATTATACGTGGGTAAGTATGGCGAGACATTTCCCGCTCTGCGTATATTTGGATATGACAACAAAACTGTCTGAATCCGAGTATGCCCAAACCATGGCTGGTGGCATGAGTAATGTCACTGAGAGCGCAGAGCCAGCGGTTGATATTTGGGGGTATGTTGAAGAACTGGTCAGGGAAAGCGTACTCTTAAGGTACGTG
Organism: Chitinophagaceae bacterium; assembly: GCA_965246905.1. Lineage (GTDB taxonomy): Bacteria > Bacteroidota > Bacteroidia > Chitinophagales > Chitinophagaceae > UBA1952. Next base: position 370,474 of record CBDFFZ010000003.1, read on the forward strand.
CTTGACAATTATCTGGTAGAAAGTGTTTACCGAGATAAAGCAGAAACCTATGATCACGTTCTTCTGCCTACAGACAGCCCGACCCGTTTTGTAGTTCTTGTTATTGATATTGCAGCCAAATCGATTAAAGGCCATCACAGCCTTGACCTTCAAAAAGCCTATGGACTTTAATGCTCAATCATTCTGATAGCGAATGCGCATAACCATTCTGTTTCTTCTCATCAGTTGTGCATTTGTCGGACCTGTTCAGGGACAGGTTGATGATTATGCCATCAGGCTTAGCGTACTTCATAAAGCTGAGATCAACCGGACTTTCAGGTTTGGTCGCTGGAACGATCATGGTGGAATGGAAACACACCTCACCTACTTAGGTAAGGTGACCACCAGCAAGGGCAGGACATACAGGGTCATGAACTCGATCTGGATCTGGGGTTTGTCCCGAAGAGGCACGACGAGGATTTTGATATTCGATTCGCGGGAACGCTATGTAGGCAACTACTATCTGGGGAACACGGCGGATGTTCCGTCATCGCTTAAGAACGGCGTATTGTACTTTAGCAACATCAACAATGATCAATGTGACCGGAATGTCATGACCAGGGTAAGCCTGAGAGGCGGACTGCCTAAGAACATATTCAAGAAATGTCATGCCAACGGCATGGGCGATTTCATCAGTTTCGAAGGTGACTGAACTATTTTAGGGGGTGATTTTTAGAAGGCAGGAACACCGTGATTTACGGTGTAAAATTGCTGGGGGTAAAGTGATGTTGCTAAGTTTAATGCGTTATCTGAAGTTCAGCAGCGTTTCAGATATAGCTTTGATGTTCTGATCGGGAATGGACTTCAGATAGTGCATGGTAGTGCTAATATTGCTGTGCCCTAATTGGTCCGCGATCCATGCAACTGGTGTGTTTGAGAGCTTTAACGAGGTAGCGAACGAGTGTCTTGCAAGACTGAGGGTAAGGCGCTGGTCAAACCTTAGTTTTTGACCGACACGGCGCAGGTATTTGTTCACGCGGTGCTGATAGCTCGCGATCTTCTTCTGCTTTTGAAGAGCGGTAAGCTCATCGTTGATTATAGGAAAGATGTATTCGTTGGGGCTACGTTTTGCATTCCCGTATTTGTTGATAATGTACTTCAGTTCAGGCAGCATGTAGAACTTTATATCCTTCCCCGAAACCTTGTTGGTCCGTTTGGTCTTTTCCCGAAAGAAGGTCATGATGTTGCCCTGTAAGCTGGACCACTTCAGCCTTGCAACGTCTGTGAAGTTCAGGCCTGATCCGAGGTAAGAGAAGAGCCAATATTTCACCGCCCTGTCCTCGCTCATGCAGTTGCCTTCGTACTCGCAGATCGCTTTTATCTGGGCACTGTATAAGACGCCTTTTGATTTGATTGACGAGCCAATTGTAAAATTCTTAAATGGATACAGCTTCTCTGATACCAGTCCATCCTTGATTGCGCGGTTGAAGATGGTGCGCATGCTGCGGATGTAGATTTGGGCTGTGGTCTTAGATAGTCCCTGCCCAACGATCCAGCTTACGTATCCTTTTAAGAATGCTGGATTGATATCTTCGAAGTAGAGGTTGCGTTTGTACTTCCTGAACGACTTGAGTGCCTGCGTCATGTTGATGGCGGTCTTTAATCCTGTCCTCTTTTTCGAGCTCAAGAAAGTAAGGATCCCAAACGATTGAGACATCTGTCTTCTGCGAAGCGAAGAGGTTGGTCTCGGATTGGAAGAACCGCTGGAACGTTTCTCTTGTTGGGTTCGGCAAGCGCTCGAGGATCGTCTCTGCCTTGGTCATGTAGTCCTGGATCTGCTTCCTGAGTTCACGGATGTCAACGCTTCCGCCCTTGCCCTGCATGGCCTTGTCCCAGTCCGATTTAGTTGCGTAGAGCTTCAGTGAAATCTTGAACTGAAGGCCGGATAAGTTTACTGCAAGTTGGATGGGGCAGAGGTCAATGGTGCCTGTTTTGGGATAGCGTTTATCCCAGTGCAAATTGAGTGAATAGTTGGCTTGTTTCATTGGTCGTGTATACGCCCGAAGATGCGAGAAACATCGCGATTCAGAGCGCACAATAACGCTAAAAATCTGCTGTAGAATTTGGTTTTAAACGGTTCATGCCTGTAAAATCGACATGGGTAATCCGCAATCAGAACTCCATATTTTTGTATAAGGGTCTGCGTTGTGTATATTGTGGTCTTTGGGTTTTTTCACCTAATCGATAGACAACAACAAAATCCTGACTAAGCAATGGATAGTCCTAAGCTTCTTATTAAAATTAAGCACGGAAAAAAGAATGAAGCAATTCAACTATCATTCAATGATCAAGCAATGGTTGGATTCCTACTTGCTCAGAAAGCCCTTCCGCCTATAAGATTACGGTATCTGAAGTATTTGCACTCTCTTTTATAACTTAAAATTTTGTATTAAATGCCCACTCAATCATCTGACACGGCTAATCAAATTGCGCTCTATAAAGTTAAATCCAATGCTCTGCTTCAACAGAATAAAGCGCACAAGCCATTTCTTATTTTGCATGCAATTGTGGCAACGGCCGTTGCCCTATTTATGATCGCCCTCATTGCATATAAAGGGTTTAAATGTAAAGAAGCCTCACTTGGAGAGCTGGGAGCATTGTTCGTTCCATCAGGAGGCTTGGCCTTTTTTGTCACGCAAATTATCAGTGCTTATTCTAAGGTCTCTCGAACATCTGACTAATCTTTCCAATTCAGGTATAAACTCAAATGAAGATGAGCATCCCTCGTAGTAGCTTGTCTTTTGAAGAACAATTAAGCGGCATTGTGCGACAGCTTAAACGAGGTGTTAATCTGCTTTATGCATTCTCATTTGTGTTAATCGTCACTGGATATTTAATGATGCTGGGTGACATCAACAACCTGAAGGAAAAGCTTTATTCAGATGAGCTAAGTAAGACGAAAATTAAATACGTGCAAAATAAAATATTCTTAACGATTCATGACACAACGTACTTAAAGTTACATGATACGATTTATATTGAAAAAATCTCAAGCATAAGAAAGCGTCATACATTTATACTAAGAGTTACAGAAGAAACAGTTGTCAATTATGGTGACGGAAGCGTGGGGTTTGTTGAACACGGCAGAAGTATTATAATGGATACAGCTTCAGGTAAAATTTTTAAAAATGCACCATATATACATCCAAATAAAAAGGCCAATTCTCATTTTGGTGACAATGAGAATGTTGTAGTGTTTGAAAGGTTCAATAGACGAATTACAATAAATCGATGTTCCGGTGCCATTTTAGACAATGTTCCGATCAGATCCAAACCTTTCCACGTTGTTGTTCATCGTGGAGTTGAAACATCGGATACTTCTGTTAAAGCTGGCGATACTGATGAGTAATAAGTATTCTGAAATCTTCTTGTTTATTCATTTGGCACGTTACAATCTCAGTGAATGCCGCAATACTCATGATTTAATCCTGTGGCTATTTTAAGTATCCAAAACGCTTAAGGTGGCTGTTGTACTTAACGCAGATTTTAAGCATGGAATTCATTACAGGCACTGAGAATTCTTGGATAAATGCTTACGTTGTGTATATTGTGGGCACTGGTTTTTTTAAATAATCGCCATATCATCATCTGCACAAACAATCTCAATCCAACGACAATAAATTTTTTGCATGAAAAAACGATATTTTTAAATAGTGCAAACGTAATACTAAAATTACCTATGGTCACCGATTTTGAAAAACTAAAAGTTTTAATATCCCGCAAAGGGGTTGGTGGTTTTGGATTTGTAGATGTAGTTGAGGATGAAGTAGGTAATTATTTTGCAAAAAAAACATTTGAAATAAATCAAGGTCCTGGGTTCCCGAAGAGTATGGAAGAGAATGTGCTCAAGCGTTTTAAAAGAGAAGCTCGAGCTCAACAAAACTTGTCTCACCCCAATATCGTTCCTATATATTTTGCTAATTTAGATGACTTTCCTCCATATTATGTCATGCCTTTAGCTCTCGCTTCGCTTCAGGACGATTTGAAAAACATTAGAAATATCGGATTTACAAATTTAGATCCGCTTATTGATATTATGGCGGGACTCGAAGAAATCCATAATATCGGGCACTTCCATCGAGATTTAAAACCTGGAAATGTGCTTCGATTTTCACCTAGCCCTTTAGGCGGTAGAGATTTCTATGCAATAGGTGACTTTGGCTTAGCTTCTATTAACGAAAGCAAATTGTCAAATCTCACTCAAACAGGTATGCAGAAAGGCTCGGACTATTACACTGCGCCTGAGATAGTTAAGAGCATGAAAAATCCTTCGGCTTCCTGTGATATCTATTCTCTTGGGTGTATTCTTCACGACTTTGTTGGTGTAGAAGAAAGGGTTCCACACGGTGAAATTAGGGAACCAGGACCTTATAGTGATATTTTGTTAAGTTGTACACGTACAAACCCACAGCGCCGTTTCAAATCTGTTTCTGCAGTCCGAGAAGCTATTTTATCAGTTGGCATTTTGCCTGGTTCACCTAGCTCAATCGAAGCAGGTACCTTATTGGATTTTCTTCGGGATTCAACTTGTGAGTTAGTGGTAACGCAATGGAGGCAATTACAAGATTATTTAGATGACCATTTTCCCTCAACAGATTGTACTTATATCCTCCATAACATCAGCCTAGCACACATAGAGAGATTGAGTAAAATTGACATTGACATTTTCAATAGGATGTGTGGGGTTTATTCAACTTGGATAAGAGAATCGTCATTTAACTTTGAAACTTGCGATGGCTTAGCCGTAAGGCTTCGTGAGATGATCAGGCATACTACAGACCTAGCTATGAAAGGGGAATGTATAATGGCGATACTTTATATGGGAATTAATCACAATAGATTCTACGTGGAAAGGATGTTCGCTAATCAAATAAATTCTGCCTTAGATCCCAGTTTAATAAAACGTTTAGCTTTTCAGTTTAAGGTTGACGGGGAGGATTTGTGTAAAGCGATTCGTCATCTTAAGTATTCTATTAATTATGATGTTGGTGCGATGCACCCTGAACTTCTTTCTGTTTATAAAACTATTTGTGAGTGAGGAAATATTTTGAATTCAGCAATATTGGCCCTCGTAAAGCCAACGAAGATTTTATAAGAGTATCTTCTTATCAAGACTTTATTTTTGCATGCGTTGCTGATGGGGTCGGTGGCGCAGGCTGTGGCGATATTGCTGCTAAGGCAGCCGTAGATTATTTTGATGCTGCAATTTCTGAACCACAGGCCGACCTTAACTCGTTGGCTGTCGAAGCTGATACTAGAATTAAGGAATTACAGGCTTCAACTGCCAATTGTAGGAATATGGCCACCACATTAACTGGCTGTACTATAGAGGAAAATTTTTTGCGGGGTGTACATGTGGGGGATACTAGGCTATGTGTATTAAGAGGCAATGGCATCAAGCAATTAACTGTTAGTCATACAGAGGCAGATCGGCTTTACAGGGCAGGCAAACTTAGTTTTTCGCAAATGTTGAGCTATCCCAGAAGAAATGTTTTAGAGTCGGCGTTAGGTATCTCTGAAGGATTACAAATTCAAGAATTTACTTTTAATCTTGAATTAGGCGACCGTATTATACTGACGTCTGATGGGGTTCATGAAATGTTGACAAAGGCGGAAATTCGTGACTTTTCGTTACAAAACAAAGACGTAACTGATTTTGGCAAAGCGGTAGCTAATTATTTGCTTAGTAAAAAGTTAAATGACAATGCAAGCTTTATAGTTTTAGAATAGGAATCACTTTACCATAAGACAAGTAAATCAAAGCTAAATTTCGATAGAGTCCAAAAGATTGTGCAATTCTACGCCGCACTAAGAACTGCAATAATCACTATATTTCAGCCAAAGTAATTTGGTTCATTGCTTACCAAGCTGTCGATTTATAAGCTAAGGAAACAGGGCCTACCCTCTCTTAATCAGCTGCTGCATCCCCGGAAAAAATCCCTTGCTGTGGGATTCTTCCATTTTTGCGTGATTTGATGGTTTGGGAAGGCTTTCCCAGAGAAGTGCCTTCACTTACGACAGAATAAACGTAAGTGGCAAACAGTTTAGTTTTGCATTATATTGGCAAATTGAGTTCAAATTGAAACAGTGGTTTTATGCTCGTTTAAGGCCAGTTGCAATCCTGTCTGACTATCACATTGGCTTCATTTATAATGGCAAATTTTATCTCCCGAAGCAACTCAAAAAATGATATCAAATGACCGAGGAGAAAATGGGAAAATATATGGCTCCAGGCAACCATAAATTAAAAGTGTACTTGAACATTAGCATCTTGCTGTGTATCTTCTTATTCGCTTATCCAGAAAACAGTTATTCTGCTAAGACCATAAATCTTATATTCTGTGACAACCTAATTTCCGTTTAATTTAATCGTGCAGATGCAGGAGAACGGGATGGGGTTGAGATAAAGAGTAATTTTCGTAATAATTTATTAAGCGGAACCCCTTACAAGTGTTGTACTGTTGACACGGCTCCTAACCTTCCCTTCCCTGAATATGACCAGCTTGCAAGGAGAACTCTAGAAGGTCAGCGAAAAATTAATCAAACTAGAGACTATTGTTTTTTATTAATTTGTCTCGAATTTTATATTTGGACATAAAATGTTAGCCATATGAGGCTGACAGCTTCGTGTGATCCCTCTGATAACGTTCTATAACCCTTAAACAGCCACTAAATGGATTACAATTCCTCTCTTCGAATTACTTGTAATATCGGTAAATGGAACTTTGTCAAACTGGTACTTCTGTTTTCCTTGGCATTTGAACTTACTGGCTGCTCCAATAAAAACCAAAATCGAGTTTATCAGTCAGTTATTATTGACTCGGTCGGATTGATTTCTAAGGTGGAATTAGAAGCAATGCGTCAAAAATTATCTACTCCCGGCCTTAGGTTCATTATACAAACTGTAGATTCTCTACCTGAACAAAAAGTAGGCTTAGCTGCTGATGAAATCTTTGAAAAGACCCTTGAGAAAAGTGATGACATAAATGGATCTTCAAAAAGAACCGTTTTTATACTGGCGTCTAGGAAGCCTACCTTACTTCAAGCCAGACTAGGGAAGGATTTGTTTTTGAAAGGATATTTTGGTGGGATTATTTCGGGTAGCAAGTATGTTGAAATACAGAGTTCAGGTTTTAGGATAGGGCTCAATAAATCTCTCGATAGCATGGTAAGCTACTTAGCTAACCAAGTACCAAAAACCTATCACAAGTCTAATTTCAATAAGCTGTCCTACAATATACTAACTACTAATCTCTATTTTGAACTAATGGATCTCGGAACTCCATCTGATGATTTCTATGGAAACAAAATACTTAAGAAGTTAATCATATTAAACGTCAAAATAGCAGGTTTTTCGAATACATGGATTCTCCCATTTATTTTAAGCGCCTTGATGGCTTTCTTAATCGGAAAGCTGTTTAAAGGTCTTCTAGGAGTAATCACCAAGAGAACAATGTCAATGAACCCAATTGAATCATCCAAGCCAGTGTTAATTGTACTTCTTATTGGATTGGCAACTTTTGTTTTTGAAATTTTTATTGCAATTCCTCCACTTCAATCTGCGATACTATTATCTGGTTCAAGGCTAGAGGACCAAATTGCATTAAACGCCGCAGGTATTAAAACTACAGACTATCTTAATTGGCCAAAATTCTTAAGTGCACCAACCACATTCGGTTTAATGCTTATAACGATTTTGATCGGCTTTATAAAAAATATTATAAAATTCCTCCCGTTGCTAAAACCTGCTAGTTTTAGCCCGGGTGAGCAGATGCGCATACATGCATATAATATTGAACATTATCCACATACAGCCTTTGCGATTGAGACATTAGCAAATGGAAGAGATAGAGCTCCGAATGTTGATAAATTTTCTTCCGCACCATTCTCTTATGCTTTAAAGAGATTTACAGGTCGAATGTTTGTCAAAAGCTTGTGGTGGGGAATTTTTTGCTGGTTATATTTTATCAAAGGGTTTACAATTATATTCCTCTTGTATTTTATGTTTGATGTCATTTCAGGTGTTATTGAGTTAAAACAAAAAAAATTAGCTAATGGAACTCCACTACAAGTACTTCAAGTTTGATGAGATCGAAGTTGAATTTATGGGTAATAAAAAGGCATTTAAAGATAATTATGGCCCTCATAATGAATGGAAGACCGTAACCAATATTCTCTCAGACGTTATTAAAGAAATTGAGGGGATAAAAGTTCCAAAGAGCTTTCTATTCAATCCTAAATTCAAGATATCTTATACTATTGAATTCTATATGGCGAACCTTAAAAGAAAATTTGAATTCCAAGGCGTAAAACATAAAGTTCTTTATAGACTCGAATGGGAGCTTTTAGATGCAAATGAGAAGAATATGAAAATTGATTTCGTCGAAAACGTCATTACTCACGACGAGTGCCAAATATGGGAAAAAATATTTATCAATGAGAAGAAAATTTTAGAGAGAGATAATCAATAGGCACACTACTCTGGTCTAAAATTAGTTCTTCCATCAAGTTGAAATTGGGACATGAGCGAGGTGAATATTATAGCCACCTCCCTCGGAGTTATGGTGGAACGGCACCGTCTCCATACCCCGGAAATGGCTTTCAATCATCACACGCGGCGCATGCACCGGCAAGTACATTGCGCCGAGGGAATTCTGCTCCGTAAAATGCTTCATTTTATGATCTAGCAATTCCGGGTCGGTGATATCGCCGGTCTTCGGATCCCAGGCTCTGATCTCCAGCCCAATGGCACCACCTACGCTGAATGACCCCGAATTGGATTTATAGATATACACTCCTTTCTCAAACTTTTGGTAGCCTTCTCCGCCGCCAGCATGGAGTTTGCAGTCTATCCTTCAATTGATCGTGGCCAATGGCACGGTTTGCCTTGCACAGGGAAGTCTATAAAAGCTACGGCACAGAGTTGAGCATCAATGTCACCAGCGTGGAACTGGGCATTTATACTTTGGAGGTAAATACGGATTGCGGTGTTGTGAACAGGATGATAGAAGTTATAAAGCAGTTGTTATTATATAACATAATATACACTTAAAAACGAAAGCGACCCATCTATCGCATTAGTTTTTGTAAGAAACGATAATTGGCGGATCAGGGGATCCAAATGAGTGTTATCGTACTAGATGATTTTTGTGAAAATTAAACTAGCAGAATTCCTTAGAGGTGTCGGAGTGCTGACACCTCTCCTAACGTTCCCCTAAATATAACCAACTTGCAAGAAATAACGGTATGCTCCGTAGAAATTACAATCGGGACTACAGGCCATGCTTTTATAGTTAGAGAGTCGGTGCGTATTTCAACAAAGGCCAGGGGTACAATCAGTTAAACCTTTTTATTAAAAGATCTCTAGTACTTAAAAGTTCCCTAAGTGATTTTGTGCTTCTGTCCTTCGGAAACCCATCGTCGTCAACCTTGCTATAAGCTACAGCATCAAGCTCAAATTTGTGTTCAGTTTTGCCATAGTGTTCATACTCGACAACCCTTGGATTGATTTCCTCAATTATATAGCCGCCAGGATTTATAACGCACTTATTGACTAAAAAATGAAAATCGTTGATTGCTTGAAGAGCCTCGGCCAAACTGTTTGGCGTGCTTCTTGTTTTATAAGCGTGATCCTGCAATACGCATCTCAACTCAGCTTCTAAAGGTATTACATCACCATTGTCAATTGAATAATTCGGGCCGTGCACATAGCCACTGACCCAAAGGAAATAAGGAGAGTTGTACAGCCGGTTATCCGATTTCTTCTCAGGGTAGTTATCCCTAAAAAAATTCCGGCAAGGTTCCCAGGGATGATCGAGATTCCACTCAACGATATTTATGCCCAAAATTGTCACATTGCTCATGCGGTATCTTCCGATGTAAGTAAAAGTAGTGCTTTGATCCAGGTACCTGAACATCCTTTTTGTAAGATTTGCAGCATCCAGCGAGTAGCTCTCCATCGGATTGGTGTACAGCGGATCTTCCTCTACCTGCTTGTATTTGCTCATTGTGATTTAGATTTAAAAGTTTTGCTTAAAAAATATTTGTGTCTTTAGCTGGCTCGATAAATTTTTGCAGCTGCTGAAACCCCGTTGGATCTGTGTTGATATAAACGACCAGGCCGATATTTCTTCGCACGCGGGTGTAACCCTGATCAGTGAGGCGCTTACCAAAGCTGGGTAACCCGGTAGGCATGACGCCGGCCGTTTTACAATACGCCGAGTAAAGTTTGTACAGATCGTTCTGGGGCTTGGTCACACTCACGCTTGGCGTATAGGAGAAGTGTGTAAGGAAATAGAGTACGCTGTCCGATTCTTCGCGGTAAAGCGAAACAGCATCAACAGCTGCCTTACATTCTGTAAAATTCTTCTGTTCTAGGAGCCTTACCATTCCGTCGATAATCCAGTTAAAAACACCTGGTAATTCTCCTTCAATGATTTTGTTGGCAAGTTGCTTATCCTGGTCCTTCTCACTGATTGTAACCGTCATTGGCAGGATCAAAAAACGCCTGTAATAACCATCGCTTTGTTCAACTTCTTTGGGAAGACTGTTGCAGTTGAATATGAGCTTTGCATAGTTAGTAATTGTGATCGGCTTTTCATATGGGCTACGGGTTTCGATTGGTTCGTTGGATACCAGACGCTTGAACATTGCACTGCTCTGGTTCTTGTCGATCTCGGTGCAGTAATTAACCAGCTGGCCGGCAAGTTTGCCACGGCTGTAACCTTTGCTGTCGGTCAGGGCCTCGAGCGAAGCTGTTCCTACATTTTCGGAACCAAGCAGTGCATAGATAATATCGAAGATCACACTTTTGCCGTTGGCCCCTTTGCCGAAAAGCATTAAAGCTTTTTCAAGCTTAAGGTGATCCCGTGGAATAAATATTGATCCCATGTACTCCTGCAGGTTCTTTCTGCTATCTTCATCAGGCAAAACCTGATCTAGGAAGGCCAGGAACATTGGCGCTTTGGCTTTGTCATCATACGTCGTATTCAGGGTATAGGTCATTAAATCCAGCGGGTTGTGAGGACGGATGGTAATTTTGTTATCACGCAAAAGAAGCTCTAGTGTTCCATTCTTCAGATTAACACAGATCTTTTTGCTGTTGCGTTTCTTGTTCGGGTTGATTGCGGCAGTAAGGGTAAATTGGTCCACAAGCTTTTTAATAAATTCGGCTTCCTTGCCAAAAAAATCCGGAACGCCCATTTCCCGTGCCGCCTCTACCAAAAAAGGCTCAATGGCTTCCCGGTTAAGTAAATGCCAGTTTTTGCCGGTATAGATATAGTTGCCATTATGCCAGCAGGCCAAATTACAATTCTCCGTTTTTGCGGCAAGAAGGAGACTCTTTGTGATCTCCAAACGGTACAACTTTGCAGTTACTTCACTCTTGCCAAAAATAACAGGCAGCTCGTAGTTGGCACATATGCTCAAAACTTTGTACATCGCCTTTATATCATCGGACTCTTCAGCCTCATCCTGCGGATCCTGGGATTGGAAATACTGGCAGGTTAATGCTGCTAGAACTTTGTCGATGCTGCTGGCAGATTGATTATTAATTGTTTTGTTGCCACTTGTCTGAGCCTGACCCCCTGCTGCGTTTTCCTGACCTATCACAGTAGCGGCTTTACTTGTATCGTTAATTGCGGGAACGTTGGGAGGCAGGTTCCGCTCTGGGTTATTGTTTTGATTTTCCATTGAAATTTTTATTTTTTAATTTAATATTATTATTGACCGAAAATGATTCTTATATTTTTATGATGGCTTAGCTTATAAGCTACCACAGGTTTAGCAGCACAACATCGGTTAGAAAGCTTTCTGCGTCCTCTACAATAAGGTATTCGCTGCCTGCCTTTGCGGTCATTACCTCCAGATTCATTTGCGCTTCACTTCGATTGTAGCGCTTCTTTCTTATTTCAACGTAAACTTCGCGATGAGCCCGGGAGCAAACGATTATTTTACCGCAATGTGGATCAGGGCTAAGAGCGCCGTCCTGTTGATCGGGTGAAATCTTAATTAACCGACAGTCCCATAAGAATATCGTTAAGAGCGAATGAACCGTAATGAACAGGCCGCGGTGGCTCGATAGCCGGTATCCGGCGTTTAAAGCGCAATCAAGGAACAACTGAAAGATCTGTTCGACAGATGGCTGAGCACCAATGTTTTGGTGTTGAATCTCCATGCTCATTTACCATTCTTTTTGGGCGTGAGCAATACATCCACAGCAGTTGCGATCTGCGCATCCGTTTTCCGGCGGGCACTGGCTATTGTTGCCAAGACCTCGCGCCGGGATAAGTACCAACGCTTACCCAATTTGCTTGCCGGCAATGTACCATTGTTAACACGCGTATATACAGTACGCTTCGAGACCTTAAGCAATGATGCTGCTTGCTCAAGATCAATAAGATCGTTATCTTCGCTACGAGCAATGCCTTTTTCTACCGCCAAAAACTGCTGCATGCAGATATCTATACGCTGGAGGTAAACCATAATTTCTTCTGTAAAATCCATTTAATTTAATTGTTTCCCAAAGGTAAAGTTGGTGCCACTTTTGGTAAGTGAAAGCCCTACATAACCACTCTACATAACATACTTTGGAGGCAGGATGCGCCTATATTGAGGGCGGAGCGTCGGCCAAGTCGGTTTACGCAGGTGTATTCAGCGCTGCGCTTTAATAACTAATCGCTCAATAAACCATAAGCAAGTAAAGATTTGGCTAGTCGAATCAGCATGAATTTGTCAGTGCGCTTTATTTGCGAAACGGCAACATCGGCAGCGCATACTTCAGTGACTGCGGCCAGCCGCAGAACGACAGTAAGAAACACAAGGAATTGAAGGAATATTTGGTTATAGATAAACCGGCCGTTCATATAATAGCCAATTGGCTCAACTACTGCTGGTATCGTTATGGTTGATGTGCTAAGTCTCGGGCGTAAGATCCGCTACTTAATATTATCGGTAAATATACTTGTGACTCGCTGCAAATAAAGGTGGATTCATCACAGACTACCCTCACGGAGCTGAGGCATTAAATGAGATTGTATCAAATAGACGGAAGCCAGCCAACGTAAGAAGCGCCAACAGCCTGTATACAACAGTCAGATAATGGTGGGGTGGGTAAAAATGGCAGGGTATGCTAACGTTACATCCAACTCGACAGGTCGATGCAGACTTTGTTATAATGGAGAAGGGATCATTAGGCGTGATCAGTTAAACATTTGGACCAGTATAATCAAGAATGTCTGCATTAAGGTCAGGTCTATTTGTCATTGGTCTGATACTCAGCGCAGGGAAAGCAAAAATAGATTTCATCAGCCGTTGAGAACACAGGTACATTATTCCCAAATCCGCGTATGCATTAATAGTTACATCAACAATTGGCGATCGCTTCTTCTAAATCTATGTTGGCGAGATCAAGGGCTTTTTTATAGTTATGGAGTAAGGCACAAACGATTTTTAAATCTTCAACATTGTGGAACGTGCCACTTCTTCTAAAGGTGATGGCTTTTTCGGTGCCATTTTTGGTTTTTTTGCCGGCGGAAATCAAGTTGTAATGTTTTTGGAAACTGACCCAAGCAATTGAGCCGAATTCGGATAGGTAAAACAAAACGCTTTGTTCTTTTGTTTTACCATCTGCGTGAAAGCTTTCCATGAGACTGGCCTCCTGCAAGTAAAACGCCCGAAGAGCAAGCTGCCTAATGGACGGACCGCTAGTAAGAAGCATCCTTTTCAATTCTACGAGATACTCTTCGAATAAAATTACACGACCTATGACCTTGCCGACAGAGAAATTAATATTTATTATACTTAGGCGCTCACTTTCGTAGTAATGTTCTTTTAAAAGTTTATATTCTAAAACACGATCCATATTGCCGATCGCATGATCTAATGATGATAAAACCATCATTATATCCAACTGCCGATCATTGATATCATTCGCATGCTTCTTAAAATTTTCTATCAACATTAATTCATGGCCTATATCTTTTAAGGTAAAATTTGGGTAGATGGTATGAAACTCCGATCTGTTGAGAAAAAACCATATATCGCCTGCAAAGTTAATCATTGTATTGTAGCAGTCTTTTGCTTCCATCTCTTCACCTGGATCGACGGAGCAAAATTCATCCGGCTCGTATATGTCCCAAACGCTGATTGCATATTCGATCGCCTCAATCGCTGCATTGTTTCCATTTGCTCTTTGAGCTTTATACTTCGCACCTACTAAGAAGTTGCGGAAATCGGTACTATTCATCTTTAGGTAATTTAGAAAAATCCATTAACGCTTCGTTGATTGCCTTTTTTGTATTTTCTTCAAAACCGGCAAAATAATTCTGGGTAGTGGAGATACTATTATGGCCCAGGCTCTCCTGCACATACTCCATCGATACTCCGTTCCTTATAGCATTGGAGGCAAAAGAATGACGCGCCCAGTTGCTTGAAATACTTTCTGTAATTCCGCATGCTTTGGCAATGTTCTTTAGGTGATCATTCATGTTCTTTATAAAGCCTTTGATCTTTCTCTTTTTTTGGGTAGCGGTTAAGTCATGGGTAAGTATCGGAAATACATAGGTATCCGGACCGACATTTACATTTCCGTAGTCTTTTATGATTTCAAGCGCCTTGTCAGTTAAAGCTACAACGATTGGCTTACTGTCACCTTTCGTGGTATCAATAGTTTTGGCCCTGTAGAAAGTCAAAATTCCGTTTACAATATTTGCGTATTTCATTTCTGCAATATCAGCGACATTGAGCCCGCTTGACTGATAGATAAAGAAGAAGAAAGTGCGGGCCTTTTGTTGTGGATGGCCAACTGGAATCTCATGGCAATATAATTTTTGCAGCTCGTTCATGTTTAAGGCCTTCTTAGTTTTTTTTCCGGCAGGAATCTGATACTTGCGCTTACCGAAGGGGTAGGATGCCTTGGATATTTCTTCATCAGCAATCGCTGCATTAAATACAGATCTTAATGGCCTGAGATAAATGCCCACGGTAGTACGAGACCTTGATTCTTTAAGCATCCACTTTTCATACTTTAATAAAAAGGCCGGAGAAACCCCTTCAAATGGTATGTACCCTGTATCCTTACCGGTACTATCCTTTACAAATTTTCTGAGTGAATTTAAGCTTTGTTGGTAGCTGTCTGCAGTACCGATTTTTTCCTCCTGCCGCAATCGCTGAATATATTGCTCGTAGTGGTAAACAATATTATTCGCATCTGTAGCTTTTCTAAACATTTTATGTGCGAAAAGTTCAAAAGAAAATATCGTGAGCGAATCGATGATCTTATTTGCACGGTCTTCAATTTCATACAGCCTACGCTTAATATCTGCATATTCGGATTTTACTTTCTTCGCCTCATACGCTTTCTCATATTCTTCGGCAGTAAGATCAGTTTTTATATCGTAAAGGCGTCGTTCATCGTCTTTATAATAAACCCTTAGCTTCGCGGGATACTTGCCATTTGCTTTTATCCTCCTTTTATCCAGAAATATCGACACTACCGCTTTTTCCACCTTTATTGATTTTATTGAAGGTAACGGATTTGCACGAAATCTGCACGAAGTAAGTTACATTACTTGCTTCTACTTTCAACTGACTTCAATTTCAATAGCCTGTTAATCACTGAATTTGCTGATAAGTGGTATCATGTTGCAAGTAAGGACATACTATCAGATTGTGACTCATAATCAGGTGGTCCTAGGTTCAAGTCCTAGTGGGCCCACTTTTTGGTAATCAAGGCGTTGCATTCATTTGCAGCGCCTTTCTTTTTTGGCCCCGCACTGAAACTTGCAGTAAAGTCTGTTTTGCATTCGCCCAAATAAGCGCTGGACCTGGGTTTGGACTAATCGGTGCCCGAACCAACTGAGGCTACAGGCCTTGACGCTCATTAAGCCAGAAACACATTGCATTAGAGTTTTACTCGTCTGTGAAACATGAAAATCGACAATTTTCTAGCTATAAGATATCATATTTGTATTCTAATCTAGTTCGTATGTGTTGCACAGTTTGTCCACGACAACTTCGGAAAAAGGCATTGATATAGCATTACTGATAACGCTAGAACCTCAATTCGTTGTGTTTAATTTTATTCTCTAACAATTCAATTGATTTCAATTCCTTAGTTGATCCAGATGTCCTCCAATCAGTTTTCTTTGAGTCTAGAGCGTACAAGGCTTCGTTGAAAAGATATTCGTACCAAATTCCATACTTCACTTCTAATGGAGTTAAAGGCCTAATGTTTAACCCAAGAGTTTTCTTATATGCCTCATGCGCATTTTGCAAACCTTTTTCGATATTTTTTAATGCCTGCAATCCCTTATTCACGTTTTTTTGCCAATCCATCAAAATTGACTTATCATCCTTATTATCAAGTTCGACCCCAAGTACACCATAGCCTTGTCTATATTCATTTGACAAAAATACTTGGTCATTTTCACTGAACTGATTAAAACTTGATATATAGTAAGCCAATGCCTTATATCTGATATCTTTAAAACAGAGGGCTACAGTGAATGGATTAACTTTCGCGCCTAAAAGGAGACTATTTTGATTTGGTATCTTATATGTCCTCGCTCCATGTTCCTCGTCGTATTGAATCTCAAGTTGCAAGCTTAATCCTCCTGGCATCAAGGCATTGCCAAATTTAATCGAAAGCTCTTTTCGATTACCTCGGTCGGCCGAAATGAGATCATTAGATGAACTTTTTAACAGGCTACTCTGTATAGTTGCCCTTCCTGTTATTGTATAGTTTTTGGCTGGAATCTTATCGATTTCACAATAAAACTTGATTTCGTCATTGGGTTTAATTGTGATCTGATTGTCAAGAAAGATCTGCGGCATTACAGTTATCGTTTTAGTTGCGTCCAAAAATAGATTCTGCACCGCATATTTTAATAACCCGAGTTGCTAGTCACGGCGCAATTTGTTCGAAGGCATATGCGATGACGAAGAGGGCTGTTTTGAGA
>CBDFFZ010000004.1:0-48511 GCA_965246905.1 Chitinophagaceae bacterium
TACCTCAGGATATTGCAGATATGACAGTGCTGCACAACCGGCAGGAATCCCGGCTAATAAAGTAGGCATTAAGCTGGCGGTATTCGATACCAATGGCAACAGGTTATGGGATACACTCTACGCGCATCCACACCGCAATATTTACGCTGCCGCCAATAGCCTCACCCATCTCCCCGATGGCAGGTTTCTGCTTGCGGCTGATGATAGAGACGATTCGGGAAAGGCCTATCTGCTTGTTCTTGCTATGGATAGTCTTTTCAGACCGGTATCTGAGCGGGAATATATTAAGCCCATTTACTACGGCATACCTTATGATTTCTGGCGCCTTGTGGATTTTAAGCCCGCCGGCAATGGCCAATGGCTGATGCTGTCAACAATCCGTTGTGCAGATGCGGATGGCATTACCAATGCACAGCATGATTTTCTACTCACTAAGCTCGATAGCTCTTTCAACCTTTTATGGCACCACCGTTACGGCGATACAACTTATGATGATGTAGCGGGGCGGCTATTGATAGAAAACGATGGCTACCTGCTGGCCGGTGGATTCAATACAAACAACAAGCGCACCAACGACTACCGCGCGCAAATAATTAAAGTAGATACCGCAGGCAACAGGTTATGGAGCTGGCTGAGCGCTGCATCTCAGAAAATAAACCGCATCAGGGATATCATCCGCACGCAGGATGGTGGCTACCTCTACTGCGGAGCCGGTGCAGGATATGACATTCCTGCTGCGGGTAGCGATAAGCGTACACTCTTTAGCGGATGGGCAGCAAAACTCGACGCAGCCCGAAACCCTGTATGGGGCAAAGCTTTGAACACTGCTAATGCGGAATCGGAGTTTACGATTGCCCGCGAGCGGCCTTCGGGAAATATTGCACTGTTCGGTAATAAATATGAGCCGGAAGTGAGAAGCAGCATAGATTATGACCTGCACACACGGGGCTGGTTTATGACCCTCAATGCGGCCGGCGACAGCCTGAAGGAGCGAAAATATACAGGGATCAACTCCTGCTCGGATTATAGCATCATTAATGATGCACGGCCTACCGCAGATGGCGGCTTTATACTTGCCGGTGAAAGCGATGATAACTGTTTTGGCAGCGTACGCAACCTGCCGTTTGGACGTGGCTGGCTCGTAAAAGTGGATAGCAATGGCTGCATAGGCCCCGGTGATTCGCAGTGCTGGCCGGTTGGCATTCCTCAAGATCCTGAGGCTAAGAATGAGACACGTATCTATCCAAACCCTGTAACGGCGCAACTCAATATCGGCTATCAAAATAATGGCGCTACAGGCGCAGTATTTATTTTAACTGATGTAACCGGCAAATTACTTTCCACCCAATCATTGCCTGGAAAAAGCGGCACAGAAGCAGTGGACATGGGCAAACTTTCCAGCGGCATCTATCTCTACAGGATTACCGAAAGCGGTGTAGTTACGAAACAGGGCAAAGTAATAAAGCAATAGCTCGTTCAGCGCAGCATACCAATGATAGCCGTTTAGCGCAGGCTGAAGCAGGGCCAGGCTTTCCTTCGCCTGCGCCAGGCTGCTTCGCATCAGCATAAGATCCGGATACTACCCGGACAACAACCAATACGACGCAGACATCCGCAATTACGGCACAACACATAGTAATTGCTATTCAGACATCAGGAAGTACCAAGCCGACAGATGCAATTACGGCAGGACATATAGTAATTGCTATTCAGGCATTATGAAATACGGTGCTGTCAACTGTAATTACGGCAGCGCAGGCACCAGGAGCAGTGTGCGATGGAAGGTGCCGTAGCTCAAATCGTCCGGGATAAAGATGGTTAAATGACTAATTCTCCCCGAATAGGCGCACATCCTGAAAATGATTAGCGGGCGGTAACAGGTAATATATTCCTAAAACAATGAAAGCCTGATTATCCGCTTGCTTCATGCGCTTACCGGAGCCGCGCATAAACGGTTTGCTGCTCTCCACCTGCATTGCCGCGCGTAGCCCGCATGGCCGGGTACCATGCTGCGAGCAGCCCCACGCCAACAACAGTTGCCAGAACTACTAAAAAATCGCCCGCAAGCAATGCCACAGGGTAGGCTTTGATCACGAAAGCGCCATTCAGCTCTATCCAGCCAAAGCGCTGTTGCCCCCAGCAGATCGCACCGCCGATACCAATGCCCAGCAGCCCGCCAATGCCCGACCACAGCACACCTTCCAGCAAAAAAAGCAGCCGGATAGTACTGCCCGATAAGCCCATTGCCGAGAGAATAGCCATGTCTTTTCCTTTCTCTAAAACAAGGAGCGAAAGCGCGCCGATCATATTTACGGATGCAATAAGCAGCACGAAAAGCAGGATGGCATAAGTAGCCCATTTTTCGGTACGCAGCACCTGGTAGAGCGTATGGTTTTGCTCAAAGCGTGTTTCAACAATAAAATTCTTACCCGCAATCCTGCGCAAAGCAGCTTTAAGCTCGTCCGCATCCGCACCGGGAGCAAGGCTCATCTCTATAGCGGAAATCCTGCCTTCCTCGCCAAATAATTCCTGCGTCAGGGCAATCGGAGCGAGCATATACTTATCATCAAATTCATCCTGTACCCGGAAGATGCCGTCCGGCTTTAGAATGAGCGTGCGCTCTGCCTCGCCGGGATTCTGGGTCAGGTTGCCGGCTTTGGCATTCAGGTAGTGCACCTTCATACGGCTGAAATCATTGTTCACATCCAGCCCTATGCGCCCTGCAATCTGTGCGCCGATAATGGCTGTTGGCAGAATGCCGGGTGTAAGCGAATCCCGCCCCCCGGTGATGTATGGCTGCACTTCATTCACGGCAAAGTAGCGGTTGTCGATGCCTTTGAGCGATGCAATCACCACCTCGCCGCCTTCGGTATCGAGGAGCACATTATCCTCGATTACGGGCGCAGCCTGCTTTATGCCCGGCAGCGCCATGATGCGTTTATAAAAATCTGCCGAGGGCGTAAAAAATTTACCGCTTGCAGGCGTAATGCGCAGGTCGGGGTAAAAGGCTTTATAGAGATCGCGGACAACCACCTCGAAGCCATTGAACACCGAAAAAAGAATGATCATCGCGGCGCTGCCCACCATGATGGCAAACATGCTGATGCGCGAAAGCACGGGTACCGCATTCACGCTTTTTTTACCGCGCACATACCGCAGGGCCAATAAAAAAGCCAGCCGGCCATTCATGCTTTAAGAAGCATCATTTACGGGTGAAGCACCTGTTTCCCGGTTGCCTTCCTCGTCATGAATCTTTTTGAATACTTCCTCCATCTTAAACACATAATCAAGGGTATCATCGATAAAGAACTGGAGCTCCGGTACTCTGCGCAGCTGATTTTTTACACGCTGGCCGAGCTCATTGCGCCATTCCGCTGTGCGCGTACGAAACTCCTTCAGGATATCTTTCTGGTCTTTTATCTGGAAAAGGCTCAGATATACGCGGGCTTCCATGAGGTCTGGCGTTACCAATACCTTGGAGATGGAAACCATGCCGCCGCTTACCATGCTCATGCCTTCCCTTTGGAAGATGCCGCTCATCTCCTGCTGTATGAGCTTGCCTACCTGTTTTTGCCGCTTCGTTTCTTCCATAATCCATAAAGGTAAATGAATTGTCATTGTACCGGAAATACAGTGGCCTTATCCCATAAAAAGAAAGAAATACTTTAACTTGCCCATTCCTTTAATTTTTCCAGGAAATTTTATCTGCCGTTGTATGATCGGGAAACGTATCCTTTTGAATAGTGTTTTTATTATCTCTGCCGCTCTTGCCGTTATGGGTTGTAAAGAAAAAGTGACCGGTATAGATTTTGGTACCACAACCGCGTCGGATACCACCTTTACAGCCCCGGTAGAAGCCCCGCAATGGCGGCGTGTATTGATCGAGGAGTTTACCGGCGTTTCCTGCCCGCCCTGCCCCAAAGGCCACCTGGCCCTGGAGTCGATCATAGCAGAGCACCATAATGCGGCGCTCAATATAGACAGCGTTTCGGTGATCGGCATACAGTCCACAGGCATTCCGCAGGCAGATCCGGTGGATAATCCGCCCTACATATCACGGCATGATAACCGCACGGCTGATGGCAGCGAGATTTATAATTCGATTTACAGCACATTCGGCAGCATTCCCCGCGCCGGCATAGATCGCGTACCCGTTTCAGGAGCTCTTTCTATTAGCCGCGATTTGTGGGCTACCAATGTGACCAGCAGGCTGCGTGTACCTACCCCGGTAAATATTACGATTAGCAGCACTTACAATGAAGGGACCCGCCAGGCAGTAATCAAAGTGCATGTTGCCTACACTGCGCAGGTAGCCAAAATTCAGAACCTGAACCTTGCGCTTGTTGAAAATGATATTATAGACGTGCAGAAGAATGATATAACTATTGATTCCATGTACCGCCATGAGCATGTGCTGCGGGATATGCTTACTACGGCAACAGGCAGCACTTTTATGGCAGCCATTGCCACAAAAGCGCCGGGGCAGGTATATGAGCGTACTTTTATTTATAAGGTTGATGAAGCTTGGGTGCCACAAAACTGCCGCCTTATCGCTTACGTTACCGATAATAACGGCGCTGATAAAGAAGTGCAGCAGGCTGCCGAAATTTCTCTTAAATAACTGCTAACAAACTTTCCATTATCTTGCCTCCGCCTTACCGTGTGAGGCAATTTTTTTGTGATGAAAACAGTAAAATACTTATTGGTAGCTGCCACTGGCCTTATACTGCTCGGCGCTTTAGGCAGTTGCAAAAACGGCGGTGAGCCTGCGGCATATAAGCCTGTAGCAGATACTACCCAACAAACAACTGTACGGGCTGCTATCCCCGCGTTTAATGCGGACTCGGCCTATGCAAGCGTGGCCACGCAGGTAGCATTCGGTCCGCGTACACCCGGCTCTGCTGCGCAAAAGAGCTGCGCCGCATGGATGCAGGAAAAGCTGCGCTCAGTGTGCGATACCGTTTACCGGCAGGAAACAAATGTAAAAGGTGGCGATGGCAAAAGCCTGCCGTGCATCAATATAATCGGCGCTATAAACCCGAAAGCTGCGCGGCGTGTATTGCTGCTGGCGCATTGGGATAGCCGCCCCTGGGCAGATAATGACGTAAAAGATAAAGACAAGCCGATACTCGCAGCCGATGATGGCGGAAGCGGCGTTGGCGTATTGATAGAAGTGGCAAGAGCATTAAAGGGCCAGCCATTGCCGGCAGATTTTGGAGTAGATATTCTTTTTACAGATGTAGAGGATTATGGAAAAAGCGAATGGGGCGATGATACTTATTGCCTCGGCACACAGTACTGGGCAAGGAACCCACACGTGCCGGGGTACAAGGCAGAATTCGGTATCCTGCTGGATATGGTAGGCGCACGTGATGCCCGTTTTCCGATGGAGGCAAGCTCTGCGAAATATGCAGGCAATGTGCAGCAAACGATCTGGCAGGCGGCCAACAAAGCAGGCTTTTCTTCCTTCTTCCCCTACGCTCAGGGCGGCGGCGTTACCGACGATCATAAATTTGTAAATGAGCTGGCCCATATCCCAACGGTAGATATCATCAGCCTACGTGACGATACACCAACCGGTTTCCCGCAGCATTGGCATACCCACAACGATAATATGGAGGTGATAGACCGCAGCACGCTTAAAGCAGTTGGGCAAACGCTGCTACAGGTACTTTATGATATGGCGCAGCCTGCAACATAGGTTTGGATAGGCGCTATTTGAGCAGTCTTGATTCTAACCTTTCTCCAACATTATCCAACCACATCCAACATTTCAAAGTGAAATACCGCTACGCGCTCCTAATAGTATTCCTCATTATTCTGGCTGATCAATGCTCGAAAGTGTATGTAAAAACCCATTTTTATAATGGCGAAGAGGTCAACGTGATCGGCCACTGGTTCCGCCTGCACTTCCTCGAAAACCCGGGTATGGCGTTTGGTATGCAGTTCAGCAAAAGCGAAACCGGCAAGCTCATTCTTACCACCTTCCGCCTGCTGGCAGTCATGATCGGGTTTGTCTTTCTGAAACGACTGGTAATAAAAGGTTATGGCAAGGGGGTAATTGCCTGCGGCGCACTGATTCTTGCCGGAGCATTGGGCAATCTTATTGACTCGCTTTTCTATGGATTGATCTTTACGGAGAGCTCTTTCCACATGGCGAAGCTTGTGCCTTGGGGGCAGGGCTATGGGGCACTCTTTCACGGCCGGGTAGTGGATATGCTTTACTTCCCGCTGTTTAAAATAAATATAGGCAGCCGGGAGTTTGAATTTTTCGAGCCCGTATTCAATATTGCGGATGCTGCGATTACGATAGGGGTGCTTACACTCGTCATCTTTCAGAAAAAATTGCTCGGCAATACACCGGCAAAGGTGCAGCTACAGGAAGAAATTGCGGACTGAAAATTTGACCTGTGTATTTAGTTTACTATTTTGGAGCATGCCCTTTTATAAATGTTTCCTATTAATTCTCCTTTGCTATGGATGAAGAACTTCTTCCGGTAAACGTCATGCTTTCAGGCCGCAGCTACCGCATTCGCATCCGTCCGGAAGACGAAGCCTCTGTACGCCGTGCTGTTAAGGAAGCTGATGATAAAATCAAGGAGCTGCGCAGGCATTATGCCGGCAAAGATGATCAGGATTTTCTCGCTATGTGCCTGCTCATGTATGCCGCAGATGGCGCTACCGGCACAGAAGGTGCGGTGGATAATGCAGCATTAAATGCGGTAATTGGCCGTATTGATAAGGTGCTTGCCAAAGACTAAGCAGGCAAGGCATCCAGCAATGCCTCCATACTGCTGCCACGAGATCCTTTGATAAGAATTGTAGCATTCTGGACCGTCACCTGGCCAAGCATTTCAGCCGCTTCTGCGGAAGTGGCAAACCATTTGTATTGACCGGCTAATTCTTTAAATTCGGCGCCTACAAATACAACATCATCCCACGTATATTGATCGATCAGCGCTACTAATGCGCGATGCTCGGCAACTTCTTCAGTTCCCATTTCCTTCATTGCGCCAAGCCAAAGCATTTTCTTGGGAGCATCTATGCCGGCAAAATTTGAAATAGCGGCATTCATGCTGCTCGGGTTTGCATTGTAAGCATCCAGTACGATATGATTGCTGCCGCGCTTCATCCATTGCGAGCGGCTGTTATCCGGGGCATAGGCTTCTATTGCCTCTTTTACTTCATCAACAGAAATAGAGAAGTGAAGGCCGCAGGCGATTGCCACCATCACATTTGCAAAGTTATAAGCGCCCACAAGCTGTGTATGAATGAGCGCTTCCTTGCCATGTGTGAGAAGCACTACTTTCAGTAAATGCTCATCGGTGAGCGGCTTACCGGTATAGCGCGCGCCCGCGCTGCCATAAGTGATCTGTGCAGGTATGCAGTAAGCCATTTCCTCCAAATAATTAAGGTCTGTATTCCGGAAAACCGTACCGCCGGTTTCCCGGAGATAAGTAAATAGCTCGCCTTTTCCCTTCCGGATATTTTCCACGGAGCCGAAGCCCTCGATATGAGCCTTGCCGCAATTGGTGATGATGCCGTGTGTAGGCAATGCGATACGGCAATAACTATCGATTTCATGGAGGTGGTTGGCTCCCATTTCAATAATAGCCATTTCCGCATCGGGCTTAATGCTCAGTATGGTTAGCGGAACGCCTATATGATTGTTCAGATTGCCTGCGGTTGCATAAGTCCTGAAGCGCTTGCGCAGTACGGCAGCAAGCAGCTCTTTGGTGGTCGTTTTTCCGTTGGAACCGGTAATAGCAATGAATGGGATATTCAATTGTTTGCGGTGATGCCTTGCAAGTGCCTGGAGCGCTTCGAGCACATCATCTACCAACAGGCAACGCTCATCTGTAGCGTAAGCCGCATCGTCGATTACAGCATAAGCGGCACCGCTTTCGAGTGCCTGCTGCGCAAATGCATTACCATTAAAAGTCGGGCCTTTAAGGGCAAAGAACAGATCGCCTTTCGTAAGCCTGCGGGTGTCTGTCTGTATGGATGGGTAACGGAGATACAGCTCATATAGCTTATCTGTATCCGGGCCGGATTGCATCATAAAATCTTGCTTAAAAGGATTGTGCCTAAGCGGGACAAATTTATTGTAAGTACTATCATAATTAAAAAACCCCTCGCTATAGCGAAGGGTTTTTAATCGTAGCATTAAATAGATCAGCGCATCATCTTGCGGGCTTTCTTGCCTCCGAAGAAGTTGCCTGCTTCATCATGGTTATTGCCATTAGGGCTGCCAAGGCGGTCCATCACACAGCGGAAACCTACGGTAGAGCTGGCCTGGTTGGATTGCATAAAGCGGCGTGTACCAGGGCTGAGATAATAGGCCCTATCGGCCCAGCTACCACCCTTGATCACCTTTGTATCATTATTGAGCAGGGAAGAATTGCCGTAATTGTAAGAATACTGGGAAAGTGAATCGCCGTCACCATAGCCGCGCACATCTGCTGTGCGTGCCTCATAGCGGTTATTGGCAGAAAGCTCATCATTGGATACTTCACGCTTAGGCAGATTGCCGAGGCTGTCTTTATCCTCGATAGAATTATCTTCTGCAACACGCTTGTAGGTTTCATAAACATTACCGCGGAACGGACGGAAAGCTTCAAGATCGGAAGTAACAGGACGATAAGTATCCAGCGTCCATTCACTGACATTGCCAGCCATATTGTAGAGGCCAAAGGCATTAGGCTTGCCGGAAAAGATTTGCGCAGTGATATCTGCGTTATCATTCAATCCGCCGGCGATACCCATTACATCACCGCGACCACGGGTGAAGTTACCGTTAAATTCACCCTGGGCAGAATTACGCAGGCCATAGCGTGCGCCGTCCTTTGGACCCCATGGATAAGTGTTTCGATCCGTAATAACTTCTTCGCCACGACGGCGGCCTGTGCTGCGCTCAGGATTGTTGCCGATAAGGCCAACAGCTGCATATTCCCATTCAGCTTCTGTAGGTAGGCGATAGTTAGGAAGCAGCATACCATCAGAATAATTGGAATTGCGGCGACCGGAGCCATTAGGATCCAGATCACGCTTGCGGTTGAAGCCGGCAAGACCGTCATATTGGTTATTGGTATAAGCCTCTGTATTATAAACGTCTTCGTTTACCTGGTTCGGGTTCTTTTTGAGCCTGCCGCCCTTCATGAGTATCTGCTCATTCACGCGGTCGGAGCGCCACTTTGCAAATTCATTGGCCTGAAACCAGTTTACACCAACAACAGGATAAAAATTATAGCCTGCATAGCGGAAGTAATACTGAACCAGCGGCTCATTATAAGCAAGATTTTTGCGCCAAACTGTAGAGTCCGGCATTGCCTTGCCAATCAATTCCGGATAATCCGAAGAATAAGCGCGGGCGAGCCAGTAAGTATATTCACGATAGTGAATGTTGGCTACTTCGGTCTCATCCATATAGAAAGACGACACAGACACCGTACGCGGAATATTGTTGCGCTCAAAAGTCAGATCTTCTTCTGTCTGGCCCATCGTGAAACGGCCGCCCTCAACGAAAGTTAAGCCCGGGCCTGTTTGCTGCCCCCGGAAGTTAGGAACATCAAAGCCACCAAGGCGCGGATCGTTATATTCCCATCCGGTGGCGCGCGAGATGCCGGTGGATTTTTTGGAAGAGCAGGAAGGGAACAGAGTTGCTGCTCCAAGACACAGCAGGCTCAGGCCAACAAGCGTTCTTTTCATAATCAAAATCAAAAAGTTTGCTACGAGTGAGTTTGGTAAAAACTGTTAAAAACTGTTACAATGATAGAGCAAGTTTTTTGAAAAGTCAAGCAATGCATCCGGATTATCAAAAAAGGGCAAAAAATTTTTAAAAATCCCCTTTCATACTATTGTCATAATAATCGCGTTTAAAAGTTATCAGCCCTTTCTTTTAAAGCCTTTAGCGGCATTAATTCGTATTTTTGGAGGCCTGTTGCATCCTTTGTCATTAACCAATCTCTATGAAAAAAAATTTTGCATTTCTCCTTTTCCCGGCACTCTTAAGTATGGAGCAGGCGGCTGCCGAAGTGAAGAGATACTCTGTATCGGCAGCTGATATTCAAAGCGGCTACGTTACAGAAAGAGTAGCGCTTAACAGCTATGCTGAGCCTTCTGTAAAGCTCACCGCACCGGAGTATCTGCCCGCCATATTTTTACCCAAAGGCGCTGAACCGCGCGCAGCTGCTGATTTTAAGCTGGCTATGGGCATGGAGCTTAAACATCCTTTCGTACTGGTACGCGTACCGGCATATATGAAAGGCCCGGACGGAAAGCTACAGCAGATCACCTCCTTCACGCTTGATATTACAGAAGCGCAACGCCCCGCTATACAGCAGGCGAGTGCACGCGGCACATCGGCTGCTGGTTCTGTGCTTGCTGCGGGCACCTGGCATAAGATTGCCGTACCTGCACGCGGTGTTTATAAAATCGATTACGCCTTTTTACAATCGAAGCTCGGCATCAGCAACACGGTTGCATCTTCTTCCATCCGCCTGTATGGCAATGGCGGCCAGCTTCTTTCTGAAAAGAATAAAGTTTCACGGGCAGATGACCTTGTAGAAAATGCCATTGATCTGAATGATGGAGGGGATGGCACATTCGGCTCCGGCGATTACTTTACCTTCTATGCTGCCGGCCCTACTGCCTGGGAGAAAGACAGCGCTACACGAACCTTTACTCATCATAAAAATATCTACGCAGATAGTGCTTATTATTTCATCACCGTTACTGGCGGCAG
Source organism: Chitinophagaceae bacterium (assembly GCA_965246905.1). GTDB lineage: Bacteria > Bacteroidota > Bacteroidia > Chitinophagales > Chitinophagaceae > UBA1952. Next base: position 10,745 of record CBDFFZ010000004.1, read on the forward strand.
CGGGGCAGCGCGCAGGATGAGTACCCAGACTGCCGCGCCTTCTTCCAATATAACTGTTACTGATTTTAATGACTATCAGGTGCATGAAGAAGACCTGGTGAATCCCGGAAAGTTTGGTAAAGAATGGCTGGGCGATCAGATGGGTAATCTTACGACTAATGGCATCAGCCGGGATGTGAATTTTAATACCGGATCTGTTACCGGCAACATCCATGCAATTGTTTCACTTGCTGCACGTTCCAGTGTAGCCAACTCAGGCATCAACGTCGCGGCTAACGGCCAATCTCTTGGCGACAATTACTTTTATTCTGTAACCCTGGAAGAAGATAAAGATCCCTATGATACAAAAGTGCAGATTTATGATATCGCACCATCAGGAAGTACGGCCTCTTTTCATCTTACGTACACACCTGCGGTAAATGATGGCGTTGGCTATATAAATTTTATCGAGCTCAATTACCGCCGCAGTCTTGCCTATTCTGGTGCGCCAATGGCTTTCCGCGACTGGAACAGTGTAGGCGCTGGCCGTATTGCAAATTTTAAAGTAGATGGCGCTACCGCAGGCATGCAGGTATGGGATGTTACAGATCCTTTGCAGCCTGTGCGTATGGCGGGTTCGCTCAACGGCCCGGTTTATTCTTTTTCGCAAGATGCTTCCACGCTGCACGAGTATGTAGCTATGGATGCGTCTGTGGCAGGTACACCAGCCTATGTGGGCGCTGTTGCTAATCAAAATATTCATGGCAGCGGGCAGGTAAGCTTTATTATCGTTACTAATCCTGTTTTTCTCACGGCAGCAAACAGGCTGGCGGATTTTCACCGTCAGCATGATCATAATAATGTGCTCGTAGTTACTACCGATCAGGTGTACAATGAGTTTTCATCCGGCGGTCAGGATATTAGCGCTATCCGGGATATGGCGCGTATGTTTTACCAGCGCGCAGGCAACGATACATCGCAGATGCCGCACAACCTGCTGCTCTTCGGCGATGCTTCTTATGATTATAAAAACCGTGTAGCCGCTAATACCAATTTTGTACCCACCTTCGAAACATTGGAATCCAGAAGCATCGGCTCGAGCTATGTAGTCGATGAATTCTTTGCCATGCTCGATGATAATGAAGACATTGAAAATACGCAGATAGCCAATACATTAGATATGGGTATCGGGCGCATACCGGTGCAAACTGCTGCAGAGGCTGATGCGATCACTACTAAGATCATTACTTATAAAAGCCCGGCTTCCTTAGGCCCGTGGCGCCTCAACAATACCTACATCGGCGATAATGAAGATGATGCCGGCTATCACCTCCAGGATGCAGAGACTATGCTCAGTACGGTAACTTCCAAAACCGGTAATCTTTACAATAATGGCAAGATATACCTGGATAATCTTCCGTTCGTTTCCACACCTGCCGGCGTGCGCTGCCCTGATGGCACCAAGGCGCTGAACGACGCTATTTTTAAGGGCACTTTCCTGATTAATTTTAATGGGCATGGTAACCCGGCTGCGCTTACCCACGAGCGCATCCTTACTATGAATGAGCTCAACAACTGGAAGAACATAGATAAGCTGCCTTTCATTGTTACTGCCACCTGCGATTTTGCGCGCTATGATAATCCTAATAACAATTCTGCCGGTGAGCGCCTGGTGGTAAAGCCTGATGGCGGCGCTATCGCGATGCTTACCACAACTGCCCCGGTATATGCAGGGCTCAATGAGCCGATCAATATCCAGTTTCTTGAAAACCAGTTTGATGAAAGCATGGGCGCTAACCGCAATACTTTTGGTGAAGCCTTCCGCCGCGGCAAAAATGAAACATACAAGCATACTCCGGATATTTCTACACTGCTCAATAACCGCGCATTCATCTTGCTCGGCGATCCTGCACTCGTACCCAACTTCCCGAATCTTGATAATAAGGTGCGCACAGATTCTATCATTGATGCCACTACCAATATTCCTACCGATACCTTTAAAGCGCTTGGCTCTTACCGCATTTCCGGAAGTATTGCGGATGTGAACAATAACCTGATGAGCTCCTTCAATGGCCGCGCATATGTTACGATTTACGATAAGCCGCGTGTAGTCGATCTCCTTACAAAGGATTATCCACATAACCGCCGTATTTTCAATACACAGGATAACGTTGTATTCAAAGGCATTGCTACCGTTACCGCAGGCCGCTTTTCGTTTGATTTTATTGCCCCTAAAGACATCAACTACGATTTCGCCGCCGGCAAGATCAGCTATTATGCCGAAAATGGAGAGACCGATGCTGCAGGTACAGATACATCCAGAAATGTAGGAGGCTTCAGCGATCATCCGATGGTTGATAATGATGGCCCGGTAGTAAAAGGATTTATGAATGATACACTCTTCCGCAACGGGGCTATCACAGGGTCAAATACTTTGCTTTATGTGCAGTTGGAGGATGAAACCGGCATTAATGCGAGCGGCAACAGTGTGGGCCACGATATCGTGGCAATACTCGATGGTGATGAGGCCAATCCGCTTAATTTGAATGAATATTACGTAACCGAGCCCAATACGTACAAGCGCGGCCATGTAAGCTACCCAGTTGCCGGCCTTGCAGAAGGCAAACATACCTTCACTATTACCGCATGGGATGTAAATAATAATGCAGGAACTGGCAAGGTGGATTTTGAAGTAGTAGCTGGCAATGTAGTGCGCATCAATAACCTCATGAGCTACCCGAACCCATTCTCAGATGTTACGCACTTTGTATTCGAGCACAATCATCCGAATGAAGCTTTCAGTGTGCAGATTGGTATTTTTGCAACGGATGGCCGTATGGTTACAAGCCTGGCAACGACTTTTACGCCAAGCGGCAGCCACAGCAATGAACTCACCTGGAATGGAACTGACGGGCGCGGCGCAAAGCTGCCAAGTGGGGTATATCCTTACAAGCTGATTCTTACTACAGAAAAAGGAGTTCAGGAAACTGCATACCAAAAACTGGTACTCATCCGTTAATAAGCGGGTACATAAATTTAAGAAAACAGATTTGCTCTTGTAAATCAATCAATTAATCAATAAAAGGAACTTTTAAGGATCGAAAAATAGCGGCAAAAGCATTTGCACTACACTTTTCGCACCGGTCAGGGGGTTACCTTTGCAAACTTTTAATCAAAAGAATATCACGAATGGCAAATCGCTTTGCATTAATTAGTATGAGCTTACTTACGGGCCTGGCAATAAACGGTGCAGGTGCTCAGGGTACCGGTACAACAGGCACAGATGGCCGGCCTATCAATACGATCACGACCGCAGTACCTTTTCTCCGTATCTCTCCTGACGCCCGTGCAGGCGCAATGGGCGATGTTGGTATCGCAACTTCCCCTGATGCCAACGCACAATACTGGAACTTAGCCAAGCTTCCTTTTGCTACTAAAAAATACGGCATCGGCGTTACCTATACGCCATGGCTCAAAGATCTTGTACCTGATATCTTCCTTGCTTACATATCCGGCTATGCGAAGTTTGGCACCGATGGCAACCAGGCAATCAGTGGATCATTGCGCTATTTTTCTTTGGGAGATATTACTTATACGCAGGATGGCATCAGCCCGACCGGCACCGGCAAGCCACGTGAATTTTCATTAGATCTCGGATATTCCCGCCGCCTGTCGCCTTATCTTTCCTTAGGTATCGGCCTTCGCTACATACACTCTGCTATTACCAATGGCGCCAGTGGTAGCCCTATAGATACAAAACCAGGCAATACTGTTGCCGGTGATGTAGGCATCTATTATACCAAAACAAAAGAGATCGACGAATATCGCAGCCGCAATTTCAGCTTCGGGGCAACAATCACTAATCTGGGTGGCAAAATCTCTTATACTTCTCTGAGAAAAGATTTTATACCGATCAATCTTGGTATCGGTATTGCCTACACAGCTAAGGTGGATGAATACAACAAGATCACTTTTGCTTTTGATTTAAACAAGCTCCTGGTTCCAACACCTAAAGACACCAATACTCAGGCAAACCACGGCCCGTCTTATACTTACCCGGAAAAGACAGTTGTCTCCGGCGTATTGGGTTCTTTCTCTGATGCCCCGGGTGGCGCAGGCGAAGAGCTGCGCGAAATTCAGTTAGCTGCCGGCCTTGAATATTGGTATCAGGATCAGTTTGCTGTGCGCGCAGGCTATTTTTATGAAGATAAAACCAAGGGCGACCGCAAATACTTCACTGTAGGTATCGGCGCACGCTATAGCATCTTCGGCATTAATGCAGCCTACCTTGTGCCAAGTGGCTCGGGCGTAAACCGCAACCCATTGAGCAATACTCTGCGCATATCGCTCCTGCTCGATTTTGATAAGCTGCAGAAAAGCGAAAGCACTACCGAATAACCCGCAGCAGAAAATTTTTAGGAAAGAAGCCATCGTCTCATGCATACGATGGCTTTTTCTTTAACTCAAAATCAACCTTTATGGGTGAGACGGAATGTATATTTATTACTACTTTCGACATCTCCTGAAAAATGATTTCCCCCTTTCTTAAATTATAAACAAAAAATGACCATCAAAAAAACTTTAGTAACCGGCTCCGCACTCCTCCTTCTTGCAGCAAATGCAGACGCGCAGGCTAAGCCTAAACCCGCTGCCAAACCGAAACCTGCCAGCGCTATGGCAACATCTGCAAGCCCATCACACATACCCGGAGCCGCCCCGCAAAAAATTACTTCCGTAGAAGGCATTACCGAATACCGCCTTGCCAACGGCATGCAGGTACTGTTGTTCCCGGATCCATCCAAGCCCACCATAACCGTAAATGTTACTTACAAAGTTGGTAGCCGTCATGAAGGCTATGGCGAAACCGGCATGGCGCATCTGCTGGAGCACATGGTATTTAAAGGCTCCACAAAGCATACCAACATCCCTGCAGAGCTTACCTCGCACGGCGCATCGCCAAACGGCAGCACCTGGTATGACCGCACCAACTATTTTGAAACCTTTGCAGCAACGGATGAGAACCTGAACTGGGCGCTGGATATGGAAAGTGACCGCATGGTCAATTCTTTTATCGCAGAGAAAGACCTGAAGAGCGAGTACAGCGTAGTGCGCAATGAATTTGAAAGCGGCGAGAACAACCCGAGCGGCGTGCTTATGGAGCGCGTACTATCCACCGCATACCTATGGCACAATTACGGCAAGAGCACCATCGGCTCTAAGGAAGATATCGAGAAGGTGCCGATCAAGAACCTGCAGGCTTTTTACCGCAAGTATTACCAGCCGGATAATGCAGTATGCATTGTAGTAGGCAAGATCGATGAAGAAAAAACCCTTGCGCTGGTAAACAAATATTTTGGTGGCATACCGCGCCCTGACCGCGTGATCGATAAAACGTACACCATAGAGCCTCAGCAGGATGGTGAGCGCTTTGTAGCCCTTGCCCGCGCAGGCGACGTTCAATCTATTGGCTGCGCCTACCACATTCCCGCAGGGCCACACGCGGATTTTGCGGCTGTGGATGTACTGAATGAAGTGCTCACCAACGAGCCTAATGGCCGCCTCTACCAGAGTCTTGTAAAAAGCGGTAAAGCATCGGCAACCTGGAGCTGGGCCGCCGGTCTTCACGATGCAGGCTTCCTGTACATTAATGCAGATGTACTAAAAGAAAAATCTGCCGATGATGCAAAAACGGTCCTGTTTGCTACGCTCGATGAGCTCCATTCAAAGCCGGTAACTGCCGATGAAGTGGAAAAAGCAAAATCGAAGCTGATGAAGGATTATGAGGCTACTTACCGCAACAGTGGCCGCGTAGGTACGCAGCTAAGCGAGTTTATAGGCCAGGGCGATTGGCGCACCGGCTTCCTGTACCGCGACAACCTGAAAAAGGTAAATGCTGCCGATGTGAATCGTGTAGCTGCGCAATATATTATGAACTCCAACCGCACGTATGGCGTATTTACGCCTACGGCAAATGCACAGCGTGCTACGATGCCGGAAACACCGGATCTGGCTGTATTGCTACAGGGCTATAAAGGCGGAGCCGCGCTCGCTGCCGGCGAAGAGTTTGACCCATCGCCGGCTAATATCGATAAGCGTACCGAGCATGTGAAAATGGTGAGCGGCGCAAAATATTCCCTTCTTACAAAAGCTACCCGCGGCAACACGGTGGAAGCCCGCATTACCATCCGCATCGGGGATGAGGCCAGCCTGCAGAATAAGGATATGCTCGCCAGCCTCACGGCAGATATGCTGAAGCGCGGCACCCGCAGCCACTCTATGGCGCAGATCAATGAAACACTCGACAAGCTTTCGAGCACGATGAATATTTTCGGTAACGGACAAACGATCGGCATCAATATTACCTCTACCCGTCAGAACCTGCCGCAGGTGCTGGACCTCGTAACTGAGATACTGCATCAGCCTGCTTTTGCCGGCGATGAGTTTAAAACACTGGTAGCGGAGACAACGGCAGGCCTCGAATCAGAGCGCAGCGAGCCAGGGTCTATTGCATCGCTGCAATATCAGCGCCTTGTCAACACTTTTCCCAAAGGGCATATTCTATACCCAATGAACGTAGATGAGCAGCTTGCAGATATGAAACAGCTAACGATAGAGGATGTAAAGAAATTTCATGCAGACTATTACAATGGCAGCAGCGCAACTGCCGCTATTGTAGGAGATTTCGATGCCGCAGAAGTAAAGCAGCGCATGAACAAGATGCTGGATAACTGGAGCGCCGTAAAGAGCTATACGCGTGTACCTAACCCCTATAAGGAAATAGCGGCGAAAGATCAGGATTATAAAACGCCGGACAAGAAAAACGCCAATTTCGTTTCCGGAATGGGCATCAAAATGAGGGATGATAATTCAGATTATGCTGCGCTTACAATGGGCAACTTCATCTTCGGCGGCGGCTTCCTTAACTCGCGCCTCGCTACCCGCATACGCCAGAAGGAGGGCATCTCTTATGGCGTAGGCTCTTACCTGCAGGCCAGTCCGCTGGATGAGAATACTACTTTTGGCGCCTATGCCATCTACAATCCGGATAATAAGGCAAAGCTGGAAGCTGCCTACAAAGAAGAGCTCAACCGCTTTATCAAAGATGGTATTACCGAAGATGAGCTGAAGGCTGCCAAGAGCGGTATCATCCAGTACCGGCAAAATTCCCGCGCGCAGGATGGGCAATTGGCTGGCAAGCTCAATCAGAATACATTCCTGAACCGGGATATGGATTTTGATAAGAAGGTAGATGACCAGCTCCAGGCGCTGACCGTTGCACAGGTAAACATTGCTATCCAGAAATATATGAATGCGGACCGCGTAACGTTTGTAAAAGCCGGAGATTTTAAGTAAATCGGGCTAAAATATTTTTCAGAGCCACTTCCGTTTTTTGGAGGTGGCTTTTTTTCATGGATGCCTGCCTTACACGGGAGCATCGCTACCTTTAGCTATATCCTTATGATGAAAAAATGGCTGTTCTTATTTATAACGGGTATTTTGCCCGTCCTGCTTCCGGCGCGCACTACTTACTTTTCCGCCGCAGGCAGCACTATTGCCCTGGTGGATCATATGGCCGCCGCAGCAATATCGCTCCACCCGGATGATTACACACGTGCCCTTACGCCCTTCGATCTATCTATACGGCTGGATAAAGCTACCGGGCTACAGGAAACGGACTACCTGCAACTTGCTGCTGCCGATGTGCAGGATTGGCCTGCCGGCGAGGAAACCCAACTGCGCAGTGCCTTTGCCGGCATTGATACAGTCCTGAAGGCACAGCACCTGAACCTCCACCTGCCGGATACCATCCTGCTCATTAAAACAACCGGCAAGACAGAGTTTGGCTCAGAAGGATGGACGCGCGCAAACCGTATTATGCTCAATACAGGTGCCCAGACCATAACCCTGCACCTGGTAGCTCATGAGCTTTTTCATGTGATCAGCCGGTACAATGAGCGTACACGAAATGCCGCTTATGCTGTCTTTCATTTTAAACCCTGTAATAATATTGTGTATAAACCTGTCCTGAAAGGCCAGGTAATTACCAACCCTGATTGCCCGTTTATCAAGCACTATATCACGCTTAAAACAGATAGCGCTTCTCAGGATGCTGCGCTGATCCTCTATTCGAAAAAAGCCTACCATAAAGGCTATACGATGTATGATTACATGACGATAGGCCTGCTGGCACTTACAGGCGATGACGGCCACAAAAAACCGCTGCTAAAAGATGGTAAGCCTGTGATCTATGAGCTGACCGGTATGCCGGATTTTTTTAAGCAGATTGGTACCAATACACCCTATGTACTTCATGTCGAAGAGATAAGCGCAGAGCATTTTGCAGCACTGATAACCGGCGGGAAGATGCAGCAGCCCGAATACATAGCAGCAATGGCAGCCGTGCTCCGGAACTGATTGTTGCTGAACTTCTTCCCTAAAAACAGTAATTGAGGGGAAGGCTAATTTGTGAGAAATGGAAGTTCTGTAGAAAGTTCCGTAGGCACGAAGGTTTGGTTCTCTTTGAGATTAAGATGCTTGCAAAAGCGTCATTTTTATCCCGGCGATCTAACCCCAATCATTGATTAAAACCCCAGGAGGTTCTTACGTTTTCGCTTCTTCGGAGTTCCGTCATCGGTTAGCGCTCCTTCCTGCTTTATGGCCCGGCCTACCAGCTTTATTTTCATCTTGCCATCTTCGCCATCGGCTACATTCAAGTGCACAACCAGGCCTTTCATGCGCTTTTGCAGCTTCAGGCTATCATCAAGAATAAGCTCATCATTTTTAGGGTTACGCAGGGGCACATCCACATTGATATCAGTGCCTTTGCCAAATGAGTAAAGCCCCTCGATATTTGCATTGATTGCATCGGATGACAGGCTCAGCGGGTTGATCCGGATCGTATTCCCTTTAATATCCAGCTTGTCTTTAAGACTGATGATCCGGATATAGGACAGATTGCGGCGGCGGAAGACATAGCGGCCAATATTTTCCAGCGGCTTAAATTCCATCAGCGCGCCATCCTGCAGATCAAAGGAAGCCGTGCCATTCATAGAGCCGGCCACCAGCGCGCCTTTATCTGTTACAGCGCCGGTTATATCCGCCTGCACACTGAGGTTACCTTTGATGTTCTTTTCCGTAATAGCTGTTTGATTGAAGTTGCTGAAAGCAGCAAAAAACTCATTTACCCTTACTTTATCCACACCTGCATTTATGGCAAAGCGGTTTACAGGTCCATTCTGATTAATATTCCCCTTCAGGGTAATACGCCCGCCCGAGTGGCTAAGCCCCACATTTTCCAGCACAATGCCGGCCTGCGTAAGGCTTAGCGCGGCAACGATATTGGAGGCTGTAAACTTCTGGTAGGCTACCTTGCCAATCTCCATCCGCATGCGTACGCTGCTGCGCTCCAGTACCTGATCCAGCTGGCCGGAGAACCGGCTGATGCTTTTGGCGCTGTTCTTTTTCGCTATCGGCTCGCCGGGTGCCTTGCTCCTTGCTTCGAGGAATGATTTATACTGATCGAGCCCGATCTGCGGGCTGCGGATATGCCAGTCGAGCAGGATCTTGTCCGGGGCCGTATAATAGAGATTCAGGAGGTTGCGCATGCTGCCATCCATAAACAGTACATTAGCGCCGTTTTGGAGGCGCACCTTATTTACAAAAAGATCGCTTCCGCGGAAATCGAGGCTCAGGCTACTGTTGGTAAAAGCCAGGTTGCGGGGCATATAGGTTACCGCAGCTTTATTGATAGCAACGCTGCCGGTTATGTATGGCTGTGTGGCATCGTTGGTGCTGATACCGCCTTTGAAATACAGATCGAGCAGGGCGCTGCCGGCATCGAGCCGGAATGTACGGTTATTGAGCACAGGGTTCAGCTTATTCAGCTCAAAGCCTGACTTAAAATGCCCGGCCAGCACCGGACTGATGAGGTTGTCGATACGCACACTATCGGCTGTAAAATCTATATCTTCCCAGGATCCGATAAAATTATTTATGGCGATCACCGAGTTTTCATCACAGATCCTCATCGCAGGATCTACCCGGTTGTAAAAATATCCGGTGAAGCTGCAGTTCTTTATCACCGCTCCCTGCCCGCTCAGCTCATTGTCCGATAACTGCCAGCGTGCATAAACCAGTGGCTGGTCTTTCTTCTTTGCGCTGCCGCGGATGCTCACCTGCACCTTTACGGGATCCTTTATATCTACCATCGCCAGCTTCTCCGCAATATGCGTGGACAAGATGGAGCGACCTGCCTGGAAGCCGATCCTATCCGTATGGATCTCGATATTAAACACAATCGGGGCAGCTTTGATAAATATAGTTGCGCCTATGGATACGTCATCGCCTTCCACTTCAATTTCTTTTACAGGGATATCCAGGATGCCCATGCGCTCATTGTAATTCAGCTCAAAATCAGCCTTTACGTGTTTGTCCTTCAGGAAAGGGCCAAAGGGGCCATAAAAGGTCAGCGCGCGTACCAGCGTATTCACTTCAAGCGATGCCTGCCAGCCCGTATCGCGGTATTTAAACTTGCCTTCGAGCCTTGCTACCTCAAAGCTGAAAAGCTTTTGCTGGGGCTTATTCTCATAAACGAAATGCACATTGTCGAAGAAGAAATGATTGATCTTGGGCTGCGGCTTTTTGCCGGATGAATCGCGTACTTCCTTTTTAATAAAAAGGTTGGTATTGCTGTAGCCGAGGCTATCGGTAAAAAGATAAACATCGCCATCCTGCACCCGCACATCGCGGATACGCGGGCTTCCTTTTATCAGCGAGAGCGCATTGACTGTAATGCTCATTTCTTTTGCCCTGAGGAGATCGTGGTGGTGTACATGATACATGGTATCGCGCAGCAGTACATTTCGCAGCGATACAGAAACTGCCGGGAAGCCCTGAACCAATGTCGGCTCCATGCTCTGCACAGTAAGCTGGCCGTTTATATTCTCATTAAGCTGCCGGGTGATGGAGGCCAGCAGTTCTTTTTTATGGCTGCTCACATAGATGGCAAGGCCTGCCCAAAGCAATAGCAGTAAGCCTACGAAGCCACCGAATATGCGCAAAGTAATTTTAAGCCATCTTGCCATGTAGGAATTTTCAGCTATAATGCCCTGCTCAAGATAAGCGCTATTATATGCCGATAATAATTCCTGTTAAAATGATGCCATAAACAAGCAGAGGTGTGTAATGCAGGATATCTGCTCCTTTCGGAAACGCCGCAAAACGAATGCTTACCCCTCGCTAAGCTCCAGCCACCGCAACTCTTTTTCTTCCAGCAGGCCGGTAAGCTCAATCATCCGTGCATTGAGCTTTTGGAGCTCATCATACGGCAAAGCGCCGCCGCTCATCTTCGAGGTAATCGTTTCTTTTTCTTTTTCAAGAAGAGGCAGGTCTTTTTCGATCTGCTCAAACTCCCGCTGATCTTTATACGATAGTTTTTTCTTTACTGCAGCCTTTACCTCCACCGGCGCAGCTACGGATTCTATCATAATATTGCCTACAGCCTGCACCTTGCCATTGTTGCGGCGCTCCTCTTCCTTCAGCGCAATCCGGTACTCCGAATAATTGCCTGGAAAATCCCGCACCACGCCATTGCCCTCAAATACAAAAAGGTGATCCACCAGCCGGTCCATAAAATAGCGGTCGTGGCTTACGATCAGCAGGCAGCCGGCATATTCGCTCAAAAAGTTTTCGAGCACCCCGAGCGTAGCCAGGTCCAGATCATTGGTAGGCTCATCGAGAATCAGGAAGTTGGGATTGCGGAAGAGAATTGTGAGCAATTGCAGCCGCTTTTTCTCGCCGCCGCTCAGGGCGCTCAGGTAAGTATATTGCTGGTCGGGCGGAAAGAGGAACAGCTCTAAAAACTTAGCAGCGCTGAGCGATGAGCCATCCGCCAGCGGAAAATTTTCGGCAATGTTCTTCACATACTCGATCACCCGCACATCATCCTTTATCTCGAGCCCCGATTGCGAGAAGTTGCCGAAAATGATCGTATCGCCGATGTTTATCTTGCCACTGTCTGCCTGCTCATTGCCCAGCAGCAGCTGTAAAAAAGTGCTTTTACCCGCGCCGTTCTTCCCGATGATGCCCGTGCGCTCCCCCTTCTTGAACGTATAGTCGAAGCCTTTTAAAATGACCTTATCGTCATAGCTTTTATACACCTTCTTCAGCTCCGCGATCTTGCCGCCCAGCCGGTTCATCTTCACCTGCAGCTCCACTTTATTATCCACGATCTTCTGCTTTGCCCGGCCCTCTATATCATAGAAGTTCTGCTCGCGGCTGCGGCTTTTGGTAGTGCGGGCCTTAGGCTGCTTGCGCATCCATTCCAGCTCCTTGCGGTACTCGTTCTTCGCCTTATCGATAGAGGCACTCTGGCTCTCGATTCGTGCAGCCTTCTTTTCTAAATAATTTTCATAATCGCCGCGATAGCTGTAAAGCGTGCTGCCATCCAGCTCCCAGATCACCTCACAAACAGCATCGAGAAAGTAGCGGTCGTGGGTTACCATCAGCAGCGTTACCTTTTCCTGGTTCAGGTAATGCTCCAGCCATTCCACCATCTCCACATCAAGGTGGTTAGTAGGCTCATCCATGATCAGCAGTACATGCTTGTGCTCAAATCCGATGTCGATCAGCGTTTGCGCCAGCGCCACCCGCTTGCGCTGCCCGCCCGAAAGCGTCTTCACCGGCTGGTCCAGATTGTGGATATTCAGCTTGCCGAGTATCTGCTTCACCTTAGCCTCAAAATCCCACGCACCCAGCTCATCGATCTTCATGATCGCCTCGCCCAGCGCAGTGGCATCGCCTGTTTCCTCGGCCAGCTCATACTGCTTCAGCGCAAGGCTCATCGGGTGCTCGTAATGGAAGATATTGTCCAGCACGCTCAGCTCCTCGCGGAATTGCGGCTCCTGCTCAAACAGGGCCACCGTTACATCTTTATTCACCCATACTTTGCCTTCATCTGTGGTTTCACGGCCACTGAGCATCTTGAGGAGCGTGGATTTGCCGGAGCCGTTCTTGGCCACCAGCGCCACCTTATCTCCCTCGGAAAGGTGGAAGGAAATGTTCTGAAAAAGCGGCTTGATGCCGTAAGATTTACTGATATTTTCGGCGGATACGTAATGCATAGAATGGCCGCAAAGGTAACAGGAAGCGCGCAGTGTCCCACGCCTCCAAGGGCATGGGACACTTTTTACAACAACAAAGATTACAGGAGCCATTAAGCAGGATAATATTCATTAAGCTTTGGGTGCCGGCTATCCATTCCTGCCCCGCAGAAAAAGCGGGGGCATCCATTCCTATCCGGGCTACTTCAGCGGAAGTGGTGCTATTGAGCTTTTCCTTGTCGCTGTAGTTGTCTGAACTGTGATTCTTTTAATTATTGTGGTTTTTTGATTCCTGCAGCCGGGCGGCGATAACGATATTGCAGCCGTTCCCCGCCTTACGGTACATGTTCCTAATGGTCAGGAACACTGCTCTAATCATTAAGAACATGTTCCTAACGACCAGGAACACGTCCCTAACAGCTACGAACACGTCCCTAATCACCAGGAACACGTCCCTAACGGCTACGAACATGTCCCTAACTACCAGGGACATGCCTCTAATCATCAGGAACAGGTCTCTAACGTTCAGGAACGCCGCCCCCGGCAGTGAGAAACAACACAAATACCGGTAATATAGCATAAAGAAGCAAAAAATAAATACAAGCACAACATACCACTACGAATTACAGTCCGCGTTCAAAACACTGCCTTCCGCGCCTCATGTAATATCTTGCAGCCTTTCCTGAAACAGCTTCATGTCCGCCCAGCCAACCTTCCTGCAAAAGCTTACCCGCAGGCTTGGTGCGCTTATCCTTTTCCCCTGCCTGCTGCCTGTATTTTTCGTGCTCCACACCGAGCGCTACTACACCGGCGCCGTGCCACTGAGCGACATGCTTGAGCTTGGCGCTGCCTATGTGGCCGGAGCGCTCCTGCTTTACGGGCTGCTGCGCATCTTCATCCGGCACAAAGCCGCAGCCGGTATCGTGGTCTTTTTTCTCATGATCCTTTTCCTCTATTGGGGCGAGATCCTGCAGGCAATTATCCGCACCTTTCATTTCCGGCAGAACTACAGCAATCATCCCCTTTACCTGCTGGCTTTCCTCGCCCTTATCACCGCCGCTGCGCTGTTCATCCGCAGGCAAAAGCCCGCCACCGTTCAACGGCTCACTTTCTACCTCAACGTCCTGCTGCTTATTTATGTGGCTTCAGAGCTCATTCTTCTTACAGCCTACGCCCTTACCGGCAGGCTGCAGCACCAGCTCATAGATCCGCAGCGCGCAGCCTCCGAAGGCGCGCAGCAACCCCATGCCGGCAAAGACATTTACCTGCTCCTGTTTGACGAGTACGCATCCAACCCCTCCCTCCTCAACGACTGGAAAACCGATAACGGCGGCATCGCGGCATGGCTCACCGGCAAAGGCTTTAAGATGATCCCCGGCAGCCGGTCCAACTACAACCAGACCCAATTTTCCATGGCATCGCTGCTCAATATGGATTACCTGCAGGGCTACAGCAAGCCCCGCACCATCATCGGTGAGCGCGACTACCAGGCTATCATTCCTGCGCTTGAGGATCCGCGCGTAGTGCGCACGCTGCAACAGGCGGGCTACGCATTCACCAACTACAGCATTTTCGATATAGCCGGGCAGCCGCAACGGGCTTTCGAAGACCTGCAGATTTCAAAGCGGCGGCTCATCACCAACAATACTTTCTATAAGATCCTTACCAAAAATTACATCCCGTACCTCAGGTACCGGAGGGAGATCAAACGCAACCCCGCCTATTACGACCCTATGTACTACCGGGCCCATACCTACAACACCGGCATCTACCGGGATGTGCTCAGGCATGCAGCCTTGCCGCGCCGGCAGCCGCAATTCATCTATGCGCATTTCCTGCTGCCGCACCCGCCCTATTACTACGACAGCCTCGGGCGCCTCCTGCCTATTGCAGATATAGACAACCTTCCTTTCACCAACACAAGCTGGATAAGCGGCTACCGCGAAAACCTGAAAGTGGCCAACCGCCTCATGCAGCACATGGTAGATACCATCCTGCGGCAAAGCGGCGGACAGGCAATAATTATGGTAATGGGCGATCATGGTTACCGCATCGATAAAAGCACGAAGCCAGGCCAGTCGTTCCCCAACTTCAATGCCCTCTACTTCCCGGATAAGGATTACCGTACCGTGCCCGATAGCCTCACTAATGTAAACGAGTTCCGCATTGTGCTCAATAAATGCTGCGGCACCGGCTATCCGCTCCTGCCCGATAAATGCTGCTTTCTTGAGCCGCATTAGCGCTCAGCCTTTCTTCTCCATCAGGTAAAGCATCCGCCCGGAGCCTTCCATTGGCAGGCGGCGCGCAATATGGAAATCCACTTCGAATACCAACTCAAAATCTGCCTGCGTGTAATGCGGGAAGATATCGCCCTTGCCAGCCAGCAATTGCTGCGCCCGCGGATCCTTTTTAGGCACAAACTCAATGATGAGCCAGCGTCGCGTAATCTCCGCAAACATCCGGCTGATGAATGGCAGCGGCACATTGGCCGTAAGCGCCAGGTGATGTACTAAAGCCAGCGCCAGCACCGCATCCGCACCGATGCGCGCAGTTAGCGGCTGCCGCTCTGCATTGGCCCAGCCAAGCGCAGGGGTAGGGTAGGCAATATCCGCGACCATAGGGTATATATTGGGCTTCCGCTGCGCATAAAGCTGCTCTATGGACAGCGCATCAAAATCCAGCGCAATCACCTCTTCCGCTACCTCTGCAGCCAGTAAGCTGAATGCGCCCGTATTGCAGCCTACATCCGTTACACGCTGCGGCTTCAGCTCCTGTAGCAGGCTGCGTACCGCGGTGGTTTTATAGTCAAGATAAGCCCTGCTCAGGATCGTCTCTTCGTAATAATGATTCCAGACAGATTTTACCGGCGCCAGCTCCAGGCTGCTGATAAAGCTTTTCAGTTGCGCTAGGTTCTGAATGATCTTCGCCTTCGGGATGCGTATGCTGCGCCCTTCCGATGATTTACCGGCAGTGGATGCCGCGAGATATACATAAAGCTGGTGGTTAAAGCTCAGGCGCTTTTTCCATGGCAGCAGTCTGGCAGTAAGTGCAGTTGGCAGGCCATCGGGGTAGGCCATTAGTACAGCAGGACTCAGCCCCGGCAAAGCCTGCATGGCCAGCAGGGGGTTCAGAAAATGATCGCAGAACTGCCGGAATGCCTGCCACGGCTGCCCCTCTTCGTAAAGCGCAAATGAAAGCGTATCGATCAGCGCTGCTTTGCCCTGTACGAACTGGATATTATAAGCAGTGGCATCCTTCAGGATCATGCCGTGCCCCAGCCCTGCAAGCGCCAGCTCCAGCGTAGCCAGCGCGGCATCTTTCAACTGGCCGAAGCACCATTCATACGGATAGCTCCATGTATCCAGCCGCTGCGGTTTCAGCACCTTCCAGGCATCTGCCGCAAGGCTTACCTCCTCATGCGGTATCATCAGTTTTTTGGACATAAGCGAAGCATACAGCCCGCTGCCCATCAGGTGCTCATAGGCCGGCGCATAGGCGCTTTGCACCGCGCGGTACAGCACACCATCCTGCGTAAAAATATAGCCTGCGGGGTCGCGGTAGGAGGCCGGGTGCTGTGTACTCATTCCTCTTCCGGCTTGTCTTTTTTACTCCGCCCGAAAAAATCCAGGATCTTATATCGTATTGTTTTGAAAAAAACAGAAACGCCCAGCACCACCCCGATGATAAACTGGAGCAGGAGGCTCCCGCTTCCCGGATCGATATAAAGAAAAAGCTTGCTCATCACGCCGCAAAGGTATAGCGCGATACTGGGGATTTTAGCCTAAACCTACGCAAAACGAATAGGAGCCATTAAGCCTGCGGAAGCCCATTAAGCTTTGGGTGCCGGCTATCCATTCCAGCCCCGCAGAAAAAGCGTGGGCTTCCATTCCTATCCGGGCTACTTCGGCAGGAGAATGGCTATTTGGCTTTTCCTTGTTGCTGTACTCGCCACGAATGAGGGGATAATGAATGATCCACAAAGGCATGCCCCTACTGTAGTGTAGTCCCCCTCAATTCCCAGCTGCAAATTGAAAACGCCTTCCGGAGGGCCTCCACTGCCTATGTGCGTTAACAATATGCCCTCCGGAGGCCCCCCCAGTGGTCATTTCAAAAATGGCCTTTTCACATCGTTCTTCACCCGTCTGCTTTTACAATAACGGACGAGCAGAGCTGAAAGCCACAAAATCGTAGCCCGGAAACCTGGAAACCTGATCCCTGCAAGTAACATAACTCCCCGGAGATTCCGAAAGTAAATCTGCGCCGGAGGATGGCTGGCAGCGGGAATAACAGACCTGTTTTGCCTCCCGGTTTTGCATTCCCGCCAAAATTCCCATTCTTTATATCCTTAATAAGCCATTCCCGCAAAAATGATTATTGCCGTACTTAAAGAACAAATGCCGGAAACCCGCGTATCCCTCGTGCCGGATGTAGTGCAGGCCCTTGTGAAGATGAACGTAACCGTATGGGTGGAAAGCGGTGCCGGCAACACAGCCTACTACAGCGATGAAGCCTACGCAACGGCAGGCGCTGTCATAAAGGCAAGGGATGAATTTGGCGCAGCGGACGTTCTCCTTACGATTCATCCCCAGAACATACCGGCGGATACAGCAATGGGAAAGGTAGTGCTGGGCGTGTATCAGCCGCTCTTCAACGGCGCCATGATGCACAGCATAGCAGCCCGCGGCCTCACCGTCTTTTCCCTCGATACCATACCCCGGACAACGCGCGCCCAAGCCATGGATGTGCTTAGCTCTCAGGCCAATATTGCAGGCTATAAGGCCGTGCTGCTGGCAGCTATGCAGTACAGCCGCTACTTCCCTATGTTTATGACGGCCGCCGGCAGCATACCACCAGCCAAGACGCTTATACTTGGGGCTGGCGTTGCCGGCTTACAGGCGATAGCTACGGCAAAAAGGCTCGGCTCGGTAGTAGAGGTTTTTGATACAAGGCCTGCGGTAAAGGAAGAGGTAATGAGCCTCGGCGCAAAATTCGTAGAGGTGGAAGGTGCAGCCGATGCCTCGAAAGCGGGCGGCTATGCGGTAGCGCAGAGCGAGGAATTCCAGGCGGCGCAAAAGGCCAAGATTGCCGAGCATATAAAGAAGAGCGATATCGTAATTACCACTGCGCAGATACCTGGCAGGAAAGCCCCGGTCCTTGTAACTAAAGAGATGATCGAAGCTATGCGCGCAGGCTCCGTGATCGTGGATCTTGCAGCGGTAACCGGCGGCAATACCGAGCTTACCAAAAACGATGAGATCATTACCCACAACGGCGTTACGATCATCGGCAACTCCGCACTCCCGGCCTCTATGCCTGCGGATGCCAGCAAGATGTATGCGAAGAATGTATTCAACTTCCTGAAGCTGATCATCGATAAAGAAGGCGCACTGAACCTGAACTTTGAAGACGACCTTGTAAAAGGCACCGCCATAGCGCACGGCGGTAATATCGTAAATGAAAGGGTAGGGAATTAAGTTGGATATAGTTGGATGAAGTTGGAAATGTTCGATAAGGTTCCTCTTCCGCTCCAACACCTCCAACTTCATCAAACACCATCAAACATCATCCAACAACCTAAATATGGATTTTCTCATAGGCTTATTCAACGACCCGGCTACGTACCGGCTGCTTACCATCGTTATTCTTTCCATTTTCCTGGGGATCGAGGTGATCTCCCGGGTGCCCTCGGTGCTGCACACGCCGCTTATGAGCGGTGCCAATGCCATACACGGTGTAGTTATTATCGGCGCCATCATCGTAATGGGCCATGCTGAGGAAGGCGATTATGTAGCACTGGCGCTGGGCTTCCTGGCGGTAGTGCTGGGCACACTGAATGTAGTGGGCGGCTTCGTGGTTACGGACAGGATGCTTGAGATGTTCAGCAAGAAAAAGAAAAAGTAGTCTGAAGTGTGATTGATTTGATTTTTATGATTGTTGTGATCCTTAAAGTGGAAGACACTTTTGATTCATATAGATCAGGAAATCAAATCAATCACAGTTCAGATAATTACAGCGGCTGAGCAAAGCTCAATAGCAGCAAACAGATGAATGGTGCCAACGCCACGACTGTTCCATAGCAATCCCCCGGCCCGGACCATAAATAATTAAACAATACGCTCAACGATACACAATATGAATGATGTCCTCTATCAATCCTACATTGGCCAGGCAGTGCTGATGCTCTGCTACCTTGTTGGCTCCATCACCTTCATCATGGGCCTCAAGATGCTGAGCCACCCGGATACGGCGCGCAGGGGCAACCTCGTGGCGGCGGCAGGTATGATCATCGCTATTATCGGCACCATTTTCCTGCACCGCGATGGTGTTACGCATGAGGCGATCCCAATGCGCAATTACCCCTGGATTTTTGGCGGATTGCTGGTGGGCGGCATCGTGGGGACGATGAGTGCAAGGCGCGTGCAGATGACGGCGATGCCTGAAATGGTAAGCCTTTTTAATGGTACCGGCGGCGCTTGCGCAATGCTCATTTCGATTGTGGAGTATCATCATCTACAGGTGTCGGGCGCGGAAGTGAGCCACGGCATGTTGCTGATCATTGTGCTTGGAATGCTCATTGGTACGGTTTCTTTTACGGGCTCTATGATTGCCTGGGGCAAGCTGGCCGGTAAGATTAAGGACCGCACTGTGCCTGCCGCGCAGCTCATCAACTTTGTGCTGTTTGCGGGGATGATTGCCCTTACGGTCCTGCTGGTTGGCGGGTTTATGGCATCGCCCTTCCTGTTCTACGGTATCCTGGCGCTGGCTGCGCTTTACGGTATCCTGTTTGTAATGCCCATTGGCGGCGCGGATATGCCGGTGGTGATATCGCTGCTTAATTCGTTTACGGGCGTAGCCGCAGCGTTTGGCGGTTTCCTCTATGATAATCCGGTGATGCTTACCGGTGGTATCCTGGTTGGCTCGGCAGGTACGATCCTCACCATTCTTATGTGCAAAGCTATGAACCGCTCGCTGAAAAATGTGCTCATCGGCTCGTTTGGCGGCAATAAAACAGTGGCAGGCGGAAGCACATCGATCGGTGGCGGCGAGGTAAAGGAAATATCCCTGAACGATACGGCTACACTGATGGCTTATGCGAATAAGGTCATGATCATTCCCGGCTACGGGCTTGCCGTAGCGCAGGCACAGCATGCCTGCCATGAGCTGGAAAAGCTGCTTGAGGATAAAGGCGTGGAAGTAACCTATGGCATCCACCCGGTAGCGGGCCGTATGCCGGGGCATATGAATGTGCTGCTCGCAGAAGCCGATGTGCCCTATGAAAAGCTGATGGAGATGGAAGATGCCAACGATGGCATGGGCAGCACGAATGTGGTACTCATTCTGGGCGCGAACGATGTGGTGAACCCTGCGGCAAAAGAGGACCCTTCCAGCCCTATTTATGGCATGCCGATCCTCGAAGTTGAGAAGGCGGATCATGTGATCGTGAACAAGCGCAGCATGAAGCCGGGCTATGCGGGCATCGAGAATGATCTTTTTTACAAGCCTAAAACGAGCATGCTGTTCGGTGATGCGAAGAAGGTGCTGCAGGATTTGGTGAGTGAATTAAAGCAGGTGTAATGTCTATGAATTTCAGAGGGATCTTGCCTATGATTTTATGAAACAGTGTGCTCTTATTATAATTCTTGTTGCGTCCATTGCTTCCGGCGGATGCAGTAAAAAATGTACCGATCCTGCTATGGTTTTCGAATTGGAAGGATTTGATTCTTCCGAATTGAAATCAGTTGCGATTCAGCGTTATGAAAAAGGAAGCAATTACGGCACCTTGCTGCAAACAATATATGAAGGAATAGATAACGCCAGGCCTTACTCATTAAGCACTGCTGCTGACGGTACTTTGACCTATATACTGGATGACCCAGCAGATCCACTGTATGATTTTGAGATATCCGTTCCGGCAAGCGGCAAAGCTTATAGGATCAGCGATTTTTCGTTTCAGCAGGAGACGATCGAAAAGAACATGGGCGGCATTACGGAATTCTGCTCCAATACGGTTTCCTATAAGCTGGATGGAGTTGTTGTTTCTGACAGGGGAGCGCAACAGCAGGTAGATGGTCCGGGCTATGTTTATATCCACCTGAAGAAATAATTTAAGTGCCGATTCCTCAAAATAAATTTGCTCAATTCAATTTCTTATTTACTTTTGCAATCCCCAATTGAAAAGCGGGGTAAGCTCTTTAGAAGTACCAATATTAGTAGCCGCTTTAGCTCAGCTGGTAGAGCAACTGATTTGTAATCAGTAGGTCGCTGGTTCGATTCCGGCAAGCGGCTCTTTTTAACCGGGTAGGTGGCCGAGTGGTTAAAGGCGACAGACTGTAAATCTGTTCACGCGAGTGTACGTAGGTTCGAACCCTACCCTGCCCACTTTTTTTGAATGAGCCATAGGTGATGGGTAATAGGTTATAACTTATTACCCATTGCTCATAGCCCATAGAATGCGGGAGTAGCTCAGTTGGTAGAGCGATAGCCTTCCAAGCTATAGGTCGCGGGTTCGAGCCTCGTCTCCCGCTCTTTGTGATTTATGATTGCTGATTTTTGACTTTTTGCCTGAGGTAAGTCAATCATAATTCGAAAGTCTGCAATTATAAATAGTTTTAGCTGTTGTAGCTCAGCGGTAGAGCACTTCCTTGGTAAGGAAGAGGTCGGCAGTTCAATCCTGCTCAACAGCTCATTAATTGGGCATTCCGCTTGCGGAAGGATTTGGAACAAAATCTTAATCTACAGCTCGCTTAAAGATTAACAAGAAAAAGAAGGAATTTCATTCCCTCTTTTTTTGTGCCGGGCATTTTATAATTCAGTTTTTATTACCTTTGCGGCCAATTTAGAAGTACAAACCAACAATAAAACAACAAGTTTAAACACAAAGTAACAATGGCTAAAGAAACCTTCAAGCGGGAGAAACCGCACGTAAACATCGGCACAATCGGCCACGTGGATCACGGGAAAACCACGCTGACGGCTGCCATTACTACAGTACTGTCCAAAAAAGGGCTTGCTGCTGTAAAAGGCTATGATGAAATTGATGCCGCTCCGGAAGAAAAAGAGCGTGGTATCACTATCAATACAGCACACGTAGAATACGAAACACTTGCCCGCCACTACGCGCACGTAGATTGCCCTGGTCACGCCGACTATGTAAAGAATATGATTACCGGTGCTGCCCAAATGGACGGTGCTATCCTCGTAGTAGCTGCTACTGACGGCCCGATGCCGCAGACACGTGAGCATATCCTTCTTGCAAAGCAGGTAGGTGTACCTAAGATCGTGGTATTTATGAACAAGGTGGATCTTGTGGAAGATCCTGAAATCCTTGAGCTGGTAGAAATGGAAATCCGTGAGCTGCTTTCCAAGAATGATTTTGACGGTGATAACACCCCGATCATCCAGGGTTCTGCTACAGGCGCTCTTGCCGGCGATGAAAACTGGGTATCCAAGATCGATGAGCTGATGGATGCTGTTGATGCCTATATTCCATTGCCACCGCGCCCGATCGATCAGCCGTTCCTTATGTCTGTGGAAGATGTATTCACGATTACTGGTCGTGGTACAGTTGCTACCGGCCGTATCGAGCGTGGTATTATCAAGGTTGGCGATAACGTTGAGATCGTAGGTTTCAATGATGCTCCACTTACATCTACATGCACAGGTGTGGAAATGTTCAAAAAACTTCTCGATCGTGGTGAAGCTGGTGATAATGCCGGTTTGCTGCTCCGTGGTATTGAAAAGACACAGATCCGCCGCGGTATGGTTATCTGCGCACCAAAGTCTATCACTCCGCACACTGAGTTCAAGGGCGAAGTTTATGTTCTGTCGAAAGACGAGGGTGGCCGTCACACGCCGTTCTTTAAGAACTACCGTCCTCAGTT
Organism: Chitinophagaceae bacterium; assembly: GCA_965246905.1. Lineage (GTDB taxonomy): Bacteria > Bacteroidota > Bacteroidia > Chitinophagales > Chitinophagaceae > UBA1952. The sequence goes on from CBDFFZ010000004.1 coordinate 33,705, forward strand.
CTATTTCCGTACTACAGACGTAACCGGCGAGTGCCAGTTGCCTGAAGGCGTGGAAATGGTAATGCCCGGCGATAATGTAAACCTTACCGTAAAGCTAATCGCACCAATCGCAATGGATAAGGGCCTGAAGTTCGCCATCCGTGAAGGTGGTCGTACCGTAGGTGCAGGTCAGGTTACAGAGATTCTTAAGTAATATTAGGTATTCTTAGATCGAATGATTTAAGTCAAAAAGTAAAGTAAGCGTAAGCAGCCATCGGGTCTCCCGGTGGCTGTTTTTGTTTTGGGATAATCTGATCCCTGATGTCCAACATCATTAAGTAAGGAAAAATAGACCCTATATAACATCTCTCCGGTGACCTTTCGTTGTTCCGGAATGTGTTGATCCGGTAAATGCTGGATTGAGCAATGAAGAATCATACCATGATATAAGTTATAATTGCGGCAAATGACTTTCAAACCGGAATAACCATTAGCTATATAGTAACTTTATTATAATTTTTTGGCGTTAACAGGCAATGGATCGCACAGACTGCTTGGTAAGGATGGACGCCGGTTTATCAATTCTCAGGGCGCCATTCCGGAAGTATTCTTCACCATTAGTGAACGTACGCGCATATTCCCTAGCGCTATAAAATTCCTTTATTGATTCATGCCATTGCCAGCATTATAAACGAACGTAGGCTGATAATAGATAAATGAATTTAGCGGATAATAGAAAGAAAATCAACTATCACTGTTGTCTCTTAGATATTCCTGTTTCACCCTGGTCAATTTAAGGATGTCTTCTTAGCCGAAAATGTCATTTGGCGTAGGCAGCCTGCTGCGCCTGTGCCATAAACCTAAGTGAAATTGATTGAATACCCAGGATCATTTTCATCCTGAAGTGCTTGGAAACCAGTTTGTAATAAAAAAGCTCACTGATTCATAGCATATTTTATGCTATCCTCTAATCGCAACGATATGCGCAAAATTAATTAAGCATATCGTATGAGCGTATTCTAGTGCTAAATGATAAAAATTGTAAAGACTTAATCCGGTCGGCTACTGAATGCGAAATACGTCAAAGATCAGCCTAATAAAAAAGACAATTAATTATGAAGATATTTTTTTAATTGATAATTTATATTTAATTTAATTGTTTGTCAAGGTATGAATATTACAAAAATTATCAAAAATATATGTTTTTATTGAAATTTTGGCACAGTAATTGATAGTATTTATATAGATCGTTGTGATTGATAACAGTCGAGCCTGTTATGTCAAATTTTGGCTTAAACAAAAAACAAGACTCCATATCCCAGTTATTAAAAAATTAAATACAATTCTCACCATTTGTCCCGGCTGAACTTACAGCATTCATCTTTCAAAAGAAACATTGCGTTAACAAGTCCGGATATATTATTCATTTAGCAGATTAATTAAAAATGATTCCAAACGTTAGAACATACATAAAGATTAAAAATTAATTATAGCGAAAGCGCAATCCTTATCATGAAAAAGTTAAAGCAATTAAGTAGTATCCTTTTCAGTTAGTTGATATTGGCAATGTCCAATCAGCAAGCGAGTGCACAATGCGTTACCTGGGATCCATCTCTGGTAACTTCAGGCTGCTGGTATCAAATATATTATTCCCTTTCTTATGCATGTCCTAACGGTAATACATAACTTTTACTTCACCAAGTGGCTCAGGTTGGCAGTATAGAATGTGCGGCACGGGCTGGCAAAATAGTCCTACCTTTTATAATGTACCTGCTGGCCAAACAACACTTTATGCGCAAAATATATCATTAGGATGCCGCGCGCAGGAAACATGTACATCAGCAGGTAATTCCACTCCTGGTGCTCCCAATATCAGCAAAACAGACCCGCCCTGTGGTGGAACGCAGGGTACAATAAGTGCGAGTTACTCAAACTCTTTAGGCGTCACCTGGGAATTTTCCATTAATAATGGCGCATGGACGGGTAATGGCAACTGGACGGCCACACCGGGTACATACTCGATAAGACAGCGTGTGCAGGTTGGTACTGGTACTATGTATTCCTGCCCTTCGGCTGCAACAACCATTACAATCAACAATCCTCCAACTACGCCAACGGTATCCATTAATGCACCAACAGCGCCTTGTTCCGGTGGTGCAGTAACCCTTGCGGCTACGCCAAGCATCAGTGGCGGTTCCTACTCATGGTCAACTGGAAGCAGCGCACAAGCAATAACGGCAACGCCTTCTACTTCGGGTACTAATTACGCGGTGACCTATAGTCTTAATGGCTGTACGGCCTCCGCTTCACGCAACATTGCAGCGAAGGCTCAGCCAACGGTATCTGTCAATATTCCAACAGCGCCTTGTGCTGGTACTGCGGTAAGCCTTACTGCAACGCCAAGCCCCGGCGGCGGTTCTTATTCCTGGTCAACCGGAAGCAATTTACAATCAATATCCGCTATACCGGCTACTTCCGGTTCCACCTACAGTGTAACCTATAACCTCAATGGCTGCACGGTCTCAGCCTCACAGAGCATTACTGCTAAAGTAGTGCCAACTGTATCGATCAATACGCCGGCAGTTCCATGCAGCGGCAGCCCGGTAAGTCTTACCGCCACACCAAGCACGGGCGGAGGCGTTTATTCGTGGTCCACGGGCGCGACTACGCAAACCATTAATCCCACACCCACTACAACAGGCTCCACTTACAATGTAACCTATAGTCTGAATGGCTGTACGAATACAGCCGCGCGGACAGTTACAGCCAGCCCGGCGGCAAATGCCGGCACAGATGGCTCCACAACAGCCTGCGCCAGCTCCACAGCGTCCATCAGCCTCGCAACAATCATTACAGGCGATCAAAGCGGTGGTACCTGGGCACGAACAAGTGGTACAGGCGGTACATTCAATGCTTCGGCAGGTACATTTACACCATCTGGAACGACTACCGGATTTTCCACCTTTCAGTACACTGTATTAGGCACAAGCCCTTGCCCCAATGACATAAGCATTGCTACCGTAAATACTTCTGCAACACCTTATGCCGGCGCGGATGGTAACACTACATCATGCGCTAATTCAACGACCGCCATTAGCCTTGCAGGTCTTATTACCGGCGAAGACGCCGGCGGTACCTGGACACGTACGTCCGGCACCGGCGGTACCTTCAATGCGGCGGCGGGTACATTTATTCCTAATGGCACTGCAACGGCCACTTCTACTTTTGCCTATACAGTAAGTGCTACTTCGCCTTGTACAGGATCGGATGCGAGCGCGGCTACCGTAAATATCACCCCTGTACTTAATGCAGGCACAAGCGGATCCACCAGCATTTGCGCCACCAGCACTGCGCAGATCGACCTTTTTACCCTTATCACCGGTGAGATGCCCGGAGGCTCATGGACAAGCACCAGCGGTACCGGTGGCACATTCAATGCCGCAGCCGGCACTTTCATCCCTTCCGGCAATGGCACCACAGGTACACGCACCTTCACTTATACCGTAAGCAACAGCTGCAGTTCAGGCTCTGCCATAGCAACGGTAAATATAAACTCCTGCTGTAGCCTCGCAGTCGCAGCCAATGCTACCGCAATATCCTGTGCAGCAGGCGCTTCTTTTTCAACTGTAAATGCAGCGGTTAATAACGGCAGCGGCAACTACACTTATGCATGGATGGGGCCTAATGGCTTCACTTCAACTGCAGCTTCATTTACCACTACCACTACCGGATCATACAACGTTACTGTAACCGATGTAAATACGGCTAATTGTACAGCTCAAAGCACTGCTACGGTTACCTCTACCGTAAATAATCCGGTACTTGTACTCTCCGGCTCAAACCCGGTATGTACCAATAGCCCGGTTACCATTGCTGCATCCGTGCAAAGCGGCACCAGCGCCGGGCCATTTACCTACCAGTTTTCCAACAACTCCGGCACGGTACTACAAAACGGTAGCAGCAATACGCTGACGATCATCCCTGCCGGCATATCTTCTATCATTGTAAAAGCAACCGGCAGCAACGGCTGCTCAAGCATCCAGAGCATTCCGGTAAACAGCCCCGGCCCTACACTTACACTCACCAATATTGTAAGCATCTGCGCCGGCCAGAGCACTACAGTAACTGCCGATAACGGAGGCATTGCCAGCTACACTTATTTCTGGATCGATAACAGCACTACCAATCCGGTACGTACTGTTACTCCACCCGTTACCACAAATTATACGGTTGTACGCACTACACCCCAGGGCTGTAAGGATACAGCTACTGCTACCGTTCAGGTATTTGCTAAGCCTGTAATCCAGAGCGTGGCCAATGTTCAGCCTGCATGCTCATCACCTAATGGCAGCATTATGGTAACAGCATCCGGCAACGCTTCGCTCCTTCGCTACCGTCTTAATAACGGGGCATGGCAGTCATCCAATGTATTCTCCAATCTTGCCGCAGGAAGCTATATCGTTACCGTTGGCAATTCAAACGGGGTTTGCAATGATACTACTACCTCGCAGCAGGTACTTGCCCCGGTAAGCACCATCAACAGCGGTATTAACGGCCCAACTGCACGCTGCGCCAATGAAGATATGCAGTTTCAGGCGCAGCCGCCGGTAATTGGGGCAACTTATGCGTGGTCTGCAACAGGCAACCCAACGATCACCAACGGCAGCACCAACAATAACTTTATCGTCCGCTGGGATGCCACTCAATCCGGCACCCAGCAAACCGTAACCCTTACTGTAAGCAGCGGCGGATGCACCCAGACTTACAATCAGGCAATAACCATCACCGGGGCTATCTATGCCAATGCCGGCCCGGATAAGGGCATGTGCCCGGCAAGCCAGGTAACAATCGGCACCACCGCAGCGTTCGGCGCGGGTGGTACCACACCTTTCGCAACTTATAGCTGGACGCCTACCACCTATATTATCAGCGGTGCTACCCAGGATAAGGCAGTCGTAAATCCCCCGGTTACCACAATATATACCCTTACTGTAATAGACCCTGTAAACGGCTGTACCAAGACAGACCAGGTTACCGTAAATGTAAGCGTAGCCTATAACCCGGTTGCCGATGCCGGGCCGGATAAGACACTGCTGCTCACAGGAACCCCGAACACAACGCTTTTAGGCGGACCTAATACAACCCTCCAAGGTGCGGAATCCAATGCAAATATTGCCTATTTCTGGACGGCAGTCGGCAGTGCCCCGATCAATGCGCTCACTAATACAAATACCGCTACGCCAACCTTTACACGCCCGGCTGGTGCAGCAGCAGGCGCTTCCTACAAGTATGTGCTCAATGTGCAGAAGCAATATGTCAATCCATCCATTAATGCCGGCGTTACCTGCCCTGCAGTGGATACCGTTGCCATTACTATTGGCGACCAGCCGGTCTGCTTCAGTATCCGCGCCTACCTCTATGGATCTATTGTAACGAATGCATTGCCTGCTGGTACCACAAGGCCAGTAATGCGTGATAACCTTCGCCGTAGTCCATTTACAGGAAAAGATTACCTGCCTGTAAGCGATCCGTACCTGACGGCTCCTTACAACCTGCAGTTTACCCCAGTGCTTGATGGCCTTACACCCGTGCTGCAAACAGTTACTGATACTACGACACTTTTTGGCAATCACGTGGATACCTCAAAGAACATTACAGACTGGGTATTTGTTGAACTAAGAAGCAAGACGGATGTAAATACCGTTATCTCTACACGCTCCGTACTTATTCAGCGCGATGGCAACCTGATAGATGTCAACGGATCAGGCTGTATCCGGTTTCCGCAAACGCCTGCCGATAACTACTATGTATCTATCCGCCATCGTAATCACCTGGGCACGATGGTTGCCACACCGGTAGCTAAGGCAACGCTTACCGGAGGCGGCACGATTGACTTTACCACGCTTACCGCTGCCGAACTGTGGGACCGCACAGATGTACCGGGCCTTAATTATAACGGCCTTGAGCAAACAATCGTAAATGGTTACAATGCCTTATGGGCAGGTAATACTAACAGCGATGCCCGGGTTAAATACACAGGCGCGGCAAACGACCTCGACCCAATCAACGAGCAGGTAGTGCTTTATCCGGCCAATACCGCCTATAACACTGCCTATGATTTTGCCTTCGGCTATTATTCAGGTGATGTGGATATGAATAGCAAGGTAAAATACACCGGGGCTAATAATGATGTGGACTACATCAACGAATGGGTACTCACCTTTCCGCTAAATACGGCTTACAACGCAGCTTACGACTTCAAAATAGAGCAGCTGCCGCGCGCTTATTAATAAAAATCAACCAAAAAATTAAAAAAACAGAAATAATCTAAAAATGAAAAAATTAGCATTGGTTCTTACGCTTATAATAGCGTCTGTTACCGCCACATTCGGTCTTACGATCGTAAACTTCGATTACAAGCTATCTTACAACAGCACCCTTGCCCGGTATGAAGCTTATGCCATACCCCGAAACTCCGGGCAAACGCTTAAAGCAACGTCGCAATTTACCATTGCAAGCGATGGCGCCGTGATCCCCGACATCAACGTGGTAGATGGCCCCAGCAATGCCGTATGGGCGAAGCTGGAAAATACCCTTGACAATGGTGTGCCCAACAACCCGGTCAATACATCAGGCGTCTATACCGGCAACCGGTATTTCCTGGTCCAGACTAATACTGCAGGCCTGGAAACTTACACCGCCGGCGTACCGGTGCTTTTATTCACCTTTACGTTTCCGGGAGGCTGCGATCCCAGCATCCGGATATGGAAGAATGGGGTAGATCCTACTTCCAGCTTCCTTACCGGCGGCGGCGATTACCGGAACATTTACAACCAGGTGCCGGGCCCTACAGATGGCTACAAGACTAACCTCACAACCTCCAACATAGGATGCCCCATCAATGTAGGCGGTAAATTATGGGATGATGCCAATGGAGATAAAGCCCAGAATGGCGCAGAAGCACTCATCAACGGCAAGAATGACGGAACCAATTCCAACCCCACAACAGGCGCACCGCTCTACGCTAATCTTGCCGATGAGAATGGTAAGGTAACAGCTGTTGTGCCTGTAAACGCAAACGGCACTTACCTTTTTACCAATGTGCCCTCAGGTGTTGATGGGATGAAGATTCAGATTTCCTCCAGTGCTGCAACCGTAGGCGCTATGCTTCCCGCAGCTACGCTGCCCGCCAATTGGGTAAATACCGGTACCAATGCAGGTACTGCCGCAGCCACAGGAAACACGGCCAGCCAAACAGGCCAGCCCGTTACTGTTATCCTGCTCAATACCGGCACCACCAATATTACCAATCAGAATTTCGGCATCGAGAAGATCCCGGTCTCGGATAGCAAGTTCTTCCCCAATATACCTCAGTCTGCTTTTACTACAGATGCTGCCGTTACTATCGGAGGCAACGCTACTTCTAAAATTTCAAGTAGCAGCGCAAGCCTAAACAATAACGTTTTCGGCAATGGCAATACACTCTCCGGCACTGATCTTGAGGATTGCATCGTATCTTTTTCATGTACTACCAACAGGGCCTACGAGGTCAAATCCATCAATGCAAATACCCGCCTTTTCTATAATGGCGCAGAGGTAATACCGGGAACGGCTACGGCTAAGCTGAACAACTTCAACCCTGCCCTCCTCGTGATATACGGGCAAAAGGGCACCGGCCTCGCCGGCAATCCTTTAGGCTTCACTTATACGATCTTTGATAATGCAGGCCAGGAATCAAATGTCTCTACCTACAATATCACTACTCCTGCACCGCTGCCTTTATTGCTGGTAAATTTTACGGCAACTAAAGAAACCACAAGTGCATTGCTTGCCTGGGAAACGGCAAATGAAAAGAACTGCGATTACTTCGGTATCGAGCGCAGCGCAGATGCTAAAACCTGGGCTGCTGTAGGCAGCACCACGGCAGATGGAAGCCTCACGTACCGCTTTAAGGATGCGCTACCTGTAAACGGCGCCAACTATTACCGCCTTAAGATCATGGATCTCGACGGCAGTTACGCTTACAGCCCGGTACGCTCGCTTTCTTTCAGCAATGGTACAAAAGCCGATGTAGTAAGCCTCTATCCAAACCCTGCAAAAGCTACTGTTACTATAAACGGCCTTGAAGCCGGGGCAACAATAACAATTCTAAGCATGAACGGGCAGCTTGAAGGCAACTATAAAACTACCGGTAGCAGCCTGATTATCAATCTAAACGAGCTTGCAACGGGCCACTATCTCGTAAGGGTATTGAGCGCCGCGGGAGAAGTACTGGCAAACCAGAAACTGGTGAAGCAATAGTTCTATAGCAATAGCTAAACAGCACAAAACCCGCAGGCTGTGCCTGCGGGTTTATTTTTTTGTGCAACTGAATGAGTAAGGTGGTAATCGTGTCAATATATCCGTTGGACAGCTACTATTTTTAACTAAGTTTCACCGCTACTTTTCAGTATGAGTTTTGCAACATTTTTGGGCCTAAAACGTGGTGCTGTACATGCTTAACCTCGTTACAAGCCGGCGCAAATAGTAGTCTGCAACAGCCCTACGTGTTAAGGGGGATTCCCGCAGGTATCAGGCACAACACCGCCTGGATAAATGTCAATCCAGGCTGGCGTTACTTCGCCAGCAGCTCCATTACTTCTTCCTTTGTCTTGAACGCGCTGGGCAGCATCTCGCCGTTGAGCAGGGTAAAACGGATGCGCCTCGTCTGGCTATCGCGCTCTATCATCTCCACGAAGTGCTTATTTACAATGTAGGAGCGGTGAATACGCAGGAAATCGGTATTATAGCGTAGCGCCTCTTCGTAAGTTTTAATGCCCTTGCTTACGATGTGCTTCCTCCCGCCGATAAGCATTACAAACGTGTAATTATCGCTTGCCTGGAAGTACAGCACCTCCTCAAGCTTTACGATAATGATCTGCCCGTTGAGATTTACGAATATTCTTGCAGGCCGCTCGCGCTGCTCTATATAGCGGCTGTAATATTCCTGTATCTGCTCCTGCTGATGGCTCAGATCTTTCACTTTGCGGTTTCGGTACTTCTCTAATATTTCATCCAGCTTTTCCTCGTTCACCGGCTTCACTAAATAATCAATTGCGCAGGCATCGAATGCCTGTAGCGCATAGCCCGTGTGCGAAGTATAAAAGATAATATCAACAGCAATTTCCTTTAACTGATTGGCAACCCAGAGACCATCGTGGCCCGGCATCTCGATATCCAGAAAAAGGATATCGGCATTGTGCTCTTTGATAAAAGCAACGCCTTGCTCAGGCGTTGCAAAACCACTCAGATACTCCGTCTGCGGCAATCCCTCCAGCATAGTACGCATGCTTTCAAGCGCGCTGGGGTCATCATCAATATGTACAATACGTAATGGCAGCATAGCAATTATCCGTTTAGGTTAAAGATAGAGCCGTGGGAGGCATAAAGGTATCTTTTTCCGAAATCTCGCATTGTTTTTACAGAACTGTAGCGAATTATCAACTTTCACTTTTATTCATGTAGTGGCTGACAGACGGGCACCCGTCATGAAAATGGATTTATACGTACTAATATCCGCTGAATTTTAACCGGTCTAAAATCGTTGATTATCCGTTTCAAGACGCCGTTCGTTATGTATAGCTTTGTGTATTATGTCCCCCGGCTAAAGCCCAATTAGATCAAGCCATGACTTGTCCAAACGTTGTCATTCCGTAGGAATCTATTGTATGTAAGCTTCTGTTGAGGTGCTAAAATAGATCCCTACGGAATGACAACAGCCGCTGAATATGCCTGACGGCTCTTTTCACTTAATGCCACCCGGCTAATGTCCCCGGGCTAAAGCCACGGGGTTAAGGAGGTCTGGTCATTGACTAAAGCCGGAGAAATATAAAAACTATACGAAACAGGCCATGCCCAGCTAAATACACAGTTCGCCCATTTGCTCTAAAAAGCAATTTTGCCTCATCATCTTTATAGCTGCATCGTTGGGAAAGTTTAAATATAGCGCCGGCAGAAAGCTTAACATCCTTATTTCTGCGAAGGTCATCGCTTACCATCACAAAACAATAATATTAAGCTAAAGGTATCGTGATCGTTACCGTGAAAGTGTCGTTTTCAGAAGCGCTCATCGTAATATCCGGCTTGTACATACAATTCTTGTAAAACAGGCCTAAACGTTCGCGCGTATTTTCCAGCCCCATTGATCTGTAGCCTTCCTTAACCGGCGCTGCAACCCCATTACCCGCAATAGTATTGATTACCTGGCAGCGCAGAAAATGCCCTTCCTCCGTTATTTTTAGCAGGATGAGCGGCTTTTTTTCTGCACTTTCTCCATGGCGCACACCATGCTTCACCGCATTCTCAAGGATCGGTTGCAGGATCATGCAGGGCACTTTCAGGCCAATCGTATCCACCTCATCGCCCAATTCCGTTTTGTAGTCGAAGCTATTGTGGAAGAGCAGTTGGTTTATTGCAAGATATTCCTCGGCGAAGATTAGCTCATCCTCCAGCCGCAGCACTGTTTCATCAGTTCGGTAAAGTACATTCCTCATATAAGAAGAAAGCTGCGCGATAACACGCCGTGTATGGGCCACCGGCTGCTGCACGAGGCTTTGGTCCAGAAAATCAAACGTATTCTGCAGGAAGTGCGGGTTGATCTGTGCGCGCAGGGCTTTTAGCTGCTGCTCGATAATGAGACGCTCGGTTGTTGCCTTGCGCTTCAGCGCACGGATACGCTGCATAAACAGGCTGTAAAGCGCAAGCCCGGCAAGCAGGAAGTAAAGCGTATAGGCCCACCAGGTACGGTACCACGGCGGCAGGATGGTAAAATGATACTGCAGCGGCCTGCTCCACTGGTTATTGATATCGCAGGCTTTCAACTCAAAAATATAATCGCCCGGCGAAAGATTATTGTAGGCCGCCTCGGTCCTGTCTGTCGCCGCCTCCCAGTCCGTCTCATAGCCCAGGAGCCGGTAGCTGTAAGTGATGTAGCTGGCATCGCGCGGGCTGGTGGCGGTATAATGAAAGATAAGGGAGCGCTGACGGTAAGCCAGCTCGGCACCCACCGGCATTCCGTTGATGTCTGCCGGAATACCGAGCGCCGCCCAGTTCACCGGCTTCCCGTATATGCTGAGCCCGCTCAGCCAGGCGCGGGGCGGCGGCATAGTGCATTGCCGCACAGTAGCAGCCGCATCGTACCCATAATACGCCGGGGGATCGGAGGCATATTCCGACCGGTCCAGGTACATCGTATCATTCCCGTTCCATAGTATGGGCAGTGCATTGCCAAGCTTTTCTCCAATGCCCTCATCCCCTGCCAGCACTATTTTACGGTTGTCATTGTAATGGCCGGCGCTATCCGGCGTAAGCACCTGCAGCACATTATTATCCACTGCCCACAGGTTGCCCCGGCCGTCAATGCCGATGCCTGTAGGCGTCCAGGGTCTGCCGCTCAGCGAGAGGCTTACAGAATCAGCGGCGTGGTAAGTGCCATCTGCCCGCCTGCCGATACACAGCAGCTGCTCGTTGTTGTTTTTCATCCACACCCGGCCCCTGTTATCGGTGAGGAGAGCATAGGTTGGCTGCTTATCAACGCCAAGTGCCGGGCTGATGTACTCGAAGCTGTTGTTATGCACAGCATACACCCCGTTGGTACAGATATAGGTATTGCCCGCATCGTCCACTGCTACCTTAAAAGTCCGGTTATTGATAAACCCATTATCGGCATTATAGCCTCTAAAGGCCCCTTTCTGATAAGATTGTACGCCCCTGTTGCTGGCCCACCACATATTCCCGCCGGCATCTTCTGCCGGCCATGCAAAATCATCAAAAGCCCCGACACCTTTTGCTGTATAGAACCGGAATGCCTTGTCGCCTTTTTTAAGATAGTACATGCCCGTTGGCTGCATTTCGTACCAGAGGGTGCTATCGCTTGAAAAGTAGCTATAGCTTGATGTCTTTAATAATTCAAGAAACCTTTTCCTGATGGAGGCGCTTCGAAGCGCAGGGTTATTCATGCTCATATAAACCTGCCCTTTAGCCGTTTGCATCATAACGGCTTTGAAGAAAGCCTGGGTATCCACCAGCGCATAGGTAGCCGGCGTGATGAGGAGCAAGCCATTTGAGGTGCCTGCCCAAAGCCGCCCGTCTGCCGCTGCTTTAAGCTCTCCATTATACATGGCTATCCGCCCGTGTACGCTTGTACCTGCCGCAGGCCCGGTGAGGCAGGACAATACCTCGGCAGAAGCATAAAAAATCCCGTCATGGCCAAGCTCAAAATGGGCAATATCCGGCGTTTGGCGGCGCACTGGTATTCTGCCGGCTACGGTCACTCCTTCCTTATTCACCCGGTAGATAAAGCTATCCATGAGCAACCAGGTATTGCCGGCATAATCGCTGTTCAGGCAAAGACTCGCAGCTGTTGCCGGCTGCAGGGGCCAAGTTTTTACAACCTTTTCACCTTCTATAAGGGTTAAGCGTTTGCTGTCTGCATTCAACATGAAAACCGCTCCTTGCTTATCGGTAACAAGCGTAAGCCCGATGCTTCCCTCGCCTAGATCCATGATCGCCTGCCGCTTTTTCGGGCCCAGCAGGTATAGCTTCCGGCTCGCATGATCTGCATAATAGATATGGCTGCTGTCGCACACGCAGAAATCAATGAGCTCGCTCCCGGGCGGTATAGGCAGGTAGCGCAGGAAAGTGCCCGGGTAGCCGCCGGCAAAGCGGGTGATACCGGTAGCACCCCCGGCATAGATTATGCCCTGCCTGTCCTCCCGCAGGAGCGATACCACGTTGTTGACGAGACCGTTACGGGTTGTGTATTTCATAAATGCGCCGCCGGTATAGCAGGCGAGGCCCGCATCGGTGCCGGTCCACACGCGCCCGCGTAAATCCCGCAACAGGCTGTTGCAGTAAGCGTTTGGCAGCCCGTCGCTGATGCCAAAATGCCGGTAGATATGCCCTTCTTTCGGTACAGGCGCCCCAGGCCGCGCGGGTGCCTGTGCCCTGCTGCATTGAGGTAATGCAACAGGGAGGTAACAAAGCAGGATAAACAGGCAGACTGTACAGCGGACAGTCCGGCAGATATTAAATTTGAATAAATCAGGGAAAGGAGTCAAAAGAAGATCAGTATTTAAACGGTTGGTAAAGCTAATATCCCGGATACGCCACCCGATGCTCATTTCTGGCATTATCTGGTCACCTGCTAAAAAGCATGATTCGCCCCTTAAAAAGCATTATTCACCCGGTCATTTCGATTATTAAGACACAATTATTACATGCCCGCATTCATCCCGGTCAAAGCTTTTATCTGAATCCACCGGTATCAGCAGGGCGATCCTGGTTATCGCAGAGCATCCGTGAGCAGAATTCCGGCGCGCCCGGAACCGGGCTGCTGATATACCTGCCCACGCCGTTGATAGCAGGGGCAGGCTGTGCAATACAGGTAAACGCGCAGCATAATGCCTGTAAGAGGGTGATCAGGGCCCGCCTCATAAATTATCCAGGGCCCGCCTCATAAATTATCAAATGTATTTATGTTCAAAAAGGTAAGAAAATTTGTTAGACGGACTGTTAGCGAAAGTAAGAAAGTTCCCCAGCCCCTCTATGTCACATTTATCGGCAGTATATAAAGCACAGGCAGTCGCCGCAATACAGCGTTGGGCATTACCCTTGCAAAATAAATCAATTATAAGAAGTAAGTGCAGATAAATTACAAAAAAGATATTGAAGCAATCCTGGCCTTTATTCGCATAGCGGGTACAGTTACCTACCTGAATGTACACCTCTCCCATTTAAAAACGATCATAATAGTAGGATTTCTACATCAAATCCGGCCGGAAAAGACACCGTTCAAAACGCCTGTAAAATACTCCTTAGAAAACACCCAATAGATTAAACATAGTCATTAAAATACTTTAAAATCGCCGTTTTTTACTAAGGTTTAATTTTAATTGAAAAAAAAATTAGGATAGAAAATACTTGTTCATTGCTTAAAGTTTGGCACAGTAATTGATTTTATATAAAGTAGAAATCGGCAAGAGACACAGTACCTTAAAAAAGGCCTGCATTAGTTTAAGCAAGACCTACTCATATAGTTGCAACCATCATTCATTCATCTGCAAAAGGCATTGATATTGATGTGATTGTCTGGTCCTAAAAAAGCTTTACACTTCTGAGCGTTGTTTTTAATTTTGCCGACACTGCATCGGCTTATCGCTGATTCAAGGTATACCCTTTTATTTTGATCCTGATTTGGTCTTTCAGCCCCCTCTCTTATTCCTGAACTTAGGGTGGCTGTTCTTTCTTATTATGGATTCCCCTTACATCCTGCACCGGTAATTCTGTCAGCCCCTTCACCTCTTTCCTTATTCCTGTTTACCCCCGGCAGGATCCACCCTTATTCCTGTTTTCCTGTCCCCGCAGTGTTATCCACCTAAATGTTTAGGCGGGCAGGCCCCAAAGCCTGCCCGCCGTATAGAACATTTAGGTGGATAACACGGCCACAGGCTTCGCTATGCTTTCCTTTATCACCACTTCCTCAGCCCCGTCCCCGGATACGCTGACCGGTGACTTGCCCCAGCGTTTTCGAAGCACACCCTGACCCTCGTGCGCCACGTCAGGGGTCAGGTAATCGCAGCTCGCGTGCGGACGAAGATTGTTATAACGCACCGCCGCGCTGTCCACCGCCACCGACGCTGCCCCATAATGCTCGAAAGTCTGATCCAGCTCAAACTCGTCTTTAAGAATGCCATTGACCCGCTCGGCAAGTGCATTCTCGTAGGGATCACCGTTCTCGGTCATTGAGATGCGGATCTTATTGGCCTTCAATTCATCCACATATTCCCCGC
>CBDFFZ010000005.1:0-57011 GCA_965246905.1 Chitinophagaceae bacterium
TAGCGGTAATAGGATGGGCAAACCTGCAGGGCGGCGGCAGGCCAGAGCAGGTAACACGCAAAGGGGTAGATGTGATGATCGCCCTCGATGTTTCGAAGAGCATGCTGGCAAAAGACATTCAGCCAAACCGGCTCACACGCGCAAAGCAGCTCATTGAGCGCCTGCTCGATAAGATGAAGAACGACCGCGTAGGCCTGGTAATATTCGCAGGCCGTGCCTATCTTCAGGTGCCGCTCACCGTCGATTATTCTTCCATGCGCATGATGCTACAGAATGTGCGCCCTGATCTTGTACCCACACAAGGCACCGTGATCGGCGATGCCATTGACCTATCCATAAAGTCCTTCTCGCAGAAAGAAAAGAAGTTCAAATCGCTTATCCTTATTTCAGATGGCGAAGACCATGATGAGCGGGCTGCATCTATTGTAAAGGAAGCGGCTGAAGCAGGCATTATTGTACACACGGTAGGTGTAGGTTCCCCACAAGGCACAACACTGACCGACGAGGCAACAGGCGCACTAAAGCTCGATGAAAAAGGCAACCCTGTGATCAGTAAGCTGAACGAGGAAGAGCTGAAATCGCTTGCCGCCAAAAGCAACGGAACTTACACGCTCCTTACCAATACAGAGGATGCAGCGGCAACCCTTACCGACAATTTAGAAGGTATGGAGCAGCGCAACCTCGGGACAATGTCGTACACGGATTACAACAGCTACTTCCAGTATTTTTTGCTGCCTGCCCTGTTGCTGCTTATCCTAGAATGGCTGATACCCGGAGCGCGTAAACCTACTTACAGACTTAAGACAGCATGAAACAAAGATCATTAATGATAGGGCTGCTGTTGCTTTTCGCTGTTTCAATAGCATCCGCACAGCAGAAACAGCCTGGCATGAAGGAAAAGAACCTCGTGATGCAGGGCAACAAGCTCTACAGTGATGGGAAGTATAAAGAAGCTCAGGCAGCGTACCAGCAGGCACTGCAGCAGAATGCTGCCTTCGTGCCCGGAGCATTCAACCTGGGCAATACGCTCATCCAGCAAAAGCAATACGATGCGGCGCGAAAGCTTATGGCGGCTACAGCAAAAAATTCGCGGGAGAAAGATCAGCAAAGCAGTGCCTATTACAACACAGGCAACACCTACATGAGCGAACAGAAATGGGGCGATGCAGCAGACGCTTACAAGCAGGCATTGCGTAAAAATCCGCAGGATGAAGATGCGAAGTACAACCTCTCTTATGCGCTCACTAAGATGAAGCAGGACCAGAATAAAAAAGACAAGAAAGACGATAAGAAAGATAAGAATAAGAAGGACCAGAAGGACAAAAACAAGCCGGATAAAAAAGACGGGGATAAGCCTGAAGACGGGGATAAAAAGGGTGATCAGAACAAGCCGCAGGATAATAAGAACGGTGGCGATAAAGAGGATAAGGATCAACAAAACAATCGCCCGCAACCTCAGCCCAGTAAGCTTTCGCAGCAGCAGGCAGATAATCTTCTGAATGCACTACAGCAGGAAGAGCGAAAGCTGCAGGACAAAAAAAACCAGGGCAAGGGTGTACCGGTAAAAATGGATAAAGACTGGTAGTTTTTCCAGGAGCTGAGATATGAATGCCCGGTTTTTTTGTATTTTATTTCACAAGGAAATTTCTTCTTAAACGTGAAGGAACCAAAGCGGCATAACGCACTTTTCATTCTACTCAAAACCCAGCCTAAAAGATTCAAACCGCCGCCCCGCAATTCACACGTTCTCCACAATGCTCAAAATAATTTGATAGAAATTTTTTAGTCGGAGAAAAACAGTTTAATATTGTGTTCAGGATCGTGCTTACTAACCCATCCTCATAGAAGTCCGGTGGCCGTCACAACTCCACCGGGCTTTTTTTATGCCCTTCAAAGCCTTACCAGGCAAGCCTTTCAGCTAACTGCTTTTTATGTTGAAGTACTATCTTTTTTATAAGCCCTACCAGGTACTTTCGCAGTTTTCCGAAGAAGGCGACAAGCAAACGCTGGCACATTTCTTCAAAGGATTACCGAAAGATGTGTACCCTGTAGGCCGCCTTGATTACGACAGCGAAGGTTTACTCTTGTTAACCAACGATAAAGCGCTGGCGCATCAATTGATGGAGCCACAATATGCACACGAGCGCACCTATTGCGTGCAGGTGGAAGGTACCATCACACAGGAGGCATTGGCACAGCTGGAAAAAGGTGTAACGATCAATATCAATGGTAAGCAGCATCATACGCTGCCGGCTATTGCGCAGGAGTGGAAGGGCGATCCGAAAGTGCCCGAGCGCAACCCGCCCATCCGTTTCCGTAAAGACATTCCTACTTCATGGATCGGCCTTACGATAACAGAAGGCAAGAACCGCCAGGTGCGGCGCATGACGGCCGCCGTAGGCTTCCCAACGTTGCGGCTCATCCGCTTTTCTATCGGCGATACAAGCATTAAAGGATTACTGCCGGGAGATTATGCCGAGGTTGGCAGGGAAGTGAAGGATGATTTGCTGAAGAAGGCGCGAAAATAGCTTATGCCTCATTTGTCTCCGTCTGATGCCGGTACAGCTTTGCGTATCTGCCATTCAATATCATGAGCTCTGTATGTGTGCCCTGCTCCGCAACCTTGCCGTCATCCAGCACAATGATCTTATCAAACGTCCAGGAAGTGAAAATGCGGTGCGTGATTACGACCACCGTTTTATCATTAAGGTAGCTGCGTAGATTATTCAGGATCGTTTGCTCAGTACGCGTATCTACTGCCGAAAGGCATTCATCCAGCAACAGCAGCTTGCTGTTTTTAAGGATAGCTCTTGCCAGCACCATACGCTGCTTCTGCCCGCCGCTGAGCATTACGCCCCGCTCGCCTACTACCGTTTCAAATCCAAGCTCCAAGCCTTCGATATCCTTTGTAAGATCTGCCATGCGCGCAGCCTCTTTCACTTCGCTTTCCGTAGCGCCTTCCCTGCCGAATTTTATATTGTTGAAGATCGTATCAGAAAAGAGAAAAGCTTCCTGCGGTGCGTAGCCAATACCGCTTCTTAGGGATTGCAGGTCAAGCGATCTAACATTATTTCCGTCTATCAGCACTTCGCCTTCCTGCACATCATACATCCGCAACAGCATGTGCGCAAGGGTGCTTTTGCCTGAGCCTGTCTTGCCGATCACCGCTACTTTTTCTCCCGGCGCTATATGCAGCGTAAAATGCCGCAACGCCTGTATGCCGGTATGTGGGTAAGTAAAAGTTACACCCCTAAAATCAGCACCGCCCAGCACCTGATGCACCACTGCATTCTCCGGCGATTGGATATCCGGCTTTGTATCGAGGAACTCATCGATCCTGCGCTGCGATACGGCTGCACGCTGCATCATCGAGGCCACCATACCTAAGCTGGATACCGGGAACATCAGCAGGTTGATGTAGATCACGAACTCGGCAATATTACCAGCCGTTATTTTTCCCTGTATCGCAAGATAGCCGCCAATCAGCACGGTGATGAGCATGCTCAATCCTACAAAGAAGTTCATCGACGGGAAGTAGATAGCCTCCGTAAGCGAAAGATTGACTGCGCTCTCTTTATATTCTTCCGATGTTTTATTGAAGAACCCCAGCATTGCCTTTTCCTGCACAAAAGATTTGATCACCCGGATACCCGAATAAGCTTCCTGCGCGGTAGTTGTTAGCCCTGAAAGCTGCGCCTGTATCTTTTCCGTTTTCCGGTTGATGATCTTATTCACATAATAGATAGCAAAAGCCAGCAGCGGCAGCGGTGCAATTACATAAACCGTAAGCTGCGCATTCACCCGGAGCATGCCCCAGATGCACATGCCCGCCAGCACCGCGAGGTTGATCGCATACATAATGGCCGGGCCGGTATATTGCCGCACACGCGCCACATCTTCCGAGATGCGATTCATCAGATCTCCTGTGAAGTGCGTTTTGTAGAACTGCGTGGGGAGCTGCTGGTAGTGCGCATAGATTTCCTGCTTCTGATCGTACTCGATGTGCCGCGACATCACGATGATCGTTTGCCGCATTGCAAACATGAAAATGCCGCGCAGGATGGCGAAGCCCAGGAGCGTTAACCCGCCTTCAAAAACCATGGTAAAAACTTCATGGCTTATTGCAGGGGTGATGCCTGTATGCAGGTGTGTTTTAATGGTATGCTGCACACCATCCATCACCCGACGTACAATCACGGGCGACCATACCGCAAATACATTGGATATGGCCACAAATAGTATTCCCAGCACCAACCTGCCCCGGTAGCAGACAAAATATTTATTCAGCGAGCGCAGCTTCTTCATTCTCCTGCAAGTTACTTACCCACGGTTAAAACCGTGGGCTATCATCTGGTTCCGGCTAAAGCCGGCCTGTGAAGCGTATTTGCCCTCCCGCCGTGCTCCTCCGCAGCACAATAAATAGGCTACATTTGCAGTTATTGCTTTACCTGTTATGCATCGTATCCTTTTCCTGCTGCTGCTCCTTTCCGCCTGTGCCTTCCCGGCCGGCGCCCAGACGTTTTTCAGCGGCAGCGAGTATGGCATCTCGCTCGGCGGCTCCCAGTATTTTGGTGATCTCAATGATAATTACGGCTTTCATTATGTGCGCCCCGCCGGTGGCATATTTGTACGGCAGCATCTCAATCCGTATATCTCCGTGCGCGGCTCCCTTACCTATGCAAAGCTTGGTTACGATGATAAGAGCAATACCAATCCTTATCAGAAACAGCGCAATCTGAGCTTCCGCAACGATATCGTAGAGCTTGCCCTACAGTCGGAGTTCAACTTCCTGCGCTTTGAAACCGGCGACCCTTCGCACCGCTTTACCCCTTACCTCACCGCCGGTATTGGCGTGCTTTATTACAGCCCGTACACTACCCTCAACGACAAGAAATATTACCTCCGTCCGCTGGGCACGGAGGGCCAGAACACAGGTAATTATGACAACCGGAAGTACAGCCACATTACCGCCTGTGTGCCTGTAGGTGCAGGCTTCAAATACTGGATCCGCCCCGGCTTCAACTTTGGTTTTGAAATTGCCGACCGCCTTACTTTTACCGATTATCTTGATGATGTAAGCACCACTTATATAGGCGACAACAACTTTGCTTACGATCCGCAGCTTACTAATGCAGCCTTCAACCTACAGGACCGCTCCGGCGAGAGCGGCGGCGAAAAGCTGGGCCGTGCAGGCAAGCAGCGCGGCAACAGCCATACTAAAGATCAGTACCTGTATGCCATCTTCAACCTATCCTTCCAGCTCAAAGTATATAAGTGCCCACGGTATATGAATGCGACTTTCCTCGAGTAGCCTGCTCATTATTGTCCGGGCATACGGATTGCTATTGAGCATTCGGGGCGTTAGCACCGTTCATCTGCCCTTTTCTGTTAAGCAGTTCCTGCAATCTGCAATTGTCTGAACTGTGCTTCTTTTGACTATTATGATTTACAGGATTCCTGCAATCCATAAGCCACATGCAGGGCCGGGATATGCGTAGCCTACCAGAGCCGTTATAGGAGCAGGCTTCTGCAAGATTTACTACTGCACCAACATCCCCGCTTTTCCGCTTTTTCCTGTAGCTTAGTTGTATCCCGCCACTATGTCACCGCGCTATCTTCGCATCCTTATTCTTGCCTTCCTCGGCTTTGCCGCCATCAGCTCTGCCTATTTCTGCAACAGCCCTCAAAGTAGTGAGCGCATTACAACTGATGGTCCAACATCACCCTGGCTCAATGTTTACGACACTGCTATTCACTATGTAGGTATGCAGACGTGCCGCACCTGCCACGAAAGCGTTTACGAGACCTTCATCCAAACCGGCATGGGCCAGAGCTTCCATACTGCCGACCGGCAAAAATCCGCCGCCGATTTCCGGCCCGGCCATGCCCTTGTTTACGATAAAGCGCTCGACTTTTACTATAAGCCTTACTTCATCGGCGATTCTCTTTACATCACTGAGTTCCGCGTATCCGGTGGCGATACCGTGCATAAGCGTACCGAGCATATCAATTACATTGTTGGCTCCGGGCAGCATACCAACTCGCACATGTATAGCAGCAACGGCTATCTCTACCAGGCGCCTATTACTTTCTATACCCAGAAGCAACAGTGGGATTTTGCGCCGGGCTTCGGCAATGGTGATAAAACAAGGTTCGGCCGCCTTATTGAAAGCGAGTGCATGACCTGCCACAACGGCTACCCGGAATTTGTACCCCAAAGCCAGAATAAATACACCGCGCTTAAGAATGGCATTGACTGCGAGCGCTGCCACGGCCCCGGCTCCCTGCACGTATCCAACAAGCAGAATGGCATTATGGTGGATACTGCTAAAGGCCCGGATTACTCCATCGTAAACCCGCGCCGCCTGCCGGTGGAGCTGCAGAATAATGTATGCCAGCGCTGTCATCTCCAGGGTGTATCCGTGCTCAATGACGGCAAGACGTTTTTCGACTTCCGCCCCGGTATGCATCTTGCAGAAATGGAAAATGTATTTATGCCGCAGTACAAAGGTGCGGATGATAAAATGATCATGGCCAGCCATGTAGAGCGCATGAAGAAAAGCGCGTGCTATGTGGTGAGTAATAATATGAGCTGCATTACCTGCCACAACCCGCACATAAGCGTAAAGTTCACGCCACGTACTCAATACCTCAACGCCTGCCAGAAATGCCACGGCGGTGGCGAATGGACGGCAACCGTATTGGGCAATATTCATCCGGTTTCATCCAACCAAAAAACCTGCACGGAAAAGCCAGCCGTGCGCGCCGCGAAAGGAAATGATTGCGCCACCTGCCATATGCCGCACAACAGCAGCATCGACATCCCGCACGTAGCCATAACAGACCACTACATCCGCAAGCGGCCTATGGCTGTAGCAGAGAAGGCTAAGATCACCGAGTTTTTAGGGCTGCGCTGCTTCAATAACGATCACCCGGATGCTATTACGGTTGGCAGGGCTTATATGGAATTTTATGAGCGCTTCACGCAACGCCGGGGCCTGCTTGATTCTGCGCTGCTGTACCTGAATAAGGCACAGGCGGCAGAGGCATTGCAAAAGCAGAACCGGGATTATATCCGCCTTTATTTTCTCTTAGAGGATTATGGCAAAGTGGTGGGCTATGCAGCGCAGCTACAACCAGCGCAGATTACGGATGCATGGGCGGCTTACCGCATTGGCGAATCCTATTTAAAAACAGACCGGGCGCAGGCTGCATTGCCCTGGTATGAGCGTGCTGTAAAGCTGATGCCTTATGCGCTGGATTTCCAGAACAAATACGGTACCTGCCTTATTACGCTCAATAACCTGGAGGCTGCGCAGAAGGTATTTACATTTATCGTAGCCGAAAACCCGAAGTATATGCTCGGCAACTCCAACCTCGGGTTTATCTATATGCAGCAAGGCGCAAAAACGCTCGCCTACGATTACCTGAACCGGGCCTATGAGCTGGACCCTGATAATGAGCAGACGCTCATCAACCTGGCGGTATGGCACCACAGCAATGGCACGAATGATAAGGCAAGAAAGTACCTGCTGGAGCTGCTGAAGCGGCACCCGGAGAATGAGCAGGCGCGGGCTATGGTGGTGGATCTGGGATGATTGGCAGGGTATTGGAATTTACTGCCACTGGTCCGCGTTGGCAACGCGGATCCACCCGGTAAGGCTTTTGCAAAGCCGGTAAAAGGAAATCGTAAAAGACTTTCCTCTTCCCGCAATCACAGTCTTAGCTCCCCAAAACCGAAACAGGTAGTTAATCATTAATAGGAATACAATGCAAGTCATCAGGCAATTAAGAAGAAAGGATGTCCGGGAGTTCCGGCAGCTCATCAGGATCTTTATGAATGTTTTTGAGGCGCCGGCACGTATTGAGCCCGATGAGGCTTACCTGGCTAAGCTCCTGGAAAATCCTGCCTTCGTAGTAATAGCTGCATTAAACGGGAACGATATTATTGGCGGATTAACGGCCTATGAGCTGCCCGGCTACTATAGCGAACAGAGCGAGCTGTTCCTCTATGATATAGCCGTAAGGCAGGAGCTACAGCAAACCGGGATCGGCAAAAGCCTCATTGCTGCGCTCAGGGATTATTGCAGAGATAAGGACATCCGCGAAATGTTTGTGGCCGCCAATGAGGAAGATGTAGATGCGGTGCGCTTTTACCATGCAACAGGCGGGCAGCCATTGAAAGCAGTGCACTTCAGCTACATGCCAACAGGAACACTGCCGCGATAAAACCGTGTAATTTGCAGCCTTACCAATCAATTGCCAGGATGCTTATTCAAACTTTAGTAAAGCTCTTCAACAGAGACCTCAGCAAGCTTATAGTCGAAATCGAAGCTTACCCTGATGAACCGGTTCTTTGGCAAACAGAGCCGGGCATCAGCAATAGTGCAGGCAATCTATGCCTCCACCTCATTGGCAATCTTAACCACTTTATCGGCGCAGTACTCGGCAATACCGGCTATGTGCGCAACCGCCCGCTGGAATTTTCTCTGAAAGATGTGCCTGTGGCGGAGTTGAAAGCTAAAGTGGAAGAGACACTAATGGTGGTGGAGCAAACATTGGCCCCGCTTACAGATACGGATCTGGATGCCGAATATCCACTCCTTGTTTTCGAAGTAAAAACAACGACTGCCTATATGCTCGTGCATCTTGCCACGCACCTTTCCTATCACCTCGGCCAGATTAATTATCACCGCCGCCTGCTTTCCGCGCTTTAGACAAGGCGTAAGCGCGCCGGTTTCGTAGCTTTGACGCGCTATAACAACTACCACAAATGCGCAAAAAAGGCCCGAAGCTTTCTGTAAATAACGAAGACTCTACCTCGCTCAATAAATACATTTCCGATAGCGGCTTTTGCTCCCGCCGTGAGGCAGATGATTATATTGCGCAGGGCCGCGTAACCATCAATGAAGCACCGGCTGCATTAGGCAATAGGGTAACCCCCGGCGATACCGTTGAAATAGACGGTGAGCCGCTTAAAAAGAAAGTAAAGACCGTTTATATAGCCTTCAATAAGCCTGAGGGCGTTACCGCTACAACTGATACAAAGGATAAGACCAGCATTACCGGCTACCTTAATTTTCCGCAGCGTATTTTTCCGGTAGGCAGGCTGGATAAGGATTCCGAAGGGCTTATCTTCCTCACCAATGATGGCAATATTGTAAACAAGATGCTGCGCGCCGGCAATAACCATGAGAAGGAATATGTGGTTTCTGTAGATAAGCCTATTGACCGCGATTTCATTGAAAAGATGAGCAATGGCGTAACTATTCTCAGCACACGCACAAAACGCTGCAAAGTGGCACAGGAGGCAAAATCCGTATTCCGTATTACGCTTACGCAGGGCCTTAACCGGCAAATACGCCGCATGTGTGCAGCGCTGGAATATAAAGTGGTGCGCCTGAAACGTGTGCGCATCATGAATGTGCATCTCGGCGCGCTGCCATCCGGCCACTGGCGCTATCTTACGCCAGAGGAGCTGGAGACCATTCAAAAGCTGATGACAGACAGCAGCAATACGGAAGAAGCATCTGTAATACCCCGCGAAAGGCATCTGCCGAAGGCGGAAGAAAAAGAAAAGCCGGTTGGCAGAGCTAAAGCCAGGCCTGTGAAAGGAGAAGCAGCGGCGCGAAAGGAGGCACCGAAAGGATCAACGTTTAAAGACTATCGCGATAAGGCGAAGAAGCGTAAAAGCTAATGCTGTTAACCGCAGCGGGACGCAGTTTGCTCAATGCTGATGAATGATAGTTGCTTGTTTTGAGACTAATCGCTGTAGGAATCTTTCCCCTAAGGTTCGGGACAGGCACTATCATTAGCATGACACAGGTAAATTGGTTTGCGCGAGCGCTAAACCACAGCGGATTGTCATCCTGAAGGTAGCTTTGAAGTTTCAGTTTCATTGCGTGGTGAAGGATCCCACAGCATCCGGACTAATTTGATTCACTGAAAATATTCAAACTGAGACAATGCTCAATTCCGGAATGCTATAAGCATCCGTTCCTTACATTTACGCCGTAAAATAAAAAAATCATGTACCAGACAATTATTACCGAACTGAAAGACGGCATTTTTACCATTACCATCAACCGCCCCGATAAGCTCAATGCGCTCAATAAAGACGTGATCGAAGAAGTGGGCAAAGCGATGGAAGAAGTATATAGTAACCCTGAGATCAAAACTGTACTACTTACCGGCAGCGGTGAGAAAGCCTTTGTAGCCGGCGCGGATATCACAGAATTTGCATCGCTGGATGCTGCTGGCGGATCGGGCCTGGCGCAGAAAGGCGCGGATGCAGTGTTTAATAAAATCGAGAACTGCCCTAAGCCGGTAATCGCAGCAGTGAATGGCTTTGCGCTTGGCGGTGGCTGTGAGCTGGCTATGTGCTGCCACTTCCGCACAGCAAGCGAGGGCGCAAAATTTGGCCAGCCGGAAGTAAACCTGGGCCTTATACCCGGCTACGGCGGCACACAGCGCCTTACACAGCTGATAGGCAAAGGCAAAGCAATGGAGCTGATGATGACGGCGGATATGATTGGTGCGGAAGAAGCGAAAATGCTTGGCCTTGTAAACCATGTATTTCCTGCCGGCGAGCTGATGGAAAGCACCTGCAAGATCCTTAAAAAAATTCAAACAAAGGCACCTGTTGCGGTAAGCAAAATCATTGCCTCGGTGAATGATGCCGCTAAGGGCGTTCAGGAAGGTTTCAGCAATGAGGTAGCACGTTTTGGCGAATGTTTCGGTACGGAGGATATGCGGGAAGGCACTACAGCATTCACCGAAAAGCGTAAGGCTGTATTTGCCGGACGCTGAGATGGAACCGGCAATGTAAAAATCTTAACCTCATTTTTGCAAATAAGCAATATTCAACTATCTTGTACGCTCAAATAAGGATAACCAATGCGGAAAAAATTGCTCCGTAGCATTATAACATTGTGTCTGGGAATGGCCGGTGCAGCCGTGGGCACGGCACAAACGAATCACCTTTACCGGATGCCGGAGTACGTGGAGCCGCCGGGATGGAGCGTAGGCATGAACCTCGGCATGACGGATCTCTGGGGAGATGTTGGCACGAAATCCATCGTTGATCATTACAATAATGATAAATATTGGGGCAGTCCTAAATTTATGGGCGGTCTTTATGGTAGGTATACTGCGCACCCTGCATTGGCGCTACGCCTCGGTGTAAACTATGGTACGCTTTATGCTTCCGACAACTTTAACTATAGTAAAGCCAAGAAGGCATCCTCTATTGAAGATGACGCCTATCAGCGGTACTTCCGTAACCTGAATGTAAAGACGCTTGTATGGGAAGGTCAATTTTTATTTGAAATCAATCCGCGCAGGTTCAATGTAGCAAGCCATAGCGCAGGCAGTCATTTCCAGCCATATTTATTGTTGGGCGTTGGTGGCTATCACTTCCGTGCCAAGGGCGAGGTTACAGACGCAACTACCGGCAAGAACCAATGGGTACCGCTCGATAAGCTGAACCTGGAAGGACAGGGCGGCACCTATGATGGGGCGCCTAAAAAGTACAGTCAGTGGCAGATGAACATACCACTCGGCCTCGGTATCCGCTGGGATATCGGCCGCCAGCTTGGTCTTGGCGTAGAGTATATGTATCGCTACTGCTTTACCGATTACTTAGATAATGTTAGCGGCACCTATGTTGACCCGGCTTACTTTAAAGCCAATCTTAATAATGAGAATGGCGATGCTGCACGCGCTACTTCACTTGCAGATAAATCCTATGAGATAGACCCGAATGCAACGCACAGCGCAGGCCAGAAGCGCGGTAATAGCAGCGTGAAGGATGGCTACTCAACTATTTCTATTAACTTCTTTTATAAAGTTAAATCGCGCAAAACTCCATGGTGGTATTAAGCCACTAAGTAATGTATTGTTTTTTTAAGAGCCGCACCAGTTGCGGCTCTTTATTTTTTGACTAACCGTAACCTTTTTAGGAAGTATGGGGAAGTTTTTAGGCGATTACTATACCAGCCAGTAGTTGATTTTGTGATATTCCGAATTCGGATTTTCGAATTCGGGATTGGGCATGGATTTAGCAATGATTGGCCGATAAAGAAACCGGGGAATGAACTATCTTTGTCTTCCTCCTGCTAAAAGGTTTTAAATTTAATCTTTTCGAATTAAAAACGGGGCCGACCGGTTTTGACAGCATAGAGCAGGGTAGGTGTAAGCATGTCGTGCGTTGGATAATTAGCACGTTAATCTGAATACTCAAACACTAACTGGCAATACTCAGTATGCCATGGCCGCTTAATCAGTGATTAAGTAACCATTTGGGCCGCCGCACGTAGCTTGCCTGCTGCTGCAGCCGCCGCCGACTCAAAATGAAGCAGGCTAAGGCAGGATAGGATCATGGATCCTGCACTAAAACTTCAGTGATGTAGGGAATGGGTTGGTTTGTTCCGCTCCTGCTCTTTCCTCAAATCCAATGCGGAAATAAACATGTAGAAAGCTTATCGGGCATGTGTTTGGACCTGGGTTCGACTCCCAGCGGCTCCACAGATTAGGCTGAAACCCGCTACCAGAGCGGGTTTCGGCTTTTTTGTCAGACCGAATTCTTCACACCTGATTATGCAGATTAGCCGCTGGCTACAGTACAGAACGACGTAGGCTGCTTCGCACAATGCTATGCTTCTGCCTACGCCAAACAGGGTACCTTTATAGGCTTTGAAATTGAGCTCGGGAAAATGGATTTGTACATAAAAAATATGGTGTGCGACCGCTGTAAGATGGTAGTCAAGTCTGAGTTGGAAGCCCTGGCAGTTTACCCGGAAAGTGTTGAATTAGGGGTGGTACACATCAAGGAAGAGCTGACTGAAACGCAGATTGCCAGCATTGATAAAAGATTAAGCGCGGTCGGCTTTGAGCTTTTGGATACCCGGAAGAAAAAGACAGTCGAGAAAATCAAAACGGCCATCATTGAGCTGGTGCATTATGAAACCGATGATCATCATGTAAAGCACAGCGAATATCTTACCGGGCAGCTCGGGAAAGATTATCCGTCACTCAGCAAGTTGTTTTCCGAAAAAGAGGGCATCACGATCGAGCAATACGTTATCCAGCAAAAAATTGAGCGGGTAAAAGAGCTGCTTACTTACGGCGAACTGACACTGAGTGAAATTGCCTGGCAAATGGGATACAGCAGCGTGGCGGCTTTGAGCGCGCAGTTTAAGAAGGTGATGGGCGTTACACCGAGTGCATGGAAGGTCGTGGCCGGGGATAGAAAGACTTTGGATAATGTGGGGAATGAAGTCCGGAAGGTGAAATGAAATGGCCGCATGTCCAAGGCGATGCGTTATAATTTATCTTCAAAATCATCGGTGTTGGTAAGTAGATCGAATGAAATGAGCGATATATTATTCGCGTCAAATCTTGTAACTCTTCTCTAAAATCCTGTAATAACCGCCCTGCTCAGCCAAAATAGCTTTGCATCGTAAAATGCAACAGCTATGGCCGAAACAATCAACCTGCCGCTCTCAGACGTAGAGAGCGAGCATTGCGCACTCATCGTAGATAAAGGCTTAGACAAGATAAAGGGCATCAAAACCCATAAGGTAGAGCTGAACAACAACCGCGCGGTTATCACTACCGACGACGCTGAAGAAGTGTTGCCCGCAGCGGTCGCCGCTATCCGCGATTTAGGCTATGGTGTAGAGACCATTAAAAAGACTTTTCCTGTAACCGGCATGAGCTGCGCATCCTGCGCAGCCAGCGTGGAAAGTATGCTGAAGGCGCAAAACGGCGTTGTAAGTGCCGGCGTCAACTATGCGGCCAGCACGGCATCTGTCGAGTACGTCGCCGGTTTAGGGCATACCGATGATTTTAAGAAAGCCATTCAAGCCATCGGCTACGACCTGGTGATTGATGAAAGCGATGAAGCTGCTGAAAGTCTTGAAGCATTGCAGCAGCAGCACGCGAAGGCATTACGCACCCGCACCATCCTATCCATAGTTTTTGCTGTTCCTACTGTGGTTATAGGGATGTTCTTCATGAGCATTCCCTACGCCAATTACATTATGTGGGCGCTGGCTACGCCGGTGGTTTTGGTGTTCGGCAGGCAGTTCTTCATCAATGCCTGGAAGCAGGCGAAGCACCGCTCTGCGAATATGGATACGCTGGTTGCCATGAGCACGGGCATCGCTTATCTGTTCTCGGTGTACAACACGCTCTATCCGCAATTCTGGATGTCGCGCGGCCTGATGCCGCATGTCTATTTTGAAGCAGCTTCCGTGGTGATTGTCTTCATTCTTCTGGGCAAGATGCTGGAAGACCGCGCCAAGAGCAACACATCTTCCGCCATCAAAAAGCTAATAGGCTTACAGCCGAAAACGGTTACGATAATCCATCACGGCGGGCATCAAATGGACATCCCGATTGCGCAGGTCAAGGCGGGCGACACCCTGCTGGTAAAGCCGGGCGAAAAGATTGCGGTGGATGGCGAGATAACCGAAGGCAGCTCTTACGTGGACGAAAGTATGCTGACCGGCGAGCCAGTGCCGGTGCTGAAAGAGAGAGGCGCAAAGGTGTTTTCCGGCACCATCAATCAGAAAGGCAGCCTGCAATTCAGGGCCGAAAAAGTTGGCGGCGATACCGTGCTGGCGCACATCATCCGTGCCGTTCAGGAAGCACAGGGCAGCAAAGCGCCGGTGCAAAAGCTGGTGGATAAAATTGCGGGCATCTTCGTGCCGGTTGTGATTGGCATTGCTTTGCTCAGCCTTCTTGCATGGATCGTATTTGGCGGCGCGAATGGCTTTACGCAAGGTTTGTTAGCTATGGTAACGGTGCTGGTCATTGCCTGTCCCTGCGCATTAGGATTGGCAACGCCAACGGCTATCATGGTAGGTATAGGACGCGGCGCTGAAACCGGCATCCTCATCAAAGATGCAGAAAGCCTGGAACGCGCCTATAAGCTGGATAGCATCATACTGGACAAGACCGGAACCATTACGGAAGGCAAGCCGGCGGTAACAGGCATAGTGTGGGCTGATGGTGCAGATGAGCAGAAGTTGTCCTCGATACTGTACAGCCTGGAAGCGCAGTCAGAGCATCCTTTGGCAGAAGCCGTCAGCCGGTACTTTGAGCCTGCCGGCATCACCAAAACAAGTGTCGAGGGTTTTGAAAGTATTACCGGCAAAGGTGTTTCAGGACGGAATGCAGGACAACTGTATCATGTCGGCAGCAGCAGCTATACCCAGGCGCAGCACCTGAGTATTCCGCCCGCATTGCAGCCGCGGGCTGATGAATGGCTGGCAAATGCTGCGACCGTTGTCTGGTTCGCCGATGATAGTAAAGCACTCGCGGCCATCGCTATTGCCGATAAAATTAAAGAAGGCTCTGCGGAAGCCATTGCCCGCCTGCAGTCGCTCGGCATCACGCCCTACATGCTCACCGGCGACAATCCGCAGACGGCAAAAGCAGTAGCTGAAAGCGTAGGCATCAAAGAATACAAAGCCGAAACGCTTCCAGATGACAAGGCAGCATTTATCAAGAGCCTGCAAGCGAAAGGCCATGTGGTTGCAATGGTCGGCGACGGCATCAACGACAGCCAGGCACTGGCGCAGGCGGATGTGAGCATTGCAATGGGCAAGGGCACTGACATCGCAATGGACGTGGCGAAGATGACGCTCATCTCATCCGACCTCATGAGTATTCCGAAAGCCATTGCGCTTTCTCGCAAGACGGTAAGCGTGATTCGTCAAAATCTGTTCTGGGCCTTTATCTACAACGTGATTGGCATTCCTATCGCCGCGGGTGTGCTTTATCCGGTGAATGGCTTTTTGTTGAGTCCGATGATTGCCGGTGCGGCAATGGCGTTGAGCAGTGTAAGCGTGGTAAGCAATAGTCTGCGACTAAAATGGGGCAAATTGTAAAGGCTGAATCGCCACGGTAAAAATCATTTTGAAGGATGCACATTATTGAAAAACTGAAGAGCAAAGCGAAGGGCTTAAAAGACGAAATCAAGGTCCTGGTAATTGCCTACAGGGACAAGCGAACCCCACTGGCTGCAAAGATTCTCGTAGGCATTACGGTCGGCTATTTGCTCAGCCCGATTGACCTGATTCCGGACTTTATTCCCGTTCTCGGACTGCTGGACGACTTGCTGATTGTGCCGCTGCTCATTCGCCTTTCACTGCGCCTCATTCCGTCGCAGGTCTTGATAGACGCAAGACAGAAGGTAGAGATGAATAGCGGCCAGCCGACACGCAACAACTACTTGTTTGCTGCTATCATCATCACCTTGTGGCTAACCGTCGTACTTGTTTTATTAAGAATCTGGATCACTATGGCTTGACCAGGAATAAAATCTTGTAAACCTTTTCTGAAATCCTGTAACAAACTCCACCCGATGAATCGGGAATTTTGGAACAGCAAAAACAGATAACAAAATGGACACCCTGAAATTCAAAACCAACATAAATTGCGGCGGCTGTATTAAAGCCGTAACGCCCCATCTGGACAAAGCCGAAGGCGTAAAAAGCTGGCACGTAGATACGGCCAATCCCGAAAAAGTCCTGACCGTAGAAACAGAAGGTGCGGACGCTCTAAGCGTGAAGCAAGTAGTAGAAAAAGCAGGCTTCAAGGCCGAAGCAATCGCATAAGCCATGAAAGCGGTACTGCGGTGGCTGAGGGCCTTCTTTAAGAAAGATTGTTGCCGTTAGTGCGTATATTTGATACAAGTCGTAGCCTAAAACAAAGAAACATGAAGAAGATAACAGCCATCGCAGCAGCCGCAATGCTCTTGCTCGCCGCCTGCAAAAAGAACGACAGCACTACAACGACCTATGACAACCATAGCAGTCCGCTCATGAAAATGATGCACAGCATGGATGACAGCATGAACGCCATGACAATGACAATGGACCCCGACATGGACTTTGCAATGATGATGATACAACATCATAAAGGCGCTATCAACATGGCGAATTATGAGCTGACAAACGGCACTGATGCCACTATTAAAGGCATGGCGCAAACAATGAAGGACGCCCAAACCACCGAGATAGCTACCATGCAGAGCTTTATGAATTCGCACAGCGTGATGATGGGCAACATGGCGATGATGGACAGCCTGAATAATTCCATGACGCGAATGAAAACGGGCGCGGACGCTCAGACGCTTAAAGGCCAGAGCGACCACGATTTCGTGCATCTGATGATTGTGCATCACCAAAGCGCGGTGGATATGGCTAAGTCCGAAAAGATGTATGGTACCGTGCAGTCTATGAAAGACATGGCGCAGATGATGATTGACGACCAAACGGCTGAAATAGCACAGATGCAGGCTTGGCTTGCTTCCGGCAAAGACTAAAGTCTGCGCTAAAAATTTAATGATAGATAGCCGTATAAATTTGTGTTGATTTGAAACGCCTCATAGCAGCCATCATAGCCGTGTGTTACCTGTGCCTTAGCACGGGCTTCACGCTGCATGTGCATTACTGCATGGGTAAGCGCATCGGCGCAAGCCTGATAGAAGGCGGCGATACGCACAAGTGCTCGCATTGCGGCATGGAAAAGAAGTCTTCTAAGAAAGGCTGCTGCCATGATGAGCACAAGATTGTAAAAGCTAAAAGCGATGCTGCCTTTGCAAAGGCCATCATCCAATACAGCCCCGCGCCGGTTGCCGTTCTGCCAGCACATTACGCTTCTGTGGCTGAATTACCTGCCGCTGCTATTGCGCAGCTAAAAGTCACATTCGGCAGGCCGCATGGCCCGCTTATTGCGTCCGGCTTGCGGTTGCACGTCCGCAACTGCGTCTTCCTGATTTGAGCCTTTGATTGTTCTGCTGTGTTGCATGGCTTCACTGCCATGCGCCTACTCATTTTCTCAAGGCTCAAAATCGTTCAAACCATGAAGCTTATGCTCTCGGCCTGCATCATAGCGGCCACTACGCTTGCCGCCTGCAACAGCGGCACAAGCAACAACGCTACCGCCAATAAGACGGAAGCCTCTACCACAACAACCACAGCCGCACCACCGGCAGAAGCACCCGCAGCCTCCATGCCCATCAAAGGCATTGTGGACGGCTACCTGCATCTTAAAAATGCGCTCACCAAAGACAATGGCAAAGACGCAGCCGCAGCAGGCAATGAAATCCTTTCCGCAATGGGCAAGGTGGACAGCGCAGCCATGAGTACCGCGCAAAAGAAAGCCTATGCAGATGTGGCCGATGATGTAAAAGAAAACGCCGAGCACATCAACCAGAATGCCGGAAAGATTGCCCATCAGCGTGAGCACTTCCAGATGCTCAGCAAGGATGTAGAAGACTTGGTAAAAGCCTTTGGCGGCGGGCAGAAGCTCTATAAGGATTTTTGTCCGATGGCGGACAACGGCAAGGGCGCAAGCTGGCTCAGCGAGATGAAGGACATCAAAAACCCGTACTTCGGCGATGAGATGCTGGAATGCGGCGAGGTGAAGGAAGAACTTAAATAGCTTCACCTCATAATGAGCCGCACGAAAAAAATAAGCGTCGGTGTGTTGGTGGCCTTCATTGCCATTCAATTCTTCCGGCCTGCCCGCAACCAAAGCACAACCGCACCGCCTAAAGACATTGCGCAAACTATCGCATTGCCGCCGGATGTTGCCGCCACGCTTAAAACCGCCTGCTACGACTGCCACAGCAACCACACGGTCTATCCGTGGTACATGAACATTCAGCCAGCCGCATGGTTTATGGCGCATCATGTAACCGAGGGTAAAGGCGAGCTGAACTTTAGCGACTTCGGCAGCTACTCAAAGCGTAAGCAGGCCAATAAGCTGAAAGCGATTGCGCGGGAAGTTGAGAAAGGCGACATGCCGCTATCATCCTATACGCTTATTCACCCGGCGGCGCGCCTCACGGGCGAGCAAAAGACACAAATCATTAGTTGGGCTGCCACAGCACAGGACAGCCTTAGACAATAAAGAAGAACGAATGAAGACAAGATTTTTAATTGCTGCGCTGCTGATGCTCTTTGGGCTTTCAGCAATGGCGCAAACAACAACCGTAACCAAGACGTTTTACCAATGCCCGATGCACCCACAAGTACAAAAGAGCAAGCCCGGCGATTGTCCCATTTGCGGCATGACGCTGGAAAAGAAGACGGTTAAAGTAAAGGTGGCTGCACCTAAGCCAAAGCCGCAACAGGCAAAGCCTGCAACACATGACCACGCCGGAATGGAAGGAATGGATATGCCAATGGGCAAGCCGGATACATCAGGCGGAAAGCCCTTGCGCGATGTAACGGAACATCTGGAACATGCGGCAACAGCACCTTCTAAAATCGGCATCATAAAAGCTGGCCCGCCGCATAAAGTCCGGTACGACCTCTACATCGGCGACAGCCTCGTGAATTTTACCGGCGGCAAAAAGATGCATCATGCGATTGTGGTAAATGGGGCGCTGCC
The DNA here is from genome assembly GCA_965246905.1 of Chitinophagaceae bacterium. GTDB lineage: Bacteria > Bacteroidota > Bacteroidia > Chitinophagales > Chitinophagaceae > UBA1952. The sequence goes on from CBDFFZ010000005.1 coordinate 19,411, forward strand.
CGCGCCGGCACTCTACTTCAACCAAGGCGACACCGCAGAGATCTGGCTACATAACAGGCTCAAAGTATCAACATCTGTGCACTGGCACGGCCTCATCCTGCCTAATCAGTATGACGGTGTTCCGTACCTCACCACCGCTCCTATCAAGCCCGGCATGTCGCATCTGTTTACCTTCCCGCTGGTGCAGAATGGCACCTACTGGTATCACTCGCACAGCAATACCCAGGAGCAGGATGGGCTGTATGGCGCGTTCATCATCAACAAGCGGGAAGAGCCAGATTACAAGCAATTGCCGATTGTACTCAGCGACTGGACGAACATGGCCAGCCGCGAGGTTGACCGCAGCCTGCATAACCAGACGGATTGGTTTGGCATTCGCAAGGCTACTATTCAGAGCTATGCCGAAGCGATTGAGAACGGCGCATTTAAAACCAAGGTGAAGAATGAATGGAAGCGGATGCTGGCGATGGATGTAAGCGATGTGTACTACGATCGCTTTCTAATAAACGGCTCATCAGATGCTGAAATGCCGGCCTTTAAGCCAGGCGATAAGGTAAGGTTGCGCATAGTGAATGGCGGCTCTTCTTCTTACTTCTGGCTTACCTGGGCAGGCGGCAAAATGACCATCGTTGCCAATGACGGCGAGGATGTGGTACCGGTAGAAGTGGACAGGCTCATCATAGCCGCAGCAGAGACTTACGATGTGATTGTTACCATTCCGGCAGATAAGCACAGCTACGAATGTTTGGCAACGCCCGAAGACCGCACCAAGAGCGCATCCCTCTGGCTTGGCAGCGGCAGCAAGGTGATAGCCCCGCATCTTCAAAAGCTCAAATACTTTGAGGGGATGAAGATGATGAACGGCATGATGAAAATGGATGGCAATTTAGACCCCGGCAGTATGGGGAACATGCAAATGAGGGATCAGGTGATGGATATGAACACAGTGATGTATCCGGAAATTACCGGCGGCGGTGAAGGCAAGTATGGCAATACTGTAAATGAAGGCGACGGTCAGGAAGATGATAGTCAGAGCGATGTTACAAGTGGCGATAACCAATCCGGCCATGACTTGAAGGGCGTGATGGACATGAAGGGCATGAACATGGGTATGGCGCACATGGACAACAAACCTGCCGACAGCACAGGCATGGATGGCAACGGAATGTCTGGAATGAACGACATGAAAGGCGGGTATGTAAATGGTAATTGGCAGGACATGAACAGTGGCGAATCGGGCATCAAGACGCTCAACTATTCCATGCTGCGCGCGCCTGAAAAGACCACGCTTCCTGATTGGCCGATGCGCACGCTCTATTTTGAGCTGACCGGCAACATGAACCACTACGTCTGGACCATCAACAATAAGACAGTATCGGAAAGCGATGTGATTAAGATTAAGCGCGGCGAGAACATCCGCATCGTGATGTACAACAACACCATGATGCGCCACCCGATGCACCTGCACGGGCACTTCTTCCGGGTGCTTAATGGGCAAGGCGATTATGCGCCGCTAAAGAACACGCTGGACATTATGCCTATGGAAAGGGACACCATAGAATTTGCGGGAACGGAAAGCGGCGACTGGTTTTTCCACTGCCATATTCTCTACCACATGATGAGCGGCATGGGCCGGATATTTTCTTACGAGAACTCACCGCCAAATCCTGAAATACCGAATCCCCGATACGCCCGCCGCAAGCTGTATAACGACGACCGGGAATTTCACTTCATGACCAAAATAGGGGTAGAAACAAATGGCAGCGATGGCGAAGCGATGTTCGCTAATACGCGATGGAAACTGGAAACCATGTGGCACCTCGGCACCATGCCGCATCATGGCTACGAGAGCGAAACGATGGTAGGCCGCTATCTCGGTAAGATGCAGTGGTGGTATCCGTATGTGGGCTTTGACTTTCACCGGAAAAAAATTGCGATGGGTGGTGAGCAAGGCCCCGAGAACATTTTCGGTAATGATGAATTCAACCTGTTTGGACAGGAGAGCAATAAGAATCACCGGCAGACGATAGTGGCGGGCCTGCGCTATACGTTGCCAATGCTCGTAGAAGCCGATATGCGGATAGACGGCAATGGCAAGCTGCGCTTTCAGCTAAGCCGTGAGGACGTGCCCATCACAAGCCATCTGCGCTTCAACTTCATGCTCAATACCGATAAGGAATATATGGCCGGCTTCCGCTACATTCTCACGAAGTACATTTCCCTTTCGTCTCACTATGATAGCGATATGGGATTGGGCGCGGGCCTGACTATAACTTATTGAAAAAGACTTTTCTTTTAATTTTCAAAAACAAAAAATAACATGAAAAAAGTACTCATTGCACTCGCCATTCTGGTAGCTGCTGCAGGAACAACTACTACCGCCTTCGCGCATGAAGGCCACGGCAAGAAAGGCACTAAGAAAACCGCGAAAGCGAAGACCTACACCTGCCCGATGCACCCGGAAGTGACGAGCAGCAAGCCCGGCAAGTGCCCCAAGTGCGGCATGAAGCTGGAAGTAGCGAAGATGGATAAGAAGTAAAGCTGCTTTAGTCCAATATAAGTTAAGCGCCAGGTTGGGTGCGTAGCAGGTCTGTAGTAACGATGCTACTAATGAGAAAGCAATTCTATAACCCGCAGATCCTCAACGAAAAAGTTCGAATTTTCGCGCCCAAGTTACACAAAATACGCTGAAACCATTTAGAATCAATGGTTTCAGCGTATTTATTGACTCATCAATTAACAGTCTTTTTAGCGCACTTCCTTCACTGAAAACGCTGATGCAATTGCCGTCTTAATTATTATTTTACAAATGACCTTAAATACGCCGTTGCGCCTTCCCATTTGAGGTCTTTATAACGCTCATTAGATAACTCGCCATGCTGCGTTGAAAACATGGAATACATATACTGGCTTTGTTGCCATTTTGCATACAGCTCGTGCTCACCGGCCGGGTTATCCGCCCTTTGCTTTTTTATGGATCGAGCGAAATCTTCCATGCCTGATAGCTGACTAATTCGAAATTCCTGCCCTGCTATTTCTTTCACGTCCTCCCGGATCTCATTGGGGCTTACCTGGAAACTCGCTATCTGCAGATCCCTTGGTGCATTATCATCCAAAGCCACTTCGGCTGTAAAGGCTGCCGTGTCGTCCATGGTGGTAAAGTCTAATTTCCAGTCCCTTTTTTCACCCCAATAGCTGATGCTCCTGTCTTTCAGATTCAGGACTGGTGTGTTGTACTTCAATATGTCGGCAAATGCTCCATTAAAAACGGACGATGCTTGTATGGAAGCGCCGTCGAGGTACTTTTTAAAGGTTCTTCTCAAATCAAAATTCCTGTTTTCGCCCGGCACCAGGTCATTGTAATCTGTGCAGAAGTCGGAAGGAATAAACCGGGGCACACACGCTTTTAAAGCGCCGTCCAATACTCTTTTCTGAAAATCCACAATTACGTCTTCCAGACCCGCAAGTGCCGAAACCACGCAGTCTGCGCCGGTACATGCTTCCGCAAGGGCATCAATATTAGCCGCATCTACTTCGAGCACCTTGACGCCCATTTTTGTGAGCGCCGCTATCTTTTCAGGATCAGTAGAAGGGCGAACGATAGCGCTTACTGCTGCGCCTCTCTTCACCAATTCCCGGCAGATCCTGTTTCCTAAATTGCCGGTCGCGCCGGCTACTAAAATTGATTTGCTCATTTATAATTTGTGTTTAAAATTTAATTCTTCTTTCCGAGGAAATTTATAACTGCATCTGTCACCTGCTGCGGCTGCTCTTCATACAGATAATGCCCGCTGTCTAAAATGCCCGTTACAGTTGCGTCTTTCGCTACATAAGGCAATCCCATTTTCATGAAGTTGTAGCTTATATAGCTGCCGATCCCTAATACAGGCATGGCAAGTTGCCCATACGCTTTTGCATCTTCTATATCCTGTGTAAATGTTTGATACCAGGCATTGGAGGCGCGGATGCTTTCTTTTTCATTGTAGGCGGAAGCATAAACGGCTCTTTCAAATAGGCTCATTTTCGCGTCATCGATCATTACATACCGGAAAAGCCAGTCGATCAGGTATTGAAAACGCCCTTCCAAAATCTGTTCAGGCAGGCCTTTTACCTGGTTAAAACCCATCCACCAGGCATAAGGCATATTGGCGTCCATTTTTTCTGCAAACGTACCTGCGGGCGGCATCAGGGGCATTTGCATCATGCCTTCGCTTGGGTGCGATCCATCCGCAATGATCAGCTTCTCCGTAAATTCCGGGTAATTAAAAGCGAAGCTCATGGCCACCATGCCCCCGATATCGTGGCCCATTATATGAACTTTGGATAATCCGAGCTGCTGTACCAATCCCAGAATATCGGCTGCCATCGTTTTCTTATCATAGCCGGCTGCCGGTTTTTCCGAGCTGCCCATGCCTCTGATATCAACGATGATCACCCGGTATTCTTTTGCAAGACCGGCGGCAATGGGATGATAAGAATACCAGGTTTGCGGCCATCCCGGCAGGCAGATCAACGGCATGCCGCTACCGCCTTCTGCGTAATGAAGCCTTAGCCCGTTTACGGTTGCATAATGGTTGGTAAATCCGGAGAATTCCCTGATCAATTCATCGTCCGAGAACTGCTGAGGCGCTGTGGTATCATGCGTTTGAGTCATACTTTATTTTTTAGAACTCAAAGGTAGAAGGCCGCTGAAAGCTGAAAACTACCAAGTGGTAGATAATGCATGCTATCGGATGTTTTTCCTTATCCTGCTTAATGCGTTTGGTGTGATGCCAAGCACGGCAGCCAATTGTTTTACGGGCACTTTTTGTATCAATTCCGGGGTATTCATGAATTCGAGATACCGCTTTTCGGCTGATAAGGTCTGGAAATTCAGGATCTGATCGATCATTCTTACCGACATAGCCTCCCATATTTTCCGGCCAAATTCCTCCCACACTGCAATGTGGCTGTACAAGAAATCCATATCTTTCTTATCGATCACTACGAGCTTCGTATCCTCTAAGGCTTCGATATTAAACCGGGACGGCGTTTGTGGATTAAGGCTTGAAATCTCGGTAAAGAATTCGTTTTTAAAGGTCACCCAGGTCGTATTTTCCTGGTCATTGGCATCATAAAAGAAACGAACTCCACCCGACACAATAAAAAAATACTGATTGGCAATCTGCCCTTTTCTAAGAATGAGCTTTCCTTTAGGAATCTGCCGTTCGATGCATTTAGAAAGCACGAGCTGCAGATCTGAATTGTCTATCCAAATGATCGTTTTTATAAACGTGATGAATTCTTCCATAGCAGCAATTGCAAGTCTTGCGAAGGAAGACAATACTATTGATAAAATGTTCATTATTCCAACTCGACAGCTATTACCGCTGAGATGGAACATAGAAAGGCCACTTGCCTGGATGAACTGGTCCTGAAGACTTGCGAAGGATTATGAATATACTACCACATCTTCTGAATCTATGGTTCCCAATCCAATATTCATATATTAAGCAACAAATTTTAAAAGCCTCTTAGTGTTGATTTGCCTCGGCGTAATTTCTACGGAACGGATCTATGGTTTGAAAAACTATAGGGGTTCAAAAGAATTTATTACTTCAACACTCCTTTATCAACTGTGCTAAGTTCATTACAATTTCCAAAGTTGGTTTGATAGTCTTTTCAGCAGGCGGATAGCTATGGACTTTCCTGTAGCAGGGGGAAATTGCGCCGGTGGATCTCTGGAATTAGCGTAACAGCAGGAATACAGGCTGCCGGCTCAATAAAGGGCTGTTTAGCTGGTCTTTCTAAACATCGATTGCTACATTCAGCCATTCATTATCAAAGCGCGCATTGTAGCGTTTATAATATTGGATGGCCGGCTTATTCCAATCGAGCACCTGCCAGCTTATCCCGCCAAAACCTTTTTGCTTCACCTCAGCTATCAGGGCATTCATTAAAAGAGCTCCAATCCCTTTGCGCCGCCATGCTTCGGTAACCAGCAGATCCTCAAGGTACATGCGCTGCCCTTTCCAGGTAGAAAAGCGGATATAGTACAGCGCAAAGCCAACAACCTGCTGCTCGTCATCCACGGCTACAAAAGCCCACCATACAGGGTTATTGCCAAATCCGCTCTCCTCAAAATGGCTCAGCGATACCGTTACGGCCCCAGGTGCGCGCTCATATGCGGCAAGCTCCCTTACGAGCATGAGTATGGCTGCACAATCTTCTTTTATCGCAGGGCGGATCGCTATCTTTATTTTCTCCATAACAAGAACAGCGCGCGCAGGCCGCCTTTAACCGTAATAAGCACCGGCCCACGGTTTCAGTAGTGAGCAGCTAAGGCAACATGCGCGCCAATCTTGCGTTAAAGAAACAATACGCCCCGCACAATTTTCCTACTTTCAATTAATCAACACAAATAAATCATTCAGCTAAAATGAACACACAAGGCGATATCCTTTGGGTAGATGATGAAATAGACTCCCTCAAATCACAGATCCTCTTCCTGAAGGGTAAGGGCTATACCGTAACGCCGATCTCTAATGGCCACGATGCCCTCGAGCACCTGCGCTCAAATGCCGCCGATGTGGTGCTGCTTGATGAAAGCATGCCCGGTATTACCGGCCTCGAAACACTGGCCCGTATCAAGGAAGAGCACCCTACGCTGCCGGTAGTAATGGTTACCAAGAATGAAGCCGAGAATATCATGGAGGAAGCCATCGGTGCACAGATATCCGACTACTTAATAAAGCCGGTGAACCCTAACCAGGTACTGCTCTCCCTCAAAAAAATAATGGATACCAAGCGGTTGGTGAGCGAGGCAACTACCACGGCTTACTCGCAGGAATTCAGCAACCTGTTTATGGCGCTTTCCTCCAACCCCGATCATGAAGAGTGGAAAGACCTGTACCGCAAGCTTGTATTCTGGGAGCTGGAAATGACGCGCAGCGATAGCCCGGAAATGCAGGAAATTCTTCAAAGCCAGAAGGCGGAAGCGAACACTGCGTTCTTCAAATACATCTCTAAAAATTACAGCAACTGGATCACCGGTAAGAGCATCGATGCACCGCTCTTCTCGCATGAGCTTATTGCCCGCAAAGTAGCGCCGCATATCGAGAAGGGAAAGCCTACGTTTCTGGTAGTTATCGATAACCTGCGCCTTGACCAGTGGAAGGCGTTTCAGCCCATTATCTCCGAGGCTTACCGCGTTGTAGAGGAAGATCTTTTTTACAGCCTGTTGCCAACCGCTACACAGTATGCGCGCAATGCGCTTTTTGCCGGAATGCTGCCTATTGACATTGCCAAAAAATACCCGAACGAGTGGAAGAACGATGATGAGGAAGGTGGTAAAAATCTCTTTGAGGATAAATTCCTGGAAGGCAACCTAAAGAAGCTGGGCCTCGGCGATCTGAAATGGCAGTACCTGAAAATTACCAATAATGATGATGGCAAGGTAATGGAGGATAATATCCATAATTATCTTAAAAATGACCTTACCGTAATCGTGTACAACTTCGTGGATATGCTCTCTCATGCACGCACGGAAATGGAGGTTTTAAAAGAGCTGGCAGGCGATGAAATATCCTACCGCTCACTTACGGTAAGCTGGTTTGAGCATTCTCCGCTTTACCGCGCCCTCCGCAAGATTGCCGATAAGGGCATCCAGGTAATCATCACTACAGACCATGGCACCGTGCGTGTAAAGCAGCCGAGCAAATGCGTGGGCGACCGCCATACCACCACCAACCTGCGCTATAAGCACGGCCGCAACCTGCAATATGAAGAGAAAGATGTGCTCGCCTTCCGCGACCCTAAGTTGGCAGGCTTGCCTACGCCGAATGTAAGCTCCACGTTCATTTTTGCGAAGGAGGATAAATTTCTTTGCTACCCGAACAACTATAATCACTTTGTAAATTATTACCGCAATACATTCCAGCACGGCGGCATTTCTCTGGAGGAAATGATTGTACCGGTGATACGGCTGGTGAGCAAATAACGCGGTATCCCACGCCTCCGAAGGGCGTAGGATACCTTTTTTAAGCCTCATTTGAAAGCTGGCAATACGATGGGCCAATTTTTGTACCGGCTAATGCATGCAAACCTACATCGGCTGCTCAGGCTACTACTACCGCGAATGGAAGGGGCAATTCTACCCGCAGGATATTCCTTCCACTAAATGGCTGCCATATTATGCGCAGCACTTTAACTCGATCGAGATCAACAGTACTTTTTATAAAGCACCGACGCTGAAATCCCTCAGCAAATGGTATAAGGACACTCCGAAGGATTTTGCATTTACAGTAAAGGCCAATAAGCTCTTCACGCATTACCGCAGGATGAATAATGTGGCTGAGGAAATGGCGCAGTTCTACGATGTAGTAAATGAAGCGCTCCAGGAAAAGGTAAGATGCATATTATACCAGTTTCCGGCATCGGTAAAATACAATGAAGATCTATTGGAGCGTCTTCTGTTGCTGGGAGAAAACCCATTGCTGCACGCCATAGAGTTCCGGGATATAAGCTGGTGGAGGGAAGATGTGTACCAACAATTCAAAGCTGCCGGATTGGTCTTTGTAAACATCAGCCTGCCGGATTTCCCGGATATTTTTGTGCCGGATGCGGCTGCGAACTACCTGCGCTTTCATGGGAAGCCGGTGCTTTATAAATCCGCCTACGGCGAAGAAGGCTTACAGGAATGGATACAAAAAGTACAAGCGCATCCGCCAAAAGAGCTGATCGTTTATTTCAATAATACCTGGTTTGGTGCCGCTATTAAAGATGCAAAGATCATGGAGACGGCCTTTAAGAAGACAGCATTGTAGTGGTGTATAAAAAACGAGCATAGAATGGAAAAAGGTTGCCTCAATAAAAGAGACAACCTTTTTCGGTTTATTAAGTAACCTGCTTTGGCAGGTGTAAGTAAAAATCAGATCTTCCAGTCATCAACACTGCTGCCTGCATCTTCTGCAACGGCAAGCGTGGCTACCGGCTCAATGGATGGAGCTATATGCGCTGCCGCACCCATAGCTTCGCCGCCGCCAATTATCGCTTCTTCATCCTGATCGTGGTTGAAGGCATCGAAATCAAAATCCGGCATCAGGTCGGTCTTTACATAGCCGATAGTTTCGGTGAGGCCTGCGAGAAACTTATTAAAATCCTCCTTGTATAAAAACATCTTATGGCGGTCGTAGCCATTATCATCAAAGCGCTTTTTGCTTTCCGTAATCGTGATGAAATAATCATTGCCGCGGGTAGCGCGAACATCAAAAAAATAGGTGCGGCGCTTGCCTGCCTTAATGCGCTTGCTGTAGAGGCTTTCATTGTTACGGTTGTCTCTTTCACCGCTTAAGCTTTTGTTGTCGTACGCCACAGTTCTGTGTTTTTAATTGAGTTTGTGTAATGCCGGGCAAAATTATAAGAGAATGCCAAGTATCCAAATTATTTTAGTGTGAAATAGCCCTATTGTTTTCAACAGCAAATGCACACCTGCGCAGCATTGCATGTAGTTTTATGCCGCTAAAAAGGAGTACTATGGATGAAATAACAGCCGGAATTGCCCGGCAATGGCTCGCGGCCTTCAATGCGCACAACCTGGAAGATCTGCTTTCGCTTTATGATGATGCAGCCATCCATTACAGCCCTAAGCTTAAAGCGCGTCAGCCGGAAACAGAAGGCTTTGTAAAAGGAAAACCTGCCATGCGCACCTGGTGGCAGGATGCCCTCGAAAGGCTTCCTACACTGCATTATGAGCTTGTTACGCTTACGGCATCGGGCAGCAGGGTATTTATGGAATATATAAGGCAGGTAGCCGGTGAGCCGGACCTACCCGTAGCAGAAGTACTGGATATAGCCGCAGGAAAAATTGTGGCTTCGCGGGTATATCACGGATGAAACCTGCCCGCTGCTACCCTACAAGCACAAATACGGCAAACTTCCGTGATACCGTTACCGGCGCGCGCCCTTCCACGCGTATCACCACAGATTCATCGAAAGAAATTTTTTCTACCAGCGCTATTTTTGTGCCTATGTCTATGCCCAGCTTCTGCAGGTATTGAAGGAATGGCGAGCCTGTCTCCTTTACGGCAAATACCTGGCAGCTTTTACCTTCCTCAATATCGGCGAGGGTGGTGCGGTAGGCTTTAGCCATCTTGCCATTGGCCTGCGGTATCGGGTCGCCATGAGGGTCGTACTGCGGGAAGCCCAGGAACTGATCTAAGCGGTCTGCCAGATCCGGATGCTTTATATGCTCCATCTGCTCGGCTATATCGTGCACTTCATCCCAGGTGTAGCCTAATTTTTCTTTTAGAAATACTTCCCACAACCTGTGCTTGCGCACGATGTTGATGGCGGCTTTCTGCCCCTGCGCCGTAAGGCTGGCGCCCGTCTTTTTATGATAGGCAATCAGGTCTTTCTCCGATAGCTTACGGAGCATATCGATCACTGAGGCCGGGTTGTTGCCCAGCGTTTCGGCGATAGCTGTGGGCGTTACTTTTCCATCCTCGACCGCAAGATTAAAAATGGCTTTCAGGTAGTTTTCCTCAGAGAGCGAGTGCATGCGTGCAAAGTAAGAAATTAAGCAAAAAGCAGGCCGCAGGCAATTACGAAAAGCAGGCGGAGCCGGCATCTGCCGATTGCCGTATATTCATACACGCTACTTCCTCTTTCCATGTCTTCTTCTATCCCATCCCGCAGCTATGGCGCCCTTGTATTGCTCCTGCTTTGGCTTTGCAGCTCCGGCTGCGAGAAGGAAGTGCATATAGACCTTACCAATGGCGCGCCGCAGGTGGTGGTAAACGGATTTATCGAAACCGGCCAACCGCCCTTTCTGCTGCTTACCAAAAGCTTCGGCTACCTGGCGCGGGTGAGCCTTGCTACGCTCGATAGCAGCTATGTGCATGGCGCCCGTGTAACCGTGAGCAATGGTACCCGTACCGTAGCCCTGCGCGAATATGCCATCGATACCGGCGGCCATTTCCGGTTCTATTTCTATACGCTGGATTCTGCTGATAAAGGCTCGCTGACTTTTCTCGGTAAGGTGAATGATACTTACAAACTCACCGTTGTTGCAGAAGGAAAGACCTACGAAAGCACTACCCGCATACCGGATTGTAAACCGTTGGATTCGCTCGCCGCGCTGCCGCCCGACCGGTTCGATGCCAAGAAACCTACTGCGCTTGTACTCAATGTTTATTATTCCGACCCGGATACGCCCGGCAACTGCATCCGCTATTTTACGAGCGTGAATGGCGGGCCTTTCTATACGGCTTCTACTTCTGTGTATGATGACGGCCTGCTTAGCGGCACCGGCAGCGCGCGCCTGCCGCTCTTCCTGGGTTATGATTACAATGTAAAAACCACCGACAGTACAGGCTACCTTTTTCCGGGCGATACGCTGCTGATAAAATGGTGCGCTATCGAGCGGCCGGTGTTTAATTTCTACTCTACATATGAGTATTCGATCTCCAATACGGGCAATCCGTTTACTACGCCGATCAATGTGCGGACGAATATCAGCAATGGCGGGCTGGGTATCTGGGCAGGCTATGGCACTACCACCGCCCGGCTGGTAGTGCCGCAGTAATCTTATTGCTCAGGTTGGGTTTGTAGGGCTATTTGTAGCGCACGGTAGGTAATTGCTTTTGCGCAGCCCTATTATTTAAGATATAGCCCTACTTACCTGCTTTTCTCCCTTTACCCAATTGTGGCCGGCGGCTGTAAAAACCTGGCAGGTGCCCGCACAACCGTGGCAGGTGGAAAAACAATTGCGGCCGGTGCCAGTATAATCGTGGCAGGTGTTAAAAAAATGGTGGCAGGTGTCTATACTATTGCAGCAGGTGCCGGTAAAATCACGTCCGGTGGAAAAACAATGGTGGCAAGTGCCTGCACAACCCCGGCAGGTGGGAGAACAACGGTGGCCGGTGCCCGCACAACTCCGGCAGGTGCCTGCACAATGGTGGCAGGTGGAAAAACAATTGCGGCAGGTGCCTATAAAATGGTGGCCGGTAGCTGCACAACTATGGCAGGTGGTAATGTAATTGGTATCTTAATGCGCACAAGGAATTGCCTTTTAACCTCTTTTATTGCATGCTAATCCAATACTTGTGCATATCGTATTTATTATTATTATTGGGATTGGATGACTGTTAAAAAGCAGTTTAGCGCCTTTACCCGTTTATGCGTTTTTTTGCCTGGCCTGGCCAAAGCTTTACAAGGCCATCGGCAAAGCACATCAAAAAAGGTGTTCCACACCCTTAGAGGTGTGGGACACTCCTACACATCATCGATCTCTACAAAGTTTTCTTCTTTTGCCGGCCTCACCAGCTCGTATTGCTTTGCGAAGCTGCACCAGTTGGGCGAAGTCCCCTGACTTCGCCCGCCCGGCGTCGCGTCCCCTGACGCGTGTATTCGTATCCTTTTGGGAAAGACATTAGCTGTGTATAGACGTTGCAATGCAACGTCTATACGGGGTTTTGGGGTAAGGGCCCGCGCAAGGGATAGTAGTGGAAATCCTCCCGGCCCTTCCGCCGGGAGATTGGAACGGATAGCCCGGCCCGCAGGGTGCGCCCATAATTGCGCATTGAAATACGGTAACAAAACCTAAGACAAAAGTGTCCCACGCCCTTGGAGGCGTGGGACACTGCTACACATCATCGATCTCTACAAAGTTTTCTTCTTTTGCCGGCCTTACAAGCTCGTACTTTTTGGCGAAGCTGCACCAGTGGCAATCCGGCTTGCCGCAGCCTTCGTCGAAATCATGGTTCATTATTCTGCCGTAGGCTTCCTTTATCTGGGCGCGTACGATAGCTTCATCCTGCTCAAAAACGGGTACTATTTTTTGTACGTACTCACCGGTCTTTTTTCCGGGCTCTATATAATCGAACTTGCCGATCTGCACGCGCCAGAAACGCTCGGGCTGCGCTTCGATGAGCAGCTTGTAAAAGACCATCTGCCGCCAGTAATCGCCGCCGAGGGGCTGCTTATCGTTGGGCGGGCTTACCTGCGTGGTGCAGTAGTCGGGGTTGCCGGTTTTATAGTCGATCACGGTGCAGGTATTGCCTTCAAATTCGAGCTTGTCTATCTTCCCGGTTACCGGCACACCGTCGAGCATCAGGCGCGGTACTTTCCACTCGATCTCCACGTTTTTATGCCAGTGGTTGATGTTGCGGTCGTAGTAGGAGCCCAGGATGTTATTGCCCTGCTCCTTGCGGCGGTCATACTCGAGTGGCGTAAAGGATTCTCCTTCAAAATAAAGCGCTGTTTCAAAGTATTTAATCAGCGATTCCTTAGGCGGGAATTGGCCGCCGGCAGCTTTCATCTCCTTAAAATAACGCTCCAACGCGTTGTGCACTGCCGAGCCAAAGCCCAGTGCATCTCCCTTCAATACCGGTACCTTCAGTACGCATTCATAATAGAAAGTAAGCGGGCAACGCAGGAATTTGGAAAGCGTGGTATAGCTCAATGTGAACTGCTGCAGCGTACGCTCGATCCAGGCGCGGTTGGCCAGTTCGATGCGCAGCGCGCTCACCGGCTCCATTGCCCATTCTAAATGACTCACCATCGCATCCGCAGGAACTACGTGCTTTATACGCTCTTCCGGTGTGCTGATCTCATCTATGAACAACGAGTTTGACAGCTCTCTGCCTACATTATCCTGCTGTGCATAGGAGACGTACAGGTGTTTTTTTGCCCGCGTGATGGCCACGTAAAAAAGCCGCCGCGCTACCTCGGTCCTATAGCTTTTATCATCATCATCGTTGGTTAATGTGATCGTATCGGGCAGCTTGTATTCATTGCCGGCACCGCGCTTTTCCTCCCAGAAATTTTTGGTGCAGCCAATAAGAAATACATGCTCGAACTCTGCCCCTTTGGCCCCGTGCGCCGTAAAGAATTTTACGCCGTTATCATTCTGAATTACCTTCTGAACGGGAATCGGAATGCGCTCATCATTCATCCGCTCGATATTGCGCAGCAGCTCTGCCGGGCGGACGGTTGCTTTGCGCTCATACAGCTCCCGCACATGGGCAAACAGGGTATGGAGCACCTGCATATTCCATACATAATCATTGCCTTTGAGGAGGTAAGCTACGATGCCGCTTTCATACACGATTTTCTCAATAAGGAGTGGCAGGGGCAGGGAAAGCTGTTGCTGCATCCAGCTATCTACGCAGTGGCCTATGCGGTAGAGGGCAGGGGCGGAGGGGAGGTTCATTGACTCGAGCAGGAGGCCTTTGGCTAATAAAAGCCGCCAGTAGCGCTCATTGCGGGGCACTTCTTTTTGCTGGAGGTAAAGCGCGAGCGTAGCAATATCCGAAGAGGCAATGCCATAATAGGGTGCATGCAGCATTTCAAAAAGGCGGGCCTCAGCGCTGAAGGGCTGCTTGCGCTCATCATCGAGGTAATACAGGATGTTGATTACCTGCTGCATGAGCGGCTCATCGAGGATGTTCACCGGCTTTTTTACGGTATAGGGAATGCCCTTCCGCTCCATAAGCTCCATTAGGTTGGCGGCCTGCCGGTGCTGCGCGTAGAGCACGGCAACCTCGTGCATTTTTACGCCTTGCTGCCGCAGCGCTTCGATGCGCATAATCACATCTGCCTCTTCGTTGAGGATGTTTGGATACACTTTTATTTCCGGAGTTACCGTTTCTGCACCATCTTTAAAGCGGCTGTTGGAGGCTACTATGTTTTTATCAAGACTTAATTGCGTAAGCTGGTAGATAAGGCGCTGCTGATTATTGGCAATCGTGGCTGTGGCTTTATCGAGGATGGCCTGCGAGGAGCGGTAGTTCTGTGGCAGCACGATCACTTTTACTGTGTCTTTATAGCGCTCGTAGAAGTCAATAATATTACGGATACGCGCGCCCTGGAACTCGTAGATGCTCTGGTCGTCATCGCCTACCACAAAAAGATTGGGGTCATCCCAGAATTGGGTGAGTGTGTACAGCAATTCGCTTTGCGCGCCGTTGGTATCCTGAAATTCATCCACCAGCATAAACTGGTAGCGCTCCTGGTAGCTCTGCAATAAGCCCGGCTTTTCCTTAAAGGCATTGAGCACCCAGATGATCATATCGTTAAAATCGTAGCGGCCGGATTCCTTCATCTGCTCTGTATAAAGATCAAAGAGATTGGCTGCTGCCTGGGTGGCATTCATCCGGGTTACTTCCTCATCATGCAGGGCTTGTTTCAAATCGCCTTTCTGGTAGCCTTTGCCGGCGCGCTTGTAGATGTATTTATCGCGGGCGGGTAGGTCGGCAATGTATTCATTTACTGCCTGCTCAATATCTGTAGGGCGCAGGTTTTCCCGCTTCATGAGGTCGAAGAGGCGGGCCAGCTTGGGGGCATCGAAATAGATGTTGCCGCTGAGCTTGCGCAGGGTGTGGCCTTTGGGGAGGGTCTCTAATAATTCATATAAAAGCTCGGTACGCTCAAGATCTGTAATGGGCTGCAGGGAGCGCAGACTGAAGTAATCGGGGTTTTGCTGGATGACCGTATTACAGAACCCGTGAAAGGTGTAGATATTCACTTTATGCGCAGCAGGGCCCATAATAGCCAGCAGGCGGCGGCGCATGGAGGCGGTAGCTTCATCGGTGTAGGTAAGGCACAGGATCTCAGCCGGCTGTACCTGTGCTTCGGATGCGAGCAGGCTGGCAATGCGCATGGACAGCACTTCTGTCTTGCCGGTGCCGGGCCCTGCTATAACCATTACCGGGCCGTAAATGGTATCTACAGCAGCCCGTTGTTCGGCATTGAGGTTTTTGTATCGTTCTGTAAAGAGGTCCTGGTTTATGAGCATCTGGCTGGATTAAAACGTCCCCAACCCGGCCTTCCCCCAAGGGGAAGAGGATGTTTTGTATAAGCCTATAACTTACGATTTATTGGCTTGCTCAAGTGCCCCTTCCCCTTGGGGAAAGGCCGGGTTGGGGTTACATTCAAAATTACCTCAATCCCACTGCATTCCCTGCGCGCAAACAAATGATTTCACCGACATTTGATGCCTTATATATCTCCGCAAATGCTACACCGGATTTTTACGCTTGCACTTTCTTTCTTAATGATTTCCGCCGCAGCTTTTGCGCAGGATAAAACGGTGAAGGACTCATTGCCCTACCAGAAATACCCTAAACTGCCGGCCTTCAACCTCCTTTTGCAGGATAGCGCTACCATTTTCAATACGTATAACATCCCCGAAGGGAAGCCTACGCTACTCGTTTTTTTTAGTCCTGATTGTGAACATTGCGAGCTGACTATTAAAGCGCTATTAGGCAGGTTGGATTCTCTTAAAGACGTACAGCTCTACCTGTTTACCCCGATGGATCTTTCCATGCTGAAGCCTTTTTCAGCAAAGCTCAACCTGAAGGCCTATAAGAATATTAGAGTAGTAGGCAAGGATTACCAGTATTTCTTTCCCATGTTTTATGGGGCAAAGTATGTGCCCTACCTCGTAGTTTACGACCGCAGGAAAAAGTTTGTAAAGATGTGGGAAGGCGGCGCCAAGATGGAAGAGCTGATGAAGGTGCTGCTGGCGCAATAGTATTCAGGGGGCATTGGCCAATCTTCTTTCAACCTCCTTACCCTCCTTTTATTCCCTATTTTCACGGCCTGATTTTTAACGCTCGTTAGTATTCACTATGTGGCATCGCTTAGCAGGCTTTATTTTAAAGTTCCGGGTCGTACTGCTGACTCTTCTTCTCGCTATTACTGCTATTATGGGCTATTATGCCTCTAAGGTGGAGCTTGGCTATGAATTTACGAAGGCCATACCTACCAATAATCCGCGGTACCAGGATTTCCAGCAATTCAATAAAACATTTCATGGCGATGCCAATACTTTGGTTGTCGGCGTGCAGACGGCTGATTTTTTCAAGGAAGATTTCTTTAGGGATTATACCGCGCTGATCCACCGGCTTGAAAAGATCAAAGGTGTAAAAACTGTTATTGGCGTGCCAACTGCCGTAAGCCTGGTAAAAGATACTGTAACCGGGCAGCTTAAAGGCGTATCGCTCACTGCGGATCCTGCTACTTCCGGTGGTGCCGCTGTGCAGCAGCAGATATTTTCCCTTCCGTTCTATCGCGGGTTTCTGTACAATGCCGCTACCCGGACGTACCTCATGGCCGTAAGTGTGGATAGCGCCACGCTCAACAGCAAGCTCCGCACTGCGCTCGTAGAAGGCATTACTAAGGAAGGCGATGCATTTGGCAAAGCGCACGCTACGGAAATGCATTACTCCGGTCTGCCGCTTATCCGTACCACTATGGCCACGAAAGTGCAGAGCGAGCTGAAAATGTTCCTTCTTCTGTCGCTCCTGCTTACTGCCGTGATTCTTGCGCTGTTCTTCCGCTCCTGGGTGGCCGTGGTATCTTCTATGCTGGTAGTGGGTATTGCGGTGGTATGGAGTGTGGGCACACTTGCCATCCTGCATCTTATTGCCCTGAAGGGGGATCCTAAATCCAGCGCTTATACGATCTCTTTGCTTACGGGCCTTATCCCGCCACTCATCGTGGTTATCGGCATACCCAACTGTGTTTATTTTCTTAATAAATACCATACAGAGTTTGCCAGGGGCGTTACCAAGCGTGAGGCAATCATTACTATGGTGGACCGTATGGGCATCGTAACCCTGTTTACCAACCTTACCGCAGCTATAGGGTTCGGGGTTTTCTTTTTTACCAAGAGTGCTATTCTTAAAGAGTTCGGGCTTGTGGCCGGCATCAACATCATTGCTATCTTCTTTATCTCGCTGGTGCTGCTGCCCGCCATGTTTTCCCTCCTGCCTCCGCCCAAGGCAAAGCATACTTCGTATATGGAGACCGGCTGGATGATGAAGCTGCTCGATGCACTTACCCGCTGGACGCTCAACCACCGGCCAACTATTTATATTACCACCATTGTTGCCTGTGTAGCGGCAGCCTTCGGCATGGCGCGCCTTAAAAGCGTGGGGCATATTGTAGATGACCTGCCGAAGAATGATAAAGTGTATATGGATCTTAAATTCTTCGAGAAAAACTTCCATGGCGTAATGCCTTTAGAGCTCGTGATCGATGCGAAGAAGAAGTATCTGGCCACCACCCCCGCCACTTTACTGAAGATCGATTCTCTACATGAATACCTTAAAAACTTCGATGAAATAGGCCATGCATTAGCTATTACAGAAGGCATCAAATTTGCCGTACAGGCCCAGTTTGGCGGCGATAGCGCTGCTTATGCCCTCCCGGCCGTAGGCCTATCATCCGTAGGCACTGCGCTGCGCAAGCGGAACACAAGCGGCGCCGAAAAGGACGCCAACCCGTTCAATAAGCTCCTCAGCTCTTATATAGACAGTACCGGGCAGAAGACCCGCATCTCCATCAGCATAGCCGATGTAGGCTCCGTGCGCCTGCCCGTACTCCTCGACAGCATCCGGCATAAAACAGATGAGCTCTTCCCTAAAGAAAAATATACCGTTACCCAGACCGGTACTTCTATCGTATTCCTCGAAGGCTCCAAGTTCATCATCAACAGTCTGCGCGATAGCCTCCTGCTTGCTTTTGCCATGATCTTTCTGTGCATGGTTGTACTCTTTCGCTCCTGGCGCATTGTGCTTATTGCGCTTATCGTGAATATCGTTCCGCTGCTTATTACCGCCGGTATTATGGGCTGGCTACGTGTGCCGCTTAAGCCGAGCACTGTTCTTGTTTTTTCTATTGCGCTTGGCATTACGGTGGATGTAACCATCCGCTTTCTCGTAAACTATAAGCAGGAGATGCAGCTGCATGGCGAGGATATAACCTCGACTGTAAAGCGCACCATTCACGATACCGGGCTCAGCATTATCTATACCTCACTCATCCTCATTGCAGGCTTTGGAGTGTTTTGCCTGTCGCAGTTCGATGGCACCAAATCGCTCGGCTTTCTTACCTCTATTACCTTGTTGCTGGCTATGATTACCAACCTTACCCTCCAACCCGCTATGCTGCTATGGATCGACAGGCCAAAAAAGAAAAAGTCCGGAAACGTTGATACAGACGGGAACCCTTAAATTTGCTTTTTGTACAAGATTGTTTGCGTAAAAGATGCATTTCGATAAGATAAATAATAAAGGCCAGGCCCGCCTCTTCCAGAGCGAGCTCATGGAGAATATGACGAAGACGCACCCCGTGGTTATCTATGCAATGTATTTCCCAATCATTGCACTGATGCTGTATTATGGGGTGGCCTATAAAGGGCTGGGCATAGGCCGCGAAGTATGGGTTTTTATCGTTGGCGCGCTAAGCTGGAGCTTTTTTGAGTACATCATGCACCGCCACCTCTTTCATATGATCGTGGAGCGGCCCAAAGCACAGCGGTTCGTTTATACCATGCACGGCGTGCACCACGAGTTCCCGAGAGATAAGGAGCGCCTGTTTATGCCTCCCGTACCCAGCCTGCTCATTTCTTCCGCGTTTTTCTGCCTGTTTTATTTCTGCATGGGCTGGAATGCCCTGGCCTTCTTCCCCGGCTTCCTGTTTGGCTATATTCTTTACGGCACCATGCACTTCGCTATCCACGCTATAGCCCCGCCAAAATTTCTGAAAGCCCTCTGGCGCAACCACCATCTGCACCATTACAAGGCCGATGATAAAGGCTTTGGCGTAAGCTCCGTGCTCTGGGATATTGTATTCCGCACGGTACCCAAGAAAGAAGAAGCTTAAGTATTCCGGAATTCGAAATTCGGATTCCGGATTTTTAGAAAACTGAAGTAAATGGTCTTAACGGCTCCCGGTGCATATCCGGGCGCCATAATTGTTTTTGGGCGTGCCCACAGTCCTGCGGAAGGGCGCAGGCCTATGGTCAGGCTTTCCGTTGCAAGCCCTTCGCGAAGGGCTACGGGGCTTTACACTACAATCCTTCACGCGGGCTCCTACGCAGACCTGGCCAAGTCCCGAAGAAAGCCTTGCCAAGTCGGGAAAAGGCACCACGCGTCAGGGGACGCGGCGCCGGTACCCGGCCAGGTAGGCCCGGCGCATTACTGTGGCTTCAAACCTTTCCGATGTATACCGTTGTATCATACCCAAACCGCACCTTACCATCCTGCGCATATTCCCGGAATATCTCTTTTAACTCCCGGAGAAATACACGGCCTCCTTCGGTATCGCCGGCAGGCACATAAGAGGACGATTGCGCACGGCCGGTCAGGCCGGTCTCATCAAATATCTGCTCATTCGGGAAGGCCGCCTGCTCATAAATTCCGTCTTTGAAAAATGCAGCAAAGTCTGCATCGCCGAGCTTCTGGTGGTTTACTTCATTATAGTCGCTGCCAAGGTTTTTCAGCAGGTTATCATAGGCTATAGAAAAGCTATCTGCCGCTATAAGGCGGTCGTTCCAGATAAGCGCTACCGTGCCACCCGGCTTAAGGATCCGCTGAAACTCTGTTTTCGTTTCCACATTATTGAACCAGTGAAACGCCTGCGCGCAAACAATGAGCGCAACGGAGTGATCGGGCAGCGTGGTTTGGGTTGCAGTGCCACTTACTGCATGGTGGTTTGGATAATCCTTCATTAATTCAGAAGCGGCTTCGCGCATGGCGCTGTTGGGCTCTACGGCGTAAACATCATAGCCTGCACCGAGCAGGTGGCGGGTGAAGATGCCGGTGCCAGAGCCGATATCGGCAACCGGCGCGCCTGCCGGTAAGCCGGTTTTCTGCCGCAGATAATCCATAATTTCCGGTGGGTAATCCGGCCGGTAACGGATATAATTGGCTACCCGGTCTGTAAAGCGCTCTGTAGGATTGATGTTCATGCAGCTAAAGTTAGACCGAAATGCTTCGTATGAGCCCGCGCGAGGGATAGCAGTGGATATCCTTTTTTGCCCCTTCCGGCAAAAAAGATAGGAACGGATAGCCCGGTCCCCGGCCATGCGCTCTTCCGCATGGCCGGGGACGCGCCAGCATGTATGTCCGGGTTACTGCGTAATTTTCCGGTTATGAAAGGCAGGATCATTGCGCTCAGCAAAAGCGCCACGCATACGATGAGCAAGCAGAATATACCTACGCTCATGTTGCTTGCTGGCCTTGGGGTAGAAGGCGATGCGCACATGGGCACGACGGTAAAGCACCGATCCCGCGTGGCGCAGAACCCCGCGCAGCCCAATCTCAGGCAGGTGCACCTGATACATGCAGAGCTGCTGGATGAGCTGGCGGTTAAGGGTTTTGCCATTGCATCCGGAGCCATGGGCGAGAATATTACTACGCGTGGCATTGCGCTGCTGGAGCTGCCGCGGGGTACGCGCCTGCATATAGGCCCGGAGGCCGTGGTGGAAATAACCGGCCTGCGCAATCCGTGCATTCAGCTGGAAGGGTTGCAGCGAGGGCTGATGGCGGCAGTGCTTGATCGCGACGCAGAAGGAAGGCTGATCCGGAAGGCGGGAGTGATGAGCATTGTGCTACAGGGCGGGCAGATCGGGCTGGAGGATGAGATCCGTATCGAGTTTCCTGCGCCGCCTTTCTTAGCGCTGGAGCCGGTGTAGCTTACAAACTGTATCGATAAAAAAATGGCCGGCACTTTCGCACCAGCCATTCTCACCAAAAAAACACTTATTCTTTACTTTTCCTCTTTTTCTTCAGGGGATTCCTTTTCCTTTTCTTCCGCCTTAGGTGCCTCTTCAACGGTTTCCGTATGGGCTATGGAGAATACGATCTTATCTTCTTCTTTGTTGAAGTTGGCCGTTACTACATCGCCGTTTTTGATGCGGTGGTTCAGTATCTCTTCCGCAAGCGGATCTTCGAGGTATTTCTGAATAGCGCGATGCAGTGGCCTTGCGCCGAATGCCTGGTCGTAGCCTTTTTCAGCAATATAGAGCTTTGCTTCTTCCGTAAGTACCATATCGAAGCCCAGGTTGTTGAGGCGCTTCAATACATTCTTCATGATGATGTCGATGATCTGGTTGATATTTCCCTGATCGAGCGAGTTGAAGATAATGACATCATCGATCCGGTTAAGAAATTCCGGCGAGAAGGTCCGCTTCAACGCTTTCTCGATAACGCCTTTATTATTTTCTTCACTGTTTTCCGTTTTTGCTGAAGTTGCAAAGCCTACACCGTCCCCGAAATCCTTTAGCTGGGCGTGCGCCAATGTTGGAGGTCATAATGATGAGTGTATTCTTGAAATCCACTTTGCGGCCAAGCCCATCGGTAAGCTGGCCATCATCCAATACCTGGAGGAGGATGTTGAAGATATCCGGGTGGGCTTTTTCGATTTCATCCAGCAGGATAACGCTGTATGGCTTACGGCGGATCTTCTCGGTAAGCTGGCCACCCTCTTCATAGCCTACATAGCCCGGAGGCGCGCCAATCAGGCGACTTAGTGAGAACTTCTCCATATACTCACTCATATCTATGCGGATAAGCGCATCATCAGAGTCGAACATGTAGCGGGCAAGCGAGCGGGCAAGCTCCGTTTTACCAACGCCGGTAGGGCCGAGGAAGATGAAGGAGCCGATGGGCTTGCGCGGATCTTTCAACCCCACGCGGTTGCGCTGAATGGACTTTACCACTTTCATAATGGCATTATCCTGGCCTACCACCGCGCTTTTCAGGTCTTCATCCATACGGCGCAACTTGGCGCTTTCGGCTTCCACCATACGCATTACCGGTATGCCGGTCATCATGCTCACTACTTCGGCAATATTCTCTTCATTGATCGGGTAGCGCTTTGTCTTTGCATCTTCTTCCCAATCGTGCTTGGCTTTTTCGAGCTCTTCGCCCCACTTCTTCTCGCGGTCGCGGAGTGCAGCGGCTTCTTCAAAGCGCTGGCTCTTTACTACTTTATTCTTCTCGCTTTTAATGTCCTCGATCTTCTTTTCAAGATCCAGAATATTCTGCGGTACATTGATATTTTTCAGGTGTACGCGTGCGCCTACTTCATCCATCACATCGATGGCTTTATCAGGCAGGAGGCGATCGGTCATATAGCGGTCGCTAAGCTTCACGCAGGCTTCGATGGCTTCCTGATCGTAGGTTACGTTGTGGAAGTCTTCGTACTTGTTCTTGATGTTGGTAAGGATGGTGATAGCTTCTTCCACACTTGGCTGCTCAATAAGCACCTTCTGAAAGCGGCGGTCGAGGGCGCCGTCTTTTTCGATGTGCATACGGTATTCATCCAGCGTGGAAGCACCGATGCATTGGAGGTCGCCGCGAGCAAGAGCGGGCTTGAAGATATTGCTCGCATCAAGCGAGCCGCTTGCGCCGCCAGCTCCTACGATGGTGTGTATCTCATCAATAAAGAGGATTACGTCCTTGTTCTTTTCCAGCTCATTCATGATCGCCTTCATGCGCTCCTCAAACTGGCCGCGGTATTTGGTACCGGCAACGAGGGCTGCAAGATCAAGAGAAATAACGCGCTTATCAAAGAGCACGCGGCTCACTTTGCGCTGAATGATTCTTAATGCAAGGCCCTCTACGATGGCGGTTTTACCTACGCCAGGCTCACCAATCAGGATCGGGTTATTTTTCTTACGGCGGGAAAGGATCTGCGATACGCGCTCAATTTCCTGCTCACGACCTACGATGGGGTCGAGATTGCCCAATTCGGCCAGCTTTGTAATATCACGGCCAAAGTTATCGAGTACCGGAGTTTTGCTTTTGCTGGCACCTGCTCCGCCGCGGCGTTGCTGCTGGTATTGGCGGCGCTCTTCATCGTCATCAAAATCTTCCGGACCACCACCCGGGTCGCCATATTCAGCGGTTGGCCCACCATGACCCTGTACAATGTTGAGCTCGCTTTTAAAGCGGTCATAATCCACTTCATACTGGTGCAGGATCTGCGTAGCTACATTTTCCTTGTTTTTAAGAATAGAAAGCATGAGGTGTTCTGTTTCTACAGTGGCACTCTTCAACGACTTTGCCTCCAGCACAGTAATGCGGATCACCTTCTCGGCCTGCTTGGTAAGCGGCAGAGAATTAATGTTGGCAACGGGCTTGCTATTTTTGTCTTTTATCGCAATCTCCAGCTCTTTGCGCAGGTCGAACAGATCAACCTGTAACGTTTGTAATACACGCACTGCGAGGCCCTCGCCTTCGCGGATAAGGCCGAGGAGCAAGTGCTCCGTGCCAATGAAATCATTGCCTAAGCGCAAAGCTTCCTCGCGGCTGTAGGAAATGATCTCCTTTACTTTGGGTGAGAAATTAGAATCCATTTTGTTTTAGTCTTTTGTTTTTGAAACAGGGTACTGTATCGTGCAATGATAATGATAGAAGGTGTGCCCGAAGTATTGAAAGGTGTGATGCGGATATTGTTTCTGCGCAGGTACCTTACTTTAAATTTACGAAAGCAAAGTGTAAGCAGATGTATTATTTTTAGCCCTTGCAATCCATTTACATTACTCTAAAAGAACAACCTCTACGTTATGGAGTTCAAAATTGATACCAAAGAAACTTTTACGCAGATATCGCCGTCAAATACACTGCTCAATGCAAATATGGCAGTAGAGCTGGAACGGAAGTGCCGCGAGCTTACCGATAGTGGCAGCAATAACTTTATTATTAATCTCGATGCCTGCCAGAATGCGGAACCGGATGCCTTTGAAGCGCTGGCATCCCTGCATGAGGACCTTTACAGCAATGGCCAGTCGCTGGTATTTACAGAACTGAGCGATGAAGTATTGCGGCAGCTAAAAGAGGCCCAGATGGACTCTGCGATCAATATCGCCCCGATGCAGGCCGAAGCAGTGGATATCATCAGCATGGAAATATTAGAGCGGGATCTTTTCGATGAGGAATCCTGATAGCCGATTAAGCCGGTGTGGCCGGCCTGCGCTGCTTATTTCATGAACACATAGCTTTCCACGTCCTTTCCGGTAATTCTTTCGTCGGATAAAATTACCAGCCGTTCTACTGCATTTCTAAGCTCCCGGATATTACCCGTCCAGTTGTAGCCCTGCATGGCCTCGATGGCCTCGTCATCAATCTGCTTCAGCGGCTGGCTGTATTCCTCGCATATCTGTTTCAGAAAATGCCAGGCAAGCGCTGGTATATCTTCTATACGCTCATTAAGTGAAGGTACTTTTATAAGGATAACGCCGAGGCGGTGGTAAAGATCCAGCCGGAACTTTTTCTCATCTACTTCTTTCAGCAAGTCTTTATTTGTGGCGGATATTACCCGTACATCCACCTTTATTTCCTTATCGCCGCCTACGCGTGTTATTTTGCCTTCCTGCAGGGCACGCAGCACTTTGGCCTGCGCTGAGAGACTCATATCGCCGATCTCATCCATGAAAAGCGTACCTCCGTTGGCCTGCTCAAACTTCCCGATACGCTGTTTCATTGCTGAAGTAAAGGAGCCTTTTTCATGCCCGAAAAGTTCGCTCTCTATCAGCTCAGAAGGTATGGCTGCACAATTGATCTCTATCATAGGGCCGGAAGCACGTGTACTCAGCTCGTGCAGGCTGCGCGCTACCAGCTCCTTGCCTACTCCATTGCCACCGGTGATGAGCACGCGCGCATCGGTTGGCGCAACCTTGCCAATGGTATCTTTTACTTTTTCAATACCCGGAGAAGTGCCGATCATTGCGGAACCTGTGCGCCTGCCTAATCTTTTTCGCAGTTGCTTTGTTTCGGTTACGAGCAGGCTTTTATCTATTGCATTGCGTAATGTAATAAGCAGGCGGTTCAGATCCGGCGGCTTGGAAATATAATCATAGGCTCCTTTTCTTACCGCCTCTACCGCAGTTTCTAAATTGCCGTGCCCGCTAATTACGATGAATGGAATATCCGGCCTCAGCACTTTTGCCGCCTCCAGCACTTCAATTCCGTCCATGCTCGGCATTTTTATATCGCAGAGAATACAATCGTAATTATTTTCCCCAATCATCATCAGGCCTTCGGCGCCATCTGTAGCTTCCGATATGTCAAATCCTTCAAAGGTCAGTATCTCGCTGAGCGATCTCCGTATTGCCTGTTCGTCATCAATCACCAGTATTTTATTTCCCATCGCTTTTTCTTTTCCCAATGATTGTTATTGCAGTTTGCCCTTCCGGTATTTTGCCGGTTTCAGAGGCGTCCCCGTTTCATCGTACTGTTTCCAGATTCCTTCTTTTTCTCCGTGGCTGTATGTTCCTTCTGCTTTTATTTTTCCTGTAGGGTAATATTCCTTCCAGTTGCCGGTTTGTTCATCGCCCGTGTACTGACCATACTCGCTCACCTTCCCGTTATTATGGTAGGTTGCTGCTTCGCCATCAATTGTGCCCTGCCGGTAATTGTACTCGGCCGAGCGCTGTCCATTCTCGAAATAATAACTTGCTTTGCCATCGCGCATATCATTATTGTATGTGCCTTCCTCCTGCTTTTGCCCGTTGGCATAGCGCCGGAAGTAAGTACCGCTTTTCTTTCCTTCTGAATAATAAATTTCTTCGGTCAGGTTGCCGCCGGCATAGCTACGCTGCGGCCCTTCGAGGAGGCCGTTTTTATAGTTTTCGAGATGCTCCGTATAGCCGTTGCGCAGCATCTGCACCGCTGTCCCATGGCGCACGCCATCACGATAGGAGGTAAGGGATTTCGGGAAGCCGTTGTCCCAGTAAGCGGTCCATGCCCCTTCTGCCTTGCCGTTATACAGGTTACCTTCTTCGCTAACGGTGGTTCCCTTTCTTATTTGTAAAAATTCCCAGCCGCCGGCATCCTTGCGGCGCAGCGTATCGGGCACTTGCGCGGCAACGGTATTAAAGAAAGATAAAAGAAGGAGTGTGGTAAAAAAAGAAAATCCGGATGCGGTTTTTTTTAAAAAAATATTCATTGGTTGCGGTTCGGTGCGGTATTTGGCATGTGCTGCGAAAATATGGCAGGGATTTAGAAAGGCATTGTTTTTGATGTATATTAATCAAATTATCTTTTATGGCAAAAACAGTTTTTCATGCAGCCGGTACACGTGGCCATGCTGATCTTGGGTGGCTAAAAGCTGCTTATTCTTTTTCTTTTGCAGGATGGCAAAACCGGGAGCGGGTACATTTTGGGGCGCTGCGTGTGCTTAATGACGATTTCATTGATAAAGAAGTGGGTTTTGGTGAGCACCCGCACGATAATATGGAGATCATCAGCATTGTACTGGAAGGCGCCTTATCGCACAAGGATACGATGGGAAACGTAGCATCTATAAAGCAAAATGAGGTGCAGGTAATGAGTGCTGGCAGTGGCTTGCAACATAGTGAGTTTAACCACAGTAAAACTGATGCTATAAATTCTCTCCAGATATGGATCTTACCGAAGCTGCGTAATATCACTCCCCGCTACGAGCAAAAATATTTTGATCCTGCGGGGCGGAAAAATGCGCTCCAGACACTTGTAGCCCCAACTGGTACTCCGGGGGACGCGCTGACTATCAATCAGGATGCGTGGATCTACCGGGTCAATCTTGAAGAAGGAAAGAGCCTTACACATCGGCTAAAAGCTGCCGGCAATGGCATTTATGCTTTTCTGCTGAGCGGCTCCCTTACTATCGAAGGCCAAAGCCTGCAAAAACGGGATGCTTTAGGTATATGGGATACGGATACTGTTGAATTCAGTGCACTACAAGCAAGTGATCTGCTACTCATTGAAGTGCCTATGGCGCTCTAATTTAGCGGTCGTTGCCACAGGATTATCGCCCATCGTTTTCATTATTGATCCTATTCTTAGCTTAAAACGCCCTTCTTGTCTACGCCCCCTTCGATTGAATATTTACGCCGGCAGCTAATACTTACCCTCCCGGGAAGCGCGGCGCAGGAACTCATGACTGGCCGGGTAAGGCCGATGCCTGATCTCATTCCGGCTGATGCACGGGTAAGCAGTGTGCTGATTCTTTTTTTCATGAAAGAGGCGGAGCTGAATTTGTTATTTATCCGGCGTACTGAAGACGGGCGGGCACATAGCGGACAAATTTCCTTTCCTGGCGGCAAGCAGGAAATAGCCGATATGGATCTCGCAGCAACGGCGCTCCGGGAAGCACACGAAGAGGCCGGTATTTTACCTATCGATGTTGATCTTTTAGGCGCACTGACACCGCTTTACATTCCTGTATCCAATTTTATGGTTTACGCGTTTGTGGGCTATAGCAGCGCACGGCCTTCTTACCTGCTGAGTGAGCATGAAGTTGCTGAGATACTGGAAATTCCGGTTAGCTGGATGATGGATGAAGCGAATAAAGTGACTGCAACTGTGCGCCCGGCCTCAAGCCCTGAGATGGCGCTCCGTGTACCGGCTTATTGCCTGCCGGATGGCGCTAATATTTGGGGTGCTACTGCTATGATCTTCTCTGAGTTGGAGGTTATCTGGAAGTGTAGGCTCCCCCGAAGTTGGCCGTTTTGCAAGCAGAGATTACATCTAACTTTAAAACAGAAACACCAGGGGATGAAGCAATCCAAATTCACAGAGAGCCAGATCGTGGCTGCAATCAAGCAACAGGAAGGCGGGCAATCCGTCAAAGACATCAGCCGGGGGCTGGGCATCTCAGAGGCCACCTTCTATAACTGGAAAGCGAAGTATGGCGGCATGGAGATCAGCGAAGTAAAGCGCGTCAAAGAACTCGAAGCCGAGTTGGCCCAGTACAAGAAGATGTATGCCGAGGTAAGCTTCGACCTGCAGGCGCTTAAAAACGTGGTGGCAAAAAAATGGTAGGCCCTGCTGATCAGAGAGAAGTTGCAGGCCTGCTCATTACCGAAGAAGGTTGCAACATCAGCAGGGCATGTACTATGGCGGCTATCAGCCGCAGCACTTACCGTTATAAGCATAAGCTAAAGGATGATGGTAAGGTAGAAGATCACTTGTCCGCCCTTACCGCAAAGCATCCGGCCATTGGCTTCTGGTCGTGCTATTACCGGCTCAGGAACAGGGGTGAGCAGATCAATCATAAACGTCTCTACCGGGTCTACAAGGCCATGCGGCTGAACATCCGGCGAAGATCAAAGAAGCGCCTGCCCGAACGGGTGAAACAGCCTCTGGTAGTGCCAACTGCGCCCAATCAGTGCTGGTCGCTGGATTTTATGAGCGGGTGCGCTTAGTGATGGCCGTAAGTTCCGGGTACTGAATATTATCGATGACTATAACCGTGAGTCGCTGAAGATAGAAGTGGACACCTCACTGCCTGCGCTCAGGGTGCAAAGGGCACTCGATGAGATCGTGGCCAGCAGGGGTGTGCCTGGCAATATCCGAAGTGATAATGGCCCTGAGTTCATCAGCCACCTGATGGAAGCATGGTGTGAAGTGCGGAAAGTATCCTGGCATTACATTCAGCCGGGCAGGCCGATGCAGAACGCTTATATCGAAAGAAAGAACGGATCGATGAGAAGAGAGTTGCTGGATGCTTACCGGTTCGGCTCACTTAATGAGGCACGTTCCTACTGCAGGGATTACCAGTGGGATTATAATCATGAGCGCCCGCATAAGGCGCTGGGCTATTTGTCGCCGGTGGGCTACGCTACGCAGGAAAAGCAAAATAGTAAAGCAATGGCTGATGAAAGAGCGGACGCCTTATCCACAAATCCGCGTAGGCAGGACAGCCCTTCAGCTGTCCCTGCCGTATAGCGCGGACTTGTGGATAAGATATTTGAAATACCTTTATGAGCCAACTAAATCCTCTACTTTCAATTCGACCAATTTTTAGGGGAGCCTACAGAAGCGTATAAAGTAGGATATTATTGTAGCAACGAAATTTATGCACAACCCATTTACAAAATAAAGATACCGGCTTTGGGGCCGGCATCTTACTATGTGCTTACTAAACTTATCAACGTGTAAAATTGCGGAGTTTAATTACGGTACGGCGGTTTTGTGCTTTACCGGCAGCGGTACTATTATATGCGATAGGCTGGCTTTCGCCAAATCCCTGCGACGTGAGCCGACCGCCGTCAATGCCTTTGCTTATAAAGTAATCGCGTACGGATGCTGCGCGGTTGTTAGATAGTGTCTTATTTGCCTCATCTTCACCAACATTATCGGTATGGCCTTCGATATCTGCATAGAGGGTATTATCTGATTTAAGGATAGAAACCACTGCATCCAGCGATTTAAAAGAAGCCTTTTTGATCGTTGCCTTACCCGTTTCGAAGAAGATAGCCTTTGCTGCTTTTTCTACCTGGCGGATAATTTCCTGGCGGATTTCGGGGCAACCACCGTTTGTCTTGGAATATACTTCGGGGCAGCGGTCCACATCATCATTAAATCCGTCGCCATCCTTGTCGGGAACCGGGCAACCCTGACGGTCTGCTGTTCCTGCTACATACGGGCACTTATCATCCTTGTCGGAAATGCCATCGCCGTCGGTATCCGGGCAACCATTGAATTGTGCAAGGCCAGCTACGAGCGGGCAGGCATCATCTTTGTCTGAGATGCCATCTCCATCACTATCCGGGCAGCCATTGAATTGGGCGGTGCCGGGGATTGTCGGACATTGATCTACATCATCATTTACACCATCGCCATCGCTATCAAGGATTTGTGGTGGAGGGGCGACATCTGCAACTGCTTCTGTTTTTGGTACATGATAGCCGGGCTCGAACCAATATACGAAGCCAATTGAATGCTGAAGGTGATTTTGGTCATGTGAGGTGGCGGCGATTTTGTAAGCAGATTCGAGGTTGAGGAATATATTATCTTTCTTTGACAGATTGATATTCATACCTACACCTAAAGGAATATCGGTGCCGAGATAATTTGGGTGGTAAGAGCCATTTATACCAGCAACCAAATAAGGGGATAATATCCAGTTTTCTTTTATAAGAATATTATAATTAAACCGCGCATTTAATTCTAGCAAAATTCTTTCATTACGATCACCAACATCATATTTTTTTCTATATATATAACTTGAATCTTTGTCATTAGCAGGATATTGTAGATTCGCCAATGACAAGCCCAAATTTATATCTATATGCGGATTTAGTTTTACCCAATAAGTAAATGCTACAAGTGGGTTCCAGGTAAGCACCTTATGCGTACTTGTATCCGCTAAGGCATTTTCACCGTTGTATCTAATCCTGTCTTTATCAATCAGAAAATAGTTATCCGTTTGCGGACCGTAAAAGTCATATGCTCCAAAATGAATACCGATTCCATGTGTCTGAGCAGATGAGGGGCCGAACCCAAGAATTGTTACTAAAAACAATAAAGCTATTTTTCTCATTTTCAGTTTTTTTTACTGTTTTACAAAAGTTCGTATACCGGTACCAAAAGATGCGCTGATTACACGATATGCAATAGTAGTGTCTGCACCATAAGTAATCGTTATGTCTTTACCCGAAGTTATTCCATCACTGGTTGGCTGTTCTGGCGCTACTAATGTCGAATCATTTAATTGTGCAAAATATACTGTTATGGGTAAAGAAGCAGACCCACCAAAATTGCTAGACTTATAAAGGCCACGTGCTACTTTGGTTACCTCTGTTGTTACATTTGTGGCTCCACGTAAATAGGTTCCACTAAGATCAAACGCGTCGCTTATGTTTGTTACGGTAACATACCGATATCCACCTGCATTAAATTTACTTTCAGTGGTTCGTGTATATGGCAATATATAAAGACCCGGCATATTTACGTCCACAGTGATATTGCTATCTGGCATTATGTTGCTTGACTGGCCGTTTTCTCCAATAAAAGTAGCGCCTTCATCTTTATACGGTTCTCCTACATGGATAGATATGAATTGTTTACCATTTACTGCAACAGTTGGTACTGTTTTAACAGTAGATATGGTATCATACTTTTTTTTGCAAGAAACGCCCAATATGGTAGTTGCAAAAATTATAGTAATAAATCTATGCGATTTTTTCATAGTATGTATTAATTTTTATCCCAGTACACTTTAGTTAACAGGGATTTAATGCCCGGAAAGCTTAGATTTCTCGTTATTTCTACATCCGGATATAGGAACCGTGCTGGAAAATCACTTAATTGTGCATTTGTTGATAGGGTGAAAAATTCAGGGTAACCAGTACGACGCCATTCTGTCCAGGCTTCAAAGCCTTGATTGCCCGTCATTGAGAACCATTTTTGTGTTATAATATGGCGAATTTGGCTTGTAACAGACCCGCCTGTAGGATATTTACTCCAGTATGAAGAACTTATGTAGGTGCTTGCAGCAGCGCCATCTATACTATAAGAATTGAAATTCGCACGGATTCCGTCTTCAAAGAGTTGCTGCGCAGAAGTTGCCACATTTAACCAACCTCTTGCCCTGGCTTCTGCCTGAAGGAATTTACTTTCGTAGCTGGTAAGCAATTTTACTGGTGCCAGCGCAGAACGCTCATCAAGTGCATTGCCACCTACAGCAGCGCTGGGAATAGAGTAAGCGCCAGGCGCAACAGTGGCATCGTATGAACCCTGCGGGATGCCTACATAAGTGCCATCATCTGTTGTATCAAAGAACACACCCAATCTGGGGTCATCGTTACTTACCATTGAATCTATAACTGTTGCGCTGGCAACCAGATTTTGAGTATTATCAAGGCCCGATGCTTCTGCATACAGGGGATTCTTATTACCTGCCGTTGCAGAATAACGGATCTGCGCATCTTCTCCTTCATCCAGAAAACTTGCATTATTAAGCGCCATAATACCGCTTTGCGCTTTTGCGGGATTTACTTCACTTAACCGAAGAAGCATCTTTAGTTGCAACGTATTAGCGAATTTTAACCACTTATTCATGTCACCACCATAAATCAAATCATCATTGCCAGGATGTGTTGGATCTGAGGGGTCGATTAAAGCTTTTGCAAGATCAACTTTAGCAATTAGATCATTATAAATAGTTGCCTGCGCATCATATTTTGGCGCTGTAATTGCTCCATTTTCTATTGCTCCGCGTAGGGCTTCTGAATAGGGTACATCGCCCCATGCATCTGTAATTACCTGAAACATATAAGCTCTTAGCAGCATTGCTATTGCCTGATATTGCTTTTTATTCGTTGCTGCGGCTTTATTTTCAATTTGCATTAAGTCTGTACCGGCAGTTGCGTAAAAAATAGTCCATGGCCTGTCATAATCAGGCGCCGTTGGTTGATAGCGTTCTAAATCTCTGTATTGGCTTGAATTAGGGTTTTGCGTCCAGTATTGTCCCCATACAGAGCCGTTTATTTGAAACTGTACCCCCATATTCGTGGCAATTGTAACTTCTGCGGAAGGAAGCAATAAGTCTACCGTTGCATCATTTGCAACATTAGGATTTTGATTTATATCCAGTGATTTGCGGCAGCCGATTCCTAATAATACTATTCCAAATAAAAACGCTATTTTTCTAATTATCTTTCTTTTCATGTTTGTTAATATTTAAACTTAAAAACTAACCTTTAGACTGATACCATAGTTACGTAATGACTGCCGTGACTCATATTCATCACCTTGTTCATTAGTAGATCCTCCGGAACTCATTTCTGGATCTGTGTACTTGTTCTCTTTTGGAGTCCATAATAACAGGTTATTTCCAAATATTCCTAATGTTACACCTCCAATATACTTACCCTCAAACAATTTTGCAGGCAAGGTATAATACAGGCTTGCCTCCCTGAGCTTTATGTAGCTGGCATCTATAATGTGAATACCACTAATGTTTTGAGCGTCATTTGTATAAAAATCATAAGGCAAGTACTTATAGGAAATATTCGTTTCATAGTTGCCCGGCGTAGTCTCATAAACTGAATTTGGCCATATTGATTCTTTACGATCATTTGCATCAGTCTCTGCCGCTGTGCCATTAAAGTCTAGGTTTCTCTTGGTATGACTATAGAAGTACCCCCCTTGCTTGGTATCAAACAATACATTAAAAGCAAACCCCTTATAACGAATTGTAGTTCCCCATGAAGCTATAAACCGCGGTTGAAATGATCCTTTATAGACTGTTGTACTTGTATTTAGTGGTTTTCCTGTAGTGGTATCAATAATTACATGGCCTGCCTTATCTCTGAGTAGGTCTATCGCATACAGCGCACCATATGGTTTGCCTACTGCCGCAGCAATGGTTAGTCCGCTAAATCCCCCAATGCTGATTTGCGACACTCCATTTGCAAGGCTTATTACTTCGTTTTTATTTTTATAATATGTTCCAAACAGTTCCACTTTTAATCCACTTGCTGTAGAAATCGGTGTAGCTCTTACCGCAAGCTCAATCCCTTTATTCTCTACTTCACCAAGATTTACCACACGAGATGTATATCCGGTAGATGGTGGTGCCGGAACATTGAAGATTTGATCAATGGTTCTGCTATAATAATAAGTAGCTTCAATGCTTAAACGACTTTTTAATAAGCTCATCTCAAGTCCCACTTCATAGCTGTTAGTCCGTTCAGGTTTTAAATTGGGATTACCGATCGTATTTTGAAGCGTAAATCCCGGCTGGGACGAGAATGGAAAATTAGTTGTTCCAAAGCCGGTACTTATCCCATAGCCGCTGGCTTCGGAGTTAGATACATAAGCTGCATTATTATTTTGATAAATACCAGCATCATTACCAACCGATGCGTATCCCGCTCGCAATTTGCCATAGTTAAGGATACTATTATCCATTTTATCTTTCAATGCTTCTGTAAATATCCATGAAGCGTTGACACTTGGATAAAAATAGGATCGGTTTTCCGCCGCAAGTGTTGATGACCAATCATTTCTGCCGGTAATTTCTAAGAATAGCTCCCTTTTATATCCGATTTTAATATCTCCATACAGGCCATATTTCCTCAAATTCTGAACACTATTGGAGGTGGTTACAGGCCCCTGAGCATTTGCAAGATTATAATAATCAGGAATCACCAACCCATTACTTGCCGGATTGATCTCGCCGCTAACGCTGGTATTATTGCGTATCTGCATATTATGCCCTAACAACACATCAAAATTCAGATCTTCATTTAAATCCCTATTATATTGTGTAATTAAGTCATTATTGAATCTTAGATTATTGACATTTGTTTGGGTAAAGCCGCCATTGGATTTTGCACGATTATCACCGTATAAAGGATCATAGGCAGAATAATCATACTTAGGAGTTTTAAGTGTGAATCGATCCGTATTTACGTCTGCAGAAACCCTATCCAATATATTAAAATATTTATTGGCTTTGTATCCTAACGTAACTGCACCGAGCACGCGATCAGTCTTCGAACGATTATCATAATTTTCTGCCAGCCAATACGGATTTTTATAATAGGCATTATAATAACCATAACGTGCAACACCTGACTCATCCAAAGTCCCATATGCATTATAAGGATCAGACAAATCTTTTAGTTCCTCAATGGGTATATCTCGGGGCGTCTGATTCAAGGCACTTGTTACAGCCCCGGTAGCTTGGCCGCTTGATTCAATACGCGAATTTATATTTATATAATTAATACTTACATTTGAATAGAACTTATTAGTAAGTTCAGTGGAAGCATTAAATCGCACTCCATATTTGTTATAAAAAGTATGAGGAATAACGCCGGTATTATTGAGTGCATTCAGCGATAAAAAGTAATTGGATTTATTATCACCGCCAGCTAATGAGATATAGTTTTCAGAAGTAAGCCCTTTTTTATAAAAACTTTTAATGTTATCCGGTTGTGCAGAATAAGGCTTTACCTTTTGATGCCCATTGATAACCTGCCCCCATGGACGAACCTGGCCATCATATTTTGCGCCCCAGCTAAAGTTTTCTCTACGGTCATCGGGATAAGCTCCTACATAAATATTCCCTTGCCCAAACTCATCCTGATATTCAGGCAGACGAAGCACTTCACTTACTGTAAACGTAGAATTTACAGTAATTTCAGTTTTTTTATTCCCTTTTCTGTTTCTGCCAGATTTTGTGGTAATCATTATAGCGCCATTAGATCCTTCAGATCCGTACAGAGCTGCAGCAGCAGGACCTTTTAGAACCGTTATTAATTCAATATCATCAGGATTGATGTCATTTCCCTGGTTACCAAAATCTAATTGTTGACGACTGTCGTCCAACGGCAGCCGGGCATTGTTATTTGTTACAATTCCATCTACAACAATCAGGGCGTTATTATTACCGGTCAATGATTTTTCCCCTCTCAATACTACGCGGGTAGAGCCTCCGGGCCCACCGGTTGTGCTGGTAATATTAACGCCGGCTGTTTTACCCTGAATTGCAGATAGTGCGCTCACGTTATTTCCACTTGTAAGATCCTCACTCGAAAGGGTTGTTGCAGAATAGCCAAGTTCCCGCTTTTCACGGCGAATCGCTAAGGCTGTAAACACAGCTCCATTCAGTTCTCTTGAAGCTACCTGCATTCTTATATTAGATGCTCCACTTGCGGAAACCTCACGGGTGGCATATCCAAGCACCTGAATTACAAGTGTAGCGTTAGATGAGATCGCAATACGGAAATTTCCGTCATAATCCGTTACCGCTCCAGGGTCCTGTGCTCCCTTAACAGTAATTGTAGCGCTTGGCAATCCCTGTCCGCGCTCATCCAGCACCCGGCCGGTAATCATATTCGTTGTTTGTGCCCAGGCAGCTCCTTTGCCCAGTGCCATCAGCATAATAAGAAGTAAGCCGATTCTTTTCATAAGCTTCGTTTTTGAGTTTTATAATCCTATAATTATTGCCTGCAATCCTTCTGCCTTGTGTGAATCACAATGTGAATTTAAAACAATCAAATTGTAAATTCAAAGAAATAGTTCGAAAAAATGCACATATTTATCCATTGATTATCAATTAATTCTAATAATTATTTTATCAAAAATGATAAATTTTATTAATGATTTTTAACACAAAAACTCTTCCATTATTATAAATTAATTTTTACATTGATCATATAATCTATATGGCTACAATTATCTAACTTCTCCCACACGCTCTTATCCCTGTTATCCCCTCATTAACTACCGTACATGCAGCGATAAATCCAGTCAAAAACCTTGATAAAAATATTTTTTGTCAAAATTCTATCTGATTATCAAGGGCCCCAGCTACCCGATAAAAAAATTTACATAAAATGCTTGGTTCGTAAAATACACTCCCCTACCTTTGCCCTCCGAAAAAAAATCAGAACTTATCCACAACGGTAAATTCTGATACTGATCAAAAAAGAAAATACAGAGATGAATCAACTTAGTTTCAAAACACAATCGGCCAACGAGAAAATCGTAAAGCGCGACTGGTATATGGTAGATGCTACCAACCAGACGCTGGGCCGTATGGCTACACGCATTGCCCACGTGCTACGCGGCAAAAACAAAGCCTACTTCACGCCTCACTTCGATTGCGGCGATTATGTAATCGTTGTTAACAGCGGTAAGATTGTCCTTACCGGCAATAAGCTGGATGATAAGGAGTACATCACGTTTTCCGGCTATCCCGGTGGCCAGAAGAAAGAAGTAGCGCGTAAGCTCATTGCCCGCCGCCCAAATAAAGTAGTAGAAGTTGCTGTAAAAGGCATGCTTCCTAAAAATAAACTGGGCCGCGCCATGTACAAGAAGCTCTTTGTATATGAAGGTGCCGAACATCCGCATACCGCACAACAACCAATGGATTTAAAATAATTTTTTAGTCGAAAGTCTTAAATAGAAAGCCCTAAGCTGGATATTCCTTTCCAAAACGCTGCACTTTCAACACCCGGACTTTCTACTTTCTAACTAACGACTTTCTACTCAAGAAAAAATGGAAAAGCAATTAAACGCCGTTGGCCGCCGTAAAGAGGCAGTAGC
>CBDFFZ010000006.1:0-53798 GCA_965246905.1 Chitinophagaceae bacterium
TTTACGGCAGATAACACCACCCCAAGCTGTGCGCCCAAAGCCGTACAGTTTAATAACCTCAGCAACCCTAATAGTGGTGGAATTATTAATTATTACTGGGATTTTGGGGATGGCACCATGAGCAACCTGCAAAATCCAAGTCATGTTTATGCCAACGCCGGTAGCTACAGCGTATCACTTGTTGTAACGAATGGTGTAGGCTGTAATCAGGTACTGGCAAAAACAAGTTACATTAGTGTATTGCCTAAACCTACTGCTTCCTTTGCTGCTACAAATAACAATTCCTGTTCAGCGCCACTTATTGCAACTTTCACAAATACATCTGTGGGTGCCGCAACATATCAATGGGATTTTGGCGATGGGGGCACAAGCACGGCTGCATCACCTACCCATACCTACAATACACCAGGATCCTATACGGTAAGGCTTATCGCTATAAATAACGGCGGGTGCAGAGATACGCTACTCTCAACGGCGGCTGTCAACATCGGCTCGCTTACGGCAGGGTTTACTATGAACCCATCCCCCGCATGTACCAGAAACGCAGTATCCTTTACAAATACTACGATACCCGGTGCTGGCAATAGCACATGGTATTTCGGGGATGGGGGAACTTCCACGGGTGCAAACCCAACCCATGCCTACACTGCGCCCGGCACCTACACTGTAAAACTGGTTGTGAATTACAATAACTGCGCTGACTCGATAACGCATACCATAACTATCAATCAGGGGCCAACTACACAGTTCTCTGCAAGCACAGTAATAGGCTGTAATATTCCTTTTACTACCAACTTTTCCGGTACTACCGTTGGTGCTGTATCCTACTTGTGGCTATTTGGAGATGGGGGCACATCAACTGCGGTATCGCCCACTCATACCTATGCATCATATGGAAATTATACGGTAAAACTGGTAACAACAGGCGTGAACGGCTGTGTTGATACCTTAGTAAAAACAGACTATATCCAGGTTGCTCCTTTATCTGTAACAGTTGTAGGGAGTACAAATCTCGGATGCGCACCGGCAACATTTTCCGTTTATGCTGCCATTAATGCTGCTTACCCTGTAACGTATGCCTGGAGCTTTGGGGATGCCACTACTGGCACCGGCACCACCGTAAACCACCTGTATAGCACAGCGGGATCTTACCCGATAAGCGTAACGGCAACTACAAGCACCGGCTGTACGGCAAATTACAGCGGCACCGTAACCGTAGGCAATCATCCTACGGCAAATTTTACTGCCACCCCAACAACCGTATGTCTTAATCAATCTGTAACCTTTACCAATACTTCAACCGGGGCTACAAGTTACGTCTGGCTTTTTGGCGATGGCGGCACCTCTACAGCAGCAGCGCCCGCATATAGTTACGGTGCTCCGGGCACTTATACCGTTACACTTATTGCTACCAATAATGGCTGCACAGATACGCTGAAAAAGGTAAACTATATCATTGTTAACTTACCGAAGGCAATACCTTTAGCTACCTCTTCCTGCACTAACAGGCATCTTGTAACCTTTATAAATAATTCATTAGGCGCCTCCACTTCTTTCTGGGATTTTGGAGATGCTACTACATTTACAGGTACTACCCCCCCGCCGCATAATTATGCATTGGCAGGTACCTATACCGTAACACTTACCGTTACGAACAGCATAACCTTATGTACACATACAGCAACAATTACTGTAACTATTATTGATGCCAATGTAAATATCACCGCTTCACCTACCACTGCCTGTAAAGGAGAAAATGTAAGTTTTACGGCCTTTGCGCTACCGGCTGCAACTTATACAAGCTATTCAGTTAATTACGGTGATGGTGTTA
This sequence comes from Chitinophagaceae bacterium, assembly GCA_965246905.1. GTDB lineage: Bacteria > Bacteroidota > Bacteroidia > Chitinophagales > Chitinophagaceae > UBA1952. The sequence goes on from CBDFFZ010000006.1 coordinate 1,832, forward strand.
CAAGTATTTCCTCCTCGCCTTCCAGCGGGCATGTTTATACAGCTGCAGGGTCTTATACCATCACCCTGAATGCTACTGATGTAAATGGCTGTATAGGTACGATAGTAAAGACGAATTATGTACAAATATTATCCCCGGTTGCCGCATTTACAGCGAATAATACATTAGCATGTGCCGGCAACAGCCTTACGTTTACTGATCAGTCTACAAGCTCCTCTGCTATTACAAGCCGCACATGGAGCTTTGGCGATGGAACTTTTGCCACCACCGCATCTCCCACTATAGCGCACGCGTATAGCACAGCAGGTAGCTTTACGGTAAAGCTAATCGTTACGGATGCGAATGGCTGTAAAGATTCTATAACAAAACCCAGCTACCTTGTAATAAATAAAGCGGTCAGCAATTTCACTGCTAGTACTACCAACGGCTGTGCGGGTACGCCGGTAATATTTACAAACGGCTCTACAGGTGTTATGCCACTGACCTATAACTGGGATTTTGGCGATGCCGGCACTTCTACTGCACTAAATCCTTCACATAACTATACTACGCCAGGCACGTACACTGTACGGCTGATCACAACAGATGCTACAGGCTGCAAGGACACTAATACGAAAGTGGCCTATATCCAGATAAGCAAGGTGGTCGCAGGCTTTACTTTGAGCGATACCCTTGGCTCTTGTCCGCCTTTCACTGTAAATCTTACCAATACATCCACCGGCGCAACTTCTTATGCTTGGGATTTTGGCAACGGGAATACCTCAACAGCAGCCAGCCCGATTGCTGTCTATACAACATCCGGAACCTTTGTAATATCATTGAAAGCCTTTAATGCAAATGGCTGTGTGGATTCAATGAAGAAGACAGTGCAAGTAAACCCCGGGCCATCAGGCACCTTCTCTTATGGGCCAATTAGCGGTTGCCTACCGCTGACTATTACATTTACTGCTACAGCAGTTAATGCGGCATCTTTAACCTGGGATTTTAATAATGGTATTACCCAGACTACTACCGGCAACAGTATCACCTATACTTACAATCAGCGTGGAGTATATGTGCCCAAACTCATTCTTTCCAACAATAATGGCTGCAGCGTGGCAATCATTGGTATAGATTCCATTAAGGTTACTAAAATAGATGCAGGCTTTATTGCCGCTCCCAATCCGGTATGCGCACAGGCGCCGGTTACCTTTACCGATACCTCCTTTACTGGCAGCTCACTACCGGTTACTACCCGCAACTGGTCTTTCGGGGATGCTACAACCGGCACCGGCGCAACGATTACTCATGCCTATGCAACCGCGGGTACCTATACGGCACGCCTTATAGCCAGCACGGCAGGCGGATGCCTCGATACCGCCTACCGCGCCATCACTGTGAATCCTGTTCCGGTCGTATCTACCAACAACGCAACTATATGCGCAGGCGATTCTGTACAACTCAATGCGAGCGGGGCCGTTACTTATAGTTGGAGCCCACCGACCGGCCTTTCCTGTACTACTTGCGCCAATCCCTATGCCAAGCCTGCCGTAACTACGGCTTACACAGTTATCGCTACAGGCTTAAACGGCTGTAATACGACCAAAACGGTTACTGTTACTGTAAATCCGCTGCCGATTATAACTACCAGCGGAAATGTAACCATCTGCAACGGCTTTTCTACGACGCTCACAGCCAGTGCAACCGGTGGCGCTACAACTTATGTCTGGTCGCCCGCTACCGGCCTGAGCAATCCGAACATCTCTAACCCAGTAGCTAATCCATCTACTACAACTACTTATACCGTTACCGGTACCAACACTGTAACAGGCTGTAAGAATACTGCACAGCTTATCGTGACGGTAATTCCAAATCCTACGCTTACTGTTACGCCAAACCAGACCATCTGCCTGAATGATTCGGTAACGCTTACTGCCTCCGGCGCGTCATCCTATACCTGGTCTCCGGGCACCGGTCTTAATGCCACTACAGGCAGCACCGTTATAGCCAAGCCGCTCATAACTACAACTTATACTGTGCTCGGCAATACCAGTTCCAATGGCTGCCAAACGGCTGGTTCTATTATCGTTACGGTTAATCCGCTGCCGGTTATCAATCCTGGCAACAGCCGTGCAATATGTGCCGGCGATTCTACGCAGCTTACAACTACCGGTGCAGCCACCTATTTGTGGAGCCCTGCTGCTGGACTATCCTGCACTACCTGCGCCAGCCCTTATGCCAAGCCAACGATAACTACCGTTTATACGGTAACGGGTACGAGCGCTGCAGGGTGTAAGAATACAGCTCAGATCACTATTACTGTAAATCCATTGCCGGTATTAACAGCAGGTGCCAATGCGGCAATCTGCGCAGGTGCCAGCACAACCCTCGGTGCTATGGGGAATGCAGCAACATATTTATGGACGCCGGCCACTGGTCTCAGCAACCCGAATATTGCTAACCCTACCGCCACACCAATAGCTACCACTATTTACGTGGTAACAGGTACCAGCGCAGCGGGATGCACAAAGAAAGACTCACTTACAATTACTGTGAATCCACGCCCTGTGGTAAGCGGCGGCCCTAACCAGTTTATTTGTCCGGGTAGCAGCGGCGTTACGCTTAATGGCAGCGGCGCACTTACCTATGTATGGAGCCCGGCTACCGGCCTTAGCTGTACCGCATGTGCCAGTCCGGTTGCAACACCTGCGGCCACGACAACGTATAAAGTGGTAGGCGCAAATGCGAATGGCTGTAAAGACAGTACAACGGTTACGGTGACTGTGAACGGCGTACCCGTAATTACAGTTACTGGTAATCAGCCGCTTTGTCTCGGCGACAGCACCCAGCTTACCGCAACAGGTGCCAATTCGTACGTGTGGACGCCGGTCACTGGGCTTAGCTGCTCAACTTGCCCTAACCCTTATGCCAAGCCTGCTATTACTACTACTTATACAGTAACCGGTACCAGCGGCGTAGGCTGTACAGGCACTACCACCGTAACTATAGTGGTGAATCCATTACCGGTAGTGAGCGCAGGTACTTACCCGCCAATTTGCACCGGCACCAGCATAACCATTACAGCAACCGGCGCTGCAACCTATGTATGGACGCCGGCCACAGGTTTGAGCAATCCAAACATTGCCAACCCTACCGCCAGCCCAACGGTCACTACTATTTATACCGTAACCGGCACCAGCCTGGCAGGTTGTAAAGCAACTGCTCAGACTACAATCACAGTAAATCCACGCCCTATCGTAGATGCCGGTACCAACAAGTTTATCTGTCCGGGATCTTCTGTTAATCTATTGGCGACCGGTGCATCATCTTATGTATGGACACCGGTCACCGGCCTCAACAATCCGAACATTGCTAACCCCGCAGCATCACCAGCGGCTACTACAACCTATACCGTTACAGGTACAGATGTAAACGGGTGTACCAATACGGCAACAGTTACGGTGAATGTAAACGGTGTGCCGGTGATTACAGTAGCAGGCAACCGTCCGCTTTGCGCCGGCGATAGTACGCAGCTTACCGCAACAGGCGCCAATACTTATGTGTGGACGCCTGCAACGGGACTTAGCTGCACGGCCTGTGCTAACCCATTTGCGAAGCCGGCCAGTACAACTATTTACACCATTACCGGTACGAGCGGTGTTGGCTGCTCCGGCACTACAACCGTTACAGTAGTGGTAAACCCGATACCGGCACTTAACCCCGGCCCGCCGCAGGCAATCTGCGCAGGAGCGAGCGCAAACCTGAATGCCAGTGGTGCCGCAACTTATGTATGGACACCGGCTGCAACGCTTAGCAACGCAACCATCAATAATCCGGTAGCTACACCTGTAGCTACTACAACCTATATTGTTACGGGTACAAGCGCCGCAGGATGCGTGAAAACAGACTCGGTGATCATCACGGTAAATCCGCGACCTACTGTGGCTACTGCTAATATCGGGATCTGCCCCGGCGGCAGCGGCAACCTGCTGGCTACCGGTGCAGTATCTTATGTATGGACGCCGGCCACAGGCCTGAGCAATGCGACTATCGCCAACCCTGTAGCGTCGCCTGCTGCTACTACTACCTATACCGTTACAGGTACGGGTGCAAATGGTTGTACTGCTACAGCCACGGCCACCGTTACGGTAAATCCTTTACCGGTAGTTACCGTTGCCGGAGTGCACCCCATCTGCCTCGGCGGTACCGGAGCGTTGCTTACTGCGAGCGGAGCAACAAGCTATACCTGGACACCAGGCGCCGGCCTTAGCTGCACGGCCTGTACCAGCCCAACGGCCAACCCGACTACCACCACTACCTATACCGTAACCGGCACCAGCGGTGTAGGGTGCTCGGCATCTACAACGGTTACGATTACGGTGAATACACCGCCCGTGGTAACTACCGGCCCCGCACAGATCACCTGCGCAGGCGTACCGGTAAACCTTACTTCTGCCGGCGCGCTTACTTACTCATGGAGCCCTGCTACCGGCCTAAGCAATGCTGCCGTCTTTAATCCGGTAGCCACACCAGCGGCTACTACTACTTATGTAGTAACAGGTACGGATGCAAACGGCTGCACAGGCACTGCCAATGTATTGATAACCGTGCTTCCGCTGCCTGTTGTCAATGCCGGCCTGGATACTTCTATCTGCGGGCTTACCTCTGCCCAGCTTAAAGCTACCGGCGCTGTATCTTACGTATGGACACCTGCGGCTACGCTCAACAATGCAACAATCGCTAACCCTGTAGCTACGCCAGCCACAACCACTACTTATACGGTGGTAGGTACCGGTGCCAATGGCTGCGTGAACAGCGATGCAGTAGTCGTAAGCATCTACACCCAACCGCCGGTAAATGCCGGCCCTGACCAGACGATTTGCGCCGGGCAGACAGCCCAGCTACTTGCCAGTGGTGCACTGAGCTATACCTGGACACCTGCTGCGACCCTTACCTGTAGCAGCTGCCCGAACCCACTTGCGCTGCCTTTGGTAAATACTACGTACAAAGTAATTGGCACAGACCTACACGGTTGCCGTGATTCTGATGATGTTGCTATCACCCTGATTAACCGCGGGCCCGTAACAGTTGGACCCGGTGGGGATATCTGCGCAGGAGAGTCCTTCCAGCTTTCTGCTACTGGCGGTACCAACTATGCATGGACGCCGGCTTCGAGCCTCAGCAATGCGGCTATCGCCAACCCCGTGGCTACGCCTGCCGGTACTACTACTTATGAAGTATATATAAAGCAGGGCACCTGCTTTACGGATACGCTGCGCACTACGGTAAATGTGCATCCGCTGCCGACAGTGAATGCCGGCCCTGACCAGAATGTGCTTGCGGGATTCTCTGTAAAAATTACTCCTACGGTTACGAATGTGGCAACTTATGCATGGAGTCCGGGGGCAGATCTTAGCTGTGTATTTTGCGCTGAACCTGTAGCGTCGCCTCAGAAAACAACTACTTTCCACGTGGATGTGGCTTCTGACTTTGGCTGTAAGGCGAGCGACGATATTACCATCTTTGTAACCTGCGACGGTAAGCAGCTCTGGATGCCGAATACATTTACCCCGAATGCCGATGGCCAGAATGACCGGTTCTTCCCGCATGGACGTGGTATTACTGTGGTGAAGCGTTTCCGGGTATATGACCGCTGGGGTGAGCTTATTTATGACCGCACGGATATGCCGGTAGATGATTATAACTACGGATGGGATGGCACCTACAAGAACCAGCCACTGAAGCCGGATGTGTATGTTTATATTGTAAATGCAGAATGCACGACCGGCGAGCCGCTGGAAGTGAAGGGCGATATATCACTGCTGAGATAAATCTGAGTGATGCCGACAGGGCTCAAAACCTTGTCGGCATATGCCAACAGCGGCTGAGAAAAGCTTAATAGTAATGCTGAGATGAACGGTGCCAACGCCACTATTGCTTAATAGCGATTCCGCTGCCCGGACAACAATACCAACCTTACCAAACAATAAATATTCCTTTACTATTTTTAATACTTGTGAGCATGAAAAAAACGTTACTTATTGCTGCTGCGATCGTATCGCTGGCTACAGTAAAAGGCAGTGCCCAGGATATTCACTTCTCCCAGTTCTATGAAAATGCCATCTACCGGAATCCAGGCCTGACGGGCATCTTCAGCGGCGACTATAAGGGCGGCGTGAACTACCGGACGCAGTGGGGCAACATCTCCAACCCGTTCCAAACGGTGATGGCCTCTTTTGAAAGCCGCCTGCTGGTGAATGAGGATGCGGGCGATTACCTGAGCTACGGCCTCACGGCTTCGTATGACCATGCGGGCGCTATCTCCTTCAACAGCCTGCAGGTGTACCCGGCGGTGAATTACAATAAAAGTATGGAGGACAGCCACGGCAGCTACTTGTCCGCAGGCTTTACGGTAGGGTATGTGCAGCGCTCGGTGGATGCTACCAAGATGACGTTCGATAACCAGTATGTGAACGGCGGCTACAACGCGGGCAACCCCAATGGCGAGACGATGGGCTTTGGCAAGATCAACCACTTTGATGTTGGCGCGGGTGTATCCTTCAACAGCACTGCCGGCAAGAAGAACAATGTGAACTACTATTTCGGAGGCGCGGTTTTCCACGTTACGAAGCCCAAGGAATCGTTTAACCCGAATGAGAATTTTATCCGCCTGAGCACCAAATACTGCGGCAACCTCGGTATAAGGGTAAATATCAAAAGCCAGTATAGCGTAACGATCCATGCCAACTACCTGAACCAGCACCCTTACCAGGAGATCATCTTCGGCGGGCTTGCGGGCTGGAGGCCTTTAATGGCTGAGGGCGCTACGCCGCCATTCGGAGTTTATGTAGGCTGCTTTTACCGCGTGAGCGATGCGGTGATACCTACGGTGAAGCTGGACTGGAAAACGTACTCGTTTACAGCTTCGTATGATGTAACGACTTCTTCGCTGAAGCCGAATGTAAGCAGCCAGGGCGGCTGGGAATTCTCTATTTATGCCCGCGGCAGCAACAAGAAAAAGATCGATTTCAACAAATGTCCGCGTTTTGAGGATGCGGTTGAGGGGAATACTTTTTAGGGGCTTCGTAGTTGGATAGCTTTGCTGTTGGAAGGAGTTGGATTGTTGGAGGTTTCGCCGTTGGATGATGGCTCCTTGTTTTTACTGAATTTTTTGAAAGGCTGCCTTTGGGTGGCCTTTTTTAGGTTCTGTTGGCCCCTTTCCCAGTCTTTCCCCTTCAAAGCGGGAAAGTGGCCTTACTCGGGCAAGGCAAATAGGCGTGCTAAGCACTTGGTACAAAACATCCCCCTTCCGCCTTTCGGGATTTTTGCTTTGCAAAGAGAAAACTTCCCGCAAGGGCCGCGTACGGCGCTGCCGGAACAGGAGCTTTTTCTTACGCTACGATATCAATATCGAAATTCACGAGCTCTACAAACTCCGCCATGCGCTCGTCTATCTCTTTTTTGGATATTTCCTTCATGCGCTGCGGGCCGAATTTCTCTACGCAGAACGAGGCCATAGCCGAGCCTACGATGATGGCCGTTTTCATATTCTCAAAAGAGACGTCTTTTGTTTTGGCAAGATGGCCAATGAAGCCTCCTGCAAAAGTATCGCCTGCGCCTGTAGGGTCATATACTTCTTCAAGTGGCAGGGCAGGGGCAAAGAATACTTTGCGGCTATGAAAAAGCAGCGCGCCATGCTCCCCTTTTTTAATGATAAGGTATTTAGGCCCCATGGTCTGTATTTTCATGGCAGCTTTTACCAGGCTGTACTCACCGCTTAGCTGGCGCGCTTCGGCATCATTTACAAGAAGCACATCTACTTTTTGAATCACCTGTATAAGGTCATCCATAGCAGTATTCATCCAGAAGTTCATGGTATCGAGCACAATGAGCTTCGGCCGCTTTTTGAACTGGTTGATGACGTTTAGCTGTATGGCCGGCACTACATTGCCAAGCATCAGGAACTCACAATCCTGGTAACCATCGGGGATCTGCGGATTAAATTGGGCCAGCACATTAAGGTCGGTAATGAGCGAGTCGCGGGTATTCATATCCATATGGTAGCGGCCGCTCCAGAAGAAGCTTTTGCCACCGGGCACTACCTCTACACCATCAAACTGCACGCCGCGCGCGCGAAGCAGGTCTATTTCTTCCTGCGGGAAATCGCCGCCGATGATGGACACCTGCTTAATGGGCTTATAAAAATTGGAGGCCGACCAGGCAACATAAGTGGCGGAGCCGCCTACAATGCGGTCCACTTTGCCAAAAGGGGTTTCGAGGGCATCGAATGCCATGGTGCCTATTACTACAAGCGACATAATTTACCGGGTTTTGCGGGGGCGAAAGTACGGCATGATTTGGATTATGTTGTGGACAGGACACAAACCTACAGGCTTCAGGCTGCAGGGGATAACCTGTTATCCTTTGGAAGGCATAAAATGCTTTTTGATAATGATAGCTTATCGTGCCGCACTGGTATCGGTAAGGGTTTTTATAAAAGCGATAATGTCGCTTTGCTCCTGTTTTGTAAGCTCAAGCTTTGTTTGCGGCAGCGTTTGGTTATCCAGGAAGATTCCCCGGCCCCTGCCACCGCCGTCGTTATAAAATGCAATCACGGATTTAAGTGTTGGAAAAACCCCGTTGTGCATGTAAGGTGCTGTGAGTGCAGCATTGCGTACGGTCGGCGTTTTAAAGGCATAGCGGTGCAGTGCTAACCTTGTGAAGCGCATCCGCCCGGCATCAGGGTCTATTTTAGAAGAATTGCCTTTCGTTTCCGGTACCCCAAGCACTTCTGCTTCCGTATCATTATAAAGTGGCGGAACCAAACCATTGAAAACAGGTGCATAATGGCAGGTGCCACAGGCAGCCTTCCCCATAAAAAGATTAAAGCCGCGGATAGCAGCTGTTGGATAATCCTGTATTTCGCCCCGCATATATTGATCGAAAGGCGCATTGAGCGATATCAGACTGCGCACATAGGAAGAGATGGCATTGGCGATCTGGTAAGCATCAATATTGCCTTTTAACGATGGATAGGCTATCTTGAATTTACCGCTGTATTGCCTGTCCTGCATCAGCCATTGGGCAGCGGCGCTAAGCGAGCCGCCCATTTCATCGGCATTGTGCACAACGTCGCTGAGCTGGTTTTCGAGCTTATCGGTGCGCATATCGTAAAACTGCCGTGTTTGCAAAGACGAGTTGAGCAGGGTAGGCGTATTGCGGAGCAGCGTGCCTTCCCCACCGATTCGGGTAGGTTTCAAGAGGCCATCTGCAAAGGCTTTTGCTGGCTGATGACATGAGCCGCAGCTCCGCAATCCGTTTCCTGAAAGCCGGGGCTCGTAAAACAGCTTTTTGCCCAGCGCAATACGCGCTGGTGTGGGGCGATACTGATTGTTGGGCGCAAAGAACAGCGGATTGAAAATGCCTTTCGAGAAAAGATTTTCCGCTTCCATGTTGAGGGCGGAGCGCTCCTCTTTGTCAATAAGCCCTGCTCCATTTGCACATGCTGTAAGCCTTGAGGATAAAGGGTTCAGATAATTTCTACAGAGCAACATTCTATCAAGATTGTTGAAGGAATGCGGTTGCTCTAAGTAATGAATGCACTTATCAAAAGCAGCAATTGTGCCTGCATAAAGCCAGGGTTTTTTGCGATAAATATTAGCGGGGTAAAGCTGAAAGATTTCCCTCATTCCTTTGAGCGTAGCTACTGCACCTCCGATGCTTTCTTTGGATAACGGCGCGTCGAATCCGGAAGCATCCAGCGCAATGATACCGTACACTCCGGTGCGCAGTGCATTAAAAACGCGTGGCGCTGTAAATTGATAAATGCGCGATGGCTCATTCCTCAGGCTGTGCAGCGTTTCTGCCATGCGCATGAGCTCATCCTCCAGCGTAGCTCTGTCTATAGCTTCTCCGGCATAAATGCAGCGCTCGATGACCTGAAAGCCATGCGGCTTGATAGAATCCGATGGCGCTTCCTCCTCGATGCGCAACAGGTCTGGCCCATTCAGTAATCTTGCGTTTCTGGTATCAAGATATTGAAGCAGGAAGCCGAAAGATTTATACCCGTTTCTACAGCGACGGTAATATTCCCGGGCTTCTTCGCTGTTGCAGGTCTGAGCAGCCGCTTCAAATGCAGCAGTGCTTTCCATCAGGGTATCGAGCTTCGCATCATAACAGTTGGCTACGCTATTATGTCCCTGCTCTGTCGGCAATAAAAACGACAGGAGACCAAAAGAAAGCAGCAAAATTAAACATGCCTTAGGCAGGCGACCGGACTTACGCATAAACACACGGCAAATAAAATGGGCGGCTGCCATACGAAGTACGGCAATATAGGAAGATAACATTATAGTAAGACGGACGTAACATCCGTAACGTTCCCGAAACACTGCGGTAATACTGCCCGGCTACTTTCGCCGTCCAAACCAATTGTGGAACCATGAATCGTGCTTTACGTAATGGAGTGCTTACCGCGCTCCTTTTTCTTTTTTACGGGATGCCTGCCTTTGCACAAACTACCCTTTCCTCATTCAACAGTACCTGGAAATACCTGGACAATGGTACAGACCAGGGCACTGCCTGGCGTGCCACTGCCTTTGCGGATGGAACATGGGCCTCAGGTCCTGGCCGTTTCGGCTTCGGCGATCCGGGCATGAGCACCTGCATTAAGCCGGGCGCTAACCTTACCTCATCCGGCACCAACTGTACCGTGGCCGGCACAGGAACAACCAAGTACATTACCACTTATTTCCGCCGCACCGTCAATATTGCAAATATCTCTTCGTTTGATTCTATCCGGTTCAACCTTGTGCGGGATGATGGAGCAGTGATCTACGTGAATGGTACGGAAGTGGCAAGGCAGAATATGCCCACTACTACAATTACCTATACCACAGGCGCAGCTGCCAATGTGGGCGGCGCTGCCGAGACTACCATATATCCATCTACTGTAAGTTGTTTCACTCCTACGTCTCCGTTCAAAAACGGAGCGAACGTGATTGCGGTTGAAGTACATCAGGATCTCAATACTTCTTCTGATCTTGCCTTCGATCTCGAAATGATCGGGTTGCCATTTGCAACCCCCGGTGGCAGCACTGAAATTTTCCCTTACACGGATACCTGGAAATACCTGGATAACGGCACCGACCAGGGCACAGGCTGGACCGGCGCGGCTTTCAATGATGCAGCCTGGGCAAGCGGTGCCGGTGAGCTGGGCTATGGCGATGGCGATGAGGCAACAGTGCTGAGCTTTGGCAGCAATGCGAACGCAAAGTATGCAACCACCTATTTTCGTAAATCCATTAACCTGCCCAACCCAGCTTTATACAGCACCTACACCTTTAAGGTAAAGCGCGATGACGGGATGATCTTCTACCTCAACGGCGCTGAAATATACCGCAGCAATATCTCGCCCGCTACCGGCCCGATTGCTTATAATGCCTATACCGGTACCACCCTGGCAGTGGATGGGGCGAATGAGCTGGACTCGATCGTAAACATTCCTGCGGCGATGTTTCTTACAGGGGCAAACCAGCTTGCTGTTGAAATCCATCAGCAGGCCAATAATTCTTCGGATATTTCCTGGCGTTGCAGGATGCTGGGCAATCCTTCAGCGCCTGTTATACCGGTTACGCTGCTGCGCGGCCCTTACCTGCAGGCAGGCTCCGGTACGGCAATGACGGTACGCTGGCGCACCAATGTAGCCAGTAAAACAAAGCTGGAAGTAGGCACAACCCTCGGTACTTACCCCATGGTTGTAAGCGACAATAAGGATACTACAGAGCACGTCATCCGCATTACCGGCCTGACACCCGATACCAGATATTTTTACCGCATAGGTACTGAAGCTGCTGCGCTTCAGGGTACGGCTGCCAACTTCTTTACCACTGCCCCTACCGATACCACTACCCGGAAAGTTACTTTTGCTGCCTTCGGCGATTGCGGGAGGAATGATAATGGCTTCCAGAGCGGCACGCTTTCTGCTTATCAGAGCTTCCTTACGGCAAACGGCCTCGGCGCTGCCGATGTGCTGATGCTACTTGGTGATAATGCTTACAACGGTGGCTACCAGTCGGAATTCCAGACGAGCTTCTTCAATGTTTATTCCTCCAATATCCTGAAAAACCATGTGCTTTTCCCTGCACCCGGCAATCATGACTACGATAATCTTGCCACGCTGCAAGCCACGCATATAGTGCCTTACTATGATATCTTCTCCCTGCCGGCTGCCGGTGAAAGCGGCGGCGTTCCTTCCGGCAACCCTGCCTATTATTCCTACGATTGGGGTAATGTACACATCCTTTCGCTCGACTCTTACGGCGAGGAAAATGCAGGAACAACGCGCCTTTACGATACCTTGGGCACTCAGGTGCAATGGATAAAGGCCGATCTCGCAGCCAATACCAAAAAATGGACGGTCGCTTACTGGCATCACCCTCCTTACACCATGGGCTCTCACAACTCAGACAATGAAGGCGAGCTGGTAAGCATGCGCCAGAATTTCATCCGGATACTGGAGCGCAATGGCGTGGATATGGTTGTATGCGGGCATAGCCACGACTATGAGCGCTCTTACCTTTTAAAAGGCCATTATGGCAATGAGGCTTCCTTCAACAAGGCTGCGCATACGGCCGATTCCTCATCTGCCAAATACAACGGCTCTGTGAAAAGCTGCCCTTACAATGTGCCTTCCGGCAAGGTGAATCATGGTACGGTATATGTTGTGGCAGGCTCTGCCGGCGCTGATGGCGGCGTACAAACCGGCTACCCGCACAATGCGCTTCCCTTCTCGATCGATGATGGCGGCATGTTCTTTTTCGAAGTGCAGGGCAATCGCCTGAATGCAAAATTCATCCGCCGCACCGGCGCCATCGATGATCAGTTCACGATCATGAAGGACGTTAATAAAAAAGATTCCATCAATATAGCTCCCGGCACACCGGTTATGCTTACGGCCTCCTACACCGGTGCCTACAATTGGGATAATGGTAATACGGCTAAAACGCAAACGGTAACCCCAACTACGGACTCAGTGGTGTATGTAAAAGACAGCCTTAACAGTATCTGCCTCGTAGATACCTTCATCCTGCATACCGGTGTTGCAGCGCCCGTCATCCCCCATGAAGCCTTTAAATTTAATGGCACCAGCCAGTATGCAACTTTTGGTACCGCAGCGGGCCTGGGTGCAGCCAACTTTACGCTGGAGACCTGGATCAAAAAAACAGGAACCGGCATCACTACCTCAACCGGCACCGGCGGCGTAACAGCCACTCCGCTCATCACCAAAGGCCGTGCAGAATCCGATGGCTCCAACCTGGATATGAACTACTTCCTGGGCATCACGGCTGGCGGCAACCTTTGCGCAGATTTCGAGGAAGGCACCGGCCAGCCCTCGCCGGGGCTAAACCATCCGGTAACCGGCGCTACGGTGCTGCAGAACAATGTCTGGTATCATGTGGCGGCCACCTATGACGGCACCGACTGGAACCTCTACATCAACGGCAATCTTGAGCTAAACTCGACAGTTGCCCGCCTGCCTCAATCTGCCTCTATACAACATGCGGCGCTTGGTACCGCAATGACCTCTACCGGTGTGCCCGCAGGCTATTTTGCAGGTGTAATGGATGAGGCGAGAATCTGGAATTATGCCCGCACCATGCAGCAGATCCGCGACAGCATCAATGCACAGATCAACAGCAATCCTGCCGGCCTTACCGGCCGGTGGGCTATGAACGACAGTACCGGGGTGACCCTTGCCGGTACCGGCTCTTCGGGCATTAACGGCACGCGGGTAAATGCTCCTTTATCTGTTGCCGGTGCGCCATTCAACCTTACTTACGCGCCGCCAAACCTTCAGCCAAACCCGCCAACCGCATATCAGCCTGCAGACAGCGCAAATGGAGTGAACTCCAACTCGCTGAGCCTGAATGTTACCGACCCGGAAGGCTCGCCGATGACGGTAACCTTTATGGGCCGTGAGCGCAGCGCAGCCGTGGATTCGCCAACGTTCACGATCATTCCTATACCCGATGTGCAATTCTATACAGGGGCGTTGAATGGAGGCACCAATGCCATCTTCAAAGCACAGACACAGTGGATAAAGGACAGCCTCGCCGCGAAAAATATTGTGTATGCCATACAGCTTGGCGATTGCGTGCAGAACGGCGATAACGGCGGCGACCCGATAGAATGGAAGCGTGCCGACACCGCTTTTAAAATAATAGAAAACCTCGGCATCAGCTCACTGCCTGACGGCCTGCCTTATGGTATTTGCATTGGCAACCATGATCAGTCGCCCGCAGGAGCCACCGGCACCACTACTTTTTACAACCAGTATTTCGGCAGCAGCCGCTTTGCGGGAAGAAGTTATTACGGCGGCAATTACGGCAGCAATAATGATAATCACTTCGATCTGTTCTCCGCAAGCGGGATGGATTTCCTTTCTGTATCGCTCGAGTATGATCCTGCGGTGGATACCCTGCCGATCCGCTGGGCCGATAGCCTGCTGAAAGCTTATCCCGCACGCCGTGCTATTATTAGCAGCCACTGGCTCATCAACAGCGATGGCTCGTGGAGCGCGCAGGGCCTGGCCATCTACGACCGCCTGAAGGCAAACCGCAATCTTGACCTCATGCTCTGCGGCCACGTAAACCCGAACGGCGAAGCCATGCGCTCGGATACTTACCTGGGCCATACCACGCACACGATGCTCTCGGACTACCAGGACCGCACGAACGGCGGCAATGGCTGGATGCGCATCATGACCTTCAACCCGGCAGCGGACCAGATCTCGGTGAAGACCTATTCGCCAACGCTGGGCCAGTTTGAAACGGATGCCAACAGCCAGTTTAACCTGAGCTACAATATGAGCGGCGTGTTTGATACCGTTGGGATGGTGGCCAATGTGGCATCGGGCTCCAATGCCCGCGTTACCTGGGCCGGCTTGCAGAACAATAAGAGCTATGAATGGTACGCGATCGTGAGCGATGGGCAAAGCACTGTAACATCGCCCGTAAATGAGTTCCATACAGGCGCTTCGCCGCTGCCAATAGCTTATATTAAGCTGAGCGCTGCCGCGAAAAATAAGGCCGTAGAGCTGGATTGGGAAGTAGCGGGTGAGTTTAACTGTGAGTCTTTTACCATCGAGCGGTCAGCGGATGCCGCGCATTATGCCGATCTGAAAACGGTGGCCAGCAAGGGCAACCACAACGATCCCCTCATTTACAGCAGCGGAGATGCTGCACCGCAGGCGGGCCGCTCGTATTACAGGATACGGCAAAAAGAGGCCGGGGGCACCATGAATTACTCCAATACCGCAACGGTAAACAATGGCGGATTCCTGAACAGCGTGGAAGTATATCCAAGCCCGAACGATGGCCGCAATATTATGCTGAGCAGCGCTGTAAAAACGGCTGCGGAAGTAAGGATCGATGATGCGGCAGGACGCACTTTTTATATGGGCAATCTGGCGCTTGGCGCACCGGTGCAGGTGCCGGTACGGCTATTGCCGGGTACATATTTTATAACCATACAAGCCGGTGGTGATAAGCAGGTTCGTAAATTGCTGGTTAGGTAGCAGTGCCTTTATTAAGATTTGAATAGCCGTCCCGGAAGTAAGATCCAAGGGGCGGCTTTTTATTAATAGTAATGGGCGGAATTTTGCCGGTATAAAATTTTATATTTAAAGAGTTGTTGTCAAGCGCATGACGATAAATAATAAAGACACGAACAAATGAAGATAGCGATCACGACCGTTGGGACAAGAGGCGATTTGCAACCCTACATTGCACTCGGCCTTGGGCTTAATGCCGCAGGACACGAAGTGCTGATCGTATCCTCAAAAAATGAGGAAGCGTTTGTGAGAAATTACGGACTCGAGTTTTTCGCGCTTAATGTGGACATTCAGAAATTGATAGATGGCGACGAAGTGCAGGAAATGTCGAAAGGCAGCAATCCGCTTAAATTTATTTTGAGCCATTTGAAAGGTTCTAAAAAGTTAAGGCAGCTGATGGTCGAAACACAGGGAGAAATCTGGACTGCCTGCCAATCTGCAGACATGATCGTATTTCATCCGGGGATGCCTTTGGGTTTTTTCATGGCACAGGAGAAGGGACGGGCGAGCATTATGGCCAATCCATTTCCTATTATTGCGACAAAAGATTATCCTGCCATTTTGTTCTATACAAGCCCACGATTAGGCCAGCTATTCAACAAAATCACACATAAAATTTTCGAGAAATTATTCTGGTCTTTGTCCAGGCCTGCTGTGGTTGAATTTTGGAACAAACGGGTAAAAACGAAGATGAATTTTTCGGTTTCGCCTATGCGGCAACAAATTGACAGCGGAATGCCGGTACTAAACGGTTACAGCAACTTGTTCTTTCAACAAGCGAACGACTGGCCGACCAATATTCATACAACCGGCAACTGGTTTGTTGAAAACGAGCCGAATTTTATTGCGCCAACGGAACTTACAAATTTCATTGACAAGGGAGAACAGCCAATCTATATTGGTTTCGGCAGTATGAAAGATATCGGCAGTTTCAAAGCCACCTTGAATATCATCAGTGAAGCGTTGGACATTACCAGACAAAGAGCAGTTGTAGGGCTTGGCTGGAGCAATCTTTCTTACGACGAAAATATCCCTGATAATATTTTTCTAACCGACAGCATTCCGCATACCTGGTTATTTCCCAAAATGAAAATGGTGATTCACCACGGTGGTGCAGGCACAACAGCAACAGGTCTTCGGGCAGGCAAGCCAACGATCATCATTCCTCATAATGCGGACCAGCCAGCATGGGGGCAACGGGTTTTTGAACTCGGTGTAGGCTCAAAAGCAATTAAAAAAAGCCGTTTGACAGCTGCAAAATTAGCCTCGGCGATTTTATTTGCGCAGCAACCGGCCATCATTGCAAAAGCCGATCAACTTGGGCAGGATTTACGCAAAGAAAATGGAGTAGGGAACGCCGTAAAGATCATTAATGAATACATCGCTAAGGAGCTTAACAGCAGCATCTGATAGCGATTGGTGAAAGGCGGGCTAAGGCATTTGTGATTAAAACTATCTTTACCAGGCCCTAAACTATTAGCAGCACTGATTCGGCTTATGATCCATCCGAATTGATTAACCCTCATTGACAAATTAAATGGAGCGGATCAGGCAGGTAATGAAACAGATGATCAGCCTTTCGGAAGACGAATTAAACGCCTTCCTCAATCAGGCTATTACCAAAACTTTCAAACGACAAGAAATAGTAAGCCGGCCCGATGCCATCCCAAATGAGATTTTTTTTATCAACAAAGGTCTTATCCGTGTTTTAATAACCGACAAAGAAGGGATGGAACACACCATACATCTTGCGCTGGAAAATCAGTTTATTGCCGACTATTCCAACTTCATCCAAAAACAACCGTCGCTTTACACCTTGCAGGCAGTCGAGGAGACGCAAGTAATCGTTTTACCCCGTTCGGCCATTGAATGGGGTTATAAAAATCTTACAGAAGGGCAAAAGATGGGGCGGCTCATTGCAGAGTTCTACTTCATTTATCAGGACGATCGGATTAAGAATATGTATGCCAGAACGCCAAAGCAGCGTTATGACAGCATTACAGACGTTTTTCCCAACATACACAATAGGGTTCCTCAGCACATGATCGCTTCTTATCTGGGCATTACGCCAGTGCATTTAAGCAGGCTAAAAAAGCAGGAAGGTTAAGAAAAGTCTAAACATTTGTTATCGTTTTTTACATGCATTCAGCGGCATTTTTGCATTGTACATAAATGATATCAGCATGAGGCTTTCGCCAAAAGAAAAAAGCAGGTTAAAGAATAGATACGGGCAGTGGGCGGTCGTTACAGGCGCATCATCGGGCATTGGGCTCGAATTGGCTGCTCAATTGGCAACTGCAGGATTCAATCTTGTCATCAATTCAAGGCACCCCGATAAATTACAGGAAGTTGAAAAAATGCTCAAGGCCAATTCAAATATTGAAATTAAAATCGTTGCTGCTGATGTTTCCGAAACAGAAGGCATAGACAAGGTTATTCAGGCGACAAAAGGATTAAATATCGGGTTATTAGTTGCTTCGGCTGGCTATGGCACGTCGGGCTTATTTACCGATGGTTCATTGCATGCAGAAATCAATATGCTGAGGGTGAATTGCGAAGCCTTACTGTCGTTGACACACTTTTACAGTCGGCAATTCGTAAAGCAAAAACGCGGAGGAATTATTTTAATGAGCTCGATGGTAGCGTTTCAAGGCACGCCCTATTCAGCAAACTATGCCGCCACAAAAGCCTACGTACAAACCCTGGCAGAAGCATTGGCCGTAGAACTCAAACCATTTGGGGTAGATATTCTGGCAGCAGCGCCGGGACCGGTTGAGAGCGGATTTAGCCAAAGAGCCAATATGAAAATGTCCATGTCGCTCACTCCTTCTCAAATTGGCGTACCCATTTTAAAAGCATTGGGGCGTAAAACAACCGTGTTGCCGGGACTATTGACAAAAATTCTGGTTTATTCATTACGGACTGTCCCAAGATGGGGGAAGGTAAAGATTATGGAAAAGGTTATGGGCGGTATGACGGAACACCAACGGAAATAGTCGGCGGGTAAATTGCTACCGCAAACGTTGCGCTTGCTGCAAGGTAGGCTGGACAAATATCGTTGGGCTATGTATTCAACTTGTATTTTCATGTTTCATTCAGCCTTAATTTCGGACTTGATATATAAGATTCCAGCTATGCAGTACGCTTCTTTGTCAATTGCCTTCCTTATTGATTGCCTCAAATAAAATATGACTGACAACGATATCATACACTCGATCAGGCAATTGACCGGCTTTACAGACAATGAGTTAGGTATTGTATTGAAGCACTTTGAAACCAAAGTCTTAAAAAAGAAAACCAATATTTTAAAAGCGGGTAAAACGGCCAAAGAAGTTTATTTTATTCTGAATGGTTGCATGCGGCTTTTTTACGAAAAAGACGGTGAAGACATTTCAGCCTATTTCTTTACCGAGCAAATGTTTGCAGGCGCTTACGACAGCTTTATTGCTCAAAAGCCCAGCCGGCATTCCATTGAAACGCTGGAAGAATGCCATGTGCTCGCCATTTCCTACAGAGCGTTGCAGGAGCTATTTGTCGGGTTTCCCAAAATGAATGAGTTTGTACGCAGGGTTTTAGAAGAGCGCTTTGTGTCGCTGCACGAATTATTTACCTCTCAGATCCTTGACAGTCCGGAAGAGCGCTATGTGAATCTTCAAAAAGAAAGGCCCGATCTGCTGAATAGAATACCACAGCATCAGATTGCTACTTTTTTAGGTATCACCCCGGTATCATTAAGCCGTATAAGAAAGCGGATCACAAAAAAGTAGTGCTGCCCGGATCTTATCTTTTGTTATCGTTGCGCCTTTGCGCCCTTGATACTTTTGTTCCATCAATAAAAAATATAAAAAATGGAACGTAGAAAATTTATTAGCAATGCAGCAAAATATACTGCCCTTACACTGGCCGGGGCAGGCATAGTGAGCAACGATCTTTTTGCATCAGGTGCCAATGCAGCAAGCCTGTATTCACCTGGAGCTAAAGAAGATGGAAACATCCACTCCTATAAAAATGTGACGACAATTGTAAAGCTGAAAGGCAAAGATGTAAAAGTTCATGCCTTGTGTACAGGAACCGTTGCCGTTAAAACAGCCTTCAGGACTAAGAATGGACCCGGCGAACTGGCCAGATTAAATATTCTTTTAGATCATCATTACACAAAGTATTTACCCATCTGGGTCTGGGTGATTGAACACCCGGACGGCCTGGTCGTAATCGATACTGGCGAAAATGCCGGAATAGCAGACATAGATAAGTATCTTTCAAAAGAAAGCGGGTTTTTAAGATACCAGTTTAAGCACGCCTGTAAATTCGAAATTAGTCCGCAGGATGAGCTCAACTACCAGTTTGACAAATTAAACCTGAAATTAGATGATGTAAAATTAGTTGCCTTGACCCATTTGCATCTTGACCATACCGACGGGCTCAAATTTTTTCCGAGGCAGGAAATCATTGTTGGCGATTATGAATTCAATCACCCCAACAACAATATGCCCAGCACTTTTCCTTCCTGGTTTACGCCCAATAAAGTAAGCTATCGGCAAAACAGAATCAATGTGTTCAACCAGGCCTACGCCATTACACAATCAGAAGATCTGCTTTATATTCCAACGCCAGGCCACACACATGGACACAGTTCCATTATTTTTAGAACAGATGACTTTGATATAATTTTCGCAGGCGATACCTCCTACAATCAGGAACAGGTTATTAGAGGCGAACTGGCGGGAGTGAATGCCGACTATAAAAAATCAAAACAGACCTATCAAAACTTACTTGATTACGCTGCAGCCCGCAAAACAATTTACTTACCCACACATGATGAAAATGCAGCGCTCAGGCTTGCCGACCAGACGTTTTTGATTTGACGCAACCTTGCCTGTAATAAGAAGAATAGGCAGCGAAGTTTGGGATCAGGACAGGAGCGGGTAGAATTCTATTGCTTTCACTTCGGTAAGCTATCAAGGCGGGTTTTAACTCGCCAGTTCAAGATTGATTTTTTACTTGTTGTCAACAGCGTTGCCCGCCCGCAGCGAGTTGGCAAAACCTGTAACTTGCAGCGAATGACAGACAAAATAAAAATATTAGCTATTTCAGGAAGCACACGAAAGGCTTCTTCCAACGGGAATCTGATAAAAGCGATCGCCGGCCTGACATCGGAAATATTCTCTGTAACCATTTTTGAAGGCTTGTCCGGGCTTCCGCATTTTAACCCCGATCTGGATAATGAACACGAAGTACCTCAGCAGGTTACTGATTTTCGCCGGCAATTAAGCTTGGCGGACGGTATCCTGATCTGCAGTCCGGAATATGCCATTGGCGTACCCGGCACCCTGAAAAATGCAATTGACTGGACGGTTTCCTCTATGGAATTTTCCCAAAAGCCCGTTGCGCTTATTACAGCTTCGCTGTCGGGCGAAAAGGCACACAGCTCATTATCAGGCACGCTGCTCATTATTGAAGCCAGAATGACGGCAGATACCCGGCTCCTGATCTCGCATGTTAAAACAAAGGTGAACAGCGAAGGTGAAATAACAGACCCGGAAACGTTGAGCGGTATCAATAAACTGATAAAGTCTTTGACCGCCCTCATCAGGAATGATGAGGAAGCGCTGCTTTCTGCGCCCTTGCTTATGAATGATGGGATAAACAGCGGAAACATTTAACGCTGACATTGGCCATTTTGATTTTTAAGTCCTTATTGAGCAAGGGTTATGTTGCCGGGCCTTATTTAATATCCCTATCCCTTCTATGGCTTCACTAAAAAAGAGGCTGCCTTTTTATAGAAAGCAACCTCTTTACTTAAAAAAACCTCTCGATAATTATCAGCACTGCCGGATTTAGCGGATGATCTGCATCTTCCGGGTATCAATTACCTTTCCATCTGCAATCAGTGTATAAGTGTAAGTACCCGTGTTCAACTCCGGCGTATATACATTTATAATTCCTTTGCCACGCGTAGGCACTTCCATGGCCTTTACAACTCTACCCTCTACAGAAGCGAACTGGAGGACGGCTGTATGAACGCCTGCAGGGATATAGTAGCCAATAGCGGTGTATTTATCAAACGGGTTTGGATAATTCTGGTCAAGCACAGCTATGTCTTTGTCCGAGAGCATAATATCCAGGTGGCTGACTGCCTTATCCTGCTCGCTTTGCTGCTTTGCCGTATTATCCAGCTTCGCGGTCAGCGCATCGATTTGCTTTTGCTGGTCTTTTACAGCCTGGATAAGGATCGGGATCAGCTCGGTATAGTTCACGCTTTTGATGGTTTCCTTCCCTGAAGCCTTGTCGCCGCCCGGTATGGCTGCTTCCCTTACTAAAGAGGGCAGCACCTCTTCCAGCTCCTGAGCGATTACCCCATAGTTGTCCTTTGCGGTTGGCAGGTTAAGGGCAGGAAATTCATCCGTTCTGTATTCATACTTTTTAGGCTCTATCCTGTTCAGCAAATCCATCGCATTAGCAATGGGCGTTATATTCTTTTTGATCTTCCGGTCTGAGGACTGAAAATAGTACGTTGCGGAAACATCGCCATTAAATAAACCGGCAAAGCTTGGGCCGGCTCCTTTGTTAGAGCTGTTGCATGCTGTGCCATATACGCCAATGTTTGTTTGGGCATTGCAGGCAGAGAAATAGCCGCCGTAAGCAAAATTGCCGCCGGTAGCAAGGCCTGCGCCTCTTACGCCATAGGTTGCATTATGCCCGGCTTTGCCTAAGAAATCCCCACCGAAATTATCTGCATTCTGCGGCGCATTGGCTTCGCCATATACACCTGTGCCGGATATAGGTGAAAAATCATTATTGATGCCGGCAATAGCCCTGTTCAGCGGGTCATATCCTGCTCCAGGCTCTAAGCTCCTGATTACTTCAAACTTGGCACCCGGCGTGCAGGCCGAAGGGCCTATTCCTATACGATTGCCCATGGGCTGTAAAGGCCCGTCCCTGAATATAATATTATGATCATTCATGGGTATGGCGCGATCACCGGTAAGTTGTGCATTGGTGCCTGGGCTGCTGCAATCCTGGCCGAGTTGTACGAACGTTCCGGTTATATCCACAGAGCAGCCTTCATTG
Source organism: Chitinophagaceae bacterium (assembly GCA_965246905.1). GTDB lineage: Bacteria > Bacteroidota > Bacteroidia > Chitinophagales > Chitinophagaceae > UBA1952. The sequence continues at coordinate 24,495 of CBDFFZ010000006.1, forward strand.
GCCGCAAGGGGTGCGCCGCCGGTGCCTGTCTGGTCTCTTACCCAGATCACATCGCCTTCGGCATCAAGAGAAAGCACACCCTGGCTTTGGTTCGTTGCCAACTGTGTTTGCATGGTCATATCGGTAAATCTCAGGCCACTTGGCGAAGGGATGCCGGTTGCGTAGCCATTGGAAACGCTGCCTATGCCCTGTGTGCTGATCTCTAAGCGTGTGGTGAGCTGGGGGCATGCCTGGCGGCCGATGAACATCTTGCCAATATCATTTGTATTGAAATAGAGGTTGCGGTTATTAAGCGCTATTTCCCTGTTTACGGTAAAAATGCTTTGCGCCTGCCCGCAGACATTACCAAGCTGGAAGGCATTGCCGCTAAGCGTTACACCCTGGTTGCCAATATAATTGACTGGCACATTTGGCGAATAAAAGAGCTCACCGGTAAAGCGATCTATCACTACTGAGGATACCGGCTGCGTAGCGAGCGGCAGGTTAAAAAAGGCAATATTGGAGTTGAGTGGATTCCCGGGGACGAGCGCATCCACTTCCAGATGATGCGTTGGCCCGTAGTTTGGAAGGTTTGATACGGAAATGCCAACACCTGTCTGTGTTACGGTCATAGTACGGTTATTAAAGCCCATTGCGATGGAGTGGGGAAGGGTATTAGCCATCTGCTCGCCATATACGTGCACATTGCTGCCGGTAGCATGCACCCCGGTGCCAAGCGCAATCGAGCCCAGGCCATTATCAACGGTATTGCCCGTGCCGGTGATGCCGCTGGCAAACGAATTATGGATCTGATTGTCCTGGCCAAGAGAAACGCAGCTGGTGCCATTGCTGCCGTTCGTATTGCTGATCACATTATAGGCACCTGCGGTGAATGCATTGTTTTGTAATGAAATCGAATTGCTGGCGCCGTTGTTCATGCTGCTTACTGCATTACTGATGATGTTTGATGCTCCTGAGTTAGCGCTGTTCTGGCTTGCCGTAATCTGGTTGCCTGTGCCGGATGCGGTGCTGCCCTGGCTGCCGGTTAGTGTATTGGTTGTGCCGCTGGCTACGCTATAGCTGGAGGAGTTGATAATATTCGCAAGGCCGGTTGCCTGTACATTCTGGCTGCCGGTTACGGTATTGCCGCCACCGAAAGCCATGCTCGCCTGGCTGCCGGTAAGCGCATTCCCACTGCCGGATGCCTGTGAGGCAGAGGTGGAAGTAAGCGTATTGCCGCTACCGAATGCAAGACTGGTACTACCGGTTTTGATCTTATTGCCGCCTCCTGCCGCGAGTGATGCAAAGGTACTGCTATCCAGTTGGTTGCCTTCTCCGATGGCCATGCTTTGCCCTGAGTTGGTAATATGATTTCCCGCTCCCATATTCATATTCTCTGTAACCGCATATTGATAGCCGGGGGTTCTGACAATGGTATTCAGATACCCCATATTCATGCTGTTGCTGGCATGGTCTATTCTGTTTCTTTTGCCCACAATGCCATCCTGTAAGCTGCCATTGATGATGGTATCCTGCTCCCCCGCAATCACGCTGTTTGCGCTATTGTCTATAAAATTGGAAGCGCCTATTTCAAAAGAATTAGCAGAACTATTCGTCACATTCCCGGTGCCGGTAGCTCCTGATACCACACTTCCTGTAAAATTATTAGTGCCGAATTCCCAGTTTCCGTCTGCCGTTACCCTGCCTCTTTCAAGTGAATCCGTTTTAATGACAAAATCAAAATGGTTGTTCGTGCCTATATAATCACTGGCCGTTACATGGTTGCCTGCCAGTAGCCATTCATTGCCTGTTGAGCCCGTGATGGATGGTGCACTGCAGGCCATCGTTGTTATCTGGCCCGGAGTAAGCGCATTGGCATAGATCTGAATATCGTCAATCGCCCCGTCAAGGTATTGCCCGATATATAAGATTGGGGTTGAGCCGCTTAGCGAATAAGCGGCCATGGGCTTGGTGTACATAAGCGCGCCGCCAACGTAAACACTGATAGTGCTGCCATCGTAAGCAACGCTAATGCAGTACCAGACATTAGGATTCAAAGGAGGCATGGGCGGGTACGAGCTCATTGCAGGATAGGGGCCCTGCCCGGCAAGGCCGTAAGCATTATAGGACGGCAAAGCATTACAAAAATTGCTTACCTCAAAATCAATGTAGTCGGGATCGGCTGTTGTGCCGCGCTCTGCTATAATGCTGCGATTACAGCCACCGGTTGTAAAAGTGTTGAACTTTACCTGGGCCATGATGGTCCACTTTGGTAAATCGAGCAGGGAGCTATACGGTACCTGCACGTATTGGCCGCCGGTGCCATTGAATTGAAGGGCAGTGCTTGGGCCGGCGGTGCCCGCGCCGGAAGTAGGTACCGGTCCTCCCACTAAGGTGCCGTTAAGCGCATTGGGCGACTGGTCATTTGCAGCGCCCCCGGTAAACGGATACCATGCTACCAGCGTTTGCGAGTAGCAGGCAGTTGTAATTATTACAGATGTAAGTAGCAGTATTATTTTTTTCATTTGAGTTGTTTTGATTGCAGATAATAGGAAGCATTAGCCAGCATACAGCCGGTTTTTTCCCTTTAGCGGGGGACTCATATCCTTCGCACAAAACGTGCAGGTAATTAATAAGATCATAGCTTTCCTTTTATTCGGAGCAAGCTATGAAGGGCCGAACGGCGTGTCAAAAAAACTATAACGAGCGGTCGTAAAATCCTAATGAACGGGAAGGTGCTTTTGTTCAAAGAGCTCTTTCAGGCGGGCAAAGAGGATAATTTCTACTTCCAGGCCGCAGCCTCCTCCGGCTTTAAGATCTTTTAGGGTAATGGATTGGTGCAGCTTGTAAAATTCTGAGAGGCGTGCAAGCCGCTTCCGGTTAAAAGCTATGCCAAAAGAGGTTTTGGCGTGCATAGCCGCTGTATTTTCAACAGGTTGCAGGCCTACGCCATTATCGGTAATGACAATACGCAGGTATTTCTCCTTATAGGCTTCAATGGAAAGATATATCCGGAAGGGCTTATCCTTATCCCGGAAGCCATGAACGATCGCGTTCTCTATGAATATATGTAAGAGCAGTGGCGGTATATAGGCATTTTCAATGCTTACGCCGGTGGGCGATACCTGGTAGAAAATATTGTTATTAAAGCGGAGGTTCTGAAGCAGGATGTACCGGTCAATCATTTCCAGCTCATTTTCAACAGGCACCAGGTTGTGCTGGAGGTTTTCCAGGTTCTGCCGTATCAGCCGGCTAAGGCTCGTCAGGTAATCAGCCGCGTCCTGTGCTTTTGCCTTATGAATCAGGTTTTGAATATTATTGATGGAATTAAAGATAAAATGTGGGTTAAGCAGCGCATTTATTGCCCGGTGCTCTAATTTCAGGTAGTTCAGCTCCTGCGTAAAGATCTTTTCTCGGTAGCGGAGCAATCTTAGCAGGGCAAAACCGCAAAGGAGCAGGAAAAGTAAAATACAGGCGAAATAGAAAGCAGTAGAGCGTACAAAAGGGGTATGCACCCATATATTACGGATAATCGGCGGAAAGTTGCCGTTTTCCGTGTCTGCAGAGATCTCTAACCGGTACTTGCCAGGATTTCTCAATACAAAGGTCAATTCCGTGGCCTGGGTTCTGATCCATTCTCCGGCAAGGTCGGGGCCGGTGATCCGGTATTTGAGCCCCTGAACAATGTTGCTAAAATCCACCAGGCTTATGCTTAGCCGGATATCCAGCTTAGTTGTATTTCTGATGTCTATAGCGCCTGTTTTGTAATCCTTTCCATTTATTGATAACCGTTTTAGATACACATTAGACGCCGGTATGTGTTTATTCATCAGCGAAGTATCAAAATAGAAAAGCTGCCCATCCAACTGCACCAGATAATTGCTTCCCAGCCTGGCTATCTGCTCATATTCCGATGAGGAAAAAGGATAAAGCACTTTTTGTATTATCCGGGTTTTTCCTGCACCCGTTACCAGAAATCCATCTTCGTCGGCGAGCGCAATCATCCTGCTCACCGTAACGGGCACGAGCCCGTTTACGGCCTGGCCAAGTTTCTGAAAAGTAAGGCGGCCTTTGCTGCATACTGGATAGAGTGAATAATAGCCGGCCTTGTCTGTTGTAATGAGCAGAGAGGAATCCTGCAGGAGCACAGAAGTTGCACCTGCAAGAGCTGTAGATGAATAAAGGAGCTCGCTTTTAGCGCTACCGAAGTTGCACCGGTATAAATTGTTCCCACTTAAAAAATAAACGGTTCCTGTCAGGGGATCCTGCACAGAGGCCGTGATTTTATCCGGATATTCAGTGATGTTCTTCAGCTTTAAGGCAGCCTTATCCAGATCGTAATAGTAGGTATTGTTTTGCCCGAATGCGAAGAAAGAATGTTGCTCAAACGAGTACATCTTTTTAAAGAAGTAGCCCTGCTTAAGCATTATCGCACCATTTCTTGATTGGATAATGCCCCGTTTATTTACCGGATTATAAAAAGACGCAAATTTATCCGTAAGCATCACCAGGTCGTAAAAATCCGGGATGTTGTTCATTATAAGCTTAGGCACGATCTTGTTCCCCTCCGGGAGGAGCTCATAAAGCCGCCCTTCTTTCACAAATATGAGCCGCCCGTTATTTACTACCGTCCATTTAAGCCCATCAAAGCCAGCAATGTGATGTATGTTATTTACCTCTTTCTGTATAATGTACAGTCCGTTTTCAATGGTCGTTATCCAAAGGTTCCCGGTAATATCAGCGGTGCAGCTACTTACCTTAATTCCCTGCAATAAACGGGTGCGCTCTTTCGTGGCAATGTCGATAATCTCCAGGCCCTGCCTGCTGCACACAATGATTTCATTTTTCGTTTTAAACAGATCAGTTACAATAGATTCTGAAAGCGATGGATCATCTATAAACCAGCTAAGCGAATCGTTGCTATATATTTTAAGCCCTGCCTTATCCGATATAAGCCTGCGGTCGCGCTCAAATACGATATAGCCGGATGAAACCTTATACAACAGGTCGGCCTTATTGCCGCTCAACGCAGTTTTTACCGGCTGATGGGTGGATTGCTGCTCAAGCTTTATATAACTCCCTTTAAAAGACAACAGCTTTTGAGAGCTGAACTTAGCATAGAAAACGGAATCATCCGACTCCATCATATTCAATATGAAGGAATTGGTATGCGGCAATGCGCGCAGTTCGGCATCATTCGCTTCATTATGCACACTATCGCCATCTATAAAGCAATAACTGCCGTTATAGCAGAAAGGCCAGATCCTGCCGCGCCGGTCCTCATAAATATTGAATACAGTATTGTCCGCCAGTCCATTCTTTCTGGCAAAATGCTCTAAGGTATGGCCGTCGTATTTCACCAATCCATAGTTGGTGCAAAACCATAAAAAGCCGTTCCGGTCCTTGGTTACATGATATATATTGGAAGTGCCCAGAAACTGGCGGGCATTAAGGTGCTTTATATATTGCGCCTGTACTGTGCCGGGCATAAGAAGCCAGGCAAGAATAACCGCCACTATCGCCGATAAATAGTGCATCAGCAGGCGGGTATGGCTTTTATTGGAAGCGCTCAAGAAATTCGTTTGCTCTTCTTTTAGCTACGGGCACTATATGGTTTCCATGCATTTCAAGGCTCAGGTTAATGCCCGTTTTCCTGATTCCTCTTACCCATTTTAAGTTGATTACATACGATCGGTGTACCTGTATCAGATCCGGCAGGCTCCATTGCTTATGGACGAGGTTTATGGGCTTGCATACGAGAATATTCTTTATTTTCTTATCATGCTCAAAGTAAATATCGGTATAGATACCTTTTGCTTTAAGCAGCAGAATGTCTTCCGTATGAATAATATATAGATTGTTTCCTTGGCGAAGCGTAATTTTTTCCGGTTTTATATCATTCTTTCCAAAAGAGTTGGCGCCATCAAAGTGCCGGGCAATTTTTTCATAGCATCGGATAATCTCTTTTGTGTCAAGTGGTTTCAGCAGGTAATCAAGCGCGGAAATGCTGAAAGCCTTAAGCGCATACTCATCATACGCAGTTACAAAAACCTTTTCAATATTAGGATTGTTCAGCCGGGGAAGCAGTTGAAAGATATTGCTGTCGAAGAGGTGGATATCCAGAAAAGCAAGATCTATGGGTAAGGTATTCAGCAGCCCGACAGCCTGTTCGGGTGTGTTTGCCGTAGCAGCGATCTTAAGCCTCGGGCAATGAATTTGAAGATAGTATTGCAGAATATCCAGGCATCCGTCTTCATCATCCACCAGCAGCGTAATAATTTCCTTATCCATCAATATTACTATTTAATAATAAGTTAGCTTTCCGGGAATAGAGACAGGATGGCGCTGCAATTCAGGTTAAAGAGGCATTCTGCCGATAATACATTCACCTGCCATAAATATACTAAATTCCTGGTAGCGTTAAAATAGCAGAGTTTATTCTGCCGCAACTAATAGCAGCTTATGCTTACAAGGCACCCATATTATTCTTCCCTTGCAGCATCGGCACAAAAGAAGCTACACCCAGCTCTTCCTCTATTATTGCCCCATCTTTGCCCTTCGTAACCCGCATCATCTTCTGCCCCGCATCATCGCCCACCGGCACTACCATAAAACCACCCGGCTTTAGCTGCTCCATAAGCTTTGGCGGGATGAACGGCGCGGCAGCGGTAATGATCACTTTATCGAATGGCCCATAGGAAGGCAACCCCAGAAAACCGTCACCATAAAAGCGGCGGATGTTTGGGTATTTTTTAAGGAGAGAGAAGCTACCCACAAAATCATACAGCTCCTTCTGCCGCTCGATGCTGTACACCTGTGCGCCCAGTTCTGCCAGTACACAAGCCTGGTAAGCGCTACCTGTACCAATCTCCAACACCTTGTCAAATTTTTTAATTTCCAGCAATTGCGATTGGTAGGCAACCGTATAAGGCTGCGAGATTGTCTGCCCGGCCGCAATAGGAAAAGCACGGTCTTCATAAGCAAAGCGCTCAAAAGCAGAATCGAGGAAGAAATGCCGCGGTATAGCTTCAATTGCGGCAAGCACCCGCTCGTCTTTTATACCCTTTTCGCGCAATACCTGTAGCAGCTCCCTGCGCAGTGCCTTATGCCGGTAATTATCCTCTTTCTCCAACCTGTTGAGCATAGCGTAAAGATAGCGCGGGGTTTAGGAATTTGGAATTGGGGAAAGGGAATTGGGGGGAATAGGAAAGGTACATACAGAGTCAGGTAGGGAGGAGAATAAAAAAGGATTACAGTACAGGCCCTTTCCCGAATTCCCAATTCCAAATTCCCTTTCCCAAATTCCCGAACCGCGCTTACCTTTATTCCCATGCAGGAAAAACCAGTCATCGGCATTACTACCGGCGATCTTAATGGCGTAGGCCCCGAAATTATCATCAAAACATTTGCGGATGCCCGCATTCTGGAGCTTTGCACACCCGTGATATTTGCCTCGGAGAAGCTCATCAACTACTACAATAAGCCGGTGGAGGATGGAACATTCAAATATACCGTCATCCGGGATTTTGAATCGCTGAAGCCTGGCGTTATCAACCTGTTCCCCTGCTGGGATGAGGAAGTATCCATACAGCCCGGCACTCTTACTGATACCGGTGGCAAATACGCAGTGCGCTCCCTAATGGTAGGGGCTCAATGCCTTAAAGATGGCCAGCTCGATGCCATCGTAACCGCACCTATCCATAAAAGCAATACACACCTGCAGGATTTTCCCTTTACCGGCCACACGCCTTTCTTTAAAGAAAAATTCGGCGCTAAGGAGGTGCTCATGTTGCTCTATACCGAAGAGCTGCGCATGGGCCTCGTAACTGAGCATATACCCATCGGGCAGGTAGCGGGCGCTATCACCAAAGAGCTGCTGCTTTCCAAGATCGGCGTGCTGCGCGAATGCCTGATAAAGGATTTCGGCATCGATAAGCCGCGCATCGCCGTGCTGGCGCTCAACCCCCATGCCGGCGACGATGGCAAGATAGGTACCGAGGAGCAAACGATCATCCGCCCGGTGCTCGAAGGGTTGCAGCAGCAGGGCCATACCATCTACGGCCCCTACAGCGCCGATGCTTTTTTTGCACGCAGCTCCTATAAAGAATTTGATGCCGTGCTGGCTATGTACCATGATCAGGGATTAGTGCCTTTTAAAACCATTGCAGGCGGCGAAGGCGTAAACTTTACAGCCGGATTGTCTGTCATCCGCACCTCGCCGGATCACGGCACCGCGTTCGACATTGCCGGTAAAGGCGTGGCCGATCCTTCCTCGTTTCGCGAAGCTGTATTCCAGGCCATCACGCTAATAGCACAGCGTGCACATTATGCAGAAAATACCGCTAATCCATTGCGGCGGGGAAGAACTGAAAGAGAGCGCTCCGGCGACCGCGGGCGTTAAATCGCAATGAAATAGAAAATCGGCTATCTAAAGCAACAACTTGCGGCGCTAATTTTATGCCCTTCAGGAATACAACCAATAACCAAACCGGATGATGAACAGAGACGGCTACCTTAAAAGCCTGTGGCAGAATGAGAACGCCTATACACCGAAGAACAGCCTTGATAAAGCGCAGACGTATGATGTCCTTATTGTAGGCGGCGGCATTACAGGTCTCACCAGCGCGCTATTATTGCAGGAAAAAGGAAAGAAGTGCGTGATCGCAGAGGCGCATACACTCGGATTCGGCTCTACGGGCGGCACCACAGCGCATCTCAATACCATGCTGGATTCGCCATACAATATCATTGAAAAGGATTTTGGCAAAGAGGGAGCAAAGCTCATGGCCGATGCCAGCCGCGAAGCGATCGATAAGATAGAGGAAATGGTGGAGCGCTATGACATCAAGTGCGATTTCGCCTACAAATCCGGCTATCTTTTTGCGCAGGACACCAACGAGGAAAAAGAGCTTGAGGAGATAAAAGATGCCGCAGAGCGCGCGGGCTGCGTGGTAAGCTGGAGTGAGCAGATACCTGTGCCGCTGCCCTTTACCAAAGTCTGTAAATTTGATTTTCAGGGGCAGCTACACATCACTAAATATCTGCTTGCATTATCCGGAGCATTTGAAGCTGCTGGCGGAGTAATTCTCCAGCATTGCGCGGTGCAGATGGCTGCCGAAGAAGCGGACGCAGTAATAGCTACCACTTCGCTTGGCGAACTCAAAGCACATAAACTGATCTACGCCACGCACATCCCGCCGGGCATCAATATCCTGCACTTCCGTTGCGGGCCTTACCGCAGCTATGCAGCGGCCTTTCGGCTTAAAGAAGGTTATTATCCGGATGGGCTGGTGTATGATATGAAGGACCCGTACCACTACTTCCGTACACACGAGGTGGATGGTGTGAAATACATCATCGCGGGCGGCTTCGACCACAAGACCGGCCACAAAGAAAATACAGAAGCCGTATTTACAGAGCTGGAGGCCTATCTCCGCAGCATCTATACTATTGAAGCCATCGATTACAAATGGTCTTCGCAGTATTACACTTCTGCGGATGGCCTGCCCTATATCGGCCTGATGCCGCTGCATAGCAATACCTATACGGGCACTGGCTATAGTGGCAATGGCATTACGCTGGGCACACTTGCAGGCATTATGCTCACCCGAGCAATTGTGGGCGAGGCCTGCCCTTATGCGGAAATGCTGAAACCAGGCCGTATTAAGCCAATTGCCGGCTTTACGGAATTTGTAAAGGAGAATACGGATGTGGTAAGCCAGTTCATAGGCAGGCGCTTTGGGTATGAGAAGATCAGTACGCTGGCAGAAGTAGCCAAAGGAGAAGCTGTACTGGCCGATTGGGAAGGAAAGAAAGTAGCGCTCTATAAAGACGAGAAGGGAAAAGTAACAGCCGTAGATCCGGTATGCCCGCACGCAAAGTGCATCGTAGCCTGGAACAGCGCAGAGAAAAGCTGGGATTGTCCCTGCCATGGAGCGCGCTATATGCCCAATGGTGAGCTTATCACCGGCCCCGCAAGAAAAAACTTAACGCCGCTCCTTTGGGAGGAAATGGATGGTGGTTAGTGCCGGAAAATAGCCCGTGCAATCATCACGATAATAGCAATGAGGAATACAAAAATGGAGATGCGGTTCATGCCGTGCATGAGGAAAATATTGGTGTTATGCGGCGCATTAGGATCGCGCTTGCGCAGGTAGAAATACGTGAGAATCTGGTTCCACATGGCTGTTCCGGTGTTTTAATAAAGATAGGAAATTGTTTGGAGGATTAATAGGGGAGCGCCTATATTTGCAATCCTTTAAAAAGAGGGGAATTAGCTCAATTGGTAGAGCGCTTGCATGGCATGCAAGAGGTAAGCGGTTCGATCCCGCTATTCTCCACCCAGTGCGCGGAGTTACTTTTAGAAGTGGCATCGAGCACTTTTTCGTAAAAAATTTCGCTATTTCTTCAGGCGCCCGGAGCCCTTACAGCGGCTGCAAATAGTGCGCTGCGCATAGTTGTTATAAACAGGCGTAGAGGTTACTTTATAGTTCACAGATCCTGAGCCTGCGCCGGATGAATAGCTGGTCGTTGTCTTATTGTAATCCACGTTCTTTTGCATGATGTTGCCCGTCCCATTACAATCAGGGCACTTGGTGTAGGCGGATGATGTTCTGGATTCGCCTTCTTCCGCTGTGCTTATTACCGGTTTTGTTGTTGGTACAGTCCGTGTGGATGATTGATTTTGCCAACTGCTGTGACTCTCGGCATCTGACGCCTCCTTCTTTTCTTGCTCTATATCCGGACTGCATAGGGGGAGCGGCTCCTGGCCTGGCCTGCACAACCAAGCATTGCCTTCAAAGCCCCTAACTCCCTTTGAAATGGCGACGACAAAACTTTGCATATCCGGAAGCGCAATGAGTGCAATTTTATTTCCTTTATTGCTATTATATACAGTGTCATATTCAATACTATTCGGTGCCTTAAGCGTACGGATAATATCGCCGTTTGTCAGGTCCATAATTAAGATTTCTCCCGCAAGGTTATGCACGAATGCTGCGTGCGTTCGATCGCTGCTTAAGGTTATATTGTCATGATACAACTTAGCATGTATGTCAACCACTTCTTTGCCCTTAGTTGCATCGATCACAACAAATTCCTTCGTTATTATAAACCGTTCATCCCGCGAAACCAGTAGTGGTGGCATCGCCTGTTTGCCAATACGCTTTCCACTTTTGCCTTGTGCATTGATCTTAAAAATGTCACAACCATAGTTTTTGCTATCCTTCACCATTACTGTCTTCAGCGTAAGCTCCCCATTAGCGTTTGTGCTATAGAGGCCAAAGCCTGGGCTTGCTGTGCCCGCAATCGTGTATAATGTTGGGTAAGCTGTGTGCAAATATCTACCGGTTGCAGCATCAAAAAAGCGATCGCGGTAGGCAGCATGTCCGCCTGTGCTGAGCACGATGGTATCACCATGTTCCGTCAGCTTCAGTGTAATTTCATGGTATCCTGTGGCAAAGCAATCTTCCGCCTTTGGTGCCGCTGTCGCAACGGAATTCGATGACTGCGAAAGGCCGCTAAACGGGGCAACAAACAGGCTGGCAAGCAACAGTAGGTTTAGATATTTAATCATGTTTTAAAGTTGATTTTATAAGGTGCATCAGGGTTGAATGATCCGGATGCGTGTTATCGTTCCGGTGCTCTTCTGTTTCATGGTGTAAAAATTTTCTCGCTTTTTCTTAAACAGGGAATCGCCAATTGCCAATACCCCCAACATAGCATCTTCCAGCACAATACTTTTGCCATCTGTGAGGGCTGCGGAGAACCATTTAGTATCGTGAGGGTCTACCTGGCGGATGGATACTACTTCGCCTTGTAGCTCCAGGTCGCGGATCCTCGCCGTGCTTCCAAGATACCAGGTGACGAGGATGAAAGAGATCATGGCAACGGCAAGTGTAATAAATCCACCCACCATAATGCGCAGTATCCATTTTGCCCCGCGCCCGGGTATCTGAATTGGTTTTTGCATGGTAGGAATAAATTTTTAGCTATTTCTATTTCTGCGTGATATAGGCCACCTGCTTCCAGAAATCAGTACCGCTTACACTGCCGGTAACCACCATGTGCACTTTCCCATTCAGATAATGCAATTTTGATACGGTGCCGAACTTCAAAAAATCGTCAGAGCCAACAAGGGTAGCACCTGATGGTGACCGCTTGTAGATAGATACGCCCGCGCCACTGCCATTGCCGGAAACGCCGGTGTAGTAAACGTTGCCATCATCATCCATATCCAGGTCAGAGCCTTCACCAGAGTAGGGAAGATCAACATTGGACAGCACCGCGGCCAGCGTTTCGGTCGTGTGATTATAAGTGTAGGTCCAGTATTTCTTATTGTCGTCATCGCGCACCATCATCACCAGCTTTTTGCCACCTGCGCTGTAATGACGCTGCGTTGTGTAGATCACGTTGCCATATCCGGTTGGCGTGAGCTGGCCGGTCTTTGCGTAGCGTGTAACGATGCCGTTGCTGGTATCTGAATATTGAAATTTGTAAGCAATTACGCTGTCCTTACAAACGGTAATGATCACAGGTGATACATCGGGCCAACGAGGCTCGGGGAAAGATGCCAGAGTTTGCCCGCTGTGCGCCGGGCTCATATATTCCCGGTGGACGAGCGTAACCCGGGTGCTGCTTGCCGGATTTGGGTTTATGGTCATGTAATGCTTTCGCCAACCCAAGTCAGTATAAAAATTATTGTAGCCCACACCGCCGGTATAGCCAAACCCTATGGATGATGGCTCCCAGGGCATTGGAGTCTCCATGATGCCATCGCCATTCCAGAATGCCTGCTGATAGCCGCCGATGGCATAGGGAAAGTTATGAAAGGCCGTTAGCTTACCTGTGTAAGGCATAAATGCGTAATGGTTATCTGCGCCGTCCACAGCCGGTATCTGTGGGCCGGAATAGACATCACCTTTTTTAGTGTCAAGGTTATGATAGGAATGCACATTGTTGATGATGAAGCCCTGCTGCCCTAAGACTTTTGTATAGTAGAGCATGTGCAAAAAATTATTGCTTGGGTCGATGCTGAAGTCGTAAACGCCAATAGAGCTGCCGCCGAATACATTTTGCATCAGGGTTAGGTCCTGAGAAAAAGAAGCTCCGTCCCGTAGGACAGCGATATTCTCCGGCGGTAAACTTGGGTCTCTCGGCGTGGCTGTATCCTCTTTCTTACATGATGGAAGTAGTAGGAAGGAAAAGAATAGTAGCGGAATGTATTTTCGGATAAACAGAATTTTCATAACAGAATGTAATTGACAGTAAACATAGCTAATAAGCGTCCTACAGCGCATACCGCGTATCCGGTATATTAATTCATTCATTGTACACCCGGGAATATTCGTCCAGCGCAGGATCCAGCTCTACTAACTACCGCGTAACGTCCACATCAGTTACTTCTAATTATTTGCAGCCTACAGTGCGCGGGCAATGCGGAGGCACTGGGCGAAGGCGATCTGCGTCTAAAGCTCCCTAATCAAATGCTGTTCTATAAGTAGCATATCCTCAATGAAAAAGTTCGAAATTTCGCCGCCCTTTTTCCACTTAGTCCTGAAAAGGCTTGTTTAGACAGCCTCTTTCTCAATTATCCTTACTTGGCTTCTCTTGGTTGAAATAATTCTCAAAAAGTCTCAGATCAGCTGTAAAAAAGTTCGACATTTCGCCGCCTTTCTCCACCCTAGTGGGGAAATTGATTTTTAAATCGGTTTCCCCTTTTTTATGCGCCAAAACGTGCTCCAGGCTTGACACACAGCTGAAGACTGAATTCACTCTACCGTTTCGATAAGTGTCATTTTTGCGCTCGTAAGAAACCCCGTCTGGGAAAAGCATAAATTGTAGATGTTGCTTCTCGCCATAATCGCCTAAATCCCACAGGGGCGCGAGTTTCGAGGCATAATCAAAGCATTCCTGAACGCAGTTTTCAGGTTTGATAAAGTATTTCCGGTCTTCGCCAGTTCCACCTCCAGGTCCTTATTCTCGGACTAGAACTTTTCATTCTATTTGGCGAACATCTCGGGCTTCAACTTCTCTAAGATGTATCGCTCTTCCAAGCGCTCACACTTTTTATTTCACGCTGAAATCTGCCCTTGAATAGCAGTTTTCGAAGCGGATTTATCTGACGTCAGCTTGTGATAGGTTTCGATCATCTGCTGCTCGATCATTTTCCGGATGCGACCGTCCATTTTGATGCCGTATGTCAAAAGTAATGCCCTAAAAACTTCATGCAAATCTGCAACTCGTCTGTTGCATCTGCAGCCAATCGTTTTGCACTTGTAATAGAACTCGTGATTTTTCGAAGCCTTACAGGCGATCAGTGGTACACCACAGGGTGCACAGCGGACGAACTTTTTGAGCGGCGCCTCGATTTTAAATGGATCAGCATCGGGCAAACTATTGCCTTATCAATCTGAAGTGTTGCGCTCCAGATGTGGCATCATCCACGTTGAGCATGTAGACCCCTGGCGGGTAGTCCTGCAACGAAATGCCGAATGTGCTGCCGCTGCCGGGCCGCCATTCACGTAGGAGGTGACCGCTGATGTTTTGCAGCCGGAATACCGGATTTGAGAGTGTTACATCACTGCCCAGGGTCGCGGTACCGGCCGTGGGATTTGGATACAGGCGTATGGCCGGCAGTATTGGGCTTTGAGCAATGCCGACAGTGCTGATATGCCGATCCCGAAGCTTCATCAGATATCCGTCGTAATCGCCGCGGCTGACTTGTAGGTTGGTCCCGGCTTCGGGATCGAAATCGCAGGTATCCCGGAACTCTCCCACGAGATAGATTGCGCCGCTCCCGCTCAATGCAATCGCTTCGTTCAGGTCGTAATCTGCCCCGCCGAATGACGTACCCCAGATATGATTGCCAGCGCCGTCGAGCTTGGTCACAAACACGTCGGACGAGTTGTCGCGGGATATGGCGAATGACGTTCCCGGGCCCGGATCAAAATCCAGCGTATCGCTGAAATCGCCGCTGATGAAAATGGCTCCGGTTCTGTCAATCGCGATGCCTTCGGGCGTGCTGCGATTCTTTCCGCCAAAGGCTTTCGCCCACAGAAGATTTCCGCCGGTGTCGAGCTTGCTGATAAACACATCGTACTGCCCCTGTGTCGCCATCGTCAGGTTGCCGGGACCCGGGTCGAAGTCGGCAGTGCTGTCAAAGTATCCAGTGACGCAGATATTTCCCGCCGGGTCGAATGCCATGTCGGTCGCGCCCTCGTTGCCACTGGCGGAATTCGCCGTGAGATCCTTCGCCCAGATCAGGCTGCCCGATGGGCTGAGCTTCATCAGGAAGGCATCATTGCGCAGAATGGAGTCCATGTTGAAAACGCCGGGGCCCGGATTGAAGTCGACAGCCGTGCCGCTGAAGTATCCGGCGGCGTAAACATTTCCGGCGGCATCCGACAGCACGTCGGATATAACGTCGGACGACGGGCCGCCAAAGCGCATGGCCCATTGAAAATCGCCGGCGGCATTGAGCTTCAGCAGACAGGCGTCATACGCGCTTGTGGACGCTGCGGTGAGCGAAAAGTTACCTGCGCCCGGATCAAAATCCACAGTCCCGTAAAAGAACCCACAGACCAGGATATTGCCGGACGCGTCGACCGATATGGCGTCCGGCCAGTCAGCGCCGGTGCTTCCGTATCTCTTTGCCCAGATATAATTGCCCCCATTATCGAGCTTCAGAATGTACGTGTCGCCATATCCGGCGCCCGTCATGTTGGCCGTTCCTGTTCCCGGATCGAAATCCACCGTACCATCGAACCAGCAGTGACGTAGATATTGCCGGACGCATCTAGCACGATATCGGTGCCCAGCTGAGATCCGGCACTTCCGATACTTTTGGCCCAGATCAGATTCCCGGCGCTGTCGGTTTTTGAAATGAAGATGTCTGTACCTCCGGCGGATACGAGATTCACGGTACCGGGGCCCGGATCGAAATCTGCGCTGCCGGAGAAATATCCGGTTGTGTACACATTGCCGGATGCGTCTACCGTAACGGCATTTGTATAGTCTTCAAGAACACTTCCGAATGTGCTGGCCCAGACGAGCCCGGGAACCTGCGCATGAAGCGAAAACGAGATCAGCAGCAGTAGTACCGGAAGTAATTTTTTCATAGTCATGTATTAGTGCAGGTGCAATGTATTATATGAAGTTAGCAACATACAACGTAGATTAATGCAAAGGGGCGAAATCAAAAAGCTTATTCGAGGGCGGTCACTACATTCAAATTTAACCGGGCAATTGTTCAGGAAGCTCCGGTATGGTAGTGGAAGCCTGCATTCAATTCCTACATCATGATGTTTTCATACGCTGAGGAATTTTATATGGATAGACAGATCGAATGATGAAATTCTGTTTTCCAAATGAAATAACAGTGTGGGGTTTGAATGGCCACCTGTCTCCGGTACGGAAAATGGGGCAAATCCCAGCTAACAGCTATCGTATTTGATCGTCTGCCTTGGTTGCGAGGTTTGCCATATTATACTTCGCTTGCCCGAAAGGTCTCACATCTGTTCAAGCATCCCCAAGTCCGCCTCAAAATAGTTCGAAACTTCCCCGCCTCCTTCCAAGATCTAAAAAGCCCTTCAGCTATTTGCTGAAAGGCTTTTTTCTTTTTTGGGAGCAATAGGGTGTACTAATTGGCTTGATTCGGATTATTAGCAATTTACTCACTCGGAATTATACCATTTAACCATCTCGAGCTATCCCCGGTTTATCCCTGCGCTACAAAAGGCCGGGTTAAGTACCAGGCAAAGTGAAAAGTCGCTTGGATGATGAGGTATTGAAATATTAATCCACTCCATTACTCTATTTTGGAGACAACCTGAAGATTCCAGCCTCTTCAATCAATGAGTATCCAAATGCTTTTGTGCTGCATAATACCAAAGTTATTATTATGCAAAATCTTCTGAATGCCAATTGTGCGCAATCCGGCGCAAAAAGGTCGGCAATACTATTAGCAGCAAAGGCAGCGCAATGAGAAAACCGCCGATCACGGCAATGGCCAGCGGCTGATGTAGCTGCGCTCCCGTACCGATGCCCAATGCAAGCGGCATCAGGGCTATAATGGCTCCCAGCGCGGTCATCAGCTTAGGGCGGAGGCGGGTAGAGATGGAATAAATGATGGCCTCATCCACACGCTTGCGATGCAGCTCTTCCCGGAATTGCAGGAAGGTGAAAATGGCATTCTCGCCAATGATGCCCACGATCATAATGAGGCCGGTGTAGGAGCCGACATTCAGCGGCGTGTGGGTAAGAAAGAGGCCGATGTAAGAGCCCGAAATACCGAGCACGGCAAGCAGGACGATGAGCAGCGCCACCCGGAAATCTTTGAAGAGAAAAAGGATGACGCCAAACACCAGCAGCGCTGCGGTAAACAGGATCAACAACAGCTCGCTGAACGATTTTTGCTGCTGCGCATAAGAGCCGCCGTACTCGATATGATAGCCCGGCGGTAAGGATACCTTTTTACCAATGGCAGCCTTGATCTCCGCCATTACCGTACCCAGTCCGCGCCCTTCGAGGCGTGCCGTAACCACGCCCATGCTTTGCAGATTTTCGCGCTGGATCTCTGCATCGCCGGCATTGATCTTTACCGTTGCCAGCTGCGTGATAGGCTGCAGCCTGCCGCCGGGGATAGAGAGCTTGAGGTTCGGAATATCGGCAATGCTCAGCCTCCGGTTGCCGGGGTACACAATGCGCACTGCGGGCTGCTGCTCCGGCTCCAGGATGCTGCTCACCACATTCCCTTCCAGCGCGGTTTGCAGCTGGTATTGCAGGCTTGCGGGCGTGACGCCAAACTGCGCCAGCCTTGCAAAATCAGGCGTAATGCTCAGGGAGGGCCCGGCAATAACGATGCCATTGAACACATCCGCCGAGCCTTTTATCCCGGTCACCACACCCGCTATCTGCGTAGATAGCTCCTGCAACTTCTTTTGATCGTTGCCAAATATCTTCAGCTCTACCGGCTGCACCGATTCCATCAGGTCGCCCAGCATATCACCGATCACCTGCCCGAAATCTATACGCAGCGCGGGTTGCGAGGCTTCGATCTTAGCCCGGATGCCGGCAATCACTTCATCGGTGCTTTTGCTGCGCTTCTTTTTTAATTGAATGAGGTAATCGCCCCTGTTCGGCTCGGTGATGAAAAAGCCCATCTGCGTACCCGTGCGGCGGCTGTAGGCCTGTACTTCAGGCGTTGCGGTAATGATCTTCTCTGCCTCGCGCAGCATACGGTCTGTCTCTTCCAGCGAGGTGCCGGGCGGCGAAGAATAATCGAGTACGATGCTGCCTTCATCCATCTCCGGCAAAAAGCCGGTCTCCAGCATGGGCAGGATAAGGGCGGACGAAGCGATGAGTAGGACTACAATGCCAATGCTTACCCAGGGCTTCGTGATGAACCAGGCTACCCAGCGCTGCTTCTTTACGGCCGCCGTTTTCTTTGGCGTTTGCGCAACCGGCTTTTCGCGGGTAAGAAGAAGATAAACCACCGGCAGGCCAATCCAGGTAACGAAGAATGAGCACACGAGCGTAATGATCATCGTATTGGTCATTACCTTGAAGTAAGCGCCGGCAACACCCGTCATCAGCAGGAAAGGAATAAAGATGACGATGGTGCTGACGGATGAGCCGAGCATCGCCGGGAAGAGGTAATTAATCGCTTTGTGCACCAGCCCTTTTGTAGGCTCATCGGGATGCTCTTCATGCGTGCGGTGTATCTGCTCCACCACCACTATGGCATCATCGATAATAAGCCCGATAGCCGCTGCCACAGCGCCCAGCGTCATAATATTAAAAGTGTAGCCGATGGCATACAGCACGATGATAGTGAGGCAGAGCGTGACAGGAATAGTAATGAGAATCGTAGCGCTTGCTTTGAGCGATCGCAGGAAAATAATGGCGACGATTATCGCCAGCGCGAGCCCGATCCACAGGGAATCGGTCACGCTATGCACGGCATCATTCACAAAATCTGCCTGCACATAATAAGGCCGGATCGTTACGTCCGGCGGGAGGATTTTTGTCAGTGCGGCAATCTTTGCTTCCATCGCCTTCGATACGCTCACGAGGTTGGCATTGGGCTGCTTGATAACCGCTACCAGCAAGCCTTCGCGGCCATTGGCATTGATGCGGATGTACTCGGTAGCTTCATGCACGCCAACCGTAGATACGTCCTGAAGCCGCACGATTCTATTGCCATCATTGCGGACAACCACATTATTCAAATCATCCGTATTGCGCACCGTAGCGTCCGTAACGGTGAGATACAGCAACCGGTAATCGCTGAGGTAGCCGTTGCTTTTGATGAAGTTGGTTTGCGCCAGCGCCGCGCTGATGCTGTCGGGCGAGAGGCCGAGCGTGCTCATCTTTTGCTGGTCGAGCGTGATCCAGTATTCCTTCTGCCGGCCACCGATCACGCGTATCTCGCTCACGCCATCCACCTGCGAGAGAAATGGCTTGATGGTGTAGGAGGCCAGCTGCCGCATCTCTATCGGCGTGCGGCCATGGCTTTCCAGCGTGTAGCCTATTACCGGCAGGATGGACGGATTCATGCGCTCGATGGTAAGCTGCATGTCGGGCGGCAGCGTATTCCGTATCTGCGCAATGCGCGACTCGATGCGTTGCTGCGCGAGATCGACATCTGCATCCCAGCTCATGAAGGCAGAAATCTCGCAGGAGCCGCGGCTCGTTGTGCTGCGAACCTTTAGCAGATCAGGCACCTGCTTGATGGCGATTTCCAGTGGCTTGGTGACCGTCACCATCATCTTATCCACCGGCTGCAGGCCTGCGTCTGCAATGATCTTTATTTTTGGAAAAGTGATTTCCGGGAAGAGCGCAGTCTGCATTTTGCCATACGCAAACATGCCGCCGAGGATAATAATTACCAGGACGGCCGTGAGCGGATTGCGATGGCTGTGAAAGAACTTCATGGCTGCGCCGGCTTTGCTTCGATGATGACCCCGGCTGTATCGGCGAGGCCGTAATTCCCGGTCAGGAGAATGCGGTCTCCCGCTGCGAATGAGGGGCTTTTTATCTCCACCACATCTGCCGTTTCAATGCCGCGCTGTACCGGCACCTTTACCGCGGTGCTATCGTTTATCAGCTTCATCACCCAGTACCCGCTTTGCGCCTCATCGCTTAGTACCGCGGCTTTCGGCAGTGATTGCGCATTGCTGCTTTGCGTTTTTATGATGCGGACTTTAGCGATCAGGTTCTCAGGAATCGAAGCCGCGCCGGCAACCTTTATTACTACCTGCTGCGTTTGTGATGCCGGATCAACTGAGGGCATCACACTCGCAATCGTGCCGGTGAGCGTGGTGCTGTCCGGCAGGTATAGCATCACCGTTTTTTGTTTGGATAAATAAGGTCGCAGCTCGTAGGGAAGATTCAGGATAAAGGCAAAAGAGGCGGCGTCATTTATGATGGCAAGCTGCTCGCCATCCTGCACATAATCGCCGGCCTGATGACTCAGCACCGTAATGTAGCCCTGCCCCGAAGCCTTTATACTGCTGATGCCGGAAAAACGAAAAGAGGGGTCCAGCTTATTAACGGCGTTACCGATGCTCTGCGCCTCCTTCGTCTTCAGGGTAAAAAGTGTTTGCCCGGGGCTGACATACTTGCCTGGCGCGGCATTCACGGTTTGAATATATCCGTTCACATTCGCTTTCACGTAGTTCTTCTGCATAAACTGCGAGGTGGCATTCAGCTCTGCATATTCCGTAAGCGGTTGATTGCTGATGGTGGTAATGGTAACAGGCGTTTTAGTGCTTGCTGCCGGCGCTTCCGCCGTTGTAGTCGCTGCCTCGTGCTTGCCGCTGCATGATGCCATCATAAAAGCGATCCAAAGGCAACAGAGCTGCAGTATGCGCAGCTTCGATGATTTGCTCTTTCGTCTTCTGTCTTTCATCTTTTGTCCCATTTAATCACCGGTTCCAGTAGTTGATCTGGTTGATAAGTTGCAGGCGACTGATGCGGTTTTGTGTTAGCAGCGTCCTGGCCGTGAGGTAATTGTTGATGGCGATCACGAAGTCGGGAATCCGCGCGTCGCCGGTCTGCAGCAGCTTTTCGTTAACATCGATCAGGCCTTTGGAATAAGTCATTTGCTCGTCGATATCGTGGAGCAGCGCATCTGTTGCGGATAGCTGCTGCGCAAGGCCGGCCAATTGCTGCGTGTACTGCTGTACAAAGAAATCCCGGTAGCCGAGGCGGGTATCTTCCTGCAAGCCTACCTGCTGGATAGCCAGCTTCCGCTTACCGCCATCATAGATTGGCAGACTAAGGCTGAAGCCTCCGCTGGCGCCGAAATAATGATAGAAGCTGCCGAGTGTTGCCGTGCTGTATCCGGCATCTGCAAACACGCCAAACTTAGGACGGTAGGTAAGATTAATGAGGCTGATGTTGTTGGCGAGCCTCATGCTGTCCGTCTTGTATTTACGGTAAAATACAGAGCTCAGCATATCCGGAAAAAGCTGCGGTTCCATCTCCGGCAAAAGAAGTGTTTTGGACAGTGCCGCCGTATCTATGATGCCGCAGAGGTAAGCCAGATTTGCAAAATCGGTGAGGTACTGAATGCGCATCTGCTTTAGCTGCAAGGCTTGCTGGTTCTGCGTTACAAGAAAAGTGAGGTAGTCAGTCTGCCGGTAAATATTGTTCTGCGTGAGGATTTTTAGAAGGGTCGCTTCATTGCCCAATAGCTTGTTGATTTCAGTCAGTGCGATGAGCTGTTGCTGATCGCCGAATGTGATGAGATACTGAGTGGTAACAGTGCGCGCAATATCCTGCTCAGAAATCGCGGAAGCGGCGCGAACGGAATCTACCGAAAGACGCACGCCCCGGAATTGCGTAGCCAGATTATTCTTACTCGCAAATGCCTTATTGATGCCAATCAGTGTACCAAACTGCCCGCCATTCGTAACTGTGGGATCGTAGCCGAAATTGTCGTTGGAAGGGGCATAAGAGTTGGTTGATGTGACGGCGATCTGCGGCTTATAATTTGCCCTTATCAGTTGGCTGTCGATGGCGGTAGCCCTTATATTGTTCCGGTATTCGCGCAGCAAGGGGCTTTGTGCTTTGGCGGCCTGTAGGTAGGCATCGAGGCTTACTTCCTGAGCGGAGAGCTTTGCGCAAAGAGCCAGCATCATCAAAGCGAATGCGCACCGGATTTTCATGATTCTCTGCCGCTTATTCATTTACCGATCACCAGCACACGAAATGTACCTGGAATCATTGATGGCCGCCCTTTTGCGCCGGGAGCCTGCTTTTCATAATCCGCGGTGGGCAGGTAAATGAGGTGAGTAACGGGATCAGCTGCAATGGTGCGCGCGCCTTTCTGAGTGTTGAAATTATCAACCGAGTACGCCGCCTTTTGTGAGCCCGACAAGCGTATCCTGGAAAGTGTGCCATCGCCGCAGGAAGCGTATGCAGCGCCATCATCGAAGGCAGTGCCATCACAATGATCGCCAATTGGCAGCGTCTGGATGATCTTGCCGTTGGTACTCATGACCACTAATTTTTTGTTGCCGCAGCCCACGAAGAGGCGCTTCGTTTTAGGGTCAAAGGCAAGCCCGGCGGGTTCTTCAGCATCGCCGATATTAAAATGACGCGTCACTTTCATTGTTTTCAGGTCCACTTCTACCACCTCATTTTTATCCTCGATGTCTATAAACATCTTGCCTTTGCCGTCTGATACTGCGGTTTCGGGCTTGCCGCTTAAAGATATCGTGGCAACTACTTTATTGGTAGCGGGCTCGATCACACTGGCATCTTTACTGTTGCCGTTGCAGGTGATTATTTTCTTGGAATAAGATTCATAGAAGATCGCATCGGGATTCCCGCCGGTCTTAATGCTATCTGTCACTTCATTCGTTTTGAGGTCGAACACGAATACATTATTAAGCCGCCCGTTGCTGGTAAAGCCTTTCCCAAGCGCCGGCGCGAAGGCAATCCCGTGAACTCCAATCGTACCTTTTATTACCCCTACAGAATCACCGGTATTCTTGTTGAGAATATTGACCTGCGTGCCGTGAGAGACGTAGAGCCAGTCTGCCACCGGGCTCACCGCGAGATAATCCCAGCCGCCCGCACTTGCAATGTGAAAGGTTTTTTGAATCGTTGGCGCAGGTGATTGCGCATTACCTACTAATGTTGCCAAAAACAGGGCGAGCGTGAGATTCCCTTTCATAGTTGTTGCTTTTTTAATTGTATGGGCGTAAGCTATGATGCGATTTTATCGGCTTTTAAAGCTTGCATATGCCACACCATAATACCGTCTCGCAGACAAACGCAAGGGTAAAGCAGGCTCGACTTATTGATCAGCGTGATCTGCGATATTTTAAAAGCTTGCCTTGCCTTGACGTATAAAATCGATGAGCCGCTAATGGAAAGCCCGGATACCATGAGAAATATTCGGTTCTGTTTTATGAGCGCTGCGATATTTTCATTATTGCCTTTTGCCGATATAAGGCTCCAAGCTAATGCCAAAATAATGCAGATGCGGATAACAATGACTGTGTCAAAATTTATGCCTTTAATACCCATCTTGGCGAAGATGAATATGAGTATTGCAAACACTACGGAGATAACTACAGAAAGGCGCCACATTGTTATCAAATTTACCCTGCAATTCTGAAGAAATACTGAAGGTAATTTGCGGTTGATAATTTAGTCATTTATTCATAATAATTTCGTCATACGCGCCTTTGAATTTCGCCCGATAAAATAAAACTGCAGAATGAAAAGACGAATACTTATTCCGACAGCTTGCTTTCTCCTTAGCATTACAGCCACCGCCCAAACCTCATTTACAGCAGGCAACCTGGTTGTTCTGCAAACTTCCGGCACGCTTTCAAAGGAAGCATCGGCTGCTACACTAAAGGAATACAGCACGAGTGGTACGGCCGGATTCTCAGTCGCAATTCCATCCACGGGGCCAACACCTTTCCAGACAGCCGGTGCATTCGGCGGCTCCGAAGGTTTCCTCACAACCTCACTGAATGGAAAATTCCTGGTGCTGGCAGGCTACGGAACTCCGGCATACTTTACCGACATAACAGCGACTACCGCTAGTGCTGTTCCGCGCGTGGTTGGTACGGTAACTCCTTCGGGCATTTACATGCCGGTCGCTTCCAGCAACACGTTCTACTCAGCCAATGATATTCGCGGCGCGGTATCCGACAGCATTAATTTCTGGGCCTCGGGTGCTTCAGCTGCTTCGGTGGACGGGATCGATTATTTTGGTCCGGGCGCGCAGGTAGCGCTCGCCACCGGTACCACACCTGCAAAGGCTTACGGACTGCGCATTTTCAACGGTCAGATTTTTTACTCTACTCAAAAAGCCGGTCCTTCAAACACAGCTACGCAACTGGGCATCTTTACATTAGGAGGATTGCCAACCAGCGGTACTGTAACGCCTGCGCAAGTCATCAATACAGGCGCCGTAGTGCCGCAGGATTTTTCATTCAATGCTGCCGGTGACGTGTGCTACATTGCCATCCCGCTCAATACCAGCGCGGGCGGCATTCAGAAATGGACGAAGACCGGAGCTGTATGGAGCCTTGCCTATACGCTGGGGACGGGCATCACGAACACCGGTGCTTACGGGCTCGTAGTCGATTATTCAGGCACAGCGGCCCAGATTTACGCCACCACATTCGACGCTACCGGGAACCGCATTGTCAAGATTACGGACAATGGCACGCTGGCATCGGCCGGCATTTCCACCATTGTTGCCGCTACTGCAGGTACTTATTATAAGGGCATCACCTTCGCGCCGGCATCGGTTGGCACGCCTACCGTAAATCTGAGTGTGAGCACAGACACCGCTTCGGAAAACGGACAGACGGTAGTCATCGTAAAGGCGAATACATCGTTCGCAGTGAGCAGCGCGCAGACAATTTCGCTCGGCGTATCGGGTGCCGGCATCACGTCCGGCGATTATATTCTTACCGGCAACACTATCACGATTCCGGCAGGCGCCAGTTTCGGTGTCGATACTTTTAAAATTGTAGATGACGCACTGGTAGAAGGCACGGAAACAGCTACGCTCACGCTGAGCAATCCATCATCCGGCATCGTCATAGGCACTACTTCTTCTAAGATAATTACCATAACAGATAATGATGCACCTGCCCCGCCAACCATCAGCCTGAATGTAGCTGCGACGAGCAATTTTATCGATGGCGGCGTAACAGTCGCGCTAGCGAGCCCTTTTAAAGTGAGCGGTGTTGTTGCAGATCCTACCGATCCTGCGGCCACATTCGGCATTGATTTCAGCGTTGGTACTACGCAGGCTTTGGGTGCCCTCACAGTGAGTGCTACCAGCAGCAATACTTCCGTAGTACCTGGGGCTAATATTGTAATAAGCGGTGCTGGCAACACGAGGAATGTAAAGATCACGGCTGCCGGCGTGGGTTACAGCAACATCACAATTAAGGTGAATGATGGTTTTGACTCCAGTACTTATGTGATCGCTTATGCAGCTTCCGCTGCGTCCGGCACTCCTGCAAAAACGTTCTGGCATACCGGCATGTCCGATGGCTCAGATGCCATTGCGATCGACGAGAATTATTTCATCAGCGGCGATGATGAGATCAACGTGCTTAATGTTTACCCCCGCGCTCAATCCGGCCTGCCGCTGGTGTCTTATAATTACAGCTCCAATCTTGCCTTGCCCGATCCTGCAAAGCCGGAGGCCGATATCGAAGCAGCTACGCGCAGCTTTGTAAATCCGGGCCGCGTGTATTGGGCCGGCTCAATGAGCAATGGCAAAGCGCCGTTTGACAACAAGCCAAACCGCGACCGGATTTTCGCCACCACTGTTTCGGGCACTGGCGCATCTACCACTTTTACTTTTGCGGGCTGGGCAGCGTTAAAGACCAGCCTCCTTGCATGGGGTGATGCCAATGGCTACAACTTTACGGCAAGCGCGGCGCAGGGCGTGGACTCCAAGCTCCTGAATGGTTATGCGGTAGAAGGCATGGTGTTCGGGCCGGACAGCACAACACTTTACATCGGATTCAGAGCGCCCCTCGTACCCACAGCTGCCCGCACAAAAGCAGTGATCGCGCCCATCAAAAATTTTGAGACCTGGTTCAACAACGGCGCTCCTTCCGGCAGCCCGGTATTCGGCGCACCTATAGAACTGAACTTGGGAAACCGCGGCATCCGTGACCTTACCCGTCTCTCTAATGGCACCTACATCATTATCGCCGGCGATCCGGGCCCGGCGAAAACTGGTGCTATCTACAAATGGAGCGGTAAGGCCACAGACACTGCCATTCGCATGCCGCAGCCAGCAGTGGACACGCTGAATATGGAAGGCGTGATGCAGGTGAATACGGCAGGGCAATCAGCAATCACCGGCCTTCAGATAATCACTGACAAGGGCGGGGATATTCTCTACAATGACGGCATGGAGGCAAAAGATTTCGGCGATCTGCAATTGCGCAAATTCCGCTCTGATGTCGTTACGTCCTTAGACCTCACATTGCCGTTGGTGAGCACTGGCGTTCCGGCGTCTCCGGCAAATGCTCAGGTAATAACTATTTACCCAAATGCTTCGGAAGGGCCGGTGAATATTCGTTTTGCCGCTACAGAGGCCGAAGATTATAACCTCGTCATTGTGGACATGAGCGGTAGGGTAGTGTTCCAAAAAAGCGCTATGACGCAGGTGGGTGCTAACGTTATCAGTGCTGATCTGAGCCGGATGGCAAAGGGCTTTTATAATATTCGGCTACGTAAGGCTTCGTTGAATTACAGTGGAAAATTGCTCTTGAAATAAACAGCGCTTTTACTCCTGCGCTCAGCGGTTTACGAGGTAGCACTATTATCTGCTTAGTCGAATCAATTTCATTATTATTATCCTGATCTCCAGGGCTGGATAATTCTAAAATTATAGAGGCTGTCTCATAATTGAGATGGCCTCTCTTTTATTGTTGCATCTCCCGGAGCGTACAAAAAAGTGAAAGCAGCCTTCAAATCTTATCGTTCGTTTCAGTAATTATTTCTACGGGCCGTTTAACTAAAGCTGCCCGAAATTAGCAATACCCGGCTGAATACCAGAGTTACAGCCCATCCCCCAATTCATACCACGTAACCATCAGGTCATCCGGCGTGCCCCAGCTCAGCTTGCCATCAAACTCAAACACCTTTACAAACCGGAAGCCCAGCTTTTCCAGCACCCGCCGCGATGCCGCATTATGCACATCCGTCATAGCAAATACCGGGCTGAACCCACGTACCCTGAGGCCGTGATCCAGTGCAGCCTTCCCCGCTTCTGTAGCAAACCCCTTGCCCCAGGCCGCGCGTGCAAGCCGGTAGCCGAAATCATAATGGTTTACATGCCCGTTCACCGGCTCTTTCATCAGCTTAAAGCCCATCCAGCCTATAAAATCTCCCGTTTCTTTTTCAATAACTGCCCACCGGCCTACGCCATTATCTATATACTGCTGCCGGATCATTTTTATTACGGCACCTGTTTCAGCCCGCGTTTTCACGGGCTGCTGCCCCAGGTAGCGGTGCACTTCCGGGTCGCTGTCCATTATGTACATACCTTCCTCATCTTCGGGCAATAATTCACGGATATACAGCCGGTCCGTTTCTATAGAGCGGTTCATGAGGACAGTTTTAAATCTGGAGGGACTAAAAGTAAGACTTCAACTACAAACGGCTTACAAATTCAAACTGGCCTAAATTAACTTTTACGCACAATTGTAAATCCGCATTGCGCTTTATATCTTGCGGCGATGAATAAGCGTGGGCCTGTTATTGTGATTGAGGATGACGCAGACGACCGCGAGCTTCTCGCTGAAGTTTTCGGGCTGCTGGCTTATCCAAATCAGATCGTGTTTTTTACAGATGGCGATAGCGCGCTTGAATACCTGAAGGACGAAAAAGTATTCCCTTTTCTTATTCTATCGGACGTGAATATGCCGAAGGTGGATGGTTTTCAGCTACGAAAAATAGTACAGACTGATACCGGCCTAAGCGAAAAATGCATTCCCTATCTATTCTTTTCGACCCATGTAAGCAGGGAAGCAGTTCATAAAGCCTACTGCATGTCGGTGCAGGGCTTTTTTATGAAGCCTAACAATTTTGAGCAGATCAAAAACACCATTCGCAAGATCATGGAATACTGGCAGGAATGCTATTCTCCGGGCAACTATTAATCTTCCAAAACATAATCCCTTCATTGGCGGAAAGCAGCAAATTATAAAGTATTTTGCCGGATAGTTTGAAACAGGATCGCTAAGCTGATCCTGACTGCCAACCAACAATCTTCTATTTTGGAAAAAGCCGGAGCTAATGTAGAATACCCCTTTTTAAAAGGAGGCGGGGAGATGGGGGAGCTCACCCGGAGCTACAACTGGAGCGCAACCCCGCTTGGCACGCCCGATACCTGGCCGCAAAGCCTCCGTACTACGCTTAGCATAATACTCAACTCAAAGTTCCCGATGTTCCTGTTCTGGGGCCCGGACCACATTTGTTTTTATAATGATGCCTACCGCCCCAGCCTCGGCAATGATGGCAAGCACCCGGAAGCCCTTGGTAAAAGGGGCGCGGAGCTATGGCCGGAGATATGGGAGTTTATCAAGCCGCTCATAGACCAGGTACTTGCAGGCGAAGAGGCAAGCTGGAATGAGGATCAGCTCCTGCCTATCTATCGCAACGGGCACATGGAGGATGTGTACTGGACCTTCAGCTATAGCCCGGTAACAGATGAAAGCGGCACCATTGCAGGCGTATTCGTTACCTGCAGCGAAACCACCGATAAGGTATTAAACACCGCCCGCCTGAAGGAAAGCAAAGACCAGCTCCAGTTTGCAATGGAAGCCTCCGAGCTTGCCTCCTGGGAGCTTGATCCTGTTATGAATACCTTCCTGGCAAGCCCGCGGTTAAAGGAATGGTTTGGCCTGCCGCCGGATAAAGAATCTGATTATCAGGATGCCGTTGCTGCTGTGCATGAGCACGACCGGCAGCGCGTTGCCGATGCCATTGCCCGTGCGCTTCAGTATGAGTCCGGCGGCCATTACGATGTGGAGTACCGTATTATCCATGCGGGTACAGGCGTAGAGCGCATCGTAAAAGCCAAAGGCCTTACCCGCTTCGATGAGCAGCGGCAGCCCATCCGCTTCAGCGGTACCATACAGGATGTCACGGCTGAGCGAAAGGCACAGCAGGAGCTGAAGGCCGCCATCGCCCGCGAGCTGGATAATGTGAAGAAAAGTGAAGAGCGTTTCCGCACGATCATCGAGGAAGGCCCGATGGGAATTGGCTTGTTTACCGGCAGGGATCTGGTAATTGACGTAGCAAACGATATGATCC
>CBDFFZ010000007.1:0-84596 GCA_965246905.1 Chitinophagaceae bacterium
CCCGGCGGTTGCGGTTATTATTGTTCTGGTTATTCTGATTCGGGTTTTGCTGACGCTCGCCCTGCGCCTGCTGCTGTCCTTCCTGCTGTTGCTGGTTTTCCGCAGGCTGTGTATTATCATCCTGAGCGGGCTGTGCAGATTGGGATTGCTGTTGTTGATTATTATTGTTAGCGTTGCTATTGTTTTGCTGGCGCTGCTCGCGCGGCTGTTGCTGTTGGCGGTCCTGCTGCTGGCCTTCTTGCTGCTGAGTACTGTTTTGTTGATCGCCATCTGCCTGCTGTTGGCGGCCTTGCTGCCGCTGCTGAAACTGGCTGTCACGCTGGCTGTTCTGCCGCTGCTGGTTGCCATCCTGGCCATTGTTTTGCTGGTTGCCCTGGCGCTGCTCAGCTGGTTGGCGCTGCTGGCGGTCGCCCTGCTGTTGGGGTTGCTGATTGCCTGATTGCTGCGGTCTTTGCTGTTGTTGTTGTGGCTGTTGCTGCCTGTCTGTGGCAGGTTGCTGGCCCTGTTGTTGCTGGTTGTTTTGGCGCTGCTCCCGTTGCGGGCGTTGCTCGCGCTGCAACTGCGGGCGCTGGGCTTCTTCTGCGTTTGCCGGGGCAATAGGCTGTACTGCCAACTGAGGCGCTTCTGGTATGGAAGCCAGTATTGGCGGCGCTGGTATAGCTTCTGCTTCTTCAGTCGCTTCTTTAGCTTCG
This sequence comes from Chitinophagaceae bacterium, assembly GCA_965246905.1. Lineage (GTDB taxonomy): Bacteria > Bacteroidota > Bacteroidia > Chitinophagales > Chitinophagaceae > UBA1952. Next base: position 693 of record CBDFFZ010000007.1, read on the forward strand.
GGTGTATGGGTTACATCGCCCTGCTCGTGGCTGCGGCTTGCTGCTGCCCATTCTGCGCCTACTTCTGCGCTCTGGGCTGCTACAACTTCATCGGGAGTTTGGGCGATGGTTTCTTCTTTCGGCTTGCGGCCCCGGCGTTTTTTAGGCTCTTCGCCATCAACTGTTGAATCGGCACCAGTGGCGGTATCATCCTTTGCTTTCTTTTCCTTGGGAGGGCGGCCACGGCGCTTTTTAGCATCTGTAGCAGCGGTTTCTTCCGGTGCAGCCATGCCTTTGCTGGCCTGGATGGCCTGCTGGTCTATTATTTTGTAAATAAGCGTTTGCTTATCGAGTGTCTGGGTGTTTTCAATGTTCAGTTGCTGGGCCGCGTCAATTAATTCGGGCATGAGCATATCATTAAGATGCTGAATGTCGTAAGGCATGTAGTTGTTGAATTGCTTAAAAGGAAAGCTCCGGCTGGAGGCTTTGGGATAAATTGTTTAAAGTAAAATAGCCGTGCCACGGAAGGCGAAGGCATTTATGGGCTTTAAAGGAAAGGAAGGTAATTCCGGGTCAGGATCCTGACTCCGTCGTTGCAACATTACAAAGGTTTTTTCTAAAAAACAAAAACCATGTTTTATTATTTACGAAGATGTTTTGTGTTGGATTGGCAATGTTGCGGAGCATTATAACCATACTTTATGGCCTTGCAATACCGGAGAAGGCCAGTGGGGTTCCGGAACCGCGACGGTGTTGGCCTATACAGCTTGCAGGAAAAGCTCAATAGCAATCCTTAGATGAATGGTGCCAACGCCACGATTGCTCAACCGGCTTCCACCTGCCCGGACAATAATCGTTTTTTATGAATCAATCTATGAACCCCCGCTTCACGAGTGTACCTATGCAGGTTTTTTGCAGACGGGAATCGACTCGTATGGATTTACGCCATAGCGGACAAAATTCATATCAGGAAAGAGCTCGTCAAGGTGGTAGTTATGCACGTTAAAACCTACAGACTTTAGGCGCTCCAGGTAGTCGATGCCATACTTGCGCACATGGTCTTTCTGGCCAAAACGGCGGTTCTGCTCCGCTTCATCGCGCATAAAAGGATCCTGGTCTGTTACCGGGATATTTTCAAAAAGAGGCACCTGAAATACACCAAAACCGCCTGGTTTCATAACGCGGTACATTTCGGCCATCACACGGATATCATCCTGCACATGCTCGAGTATGTGGTTTGCAATTACTACATCAAAAGTATTATCGGGGTAAGGTATCGCGTGGGCGTCGAAGTGCACCATTGCCCAGGGGCTGAGCAGATCGGCAGAGATATAATCAATGTTGGGCTGGTTTTTAAAGAGATTGCCGAGGGAGCGCTCCGGGGCAATGTGCAGCATTTTTACGGGCCTTGTAAAAAGGTCGGTTTTCTCTTTGAGGTAGAGATAAAGGGCACGATGCCGCTCTAAAGACAGCGTGCCCGGCGAGAGGGCATTGGAGCGCTCGGAGCCGTAGCCATAGGGAAGGAATTTTTTGTAGGTGCGGTTGTCGATGGGGTCTTCAAGGGCATTGCCCCGGTACCACCAGGCGGTAACAGGTGCAAAAGTGGTTGCAATATTCTGTAAGCGCTCACGGCTGATGTGGTTGAGCATCCACTTGATTAGTCCATTACCGGCCATTGCGCGAAAATAGCTCATTGATTTAATAGTTGGGTTGTCGGGGAGTTGGTCGTGAAAGCCGTATGTTTTATCGTCTAACATAATGGACACATAAACGCTTCAACTTCTAAACTTCTAAACTAACTTTAGCCCAAATAAATTTACTGAATGTCGCCATCGGTACGGAAAAATCTGCTTTCCACCCTTTACGTTGTTGCCGGCTTTTTGCTGGTAGCCCTGCTGTTCTCCTATCCTGCGCTGCAGGGAAAGATTCTTGCCTCGAGTGATATCATGAACTGGAAAGGAGTGAGCGAGGAAGCGCGCGCATGGCATGAGAAGACCGGCGAGCAGGCGCTGTGGAGCAACAGCATGTTTGGCGGGATGCCCACTTATACCTTCTTTGCACCAAGGGGTAATAATTTTGTCAGCTATATCGGTGATGCGCTGCTTAATTACCTGCCGCGGCCCGCAAATTTTTTATTCCTGGCCATGCTTTCTTTCTTCATCCTGATGAATGTGATGCGGGTGAATAAATGGCTTGGAGCGGTTGGCGCACTGGCGTACGCCTTTGCTACCTACAACTGCGTAATCATGGCTACGGGCCACGAAACAAAGATGATGGATATTGCCTACATGCCATCCGTTGTGGCCGGGCTTATCCTGCTGATGCGGGGAAAATACCTGGGTGGGGCCGCGTTATTCGGTGTAGCGCTTTCGCTGGCCATATTTGCCGGGCATTACCAGATCGTATATTATTTCATGTTCGTGCTGCTTTTTGCAGGCGTTGGAATGCTGATCAGTGCTTACCGGACCGGCAAGATGAAGACTGCTTTGATAGGCGGGGTGATCGCAGTTGCGCTTATCGGCGTAGCGGCAGGCTCTAACCTCGGCATTATCCTGCCAACATTAGACTATACAAAAAATACACAGCGCGGAGGCCAGAGCGAGCTGCATACGCACGATCAGGGCAAAAAATCCGGTGGGCTTGATAAGACTTATGCGTTTGGCTGGAGCAACAGCATCGGCGAAACTTTTTGCATCCTGGTACCTTATCTCTATGGCGGCTCCTCTCAGGAAGATGCAACGCGGTTACCTAAAACCTACGAAGCTACAGGAGAGCAATACCCGAACCTGCCTTCTTACTGGGGCCCGCAGCCAGTGCTGATGGGGCCGGTTTATTTTGGGGCAATCGTATGTTTCCTTTTTGTTCTGGGGATGATGCTGATCCGGAATCCTGCAAAATGGTGGCTGCTGGGCGTAGCTGTTTTCGGTATCCTGCTTTCGGTAGGTGATCACTTTGCCGCATTCAATTACTTTATGTTCGATTACCTGCCGGGGCTTAATAAATTCCGGGCACCCTCTACTGCCCTCGTGATTCCGCAATTTGTATTTCCGGTAGTGGCTATCTGGGGGCTGAATGAAGTACTTCGGGGAAAAGTGGATCGTGCGGAGCTCTGGAAAAAGACAAAGATTGCTGCAATTGCCGTTGGCGGACTGGCTTTGGTGATAGCGTTGCTTGGGAGTTTGTTTTTTGATTTTACCAGCAAGGGTGATGCACAATTTCCTGCCCAGATTCTCGGTGCAATGAAGGACGACCGCCAGGCTATGGCGCGGAATAGCGGATTGCTCAGCGCGTTTTATATTGCTGCAACGGCGGGTTTAATCTGGCTTTATGCAAAAGACCGGGTAAAGGGCCAATGGTTCATAGCAGGTTTAGGGTTGCTTATTGCAATAGATTTAATGCCGGTTGGCTATAATTATTTAAGCGATAAGCAAAGCAGCCAGGCAAACCCTTATAAAGACAAGGAAGAAAATGATGCCTTCTTCGCGCCAAGCGCAGCCGATCAGCAGGTCTATGCGATGGCTGGCAATGATCCTTATTACCGTGTGCTCGATCTTACCCGCGGCGTATTTTCCGATGCGCTGGCATCTTACCACCACAAATCAATAGGTGGCTATAGTGCAGCAAAGCTTGAAAACGTGCAGGATCTGATTGATGTGCACATGAGCAAAGGCTTCAATACAGAAGTGATGAACATGCTCAATGCGCGCTTCTTTATTGCACCGGGCGGCGGGCAGGGGCCGGGCCAGGTAATACCCAACCCAAAAGCGCTCGGCAATGGCTGGTTTGTATCCAATATTAAATGGACGAAGACGGCCGAAGAAGATATCAATGCGCTGAATGCGCCTGCACTGGGAGATACCGTGCAGATTCCAAATCCTTTCAATGCAAAAGAAACAGGCGTGCTACGCGATACTTACAGGAATGATCTTGCCGGCTTCACTCCATCAAAAGATCCTGCGGCAGCTATTAAGCTTATAAAATACGGCCTTAATGCGCTTAGCTTCCAATCCAGCAATACCGGCGAAGGTTTGGGCATCTTCTCCGATGTGTATTACGATAGTGGCTGGAAAGCATTTATAGATGGTAAGGAAACAAAAATCCTTCGTGCCGATTATGCGCTCCGTGCATTACGGATCCCGGCAGGAACTCATAAGATCGAGTTTCGCTTTATGCCAAAATCGTTCGCAACAGGCAAAACGATTGCACTGATATGTTGCCTGCTTATATTCGGGTTGGTTGCCGGTTGGGCAGTGCTTTATTTAAGGAAGCAAAATGGTGAGCCTGTAGCGGCGGCATGAGCAAAAGCGGAAAATATAAGCTGCGGAATGCCTTAGGCATGAGGCCGGAGATGAGCTTCGGTTTCTATGCATCAGATTTTTTATTCAGGAAAATATTACGGCAGAATTCAGGTGTTCGTTGGGCGGTTCATCATACCAGCACCATACATGCACCGCAAAACCTTACGGTGGGCAAACGGGTATTTCCTGGGGATTCACCGGGAGTCTATATCAATGCGAACAATGGTATCTACATAGGCGATTTTACAAATCTTGGCCCGAATGTTGGTTTGGCTTCCTCAAACCACGACTTTGTAAATAATGATATTGCCATACCAGCGCCGCCAATACATATCGGCAATTTCTGCTGGCTCGGCATGGGCGCTGTAGTGCTGCCAGGCGTGAGGCTGGGCGATTTTACCATTGTTGGTGCCGGCAGCATTGTAACTAAAAGCTTTGAAGAAGGGTATTGTGTGATTGGCGGCAATCCTGCCCGCCTGCTTAAGCAGCTAAACAAAGACGAATGCGATGCGCAAGCCCGGCAAAAATACGAGCAGTACGCTGCTGGGGCATAGCGCTGCTATTTTCCTCATTCGTCTTGCACCAGCACTGGCGGCAATGGCGGCACTTGTGCTTTTCTCTCGCTACACGCAGGCTGCTTTTTATGGCAGTTATCAAACTTTCTGGGTACAATGGCAGGTGCTGAATACCATTGCCTGCCTCGGCTTGCCCGCACTCATTTTTACTTATCCGCTTGCACACATCAATGGACTGATCTATAAAATCAAACCGATGCATCGGGCAGCTTTCGGATGCTGGATTGTATTTGTTGGAGGCGCCTTCTCCGGATTGCAGCTCGCAACGGCGCAGTCATTAGTTCATCCAACTATTGCTTTTCTTTTTTTAAGTGCTTCAGTACCTGTCGCTTTGTGTGAAGTGTATCTCATGCTTGGTCGAAAGTTTTCTTTCGTAGCCGTTTCCAGCATATTCTATTCCGTGTTGTTTGTTGTTGCGCATGTACTTTTTCTACGCCACACTTTAAATATTACGCAGCTTTTTTTATTGATCATAGCCTGCAATGCATTGCGATTGTGCCTTCTGGCAGTTGCAGCCCGTACGCTTTACAAAACTACTTTTGAAACGGCTCCGGCCTTGCGTATGAAGAGCATCCGGTCGCTATGGTTTCATTTGGCAATTTATGATGGAGTACAGATGCTTTTTCGCTGGGTCGATAAGCTGGTTTTGGGATTTCTGCTTGCTGCGCCAGCATTCGCTTTATATTTTAATGGCACAGTCGATGTGCCTTTCCTGCCCTTGCTATTAGGCGCAGCCGGCAGCGCAATGCTCATACAGCTTAGTCATGGCGGGGATGATCGGGGGCGCATCAGCCTGCTTAAAGAATCCGGCTGTATTTTATCCAGAATTGTTTTTCCTGTTTTCTTTTTCCTGATCCTGTTCCGGCAGGAGCTGTTTGGCATGCTGTTTAAACACCACTATGATGGCGCAACGGAGCTGTTCTTTATTTCCTCCCTTGTTATTCCATTGCGTGCTTACAACTTCACTTCTATCCTGCAACATAAAGGCAAAGGCCGCATTATCAATACCGGTGCGGTGCTGGATCTTGCCGTGGCCCTATTACTTGCCGGCCCGCTCTATTTATTGACAGGGCTTGAGGGTATTGCACTTTCGTTTGTTATCAGTACTTATCTTCAGGCTGGCTATTATCTTGTAAAAACCGCCCGGATAATGCGCGTCAAACCTTGGGAATTGCTGCCTTTACGTGCCTGGTTCGTTCAGCTAATTGGTTTTTTCATCGGGTTCATTGGTCTTTACTATCTGCTTCATTGGTACTTCCATGAAGGGCTTGTCTTATTTTTGGGTACCGGTACGCTCATGTTTACCATTATCCTTGCGTTGTTGCCAGTACTTTTATCGAAACGAAAATCAGACAATGTCCCGCAGCTTTAAAAATATCAACAATACCGGCTTCAGCGCAAGCTCTTCGTCCGAGGGCGCGCGCATTATGAATGCCGATGGCTCTCCGAATATCCGCAAAACAGGCCTTTCGTTCCTCGATAGGCTAAGCATCTACCATACTTTACTGCGGATGCCCCGAACGCGTTTTTTCCTGCTCATATTTGGCTGGTACACTTTATTGAATTTGGTTTTTGCAGGCATTTATTACTCAATCGGCGTTGAAAATTTAGCAGGTAAGCAAGATGGCCTTTCTGTTTTCGACCAGTTTACAGAGTCGTTTTTCTTTTCCTCGCAAACCCTTACTACGGTAGGTTATGGGCATATGGCGCCGCACGGGCTGCCTACCAATATTGTGGCTTCTGTAGAATCTTTTCTGGGCATTTTGATGTTCGCACTGGTAACCGGTTTGTTTTACGGGCGGTTTTCAAGGCCACGTGCTTACCTGCTTTTTTCCGAAAAAATGCTAATCACCCCTTTCAGAGGCGGGCGGGCGCTGATGATCAGGGTAGCATCATACAAAAATAACCACATTACAGAACTGGAAGGCCTGCTTACAGCAGCTGTGCATGTGGTGGAAAATGGCCAGCGCAATACCAGCTACTACCAGCTTCCGCTCGATATCACAAAGGTAGCCAGCCTGGCGCTTAGCTGGACTATTGTGCATCCCATAGATGAGAATAGCCCGCTTTTCAACTATACTGAGCAGGATTTTAAAGACACCCGACTCGAAGCAATTATTAATGTAAAAGGGTTTGATGATCACTTTTCCTCAACTGTGCAGCAACGCACTTCGTTTACGATAGATCAGCTCGTATATGGCGCAAAATTTCTGCCCATGTTTCGCCAGTCGGATGACGGCAGCCATACTATTCTTGAACTTGACAGGGTAAGTGAATACGAGCCCGCGCCGATTATGGAGCCCGTACCAGAGCCTGCTTATTAGTAAGCCCGCCGCCAATTGCTTAGTTTTGCAGCATGTCGGCAATAATCAACGCATCGAAGGCTGCACAACTGGCGCTGAGCAAGGAAGACCAGTATAGTGCACACAATTATCATCCGCTTCCGGTAGTGCTGGAGCGCGGCGAAGGCGTGCATGTCTGGGATGTAGATGGCAAGCGCTATTTCGATTTTCTATCCGGTTACAGCGCCGTAAATCAGGGCCATTGCCATCCTAAAATCATTACTTCGCTGATTGCACAGGCGCAAAAGCTTACCCTTACATCGCGCGCATTTCATTCTGATCTTTTAGGTGAATACTCCGAATATATCACAGACTATTTTGGCTATGATAAGGTGCTGCCAATGAATACGGGTGTCGAAGCTGTGGAAACGGCGCTAAAGCTCGCCCGCCGCTGGGGCTACGAAGTAAAAGGTGTTCCTTCCAATAAGGCGAAGATTATCGTATGCACACAGAATTTTCACGGGCGTACCATCAACGTTATTTCCTTTTCTTCGGATCCCGATGCACGCATTAATTATGGGCCATTCGTTCCCGGCTATGAATCCATTCCGTTCAATGATCTTCATGCGCTCGAAACAGCATTGCAGGATCCGCACGTTGCTGGTTTTCTGGTAGAGCCCATCCAGGGCGAAGCAGGTGTCGTTGTGCCGGACGAAGGTTACCTGAGCAAGGCCGCAGCGCTTTGCCGGGAAGCTAATGTGCTTTTTATGGCCGATGAAATACAGACAGGCCTTTCACGTACCGGCAAGATGCTCGCCTGCGATTATGAGGGCGTCCGCCCCGATATTCTTATCCTCGGTAAAGCCTTGTCCGGCGGTACGATGCCGGTGAGCGCAGTGCTTGCAGATGACGAAATAATGCTGCTGATAAAGCCAGGTGAACACGGCTCTACCTACGGCGGCAATCCACTTGCCTGTAAAGTAGCAATAACAGCGCTATCAGTTTTAAAGGAAGAAAAAATGACGGAGAATGCTGCTATCCAGGGGGCTTATCTTCGTCGTCGGCTCGAAGCCCTGCATCATCCGCACATTAAAACTGTACGCGGTAAGGGCTTGCTCAATGCAATTGTAATTGATCATACAGAACGTGAAGCTGCCTGGAATCTCTGCCTTGCAATGATGGAAAATGGCCTCATAGCTAAGCCTACGCATGGCGATATTATCCGCTTTGCACCGCCGCTTACTATTACGAGAGTACAGGTTGATGAATGCGTTGAAATTATCCGCCGCAGCCTCGAACATACATTTTAATGCACAATCATCCGCACGAGGAGGCGCATCTTAAAAGCTCTGCCTTAATCACCGATATAGTCATCGGCATGAGCGATGGGCTTACGGTGCCTTTTGCACTTGCCGCCGGCCTGAGCGGTGCGGTAAGCGGTAACGGGATCATTATTACTGCCGGTCTTGCGGAGATTGCTGCCGGCGCCATTGCTATGGGGCTTGGTGGCTACCTTGCCGGCCGTACAGAAATGGATCATTATAATGCGGAGCTGGCGCGGGAGCAGGATGAAGTAGAGCGCGTGCCGGAACGAGAAAAGCAGGAAGTGCGCGATGTGTTTGCCGAAATCGGCCTTAGTGCCGAAACCCAGCACCTTATAGCCGATGAAATGGCTAAGGATAAAGCGAAGTGGGTAGATTTTATGATGAAGTTTGAGCTTGGCCTCGATAAGCCCGACCCGCGCCGGGCACGCAACAGCGCAATGAATATCGGAGCTTCCTATGCTGTTGGCGGAATGGTGCCACTGTTGCCTTATTTCTTTGCAGCTACACCTAAAGAAGGCCTGCAATGGAGTTGTGTGCTGGCTATAGTTTCGCTATTTACTTTTGGCTTTTTTAAAGCTAAGGTTACCGGCCAGCCGCCCTTACGTGGTGCATTGAAAGTAACGGTGATCGGTGCGCTGGCCGCCGCCGCCGCCTACTTTATTGCGCATTTATTTACTACCTGAATTGGTTTGATTCGTGGCCCCGTTGCCGCGCTCTCCTTTTTCGGAATTCTGCCGCGCTTTCTTTAATATAAGAAAAGTAGTAGTACTCTGGCAATGAGCGGAGCAGCTCATAGGTGGGGCGAAACTGATGCATGTACAGTTGCAGATCCTCACCTTCAAGCCCGGTAAGCTGCGTGATTATTTTCTCGTTAAAAGCATAATCCACATACCGCTGCTCCTCTAAAAAGTTATACTCTTTCTGGAAATTCATGATGGAGCGGTAGTGCTTGCTAAGCGCGGTAAACGGATGCTGGATCATCTCTATACCGCTCATCTTTTTATAGTTCAGCTCCCGCTGGTAGGCAAGCGCATTGCGCAGGCTATCGGCATGATAATCGGTGTGTTTATGGCGGTCGCGCACTTCAATTTCTTCCAGTTGAAAGGCTCCCGGCTCAATCTGTATCTTAAAAAAGGGCGGCAGCCTGCCCGCCGGTATCCGCACCCTGCCCGTCTTATAGCCCAGCTTTTGAAAAGTGATCAGCTGCCCGGCAGCGGTGCTTAGCTCAAACCTGCCTGTGCTGTCTGTAGTGCCGCCTTCGCTGGTAAAAATATTCTGGTACACTACATCCGCGATTGGCGCGCCGGTTGAAAGCTCTGTTACGATGCCAATCATTTTCTGCGCACTGGCGCATGGCGCCGCGCAGGCAATCATCAGCAATAAAGAAAAAAGAATGCGCATTAGCAGCGCTAAAATTAACGCTTCGCGGGTTGTAACTGAATTACGCCGCCTTGTAAAAATTGGTTAAAAGCGGGCGTATCTTTGGCTGCCATGTACCGTGCATTACGCTCTATCCTGTTTCTAAAAGCTCCTGAGGCTATCCATTATTGGGCAATGAGGCGCCTGCAATGGGCTTATAAACACCCATTTATGCGCAGGCAGCTGCAAAGCGCCTATACACTGAAAGACAAGCGGCTGGAGCGCACGCTCTGGGGTATCACCTTTCCCAACCCGGTTGGCCTCGCTGCCGGCTTTGATAAAGATGCGCGTTGGACGGATGAGCTTTCGGCGCTTGGATTTGGGTTTATTGAAATTGGCACGCTTACGCCACGTGCGCAGCCGGGCAATCCTGCACCGCGCCTTTTTCGCCTGCCGGCAGATGCAGGGCTCATTAACAGAATGGGCTTCAATAATGGCGGCGCAGAAGCGGCAGCAGCACGGCTTAGGCTGCGCGAAGAGCCCGTAATCATAGGCGGCAATATTGGCAAGAATAAGGATACGCCTAATGAATTGGCTACAGATGATTATGTAGCATCCTTTAAAATGCTGCACCCGGTAGTAGATTATTTTGTGGTGAATGTAAGCAGCCCCAATACACCGGGATTGCGCGAGCTGCAAGATAAAGCACCGCTTACACAATTGCTTAATACGCTGCAAGTACTTAACCGCGCGGAAAAATCCCCAAAACCCATTCTGCTTAAAATAGCCCCCGATCTTACTGATGCGCAGCTTGATGATATTATTGAGATCGTGCGCACTACGGGCATCGATGGCATTGTGGCTACTAATACTACTGTTGACCGCAGCGCTTTAAAAACTCCTGCTGCCGAAGTAGAAAGCATCGGGGCGGGTGGCCTTAGCGGGAAACCGCTTACCGCGCGTGCTACCGAAGTGGTAAAGTATATTCATCAGCATGGTAACGGCACTATCCCGATAATTGCCGCGGGCGGTATTTTTACTGCTGCGGATGCGCTGGAAAAGCTGGCAGCAGGAGCATCGCTGGTACAGGTATATACCGGGTTCATTTACGAAGGCCCGGCCATTGTGAGGAATATCTGCAAAGGCATCCTGAAAACAAAAAACCTGCAGCATTGAATTATAAATCACGTCCTGCTAATCCATCTCTATCCTCCTTTCCGCTATACGCATCTGCTAATTCCCCGGCAGCTGCAGCCCGTGAGGCAGAAATAGCCTGTTTTTGGCTTTATGCTTAAATCCTTTATTGAAATTAAACTTATTGTAAATTATTTGTAATTAATTATATGAATGAATTATTTACCCTTCCCGCTTTAATAAGCTTACTTACGCTCACTGCGCTGGAGATTATACTCGGTATCGACAATGTGATTTTCGTGGCAATCATTATGGGCCGGATGCCCAAAAACCAGCGCAAGCGGGCACGTACTTTCTGGATGATCTTCGGCATTATTACCCGTACCCTATTGTTGTTTGCGTTGGGTTGGCTGCTGAAGCAAAAAGGAAATTCCGTATTTGGGTTCACGGTATTCGGCATCACCAAAGCCTTCGATCTTGCAAGCCTTGTTATGATTGGCGGTGGCCTCTTCCTGATTTTTAAAACCGTTACTGAAATACACCATAAGCTGGAAGGAGATGAAGCCGAAGACAAACCGAAAGACATAAAGGCCGGCTCTTTCTCCAAAGCCATCATACAGATTGTGCTGGTGGATATGGTCTTCTCATTCGATAGCGTGATCACGGCTTCCGGCATCGGCCACAATCTGGTAGTAATGATCACAGCGGTAATCATCGCGATGATCATTATGTTTCTTTTCTCGGAGAAAATCTCCACATTTATCGCAAAGCATCCCACACTTACTATGCTGGCGCTGTCTTTCCTGGTAATGGTGGGCTTAGTGCTCGTGATCGATGGCTGGCGCGAGGCTACCCCCGCCGATCCTGCGCATCCGCGGGAAGAGCTTAACCTTAAAAATTACGTGTATTTCGCTATGGCCTTCTCGTTTGCCGTAGAGCTCATTAATATGAAGCTCCGCAAGAAAGGAAAAGACGTAGTGAAGCTACGTGAGCCGGAGATCGGGGATATTGAGCTGGAGGAAGGGCATAATGATATAAAATAGGATCCGCTTGCGAAAGGAAAGTAAATTTTTTACTGTTCCTAAACCTTTACACCCTGTTACTGTCGTTTATGGCTCTGTCATTTGTTATTAACTTTACATGGTGTCTCTTGTTAACAGCACAACAGAATAAAGTATGACTTACATAGCTCACCCAATCGATGAAGCTCAGGATAATGCTGTAAAAGCCATCCTTGATGCCTTAAATGTTCCCTACGAAACAGAGCAGGATATGGATGAAACAGCATACCTGCTATCCGGCGAGGCCAATAAAAAGCGGCTATTAGATGCTGTTGCCTCAAATGGGGAAGGCAGCCGGGCCATAACGCTTGACGAAATATGGAAATAGTTTTTGAGGCGGCGGCATTAGAGGATCTGGCTTTCTGGAAATCAAGCAATAATGAGTCCGTGCTAAAAAGAATTCGCCTGCTGTTGGAAAACATCTGTGATATGCCATTTGCGGGTATCGGGAAACCGGAAGCGCTAAGACATGAGCTAACAGGTAAATGGTCCAGACGTATTAACGAAGAGCATCGCATTGTATATGGCATTGAAGGAAATTTAATCCGTGTTTACCAATTAAGGCACCATTATTAGCCACTTTATATTTTAATTAATAACCAATCAATTTTCGGGCGCGATAGTGCGAAATCATATGCACAGCAGGCATCAACTTTTCTTAGTTTTCTTTATTTTTTTAGGATTGATCGCCTGCAAAGGCAAACAGCCGGTGAAAGCAGCGCCAGGCACAAACCCGGCTTACAGTCAGGGACCTGTTGATGCGCTTACCCAAAAAATAGCCGGTGAGCCTAAAGTGGCCGACAACTATTATAACCGCGGCATTGCACTCCATAAGATCAAAGAGGATTCACTGGCAGTTCAGGATTTTAAAAAGGCGATTACCCTCGATTCTACCAGGTCGGAATACATGAGCGCCATTGGCGATATCCTTTTTGAGCACAAAGATCTTACCGGCTCTATATCCTGGTTAGAGCGTGCCCTGCAGCTCAATCAATCTGATGTCAAGGCGCACTTAAAGCTGGCCAAAGCAATGATCTTCACCGAGCAATACCCTAAGGCATTTGCGGAGGTAAATACAGTGCTGCGCAATGATGCCTTTAACCCGGAAGGCTATTTCCTGAAAGGCATCATCTACAAAGAGCTGAAAGATACCGGCAAGGCGATTTCCTCCTTCCAGACCTGCATCAACGTAGCGCCGGACTACCGTGAGGCCGCGATACAATTGGGGCTTTTATACACGGCAAAAGATAACCCGATGGGTACCCAATACCTGGATAATGCCTTCCGGCTGGATACAACGGATGTAATGCCGCTTTATGCAAAGGCGATGCACCTGCAGAACAAAGCACAGTATGAGCCGGCAAAAGTGCTATATCACGATATCATCCGCCGCGACCCGCAGTATGCCGATGCGCTTTTTGCCATGGGCTTTATATTATTACAGCAGGATTCCCTTGAAAAAGCAAGAAGGCAATTTGATCTCGTAACCAAAGTGGAGCCCGATAATGCAAAGGCCTATTACAACCGCGGCCTGTGCAGTGAGATGCTGGACCGGAAAGCCGAGGCTGCATCCGATTATGAGCAAGCGCTAACCTTTAATAAAAATATGGCGCAGGCAAAAGACGGACTGAAAAGGCTCGGAAAATAAAACTGCTGCGCTTTCAACATCCCCAATTATAAATTCCAAATTCCCTCAAAAATGGCCCTTATAGCTCCTTCTATGCTCTCATCCAACTTCCTGAAGCTGGAGCATGAAATTCAAATGATAAACCACAGCGAGGCGGATTGGTTTCACCTCGATGTAATGGACGGCCGCTTTGTGCCGAACATCACCTTTGGTGCCCCTGTTATCGCGGCAATGAAAAAAGCAGCGAAGAAAACCTTTGATGTGCACCTGATGATCGTGGAGCCGGAGAAATATTTCGAGGATTTTGCGAAAGCGGGTGCCGATATTCTTTCTGTTCATTATGAAGCCTCGCCACACTTGCACCGCAATATCCAGGCTATGAAAGCATTGGGCATGAAGGCGGGTGTAGCTATCAATCCGCATACGCCCGTAAGTGTGCTCGAAGATGTACTCCCGGACATTGACCTTGTATGTATGATGAGCGTTAATCCCGGCTTTGGCGGACAAAAATTCATCCCCCAAACGCTTAAAAAGATTGCTGCATTGCGGCAGATGATCCAGGCAACCGGCAGCAAGGCTTTGATTGAGATAGATGGCGGTGTAACCCTGGATAATGCCCAAACCATTATTGCTGCTGGCGCCGATGTGCTCGTAGCTGGCAACACCGTATTTTCAGCCGATAATCCGAAAGAAATGATTGCCCGCTTAAAAGCCATCGGGAAATAAAACCTTCAATTACCCGTTAAAGGGATAACCTATGTGGCAACGAATTTTTTACTTCCTGGCATTCCTCACCGCTGTACCCCTAATATCATCCGCTCAAACTGCTACGCTGCAGGGCAATGTTGCTGATGGTGATGGCCATGCGCTTAACCTGGTGACTATCGGTATCGAAGGCACGGCAATAGGCACCATTAGCGATCCCAAAGGCTTTTATAAGCTCGAAGTGCCTGCTGGTAAACGCCTGGCAGTTGTATTTACCTACCTTAATGAGCCTCCTGTATATGAATACCTTACCCTTACTCCCGGCGAGCTTCGCACCCTGAATGAGCTGCTGAAACTGAAAGGAGTAAAGCTGAATGAGTTCACAAAATCTGCAGGCCGTAATTCGCGGGATGCAGGGAATGTAAGCCTGCTGCCTGCCGAGAACTCAAACCAGATTTCTTCTACGCAGGATGGAGTAACCACAATGCTCAAGCTTGCTACCGGCCCCGGCCGCTCTGAGCTAACCAGCCAGTACACCGTGCGCGGCGGCAACTACGATGAGAACCTCGTGTATGTAAATGACTTTGAAATATACCGCCCTTACCTCATCCGCTCCGGACAGCAGGAGGGCCTTAGCTTTGTAAACCCGGATCTGGTAAATAACCTCAACTTTTCCGTAGGCGGCTTCCAGGCGCGCTATGGCGATAAAATGAGCTCTGTCCTTGATGTAAGCTACCGTCGCCCTTCGCGGTTTCGCGGTACCGCAATGGCCAGTCTGCTGGGCGCTAATCTTGCACTGGAAGGCGTTTCGAAAAATGACCGTTTTACCTACATGGTAGGCCTGCGGCAGAAGAGCAATCAATATCTGCTCCAAAGCCAGCCTACCAAGGGTGTTTATAACCCTTCCTTCACGGATGTGCAGGCGCTGCTCACCTACCGCATCAATAGTAAGTGGGATGTGGAAGCCATTGGCAATTATGCACGTAATCGTTTTTCCTATTATCCTTCGGAATCTGTTACTTCTTTCGGTTTGGTGAATGATGCCTATCAGCTCAAAATTTTCTATACAGGTGGTGAAATTGATCAGTTCGATTCTAAATTCGGTGGTGTTTCAACTACTTATCATCCTAATAAAAAGCTGAAACTCAAGCTCCTGGCTTCCGGCTTCCAGACCAATGAGGAAGAGACTTATGACATCAGCGGGGAGTATATTTTAGGCCAGCTCGAAACGGATCTCGGCAAGGAAGGCTTCGGGCAGATAAAATATGCACTCGGCACCGGCATCATCCAGACGCATGCACGCAATTATCTTACCGTGAAGGTTGGTACGCTTGCACACCGTGGCGCTTATGATGGCGGCAAGCATTTTATACAATGGGGGCTCGATGCCTCTGTAAGCAATATTGCGGACCAGCTCCATGAATGGGAGCGCCGCGACAGCGCAGGCTTTACACAGCCTTACAATCCGGATCTGTTGCAACTTACTAAGTTCTATAATTCTTCCGCCAACTTCAATTATACCCGCTACAGTGGCTTTTTGCAGGATGCTATCCGGTTCAGTAATGATGATAAAGGGCTGGTTGTAAATGCCGGCCTGCGCTTTAATTACAGCGATCTTAATGGAGAATTTATCCTTAGCCCGCGTGTGCAGGCCAGTTACATACCGCATAATAAAAAGGAGCTGGTGTTCAAATTTGCCGCAGGTCTATATGCGCAGCCACCTTTTTACCGTGAGATGCGCAACCTCGACGGGGTAGTGAATAAAGATCTTAAAGCTCAGAAATCGTTTCATATTCTTGCCGGCGGCGAGCGCTCTTTCTCTTCCCTGAAACGTAATCTGAAGATTACATTCGAAGCTTACTATAAGCAGCTGTGGGATCTGGTGCCTTATGAATACGATGACGTGCGCATCCGCTATTATGGCGATAATTCGGGTAAGGGATATGCCTATGGCGCTGAGTTCCGGCTGTATGGAGATCTTGTAAAAGATGCACCTTCCTTCCTTACTATCGGCTACCTTAAAACAATGGAGAAGCTGGATGTAACCTATAAAAACACAGCTGGCAGCGATAGCGCAACCATTACTACAGGTTATATTCCCCGGCCAACCGATCAAAGGTTTATGTTCAGCCTTTTCCTCCAGGATTATCTGCCGCGCAATAAGAATTTTAAGGTGAATTTAAACCTGATGTACGCAACCGGCCTGCCTTTCGGTCCGCCCAATGGTAAGCGCGAAAGCCAGATACTGCGCATCCCCGATTACAAACGGGTAGATATAGGCTTCAGCGCGCTGCTGCTCGATGGCCTGCGTAAAGAGCGCCCGGCGCACAGCTTTTTCCGCAACCTCGAAAGCATTTGGGCAAGCCTGGAAGTATTTAACCTGCTCGGCATTCAAAACACACTTTCCTACGCCTGGATACAGGACCAGAGCTCCGGTGGTACCTATGCCGTACCCAACAGGCTTACCTCACGGCTGCTGAATGTAAAGCTGATCGTGAAGTTTTAGGCACCCATTACGACCATGCAATGCAGAAAATTTTCTTTGAAAAAACTTTTTGAAAAAACGAATGGCTGGCTATCTTTGCACCCCGTTCGCGGATAGCGTACAAGGGATGAGATCGTAGCTCAGTTGGTAGAGCAATACACTTTTAATGTATGGGCCTTGGGTTCGAGTCCCAACGGTCTCACAGGTTGGGACAAAGCGCCGGAGTTATCCGGCGCTTTTCTTTTTCTGAGCCATAATCCTGCCTTCCCTTTTTGCCAAAAGCATAATAATACTCAGCGAAGCCTTCTTCGCAATTACGGCTATTATAGATAGCCAGGCGGTATTCGCTAATGCCCCGCGCCATTTGATTGTAACAAAACGGCCTTGACTCCGCCAGGAATCATGGCCATTATTATTTGGGATCCGCCCCGCTTATTATGCGCCATTGGCATCCGCTGCCTTATGCCGGCGATAGCCGACCGGGATGACCTTACGGGCTGCCTCTTAATCGGCTACGAAGTCCGGGTGATCCTTGCGGAAGTTCTGGATGAGCCGATCGATGATGGCAAGTTGGCGCTCGCATTGGGCGAGGGTTTCGCGGATGTTGGTGGTGGCTGTTTTTTTGGCTACGATGCTGCGGCGGGGGGCGCCGATGCCGGTGCTGAAGGCAGTGATAGCATCGTCGAGGCTGCGGATCTCCTCGGGGCCTGCGTGATAGTCTGCAAGTGCCGCGGCATTGGCAGTCGCCGTATCGCGCACGAGGCCGGCGGTGATGAGCAGCAGGTTGTCGCGCATTTTTTCGAGGCCGGAGGGGGTAAACTCCATATTATGCTCGAGGGCGGCGTTGGAGGTGGCCATTCCGTAAGCCTGGATGTTGCCGCTGGTGAGCAGCGTGAGCGCCTCGAGGATGCTGCGCTGCCCGGACTTGGTGATGGTGGCGCCGGTGCTGCCGGTTAGCTGCTTGCGGGCGTCGGGGGCGATGGCTTCCCAGCCGGCTACGAAAGCATTGTGTGCGGCGCCGATACCCGGGGAGTTGCGCCAGAGGGCTTCATTGTCGCGCAGCACGAGCTCGATGGGCTCGAAGGTGGAGAATTTGTCTTCCTGATCTTTGTTCATTGTTTCTGTTTTTTTAGGAGTGTGATGAGATGTTGGGCTACTGAGGGCCGGACAATTATGGGCGGATAATTATTTAGGAGCAATTACCGCGCCAAACTTTTTAACGTCCGGGCGTTGAAGGAAACGTTGGCGGTGGGCGGAGCCGAGTTCGCGCATGGCGAAGTGGCGTTCCGGTTTGGCGAAGGGGCGTTTGTGCGCGGGAGAGTGGGCTTCGCGCGGGGACGAGTTGCCTTCACATTGCGAGAAGAAGCGTTCGCGTAAGGGCGAGATGGATTCGCGTGGGGGCAAGATACGTCCGCGCCAGGGCGAGATAGCTTCGCGTTTGCGCGAGATGGCTTCGCGCGTGGGAGAGAATGGTTCGCGGCCGAACGTATAATCGTAGCGAATATTTATGAGGGGTTCGCGGCGGGATGTATGGGCGTCGGGAATATTTGTTTTAGAGTTTTGGGTTGGTTGAGCTGAAAAATGACCAAACAATTCTATTTCGCGCCGGGCGAGGTTGTTGGCGCGGCAAATCTCCTGATTGGCTGGTGAATGTTTACTTAGGGGCGTTACCGCCCTGAATCCCTTCACAGAAGGGCATGCTATTTAAACTTTGAGGTGGTCGCTTCGCGAACACCTCGAATAACGGGGCTTAGGGATAAGTATCTCTTTCATTCCGTTTTTAGAAGTGCTTTTGGCAGCAAAAACAAGTAAGTTTGTCTCCTAATCGTCTTAGAATGAAAATAGAAGAGCCCCTGTTCGATTACAGTAAACCGAATGCGAAACACAGCATTCAAAATGCCGATTCTTTTTCGATAGTTAGTATGAAAAGAATGTTTGCTTTGATTGCTGTCTGATTATGCCCAATCAAGTCAAAATAAATTTTCTTGCCGAACTTCAAAAGAGATATGGCAGGCTAAATAAACTTCCAAATAGCTTGTCACTGTTCGAAATTGGCGATGGCCAGTTTAGGGTCTATGTACGTTATTCAAAAGTCCACGGCCAGAATCAATCCTTCTATGGGATTCGGAAAGAAGATTTAAGGCAACTTGACGGATTTAATTCGGCGGTCTGCTTTTTATGGGATAATCAGATTGAGCCTTTATTCGTGCCTTACAATGAATTTGAGGAAATCTTTTCTGTATTAGAGCCGGCATCTGATGGTCAAATTAAAGCGCAGATATATCAGGAACCAGATAGTACGGAACTCTATCTCGCCAATGCAGGTCGCTTTAACGTCGAAAGCTTTTTTGGATGGAGTTATTTAGAAAGCCTGATTGATTTAAGTAAGCTCATTACCATTCCCGATTTTACACATTCTCAAATACAAACCCTTATAGGAGCAATAGGTATTAATAGAGGCTACGATATCTGGATTCCATCGAATGATAAAGGTCGTCTTGACTGGAAGATTACTCAACAATTTGAATGTCGCTACGATCTACCAGAGCGGTATATGCGGGTCAACGATGTAATTAGAGAAATTGATGTAATGTGGCTAAAAAGAGGATCAACAGAGTTAGCGGCGATGTTTGAAGTGGAACATTCAACACCGATTTATTCCGGCCTCCTTCGATTTAATGATCTCCATTTGATCGAGCCTAATCTAAGACCTAAATTTAGCATTGTCTCCAACGATCTAAGGAGGGCGCTTTTCCTGCGGCAGATCAACAGACCAACATTCAAGATGAGTGGCCTATCAGAATTGTGCAACTTTCTTGAATATAAAGATGTTTACGGTTGGTTCAAAAGAATTTCAAACTCAAAATCATGAAAAAGCTTTGGATAGTTGTTTATGTTCATCGCGGTATGATTCAAGACCCGGAGTTGTTCTTTGATGCAGAATCTGCCCTTACAAGGGAGACAGAAATTCGTCAAACCATGAATCGTGATTATATGAACTTGAGGTGTTTGAAAAGAATTTAGAATAAAGCGGTTAACCACGGTCTATTTGGGTAGTGACTCTTTGCATTAGATACTTATCAAAGCTAAGCAGCCCTTCCCACCCAATACGATGTGGGAAAACCAAAAGGTGTAGTAGATACATTTTGGGATTAGACCGCAAGAATTTGGGGATAGCTACAGTATTAGTTTTTAATCGATTCTCTAACCGGCTCCAACTTTCTGTTCGATGACTTGGGTAGGTATGCCTTATACCATCGCACCGCCAATTAAGATAGTCTACTAAGACTTTAGGCTCCATCCTTTCCAAGTAAATCTTTGTTATTAATGGCCATATGTGAGATAGATACTCCCTAAAGCCTTCTTTCACACATAACAATATCAGCGATTCCAAGTAATGCGATGTGCCAACTCGATTGTTTCTATGGCATCACCTCGCAACTCGTTATGGTGCCCAACCTTCACCAGACGATGGCCACTTCTCTGCCGCTGCTGGAAGGCTATATTGGGCTAAGCGGCGCGCTGGGCAAGGGCACGCTGGGGCTGAAAACGGCCACGCTCATTGCCCTGGCCGTGGCAGAAGCCAATGCCTGCGATTACTGCCTTTCCGCGCACACCTTCATCGGCGCTAATATGGCAAAGCCGGATGAACTGTTTATGAGGATGTGGTAAAGCGTGAGCAGGAAAAGCTTTTGTACTTCCTGTTAGCTTATCCACAAAAGACATTGTTAATAAAGTCAAACCCGACTGGCAAAAACGAAGCAGAGAAAGAGTTTCTGGGCTATGAGTTCAGCAATCGCTGCGGGCATGAAGGCATTAAGCCATATGGTGCTAAGACTATCCAAGAGGCGACCCGGCTTTACGATGAATGGACTTCATTGAATCCGGAAAAAGTAAACACATACATCTACAAAGCCTTCTTAGGCGAGGATGCTGAAGTGATTGAGAACCTGCAAGGCAATGTAAACTATCAGCGGTTGGTGGACATGATGAATTTTGAGCGTGTTGAATTCTCAAAGTCAATGTCTTAGCTTTAAAAAAAAAATTGGTTGATTACTCGGTATTTTGGGAGCGGAGAATCTTGTTCAACTAAGCGATGTTGCAACTATACAGAAGGGCACCTCAATAACGAAATTAGAAACACAGCCTGGAATAATCCCTGTGATTGCTGGCGGAAAGGAAGCAGCTTATTACCACAATGTTGCAAACCGTTCTGGTGACGTAATTACTGTAAGTGCGTCTGGCGCGAGTGCTGGCTTTGTAAACTTTTTTACAGAAGACATCTTCGCATCTGACTGCAATACTATCCAATCCAAGAATGTTAGTAAAATTTTCCACAAGTTTTTTATATCGTTTACTCAAACAACTTCAACCTGTAATTACTAATACACAGCGAGGTCAAGCACAGCCACATCTCTATGCAAGCGATTTAGAAAGAATAAAGATTCCACTTCCCAAAGAGGCAGAGCAAACAATAGCTCTAAACCAGCTGAATGCCATTGAAGAACAAGCAACACGGCTTAGTTCAGAAATGGAACAATTGAAAAACAATAGGCAATCTCTTACTGAGAATGCCGGAGGCCGGCTAGTTAGGCTATATGAGATAACTTCAAAAATTGGAAGTGGTGCTACGCCACTACGTGGCGAACGCTCTTATAAAAAGAACAGTATAACCCTCATTCGTAGCCAAAATGTCCACGATAATCAATTTGTGGAAAAGGGATTGGCTTTTATCAGTGATGAACAAGCTAAAGAACTTGATAACGTTACTTTGAAAGAAGGAGATGTCCTTTTTAATATTACTGGAGCTTCCGTATGTTGTTGCTGTATCGTTGATACTGAATTTTTGCCTGCAAGAGTTAATCAACACGTTGCTATAATCAGGACAAATGATATGGCACTTCCGAAGTATGTACAACAAGTTCTCATCAGTCCAAAGTTCAAAGAAGAGTCACTGAATATTGCCAATAGTGCAACAACAAGATGGGCTATAACGAAAACCCAACTAGAAGACTATCGCATACCTCTGCCGATGCTTGAGCAACAACGTGCAATTATAGCGCAGATCACACAGATAGAAGAGCAGATGTGCTTACTGCAGGAGGAGTTAGATAATATCCACAAAATGAAAGAGGCCGTCTTGAAAAAATTTCTATAATGGTTATGGATAAAGAATCCGCTGAAGGAAATTTAGTATGGTATGCCAACTACGGCTCTAATCTTTCAAGAGATCGGTTCCTGTGCTATATACGGGGTGGTACACCTAAAGGGTCTGAAAAATATTGTTCACCATGCGCTGATGATACTCTCCGGTGCCGAGATGCAGCTGTCGCTATTCCCTACCAACTCTACTTCGCAGAACATGGCTCTGGATGGGATGGCGGCGGTATAGCATACATCTATCTTTCTAAGACCGAAGAGAATGCTACGCTTGGCAGAATGATCTTGTCACCCTCGAACAATTTAAAGAGGTGGTGAGTAAAGAGAACAACAACACCACAAAGCCGATAGACTTTGCCACAACTATAGAAGTTGGCGGTTCTATGTACAGAAACACCCGATTTCATGGTTTATCATGTTGCTCGGATATAAAGATGGTTTCCCGATTTTTACGTTCACTGCTAATCCTGAGCACAATGAATTCAATCGGCCTTCCATAGGATACCTAAATCAAATAATTACTGGCCTGAAAGAATGCTATGCTTTAGGCGATGAAAATATTGCCGATTACCTGATTAAGAAAAACGGAATACGCACCAGTTACACTCGTAACGAACTGCTTTCTCTGATTCAGACAGGAGATAAACCGAATAAAGACGATAAGTAATATCAACACGCCGAAGTAATATAGCATGATATTTGAATAGTTCAGAGCATGTCATTACCCATTGTCGTCCCGGTGAAAGAACCGGTCGAAGATCTGAAAAAGCTGCTCGCCAAAGTATCCCCCCATCATCGTCCACGCCTGAAGATGCTCGTCCTGATCGCTTCCGGTACCGATAACAATACCGGGCTGGCCAATAAAACCGGTGCTTCCCTACGTTCTGTTATCCGCTGGAAAGACAGTTACAGCAAGGGTGGGCTCGATGCCCTGTGTTCCGATAAGCGCGGTGGCGACCATCGTTCCGCTTTCGATGAAGCGGCAAAGCAGAAGCTCAAAGAAAAGCTCCACGATCCTAAAGACGCCTTTACCTCTTTCGGTCAGGCACAGGCCTGGATCAAATAGCATCTCGGAGTGGGGATGAACTACCACGCCGTCAACAAGTACCTGAAGCGAAACTTCGGGGCTTCGCTCAAAGTGGGTCGCAAAAGCCACGTAAAAAAGGACGAAGCGGCTGTTGCCGTTTTTAAAAAACCTGCCTGAGACGCCGGAACATATTAAGACTGAAAAGTTCCAATCATCCGGCTGCCAGACCATCAATCTCTATGCCCAGGATGAGCGCCGGTTCGGGTTATTGTCCATACAACGCAGGTGCCTGACGGCAAGGGGAATTAAGCCGGTAGTGCCCTATCAGCACCGGTAAAAACTGCTACCTGTTCGGGCCCTATTCGCCGATGAACGGAGATCATTTTACTTTAGCGTTCCCGTACTGCGATGGTATCTGCTTTGAACAATACCTGCAGGGGCTTTCTGTTTACAAGCCCCGGGAATTTAAGATCGTACTGCTGGATAATGGCGCCTTTCATAAGGCGAAGACCCTTGTGATTCCATCCAATATTGCATTACTATTTCTGCCACCTTACAGTCCGGAGCTAAACCCGGCAGAGCGGATATGGCGGGATATTAAGGATAAGCTGGCTAACCGGATCTTTCAAACCCTTGATGCGCTCTCCGATGCGGTAAGCGACATCGTCAAAGCCCTCACACCCGAAAACATCTTTTCACTGGCCCGATGGAATGTGTATAAAAACTGTAATTTAGATGTCTAAACGGTATAAAACAGAGAGGGGAGTGCGGCTATTTCGATTGTTCATAAATTGATCTTTCACGTAGAAGGACTTCCAGTTGATATTTGTAAAAGTAAAAGCATTAAAAACGAGGGCAACATCAAATAACCCTATGGGCGCTGCAGTAACTTACGTAGGGAATGATAAAAGCAGTAAAAAATTCCACTTAAATACAAACAGACACCAATTTTGCAGTTATTTATATTCTCCGTACATTCGTGCCGGATTTAAAACAGGAAGGGGGCATGTAGATGTCCCCTTCTTTATTGCACATAATGGAAAGCAGTACATCAGCATCTAAAAAAATCGAAGATTTATTATTACCGCTTCTCGAAGACAGCGATATGTTTGTGGTCAGTATCAAAATTACCGCTGGTAATAATGTAAAGGTTTACTTGGATGCAGATAGCGGGTTGAATATCAGCAAATGTGCCACTGTAAATCGTAAGCTGAATCACTTGCTGGAAGAATCGGGGATTTTTCCAGTAGATGATTATTCTATTGAGGTAAGCAGTCCCGGAATCGATGAGCCGCTGATTTCTATGCGTCAGTATCAAAAAAATATCGGGCGCACGGTGGAGGTAACTCCGCTGGAAGGGACAGAGCTATTAGGCATCCTGAAAGAAGTAACAGACGATAAGATTATTATTCATGTTAAAGGACAAAAAAAGAAGGAGCCTGAAGATATAGAAGTGCCCTTCAGCTTTATTAAAAAAACAGTAGTGCAGGTAACTTTTTAAAAAGTAAATCCACCAGGCAACCAATCAACTTATCAAATAATTTATATGGCCAGCATTAATCTCATAGATTCATTTCAGGATTTTAAAGAGGCGGAAAATATTGACCGCCCGACGCTGATGCGCGTGCTTGAAGATGTATTTAAAACACTGATCCGCAAGAAATGGGGCAGTGATGATAACTTTGATGTTATCGTAAACGACCAGACTGGTGATCTTGAAATTTTCCGTCGCCGTGAGATCGTGGAAGATGAGCTGCTCGAAGATGATCTTGCCCAGATTGCTTATACTGAGGCCATAAAAATAGAGCCGGATTACAGCGTTGGTGAAGAAGTTTATGAAGAAGTAGATGTGCTTGATTTTGGCCGCCGTGCTATTCTTGCTGCAAAGCAAACACTCGCTGCGCGCATAGGCGATCTGAAGAAAGCACATCTGATGAAAAAGTATGAGGGCCGCATCGGTGATCTGATGACGGGCGAAGTTTACCAGATATGGAAAAAGGAAATTCTCCTATTGGATGAAGAAGGCAATGAGCTCATCATGCCAAAAACAGAGCAGATCCCGGTAGATTTTTTTAAGAAAGGAGAAACCGTACGTGCTGTGATCCGCAAAGTGGAAATGCGGAACAATAATCCGGTCATTATCCTGAGCCGTACGCATCCGGATTTTCTGGCTAAGCTGTTGGAAATCGAGGTTCCGGAAATTATGGACGGCCTCATCATGGTAAAGAAGATTGTGCGTGAGCCTGGAGAGCGTGCCAAAGTTGCCGTAGAAAGCTATGATGACCGTATTGATCCGGTGGGCGCTTGTGTAGGAATGAAGGGCAGCCGCATCCATGGCATCGTTCGTGAGCTGCGCAATGAGAATATTGATATCATCAACTATACTGCAAATGTGCAGTTATTGATACAGCGCGCTTTGACCCCTGCAAAGATTAACCGTATGGAGATCAACAATGAGAAGATGCGCGCTGAAGTATTTCTTGAGCCCGATCAGGTATCGCTGGCTATTGGCAAGAAAGGGGTAAACATAAAGCTCGCGCAGGAGCTTTCCGGTTATAATATTGATGTATTCCGCGATGTGCAGGATACTGGCGCAGAATATGATTATGATCTTGACGAATTCAGCGATGAAATTGAAAGCTGGATCATAGATGAATTTAAACGCGTAGGTTACGATACTGCATTGAGCGTATTGGAGCATTCTGTAGAGGAGCTGGTGCGCCGCACCGATCTTGAAGAGGTTACAATCCGGGACGTACAGGCAGTTCTTAAGCAGGAATTTGAGAATGAAAAGCCGGATGTGGCGGCAGAAGGCGAACCGGATACAGTAACAGAAGAAGAAAAACCCGATGTGGTAGCAGAAATTAAGCAGGAATCTGAAAATGAGCAGCAGGATGTACCAACAGCAGGGTAAGGCCAATAAGGGCATTTTCAAAAAAAGCGCAGCTATGTAGAGAAAACAATATACAGCTCGCTTATTTGAAAAAGGAATTGCCCCGCTGAACGATAATTTTACACAGTTATTGTCCGGCATTAGTATAATTTTGTAGGATATAGTAAATAGTACAAAGAACACAGGCACCGCGCATAAAACAGACGGCGCGCAGTTCCCGATTAAAATAGCGAATGTCAACAGCAGAAAATAAAACACCCCGGTTACTGGCGGCAGCCAAAGAATTTAATATCGGTAAGGATACCCTTGTGGAATACCTTGCCAATAAAGGGTTTGAATTTAATGCCAGCAACCCGAACACTAAGCTTTCAGAGCCTATGTACGATGCGCTTACGGCGGAGTTTGCCCAGGATAAGGCAGCCAAGCACCGTAGCGATCAGATTGCCTTGCCAAAAAATACGGGCGAGCGCAAGAAAGATGCAGAGCCTGTTATAAAAAAGCAGGAACAAGCAGAAATAAAAATACAAGAGCCTGTTGAGGTTAAAAAACCTGAGCCTGTAGTAAAAGCACCAGCACCCGAAACAGCTACGGTTCCTGTTAAGGAAAAAGAAGTTGAAAAGGTGTATGAAGCGCCTGCAGTAGTGCCGGTTGCAGAAAAACCTGCTCCTGTTCCCGAGCCACAGGAAGAAAAGAAAGTGCCTGTACGGGAGGATACGCCTGCAGAAGCACCTGCTGTAGAGCCAGAGGTGAAGAAACCTGTGGTCAAGGAGCCTGTTCCTGAGCCTGCGCCTGTTGTAGAGCCATTAAAGCCTACTGAAGCCGAGGCACCGGCCGAGCCTGAAGAGGCACATATAGAAACCAAAGCGCCAAAGCTGGGAGGCCCGAATATTTTGGGTAAAATAAATCTGGAGGATATAAATCAGAGCACACGCCCTAAGAAAGGCATCGTTAAAAAAGCTCCGGCAAAAGAACATCCAGTCGCGTCTTTGCCTAAAGAAACAGCACGTAAAAAGAAAGAAGAGACTACAACAGCACCGGTTGCAAAAGCGGCTACCACTGAAAGGAAGCATATTAAGAAACCAGAAATTAAACCTGCGCCGGAAGTTAAGAGACCTGCGCCGGAAGCACCAATTGTTATTACTACGCCTGTTGAGGAAGTAAGGCTTGAACATATTGAGATGAAGGCACCGCAGCTAACGGGCCCGAAAATCATTGGCAGGATAGAATTGCCGGTGGCAGATCCCGGACGCAGTGGTAGCGGCAACGCCGCAGAAAAGCGGAACCGTAAGCGGATACCAGTGGCCAAACGGCCGGATGTGGTTGCAAGAACCGGTAACAACAACACAGGCCAGCAGGGCAGTGGTGCACAAGGCGGCGGCTTCAATCGCGGCGGCGGTCAAGGACAGGGCGGCGGTGGTTTTAATCGTGGCACCGGACAAGGGCAGGGAGGCGGTGGCGGATTTAACCGCAATGCAGGCGGGCCTAACCGGTCAGGTAGCGGCGGTGGCTTCCGTCCGGGTGGCGGTACCGGTACTACGCCTAATGGCGAAGTTGACTCTAAGGAAATACAGCGTAAAATACAGGAAACGCAGGCGCGCCTTGCAGGTGGCCGTGGCGGCGGTAAAGGCCAGAAGGCTAAATACCGCCGTGATAAGCGGGAGATGATGGCTGAAAAGCGCGCCGCATCTGAGAATTCAGAAGGTGGTAATATTCTCCAGGTTACGGAATTTATTTCTGTAAGTGAGTTGGCCAACCTGATGGATGTATCGTTTGCCGAGGTAATCGGTAAATGTATGAGCCTCGGTATTATGGTGTCTATTAATCAACGCCTTGATGCAGAAGTAATCGAGCTTGTTGCAGCAGAATTCGGGTTTGAAGCCTCCTTTATTAATCTTGAGCAGGAAGCTGATCTTGAAACAGAGGAAGAAGTGGAAGATCCGGATGCACAAACGCCGCGCGCACCAATTGTTACGATTATGGGCCACGTTGACCATGGTAAAACATCGTTGTTGGATTATATCCGGAGTGCGAATGTTGTAGCTGGCGAAGCTGGTGGTATTACGCAGCACATTGGCGCGTACCAGGTAAAAACAGCTAATGATAAGCGGATTACCTTCCTTGATACTCCGGGGCACGAAGCCTTTACAGCTATGCGTGCGCGTGGTGCTAAGGTGGCCGATGTTGCCGTAATTGTTGTGGCTGCGGATGATGCAATTATGCCGCAAACAAAAGAAGCAATCTCGCATGCTCAGGCAGCAGGCCTGCCTATGATCTTTGCGCTGAATAAAATTGATAAGGAAGGAGCAAATCCTGAAAAGATACGTGAGCAGCTTTCGGCCATGAATATTCTGGTAGAAGAGTGGGGCGGCAAGTTCCAGAGCCAGGAAATATCTGCCAAAAAAGGCCTTAATGTCGACTTGCTGCTGGAAAAAATAGGCCTCGAAGCTGAGCTTCTCGATCTTAAGGCAAATCCGGACCGTACGGCTACCGGCAGTGTAATTGAAGCTTCGCTGGATAAGGGCCGTGGATATGTAGCTACGATTCTTGTACAGAACGGCACATTGAAGCAGGGCGATATGATCGTTTCCGGCCAGCACTATGGCCGTGTGA
Organism: Chitinophagaceae bacterium; assembly: GCA_965246905.1. Lineage (GTDB taxonomy): Bacteria > Bacteroidota > Bacteroidia > Chitinophagales > Chitinophagaceae > UBA1952. The sequence continues at coordinate 29,213 of CBDFFZ010000007.1, forward strand.
AGGCTATGCTCAATGAGCGCGGCCAGCGCGTTACGGAAGCAGGGCCATCCGCACCCGTGCAGGTGCTTGGCCTTAATGGCGCGCCGCAGGCGGGTGAGAAATTCAAGATGTTCGATAACGAGGATGATGCCAAGGACGTGGCTACCCATCGTGCGCAGATCATGCGCGAGCAAGGTATCCGTGCGCGTAAAGTACTTACGCTGGATGAAATCGGCCGTCGCCTTGCGCTGGGTAATTTCCGTGAGCTTCCTTTGATAATCAAGGGTGACTTCGATGGCTCTGTCGAAGCGCTTTCGGATTCATTGCAGAAACTTTCTACACCGGAAGTAGCTGTAAATGTGGTGATGAAGGGCGTGGGCGCCGTTACAGAAAGCGATATAAACCTAGCCGTTGCTTCTGGGGCTATTGTGATTGGTTTCCAGGTTCGGCCTACTGCACAGGCTTCCCGCCTTGCAGAGCAGGAAAGCGTTGAAATCCGGAACTACTCTATCATCTACGATGCAATTGCCGAAATCAAGAGCGCTATGGAAGGCTTGCTTGAGCCTACGGTTGAGAAGAAAATTATTGCCAATGTAGAAGTACGGAGTGTATTTAAGATAACAGGTGTAGGCACTGTTGCCGGATGTTATGTGCTGGATGGCAAGATCTTCCGTAATAGTAAGATCAACCTGATTCGCGATGGTATCGTTGTGTTCAATGGCGAGCTTGCATCGCTCAAGCGCTTTAAAGATGATGTGAAGGAAGTGAATTTCGGCTACGAATGTGGTATGAACATTAAGAACTATAATGATATTCGTGAAGGTGATATTATAGAAGCTTATGAAGAAGTTTCGGTAAAGCGGACGTTGTAATACATATAAATCAAGCATTTTTAAGAGGATTACCAATGATTTTGGTAATCTTCTTTTTATATAAAATTTTCTTATAAAAATGTATGATATTAAATCAAAATGCGAACCGTTAAAAAATGCAGCTTATATTGCTATTTTGGCAATGATAGTTCTTTTAATAGGTGCTATCATTTTTTATAAGGAGAGAATTCTCTTTGTAGATGCTTCCTATATGTCATTTTTGAGGATCAATACTCCAATACTTGAAAGTAGTGAACGCAGATATGGTGCATATATTACTCAGGCAGTCCCGCTACTTGGTGCTGTCTTACATTTACCGCTGAAAGTAATCTTAATTCTTTATTCTATTAGCTATAATCTATTTTATTTAATTGTAATTATTATACTTGTTAAAAAGTTTAAGCAATACGGTTTAGCCATATTAATGGCGCTATATTATACTTTATTTGTAACGGATACTTATTTTTGGACTATTAATGAAGTTCATCAAGGCATTGCATGGCTATTTCTCTTCTTGGGGGTGAGTCTGCATCTTGCTAAAATGAAAGCGAACTTAATTATACAGATTCCCATCTTTATAGTTTTGGCATCTTTGGCGTTATTTACCCATCCATTAGTTATAGTTTCAGCCATATTTATTTGGTTTTTTTTATGGATAGATCGTAGAAGCTGGCCCTATTCAAGGGTAATGTCGATTATCCTGTCTCTAATTTTAGTTGGTATCATAGCCTTAAAAATATTTTTAAGTAATCAGCAGGGCTATGATAACGGCAAAATGCACAACACGCTAAATATTTCTTTAATTGACATTTTCCATGCTTTTACAAATGGCATGAACAGAACTTTTTATAATGATATTTTTTCGCGTTATTGGTGCGCTATACCTATACTATTAATAGGCATCATTGCTTTATTAAGGGGCAAGAATTATCTGTTACTTACCTGGTCGGTGGTCTGCATCATTGGTTTTATAGCTTTAATGGGTATTACTTATACCGATTCCTATGATTATCATACAAGGTTTTATATGGAAAGTGAATGGCTAACACTAACTATACCAGTCGCATTCGCTTTTGTATTCTATGGAATGCCATTGATTAAAAATAAAACAAGAAATACAATTTTTATTACCATTTTTTTAATAAGATTTTCTTACATATCTTTTTCTTCAATCATTTTTACACACAGGATCGATTATATAAATCTTTGCCTATCGAAAATGAAACAACTACGCATTAAAAAAGCATACATTACAAAATCCACTGATGTAGAGGATAAGCTTTTAATGACCTGGGGCTTGCCTCTTGAAAGCCTTATGTTGTCAAAAATTAATCATGATTCCATTGGTAGCACCATTATGGTTTGTACAGAAGAAGAATATAAAAATATATCAAAAGATAAGAATACTTTCAGCTCGTGTTTTTTCTCACCTTATAATTATAACTCACTCAATACTAAGTATTTTAATTTTGATACTTCTAAACAGTATGTAAAATTAAATTTATAACTAACAACTGTATATTGATTTTAAAAAAAATAATTTGTTTTGAAAACCAAAAATTATTTCATGCTTTATATAATATATGTTATTTCTTAAAAACAAGAACTTCATATTGCCCGGCTTATTTGAAACGGCTTGGTTGAATAATGCAATATCCTGCTTTCCTTCAGCATCCTGCTTTAGCAACTCAAAGCTTTAACCAGTAGGCTCAAAAGAAAAAAATTTTACCGCCATCCCTGCATAAAGCGTGAGCGAGCAAACTGAAGTACCCAAAATGCGCGCCAATATCAAGGTATATTTTGCCGTTGGTCAGTTCATTGATGAATTTTGCCAGTCGTATTTCAGAATTATAGGATTTTCTGCCTGTTAGATAAATGTCTGTAGGTGAGGGCAGCGCAATTTGCATCATTTCCTCGAAAAAAAATTCTGCCGAAAAAAAACCGGGCTTTTCGTTTTGCTATAGATAAATTTTCTGAAATAAATTGAATGTATATATTTGGCAGGATCATATAATAACCGGCATATTAGACATCTCTGCTATCTTCTGTACCCGTAAATACTGGCCATTTTATTTGTCATCATCATGGTTAGATTTTTTTGCGATCAGGATTTTTGTTATGATAAAAGTAGTATTTAATACCCCTTCAGAATCTTATCATGTAGAAATAAATTTAAATTGAATATTATAATGCTTTTCAAAATTCAAACACATGGCTTCTAATTAATATTGACAGATAGTGACCGCTAATAATTATCTTCGCGCACCAATATTTGTCTCTTCTTCATTAAATGATTTCCTTACTCGATAAACTCAATACCATTAAAGCCCGCTTTGATGATCTCGGCGTCTCCCTCACTAACCCGGAAATCGTAAGCGATAATAAGCGCTTTACTTCTGTGAGCCGCGAATATCGGAAACTGGAGCCCATCGTAAATGCATGGAAACGCTATAGGGCCTGCCTCGAAAGTATCAGCTTTGGCAGGGAAATACTGGCTACCGAAAGCGATGCCGATCTGAAAGAAATGGCGCGGGATGATCTGGCTATGCAGGAGGAAACTAAAGAAAAGCTTGAAGAGGAAATACGCCAGCTACTGATACCCAAAGATCCGCAGGATGAAAAAAATGCGGTGCTTGAAATACGTGGTGGTACGGGCGGCGATGAAGCAGCAATTTTTGCAGGAGACCTGATGCGCATGTATCTCCGCTTTTGCGAGCGGCAGGGATGGAAGGTGAGCCTTGTCAGCGAAACAGAAGGAACGGCGGGAGGCTATAAAGAAGTGCAGCTCGAAGTGCAGGGAGAAGATGTTTATGGCATCCTTAAATTTGAAAGTGGCGTACACCGCGTACAGCGCGTGCCTGCCACCGAAGCCAGCGGGCGGCTCCATACTTCTGCAGCAACCGTGGTAGTAATGCCGGAAGCCGAAGAAGTGGATTTTGAGCTGAAAGACAGCGACCTGAAAATGGAAACCGCACGAAGCGGCGGTGCGGGCGGGCAAAATGTAAATAAGGTAGAAACCAAGGTAATCCTCACGCACGTGCCAACCGGCACAGTAATTACCTGCCAAACGGAACGTACCCAGCTGGGCAATCGCGATAAAGCTACTACTATGATGCGTACCAAGCTTTACGAGGAGCAGGTGCGCAAGCATGAGGAGGCCATATCATCCCGCCGTAAAACGCTGGTAAGCACGGGTGATCGTTCTGCAAAGATCCGTACCTACAATTATCCGCAGGGCCGCGTTACAGACCACCGGATCAATATGACCGTTTACTCACTGGATGCATTTATGAACGGCGATATCGGCGAGATGATGGGTGCATTGCAGTTTGCAGAAAATGCGGAGAAAATGCAGGCCGGTGAATCGGTATAATTATAGATAACAGTGCTATGTGTTAATCACCAATTAAAATCAAAAAATCACAAATCCTATTAATGGCTCCACGTTTCGATCTTGTTGATATTATCCAAACCCTGAAGCGCAGAGTCAGGTATATTCTGGTTATCTCACTAACAGCGGCTGTTCTTAGTGCAATCGTTTACCTGGTGCGTGCCAAAAAATATAAGGCAACTGCTACTTTCTTTATTTCTAATCCCAGGTATGCGGATCGTACCAACCTGTTCCGCGTAGAGAATTCCCAGATGCTTGATTACTTTGCTTCTGAAGATGACATAGATAAAGTAGTAGCTATAACCGGTTCCGACAGCCTTTTCCGACAGGTAATTCATACGCAAAAATTAGGAGCGATCTACAAGCTGGATGAAACCAAGCCGGATGAGATGGCTAATCTTATTACCATTGTGCGCAGCAACTTCGAAGCAAAGCGTACGGAAAATAAGAGTATGGATGTTAGCTATATATCCGGCGACCCACAGCGGGCTGCCGATATTGCCAACGCATTCACTGCTACTATTGCCAGCATGTACAGCAGTTATTTTACCAACCTCCGAAGCCATGTTGAGGCATCGCTGCAAACTAAAATCAGGGAAACAGATAGCGCCATCGTGAAGATGACCGATACACTTGCCGGCCTTCGTGAGCGCTATGGCATTTATGATATTATCTCTCCTTCCCGTAAAAATATGATCTCCGGTACGATGCACTCCACAGGTGCGGGCTTCGGGCGGGCAATGGAAGATGTACAGACCATTGAATCCACTAAAGATCAATTGGTAATGAACCGTGCGGAATACATGACACTTATCAATGAGTTCAATGCTTCGCGCTCAAACGATATGACGCTTATACAGTTGCTTAACAGGGCATACCGGCCTTATAGATCTAAAGATTTCGGGCTAATAGGTACCATTGCAATCTCTTTTCTTGTGGCGCTTTTCTTTAGCTGCCTGTGGGTGCTTATCGTTGCTTACCTGCGTAGTGTTACCACTGCAGAACGCCTGTAATCATGAATTTGCAGCTGCGTGGCGATGCTAAAATACTGCACACCGGTGGGGCCATTTTCCTGCTGGCATGTATTGCCCTGTTTGCATTTACCGGAAATTATTTTCTACTGGCATTGCCATTTGGCGTATTGCTGACCGCTCTTTTACTGCTTAACTGGAAGCTGGCGTACTGGATATTCCTTTTTACCATACCCGTTTCCATGCAGATCTCTTTTCTGCACGACAGCCTCTCTACTTCGCTGCCGGATGAGCCGCTGATGTGGATATTCCTCATACTCTTTATGGTGATGTTTGCAGCGCGGCCTAAAATGCTGCCGCAGTGGTGGTGGCGGAGCCCGTTCGTGCTTATTATCCTGCTCCAGTTTTTATGGCTTATTGTAGCCGTTGTATGCTCCAAAGAGCCTTTTATCTCTGTAAAATTCCTGTTGGCCAAGTGCTGGTTTCTCCTTTCCTTGTTTGTGCTGCCGGTTTTCATTTTCCGGGAGAAGAAAGATTTTAAGCGCGGGTTTCTTATTTTCCTGATCCCGCTGCTTATTACCATGGTCATCATCATGGCGCGCCACGCATCGATGAGCTTTGGCTTCCTGATGATCAATAAAGCCATTGGCATTCTTTACTTTAACCGGGTGGATTATGCCACGATCATGTCCATGTTCTTCCCGCTGGTCTTGGCGGCTATACCGCTTAGCAAGGGGTTAAAAGCGTGGTGGCGTGGCGCGCTCATCCTTATTCTTATCTTCTTCCTTCCTGCCATCTGGTTTGCCTTTGCCCGCGGGGCGGAAATGGCTGTGGTATTTGCCCTTATCATGGGCATCGCCATCCGCATGAAGCTCGGCAAGCTGATTATGCCTATGTTTTATGCGCTTGTCATCTTCGGGGTCTCTTTTATGGTGCGCAACAACAAATTCATGGATTATCGTCCGGATTTTGATCATACCTATACGCACCTCACTTTTACCGATCACCTTATCGCCACCTTCCGTGGTACGGATATGAGCAGTATGGAGCGCCTGTATCGTTGGATTGCCGGTGCGCGTATGAGTGCCGACCGGCCGCTTACAGGCTACGGCCCCAATTCATTTTACTTTTATTATAAGCCATACGCTGTAACGGCCTTCCGTACTTATGTAAGCCGCAACATGGAGCGGTCAACTACGCATAATTATTTCCTGTTTATGCTCGTGGAGCAGGGCTGGCCTGCCTTGATCCTCTATGCAATCCTGATTATTGTATTTTTTGTGCAGGCCCAGAATACCTACCACCGGTTTACGGATAAGTTTTACCGGGCAGTTACGCTTGCGGTAGCTATGATGTTTGCCGCAGGCTTTATTAATAATTTCTTTTCGGAGCTTATTGAAACGCATAAAGTGGGCGCGCTGTTCTACATCAGTATTGCCCTTATGATTATCCTCACGCAAAAAAGCAAAGAGGAAGCTACAGCCATTGCCGCAGGAGAGACTCCGGAATTAGCGTGAATATTGGGCTAATGCATACTGATTTACGTGCGCAAACACCATTTTTTGTATAAAGCTTTAGTCAAAGATCCCTACGGGATGACAAACACGTTGTAGCTATATTTTAAGGGAATTCCTCCGCAGCGTAAATATTGTGCAGGAATCCATCAACTGTTCTATTACCCAACTTTGTCATCCCGCAAAGGATCTTTAGCACAAAGCTTATTCAAAGATCCCTGTGGGATGACAAATCGGATGCAGCAATATTTTAGGTAGTGTTTCCCTCTGTGAAAATGGGTCACTGTGGGATGCTTCCTGGCGTCCCCATGACTTTGGCAAGTTTAGTTTGCGTACAACATAACCCACAGCGGTATATCATCCCGAACGTAGCTTTCCGGCGAATGCCTGATTACGCAGTTTTTTAAGGGGTTCTATCAGCTTTTCGGCGTTATACCAATTGGACATCTAATATTTGTATCCGGATTCATCTTCCCCCTTTTTTTGCTATTGTGCCCGCATTCTATAAGAAACCCTATTGCAGGGTTAAGGCCGGGCCCCTTAAGGTGTCTGATATTTGTAGCAACAAGCAGAACAATCATTTACATTTCGTCCCTACGGGACAATCACCTAACAGGTGGTGTTTGAATACTACAAACATCAGGCACCCTATAGGGCTGCAAGCCGTATGCCATTGCAGGTAAATATTCATACCCACTATGCACTTCAACTGAATTTGCGGGTACACAGTGGCCGAAAAAGTGGAAGGCCGGGATGGGAGCCAAACAAAGCAATGGTCAGTTGTATAAATGGTATAATAAGCACATGGCGGCCTTAGAAAAAGGATAATAAAAAGAAGGCTGGAAAGATCATTCCGGTGGCAAACAAAGCATTATTTAATACATAAAAATTATGTCTGTAATGCCTGTTACCTGAACTCGAAAATTCCGGGTAATTGATGGGGGAGCAGACAAATATCTTGCAAGGAAGAAAAATTGCGTTACGGCAAATGAGCTTATTAACGCTGAATATATCCCGTTAAAAAGGAAGATCAACGCCTCCGGAAAAAAGTAAATCCATTCCTGCTCCCAATCTCTACGAGCGATGGCAGTGTTTTAAAGGTGTCGGCATCCGGGGTTTTGCATATAAAATAGGCCGGTTTGTCCAGTGCGCCGGTGAGCAGCCAGCCTTCGTTAGGCACATAGCTGGCAATGCTTGCGCCGTCTTTGGTAGGGATAACCTGCTTTTGGTAATAGTTCGGGTTTAGCGGTTTTTGCTTTTTGGTGTAGAAAAGATGTGCGTAGCTTTTATAGCCCAATACCTGAACGTACACATCCTTACCCGCAAAGGATGTGAAAAAGTCGATAGCAGCGCGTTGTGTATAGGCTTCGATCTTTGGGGTAAAATGAACGACTGTAACCTGGATAATCAGAAGCTGGAGAAGGCAAAGCGCAATTATCGCCTTCCTGAAATGCGCGCGCAGCAAGGCACAGCAGATAATAATGCCCGCAAGATAAAAAGCTCCCCAAAGGCATTCGCTCCAATGCCAGTTTACTGCCGCCTGTAAATTGCCCACAGCAAAAGCATCATGGATATATGGAGTCAGTAATTCTTTATGCATTCCTGCAACCGGCAGCAAAATGATAGCCAGGGCAATTGCGGCACCAATACCCATAAGCAAGACAACTACCCACTTTTTAATTTTTGCTTCACCTATAGAAAGCCGGTAAAGCTGGAGTGCTGCGAGATAAGTAAGCGGAAAATAGCAGAGCGAGGAATAGTGTACAATTTTCGTTTTAACGATCGAAAAGAGAATAAGCACTACCCAGAAAAGGATCCACATCCAGCGGGTAAAATGCCGGGTTTGCTCCGCCTCGCCAACACGCTTTCTGCTGTATTGAAAGAGAAAAAGCGATGCAGGAAAGCAGCCAATCAACAGCACGATCGGGTGGTAATACCACGGCTCCTGATGATCTGCAATATTCTGGCTGAAAAGCCCTACCTGGTAGTCGATAAACTCTTTAACCAATGCCCAGCCATGCGCTGCAACCTCGATGCCAAACCATGAAGCCGTAACTAATACCGTGGCAAGCGCTATCAGCAGGATATGCCCGGTTTTATAGCCACCCAAACCCTTGTTTAAAACAAGATAAGCAGCAAAGGCAAGCCCGCTAATGAGCAACGCGGCCGGCCCTTTGGTAAGTACAGCTAAACCAAGAAAAACACCGGAAAGCAAAGCATGGAGCACCTGCTTCCTACCAAACCGGACAAGATAAACCTGGAAAACGGCAAGGAAAATAAACAAGTTGAAAACGGGATCAATAATACCGCTCTTGAAGTAAAAATGCGGTAGCCAGGTAGCCGCATATAGCAGTACCCACCAGGCGGCCATTCGCTCATTTACGGTTCGCTTTCCGGCGTAATAAAGCGTTGCCAAAGTGGCTACTCCTGCCAGCGCATCCGGAAACCTTGCAGCATATTCATTAATCCCGAATACCTTCATGGCCAGCACCTGCAGCCAGATAAATAGCGGCGGCTTTTCCCAGAAAGGTTGGAAATCAATCTGTACGCGCAGGTAATCTTTCGTTACGATCATCTCTCGCGCGCATTCAGCAAAATTGATCTCATCCCAGTCGAAAAGATGTACTTGCCCGAGGAATGGAAAGAATAAGAGGCATCCCCCAAGAATAATTATTAAATACCGCGTTGCCGTATTCATTTATAGAAATGTATTGCGGTTTGCAGGCCGCGCTATAATGTGGAAAGATTGATTGCTCCACCGCCGCATCAGCGCAAAGCAAAAAAGGGTGGTGGTAGTGCCCAGCATAGAGCCTACATATACATCGGCAAAAAAGTGCGCGGCAAGGTACATGCGCGTATAGCCTACCAGCAGTGCCATTGAAAATAAAAAGATACCCCAGGCAGATCGATGCGCAGGCAATATGAGCGATAAAAAGCAGCAAAGACTGAAGATACCCGCGCTATGCCCGGACGGAAAGCTGTTATCGCCCATCAGCCGCTCGCCCCATGCCGTGCTGTAATGTATCCAATCGGCACCGCCCATGGTACTGTAGTATTTAAAAGGCCTTGGAGCATGGAAGGCCGCCTTTAAAACCTGTATCAAAATTCCCGGCACAAGGTTACATACAATAGCAGCGGCAGCATACCACCAGTTGCGGCAAGAGCGGAAAACGAGCAATGCCAGCAATACAATTACGATACCAATACCGTTTCCAAGCCCGGTGAGCAGGTTCATTACAGAGTCGAGGAGATCGGTATGATGCAGATTTACGGTGGCAAATAGCGCGCGCCGGTCGAAGATGAGCAGCAATAATGCGCCGAGCAAAGCCCAGAGCAGGAAGGGAATAATGAACCAGGGATTGTAAAATGCGCGGAGGCGTCGGATCATTTCTTTGCCTTATTAAAGTAATTGGAAACGCCGGTAACAGCAGCCAGCATACGCATATAAAGTTCTTTGGTAAATACCGATGAGTCATTCCGCGCCTGCCGGATGATCACAAAAGCAATAGGCAGCAGTATGCCCGTTGCCATCCACATGCCTACGGCCGGTGGCAGCGCACCGGTAATAGCCAGCTTTTCGCCGGTAATGCTCATCATGTGGTAAAATACAAAAAAGGCTACGGCAACTACAATAGGCAGGCCCAGCCCGCCTTTCCGGATAATTGCACCCAATGGCGCGCCAATCAGGAATAATAGAATGCAGGCTACCGAGAGCGTAAATTTCTGGTGAAGTGCTACAGCATATTTGCGCAGGTTTTCATTCGAAAATTTAAGGCCATTTGCAGTAATGCCAATCATGCTGGCCTGGTTGCGGATGTTGCTGCGCACAATTTCTACAACCCTGGTATGCAGGGAATCCGGTACCCGTTCAAGAAAAGATTGTTTATACCCAACGGTCACTGCACTCTTTGATGTATCTATTGCTTTTACAAGATTTTTCCGCTCTTCGGGCGATGCGGCCAGCTTTATGTACGGCGAAATATACCGCTCCGAAACCTTTATATCGCGCTGCTGGTTTATGCGGATGGTATCCATCTGTGCAGCGAGCTGTGTTACGTTCAGCATCTGATAATTTCCCTTAAAAAGATCCTGGCTTGTGTTGCTTATTTTGAATCCTGAAAGGTCAAAGATTTTATCGTACTGCTTAAAGTTCATGCGGTATTGTACCGTATGCGGGTCGCCGAAATTGCGGCCATCCATGCCCTCTTTATAGGTCCAGCCATCCTGCAGCCGGAAGACAAGATAGCGTTTGTCTTTAGACGGGAACATCTCCCCCTTATTGGCCAGCACTACATTATCATTGCCCATTCCCGATGATTCATCGTAAATAATGACGTTTTTGATATGCCTGCCATCCTCATCTTTTTCGCCCACTTTAATGGCAAAATTGCTGATATCGCTGTTGAATTGCCCGGCCCGGATATTGAGCGTAGGCTTGGAATTGCGGAGATTATACAGCAGAGAAAGCGCTTTAAGATTCGCAACCGGAATGATATTGTTGTTAAAAACAAAAGCACCTCCGGCAATTAAAAACATAAGAATCACGAGCGGCCGCATAAAGCGCAGGAGCGAAATACCTGCCGATTTTATTGCCACCAGCTCATAGTTTTCCCCCATGTTGCCAAAAGTCATGATCGAGGCCAGGAGCACGCCTAAAGGCAGGGCCAGCGGCACCATCGTACTGCTCATCAGGAAGAGCAATTGAAGGATAGGCCAGCCGCCCAGCCCTTTACCCAAAAGCTCATCCATATACAGCCAGAAAAACTGCATGACCAGCACAAACAGCGATACGAAGAACGTAACGATGAACGGGCCGATAAAGCTGCGGATGATAAAGAGGTCGAGCTTTTTGATCAATTTGAAATAGTTGGAGCTGCAAACCTACCTTATAAAAGCAAAAAGGGAGGTGAAAGTTGGCCGGCGCAAATACAAAAACCCATCCGTTAAGAATGGGTTTTTTAATAAAAATCTGTTAATGAAATCAGGCGCCGATACGGTGCTTCAGGTCTGTAACCTGCGATGTCCACAACTGCTCCTGGTCTTTGATCTCGCCCTTATCGGCAAAATCAGTTATGCGCAGGATGGTCTCGTTCGTTACCGGGCTCTGCTCTACGCGAAACTCGAAAAACTCATCTGTATCCATATAATCCCAGCGAAAGCGGATGTAGTTATTATCAAATTCTTCCAGCACTTCTGCCGCGTCTGTAGCGCCATTCCACGTAAAATAGTAGTGATTCTCACGCTGGTCCACCTTATCCGCAAACCATTCCTGCAGGCCCACCGGGCGCGCCAGGAATTCATAAAGTATGTTGGGGGAGCTCCGGATGGGATACTCTAATGTGTACATTATTTTCTTGCTCGTTACTGCCATGGTTCTTTTTTATGTCTCCGGTGCAATGATAGAAAAAGGATTGAGTAATCAAAACTTTATTTTAGGCCATTCTCCTAAAAGTTGGGCAAACCCCTGTTAATACAGTCTTAAATCTTTTTTGGCTGGTGTTGTGTATCCCCTTAGATTTGCCACTGTATTGTCAGGCACTTATGCAATACGCAACACCAGAAATTTACCGATCATTTAATTTATCACTTCTAACCAAACCAAATTTCTTTATTCATGTCGATGCGCCAGCTCAAGATCACGAAATCCATTACGAATCGTGAAAGCCAGTCTCTGGAAAAATACCTCCAGGAAATAGGAAAAGTAGATCTCATCACACCGGAAGAAGAAGTACAGCTCGCCATCCGCATCAAGCAGGGCGACCAGGCAGCATTAGAGAAGCTCACGAAAGCAAACCTGCGCTTCGTGGTTTCCGTATCCAAGCAGTATCAGAACCAGGGCCTCTCCCTCAGCGATCTGATCAACGAGGGCAATCTCGGCCTCATTAAAGCCGCACAGCGCTTCGATGAAACCCGTGGATTCAAATTTATCTCCTACGCCGTTTGGTGGATCCGCCAGAGCATCCTCCAGGCACTGGCCGAGCAGAGCCGTATCGTACGCCTGCCGCTCAATAAAGTAGGCCTGAGCAATAAGATCAGCAAAGCTTACTCTATGCTCGAGCAGGAGTTTGAGCGCGAGCCGAGCACCGAAGAGCTGGCCGAGCTGCTGGAAATTGGAACTGAAGAAGTAGAAACCACCCTCGGCGTTGCTGCCCGCCACGTATCCGTAGATGCGCCGTTTGCCGAAGGCGAGGACAACAGCCTGCTCGATGTGCTCATCAACCCGAACGCCGTAGCGACCGATGCCGATCTTGAGCACCATGATTCCCTGCGTTGCGAGATAGCCCGCTCCCTGAGCACGCTTACCGACCGCCAGCGCGATGTGATCATGCTCTATTTTGGCATAGGCATCGAGCACCCGATGAGCCTTGAGGACATCGGCGATAAATTTTCCCTCACCCGCGAGCGCGTCCGCCAGATCAAGGACAAGAGCATTACCAAGCTCCGTACGGCCAGCCGCTGCGATGTATTAAAAACGTACCTCGGCAATTAGAATTTTTACTTTTTTGATAATGGAAACGCCTGCTGTATAGCGGGCGTTTTTTGTTTTACAGGTCAAGGATTTGGGTGTGCCCCTGCGGGTCAGGCTACGCCGCGCGCGAGGCACAGCCAAAGCTTTATTAAAGCTTCAACTGTACCTCATGTTCCAATCCCCGCCGAAAAAGGCGGGGGATTTCCACTGCAATCATTCACGCAGGCTCATAGACTTTCCAAGTCGGTTACGGGCTTTTAGGCGTCAGGGGACGCGACGCCGGGCGGGCGAAGTCAGGGGACTTCGCCCAACTGGTGGATGCTGGCCGAAGACGAAAAGCGGTGCTCTGTGACACAACATATGGTAGAGATTACTTAACAGAAGACGGAAAATGGGCTACGGAAGGCGGAAAATGGGTTGCGGAGAAGGTAGATTGGGGTACGGAGCCTGGATTTCAGGTTACGGAAGTTGGATGGTGGGTTTCGGGGGATGGGATTTGAGTTGCGAAGGGTGAACGATGGTTGGCGGAGGGTGTAGGATGGATTGCGAGGAATGTATTCTTAAAAAAGGCGTCTGCAGGTCGTTTTTGGAGTGCCTGGGGCAGCAATGGGGGGGCAAATTTCATTACGTATTTAAGATAATAAATGGTGCGATGGAGATATGGATTATTCAGAATGCGCAGTAGAGAATTTAGTATATTACTTCGTTAGTGTCTATTTATCAAATAATTACAATTTTTAAAGAGGTTGACAATATTGTTTATATTGCGCCTATTTATGAGTTGGCTGCAAGCAAAAAAGTACGAATCGTAACATAATAATCCAACTAACAATTATGAATTCAGAAAATGTTTCAATAAAAGAAATTGTGGAATATGGTTTAGAAACGATTTCTGACGATAGATTGATTTCAGTAAATTTAAAAGACCTAATTTATATCCATCAAGTATTATCAGAGTATAATCGCTTTTTCCACCAACCAATGCACTATCCAAAGTTTGAAAACATTTCAAATTTTCTAGGCGACAAAAATTCTGGAGGTGGTTATGAAGTTCTTACTACGGCTTTATACCAAAAAATACGAAAGATGATACCGCCGGACATTGAGGAAATGATGGACGATAGTATTTTTCAAAATCCAATCTATCCAGCCTACTACAAAACTTAGAGTTGTGAACATTGCCTGACAGCCAACATTGCATTTGCATTATCGCGGCTGACGAATATAGGCTCAACATTTATACTACTATTTAGCTTTGTTACTATATTCGGCTGACGGAATTCTATTTCCGCCACAACGCCAATGCCCCAACGTTGGCTGCAACCGTAAACCACCATTCTAATGGAAGTAAATATTTTTTATTCTTGGCAATCTGATTTACCCAATAATACTAACAGAGGTTTTATACAAGACTGCTTAGAAAAAGCTATTAAGCATCTCACACAAGAGAAAGTACATTTAGAGATTGCAGTTGACCGAGATACAAAAGGAGTTTCAGGAACACCCGACATTGCCTCTTCAATATTTTCAAAGATTGACAATGCTACAGTATTCATTGCTGACATTAGTATTATCAATTCTCAATCTTCTGACAGGAAAACACCTAATCCTAATGTTCTTATTGAATTAGGATATGCTGCAAAAACCTTAAGTTGGAACAACATAATTTCAATCTTTAATACTGAGTTTGGAATGGTTGAAGAATTACCTTTTGATTTAAGATTTAGACGACAGCTGAATTATAAAATAGAAAACAAAAAAAATAAGTCTGCTGACAGGGCTAGACTGATTGAAATATTCAAGACAGAGCTGACATTAATAATTCACAAGGAACAAAGCTAAGAAGAAATACGCCAATACATAAAACAACAAATAGACGAAGAAATTCTAACAATTTGTAATCAGCTCTATAAGCTCCTTTACGGTTACGACAAGAAATATACATTAGACAGCATTTGGCAAATGCTAAATCTTACTGAAGAAGAAATACAAAGGGAATTGTTTGAACGCAGGCTTTTAGGATTTACAGTTTTAAAAGATTGGAAACTATTTATGCAAAATCTTCAAGAAGCTATGAATCAACCTTTCTTTACACAAAATGCAGAACCGAGTTTCGTAAGTAGCTTAATAAAAGTAATAAAAGGGTTAGAAACTATGGCTGTAGTTTTTGGTAACGACAAGCTTTTCATTGATTCAAATAAGACAGTTGATGAGTATAGAGTTGTAGCTGGTTACAAAATGAATCCAGATAATCCGAAAGATAGTTATCTACTTACTAAACAACTTGCAGATACAGATGAAGGTGTTGTGGTAGATTTTGGGACAATTCGAAAATTCAATATAAAACGGACAAAAACTGTCATGACAATAAACAATGAATTATTTTTTGGAGTTGTTTTTAGTATTCGTGAACTTCTTCAGGGAATTAATGCTTGGACATCTGCAACAGGTAACCAACTAATTATTGACCCTTTGACATTTCGAGTCTAAAACGGCAGCAGCCAACATGGGTTTGCCGCTGCCGCAAGCCTGAGGCACTGGCCATCGCGCGCAGCCGGCTTGTGGCCATCGTGATGCTATTCCATAGCACCGGCATTCCCCGCCTCATCGCAATCCAGCTCTGTTAAAACAAAAGATCGCTAAGGGCAACCGAATGGGCCTGATTCGGCTTTCAATTTAAAGACGTCTCATCATTGGTGTCATATATAATGCGCGGTGTAGCCTGAATAATGCGCGTTTTCTCCTGCATGATCCAGGTGATCAGGTGAATAAAATCGGCAAGCTTAGTGCCTATAATAGCCGGGTCCGGCTTTTCCTTAGCAATTTATTCGATTATCTGGGGCATCAGCTCAGAGGCAAGGATAACTTGCCCGTTCATTTCCTGTAGTGCTTCATGCGCTGATGGTGTATCCATTTCAATATCCTGCAGGCGGCTATGAGCAAGTGTAAGCTCGCTGACGGCCTTATTAAGAATGCTCATGAAATTGAGGGCATTGATCTCTTTATTTTCGCTTTCCATAAATGGTAATTTGATAATGAATATTTAGAAGCTGTTTGAGTTATTTAAAAGCTATTCAATTACCCCGTAGCATAGATTGGAGGGAAAATAAAAACTATGGCTCAAAATTGCGCTGAATCTTTTTAACTTATTATTTACTCAAGTAACGTACATTTACGTTATTTAGCAAAAAGTACAGTTATGAAACAATTGACGAAAGCAGAAGAGCAGGTCATGCAGATCATCTGGCAAAAAGAACGCTGCTTAGTGCGCGATATCGTAGAGGCGCTTGATGCGCCCATCCCGCAAACAACCGTATCCTCTGTGGTGCGTATTTTAGAGAAGAAAGGGTTTGTAGGGCATAAAGCCTATGGCAAAACCTACGAATATTTCCCGCTGCTCGCCAAGCAGGATTTCAAAAAAAGCAGCATTAAAAACTGGATCAATAATTATTTTGAAGGCTCGCCGCAGCAGCTCGTTTCTTTTCTGGTGACCGAAAATGAGCTCAACCTGCAGGAGCTCGATGCACTGATGAAAGAGCTAGAAACAGTACGGAAAGATTTGGGTAAATAATTATAAACATTTTAAAATCACAAAGCGATGCTATACCTGCTCAAGATCACGCTTGCCTGGAGCCTGTTTTTATTGCTGTTCGAAGCCCTGTATAAAAGCAGTGGAAAGTTCACATTCAACCGCATTTATCTCCTACTGAGCATCGCCGCCGGCTTATTGCTGCCCTTAGTGCAGCTGCCCGGCAATACACCGGCAGTCATCACCGCATCGCAAAATATTTATCCGGCTGCAATGCTGCCCGTAGCCCATGTTGCTGCTATTATCGACACGAAATCAAACTCGGCGATAGAGCTACAGCATCCCGGTATAGGACTGATATTGGGCATTTTTTATGGCATGGGTGCTTTGGTAGTAGCCTTAAAGTATTTATTAGCGAATGACGGAATATTTCGGTTGATAAACCGCGGGGAACGCAGGATTATTAACGGGCGAAAAGTGATCGTTACAGGCCTCGTCCATGCCCCATACTCCTATATGGGCTGGATTTTCCTGACAGATCCTGCGGCTTATACAGCCGGTGAGCTGAGTAAAATCATCCTGCATGAAGCAGCTCATAATGATAAAAAACATGGACTGGATCTATTGCTCCTGCAGGTGCTCTGTATCGTTTTCTGGTGGCATCCGCTGGTTTGGCGCTATCGCTACCTGCTGCAATTACAGCACGAATATGAGGCCGATGATATTGCAGCCGGCAACGACGCTTATGGATATGGCCATTTCCTCATCCGGCAAATACTCCTGAATGGTGTGCCTTCCCCTGCTCATTCTTTTCACTTTTCACCCATAAAAAACAGGATCAGTATGCTTACAAAAAAACAACACCGGAAATCCGGCGCCTGGAAATATCTGTTCTTAGTACCGGCAACACTTGGCTGCACTTTTCTCATGGCAAAAACTGCCGGGAATGAATATCGTGTACGGCAGGGCAACGTTACAACTTACATTGGCAATGCATTCAAATGGCGGCAAAGTGTTCTTACTTCGGTGGCTACAATTAAAGAGGGCGGAAAATCATATACGGGAAGTAAAAGTGAATCTATTTATGAGATGAATGGTGAGCCTGTTTATCAAAATGAATACCTGAAGGAACCGGCAAGCTTTGGCTCTAATGAAATGGCTTATTCCGACTATTTAAGAAAGGAGTTTGAAAAGCAGCGAAAAAACCTTCCTGATAGCCTTACGGCCGTTATCCTATCCAACCTGGTTATCGACAAAGAAGGGAGAGCGGTTTATTATGACCTGCGCGCTGTAAGGCCGGTTCATAAATACCTGCAAAACATATATCATCCTTATGGCGATCAGGAGCCGGTACTCAACGCCATCATGGATAAGATCATCCGTCAGGGGCCCAGGTGGAAACCTGCAATGTTTGATGGCCGGGCTGTGAACAGTGTTATTAAACTGGGAGGGGGCTGTTAGGAAATACAAGATGAAGGGGCTTCGCTTTATAGCGGGGCCTTTTTGTTTCCGCCAGCTTTTTTAAATGCTGCTCACAAGATAAAATGGGCGTTTCACAACCCCGGAAGCCGTTTTCACAACGTTCCGTTTACGTTGGGCATTCCGGTGCGCTACTTTTACATCGTCATCCACACAAAAAACAAAAACGGACTGGCAAGCAATCATTAATTTCTTTTTCTCACAAACCTTCACCATTTTTAAAAAACAAAAGTTATGAGCTTCAAAGCAAAATTCAAAGTAGCCGGTAAAGAGCTGAATGTGCTCGATTGCAACTACAACCTGTTCCAGGAAACGGACCCAACCGGTCGCCCATCGTCTGTAACGCGCGGCGGCAAGATCAACTTAAAGCTGGAAAGTACTGGCGACACTGATCTCTTCGAGTGGATCTGTAATAACTTCCAGACTAAAGACGGAAGCGTGGTTTACCTCAAGCGTGATTCAGACGCTACGATGAAGGAGCTGAAATTTAAAGAAGGCTATCTCGTTGATTTCGAAGAAAATTTTGACGCGGCCAATGAGAATCCCATGCACACCAGTATTACCATTTCTGCTAAAGAAATTACACTCGGCAATGGCACCCACAAAAATGAATGGGTTTAGTTAGCCGATTGGTTCAGCATTTGATTAGCCTAAGCTTATTCACTGAACCTATTGATACAAAGTACCCGAATTCCCAATTACAAATTCCTAATTCCATAAAAAAACAAAAGCAATGAGCTTCAAAGCAAAATTCAAAGCAGCAGGTAAAGAACTAAATGTACTGGCCTGCGATTACGCGCTGCACCAGGAAGTGGATGCAACTGGCCGTCCTTCTTCCATCACCCGCGGCGGCAAGATCAACCTTACGGTTGAAAGCACCGGCGAAAACGATGTATTCGAGTGGATGTGCAACAACTTCGAGCGTAAAGATGGCTCTATCGTATTCACCAAGCGCGACTCTGACGCTACCATGAAGGAGCTGAAATTCAAGGAAGGATATCTGATTGGCTATGATGAAAAATTCACCTCCGCAGATACAAACCCGATGACCATTTCCTTCACGATCTCTGCTAAAGAGATTGGCATGGGCAACGGTACGCACGCCAACGAATGGGTTTAAATTGATACAGTTATCCACCAGGCACCGTAAGGCCTGGTGGCTTTTTATTTCTCGTTTCTAATATCCATTTCCAATGGCAGATAATACCATTCAGCAGCACGTTGTAAAAATCCGGATCACCGGTATCGGCGAGCTCCAAACCTATACCAGCCTATCCATCCAACAAACGCTGGCCGATGTATGCAATGGCTCCTTTTACTACCGCGAGGAAGGCAAAACGACCCTGCAGCACCAGATTGATTTTTATAAGCAGCTAATGGGTCAGGAGCTGGAGATAGGCGTTCATGACGAGCATTCCTTTAAGGGATATATTACAACTGTAAGCCTTGAAAATGAGGACAGCGATGCCTCAGAATACAAAATTGAATTTTCCGGCCTGTTTGGTAAACTTGCCTATCATAAAGAGTGCAATAGCTGGAAGGAAAAAACCCTCAACGGCATAATAAAAGAAATTGCCGGCAATGCACCGATTGACACGGATAATAAGGACACCGGGACTCTGAACTACGCTGTTCAGTACAATCAAACCACGTTTGACTATATTAAAATGATGGCCGCGCGCCATGGTAAATGGATGTATTATGAGGGTGAGCGGATGAGCATGAAGCCTCCGGCGGGCCAACCCATTGTTTTCCGCAAAGCGGAGAGCATCTTCAACATCAGCATCATGGCCAAAAATGCAAAAGGCCATGAGCAAATCACCGGCTTCGATATCAATACCGGTAAAAATATTTCCGTTACTGCACCGGCCACACAATATGATGGCATGCTTGCAGCAACTGCCAATGGTGCCCAAACAGCTTATGGCAACCATGAAACCGGCCTCTATGTAGCCAGCATCCGGGATGAGGCACATGGCAAAGAATTTGCGCAACTTCAGAACGATTCCGCATCGGCATCATCGGTCGTATTCCAGGCCGTTACCTATAATGCAAAGGTGAAGCTTGGATCCATCATTCAAATTGATGAGACCGATGGAACTACAGGGAAGACGTACATTGTAACCCAACTCTTCCAATCCTCTGCCAACCCCGACAACTATGTAAATTATCTCACCTTCATACCAGGCGATGTTACGGTACCGCCATACACTAACCCGGATATAAAAACCACGAGCTCTCCCCAGCCGGCCATTGTAAAAGAAAATGATGACGACAGCGGTAAAGACCGGCTGAAAGTGCACTTCCCCTGGATGAAAGCGCAGGAAATGACCGATTGGGTGAGCATGGTAACGCCCTATGCAGGCAAGAAAAAAGGCATGCGCTTCCTGCCGGAAAAAGACGAAGAAGTGCTGGTGGATTTTATAGGTGGCAATATTGAGAAACCATATATCGTAGGGGCTATTTTTACAGATGCCAATAAATCCGACGTGCCTCCCGGCGGCAACCACATTAAAAGTATAGGCACCGGTAGCGGCAGGCGTTTCGAGATAAATGATGATGCAGGCACTATGAAAATGTATGACAATTTCAATACACAAACGCCTAAGAATGCTATCCTCATGAAGCGCAAGGATGATGAAACGCAGATACTTATTGAAAGCCAGAAAGATGCGGACAATTATGCTGTTATCTCACTAACAAATGAAGAGTTCCTGGGCCTCGGCCTTGTAAGCGGAGGCACATTAATTGCAGAGATCCGGCTGGAGAAAGATGGAAAAAAGATCACCATTAAATCTGATACTACTATTGACTTTACCTCAGGTACCATCAATATGCACGCTGAGAATATCAATATAAAAGCAACCAAGGAGCTAAAGATGGAGGGTACGAAAGGCGGGCAGCTCAAGAGCAAGGACTTTAATATCGATACCGGCTCGAATATCAGCATCAAAGGATCAAATATTATTATCGAGGCTGCCGGCACACTCGATCTGAAAGCCGGTGGCGAGGCAACACTTGTTGGCTCACCCGTAAAAATTAATTAATTTACACAAAACGCCAATATCATGGGAAAGCCGGCAGCAAGGATTGGTGATCAGGCAGGGCATGGCGGAGCCATCTGCTTTGGAGAATTCAAAGTGTTGATAGAGAACATGCCTGCTGCGAGAATGGGTGATCCGCTTATCTGCCCCGCTTCGGACGGACCCAAACCGCACGTTATGGGCAATATCATTTCTGCTTCCTCAACCGTAATTATTGGTGGCGCGTGGGCGGCGCGTATGGGCGATAAAACGGGTTGCGGAGTGGCAGGAGTATCGGGTGCCGGCGCACCTGCGGTTGCAGGTCCGGCAGGGCCTTCCGGGCCATCAGCACCAAATCCGATAAACTATGAATCTGTAGAGAGTGGTACCGCAGGGGATGGGTATGGCTACGCACAGCTAACCGGGCACACAGGCACCTTCGGCTCATCCCGGCAGTTGAAAGCATCTGTAAAACACCAGTCTGCAACGATAGATCAGGGTGGCGGCTATACGCAGACTGCAACTGCAGATTACGGCACGAGTACCGGCGAAGTCCATACGGGAGCCGGTAGTGCAGGGGGCGGTATACAGGGCGCCGTTTATAATGTACAGGATAAAGTAACCGATAAGGACGGGAATAGCTTTGCCGGCCAGGGCACCGTTGGCACTGCGCAGGCATCGACGGATATTTTAGTAGGAACAGATGGTCGGCGTACTGGCATAGCACTTGGGGGTGCAGTGCAGGCTTCGGCTTTGGAAGCCCAGGGCGATGCGGTGGCCGTTATTCCGATTCCTTTTACTGATTCTTCGATTAACCTGGGCTCAACGCTCGGTGGCTCCGCAGGATCGGTAGGCGCAGCGGCTAATGTCGGAGCTTACCATGATGCCGCTGACAACCGTGTGCATTTTGCCGGGATGATTGATATTGCTGCAGTGTTTGGTCTTAAACTTGGGTTGGACATCAGCATTGGTGCTAAGGCAGCAAGTGGCGGGGCAGGAGGTGGTACACCGGGCGTACCGGTGCCGGCTGTACCAGGCACCATTCTATCCGGCGCGTCAAAAGTTTTTATCGGATAAACCATATATAATTATGCCGCTCTATTTTCCCACCACATATCCCAGGCAGCTAACCGGGGCTTATCAACTGCAGCCCTTTACCAATAAGGACGCTCTGCTGGAATCCATGGCTTGCTCCCTCCTTCTGCCAAAGGCATTCGTACAGCTTCCACATAAGGCCACTGTGCCATCAAAAGAGCTTCCCATTGCAGATATTGCTTATTTTAAAAGTGCATCCGGCGATATGGAAGTAATTGTTCAATGCAATCATATCCAGTACGAGGTATCCCTGGAAAATTTTTACCAATACTCCCTGCACGGCGCTGAAAAAATTTTAGAAAAAAAGCTGTTGAATGACAATGAGGATAAGCCGGATATCCTTACGCAGCGCACTTTTCCTGATGGCCAAACGTGGATTACCCGCCGTACAGGGTATAAAATCTGGAACGGCGCTGGTGCCTTTGTGATTACTATAAACGCAACCTGTAGCCTGGATCATTATATAAAATATGCCGAGCTGATCTATGCGATTACTTCCAGCCTGAAGCCAGCGATTAAACCGGAATGGGAGCTTGCGGAACCACTGCTGATGGTTACCCGCCGCCACCCTGTGGATTTTGCCACCTATATTCCGATGTCCTGGAAAGAATATCACCACCACAGCGATACAATGGAAGAGATGAACCTGATCTATACCAGAACCTTGCGCGAAACGATCAGTGGAATTATGAGTATGTGCTGCATCGCTGCGTACAAGGTAGGTGGCACCGAGGCGCTGATGAAGAAATGCCAGCAGGGATATACCGATCAGGGACTTGATCTGAGTAATCTGAAGATCGATAAAACAGAGGATCTGGATGTGTTCAACAACGTAATGAAAGGCACGATAAATGTGCCCGCCAAGCCTCAGGATGGCAACAAAAAGAACAACATCACTTTCTATCTTGCAAAGAAGAATAATAATTGGATTTACCTGGAGATGTTCGGCCCGGCCAGAGATACTGATTTCGAAGCCTGGGCACTCAATGACCGCGCTCTGGAAATCATGAAAGAGCGAATGGTTACTTTGTAATAGTAGGCCAACGTTAGGGATTTAACGATTATTGCGATTATAGCCGGCCACGTGGGTATGTAACCAAAATAAAATATAGCTTCATCACAGCACTAATCAACTACTCCTAATTTTCAGAAAAAATGGAGCTCACCGAAGAACAGAAAAAAACAAATGCTGCTTTATTAAAGTACGCTAAAACCCAGCTCCTCAAAAAGGTTGGTACGGGTGAGTGTTATGATTATGCAGAGGCTGCGCTAAAGGACGCAAAGGCGCTGACCGCTGCCGACATTATGGGAAAGGCCAATATCAATCCGGACGCAGAATATATATGGGGCGATGAGATACCATTGAGCGATGTGCAGCCGGGCGATATTATTCAGTTCCGGAATTATAAAATGACGTATGATGAGACTAAGGCCGATGGCAGTGGTGAAACCGGGTTCTTTGAATCGCCCCACCATACGGCCATCGTGGAAGAGATTACTGATCGGGCAAATGGCGTTTTTAAAGTGCTGCATCAGAATACACCCCAGGGAAGAGTGGTAGTAAGGCAAAACCTGGCTTTTGAGAACAAAGAATTTGAGGGGCAAGTAGATGTTGTATTCGGGAAAGACACCTATCATTTAAAAGGAAAAATAAAGCTGGGCATCTCAGGTAAAATGAAATACTACCGCCCGAAATTGCCGCCCCCGGCAACACCTAAATAATTATTCTATTATTAATGCTGTAAATGCTCAATAATTAGCAGTTGCAAGGTTATTTACCTAAATTTAAATTCCAATAACCAACCAAACCAAATGCCAGCTACCTTACCCGCCACATCGCCGCTTACGCAGCAGGCACTACATATAGCCGCGCGCATTGCCGGCGAAAACGGTCATGCCACTTACGGGCCGGCCCATATTCTCAAAGCGCTGCTTCATAAGGATCTCCCGTTGCTGAAACAATTGGAGGCAAATGGAGCCGACGTTTATTACCTTGAAGAGTGGGCTGAGATACGTATTGAAGGCTATCCGAAAAGCGGAAAGCCATCCGATAGCCCTGAGCCCGATGCCACCTGCGACCCTGTTTTTAATGAAGCCGAACACATCCAATCTAAATTGCATTATAACAGCCTTGAGCCGGAATGCCTGCTCATAGCCATATCAACTCCCGGTGTTGCCTTTGCCTACGAGCAGCTTAAAACCTACCCGATCTCTTCCGCGCAGCTACTGCAATGGTATGAAGCGGATACTACGGCTGCGCCTGCTGTAAATGGCAATGGCGCTGCTGCGAATGGTAAAGCCTATAAGCCATCCGGTAGCACAGAATCGCTTGGAAAATATTGTATTGACAAGCTGGCCCAGGCCAAAAGCGGCAACTTGCTCACGGTAATTGGCCGTGATAAGGAGATCCGCCAGATGTGCGAGATCATTAGCCGCCGCAGCAAAAGTAATGTGATCATTACGGGTGATAGCGGGGTAGGGAAGACAGCGCTCTTAGATGGTTTTGCCCTTGCCGTAGTGGAAGGCCGCGTGCCGGCGCACCTGAGCAATGTATCCATTTTTGAGATAGATAATGGCGCCCTGCTTGCCGGCGCGGCATACAAAGGCGAGATCGAAGATCGCATCCGCAAGATCGTACAGGACCTTAATAATTATGAAAAGCCGGTTTTGTTTATAGATGAGATCCACACGCTCATCGACCGGGCCAATCCCAATGGTGGCGCTACCAGCATTCTGAAAGCAGAGCTTGCAAAAGGAATATTAACTGTTGTAGGCACTACCACGATCGATGAATACCGTAAGAGCATCGAGAAAGACGAAACCTTCAGCCGCCGTTTTGAAACCGTAAAGCTTACCGAGCCGGATATGGCCGTTGCAGAAAAAATGCTTCGCAACCAGGCAGAAACGTATCAGAAACACCATAATCTTGAGATTGCAGAATCTGTTTTCCCGGAAGCCATTCGTCTTGCCAAGCGCTTTATTAAAGACCGCAAGCTGCCCGATTCCGCGATCGATCTATTGGACCGTACCCTTGCCGTAAGCCGCATGTCGGCAGATACTTCTTTGCAGGATGTTGCCAACTTTACCTCAAAGCTTTCTGAGCTTACAGAAACGGCTACAGATGAGCAATTACGCTGGCTTTATTATGAAATGCAGGCCAGTCTGAGCCCGGTGCTGCTGGCGCGGTATAATGAAGAAAAGGAGTTCAAAAAAATGATCGACCCTGCCGAAATGCGGCAGCACCTGATAGATATTTTAGAGGGCCTAACCGGCGTTGCTGCTGAGGAGAAGAAAGGTATCGATGCCACAGACCTCAGTGCTGTTGTTGCGAATGTTACCGGCATTCCGATTGGAAAGATCCAGACCAAAGAACAGCAGCGCTTGGTAAATATGGAGGATCATTTGCGCCAGCGCGTAATTGGCCAGGATCATGCCTTAAAAACGGTTGCCGATGCGATCTTAGAGAGCCGCTCCGGACTTAATAAAGCCGGCCAGCCTATTGCCTCCTTCTTTTTTCTCGGTCCAACGGGAACGGGCAAAACGGAGCTTGCAAAATCGCTTGCAGAGTTTCTTTTCCAGGATGAAAATTCTATCATCCGCTTTGATATGAGTGAGTTTAAGGAGGAGCATTCCGCAGCCCTGCTTTACGGTGCGCCTCCGGGCTATGTAGGTTATGAGGAAGGCGGCATGCTGGTAAATAAGATACGCGAACAGCCATACGCTATTGTGCTTTTTGACGAAATAGAAAAGGCGCACCCTTCCGTATTCGATATTTTCCTGCAAATATTGGATGAAGGCAAGATGCACGACCGCTTAGGCAAGGAAGGTGATTTCTCGAATGCGGTTATTCTCTTCACTTCCAATATCGGTGCGGAGCATATCATCAGCAGCTTTAATGAAGGGCATATACCGAAGTCGGAAGACATGATGGAGATCATGACCAAGTATTTCCGACCGGAATTCCTGGCGCGGGTTACGGAGATAGTTCCGTTTGCACCGGTGAGCAAAGAGAATGTTTTACGCATTTTTAATATTCACCTAAAGCCACTGATCAAGCAATTGGAGCAGCAGGGTATTTCTATGACCGTAACTCCGGATGCTGCGCAGCATTTAGCGCATCTCGGCTTCACACCGAAATACGGAGTGCGTCCATTGAAAGGCGTTATCCGCACATCACTGCGCAAACCATTAAGCAGGATGATCATCAATTCCGAGCTGCAGAAAGGCAGCAAAGTAGAGGCGGCGCTCAATGAGGCCGGAGAACTTAGCTGGAATCTTACTAAATAAAATAAGTTACATTTAATCAAACCAATAAATTTATAACATATGATGAATTATGGCATTGGCGGCAACGAAGTTGCAACAGACGCCAGCGAAGCGTTTGCCGACATCCCGCAGAACCGGACCCTGATGGCGGAAAAGCTAACCAAAGACGCACCTGTAAAGCCGGAAGTCGTGCACGGACTCCAAACCGTTGAGCAGGTATTCGCCCATTATAAGCCGGAGATCGGCCTTGATTTTACGGATGCGGAAGGCGTTACCAAAAAGGAAACGCTGAAGTTTACCAACCTCGGTGATTTCGGGGTGAAAGGTATTACCGAGCAAAGCGCATTCCTTAAAAATAACCAGACGCAAAAAGATGAGTATCTGAAGATCATGAAGCAGCTGAAAACCAATAAAATCCTGAAAGCTGCGCTCACGGATGCCGATGCAAAGCAGGCGCTGCTTGATGCCATCAATGGTATGATTGCCGAATTGAAGAACAATAAGTAAACCTTAAAACCGCTAAGCCATGTCTTTTTTAGCCAAGCTAAGCCTCGGCAGCACAGAATACAATGTGCTGAATGCAGACTATGAAATAAGTATGCCGGTAGATGCCAACAGCCGCCCGAATGGCAATGCGTCTGCAGGTACGCTCAACCTGACGCTGGAATCCAACAACAAGAATGATATTGTTGAATGGACATCTAACCGCCAGAAGAAAAACGGACAGATCACATTTTACCGCCGCGATTCTCAGAGCTCGCTCAAAACGGTATCTTTCAACGATGGCTACTGCATCAGCATGCACGAAACTTTTGATGCCAATAGTGCTGATCCGATGCGAGTAAGAATTCGCATCAGCGCCGGGGAGATCAAAATTAATAATGCTGCTACGCTCAAGAAGCCGTGGAGCGCTATGAGCGCTATCGCCAAAGGAATCGGCGATGCGATTGGCATAGATGCTTCCTCGATCATGAACGACCCGATGGTCCAAAATATCGAAAGCGCTTATCATCAGGCAGAAGAGGCAAAAGAGGAAGCTACATCCCAGTACAACAGCACGAAAAATACGGCTAATGCGTATAAGGAAACTGCTTACGCTGCCAAGGATGAAACAGAAAAAGGCGCAGGCGATGCCGGCAAAAAGATGGATGAAATGAAGGATGCCCCGGGCGATGCCGGTAAGGAAATATCTTCTTTCATTCCATAGAAACACTAACCCATAACCGCACAAAAAAATAAAACAACGCCATCATGAGCGAAGAAATGAAAATGCAGTCTGCCCAGCCCGAACAGGGTCCCGGTGCGCCGGTGCGTGAGCGCCAGGAAATAAAAAATCCGCTTGAGCTGCTAAAATCCAGCGCCGATAAAATGGCTAAGTTCGGCGGGTTCGATCTGATAGAGTCTTCCATTGAAGGCACCCAGAATCTTAACCCGGACCGAAAAGCGCGCCGCAATATCTTCCTGACGGAATCGCAGAAAAAAGAAGACCGCGAATCGCTGCTTGCCGCGCTTACGCAGTGGGCCGATGTGCTGGAGAACAATAACGAGATCTCTGAAATGGTAGGCGAATGCGAGCAGAAAGCAGAGCAATGCCAGAAGGTTTTGGAGACTAATCTTGCCCGCGCAATCGAAGAAAGTAAAGACCTCGAGCGCTCTTACCGAAACGTAGGCTTGTTCTTTAAGAATACGGAAGGTGATAAGCTCAAGAATGTATCTTTCCTTAACTGCGAGCTCGACCAGATGAAAGACCTGGACAATACCCGCTTTGTGGATTATGTACGCGAGGAGTTAAAGCAGAATTATGACCGCCTCGACCTGCGCAATAATTACAGCATCATGGTGTTGCCGGGCTACCTGGGCTCTAATAAGGTAGTAGAAAAATGGGCAAAGATTGCGCACGAAAATAAAGTGATGATGGTTACGGATTTCGAGCACCTCGATGCACCGGATGATGTAATGGAAATGTTTGAGCTCGCCAACCTTACTGCCGGCGATAAATTCAAGAGCAATGTGATGATGAGCTGTAACTGGCTCGTTGGTCGCGGCAAATTTGCAGAGCTTGGCGAGGAGGAAGACCTATATGTGCCGCCAAGCGGCGCGCTTGCCGGCAAAATCTATAAAACGCTGATGAGCCAGGTAACCGCCGGTAAAAAATTCGGCTCTATGAATGAGGTGGATGGCGTAAAGTTTGATCTTAAAAAGAGCGAGATCGCTAACCTCGAAAAGATGGGCCTGGTGCCAATGGTGAAGGAATATGGTAAAGTAATGGCCTTCTCTGCCAAAACGCTCTTTAACGGCGATAACCTCGGGCTGCAAACCTATTCCGTAGTGCGTGTATTCGACTATGTAACAAAGGTGCTGATGGATTTTCTGAACCGCCGTGCATTCGAAAATTTCAATGCCAATACGCGTAAAGACCTGATGGGGCAGATCGTAAAGTTCCTCGATAACATTACCGGGCCGGATAAACTCATTGAAGATTTTACCATCCGCCGCTTCGAGCAGGATCCGGTGCAAAAAGATAAAATTCACTTAGACATTCACATGAAGCCATACTTCCCGGCAAAGAATTTTATGATCAAGATGGAAGGCCAGAAAGGCGATGACGGTACGGAGTGGGATACGGCCTACGACCAGAATTAAACTTGCTGAATGCTTACTGAATGCCCGGTCTATTACGCCGGGCATTTTTAATTACCTTTCAGTAAGGATGAAGAAAATTGGCATTATATCGGATACGCATGGCTACCTGGATGAAGCTGTATTTAAACATTTCAAAGATTGCGACGAAGTATGGCATGCAGGTGATTTCGGATCTTTGGATATTGTCCAAAACCTACAGGATTTCAAGCCTTTTCGCGGTGTTTGGGGCAATATTGATGGGAATGAAATAAGAAATGTTGTGCCGGAGCAATTAAGCTTTCAATGTGAAGGTGTAAACGTATTCATGACGCATATTGGCGGCTACCCGGGCCATTATTCAAGGGGAATTAAAGAGCGATTAGTTGAAAGTTCCGCACATCTTTTTATTTGTGGCCATTCTCATATCCTGAAAATTATGTACGATGATAAAATACATTGTCTTCACATGAATCCCGGCGCTGCCGGCAAACACGGCTGGCATAAAATGCGTACATTAATTTGCTTTGAAATTGATGGAGCCAAAATGAAAAATTGTGAAGTAATCGAGATCGGAAAAAAATAAATTTTAAGTAACTTAAACTAAAACAGCAGTCCTGCGTCTATTGAATGTGCCGCTTTTGATTATGTGGCACAATATTTGATACTTTCAATTAACGCTCACTAACACAAAACAATTATGAAAAAGTTACTACTCGCATTTGCGCTTTTTGCAGGTGCCGCAACTACAGCTACTACCAGCCAGGCGCAGGTACGTGTAAGCTTTAATATTGGGAGTCAGCCGCTTTGGGGCCCTACCGGTTATGATTATGCAGAGTATTACTACCTGCCCGATGTCGATGCTTATTACAATGTGAGCAACCAACAATTCATCTATCAGGATGGCGGACGCTGGGGATACCACACCTCACTACCTGGCCGCTACCGCAATTACGATCTTTACAATGGTTATAAAGTAGTGATTAATGACCGCGACCCGTGGCTGCGCCACAGCACTTATTACAACCAGTATCGTGGCTACAGAGGCCGTCATGGCCAGGCATTTATCCGTGATAGCCGCGATAACAGATACTGGGAAAATGCTAACCACCCGTATCATAGCCGTTGGCAGCGTGATGGTGCAAAATCCGGCGATGTGTATTATAATGGCGGATACCGGAATGAGCGTAGAGGTGATGGCTATCGTGATGAACGCAGAGACGATCGCAGGGATTACAACAGAGGAGAGCGTAGAGATGATCGCCGTGATTACAACAGAGGAGAGCGTAGAGATGATCGCAGGGACGGATATAGGGGCAATGAAAATCGTGGTGGCGATGGCAACGACCATAACAGGGGCGGAAATGGCCAGGGTAATATGAACAATGGTAATAATAACAACGGACAAGGTAATATGAATAACGGCAATCGTGGTAATGGGCAGGAAACCCCGCAACAAGGAAATGGGAATTCTGGTGGCGAGCCACGCCAGGGCGGTAGAGGAAGATAATTGTCAATATAAATTCCGGATAATATTTATCCGGAATTTTTTTCCTTTTTATATCAGCATACTAATTAAACTTTTAGCAGTATCTGAAATCAAAAAGTAATTGACCTTTTAACGGAGCTTTTCAATTCAATATGTATCCTCAAATTATGAAAAAAATTTTTTTAGCTTTTGCCCTTTTTGCAGGGACAGCTTCAGTTTCAACAATAACTCATGCCCAGATTCGTGTGAGCTTTAATATTGGCAACCAACCATTGTGGGGACCTACCGGCTACGATAATGTTCAATATTATTATCTGCCCGATATTGACGCTTACTATAGCGTTGATCGCCAGCAGTTCATTTATAATGAGCGCGGTCAGTGGGTATTCCGGCCCTCTCTACCGCCACGTTACGGCAATTATGATCTCTATAATGGCTATAAAGTAGTGGTTAATGAACGCGACCCGTGGCTACGGAATTCAACTTATGCAAGGCAATACCGCCAATACCGGGGCCGCCGTGGGCAGGCCGTTATTCGTGATAGCCGTGATAACCGCTATTGGGAAAACGCTAATCACCCGCACCACAGCGAATGGCGCAGGACAGGTGCAAAATCCGGCGATGTACAGCGCGTACCTGATCGCCAGGATAATCATCGTGATGACAGACGCAATGACCGTCGCCGCTAAAAAATTAATTGTTCGATAGAAAATCCGGATGCTGCAAAGCACCGGATTTTTTCTTTTCAGAATGGTTCCGGCCTATCTTTGCGCATCTAAAAAAAGAAATCTCCTTTATGCATAATGCCTATTTTCAATTTGCGCAGCCGGTAAACGAGCCTGTACTCAATTATGCCCCCGGTAGCGCAGAGCGCAAGGCACTCCAGGCCGCGCTTAAAGAGCTTAAGAGCACGCATCGGGATATACCGATGTATATTAATGGTAAAGAGGTAACGAGCAGCGAAAAAGTGGAAATTCGTCCGCCACATGAAACAGGCCACCTGCTGGGGCATTTTTATAAAAGCGGAGAAGAGCATGTGAATGCTGCCATCACCGCAGCGCTTGCGGCCAGAAAAGCCTGGGGAGAAATGGCTTGGGAGCACCGTGCTGCTATTTTCCTGAAAGCGGCAGATCTGCTGGCAACTAAATACCGTTTCCGTATGAATGCGGCGACTATGTTGGGCCAAAGTAAGAATGCTTACCAGGCAGAAATTGACAGCGCCTGTGAGCTGATTGATTTTCTTCGGTTCAATGTACATTTTCTTACCAATATTTACCGTGAGCAGCCATTGTCCTCAACAGGTATGCACAATCGTATGGAGTTTCGTCCACTCGAGGGCTTTGTATTGGCTGTAACGCCTTTTAATTTTACAGCTATTGGTGGCAACCTGCCTTCCTGCCCTGCCATGTGCGGCAATGTAGTTGTGTGGAAGCCAGCAAATACGCAAATATATTCCGCAAGTGTATTTATGGAGATCCTGCTGGAAGCCGGCCTCCCGGATGGCGTTATTAATCTGGTATATCCTCCCGGCCCGATGGTTGGCGAAATTTGCTATAAGCATCCGGATTTTGCAGGTGTGCATTTTACCGGCTCTACCGGCGTGTTCCAGAGTATGTGGAAAAGCATTGGCGAAAATATTCATCGCTATAAATCATATCCAAGGATTGTAGGCGAAACCGGTGGGAAAGATTTTGTTTTCGTTCATCCAACTTCAAATGTTGATGCGGTCGTAGCAGGCCTCGCGCGTGGCGCTTTTGAATATCAGGGCCAGAAATGCTCTGCTGCATCGCGTGCTTACCTGCCTTCCAATCTTGCCAAAGAAATTAAAGAAAAGCTTATTGCAGAATTAAAGACTATGAAAATGGGGCCGGTAGATGATTTTACCAACTTCATTAATGCGGTGATAGATGAAAAATCATTCAACAGCCTTGTCAAATATCTGGATGGGGTGAAGGAAAGTGGTGGTGATGCCGAAATTATTTGTGGCGGCAAAGCTGATAAAACCAACGGCTGGTTTATAGAGCCAACCATTATTGAAGCTAAAGACCCTAAATATGTAACTATGTGCGAGGAGTTGTTTGGCCCAATATTAACCATTCATGTATATGATGAGGATAAATGGGAAGAAATGCTTGATATTGTGGACAGCACCTCGCCTTATGCGCTTACGGGCGCCATCTTCGCGCAGGATCGCCATGCTATAGAGCTGATGACTAAAAAGCTGGTCAACGCTGCCGGCAATTTTTATATTAATGATAAGCCTACAGGTGCTGTAGTTGGTCAGCAGCCATTTGGCGGTGCACGTGCGAGTGGTACCAACGACAAGGCTGGATCGGTGTTAAATCTTTTCCGCTGGCTGAGTGCCCGCACAATCAAGGAAACGCTGGTGCCTTCAACAGATTATCGCTATGTTTTCCATCAGCAGGAAGGTGCAATATGATTAACTGCTTTTTCAGGAATGAAGGACAGCAACTGAGCTTTGGGATTTTTGGGTGTACTGCTTTCCGGTATGTTTTTTAGATGGACTTTCACAAGTTCAAACGAGCTTTTTTCCTACATTTACTATTCAATTCTTTACCTTAATGGATACACAAAACAATAGCACAGAAATTTTTTCGGATTATAGCTTAGAACAATCGCAATCGCATACTGCCTCTAAAACATTTATGGCCAATGTTTTTATGTGGATGTTTGGCGCATTACTCATTTCTGCGGGTGTGGCCTATCTTTTTGCTACGAATCAAAACCTGATGGAATACCTGATCGGCGAGCGCGGCCTTACCGGGCTTGGCAAGATCACACTGTTTGCGCCACTTGGGTTTGTACTGCTCATGTCTTTAGGCTTTAACCGTCTTTCTGCTCCTGCACTGGTTATAAGCTTCATAGCGTATGCCGCGATCAATGGCATTACGTTTAGTTTTATTCTGATTGCTTATACCGGTGCATCTGTTGTTACTACATTTCTTTCTTCCGCAGCTATGTTTGGCATAATGGCGGTTATGGGATATACAACCAATAAAGACCTTACGTCTTTTGGGCGTATTATGATGATGGGCGTTATCGGTATAATTATTGCATCAGTTCTTAATTTTTTCATGCACAGCGCTGGGCTGAATTACCTCATTAGCATTATTGGCGTAGCTGTTTTTACTGGTCTTACGGCATACGATGTTCAGAAACTAAAGCGTATTGGAGCTGGCCTTGAATTTGAAAACGTGCCGGCAGATGCCATTAAGAAGCGGGCTGTAATGGGTGCGCTGAATCTTTATCTTGACTTTATTAATATTTTTCTTTTTATGCTTCGCCTTTTCGGCAGCCGCCGTTAAGGAGAACCTATCAGCGCATTCAAATATTAAAAGCCGGCAATCTCGCCGGCTTTTAGTGTCTTAACACGATTTTTACCCGCAAAAACATACTATCTTTCCCCTATTTTAGTTATTATAGCTTAGTGCAGATTTTTCTTTCCCTTACAGCCCGTCGTCAGGCCCTGATAATCCTACTTATCGGCGTCTTATGCTTTTGCATGGGCATTACGCCGTGCATTGCGCAAACTGCAAAAGGCAAAAATGATGCTGCAATGCGTGCCCGGCAGCAGCGGCAGGACAGTACCCGGCAGGCACTCGACAATACACGTTCAGGTCAGCGGGCAAAAATCGATTCCACACGGGCAGCGCAGAAAGTTGCGCTTGAAACACTGCAGCGTACACGACAGCATAGCATCGATAGCATAAAAGCATCCCGCAAAAAAGTAACGGACAATTTGATGGCCGTCCGAAAATACCGGGAAAGCAAACGCTATAAAGACAGTCTTGCGCGCAGCCGCTCACAAAAAGTAGAGCTGGTAAGATCAGTACAAAAATCCCGTTTTGATTCCCTGCGTTCCATCCGGCAGCTTAGCACAGAGAAAATGGTTGCAACACGTAAGCAATCTACTGATTCCCTTAAAAGAATACAAAAGGGCCGCTCTGATAGTCTTGTGGCGATTCGCAAGTACCGCGAAGGCAAGCATTTCAAGGATAGTGTTACCGTTATCCGAAGGGCAAAAACCGAAGCATTAGCCCAGACCCGAAAAGTGCATAATGATAGCTTATTCAGCGCACGCAAAGCAGTAATCGATGCATCAAAAGCTGCGCGCAAGCATTTGATAGATAGTACAACTGCTTTCCGTACAAAATCGCTCGACAGCCTGAAGGCAGTACGGAAAGTTAAAGCGGATAGCCTGGCAAAGGCGAAAACCGATCGTGATAAAACGCAGAAAGTAAAAGAAAAGCAGAAAGAATCTACCGCCAACCTCAAGTTTGAGCTGAAGCTGAAGCAAAAACGCTCAGTGTACAGCAATACCAAGATGCTCAAGAAGAAATGGGGCATACCGAGGCAGGTAGTGCAAAATACTTTTACCCATTACAATTATTATTTCAACGCAGAGCGGAAAATGGATGAGGCCAAGCTCAATATGCAGCGCCTTGCAAAGGATAATTATAACAAGCAGATAGATCTTTTCTCTTTTGACCCAAACAAGGATTCCACCATATTGGCTGCCGATATGGACAGCATTATCCAGAAAACATCGCTTGGCATCCAGATACACGACCCACGTACTAAATGGGCAGGCGACCTATACCTGCTTTTAGGCCAGGCTTATTTTTTTAAGGGAGATTATAATAATGCCGAAGCCTCATTCCGCTATATCGTTGCAATACGGGCAAAAGAAAAAGCGGCGCAGGAAAAGAAAGCTGCAGAAAAGCATGGCTACGCTAAAGGCAAAAAAGAGCAACCCAGCGTGGTGGATGAGGACAAAAAAAGCCTGCTTGATTTCCTGAAACATGAGTCTGCCAATAATGATGCACTCCTTTGGGTAGCCCGCACCTACACGCAGTCGGGTAGGTATGACCAGGCGGCCTCGGTACTTGACCTGCTTACCAGCGATACAAAATTTCCGGATGATTTGAAAGGGAGGCTTGCTTTAGAGCTTGCATTCCTCAACCTAAAAGAAGGTAACAGCAAAGATGCTTCTGCCCGGCTTGCTGTTGTTGCTGCGGATAAAAACCAGGAATACTTCATCCGGCGGCGCGCAGCCTTCCTCGCAGGGCAGCTTTATGAGAAAAATGGCAATTATACTGCTGCGGCAGCGCAGTATGAAAGAGTAACGGGCTTGCTCCCAAAGATTGAAATGGATTTTTACGCACGCCGCAATCGCGCCTACAGCCTTATGCTGGCCGGCGGCGCGCAGGATGAAGCCATTGCATCCTTGAAATCTATGCTGCGCGATGGTAAATATGCTGCTTATAATGAGCAGATTTATTATGTACTTGGGCGCCTTTCGGCGAATGCGGATAATCCGAAAGACGCTGAGACATATCTTCGGAAAAGCATAGCTTCCGAAAAATCGACCAAGAAGCAAAAAGCATCGTCCTTTGCCTCCCTCGGGAATATCTATTATAAAGCCGGCAACTGGGAAAGTGCAAAAAGCGCTTATGATAGCGCCTCACGCCTTTCATCTTACGCAACAGACGATACGGCGGTTACCATCGCTACACGCCGCAGCAAGGTGCTCAATCATGTAGCCGGCCCGGCTCGTACTATTGCCACGCAGGACAGCCTGCTCGCCATGGCCGCTATGACGGAAAAAGAGCAACGTTCCGTGGCAAGAAAATATATTCGCGCCCTTGAACAACGTCGTACAGACAGTGTTCTGCGGGCAGAGAATGCCGCCAATGCGCCCGGCCAGCCAACGACTGATGCTGAACCCGTTTCATCTGCAATGAGTTGGTATTTTTCAAATCCATTGCTTACGCAGCAGGGCTTCGCTGAGTTTAAGCGCAAATGGGGCAACAGGCCGCTGGCAGATAACTGGCGGCGTGGATCCGCTTCCGGTGCACCGTTCAATAATATAACGAACGCAAACAGCGCCCCTACTTTTACAGGCGGCGATGGTAGCGGCAACGTTGCTGGTAGCGCACTGGATGAAAACGGCCTGCCAACCGAAGAAATGCTTCTGGCGGGCATACCATCGACACCCGAGCGAAAAGATAAAGCGATAAATGGAATCCAGCGTGCTTATGTGGATCTTGGCACAGCTTATGTTTCCGACCTTGAAGACTACAGCCGTGCCGGGAGCACATTCGATCAGTTGGATAAGCGCTATAGTGCCCATCCATACACCGACGAGGAGCTCTATCTCCGTTATCTTGCAGCGTTGAGGCAAAATAATCTGCCCCAGGCAAAAATATATAGCGATCGGCTATTACAACAGTTTAGCACATCCAAATGGGCCGCTAATGTTCGTCCTCCCGATGACTCGGGTGGTACCAATGGATTACTCACAGCATCCACCGGGAATGTTGCCGATTATTATGATGAAACTTATAACCTCCTGATGCAGCGTCAGTATGGAGATGTGCTAAGCCGCTCAAGAGTTGGAAGGCAGCGCTATAAAAATGAAACTTATGAAAACAGGTTCCGGATTATGGAAGCCATTGCTTTTGCCGGTTCCGGTAATTACAAACAGGCTGATACGCTGCTTACTGATTTTATCCGTACGCATCCTTCCGATTCCCTGCGCTCATGGGCAGATAATGTAATGCGTTATGTTCAGGATCAGGAAAAGCTTGATACCGTCAAGCCTGCGGCAATTCCTGTTACGGTAGTTGCTCCTTCGCCTCTGAATCCTGCCATTGCAGCTCCAGCTTCTGCTAATACTGTTAATTCGCCAGCGGCTACACCTTCTGCCGCGCTCGTCCAGCCTGTTGCTTACAGCTATAAGCCCAATGATGAGCACTACTTTATTTTTTATGTAAAAAATAAAGACAGTAAGGCAATGGGGGTGAAGGCGGGCCTTACTGATTTTAATACACTGAAATTTGGCGGGGCACAGCTTACAAATAGTTTCGAAATGCTTGCCGGAACTGAAGGGGTAATTGTTGTTCGGAAGTTCAATAATGCTGCAAAGGCAAAAGCATATTTGGCAGAATTTCGCAAGACACCTGTTTTGATGAGGGAATTTTCACCTGGCCAATATCAAGCAGTAATTATATCATCGGCAAACTATTTAAAATTGTCTGCAGATAAAGCAATCCAGCCTTACCTAAATTTTTATATATCAAAATATTAATTTATTGCTATTTAGTGGTTTGATTGCATCAAAAGCGAACAATCATCGTAGAAGTTGATATTATAAAATTTACCATCCGCGAATCAGGGATACAGATTTTATTATTCACATAACTATTCCAATTATATTCGATTAATTATCCATAGCGGTACTATTGATCATTACTTATAGATCGAACAGGCAAAAATAAAAACAGCTCTTAGGACTAAGAGCCGTGTTAACCAATAAACCGCACTGGCGAGGTAACCAGCCTCAGTTGCCATGCATATTATATAGGTCAATAACCATGCCAAACTCCGGTTCGTGATGTCAAAAAAA
The DNA here is from genome assembly GCA_965246905.1 of Chitinophagaceae bacterium. Classification (GTDB taxonomy): domain Bacteria; phylum Bacteroidota; class Bacteroidia; order Chitinophagales; family Chitinophagaceae; genus UBA1952. The sequence goes on from CBDFFZ010000007.1 coordinate 67,338, forward strand.
TAAATTAATGTTTTTATCTTCTCAATTCATTCAGAACAAGTAATTTAACTAAAAACTATTTTTTGGAAGAATTTTCGTAAATTCATTGTTAGGTAGAAAAGTTATGCATACAGAGGAAGAAATATTAAATGAGCGGATAGAAGCAGAAAAAAAGATCATATTAAGGCAATATCGCTCCTTGCTGCGCGCACTAAAACAAAGGCTAAAAAAAGGCGATAAGGACAATGTAAGAAGAGCTTTTGAAATTGCTGTAGATGCTCATAAGGATATGCGCCGCAAAAGCGGAGAGCCTTATATATTGCATCCACTTGCTGTTGCGCAGATCGTTGTTGAAGAAATTGGCCTTGGTGTTACCTCTACAATTTGCGCATTGCTGCATGATGTGGTAGAAGATACCGAGCTTACACTGGAAGATATAGAGCGCGAATTTGGTGCATCTTATGCCCGTATTATTGATGGGCTTACCAAGATCAGCAATGTGGTGGACCTGAAATCGGACACCACGATACAGGCTGAAAATTTTCGTAAAATCCTGCTCACGCTTGCAGATGATCCAAGAGTGATACTGATTAAACTGGCCGACCGCCTGCATAACATGCGCACGTTAGACAGCATGGCTCGTGAGAAACAGCTAAAAATATCTTCTGAGACGACCTATATATATTCGCCATTGGCGCACCGGCTTGGGCTGTATGAAATAAAATCTGAGCTGGAAGATCTGGCGCTTAAATACACGCAGCCGGAAGTATTTATAGAAATATCGCAGGGATTAAAAGAAACTAAACGCGACCGTACTAAATATATTAATGAATTTATCAAACCTATTAAGGAGCAATTAGAACAGAACGGATTTAATTTCGAAATATTTGGCAGGCCAAAAGCGGTACATTCTATATGGAATAAGATGCGCACCAAGCATGTATCCTTTGAGGAAGTGTATGATATGTTTGCGATACGGATTATACTGGATACCGATCAGGCTCATGAAAAATCTGATTGCTGGAAAGCCTACTCTGTCATTACAAACTTTTACAGGCCAAGCACTGAACGGCTGCGCGACTGGATTTCCGTTCCTAAAGGCAATGGTTATGAAGCTTTGCACACTACCGTAATGGGGCCAATGGGCCGGTGGGTAGAAGTTCAGATACGCACGAAACGGATGAATGAAATTGCAGAAAAAGGGCTTGCTGCCCATTGGAAATATAAAGAGGGAGGAGGCCCGGCTACTGCAACAGAAAGCAAGCTGGATCATTTCCTGAAACACCTCCGCGAAATACTGAGTAATCCGGAAACCGATACGCTGGATTTTTTACAGGATTTCAAATTAGATCTTTTTACAGAAGAAATTTACATTTATACGCCGAAAGGGGAGATGCGCGTACTGCCAAAAGGCGCCACAGCACTAGATTTTGCATTTGATATTCATTCGGCTCTTGGCGCGCGCTGCATTGGCGCCAAAGTAAATCATAAGCTCGTAGCACTAAGCCATCAGTTGCGAAGCGGTGATCAGGTGGAGATCATCAATTCATCGAAGCAGAAACCAACGGAAGACTGGCTGAATTTTGTAACAACTGGCAAGGCAAAATCCAGGATCAAATATTACCTGAAAGAAGAAAAGCGGGAAATTGCGGAAGAAGGCAAAGCAGTTCTCATGCGGAAGCTGGATCATATAGGCCTGCATTTATCAGCTTATAATATCAATGAGCTCTGCGTTCATTATAAAAAAGCATCCCAGCTCGATCTTTTTTATGGTATTGCTGTAGGTAGCGTTGATGTCAAAGAGCTGCGCGATTTTACGGTCCATGGCGATAAGCTTACAGCACCGGTAAAGGAGATAAAGATTGACCCCAAACAAGCGGATGAAGATTCAAAGCCTGCGAAGCCTGCAAAACCCGCCGAGCTCATCATTTTCGGGGAAAGCTCGGATAAAATCCTCTATAAGCTGGCGCAATGCTGTCAGCCAATACCTGGCGATGATGTATTTGGCTTTGTAACCTCAGGCGAAGGCCTGAAAGTGCATCGTACAGATTGTCCTAATGCTGCGCAGTTGCTGGCTCATTATAGCCATAGGGTAGTGAAGACGAAATGGGCAAAAAATAAGGAAATCTCCTTTCTCAGCGGTGTACAAATTACCGGCCTTGATGATGTGGGCATCATCCAACGGATTACGAATGTAATATCCGGCGACCTGCAAATGAATATGCGCTCCATGAGCATCGAATCCAAAGACGGCGTTTTTGAAGGCACCTTCATGGTTTTCGTACATGACCGCGAAGAACTGGATAATCTTTGTGAAAAGCTTGCTGCGCTGAAAAGCATTAATAAAGTAGAGCGGCTGGATACTAATGAGCTAAACTAAGCTTACCCAAATGATTTTTTAAACGCCTTTACTCGTTTCTTAATGTCCAATACTAAGGAGCTCTATATAAAATACCAGGATCTTACGCAAAAAGCAGCCGATCTTAATAATGCCGCTGCCGTACTTGGTTGGGATCAGGAAACATATATGCCACCCAAAGGTTTTGCGTTTCGTGGCCGGCAGCTTGCTACCTTAGCCACAGAAGCCCACCGCATCGTTACGGGCGAACCGTATGGGAATATCCTGCAGGAGCTTTCCGGCAAGGGAGATATGACAGATGTACAGGCGCAAAATGTGCGTCTTAGCCTTGAGGATTTTGAAAAAGGTAAAAGGCTCCCTGCGTCTTTTGTGGACGAAGTAACACAGGCAAGCAGCAGTTGCCTCAATGCATGGATGAATGCCCGGCAGCAAAATGATTACCGCATTTATGCGCCGGAGCTGGATAAAATGATTGGCCTAAAACGGCAGCAGACGCAGCTTTACGGGTATGAGGAGCATCCGTATGATGCGCTGATGGATGATTATGAAAAAGGTGCTACTGTTGCAAAGCTCGATGGGGTTTTTGATAAAGTGAAAGTAGAATTGCCGCAATTGCTACAGGCTATATCGGCAGCGCCGCAGGTTGAGGATTCCTTCTTTAACCAACATTTTCCGAAGGAAATACAATGGCAGTTTTCGCTGGAGGTACTGACGGAAATAGGCTATGATTTTAGCGCGGGCCGCCAGGATTATGCGGCGCATCCTTTTACCACATCCTTTGCACCAACCGATGTCCGCGTTACTACTCGTGTAGATGAGCAGGATCTTGCTTCTATGCTTTGGAGCAGCATTCACGAAGGCGGGCACGCCTTATATGAGCAGGGCCTTCCGGATACGCAGTACGGTATGCCGCTGGGCGCTGCAGCCAGCTTAGGCATTCATGAAAGCCAGAGCAGGCTTTGGGAAAATTGTGTTGGTCGCGGGCGCCCTTTTTGGAAAAATTTTTACCCTATGTTGCGGGATCGGTTTAGCAATCAATTGGGCAAAATTAGCATAGAAGATTTTTATAAAGGAATGAATAAGGTGCAGCCTTCCTTGATACGTACAGAAGCAGATGAGCTTACTTATCATTTTCATGTGATGATCCGTTATGAAATCGAGAAAGCGGTGATTGAAGGAAGCGTACAAACAGCAGATCTTCCGGCATTATGGAAGGAGCAATACGCTCGCTACCTTGGCATTACACCGCCGGATGATCTTACCGGTATCCTGCAGGATGTGCATTGGAGTCATGGAAGTTTTGGATACTTCCCAACTTATTCCTTAGGGAGCTTTTATGCTGCACAGCTTTTTGAAGAAGCGCAGAAACAAGTGCCAGCGCTGCTTACAGCTATTGAGGGCGGAAAATTTAGTGATCTATTGCATTGGTTGCGTACTAATGTGCACTATCATGGCCGCCGCTACACTTCGGAAGAATTGTGTAACCGCATTACCGGGCGGGGCCTGGATTTCGATGCGTTTATGAACTACGCGAAGCAGAAATATGGGGGCATTTATGGGCTGAATCTCATATAGCATCACTATAAAATTCACCTGCATTCACAGCTGGAATTCTTTTTTGAGACATGGAGCTTGTCAAATATTTAGAGCCGCTGAACGTGGAAGAGCTTACATTTCTTAAAAAGAAAGAGGAGCGCGACAGGCATTATTTTTACCGGGCAGTCCGCGCCATTCTGATTATCTGTTTCCTGATCCCATTTCTGATTGCATGGGCTGGAGCACTTTCCGGCCGGCCCAATGCCTTCAGCTATCTGCGCTATTTTGCCGGCGTTCTGTTTCTGCTTTGCTTTGCGGGGCTTTGCACTTACATTTCCTACTACTATTACTTGCGGAAAGTGCAGTTGGATATACGCTATCGCTCCAAAACGGTCGAGCGCACACAGATCACTCAAAAAAAATTTATGGCTATGAATGGCGTCTATTATTTGTATATTAATTCACCTGTAAAACTCAGCATTGAGGTTACAGAAGTGGATTTTCACCGGCTCGAAGACGGCGATGAAGTGAATATAGAATACACAACTTATTCACAACAGTATTTAGGCTATTTCTAAGCGGCGTTTTTGGAGAAATGACGCTCGATCAGTCGGCCTAATACCGGAAAAAGCCTGTTGAGGTTCTGGGCGGCGCGGGCAGTCCAGTTATAGCTTCTAAGCTCATAATCACGCTCTGCTTTCAGGTAGAAAACCTCCCCATTGGCGAGGCGAATCTCAAACATACAATCTGGTGAAATGCAATCGCCGATTCCGATTGCCTCACCTTTAAATATACCTTCCGCCATGCGGATATTAAAAGGAATTCTTACGGTGCTTAGCTTGAACATATCCTGTCTGTTTAGTCTTTATAAAAATGCTTTTTGCAAAACCGTGCCATAATAGGCTGTGCGCATGATTTTTAGATAAATTTAGATAATGCCCGCTTTATGACAATGCTAAGCTATCTGAATATTCATTTCTTGCAGGGTAATGACATACAATGCACGATAACAGGCTAAAATTGTGTAAATTGTATTGTTGAATAAAAATTGGGTATGCACGGCATTCCCTTTAAGTAAAAAATCACTGATGAATAAAAATCGCTTTCCCTTTTTTGTGTTGTTTTCGATCCTGGCTATATCAATATTTAACACACAGGAAGTTGGTGCGCAAAGCAGACAGCTGGCTACCTTAAAGCTGCGTAATGGCCGGGAGATCATTTTAGTTGAAAATGCGCGCCAATGGTTAGATAGCATGAAAGGCACAGGCTGGAAGAATGGTGCGGTACAGGCAATTATAAAATTTGCGGCGAGGCCCTCCGAAACCCAGAAAAAGAACCTTGAAAAGTGCGGCATCACTTTATCTGAATCACTTTCGGGGGATGCCTATATTGCTGTGCTCACAAACCGTGCTGCTGTCAGCGAATTGCCTTTAGCCCCGGTTTTTATAACGGCAGTACAGCCTTCCTGGAAAATCATTCCTTTCCCTGACGGACTTCCTGCCACGGGCAATGTGGCAATTCTTGTAGGTATTAATAATATGGTTTCGCTGAATGATCTGCAGCAGAAACTTGCCGGATATGATGGCAAATTGCTCAATTCTCCACTTGCGGCCAATCAATTTTATGAAGTTTCTATCCCTGCGGGAAATATGGCTTTGCTGGCTTCCTGGTACGGCGTAAAGAGTATCAGTCCGGTTGCTAATGATCAGCCACTAAATTTTGAATCTACTACTGCTACTAAAGTAAATATTGCGCAGCTTCCGCCGGCTTCGGGTGGCTATGGCCTGTTGGGCGATGGCATGACGATCGGCGTAGGTGATAATACATCCGGTGTGAACCACGTTGATCTGCGCGACAGGATCATCAATTACAATCCTGCGCCTTATACCAACCATGGTATGCACATCAATGGTATTGCCGGCGGTGTGGGAACAATCTGGCGTGCAGCGCAGGGCTTTGCACCACATGCAACCATTGTGGATCACCTGTATAATCTGGTGTGGGCGCGCACCGGCACGATGCTGCAGAACCACAATATGACCGTTACCAATAACTCTTATGCAGCTATTGTTGGAAATTGCAATTACAGCGGCCAGTATGATGCTTATGCACAGGCGCTGGATACACTAGCCCTGCAATACCCAACTGTGCTGCATGTATTTGCATCGGGCAACGATGGCTCTATGAATTGTCCGCCTTACCCGCTTGGTTTTGGCACAGTAACGGGCGGCTATCAACCTTCAAAAAATGTATTAGTGGTTTCGCAGGCGGATAAATTCTATAACTGGGGCATTAATTCATCGCGTGGTCCGGTAAAGGATGGTCGTCTGAAGCCTGAAATCACCGCTATTGGCACCGGCGTGCTTTCTACCCGTGGCGGCGATAATTACCTTGTTTCCGGCGGTACCAGCATGGCGAGCCCACAGGTGGCCGGTGCAGCACTTCTTTTAGAGCAACGCTACAAAGAGCTACACAGCAATTCAGCCGCTCCGTCCAGCCTTATCAAAGCTTTGCTCATGAATGGAGCAATGGATATCGGCAATCCCGGTCCGGATTTTACCTTTGGCTTTGGCATGATGGATCTGCGCCGCTCACTCATGATGCTGGATAGCAACCGCTATGCAACGGGCACCTTGAATACCGGCGCAATGCAGACTTATAATGTGCCGGTACCTCAGAATACGGCTCAGCTCAAAGTAATGATCTACTGGCACGACCTGCCCGCAAGCATGGTAAGCAGTAAGCAGCTGGTAAATGATCTCGATCTTGAAGTAGTTAACCCTGCTAATATTGCCACGCTTCCACTGGTGCTTGATCCTACTCCGGCTAATGTGAACAATGTTGCAGTGCCTGGGCCCGATCACCTGAATAATGTAGAACAGGTAACCATTGATAATCCTGTTGCCGGTAATTATACGGTCAAGGTAAAAGGCTATGATGTAAGTGGCACCGGGCAAAGCTATGTAGTAGTGTACGATTTCATTCCTACCGGCATTGAGCTAACCTATCCTACCAAAGGTGCTACCGCTGCATCTGATGATTCACTTCGTATCTATTGGGATGCCTCGCCGGATACGCGGGCCTTTACACTCGAGGTTTCCACGGATAATGGTAGCAACTGGACAATACTCAGCAATAATATTCCTGCAATACAACGATATTATGTATGGCATCCAGCCGGTATTAGCAGCAGTCAGTGCCTTATGCGGCTTACGCGCAATGGCGCCGGGCAGCAGTTTACGAGTGGCTTGTTTGTCCTCAACCCTACGATCATTGTGCATCTTGCGGCAGTTCAATGCCCCGGCTATATGAATATTACCTGGGGCGCTGTGGTTAATGCTACTGGTTATCAGGTGCTGCGTAAAAAGGGGCCTTATCTGCAGAATGAGGCCATCGTTACCGATACCACTTATAGCTTTAAAGGACTTTCCTTAGACAGTACGTATTATGCTTCTGTGATTCCTATTATTAATGGAACGCCCGGGTATCGGGGTTTTGCTGCTTCGCGGCAGGCAAATACAGGCAATTGCGCGGGCTCCATATCAAATGGTGATCTCATGGCGGATTCTCTGATTGCTCCTGCTACAGGGCGAGCAAATACCTCTACCCAATTAGGCGCAAGCCAGAATATTATTGCCCGCATCCGCAACCTCGATGATGTGGCGGCTACCAATTATAGTGTAGCATATAGTGTGAATGGAGGCACCTGGATATCACAGGCATTTAATCCCATGATTGCCGCCAACGCTACCGGTATCGTAACACTTCCGGCTGCGCTGAATTTATCGGCTCCCGGCACTTATATAATCCGCCTTGCAGTGAAGAACAATGCACTTGCCGATGGTGTTTCTGCCAATGATACGATTGTAAGAGTGGTGCGCCAGCTGGCTAATGATCCGCTTAACCTGGCTACTGGCTTCACAGATGGCTTTGAAGGCAGCGGCGCTTTCACTTTGCTGCGCGATTCGCTGGGCTTTACGCCCAATGAGCACTGGGATTTCTACAACAGCAATGATACAGGAAGGCTGCGCACTTTAGTAAACAACGATATCCTCATTTCCGGCAACCGCAGCATAAGCCTGGATAATTACCAATATGCCCGCACACCTGTAAATTTTCTTACAGGAACCTTTAATACTTCTGCCTACAATACTGCTTCGAGCGAAGTCCGATTTGAGTTTGATTATAAGCTTCATGGCGACCCGCATGTGGCCGATAGCAACCGTGTATGGGTGAGAGGTGCAGATACACAACCCTGGGTGCCGCTTTTCAGGTATAATCTCAGTGCCAACCCCGGCAGCGTATATAATTCAGGAACCATCTCTATTACCGATGCGCTCGCTGCTGCCGGCCAGAACTTTTCTTCGGCTACCCAATTGCGCTTCGGGCAAAAGGATACCACAGTTATTGCGCTTAATGATTACGGTACCGGCCTTACGCTGGATAATATAAAGCTTTACTCTGTGGCAAATGATATTGCGGTGGACAGCATTATTTCGCCGAAAGGGGCTGCCTGCAACCTGAGCGCTTCGCCGGTAACCATACGTCTGTATAACGGCGTATCGCAAACGCTTACTAATATTCAGGTTTCTTATCGGCTGGATAACGGGCCGGTCGTTACTGCTACTGTTCCTTCGCTTGCCGGTAAAACGCGGCTTGTATATACTTTTAGCCAGCAGCTTGCCGGCATTGCCGCAGGGCCACATACCATTTCTGTGTGGGCTTCCGTTGGCGGAGATACTTACCATTCGAATGATACGCTTACTGAAACCTTCCATAACCAGCCGCTCATAACCAGCTTTCCTTATCTCGAAAATTTTGAGGCCGGAGATGGCAATTACTTCGCTGAAGGCCAGAAAAGCTCCTGGCAGTATGGTGCGCCCAATGCAGGTACCGTGAGCCGGGCAGCAAGCGGCACAAAAGCCTGGAAAACGAATCTTTCCGGTTATTACAACGATAATGAGTTATCGTATCTCTACTCTCCCTGCTTTGATTTAAGCAGCCTTACAGCTCCTATGCTATCGTTTAGCGGGGTGCTGGATATCGAGGATTGCGGCACAACCCTTTGCGATGCAGCCTGGATTGAGTACACGACCAACGGCGGCAAAACATGGACAAAGCTCGGCGCAAGCGGACAAGGTTTTGGCTGGTATGAGAATGCTACAGAACAGGTGTGGAGCCGCCAGGACAATACCCGTTGGAAGGTGCGCTCTATTGCGCTGCCATCCACTACACAACCTATTCAGTTCCGCTTTGTCCTATCTTCCGATCCGGGTACAGAGCGCACCGGATTTTCTCTTGATGATGTCCATATTTATAGCCGTGATTATGGAATTTTCCATGGCTCCACTTTAGCTCCTGTTACGCAGGTGGTAAGTGGCAACCAGTTTGTAAATTTTGTGCAGAATGGTAATTTACTGGCGCAGATAGAGCCTTCCGGGCAGAGCATTGGAAATACGGAGGTTAATGTATATGCTCATACGATGGTGGATACAGCTTCGGGACAATATTACCTGCCGCGCAGCTTTATGATCAATAGTGCCGGCCAACATTCAGATAGCGTTACGGCCAGGCTTTATGTGCTGGATGCGGAGGTGGACAGCCTGGTGAAAGCAAACGGCTGTTCGCTTTGTACGAAGCCGGTTGATGTGTACCGCCTCGGCATATCTAAATATGATGATTCGGTGCAGGCACATGAGAACGGGACACTGAACGATAATATATCCGGTACCTGGACTTTCTACAATTTTCAAAAGGTGAAATGGGTACCCTATGACAGTGGCTATTATGCTGAGTTGCGCATTCCCTCATTCTCAGAGTTTTGGTTTAATGATGGCGGCCCGCAAGGGAATCTTGCTTTGCCTATTTACCATTTAGGTGAAGACGGATTGATCAGCGTGTATCCAAACCCGAATACAAATGGCCGGATCAATATAGCATGGATGGCCGGCCTGGAGAAAACAATCAGCGTCGATTTTATCGATATTGTTGGAAGGATCGTGAAAAAAGCAGAGCTGCTTTCTCAGAATGGGAAGAATGTGGGTGTATTGGAGGCTGGTAATTTACCAGGCAGTGTTTATTTTATCCGGTGTAAGATTGGCAGCAAACTATTTGTTCAGAAAATATTATTTCAGTAAAAACTGGTCTTGGAGCATTGATTTAATCCTCACGTAATATTTGGTTCCTATTTTCGTGAAATATGTACCAGAAGTTGATTAAATTAATGACAAGCAGGCAGGTATTACTTATTCTGTTACTTCTCTGTGGATTCACTGCAGTTAATGCTCAACTCGTTATCAACGAGTTTTCGCAGGGTAATAGCGGAACCCGAGAATACTTTGAGCTTGTAGTAGTAGGTACAAAAACCTGTACCGATAGCACTGCAGATATTAGAGGATGGGTGTTCGATGACCACAATGGATGGTATGGACCCGGGCCGGGTATCGCCACAGGGCATATGAGGTTTACTAACAATGCCATTTGGCAAAATGTGCCGTATGGTTCGATCATTCTTCTTTATAATCAAGGAGATAAAAACACCTCGATTACACAGGCGGATGATCCTACAGACGCTAACAACGATCATGTTTACATAATTCCTGTATCGTCTGCAAGCACCGTTATCGAGGCCTATGCAACTCTTCCGGTTACTCCATCATCGCCATCGTTTACTTACCCGACTACGGGATATAGCTCATCAAGCAATAACTGGAATTATTTAGGTCTTGCTAATACAGGTGATGGTGTAATTGTGGCTAACCCGGCTAATCCCGGTGTTGCCGCCCACTCTGTTATTTTCTTTCCCGGCAGCGGCACACCTTACCAAACACCTAATGTTCAATTAAGCAATGTGGCAGCCGGCAAAAATGCCTACCTCACGACAGCAGCCTACAATAGCGCTGCAAGTTGGGCAATAGGAAATGCGGGAGTAAATGAAACACCTGGCGCACCTAATGGAGGCGCAAATACTACCTGGATAAACGGCATGCTGGCACCTGCAGCTCCTATTACGCCAACTATTGTCAATGCATCAATCTGCAATGGCAGCAGCTATACCTTCGCCGGAGTACCGAGAACAACGGCTAACACTTACACAAATACTTTTACCACAGCAGGCGGCTGCGATTCGTTTGTTACGCTTAATCTAACGGTCAATCCAAGCCCGTCAATTACGAGCGTTGGCTCAACACAGCCAACCTGTGGAGGCAATAACGGCACTATCACGCTGAATGGCCTTGTCAGCACAATAACCTATAACGTTTCGTATTCCTTAAACAGTTCACCTGTGAGCGGGGGAACCATTACCGCTAATGGTTCCGGCCAGGTAATCATACCCAATCTTAGCGCAGGCAACTATACAAATATTACCGTTGCAGCAGCCGGCTGTACTTCCGCACCCGCAGGTCCGGTTATGTTGAATGTAAGCTCAAATCCTGCCCAGCCTGTTGCATCTTCCAATTCGCCAGTTTGTGAAGGAGCCTTATTGAATCTGAGCACCCCTTTAGTTAGTGGCGCAACTTATAGTTGGACCGGCCCCAACAGCTTTGCGTCAGCCAGCGCTGCGCCTGCAATCAATAATGTAACTATCGCAGCAGGCGGTACCTACAGCGTAACCATTACTGTAGGTGGTTGTACATCCATACCCGGCACTACGGCGGTTGTCATCAACCCACGACCGGCTACTCCGCTACCATCAGGCAATACGCCGGTATGTGTCGGAGACACTATACATCTAAACGCTACCTTATTAACTGCGGGTGCTACTTATAACTGGACCGGCCCGAATGCTTTTGCTGCAACAGGCACTCCTCAGAATTTTACGGCTTCGGCCGGTTCCGGCGGCTATTACCGTATAAGTGCCACTCTAAACGGCTGTACATCTTTTTTAGATTCTGTAAATATTGTCGTAAACCCCCGCCCGGCAGTCGGTACAACATCGTTTGCCAACCCAACTACCTGTGCCGGCACCAATGGCAGCATTACTTTAAATGGACTGACGCCAAATGGGGTTTATACAGTAAACTACCTGAAGAACGGAAATCCGGTTACCGCAGGAACCACTGCAAGCACTGCCGGTGCCATCGTTATCAGCGGGCTTAATGCCGGTACCTATAGCAGCATCATCGTTACCGCTGCCGGCTGCGGATCGTTGCCTGTAGGGCCGATTATTCTTACAAATCCACCAACACCATCAGCGCCAGTGCCCACCACTAATTCCCCAATTTGTGAAGGCGCGACTTTAAGTCTATTTGCCAATGGGGTAGCAGGTGCTGCGTATCAATGGACAGGCCCGAATGCTTTCTCATCTACATCGGCCACACCTTCGATTCTCAGTGCTACTGTAGCTGCTTCAGGCATCTACACCATTACCCAAACGCTGAACGGCTGTACATCTTTGCCGGGTACCGTAAGTATTACTGTCAACCCTGTACCGTCAACACCCGTTGTTACAAGTAATAGTCCCGTATGCAGCAGCGATACCCTGAAGCTTATTTCTTCCAGCACTACAACCGGTATCACTTATTCATGGACCGGGCCGAACGGGTTTAACGCTGCTGTGCAAAATCCGATAATTATTAATCCTGCGCCAGCTGCTTCTGGTACCTATATTCTTACGGTGAGCAAAGCAGGCTGTACTTCTTTGCCGGCTTCCGTAAATGTTCTTATTAATCAGACACCGGCGGCGCCAACCATTATTAATAACAGCCCGGTGTGTAGCGGTTCGACAATCACTTTGCAGGCAACACCGGTAGTATCTATACCTACTACCTACAGTTGGACAGGGCCGGCATCGTTTACCTCCACGAGCGCCACTATTTCCATACCAGGCGCTACTGCCGCAAATGCCGGTACCTATACAGTTACTATCATGCAAAATGGATGCACATCACCGCAAGTGAGTAGTGTGGTTGTTGTTAATCCTACTCCCGCTATCAGCAGCGCTGTTGGTATCAATCCTGTACTATGCGGTGGCAATGGCTCTATTCTTCTTTCAGGCCTTGCTGCAAATACTGCATACCTAATATCTTACAGCAGAAACGGCGTTCCTGCCACCGCAACTTTGAGTTCATCCGTTGGTGGTATCATTACTATTAATGGCCTGACCGCGGCTACCTATACGGCGATTACGGCAAAGCTTGGTAATTGCACCTCATCTGCTGCGGGCCCGGTTATACTTTCTGATCCGGGAAGCCCCACACCTCCTACAGCCGGCAGTAACAGCCCGATCTGTGAAGGAGCGGTTTTAAATCTTACAGCCTCAACCATTATTGGTGCAACTTATTCTTGGAACGGTCCTGGCGGCTATTCTTCTGCAATCCAGAATCCTTCCCGTGCGCCTGCGCTTCCTGCTATGTCCGGGTATTACCGGGTTACGGCTACAGTAGCAGGATGCACTTCGGCTGCAGATTCCGTGAATGTATTGGTAAAGCCTTTGCCATCAATGCCGCTAGCGTCATTGAACAGCCCCGTGTGTACCGGCGATACCATTCGCCTCAATGCTACAAATCTTACCACTGGTGCAACGTATAGCTGGTCCGGGCCGAATGCCTATACGGCAAGCGGCGTTGCACAGAATATTTTTGCTGTTGCCGCAGCAGCCGGGAACTATATCCTTACCGCTTCGCTGAATGGCTGCTCTGCCAGCGCGGCAGCAATTGCGGTTGTGGTGAATCCACGGCCGGTAATTACGGGTAATGCGCTTACAAACCCTACTACCTGCGGTGGAACCAACGGATCGATCATTCTTCAGGGGCTTACACCAAACGCGCTTTACACCGTAACTTTTATAAGGAACGGGGTGCCTATCGTTGTAAACGTAGTGGCCAGTTCTGTAGGATCGCTTGGTTTTGCGGCTTTGCCTGCGGGCACATACAGCTTTCCCAGCATTACCCTTTCTGGAGGCTCTTGCAGTGCGCCGCCTGTTGGGCCGCTTGTACTTAGTGATCCGGCAGCTCCTGCTCCGCCCGTGGCTTCCTATAACGGGCCGGTATGCGAAGGCAACACGCTTCTGCTGATGGCATCTGGTATCATTGGCGCGGCTTATCAATGGACAGGGCCGAATGCCTATTCTTCGACTGTGCAAAACCCTGCTCCTATTTCCAATATTAATCCTTCCTTCGGAGGCATCTACTTTGTTACGCAAACGGTGAATGGCTGTACCTCTGCCGCAGGCACTGTGGCTGTTGTGATAACGCCACGGCCTGCCACACCGACTGCCGGGAGCAATTCACCGGTTTGTACCGCTGATACGATTAAGCTTACTGCAAGTGCTGTAACCGGTGCAAGCTATTCATGGTCGGGCCCATTGAGCTTTACTTCAACTTTGCAGAACCCGGTAATACCTAATCCCGGTATTAATAATTCCGGTACTTATACTGTGATTACCACAGTTGGCAACTGTGCCTCACTGCCTGGTTCAGTAGCTGTAATCGTCAAGCAAACTCCTGGTATGCCCGTATTATCCTCAAGTAGTCCCTTTTGCGAGGGCAGCAGTATTGTGATCAACGCCATACCACCAACAGGTCTTCCTTTAGGGACTGTTATTACCTGGACCGGCCCTTCCGGCTTTACCTCAACCAATATTGTAAATGTAAATATCCCCAATGCCACACTTGCAAATGCAGGAATTTACACTACTGTTTACACATCTCAGGGCTGCGCTTCAATCCCTGCGAGCATTAATATAACGGTACTGCCAACCCCTGTCATCGCTTCGGCAGTAGGCACTAATCCTACGGGTTGCGGTACCGCAACTGGGTCTATTCTGCTTAGCGGCCTTACGGCAAATGCTTCCTACCTCATCACCTATATCCGCAATGGTGTACCTGCTACGCTAACGCTCATTACCAATGCAGCTGGCAATATTTCCATTACCGGATTGACGGCGGGCACCTATACGGGCATCACTGCGAAGCTGGGTAATTGCACTTCATTGCCGGCCGGCCCGGTAAGCCTTTCAGACCCATCTTCGCCAACACCGCCAACACCAGGCAATAATGGCCCGCTTTGCAGCGGCGCTACCTTAAACCTGACCGCAAGTATCATATCCGGCGCTACCTATTTATGGACAGGCCCCAATGGCTTTACTTCCAATCAGCAGAACCCGTCCATCCCGAATGTAACTGTTGCCGCTACCGGAAATTATCTTGTTTCCATAATGTTGGGTACCTGTACATCAGCGCCTGCTGCAACAGCAGTTATTGTGAATCAATCACCAGCTACTCCCATGGCAAGCGCTAACAGCCCCGTATGTATCGGCAATACGCTCAATCTTACGGCTGTTTCCACTACCGGAGCTATTTATAACTGGAGTGGCCCGAATTCCTTTACGTCAACGCTCCAGAATCCATCTGTCAATAATGTGACGGCTGCGGCAAGCGGTTTCTATACTGTTATTGCGCAATTGGGTACATGCACATCGCTGCCGGGATCGGTAACGGTTTCCGTAGTGCCGCTTCCACTTGCTCCCGGTGTTACCACGCCTCTTGTTTACTGCCAGGATGCCCTTGCATTGCCCCTTACCGCTGCCGGCACCGGCCTGCAATATTATACGTCGGCTACCGGGGGCACAGGTATTGCTACCATAATACCTGTTACCACAGTAGCAGGTACATTCAATTATTATGTTTCCCAATCGGCTAACGGTTGTGAAGGACCTCGTGCGCTGATCGTTGTCACCGTGGCACCGAAACCTGCCTCGCCTGTTGCCACAACTTTATATACTTATTGCCAGTTCGGTGTTGCCAGCCCGCTTACTGCTACAGGGGCAGGGCTGCAATGGTATACAACCCTTACCGGCAATTCGCCACTCGCGGCAGCGCCGACTCCCAGTACCCAGGCTTCGGGTACTTTCAACTATTATGTAAGCAGTAAAACCGGTAACTGCGAAAGCGACAGGCTTAAAATTACGGTGATCGTATTGCCCAAACCAGCACCGCCGGGCGTGATATCGCCCACGCACCTTTGCCAGTATGATAGTGTGGAGCTGAAGGCTGACGGGCAGAACCTGCTTTGGTACCTTAACCCTACAGGCGGCGGTGGCATAACGCGGCTTGTGCCACTAACCCGGAATGATGACACGACTTTTTATTATGTAACCCAAACGGTGAATGGCTGCGAGAGCGACCGGATACGCCTGCAGGTGATCGTGGATTATAAGCCGAATGGCATCATTACGGCTTCCCGCCCGTGGTTGTGTGCCGAGGATACGATTTCTTTTTTCTATTTCGGGAATGCAAAGCCCGGTGCTGTATATAACTGGAAAAGCCCTTCACCGGCAAGCCATTTTGTGAGTGGGGGTGGACAAGGGCCTTATGTAGTGCAATATGATTCTGCCGGAAGCCAGTACATTCAGCTTACGATCAATAACAATGGATGCCTCAGCGATGTGATCTCCTTACCGGTTGAAGTGCGCCCGCTGCCCCGACTGGCATTTGTAGTGAAGCCGGAAGGATGTGTGGATGAGGCTATCAACATTGCGCTGAGCGCCGTAAGCGCCGGTATCGACAGTTTTAAGTGGGATTTTGACAATGGAACCGTGGTGTATAATGCCGCTACAGGTGGGCCATTCGGCGTAAAGTGGAATACAACAGGCAATAAAGTGATCACCGTAACAGCATCTACTGCCGAATGCGGCTCTAAAGCTTACCGCGATACGATACTTATTCGCCCTAACCCGGATGCGCGTATCAGCCGGGCCAATTCCGGGAATCTTTGCACCGGGGATAGCGTAGAGCTATCTGTAGTCAACGAGCCGGGCACAACGTACCTCTGGGCACCTTATCAGTATTTTACAGACCGGGCAAGAATGGCTTCCACGGTATTCGCCACTCCCAATGCGCCGGGCAATGTGGCCGTACGTGTGATGAGCTCTGCCGGCTGTGTTTCATCCGACAGTATTTATCTTGCGATGAAGCCTTGCTGCGAAGTGTTTTTCCCAAATGCCTTTTCACCAAATGGCGATGGCCGCAATGATGTATTCCGTCCTGTTACGATCGGGCACCACGATATTGCCACGTTCAGGATCATTAACCGCTGGGGCCAGGTGGTGTACGAAAGCAAGGAAGAGCGCCAGGGATGGGATGGTAGCTTTAATGGAAGGAAACAGGATGCAGGCACCTTCTACTACTATTTTAAATTCCGGTGCAGTAATAGCGGGGATTATATGGAGCAGAAAGGTGAATTTATTTTAGCGCAGTAAGATATTTAATAGAAAAAGCATGGTAGGCTAAAGCTTATGTTTGAGGCTGACAGGTAATGTGCAGCGATCATTACCGGGTGTTTTCGTGCCATTATAGATTGTTTATAATAAAAAAAACTATCCATAAGCTTAAATCTGCGCAGCCTCATAGCCTTCATCCACCAGCAAATTTCTGCTATCGGCA
>CBDFFZ010000008.1:0-67783 GCA_965246905.1 Chitinophagaceae bacterium
CGCAGAAATAACACTGTCCTCACCACGGGGAGGCCAACCACCTATTGATCCCAAAAGTGCTGAGCCTGCTAATCAAACCGCAGCAACGGAACGCTATGATAAAGACCTGCACCTGCAAACATTGCTAGCACATACGACCAGGCTGTCGGAAATATCAGCGGTTGACTATGATGCCGTATTCTTCCCTGGCGGCCACGGCCCCATGTGGGACCTGTCCGTAGATTTCCATTCCATCAATCTCATCAAGGCATTTTGGGCTGCAAAAAAGACTGTAGCTGCTGTATGCCATGCACCGGCAGCATTGCTGAATGTGGACGATGAAAACGGAGTGCCGCTAATTAAAGGCAAAAAGGTGACTGGCTTTTCTGATAGTGAAGAAGAGGCCGTTCAGCTAACGAAAGTCGTCCCGTTTTTGCTCGAGGATGAGCTTAAAAGCAAAGGAGCCATCTATGAAAAAGGACCAGACTGGGCAAGCCATGTTGTTGTGGATGGCCTTTTGATAACCGGTCAGAACCCGGCGTCTTCGGGTGATGTGGCAAAGGAGTTATTAGTCCTGTTGAAGCATCAAAAAAATGCACCGTCCATGCATAGCCTTGTTCTATAAAAAAGCCTTTAGCATGCGTCAAATTACCTGTTCATCAAATTGCCAATCATGAAAACCAAGCAGATAGTGCTGTTGAAAAGACCAGTGGGAAGACCTACGCTGGCAGACTTTCGCACGGAAGAAGTAGACTTGCCTGAAGTTCAGGAGGGCGAAGTGTTGCTGGCCCCTTTGTACTATTCTGTAGATCCTTATATGAGAGGCAGGATGAACGATGCAAAGTCGTATGTTCCGCCTTTTGAGACCGGCGCACCTATTGTTGGTGCAGCTGTTGCACGCATCCTGAAAAGCCGGGTAAAAGACCTGGGTGAAGGGACTGTAGTTACCGGCATGTTGCCCTGGAGCCAGCAATATGTAGTAAGCGCAAAGGGCTTGCATAAAATTGACACGGTGGGGCCGCCGCTGAGCTATTATTTAGGGGTACTCGGTATGACAGGTTTAACCGCCTACTTTGGATTGCTGGACATTGGCAAACCCAGGAAAGGGGAAACGTTAGTGGTGTCGGGTGCTGCCGGCGCTGTTGGCATTGTAGTTGGGCAGATCGGGAAAATACTTGGTTGCCATGTGATCGGCATTACCGGTTCCGACGAAAAGGTTGCGCTCTTGAAAGACTTTGGTTTTAATGAAGCCATCAACTACAAAACTGCCCCAGACATGCAACAGGCAGTAGCGGCGGCTTGCCCAAAAGGAGTGGATATATACTTCGACAATGTAGGGGGAACCATATCCGATGCCGTGATCAACAACCTTAATTTTCACGCCCGTATCCCGCTGTGCGGGCAAATTTCTCTTTACAACAACACCGGGCCTGCGGTAGGGCCGCGCCTTCAACCGCTTTTATTAGTAAAGAGCGCGCTCATGCAAGGCTTTATCATCGGGAATTACCAGGATCGGTTTCCGGAAGGAATTGCCCAGCTTTCCAGGTGGCTGGAATCAGATGCACTAAGATTTACAGAGACAATCATTCAGGGATTCGAACAATTGCCTGTTGCATTCATTGAGCTATTTGATGGCAAGAACGTAGGGAAAATGCTGGTAGAAGCTTAGCCCAATAAGGGATGTAAATTGAGATCAGACAATAGCTTTTATGCAACTAACGATACAAGTAGCAGGACTTTTCTTGCTGGCAATGCCCATCGCCTGTATAGCGTGGACGGTCACCCACGAAGAGATCTTTAAAGAGCCACGGGACTATTGCATCCGCAGATCCAAATCCTGCCGGACACTTTTGCAACGCAAGTTCTTTTATCTGTTCACCTGCGAATATTGCTTCAGCCATTATGTAAGCCTACTGTTCCTGATCATCACAAGATATCATTTGTTGTTTCCGGATTGGCGCGGTTACCTGGTCGCTGGCTTTGCACTTGTCTGGGTTGCGAACACTTACATGAGTTTGTTTGGCTTCATCCGTGTAGGCATGAAACGAGAGAAAATGGAAGCCAATATAGAAGAGCTGAAATTGAAAGTAGCCAAGGAGAAGGAATAATAATCAGCTGCAACAGGCAAGAACCCCAGGAACATTTATGGACTACAAAGACTATTATAAAATACTGGGTGTTACCAAAACTGCAACGGCTGACGAGATCAGGAAAACTTACCGAAAGCTGGCCGTAAAATATCACCCCGATAAGAACCCAAACAACAAGGGCGCAGAAGATAAATTTAAAGAGATCAACGAAGCAAACGAAGTATTAAGTGATCCCGAAAAAAGAAAAAAAATATGACAAGCTGGGCGCAGATTGGAAACAGCGGGAAAACATGGGTGGCTATTCGCAAGGGCATCAACAACGTAGTGGTTCACGCAAATATTCATCTGGTGACCAATTTGATGAAAGCCATTTTTCTGACTTCTTTGAAAATATTTTTGGGCGAAAATCCGGAAATAGCTATCAGGGCCAATCTGTATCCTATAATGGCCAGGATCTCAATGCTCAGGTCCGGCTTAGACTTCAGGAAGCATATAGTGGCACCGCTCGTAAACTAGCTCTGGAAGATGAACAATTGGAACTAAAGATAAAGCCGGGCATTAAGGATGGGCAGGTGCTAAAACTAAAAGGCAAAGGTGGAAAAGGCATTAATCGCGGCACCGCGGGCAACCTATACATTACTATAAATGTGTCTGAAGATCCGGACTATAAGCGGAAAGAAGATAACCTGTACTGCACTATTGATGTTGACTTATATACCGCAATATTGGGTGGTCAGAGCCTGGTAAAAACCTTGTTCAAAGAAGTAAAAGTAAACATTAGCAAAGAGACAGAGAATGGGAAAGTGATCAGGTTAAAAAGTATGGGAATGCCCGTTTACAATCAGGAGGATGAGTTTGGCGATTTATATGCCACGATAAATATTACGATGCCCAACAACCTGACATCCGAAGAGACCGATTTATTCCAGCAATTATCAATGATCAAAAATGCAAGCCATGCTGAAGCAATATGAACACCCAGATGCAATAATTCAGGAAAGCAATAAAAGTGAATGGCTTTTTGAGGCGAAGCTGAACTATCTGGTAAGCGAGGTGATGAACGCGTTGCACATTGAGGATGCTGACGAGATGGCCACATCTTTGAAGCGTGCTGTCTTGGCATGTGGTAGCCTTGAGCTTCCCTTGCACCGGAATTTCAAGAAAGTATTCCGATCGGACGGTGAAAATATGATCATGGATTGGAAGCTTTCGCCGCTTGCCTGCTATCTCATTGTCATCAATTGCAACCCAGGTAATGAGCATGTGGCAAGGGCCCAACTGTACTTCGCGTTCAACAGAATTATTCACACGTAACCGACCACGATCATGAAAACTGCTGTATTTAGTGTTCACAAATTTGAGCGCGACTACTTGTTGCAAGCCAATAACAATAAGCATGAGTTGATCATGCTGGAAGAAATGCTAACGATCAACACCGTGAAGCTGGCTGCGGGCTGTCAGGCAATCTGCATTTTTGTAAGTGATAAAACAACCGCAGCAGTTCTTGACAAGCTGTTCGACATTGGTGTTTCCTGCATTGCATTACGTTCGGCAGGCTACAACCATGTAGATGTAACCGCAGCACAGCATTTAAACATCCGCCTGGCAAGAGTGCCCAAATATTCCCCCTACTCTGTGGCAGAACATGCAACGGCGCTGATGCTTACCCTCAACAGACAGATCATTCATGCACATAACCGGATCAGCGAGCAGGACTTTTCCCTGGATGGATTAACCGGCTTCGACATGCACGGCAAAACCGTTGGCATCATAGGCACAGGGAAAATTGGCAGTCAGCTTGCCAGCATTATGCATGGCTTTGGTTGCACCATTCATGCCTACGATACGGTTCAAAACGAACAAATAAAAGCGGCATTCGGCGTTCGTTACGTTGAACTGCAAACCCTCTGTAGTCAATCAGATATCATATCCCTTCACTTACCGCTCAGCAAGGAAACAAAGCACATTATTAGCAAGGAAAGTATTGGCTGGATGAAGAACGGCGTGATGGTAATTAATACCAGTCGGGGCGGCCTTATAAATACCGTTGATATGGTTTCGGCCCTTAAATCCGGCAAGGTCGGCTACTTCGGTATGGACGTTTATGAGGAAGAAGAAGGCTTGTTCTTTGAAGATCATTCGCAGGACATTTTGCAGGATGATGTTTTCGCCCGGCTAATGACGTTCCGGAATGTGCTGGTGACCAGTCACCAGGCATTCCTTACTGAAACTTCGCTCGAAAATATTGCAGCCACCACCATTCATAACCTCGACTGTTTTGAAAAGGGTACGAAGAGCGGCAATGAACTGAATACTTGAGACTTCAATTTTTCCGTGATTTAGAACGCGTATATCCGAACTTCTGTAGTGCTAATGATTAGTAGGTGCAAACTATTGCTGGCCGCCTTGCATGGAATGAACCTGGTGTGTGGTCTGCTGATAACGAGCCGGACGTGATCTACAATTAGTTCCCGCCGTATAAAGCGGCTGCCTGTTGATCTTCATCCAGCCGTTTTATTTTTCAGGGAAGATCCCAACAACAAGTACGAAAGCGATTGGCCTTTCAAAAACTAAAAGTGTGATTGATGTAATTTCCTATCATCATCGTGTAATGCTCATCATTACTATTGGTGTCAACTTTGATTTGAAATAGAGAAGCTGTTTAAAGCTTCACAATCATTCAAATCAGTGCCATGAAAAAACAATTATCAGTATTGCTCGCATCAGTTGTAACCGTCTGCTCAATGTTGCCAACAGGCAGTTCCGCATAATCCAGTAATGACCATAAATGGGAAGTAGCTTTTAAAGTAAAGGGTGGCGCGAAGGCAGGCATGAATACCCCGGGGGATTAGAGATAAGCCATTTTACACTGAATGCCAATTATGGTTATGAGGTGGTAAATATAAGCCTGGTAGCTCTAACGGAGTGCATAATATCAAAACAGAGTGGCCTCCATACGAGTTGGATTTATTCTTTAATAGTGCATTGAAGTATCGAGCATCATACGCCCTATTAGAAACACAACAACATTATGAACAGGTATCAGGCTTTAACCGCGCATGCAGTAGCGATCATCATCACTGGTTTTGTAGTGGTGGCATTGTCGTATATCCCATCTCGTGCTATCCAATACATAGTGGCAACGGGTATGATTATAAGCGGGATTTTCGCTCTTACTACAGCCTATAAAAGTTGGGCGTACAAGGATACGCTGAAGTATCACCTGCTTCATGCGGTAAGCATGTGTGGTTTTGGCTTTGGCATCTTGTTCTACGCTAATGATGTAGAACTGTTCTTTCGCATTGCCGGGCTTTTCTTCTTGTTCTACGGCGCAACAGAATTAGTGTTCTGTGCCTACCTCATGGCTATCAAAAAGAGAGTCATTTATAAGATCATTGCTACGAAAATGGTCATTGCTTTTTCTATAATTATTGGGGCTGCTATGATTTGGGGAATGGTGTCCATCAATAGATTTCAGGCACTTGCTATTTGCGGATTGACCATGATTTTAAGCGGTATCATAACGATTGTCTTCAAGAATGACATCCGGCAATTGCACAAAGAAACCGACTATAACGCCTGAGCCAACCGAACCCCGGAACATAAAAATATTTGACTATGGACAAAGACACCGCATTAGAACAGGAAGTCCAGAATGCACTCCGTTGGGAGCCGACATTGAAAGATGAACCCATTGCTGTCACTGTCGTTGATGGCCTTGCAACGCTTAGTGGCACAGTTAGTTCCTACATAAAAAAGATGGGAGCGGAAACAATCGTCAAAAATATATCCGGAGTAAAAGCCCTTGTTGAGAAAATTGACGTCCGGTTAAATATCCCAGAGCAGCCGAGTGATGCAGACATTGCCCGGGAAATTCTAAACGCGTTCCAATGGACGTTGGAATTTCCAAGCGACCATATTGCAATTTTGGTTGAAAATGGATGGGTAACGTTGGATGGTGAATTGGTTTGGAACCATGAAAGGGAAGATGCTATAAAAGCAGCGGCAAAACTTAAAGGTGTAAAAGGTGTTACAAGTCATATGACCATAAGAAAGAAAACGGATTTAGTAGAAAAGGTTGCGATCGAAGCGGCGCTTGCACGTAGCAGGTACGTAGATGATAAAAACATTCAGGTAAGAGTCACCACAAACAACGTCGCCCTGCTTGGGAAGGTTTCTTCCTACCATGAACGTGAAGAGGCAGAACGCATAGCGTGGAAAGCGCCTGGCGTAGCGTCTGTCAATAATCTATTGCGCTTTGAGGATTGGCTTTAGCGCTTTAGCTAGATCTCTTGCAGTACTTACGTGATTGTTCATTTTGACGTTGTGCAAGGGACTGTCCGATAGTAACTCGTTCGAAATATGCCCATTTACCTCGCCCTTGGATCTATTAAGTAGGATCGCATTAATGCATTATTTGCGACTAAATCCGCTCCCCCAAAAATTTAGAATCTCGCGCTAACCCTGTAGCAGCGTTCTTAGATTATAAAATTTACTTTTATGAATTAGTCCCCTGAATAATCGTATTCAATCCATTTAATTCACTGATTTTCATGATGTCTTGGTTCGAGAATAGCCCTATCAGGGACACATTATTGAAAGGCTTTCGTGAAAACGAGCGCCTTTTTGTTTTGTGGCCGCAGTGAAAGTTGCAGTAAACATTACTCTTCAGCTGCTCTGCCAACTGAGCCTACAATGGAACTAATCATCAAAAAACGAGAATAATTTTCAGCACCGTCCGAACCTCATGGCTTTTAGAGCGAATGTCATTCTGCCAATAGTTGATCAATCGTTGCCAGCACGCGTGGAGAATAGAGCATCAGAGGGTGAGCGGGCGCAAAGAATCTGACCGTTCGCCAGGAGGGCATCAAGGACGAAGCAGAAGGAATGATGATCAGATCAAGCGGCGTGTAGAGCACCGTGCACGCTATCCCATCCAGCGTGGACAGGTCTCTGTTAAGCATTCGGAGAAACTGGCTTTGGGGCCGCATCTGGGCGATTCCCGCGCCCCTCAAAAGAAAAGCAGCCTTTGTGCCATTATTTGGCGAGGCTATCGAGATGAAGCGGTCGGTACGGTCTGCGCCGCTCAGGCATTGCAGATAATAACGGCACACCAGGCCACCCATGCTGAATCCCACAAGATCGATGCGATGGTCATTTGCGATATTGTCGGCGATGTATGCTGCCAGTATTCCGGCAAGTTGCTCAATCGGGGCGCTTCCGTCGCTTGGTAATATGCCAGGGCAAAGAACGGTCCTTCCCTTTCGCACAAGGTAGCTGGCCATACTCTTCATGCGGCCCGGATTATCAGTTAAGCCATGGACAAGAACAACGGTGTTCATGAGGGTATTTAGCATTGGATGGCAACAGGACGGATATTGACCGCGATGATGCTTCTTCGGGTCTGCTTTACATCGAACCTGACCTTCGTGCCAGGGCAATGGCATCTTCCAGTCCTAAGGCGACCAGAACGATCTCACGTCCATTATCGTCCATCAAGTAGCCCAGTCCTTTTTTGAAGTCTACGGCTTTGATTATCCCAGCACTCATAAATGTCTTAATGAAATTGTTAGTTGGGCAAAAGTAAGATGGCGAAGAACAGAATAAGATTTTAGTAGATTAAGTTTTGAGTAACCGTCAGTTAATGACTTCGCAAATGTTTGTGTCGGGAAATAGTTACCAAATCTTCTTGCTGCATGGGCGTAGGATCATTTCAATAAGTTCTTTTGGACATACTTCCCATTGCGTGCGCTATTCGATAGATGCTTATCCTTTATGTCAGTGTTATGTGCAGCTATGCCACCGTAACTGTCGGCAACGATTTGAGCAAAATCAAATAGTTTGGTTTTGAGCTCAAGTAAAAATAACCACGTCACTATAAATGACACGTAGGACACGTAAAGTTGTTCATTTATTATTTAAAGTATTTTAGCCTATACATCTGATACATTCCTGTACTTATTAAAGAGATAGAATGGTAAAGCAGACTTAACATCCGGCAAGGGTCACTCATCTACATTTGCGCTTCAAAGGGATATCTGATCAACTCTATCATGAAAATCTTTCGCATTGCTCTATTGCTCTCACTGTTTGCTTTTACGTTCAGCCTGGATGGATTGCATGCTCAAAGCGGGTCTTTGAGGAGCCTTGATAACCTGTCGCGCTGGGAAGTGGGCACCTTTGGTGGCGGGTCAATTTACTTCGGTGACCTGACACCGGCAAGGCGTGACTACCTGAATGAGATTACCCCCCACGGCGGCCTACTGGTGCGGTACAACCTGAAGCACAATTTCAGCCTGCGCGGTAGCCTGGCCGTAGCCAAACTCGCCGCCGACGATTCAAAATACACCTCGCCAGAGTGGCGGCAGCACCGTAATTTTTCATTCACTACAGCGCTGTATGAAGCAGCGGTAATGCTGGAATACGACCTACTGAGAACGAACAGGGAAATTACCGGAAACAGGTGGGGGGCATACGCTTTCGCCGGGTTAGGGCTCGCCTTTACCGACCCGCAACGTGATTTCAGTAAAATAGATGCAAATTATTTTGGCGCTACTGATAAAGCGGTAAGCGGACTTGATGAAGATAAAAGTAACAATTCCGGCCATCTTGGATTGGTGGCGCCGGTTGGTCTTGGCATTAGCTGCCAGTTATCGCGAAGGCTGTCAGTTTTTGCAGAAGGCTCTGTGCGGTATGGCTTTGACGACCAGATAGACGGGTTCAGCAAGTCTGTGACCTCAAATAAGACAGATGCGTATTCGTTCTTTTCACTTGGGATGATTTTGCGTCTTAACAGCCGTGGATGGTGGCAGTAAGTACATGGCTGGAACAGCCTTTACTCATTGCGGGCTGAAAGCGTCCTTACGCTCACAGCTTTCAACTATGTATATAATTCACATTGAGGGTAGAGCATGCTGGAAAGTACAATTACCATAAACGCTAATGAAGCGCAAAAATGCAGCCTGGAAAGTTTGGTCTAAAGAAGTTAATTCTCAGGTAGATCATTGATCTCCTCTTTAATCCTTTCCTGTTATTGTTCTCTTTCCCAATCAGGTTATTAGGTCTCTACATTTTAATACCCGTGTTTTCGCTTAGGTGCAATTGTGTTTTCTTATCCTTTGGCTGCTCGGATGGGGGTGTCAATTTGAACCCAATTTGACACCTGTGGTTTTATCGCTTTTGGACTATCCGCTTATCCGACCAGGATCCACTTTTAGTAACGCAAAGAAGGAAACATCATATTGATCTAAACAATGATCGTCGTTTCAGCAGGCTGAGGACTGATCTGAACGCGCGCTCAACAACTTATAGATCTCGTGCTGTGATCGTACCATCATTTCACCGGCGATAGGCGCATTCAGGTCGCGCTCGGTAATAGCCACAGCAGCGACATCATCCGCCCATTGCAACGCGATCATATCAATAATCTGCCGCTTGAGTCGCTCATCATTGAGGGGAAAGCAGACCTCGACCCGGTGATAGATGTTGCGGTTCATCCAATCAGCAGAACCAAGATATACTTCCGGCGAGCCGGCATTCTCAAAAATAAAAATGCGCCCGTGCTCAAGATACCTGTCAACGATGCGCCTTATCTGGATATGCTCGCTCTGCCCGGCCACCCCCGGAACAAGGCAGCAGATCCCACGCACAATCAGTTGTACATCGACGCCGGCATTAGAAGCCTCATAGAGTTTGTTGATCAGTATGCGCTCTTCGAGGTTGTTCAACTTAATGACGATACGGGCAGGTAGGCCGCTGGCCGCGTTATTGATCTCCCGGTCGATTAGCGCTAAAAACCGCTCCTTTAAATTGAACTGAGCCACTAATAGATGTTGAAACCCGGGATTCTTTGTAGACCCATTACCAGAGAAAATACCGAACAGCATTTCCAACTCAGTCAATATTTTTTCGTTCGCGGTCAACAGGATGTGATCGGTATAGAAGCGCGCGGTGCTTTCATTGAGGTTGCCCGTCGCTAAAAGACCGGCATACCTGCAAGTCATTGTCTCACCGCCGAATTTTACCAGCGCAATTTTCGCATGCACCTTCAGGTCTTCTCGCGTATAGAGCACCTCTACGCCAGCCTTTTTGAGCTGCTTTGCCCACTTGATATTGTTGGCTTCATCGAAGCGGGCTTTCAGCTCGACGAGGACCGTTACCTTCTTTCCATTATGCGCGGCAGAGAGCAGTGCATGAAGGATCCGGGAATCAGAGGCTACGCGGTACATGGTCAGAGAGATGTGCGTTACATGCGGATGTATCGAGGCCTCGTTGAAAAAACGAAGGATGGTATCGTAGCTATCGTACGGTGGATGCAGCAGCAGGTCCTTCTGCATAATCAGTTGCAACAGCGACCCACCCTCCGGCACCGCCAGGCGGTTGGCAGGCCAGGCTTCGTAGTTCAATTCCTGCATCTGCGCCGGTAAGCTGCTCAGGTCTTTTAAGGCGTGATATCTTCCCCCCGGGACCAGGACGGCTTCCGTGAGACCGAGGGTATCGGCAATGCGGCCAAGCACCGGTCCAGGCATCGTCGGTTCGTACAGCAGCCGTGTTGCCAGCCCAAAGTCGCGCTTCCCGATCTGTTTTTCAATCCTGAGGGCCAGGTCCGTCTCATACGTATCGTCGAGGTGCAGGTCCGCGTCGCGTGTCACCTTAAAGGTGTAGCACCCTTCCGGTTGAAAACCGGCTATTGCAGCTGCATGCTGCCTTATTACGTCGTCAATAAAAACGATGTACCGGATATCATTGTCCGTGCCGGTGAAAAAACGCGGCAGGTGTTCTGTAGGCAATTTCAGCAAAAGCAGGGGGAAATTGGTATCACCGTCCTGTGGCTGTCCGGCAATCGCCATATAGAGCTGATTGTTTTCAGGGAAAAAGTCGGGATCTTTTATGAGTAGAACAGGCTGTATAAAGGCCAGCACCTGTGTAAAAAAATAGTCGCTCACCTGTAACCGGATACTGTCGGGCAGCGATTCACCATATAATACGTGCAACCGGTGGCCGGCAAGCTCATCGAGTATTATGCGAAGAGCCTGACCGTATCGTTCCAGTTGGCCGGTGATTATCTTTCGGGCGGCCTTTGCCGTATGCGGGTATTCACCCCGTTGGTCGTTATTGACCTTGTCTTTCTTATAAAGCTTGTGTATGGCTGCGATGACCGGCATGCGCACCCGGTAGAACTCATCCAGGTTAGAAGAGAAAATGGCGAGAAAACTGACCCGTTCCAGTAGGGGCGCCGATGCCTTTTCCGCTTCCATCAGCACACGCTCATTGAAGGACAGCCAGCTGAGGTCCCGGTCGAAATACGAATAGCTGTGAGGTTTGCCATCTTTCTGCGTGGCGGCTTTGTCGGATAGCAGTGGAGTGCTCATGCGAATTGATATTGGTATGGCTTTATATTGAGCACGCTATAAAAACAGAGCCATTCGCATTCCAGGACGGGCATTGACCACATAATTCAGTTGACGTGGTTGCTCTTCATACCGTCAATTTATAAGCAAAAAATAGCGGTCCTGCCCTCTCTTAATCAGCGGAACCATGGTTCGAGCCCATGCGGGGGCACCTTATTGAAAGCCTTTTTCATTTTATTACCTCAATGAAAGTAGCAGTATTTTGGGCCATTAGATGCACCGCCAATGATACACTGAGAATGTATTTTCATTTTGTTGAAGGATAGGAACTATTTCAAAAAGAAAGAATAGAAAAACATGCTGAGCCAGGGCCAAAACAAAAGCCGGCCGTAAATCAAGGAACAACAGCCCTGTCAACTATAGACCAGTCTGCACGTTGCGCCAGGGCAATTAAGCTAACCCTTTAAGCAGGTAAAATCTGCAATTTCTTCATTAGTGTAAAGTTTGGATTAACGGCTCTTGTATCTTTGATAGATTGCAGTCTGCTATGCGGCTTCTGCATCATAATGGCGCACTGATCCAATGGGTGAGGCGTATTACTTTTGCGTGAAGGATTGCAGTGGATATCCCCCCGCTTTTTCAGCGGGGATAGGAACGGAAAGCCTGACCCCTTGCGCAGCTTGGGGCACGCCCAAAGGCATGATATACTGACCGTCCTTTCGGAGAATTGCCCGAAGAACCTGTCAGAGGGTAGTAACGGCGCATTATAACGGCTGCTGAATGATGCGGACTGAGTTTCGGGCAGTGGGGCGTACAACGGTTTTAGATGACTAAATCATAACCGCTATTATTTATCTACTATCATGTGATAGCATGCAGCGCTCTACGATTACATCTTTGCACCAGGATAAAATACTTTTCAACATTTAAGCTTACAAAGGTGTCTTTATAAATATTATAGCGGTACACCTGAAAATAAGTTTCGCTTGATCATTGAATTTTTAAGTTCACAAGGGCACGGAGTCGCCCCAATAATTTGTATTCTATGAATTACATTAATGGATTTATGCCGGCTATAGAAAAAACGCTTCGGCAGGATGCTTTTGTATTCGACTACAGCCATCTGCTTGTTGATTTCGATCAGGTAGATGTTCCTTTTGCAGTAGTGTATGAAAAAATGGCTATATGCTGTGAGCCTGCACCCCGGCGAAGCGCCACCCGGCATATTGCCGCATAATGGATTAATTGCAGGAAATTCAGGGAGATAGGATTACACACAGAAGCTATAAATCATATAAAAGCCGGAGCCTTTTTCAAGCCCCGGCTTTTATCGAATGCACAATTAGTGCGCTTCATTCAGCAGCCGCTCGTCGATATAAGGGGATATGCTCATAGCGAGCTTACGGGTAGTATCGGCCCGTACGGCATCCCCGGCTTTCGCGTAGATCATGGCTGTTTTGTAGAGCAGATTGGCATTGCGCGTATGCGTGATGTCGGTTTTAGCCGCATACATCTTCGCATTTGCGAGGTCGCCCTTCCGGTAAGATATCCACGCCATTAGGTCATTAGCATCTATATTGTCCGGGCGCATATCATAGTCCTTCTTTGCAAAAGACAATGCTTTGTCATAATCCTTGATGTTGAGGTAGGCGAGTGCAAGCTCCCGATTGCCATTGTGCGGTATCAGGGCATTTTTGCTTTGTTCTTTTTCCCCTTTTTCAAGGAGATCCACTACATCATGACGCACTTTATCTGCCTGCGCGGCATCGCCCTTCAGCTCATACAGATCGGCGAGGTAGGCGATAAACGCCGACTCGCTGATGGTACGGATGGCATCTTTCGTATGCCCTATAGCTTCATCATAGTTCTTTCTGGCACGCGCTACTCTTGCCATGCCCATTTGCGCAAAAGGATAATTGGGCCGGTAAACCAGCGAGGTACGGTAAATAAGCGAAGCGCTGTCTGCATTCCCGATATTGAGGTACAGATCGCCAAGATTCACACGCGCCCATTCCGTTTGCTCCACACCCGGCACCCCGGCATCTACCGCCATTTTCATAGCATCGATTGCGCCGCGGTTATCACCATATAGCTGGCGCAGGTAAGAGGCGCGCGAGTAAGAACGGAGATCGGGGCGGATGCCCAGCATCTGGTCGCAGTATTTTACAGCAGCATCGTAGTGGCCAAGCTCTACATTGGCATCCACCAGCGCACCGTAAATGGCGGCGTTATAAATATTGAGCGCCATGCCTTCGCTGGCAGCATCGAGCGCCTGCTTAAACTGGTGCATATTGAGCAGTACAGTACTCTTCAGGCTTAAAGCCTGGAATCGCTGATCCTTTGTTATAACTTCTCCATTCAGTGCTTTATCTAAGACTTTCATAGTTGCATTACTGTAATAGCTGCTATTGCCGGTAACACGGCCCTCGGTAATGTAGGCAGTTGCAAGATTGAGGTATGCCTGGGCATCGCCCGTATCGGCCTTTAGCTTGTCAAGCGCCTTATTATAGG
Source organism: Chitinophagaceae bacterium (assembly GCA_965246905.1). Classification (GTDB taxonomy): domain Bacteria; phylum Bacteroidota; class Bacteroidia; order Chitinophagales; family Chitinophagaceae; genus UBA1952. The sequence goes on from CBDFFZ010000008.1 coordinate 13,931, forward strand.
TTTCATGGATGCTAAAATACTCGCCGGAAGTATCTGCGGCATTTTTGCGTGGCAGCAAGCTGGGGATGTGGACACCATTTACAACGGTTTCATCTTTTTCTGCGCTATTGTTGTTGCAGGATGCAAAGGGCAGCGCGAGACAGAGCAGCAGGGTGGTTGCAAGGGCAGCCATTCTATTTTTAAGCATAGTGTGTTTGTGTGTGTCTTGAATAGTTGGGCAAGATAGATATCCGGCTCCGATACTCATAAAAAAAGCAGCATTCTCTTTCGGGAATGCTGCTCTATAACCTGTAATTTTTAATTCGTCTTCGTGAGCTTCACAGCCTGTACTTCGCTGCCATTAATGCTAAGGCGGCCAAAGTAAGTGCCTGCTGCTACATTGCCATTGCTCCATTGAGCAATATGCTCGCCGGCAGGCTGGCTTCCTTGATTGATCCTTTGTACAAGGCGGCCGTTAAGATCAACCACATCGATACTTACATTGCCTGAGGCAGCTATCTTATACTTGAAAGACACCTGGTTGCGGAAAGGATTAGGATAAGCGACCATCACTGCATCTGGTGCAGAAAGCCCCAAACCACTGATGCCAACATTCTGAACATATGGCGGAGGTGCAGAATAGCTTGCGCCTGCAAATCCTCTCCATGGCTGCTGCACATAAGGCATGCAAGCCTGGAATGTAGTATCGTTGTGCGTAACGCCGGCATCAAAACCAATAGTAGTGAGAAGGCGTGGTGTAAGAGGATTGCCGCTGGCAATTACATAATCATCATAAAAGAGGCCAATAGCTGCAAGAGCAACTCCACCTACAGCCTGTAGCTCAATGGTAGTTACATCATCCTCAAGGCGACGCCCGTTCGGGAAGCCATCCATATTAGGTATGTTCTGTATGGTAGTATTAGCATTAAAACGCGTGTCAGTAAGGCCAAGAACTGCAGCTTTCAGGATGCCAAGCGAAGAAAAATCTGCACTGCTACGCGATGTAACAGGCACTGCCATATTAAGGCGCAGCATATCGCTTAATGTAGGCAGGAAGTTGTTGATAAACGGCTTACCTGCGGAGAGCGGATTACCAGGAATTTTACCTGTATTTAGCTGATAAGGCGAAAGATTGGGAACACCGGTATAGAAGATGGGTAGGATATCCACAGCTCGTGGGCTTGCATTATCCGGCAGTAGTATATCACCGAAGCCTGCACCGCCACCACTTGGGCCAGGCGCTAAAGCAGTACCAATAAGTGCAGAATTACCCTTGAAAATATAAAGACCGGGTTTTCCATTACGGAAATCTACAGATGGGCCAAAAGCCGTTGGCGATGCACTTTGAACACGCAAATCAGCAAGACCCGGCACAGCGCCGCCATACTGAGAGTTGTCCATGTAAAGGGCAAGCTCAGGGTTTTTAAAATTAGGCGCGTACGTGCCGTCACCAGTGTAAGGGTTGGTGCTATTCCATTGATCCTTTTGGCCAATCGGGTTGATTACCTCATTTACCAGCGGCATGCCCAAGCGCGATATCTGAATGAATGGCCCTGTTGGTGTAGTAGGGCTGCCATTGGTATTCAGTGTAGTGATTTGCTGGCGGCTGGCGGAAGCCCAAACACCAATTACAAAATTCGGATCCAAAATGCTGGTAGCCTGAGATGTGCTTAGCCCGGTCTTTTGCAGCATAGTGATCGGAATTTCCAGAACGATAGAGCTTACATTATATTTTGCGAGCCCGTCGCGGCCACCTGCAGCCTGCTTCCGGAAATTGCCAACATCGAATGCGCCACCGAGATCCACAAAGAAAGGATCATCCGCAGGGCCTGCAAAAAGCTGCTCTCCAGTGCTTGCAGTAGTAATTGCATTATTCATAACTTGGCCATAACCGGTTGCAGCGAGGCCGGCAGCGCCTTCAATAGAGCGTGGCCCTATATTATTTGGCGGTACAACACCTGCTGATTTAATGGTCGTAAAGTTAATACCGCCATCGGTGCTCTTCTCGCATGTATAAGTTACTTTCTGGTTTTGCTTACCAAGGCGGATGTTGAAGAACGTAGTGGTATCCTCATTGGTTACATTAAAAGTAAAGCGGTAAGTGATATCATCGCCGTTGCCGGGACCAATCGTTGCCTTATTCTTAATATGGATCTCATACCGGATATTCTGCCCGAATGAATAATAATTAGGGCCGCCCTGAGGCAATTGGAACGGGATGTAATTAGCAATGATCACTACTTTGCTACTGTCGCAGGGGCTGCGGAATGCATATACGTCCGTGTTATCCGCCTGCGGGTCGGCAGCTATAAGCGGCGCCTCCCGGTGGGATGAGGCCAGAGCCTGTGTGAATGGCAGCGCGCAGATAGCGGTAGCCAATAAAAGTTTATTTAGAATATTTTTCATGACGTTTAATTGTTGTTTGGCTGTATGGTGAATGGATTATTGACGCGCTGTGATCGTGTGATCGAAGCCTCTCCATGGTTGCTGTACATAAGGGAAGGTAGCCTGAAGCGTGGTGTCATTGGTAACCGGGCCAGCTGTAAAGCTAATAGTACGTACCAGTTGTGGAGTAACCGGCGACATACCAATTATATAGTCATTATACCAAAGCCCTATTGCAGCAAGTGCAACTCCACCTACAGCCTGTAGCTCAATAGTAGTCACATCATCCTCAAGGCGGCGGCCATTCGGGAAGCCATCCATATTGGGTATGTTCTGTATAGCCGTACTACCTGTAAAGCGCGCATCAGTAAGACCAAGAACGGCGGCCTGCACAATACCAAGCGATGAAAAATCTGCACTGCTACGTGGTGTAACCGGTACGGCCATATTCAGGCGTAGCATATCGCCGAGCGTAGGCAGGAAGTTATTGATAAATGGCTTGCCTGCTGCAAGCGGATTGCCTGCCGGCTTACCGGTTGCCAGTTGATAAGGTGCAAGATTTGGAACACCCGTGTAGAAAATAGGAAGGATATCTACGGAACGTGGACTTGCATTATCAGGAAGCAGGATATCGCCAAAACCGGCGCCCCCGCCACTTGGGCCAGGCGCTAAGGCTGTACCTGTAAGAGCCGGATTGCCTTTAAGGATAAATAGACCTGGTTTGCCATTACGGAAATCCACATTGCCCAAAAGAGTTCTTGAAGCACTTTGAACGCGCAGATCATTTAATGATGGAACAGCACTACCAAACTTTGAATCATCCATATACAATGCAAGCTCCGGGTTGTTGAAGTTTGGAGCAAATTGAAGATCATTGTTGCTGTAAGGCGTAAGTGAATTAAAGCGATCTTTCATGCCAATCGGGATAACCACTTCATTGGTAAGCGGCATGCCAAGGCGTGACACCTGGATATAAGCCCCGCTCGAAGTAGGAGTGCCATTAAGCGCAAGCGTCTTAATTTGCTGGCGGCTCGCAGAGGCCCAAACACCTATCACAAACTCACCATCAAGAATGCTGGTAGCCTGTGCCGTGGTCTTTCCATCCTTCTGCAACATAGAAATAGGAACTTTAATCGCGATACTATGTACATTATAGCGGGCAAGTCCATCCTTAGGACGATTGGTCGTATTCGCTGCACCATTTGGGCGGAAATTACCAAGATCAAAAGCACCACCAAGATCTACAAAAAACGGATCATCAGCAGGCCCTGCAAATACTTTTTCGCCGGTTGCTGCTGTAGCAATCGCCGTTTGCATAAGAAACTGATAATTAGGAGCCCCAAGCCCTACTGTCGCCGGACTGCTAACGCTAATTGACCGCGGGCCGATATTTGGCGGCGGTACTACTCCATTACCTACGATTGTAGCCCAGGTAGTTCCGCCATTGGTGCTCTTTTCGCAAATGTAGGTAGTCTTAAGGTTCTGCTTCTGGAGCCGGATATTGAAAAAAGTGCTGTTGTCTTCATTTACCTGGCTGAAAGTAAACCGATACGTAATATCGTCACCATTGCCGGGGCTGGCTGTTGCCTTGTTCTTAATGTGAACCTCGTAGCGTACGCTTGGGCTAAAGTTGTAGTAATTAGGCCCGCCTTCCGGTAGTTGGAAAGGAATGTAATTACAGATAATCGTTACCGTAGAAGTGTCATCCGGTGAGCGGAAGGCATAGACATCTGTATTGTCTGCATATGGATCATACGCAATGAGCGGTGCCTCGCGGTGGCTGGAGGCCCGGCTGGTAGTTGCAAAGCCCAGCGATCCCATAAGGACAGCGGCAACAACCAGACTTTTTTTCAAAAATCGATTTTTGGACATAAAAATTGTTGATTATGGTGAATGAACTTAAACACTTTGGATAATTACGGGTTAACATCCCGTTTAGATTTCTTAAGTACTAACTATCTTAGGAATATTCTTCAATGCAGCAACTTCCATTGCCCCGGAAAAATCTATTATTAAAACTGTACCAAACCAATTATTACTTGAAATTTATGGTACTACAATAATTGGAGACTATACATTCCCTGCATATCTGACAATGTGGTTAACTGAAATTACCGCTAATTCCATTTTAATATTGCGCAAATTAATTACTTTCAGGTGCTTACCATTATTGTTGTAAATAAAAGTGTTTGTCTTATCAATAAAAAAAACTTTGTTCTAATGTGAACTTCTCTAATAAAAAAGTAAATAATACAAGAGGAGCTTTTCCTATTGGGGATTATGGGGCGCGCATAAATAGAAGTTATAATACGCAATCCTCAAAACGGGGAAGGGGTTAAGTTTTAAATTTGGCATTTACGTCATTTAATAGTTTAAACCACGCAATTAAGTACTTTAGGTGCTTGGTAGTTGGCAAAAACCATAACAAGCAATATTTCGTAGTTATAAGCGCTTTTCAATTGAAAATCTGCTGATAAAAATTCCTGTTGGGCTGTAAATTCTAATTCTTTATTCTTTTGACATTGCTTCATCACATTCCGCTCTGGATGGCAAGGCTTTTGCCCGATGAAGAAGTATGCATTAAATTACAGGCATGGCTCACAAAATGCCTTGCGCGGTTATTACTCTTATCCTATGCTTTGCTATTGCTTAAGCCGGTGATGCCCATAATTGCCGATAATCTGGCGCACACCTTCTGGAAAAACGTGCATATTGCTGTAGTCCACAAAATAAATGGCAAGGAGCACGTACACTACGAGCTCCGCAAAATGGGAGCTGAGAGTCAAAAGGACAAATCAGGGTTCAATACAAAGGCTTCATCGGAAGACGTCTGCCTTCTGCCATCGTTCCGGGCTTCGGATTCACCCCGCATATTGCTGCAATCTCAGGAAAAACCTCTGGCTTATTATCTCCGTTCGCATTGCGATGCAGAAAGCCCGATAGAATCTCCCCCACCCAAAAAGGCATAACAGCGCTACCTGCATTTTCTCCTTTTCCTACCGGGAATAGGGGATGCTGTATGCTAACGAGCGCAGTGCTGACTGCTTATTGCCACTTGCAATAAGCTCCCGCTTTCGTGTACATCACGGGCGGCAATTGGCTGCTGTACAGATCTGTTATTGATCTGCGCATGCCTGTTTAATTATTTTCAATCAAACAACTTCAATGTTACAATCAATACTTAAAAAGTGGGGGCTACTTTTGTATGCCCTTTTGTTTACGTCAATGGCTATGGCTGGCAATGGCAGTATCAGCGGAAAGTTGAAAGACGGAAAAGCAGGTACACCGATCGAGGGAGCCAGTATTTACCTTAAAGAATTGCAGAGCCGCAGTGCAATCACAGATGCATTCGGTGCTTTCTCCATTAACAGTCTGCCGGCAGGAAAATATACTCTTACCATATATTCAATAGGATACAGCAGTATTACCGAAGAAGTGCAGGTAGAAGAAGGCAAGACTTCCAACATCAGCTATCCCCTTAACAAAGGCCAGGTGCAGCTTACCGATGTAACGGTAAATGCTCAAAAGGCTACTACACACAGTACGCTTTCCCTGATAGATGTAAAACTGCGGCCTATCAATACTGCCCAGGATATGGTGCGGCTGGTGCCGGGCATTTTCATTTCCCAGCACCAGGGCGGCGGTAAGGCAGAGCAGATGTTTCTTCGTGGCTTCGATGTGGATCATGGTACGGATGTGAATGTATCTGTGGACGATATGCCGGTGAATATGGTATCTCACGCGCATGGCCAGGGCTATGCCGATCTTCATTTTCTGATACCTGAGCTGGTGGATAAAATGGAATTTGGTAAAGGCCCTTATACCATCGATAAGGGAAATCTTGCTACGGCAGGCTGGGTTGCTTTCAAAACAAAAAATTACCTTGATAATTCTTTTGTAAAACTGGAAGGTGGTACTTACGGCTATTTCCGCAGTGTTGTTGGTTTAGACTTGCTGGGTAAAAAGGGTGCAGATAAAGGGCAAAGCGCCTACATAGCCGGCGAGTATGGCTACAACCGCGCGTACTTCGATAAATCACAGGATTTTAACCGTATTAACCTCACTGGTAAGTACACGAGGCAGATGGGTACCAACAAGCTGTTCACCGCCACGCTTTCCGGCTTTCACAGCAAATGGAGCGCATCGGGCCAGGTACCGGAGCGGGCCGTGGCAGAAGGCATCATCAGCCGCTTTGGTGAGCTCGATAATGAAGGCGGCATTACCAGCCGCTACCACGTAAACCTGCAATACACCCAAGCCATCAACAGCAATGCTGACTTCAAGATGAATCTTTATGCCGGTTACTATGATTTTTCGCTTTATTCCAACTTTACTTTTTATCTGAATGATACCGTAAATGGGGACCAGATACACCAGGCGGAATCGCGCATCTTTGCAGGCTACAATGCTGCCTACTCGCAGCGCTACCATATTGGCAAGCTGGATGCACGAACGGAAGTGGGCATAGGCATCCGCAATGATAATACGAACAACAGCGAGCTTACCCATACCGTACATGAGCAGTTTCTCGATGCCATCCGCCTCGGTGATATCCATGAGACCAACCTTTCCGGCTATATAAATGAAACCGTGCATCTGCTTCCGCAGCTTGTGGCTACAGTCGGCACACGCTACGATTATTTCATCCAGGGTTACCATAACAAGATCCCTACTGCTACAGAGCAGGCAAAGGCTACTTATAATCACGGAGCATTCAGCCCTAAAGTAGGGCTGTATTATAACTTCGGCAGCACAGGCCGTGTGTACGCCAATTATGGCATCGGCTTCCACAGCAACGATACGCGCGATATTTATTTTGCGCCATTCGCCGGCAGCGATGTATTGCCTTTAGAGCATGCTACAGATATTGGAATCGTGATCAAGCCCATTCGCGCTTTGCTCCTACAGGCAGCCGTTTATCGTATGATTTTACAGCAGGAATATACTTATTCCGGCGATGCTGGCGACGTGCCTTCGCTGAGCGGAAAAACACGGCGGCTGGGCATAGATTTCTCCGGGCGTTACGAGGCTGCAAAATGGCTCTACTTCGATGTGGATGTAAACTTTACTAAAGCGCGTTATGTGGATGAGCCTTCGGGTAATGATTATGTGGAGCTTGCGCCAAAGGTTACATCCGTAGGTGGGGTTACGGTAAAGCCGGTAAAGGAGTTTTCTGCAGGGCTGCGCTACCGCTTAATGGGCGACCGGCCTGCAAATACAGACAACAGCATTACTGCACCCGGCTACACGGTGATTGATCTTGTAGCGAGCTACACAAAGCCGCGCTATGAATTTGGCCTGCAGGTACAGAACCTCACGAATGTAAAATGGAACGAAGCGGCATTTGATACGGAAACAAGGCTGCGCGGCGAGTCGAAATCAGTAGATGAGATTTGCTTTACGCCCGGCATTCCCTTTTTTATAAAGCTCAGCGCAACGTATAAGTTTTAAACTTTTCTTTTTGCAGGATATTATTATTACCGCACTTGGGATAAAGCAATCAAAGCGCGATTTAGGTTATGCTACGCAACAGATAAGCGGAGAAAGTCTGGTGCATTCCAGGGAAACGAATATAGTTGCTGCACTATCCGGTAAGGTAGCCGGCCTACAGGTCATTTCAGCTGCCGGTGTGCCCGGAGCTTCTGCATTCATAAAGCTATGTGCCCGGCACGGTTTGGTGGGATAATTAAGCAGTTCAAATTGTCTTTACTACAATCCGCTACCTACCTATTCATTATCCGGCTACTTTTGCGGGAAATATTTAATAAAACAAACAATATGAAAAAGACAACACTGTTGCTGAGCGCTGCGGCCATCGCACTGTTAGCTTCCTGCGGCAACAATGAAACCGCTAGCACCACTACTACAACGGACAGTGCGGCAATGGCCACAACTGCAACTCCGCCAATGGCAGATACTGCTGCTCCTATGGCTGCACCGGCACCGGCAATGGCTGCGCACAGCGGCGTAATGATGATGGACGGCAAAATGATGATGGACCAGGATGGCAATATGATGATGATGGATAAAGACATGACCATGACTGACGGCACTATGGTAATGATGGATGGCTCCATCAAAATGAAGGATGGCAAAATGGGCAAGATGAAGAACGGACAGATGATGGATATGTCCGGCGGTGAGCCGCACTATCACTCCGGCGTAATGATGAAGGACGGCAAGATGATGGGAATGAAGGACGGCAAAACTATGGCCATGGATAAAGACATGACTATGGATAACGGCACGATGGTAATGAAGGATGGCAGCATGAAGATGAAGGATGGCACCATGGGCAAGATGGAAAACGGCGACATGATGATGATGGATGGTGAGATGATGCACATGAAAAAATAATAATCGAAGAACCGATCATTGAAAAGGGCCGGCATTTTGCCGGCCCCTTTCTTTTTTAGTGATAACAGTAATACCGCTTAGGCAACTAATGTAGGTACGTTATGGCTCCTTCCCCCTTGGGGATTCGCGCAAGGACCGCGCTTTAGCACTGCAGGGGTGGGGGTTTTTGGTAGTGCAGGGTTAAAAGTCTAATTGTTACAATTTACTTGAGCTAATGTATTGTCGGGGTATTTCAGGCTCAAATGGCTCTATCATTACAGCCTCAGGATCTTATTAGCTGCCTCACTTTGCAGCCGCAAAAAATAAATTCCGGAAACCCATCCCCCACATCTATAACCTGCGCTTTCCCGAGCAGGAAACTATTTATAACTGTGCCTGGAGATAGGTGATCGTTGCTTTCGTTCCGGTCATCCTATCCCGATTGCAATTGCTTCGCAGCTACACGCAATTCCTCTCAGGTATCCCCACAGAATTATCCACGTATCAGTAATGTCTCCTTGTAGCAAGTAGCGCCATTGCTGTAGATCACGAGTTGATAAACGCCGGCGCTGATCTTTGAAACATCGAGTGTATAGCTTCTGGACTGAGGCAAGGAATGTGTCGTTATCAATTTGCCGTTCATATCCAGTATCTGCACCATAGCACCTGTCTCAAACTCATCCCTCATCGTTAGGGTTATGAATGAAGTTGCCGGGTTGGGCATGGCAATAATTTTATTCCGCAGCTCAAAGGTTAGCCTGCAAACCTGAGAATACTTAAACGTACCACCATCACCGAGTATTTTCAACCGGTAGTACAAACTTCTGCCGTTGCCGGCTGCACCTTTATCCTGGTAGTCATATTCACCGGCCGCATCTTTTGCGGCAACTGTTCCTATCCTGGTAAAAGTTTTTCCGTCACTGCTGCGCTCTATCTCAAAAGACCCTGTTCCTGTTTCGAAAGCGGTTTGCCATTTCAGCAGCGCATCATCCCCATTGATCATAGCGGAGAAAGATGTTATTACCATAGACAATGGTGAGGGACTACTGAATCCTGCTCCCCCACCCGAAAAATGCTTTACCAAAAATTCTGATTGATGCTTTCCGCCTCCTAAGCTTGTGTACACCCATTTAACTGTATCAGTGTTTGTAGCGCTGATCATCCTGGTAATGTAAGTAGCCCCGGACAGGTTGCTGCCCGGATCTGGATTCCCATCAAGCACCTTATAAAAAGTGAGGTCCGTATGATCAACGGCGCCGCTGCCGCCGCTAACGTCTGCAAGATCCTGACTATTATAGTAAAAGCGAACTCCAACGGGTGATGTCGGCTGCTGCGAGGGTACTACATTCCAAAACCTGTGCATAGCGTGGAAGTTGCTGCCCGATGCGATCAAAGGGTTGGTAACCGTTACACCGGTATTACCCCCCACGCCTGCCGTGGCGGCTGTAGTAACCATAAAACCACCTACACCAACGGTGCCGATTGCATTGCCCCTTTTTTCGAGCGATAGCAACAGGATATCATCGCTGATGTCTGAAGCGGTACCGTTGTCATAGTAATAGTGCGTCCAGCCGTCCGGCGCCGTAAACTCCACATTCGCGTTATATGCAGCCGCGCTCACCGGGGGCACGATAGCCGCAGGGCTCGAAACGGTGACGAAAGCTGTATCCACACAACCGCTGGCATTGGCCGCAACTACCCGATAGGTGCCTTTAGGAGCAGCCGAAGGGATCGGTGCAGTCCATGTTACGGAGCTATACGGACTCGTAATAATGACCGTATTAAGATCCACCGTTCCCCCTTCATACACATAAGTTGTTACATCACTGCCCAGCGCCGGTACGGGATTGTTGGACACGGTGACATAAGCAGTATCCGTCCTGCCATTGCCAATACCCACAACAAGCCGGTGTATGCCGGCGGCCGCAGCAGCAGGCGTCGCAAAATCCCACGACTTGATGCCGTTTGCGGGGATGACCCCATCGTACAGGTTATCAATATCCACCGGCGTGCCAGGGCAGGTGTACACGGTTATATCATTGCCAAGACTGATTTGCTGATTGTACATATTGGTGGAATTAACGTCAAAGCTCTTCAGCATCGACCAGGTACCTTTTGCATCTACACTGCGGAACCAAACCTTATGGGCACCGGGCGGCACCAGGGAATCTATGAAATAGACAACACCGGCACAGCTGGCAATATTCATTGCAGCTGTAACCGGGAATTTCTTACCGGTCCCTTCCGCGGTTACATTGTCTATAAAATATTCGATGCCCACAATATTTGCAGGTGCGGGATCGGGGATATTGCCAAAATCCTTTGTGAACAGGTAGGATTTGTTCATGCTCCAGGCTCCATTCGCATTCAGACTGCGAACAAACAGCTGGTGAACGCCGCTGGCAAGGCCCGTTGTAGGAATGGTAAAATTAAAATTGCCGACATCCGTACCCGGCGTTATGGCTAATGCCATAGCGTTGCCATAACCAGGATCCGCATCGATAAAGTACTCTACCGTGGTAATATTGGACGGAGCAGGATCGGGTGCGCTGGTGCCAAAATCTTTCATGAACAGGTAAGACTTGTTCATGCTCCAGGCACCATTGGCATTCAGGCTGCGGATAAAAAACTGGTGTACCCCCGATGAAAGCGTTGTGATGGGTACCGTAAAGTTAAACCCGCTGATGTCGGCGCCCGGTGTGATGGCAAGACCGGTGGCATTGCCATAGCCGGGGTCGGTATCAAGGAAATATTCTACCCTGGTAATATTGGACGGAGAAGGATCGGGTGCGCTAGTACCAAAATCTTTCATGAACAGGTAAGACTTGTTCATGCTCCAGGCGCCGTTGGCGTTCCGGCTGCGGATAAAAAGCTGGTGTACCCCCGATGCTAGGGTTGTGATGGGCACCGTAAAGTTAAACCCGCTGATGTCGGTACCCGGTGTGATGGCTAATGCCGTAGCGTTGTCATAGCCGGGGTCTGCATCTATGTAATATTCTATGCGTGTAATATTGGTTGGTGCAGGATCAGGCGCGCTGGTGCCGAAGTCTTTCATAAACAGGTAAGACTTGTTCATGCTCCAGGTACCATGGGCATCTACACTGCGAATAAAGAACTGGTGTACTCCGGATGACAGGCCGGCTATGGGCACGGTGAAGCTGAAGTTGCTGATATCGGGAATAGCAGTGATGCCGAGCGGCGTGGCATTGCCATAGCCAGGGTCGGTATCTATGTAGTACTCTACGCCTGCGATATTAGTCTGCGCCTGTAGCTGAGCTACGCCAGCCAGCAAGATTATTGGAAGCAGGAGGTACCGCTTCGCCTGGCGAAAGACACGCATCATCCGCCGAATGTTATGAGGATAAAGCTTACTCATCTGGTATTTTTTTGAGGGAGGTGAACAATGCACTGAGCGGCCATGTGGGTTCTGCTACGCATTTATTGCATAGCAGACCTGAAGGAAGAACAGGGTTTTGCGACGATTAGTTGGACCTCGTGCTGATGGTAAAATTCATAGGGCTCGTAGCCGGGGAAATACCATCGGGCGATGTGATGAGGTAGATGGTTGGGATGGTAGGAATGCCTGATAGCTTGTAAGGTGTTGGCCCGCCGTAAGCGCCAATATCTACTCCCCCTATACCGGCACCAATTGCAGGTGAAGCCGGTGCTAATGCGAAACGGGAATCATAGCTGCCAGTTGTGCCACCTACGAAATAGCCGGTAGTGAGGTTAATACCAAATTGATTGTTGAGGCTGGTATTGCCGCCCGTAGCGAGGTTCATGGATGTTGATGCGCCTCTGAAAATGTTATTTTGGAATACACAGCCTGTGGATTGAGCAGTTGCTGATGGCCCAATACTGCCAAAATCGCCAAAGATATTATTCTGTACTACCATGTTCTTGACAATACAAGCGCTCGCGCTATTTGGTATACTTGGATAAACTAATGGATAGCCAATTACACCACCTCCGGTACCGGTAAACACATTGTTCTGAATGATGCCAGAATAAGTACATCCTACCACATTAAGATCTGCATATACGCCGATGTTATTAGAAATATTGACGCTGGTTATTGATTGACCGGTGGCACCACCAGCGACGTATAATCCCCAGTTTTGAAGTAATTGCACCTTATCAACCGCAGTGCCGCCTATAGAGACTGAGACTCTGCTATTCCGCTTAATAATGTGTTTGCCAGACGCACTTATATTTACAACGAGATTATCTATTCCCATAATGTAAGTGCTATCACTTCCTGCACTAAGTACAATTGTTCCGGTAAATAGTGTGGTGCCTGTTCCTTGCTGCAAGCCGCTATTGCCGCCGTTGGCAGGGTCCAATAAATAGCCATGCCCTATTATCACAAGCCTTTTTGTAAGAGTCGTGCTAAAATTGTTGTGTGTGCCAGGATACATGTAAATCGTATCGCCGGCGGCAGCAGCATTGTGTGCCACTTGTAATGAAGTGTAGTCCACGCCGGTAATATTCGTACCATTATACCCCACCCTACGGATAACCGCATCGGCATCAGGACCATTCAGCATGGCCAGGCAGGCGGCAATAAAGGATAATTTGTTGTTGAATTGTTTCATGTTTTTTGTTTTTTGAGTTTAAACTTTTACTTGTGTCCGGTACTTTCATCTGCGCAGCCGCAAATGCTTTTTCATTGTTATGTACTTTTCATTGGATAGATCAATATTTCCGGTACAAAGCTCCGCCGCAGGCACGCGGCGCACAAGCGTAAACACACGGATTAAAGTGCGTAGAACTACGTGATTTGCTAAGCGGCAGGTCGAATATGCCAGCTTTTATCGAGCTGCTCCCCGGGCTCTGTTCCTGCCATTCAGCTTATAAATACCTCTGCCTTACCGGCAAAACAACGTTTCCCTCCAACAGTAACAGCCAACTTGCCTGCAAATGACCAATTTCATCCGGCAGTAACGAAATATATTACGAGGAAATTGCCACTGTCGGCTGGGAAGAGGCTTCTGTCGCCTGAGCGGTAGCTCCTGTCGCCTGGATTACGGCCACTTGTGCCCGGAAATGCATCACTGTCAGCAGGGCACTAACATCTGTCGGCAGGAGTATGGCCACGGTAAGCAGGACAGCGATCACTGTCGGCCGGAAACGATCAACTGCTTGCAGGAAAACGGCTTCCGGCGACAGTGTGTAATCTATTTTCCCCCGCTCCCTTTTATTTTCACAAAGGGTACAATACCTTCAACCTTCCAATCCCCCCGATGGAAAATATGTCAAAAGCAATTGATGTAAGGAACTACCAGATGAGCGACGCAGAACTGAAGCAGGCCGCCGACCTCAGCGTGATCCATGTGAAACGCGATCTTACGGAATTCAGCACCCGTATGATAGATGCTGCCTACCTTAAAACCTACGAGGCACTCATTGAAGATTTTGCTGCATACCCAAACGATATTGAGCTGCATGGCCTGGTGATGGTAGCCACCGAAGCAAAAGATGCGCTTGCCGAAGGTTTGAGGGTGAGCATCCGCCCTGTGCGCAGCATGGCCGAGGAGCAGTATCATGGCGGCGGGCTCTATAAATGTTTCGGCTTTGAAAAGATGAATGAGAGGACGGACGTGCAGCTGATAAGGCTGGGCAGGAAAGTGGTGCGGGTAGGCACCAGGCTGCTGGAGCAGCTTGCCGGGCAGGGACTCACAACCGGGATACTTTCCGGCATAGGAGCGCAGGCAATAAGCTTAGATGATGCAATAGAGGCACGCGAAGAGGCGATAGAAGCCCGCGAAATAGCCACGCAGGAGCGGATAAAAACGGGCAATGCGCTTTACGGAGCATACGTTCGGATCTGTAACATCGGCAAGTCGCTTTTTGCTGATACAAACGAGGCGAAGTACAATGATTATGTGATCAACGACAGGCCCCCGGCAGCGGCAAAGTAACATCCAGATAGCAATGCCCGGTTGAGGAGGGCTTTTTTTAGGAGAATCAGGTAGAAGTCCGCAGTTAAATACGTATTTCTACGGTTGTAGATTGGCAGTGGCGGCAGTTGCTTTGTACTATTAAAATAACAGGCAGAAGAGAACATTTTACATCCATAAAAAAATCAACACTAAAAATTAAAACTATGGCATACTGCGACGACTTAGCCAATGAGCAAAAAATCAAGCATCCACACCAATTATCAGAAAATGATTTCAATGCGCTGATTCAGAAATATCATGGAACCCAGGTAGGTACCCTGATGGAAACAGACGTAAAGACTGCGGTAAGTACAGCGCAATGCGATGATTTGATCAGGATCGTTGAGGCTCCCGCTTTTGCGCTTGCGCCGCCGCCGCATCCGCACAACCACGCTATTTATTACCCGGCAAGCATTTTTAGAATTTTATTGGCTCAAAATGCAGACAATTTTATTTTTTATAAGATCAATAGGCAACATATAACCTTGCCATACGATATCATTTTTTCCGTCTCAGTCGATGGCAGAACGGAATACTATGATATGAGCTCCGATACCAGGTTTTAGCATGTTATCGTTCGGTGAGGTTGTAGTGCTGTCATCTACGCTATCTGCTATTCCTGCCATAATCGTGGGTAAAAAACAGAAGATGCTGTTATGGTGGTATTGCTGCCTTAGCTTTTTAGCGGATGCTGTTGGCTATGCGCTATCCACAATACATCATCCTATGTTCTGGGTAAGCAATGCTTTTATTTTAGGTGAATGGCTGCTGATATCCAATTTCCTCATCCGGCAGGCATTCGCCGAAAGATTCCGGTACCCATTGCTTGCCCTGTCTTACCTGCTGGGCGCTCTATTCGTAGCCAGAACTATATATTGCTCACCCTCCGTTCTGAATTATGATGATGCTGCCGTTTTTTTTGGATTGTACGTGATCGGCACATTGTTCGGGCTTTACAGGGTTATCCAGAAAATAGAATTTATGCAGATTGAGCAATCGCCGCTCTTTGTATTTTGTGCAGCTTTTTTATTGTACGTTTCCGGGAGCCTGATCATGCTGCTTGCAAGAAAGTACCTCGATAAAAGTGATCATACGCTTATGAGAAATATATGGGTCGTGCACAACATGCTCAATATCCTGAAAAATCTTGCAATAGCCTACAGTCTTCTGTTAATAAAGCGGCAGCGCATTGAATAGCAGCTATATCATCCTCGCCATAGCCGTATTTATATGCCTTGCCTTAGGCATCATCTTCTTTGTGATCCTCTACCAGCGCCGCGTTATCAACCACCAGCTCCAGATGCGCAGCTTCAACCACCAGAAAGAGCTGGAGCTCATGCAAACCTCCATCCGCAGCGAAGAGGAAGAGCGCAGCCGCATTGCCGCAGAGCTGCACGATGATGTGGGCGCATCCCTCTCTGCCATCCGCCTTTTCCTCCACCAGGCGCTGCAGGCCCCCGGCAACGCCGCCCTTATCCGCCAAACCAAAGACCTGCTCGACGACAGCATCCAAAAAGTCCGCGATCTCTCCCATCAGCTACAGCCGGGCATCCTCCAGTATCTTGGTCTCTCCAAAGCGTTGGAGTCTTTTGCGGGGATGATATCCCGCTCCAATACCCTGACCATCGAATTCAGCAGCGAAGAAGGGAGCTGGCCGGATCAGGATCCCGACAAAGCCCTCTGTATTTACCGCATCATCCAGGAGCTGGTGCAAAATATTATCAAGCACGCCGCGGCTACCCGAATCCGACTTTCCCTATACCGGCAGGATGGCCTGAACTGTATAGCGCTTGCCCACAACGGCAGCGGCCTTACAGAGTCCGGCTACCGGGAGCAGTTATTTAAAGAAGGAGCTACAGGACTCAAGAACATCGAGATGAGGCTTAAATCTGCCAGCCTGCTATTGCGCTTTCCCGAAACACGGGAAGGGATCTATACCATCGTAATATGCGAGCCTGCCGCAACCGCAATTGCTTAAAATACACCGTATATGCCTGCAACCTCCATCAAATACATTATCGCAGACGATCATACCATCTTCCGGCAGGGGCTGCGGATGGTACTTGCAGACGACCGGCACCTGGAATTTTTGGCAGAAGCTGCCGATGGCCTGGAGCTAATGGGCCTCCTGAAACGTGATACTCCGGATGTAATACTCCTCGATCTGAAAATGCCGGGTATGGACGGGATGGAAGCACTAAGAGCAATACGAGCAAAATACCCGCTTATAAAGGTGCTCATCCTTACCATGAATGATGAGGAGCAACTGATCCTTCACCTGCTGGAAGCCGGCGCAAACGGCTACCTCATTAAAAATGCCGATGCGGATGAGATCCGGCTTGCCATACATGCCTGCTATGAGAATGGCTTTTATTTCAGCGATTATGTAAGCAGTCTCCTCCTTAAAACACTGGTACAAAAAAAGAAATCAAACCTCAGCTTTAAAGAGGCGGTGAGCTTCAATGAGCGGGAACTTGCCGTGCTAAAGCTTATTTGCGAGGGCTGTACGGCAATGGAGATAGGGAAAACGATCTTTCTCAGCCATCGCACAGTAGAAGGTATCAAATTGGAGCTACAGGAAAAGATCGGCGTTCGCAACACTGCGGGCCTCATTATGTATGCGGTGAAGCAGGGCATTGTGTAAGTTCAGCGATAGCTGCTCATGTCTATACTTTCCCTTGCTGCTATATTATTTATCAGCTCCTGCCGGTACGGCTTCAGGTCTTTAAGCGTGATCGTATGCAGCAGCAGGTCATTCACGGTACCATTGCTGAGCATAAACCGGGCTGCAAATATGCCAAACTGCTGTGCCAGCGCTTCCTGTATAGGCGCAAATTTTTCCGCCTTATCCTTATTCGCCTGCTCGCGCTCTGCCTGCTCATCATGCGTAAGGTACTTGCGCTGTGGCAGCCTGGTGGCAAGGCTCAGGGCAGTTGCTGCATCATGGATGGCAGTAAGGCCATTCTTCAGCTCACATACTGCGGCGCTGCTTCTTAAGGAATGATGAATGCCCTTTGCGTCGCTTAATGAGTCGGGCTGTAAAGAGCCATCTGCAAGCGCGCGCACCGCTACATCATCCATCACCTGGAAAGGGGGTTTATTGAGCCTGCGCGCAAGCCCGTCGCGGTAGCGGTACAGCCCGTTGAGGATGTATTGATCGCGCGGGCTCAGTTTATGCAGGTCGGCAGGCTTCAGAAAGTTTTGCTTTGCTTCGATTTTATGAATGGTAGTGCTCAGGCCGGCCTGCTCTTCCCGCACAAAAGGCAATAGGCCTTTCGGCGCTGCCTCGGCTACCAGCAATTCTTTCAGGGAATGCAGCCAGAGCACATCCGCAGCCGCATAAAGCGATTGCGCAGGCGAGAGCGGGCGCTGCCTCCAATCGCTGCGCTGCTGCCCTTTGCTAAGCGTCAGCTCCATCTTTTCCGCCAGCAGCGCTGCCAGCGATATATGTTCATAATTGAGCAGGATGGCCACTACCTGCACATCAAATAGGTTTTTAGGATAGCAGCCGAGGCTGTGCAGCAGGCGCAGATCTTCCCCCGGCGAATGCACGATCTTTTCAATACGCTCTTCTTCGAAGATCGCGTAGAGCCCGCTCAGATCCAATCCCGCAAGCGGGTCTATGAGATAGCAGGCGTTGGGCGTAGCTACCTGTATGAGGCAAAGAGTAATGCCGTATGCGCGGAGGTTGTTATCAAACTCCAGATCGAAAGCAATAGAGGCCGCACCGGCAAGCACCAAAATGCATTGCGCCAGCGCTTGCGGCGTATCTATAAGCTGAACCGGATTTGGTACGACAGGCAGAGAATCCAATGGATCGTATTTTTATTGAGCGTAAGTGTATGCGCGGCTAAGATAGGATACTTAGTCAAAGCGCAGCAGGTCGTATTTATTGCACCTGGCGCAAATGGAAGGGCCGGCGCGCTTAGCTATCCATAAATTCCCAGGCGCTCTGATAGGCATTCTGCTCCTGGGCATACGTAATGAAATCTTCATAAAAAGAAAGTACGGAAAGGGTGGCGCTGTCACCGGCGATTACGAGCTTTTTGCGAGCGCGTGTCATAGCCACATTCATGCGGCGGGTATCGGCCAGAAAGCCAATAATGCCTTCGCTGTTGCTGCGCGTCATGGAGATGTACACAATATCGCGTTCCTGCCCCTGGAAAGCATCCACAGTATTGATCGAAATTTTATCCCGGATAGCTGCCAGTGCCGGTGCATGGCTCAGCAATTCTTTGAGGACATCTACCTGCTGCTTATAAGGAGAGATAATAGCAATAGTTGGGAAATCCGCTGGAGTGTAATGAGCGCTGAGTGTAGCGGCCAATCCGCATAAATGCTTTATTAAAAACGAAGCTTCTTCCGGATTTGTGGTGCTCGTGCCTTCGCTTTTCTCCTCGAAGCCGCAGCCTGCTGTATCTATAAATAAGAGCGGGGCATCTCCCTCAAAAAGTAAATGCCCGGCTACCGATGGGTGCGCCTTTAATGCATTTTTATAGAATACACCGGATGAATAGCTCATGATGGCTTCATGCATACGGTACTGCTCTTCGAGCAGGGTTACGGCTTCCGGATGCAGCGCCACGCATTTCTCGAGCAGTGTTGTAGCCAGTCCGCCCCGTGCCGCTTCGGGTGATTTTATAGTGGGCGGCAGTTGCTGATGATCGCCGGCAAGCACGAGCTTTTGTGCCTTTAGCGCCGGTATCCAGCAGGCAGGCTCCAGCGCCTGGCCGGCTTCATCGATCACGGCCGTATGATAGTTTACATTGCGTACCGTGTAATGATTGGCGCCTACCAGCGTTGCAGCAATCACCTGGGCTCTGGCTATAAGATCATCGGTGATGTACTGCTCTGTGTTGCCTACTTCTTTCATGATCCGGTGCGCCTCATCGAAAAGTGCTTTTCGTTGCTCGCGCTCTGCCTTGCCGAAGCTCCGCTTGTATTTGTGCGCCATATTCTTAAACTCCGCAGCCTGCTTTTTTAGCTTCTTTGCTTCTTTCATGGCAGGATGCGCAGCTATCCGGCTATCCAGCGTAAGGGATGCCAGCCGCTCCGATACACGGGTAGGGTTGCCTACACGCAGCACATTCAATCCTTCTTCGGATAGCTTTTCACTGAGCATATCTACCGCTGTATTGCTGGGCGCCGTAACCAGCACCGGACCGCCATCCCGCTTAATGATGGCTTTGATGGCCTGCACGAGCGTAGTTGTTTTGCCGGTGCCGGGCGGGCCGTGAATGATGGTCAGCTCATTCGCTGCGAGTATCTTGTTTACAGCTTCATTCTGGGAAGCATTGAGCGTAGCAAATTCCATTGCCGGGAGCGCTTTATTGAATGTTGGGGGCTGCGCACCTGTCAATATTCTTGCCAGCCTGCCCTGCTCTTTATTTTCTGAAACTGCTGATGCGCCTTTCAGCGCGCGCTGCATCTCCTCATAGCTGGCTTCATCAAAAAGAAGATCGATGCCGAGCTTACCATCGCTTGCCCAATCCGGCAGCTCTTCTGTACGAAGCGTGATTTTTAAGCGATTGCCGCCTACATAGGCAATGGTACCGGCTACAAAATCTGCCTGCGGATTATGGTTGGAGAATAAAGTTGCGGAAGCGCCAAAGCGCAGGCGGTGCGGGTCGTCTGTATGTGTGGTGCGCTCTGCCTCTACCGTAATATAATCGCCGCGACTGGGCTCTGTGCCGCGGATGGCGATGGGATACCAGGTAACACCGGCTGCGCGGCGGGTAACGGCAGATGCAGTTTTGGTAAGCCTGAGATAGGCAGCCTGATCGGCATCCCGCTCAATAGCGAGGAGCTCAAGCTGCTTCTTAAAATAATCCATGCGCAAAAGTAGCCGAGAAAACTTCTTCCCACTACAGCCCTGATTGTCAATCGCGGGCAGTGTGCAAATAGCTACAGGTCGCCTGCGGCGCTGTAACTGCCGTTTGCAATGCTGTAAATGCAGTTTACCATATGCGCAGGGGGGGTACCAATATTGTAAACGTTAAATACAGCGCTGTATTTAACGTTTACAATATTGGAAGTGGGGGTGTCAATGCTGTAAACAGCGGTTACAATATTGGCAAGGGCGGTTACAGAATGGTATTTAACGTTTACAACATTCGCATGGGGGGTGCGCATGCTGTAATCGTAGTTTACAGCATTGACGGCGGCCCGCCAATATTGGCAAGGCCCTGTAAATGTTTACTGGTGCATGTAATTTTTTCTCATTCTTCCTGTAGCGGGCAGGCCTACAGCCATCAGGAAGCCTGTAACCCTTTCGACCCCGTAGAGACGTTGCAATACAATGTATCTACCATATTTCTGGCCATACAAAGTATTTAGAGCTGCATAAAGCAGGACAAATCGCTGTAAAAGGCAGCCTGTAAGTTGCCAGCCTCCTGGATTCCTGCGAGGAATGAACACAGTCCAAAGGTTAGGCTTTCTGCTTAAGATCCGGAAAGATCATTTTAAACCATGCAGTAAAGGCATCCGGCTCGCGGGCTATCCATTCTTTAATGGCATCCAGGCTTAGAAAGCGATATTCGGCTACTTCTGCCGGGTTTGGAGCGATGGCGCCCTTGTAAGTGCCGGTAAATAAATGATCCAGCTCGTTTTCAATAAGGAGATTGTCAACTTCAGCCCGGTATCGGAAAGGCTTCCAGTAAGCCAGCGGGCAATCGAAACCCATTTCTTCCATGAGCCGCCGGTGCGCGGCATCCATCGTGGCTTCGCCCGGGGCAGGATGCGAGCAGCAGGTATTGGTCCAAAGCCCGCCGGAATGATATTTATTATAAGCTCTTTGCTGCAGGAGCAGTTCATGCCGCTCATTAAAAATAAAAACGGAAAATGCACGGTGAAGGGTGCCCTGCTTATGTGCGGCCAGCTTTTCCTCGCTGCCTATCGCACCATCGGACTCATCAATAGTAATCACATAATCCATACAGGGAGTAGTAGCTTGGTAGGCGAATTTAGGATACAATACCGCTCAACCCTTCCCGAAGATTTATAGATCACCATGCACCCCGAAAATCAATTAAAGCCTTTACTGCTCATCTTCCCATTTGGCTATTTATCGCACTACCTGCGCTGCCTCATGCTTGCCCGTTTATTCCGGGAGCATTTTACCGTGCTGTTTGCGGCTAATCCTGCATACGATCTATACCTCACCCGCGAAGGCTTTGAAGCTTTTGAATGCCCGGGCATGAATGCTGCGGAAACACTCGCCGCTATTGAAAAATTTGACTTTTCCTGGCTCAATGAAGCAAACCTTGAAGCGGCTTTCAAAGCGCAGGTACAGGCCATTGAGTTACTAAAGCCGGCAGCAATATTAGGCGATGCTGTGCCAACCTTAAGGATGGCGGCGGATAAAACAGGTGTCCCCCTTATTTCCATAGTGAATGGGTATATGAGCAAATATTTTGCAGGCCACAGGGCGCTGTCCGTAACGCATTCCGCTTATCCTTTAGTGAAAAAGCTGCCACCTAAAATTGGGGTATTGCTTACAGAGCAGGGGGAAGCATTGGGCTTCCGTACGGTGCATAAGCCCTTTAAAGCCTTACGCCGTAAATGGCATCTCCCGGAAAAAAAATATTACCCTGATGAGCTGGAAGGCGACTATACGCTGATACCGGATATGCTGAGCCTCTTCCCGCAAAAAAAACTACCGGTAAACTATAAGGTGATTGCGCCCCTATTTTATACAGGCAATGAAGAAGAGTCAGAGCTTTTGCCGGATGAGCGTAAAACGATCTTCGTGAGCATGGGCAGTACTGGTGCCTGGCAAAGTATGGTTGTGCTCAATGATCCGGTGTTTGCGCGGTACCGCATTATTACTGCCGGTGATACGCAGGGTTTTTTGAATGCCCCACACATACTTTCTGTTCCCTTTGGGGATGCTGCAATACTATTTCCGCAAACGGACCTCGTGATCTGCCACGGCGGCAACGGTACCATCTATCAGGCCCTGGCTTTCGGTTTGCCGGTGCTTTGCCATCCTGCGCATTTTGAGCAGGAATGGAATGTAGCGGCCATCGAGCGGGAAGGATTAGGTAAAAATATCGCCGGGATCAATGAGCCTGCTATGCTCCTGGCCGTAATTGAAAAATGGCTTGCTGCTAAAAATTCCCCGCTTTTAAGAGAATATCAGGACCGGATTGCTTTTTATAAAGCGGTTTTGCCGGAGGCTATTGCTGACGTATGCACCGCCGTTTTAAAATCGGCTATAACCTTATAGCGCTATAGCGGAATGATTTTTGGATAATAGATGTTTATACGCCTACCTTGTCTATAATTGTTTCATCCACTGTGTCTCCAGGCAAATCAATCATTATCGGGAGTGGCTTTTCCGGCCTCGCCGCAGCCTGCTTTCTGGCAAAAGCCGGTGAAGAGGTTACAGTGCTCGAACAGCATGACATGCCTGGCGGACGAGCGAGAAAGCTAAAGGGAGCGGGCTTTACTTTTGATATGGGCCCAAGCTGGTACTGGATGCCCGATGTATTTGAGCGTTTTTTTGCTCAGTTTGGCAAGAAGGTAAGCGACTATTATGAGCTCTTACGCCTCGATCCTTCCTACCGGGTTTACTGGCCGGATGAAGCCGTAGATATACCCGCAGATTATGGTGAGCTGCAGCAGCTGTTTGAGCGCATCGAAAGGGGCAGCGGCGCAAAGCTGGACCGTTTCCTGGAAGGGGCAAAATTCAAGTATGAGACGGGTATGCACAAGCTGGTTTACAAGCCCGGCCATTCACTGAGCGAATTTGCCGATATGGATCTTGCAAAAGGCCTGTTGAAGCTTCAGGTATTCGCCTCTGCGAGCAAACATATCGCCCAATACTTTCGCCACCCGAAGCTGCAACAGTTGATGGAGTTTCCCCTGCTTTTTCTGGGTGCGCAGCCGGAAGATACGCCTGCGCTGTACAGCCTCATGAACTATGCAGATATAAAGCTGGGCACCTGGTACCCGATGGGCGGTATGTATCGGGTGGTGGAAGCGATGTATGATCTGGCGCTGAGCCTCGGCGTTACCTTTCATTTTAAGCAGGAAGTAAAAGAAATAATAGTGGCCGGAAACCGTGCGGAGCGGGTTGTTACAAAAAGTGGTTCTTTTGAGGCAGATGCAGTTATAGCGAGTGCGGATTATCATCACGTAGAGCAAAGCCTGCTTGCCCCGGAATACCGTACTTATTCGCCCAAATACTGGGCAGGTCGCACGATGGCGCCCTCCTGCCTCATTTATTATATTGGCCTTAATAAAAAGCTGGATAACCTGCAGCATCATTCCCTGTTTTTTGATACGGATTTTAAGCAGCACAGTGCTGAGATATATCAGCATCCTGCCTGGCCGGAAGCACCGCTGTTCTATATTTGCAGCGCTTCTCAAACCGATGCCACCTGTGCGCCACCCGGTTGTGATCAGCTATTCATTCTGATACCGGTTGCAACAGGTATTATTGATACCCCGGAGATCAGGGAGCAATATTTTGATCAGGTAATGAAGCGGCTCGAAGCGCAGACCGCCCAACAAATCCGCTATGCAATTGTATATCGCAAAGATTATGCGCCAACCGATTTTATAGCCGATTATCATGCTTTTAAAGGAAATGCCTATGGGCTCGCCAATACACTGATGCAAACTGCTATCCTGAAGCCTTCCATGCGCAGCAAAAAAGTTAGCAATCTGTTTTATACCGGGCAGCTCACCGTTCCGGGGCCGGGAGTGCCGCCCAGCCTTATCTCCGGTGAAATTGTAGCCCGCGAAGTATTAAAGCATAAAGCAAAACAACATTCGCATACGTACATCTATTAAATGCGTTACCAGCATCCAGCCATTATGAATACGATTGACCAATTCACCAGTGTTTCCATGCAGTGCAGCCGGCTCACTACCGAGGCGTACAGCACTTCTTTCTCCTCCGCTATACGATTGCTTCATAAAGATCTTCAGCCGCATATTCATGCTGTTTACGGGCTGGTGCGCTACGCGGATGAGATTGTGGATACTTTTCATAATCATGATAAAGCGGCGCTGCTCACACGCTTTAAAAATGATGCTTTCCATGCGCTGGAGCAGGGCATTAGCCTTAACCCGGTATTACATGCGTTTCAGTTTACGGTACGCAAGTACAATATAGATCACGCGCTGATTCACGCTTTTTTTAGGAGCATGGAGATGGATCTTGAAAAGAAAACCTATCATAATGACGCCGAGTTGGAGGACTATATCTATGGCTCGGCAGAAGTTGTAGGCCTTATCTGCCTCTGCATTTTTTGCGAAGGCTCAAAGGAGGAATACAAACGGTTGGAGCCTGGCGCACGTGCGTTGGGCGCAGCATTTCAGAAAGTAAATTTCCTGCGCGATCTGAAAGCGGATTTTCAGGGATTGGAGCGCTCATATTTTCCCGGTGTGGATCTGCGGTTGTTCGATTCGGCGGCAAAGCAATCCATTGAAGAAAGCATTTGTGCGGATTTTGAAGCTGCTTATGGCGCCATCCGGCAGTTGCCTATCAAGGCTAAGCTGGGCGTATATGTAGCTTACCGGTATTACCTTTCTCTCTTTCGGAAAATCCAGCGCCTGTCCGCAGCGGTGATCATAGAGCAGCGCATCCGGATACCGGATATGATGAAGCTGATGATCGTATGCAAAGCCGGCGTACGCAGCGGACTGAACATGATTTAAAGAACAGCATAATTTAGGTTTGTAAGTATGTTATCGTACCTGTGTTATTTTTTATTGATAGTAGCGGCTTTCTGCTTTATGGAAGGCGTAGCCTGGGTAATGCATAAGTATGTAATGCATGGGCTGCTCTGGTATTTGCACAAAGATCATCATCAAAAGGAAGAAGGTTTTTTTGAGAAGAATGATGCCTTCTTTCTCATCTTCGCTACGCCGAGCATCGTATTGCTGTGGTTTGGCGTTACGGTGCCGGTGCCCTGGATGGGCTTTGTCGGTTTTGGTATTTTCCTGTACGGTGCGGCTTATTTTTTAGTGCATGATGTAATTATTCATCAGCGTTTTAAATGGCTCGGCCGGTCCGATAACGAGTACATAAAAGCCCTGCGATGGGCGCACAAAATGCACCATAAAAAGCTGGATCGTTTTGAGGGAGAATCCTTCGGGATGCTATTCGTAGCGCGAAAATACTGGGAGAAGGTAAAGCGCGACCGTGCGCACAAATCCCCTCAAAAAGCTTAGTCCGTTTTGGAGCGCTACGATTATATCATTGTAGGTGCCGGCTGTGCGGGATTAAGCCTTATGGTGCACCTGATTCACTCCGGCAAGTTCAGTAATAAGAAAATATTGCTGGTGGATCGCGCCACTAAAACGGCCAATGATCATACCTGGTGTTTCTGGGAAATGGAACCCGGATTATTCGAGCCGGTGGTTTCAAAGTATTGGGCGGAGCTGAATGTACACTTTCCCGGCTTTTCACAAAAGTTGCAGATTGCGCCCTATAAGTACAAGATGATCCGGGCGGATGATTTTTATAAATACTGCTTTGAGCTGATCGCGCAACAACCTAATATTACCATTAAATACGGCGAAATTGAAAGTCTGCATACAGCTGTAGATTCTGCCAGAATTACTTTATCCGGTCAGGAATTACGGGCGGAATATATCTTCAGCAGCGCAGCGATTGAGCCTGTTATAAAGCAGCCGGGCAAGCATTACCTGCTACAGCATTTTAAAGGCTGGATGATCGAAACACCCGCCCCGGCTTTCAATCCGGATGCTGCCACCTTTATGGATTTCCGTATACCGCAAACCGCAGGCACGAGCTTTATCTACATGCTTCCGCTTTCGAGTACACAGGCAATGATAGAAGCGACCGTCTTCTCGAAAGAATTATTGCAGAATAGCGTGTATGAAAAAATGCTGGTGGATTATCTGAAACAGTATTTTCCTGATCTTCAATATAAGATTACGGAAGAGGAATACGGCGTCATTCCCATGACCAATCATATCTTCCCGGCAGCTGATGGGCGGATCATTTACCTCGGTACCGCAGGCGGCAAAACAAAGGCATCCACAGGCTACACGTTCAATCCAATTCAGGCGCATTCCGCACAGCTCACTGCACAGCTTATTGCCACGGGCAATCCATATTTGAAGGAGAAAAAAAGTGCAGCGAGGTTCCGGTTCTACGACCGCATCCTGCTGCACCTGCTGGCAAATAATTTATTAGCGGGAGATCAGATCTTTAAAAGGCTTTTCAAGCGAAACAGCCCACAGGCAATCTTCCGTTTTCTTGATAACGCCTCGACAGTAACCGAAGAATTAAAACTGACAATGACCCTGCAAAAATCAATCTTCCTGAAAGCAACTATCAGAGAGCTCTTAAAAATCCGAATTCCGAATTCCGAATTCCGGAATACTAAACGGCTTTCTTCACATTCGTAGCGCTCAGACCCTTCGGTCCTTTCTCTACATCGAAGGTTACCTTATCGCCTTCGCGCACCTTATCTACAAGGCCGGAGATATGCACAAAAATGCTGTCGCCATGCTGGTCGCGGATAAAACCGTAGCCTTTACTGTCATTAAAGTTGGTAATCATCCCTGTTCTTACTGAGCCGGCATCATCTGTATCTACCTGCCGCGCCACACCAATCTGGATATCCTCGGTATTAATTTCCTTTTTCTTCTTCGGGTCCGGCGGAGAATCCACCAGGTTGCCGTTCTCATCTACATAAGCCATCATGTCCTCAAGGCTTTTGCCTTTTACGGCGCCGGCCTTACGCTCCTGCATCTTTTCCGCCTTATCGAGCTTGTTTTTAGCTTTCTTCTTTTCTTTTTCTTTTTTGTTGAAAGTTTCCTGTGATCTTCCCATATTTAATATTACGCTTGTTGTTTTTAGCTGTATTTATCTGTAAAGATAAGATTTAAAATATTGGGAATGCCGGTTATTCCGGCGGAATTGTCGGCTTAGCCACTGGTTTACATCCTGCCCGGGAAAGTAGCCAAAGCCGGATCCACCGCAATGCCCATCAACACTATTTGTTAAGAGCTACCTGCTGCTCCTGTGCACTAAACCGTTTCATCCGCTAACCCTTACCTTTGCCCGCTAATTCATTTTTTAGCGTATTGAGTCAATGGCAAAACAAACTGAACGGAAATGTTCTTTTTGCGATCGTGCAGAAAGCGATGTGAATATCCTCTTTACAGGGATGAAAGGGAATATCTGCGACTCATGCATCGAGAACGCACATACCCTCCTGCAGGATGCGATGAGCACGGAGAAAGAGAAAAGCGAAGATCCTTATGATCTGAGCCGGCACCGCATTTACAAACCCCGTGAGATCAAAGAATTCCTTGATCAGTACGTGATTGGGCAGGATGACGCCAAGAAGGTGCTCAGCGTGGCTATGTACAACCATTATAAGCGCCTCATGCAGCCGCCGCAGGACGAGGTGGAGATCGAGAAGAGCAACATCATTATGGTGGGCGAAACCGGTACCGGCAAAACCCTCTTAGCCAAAACGATTGCAAAGCTTATGCAGGTGCCGTTCTCTATTGTTGACGCTACGGTATTTACCGAAGCAGGCTATGTAGGCGAAGATGTGGAAAGCATCCTGAGCCGCCTACTCCAGGCTGCCAACTACGATGTGGCCGCGGCAGAAAAAGGCATTATTTTCATTGATGAGATAGATAAAGTAGGCCGCAAGGGCGATAACCCATCCATCACCCGCGATGTAAGCGGGGAAGGGGTGCAGCAGGGCATGCTCAAGCTCCTCGAAGGGAGCGAAGTACTGGTGCCGCCGCAGGGAGGCCGTAAACACCCGGAGCAGAAGATGGTGAAGATGAATACCCACAACATCCTCTTTATCTGCGGTGGTGCTTTCGAAGGCATCGACAAGATGATTGCCCGCCGGATGCAGACTTCCTCGATCGGCTACAATGCGATCAAAGCAACTAAAGAGCTGGACCGCGCCAATCTCCTGCAATATGTAAATGCTCAGGATCTCCGCTCATTTGGCCTTATCCCCGAATTGCTGGGGCGGCTGCCGTTGGTTACTTACTTAAATCCGCTGGACCGCGATGCCCTGAAACGTATTCTTACCGAGCCTAAAAATGCGCTCATCAAGCAATATAAGAAGCTGTTTGAGTACGAAAATATAAAGCTGGTGGTAGAAGACGATGCGCTGGATTATATGGTGGATAAAGCCATTGAATTTAAGCTCGGCGGCCGCGGATTGCGCGCTATCTGCGAGATGATCCTTACCGATGCAATGTTTGACCTGCCCAGCCAGAAAGGCACCGAAACCTTTGTGCTCTCTGCCGATTATGCCCGCCGTATGATCGAGCGCTCGAAGCTGGAGTACCTGAATGCCGCTGCTTAGCATCCACTCCATTAAAAAGTTTTTTAGAAAGCCGTGCAAAAGAATTTGCGCGGCTTTTTGTTTTTGGGCGGATATTTGTGCTTACGTTTTTAAATTCAACGCACCATGAACGAACTCATTCAGCAACTTGTAAGCAAGGCTGCCATTACTGAAGCGCAGGCTATACAGGCCATTGCCGTAACCAAGGATTTTCTGAAAACCAAGCTGCCGCCGCAGATGAGCGGCATGATCGAAACTTTCTTCGCCGGCAACTTCGATGCTGCAGCAGCATCCGCGGCGGCTTCCGGGGCTGCGCCAAAGGCGGATGACTGGATGGATAAGGCAAAGGACATGGCCGGAGATGCAGGCGAAAAGCTGAACGACTATGCCGGTAAAGCCAAAGACCGGGCCGAGGATTTTGCGCAGGATGCCACCAAAAAGATAAGCGAGTGGGCAGATAAGGCCGAGGATATCGCCGATGATGCCATGAACAAGCTGAAAGGCATGTTTGGCGATAAGAAGGAAGGTGGCGCGCAGGAGCAGAACCAGCCGGATAAGTAATACTAAAAGCATTCAATTAAGAAAAATTGGTTACCGGAGACACATAAAACAGCCCACGAACTTTTGTTCATGGGCTGTTTTGTTAGATAAAATCTGTTTTGGGGTATGAGCATAGCTACAAACTACCTGCAATGGCCCAGGCAGCCTGCGCACGTACCGATCCCGCCTTTGTCCGGTGGCTTGCAGGGAATCATGCAATCATAAGAATCAAAAGAATCACAGTTCCGACCAACAGCGACAAGGAAAAGCCAAATAACCTTCCACCTGCTGAAGTAGCCCGGATAGGAATGGAATCCCGCCCCTTCGCGGGATGGAATGGATAGCCGGCACCCCAGCTTAATGGTTTTTCGCCTGCTTTACGGCTTCTGATTGCACTGATTATCATGAAAAACCTTTCAAATGGAGCAATAACACGCTTCCCTTAGCCATTTTTACATCGGCTTCAATCGCCGGGGCTAATCCCTCACTTGCTAAGGCCGAAGTCCCAATCACCGAGCCAAAGCCTCAACCATCAAAGCCGACGCCTCAATGATTGGTGAGAAGCCCGCGATAGTTGGAAAATGTGCCCGCAAATTCTGTTAGCGCAGCATGCCCCCCCGGGCAGGCCGCTCATCCCCACCACTTTAAAACAAAATGCTGCTTTTCCTTTACATCTTCATTAAAAAAAAGCAGCCCTATTTTGTACAAATCTATGCTCAGGCTTATGGCCGGTTCTGCAATAAGCGCACTCCAGGCTGCGGTGTGCTCCGGTGTATAGTGGATGTGTGGGAGGAGCAGCATCGTGTGGCGGGCTGCTGCCTTAAGCTGTGCACCGTACAAAGTGCGGTAACCATCCGGCGCTGGCGTTGCAGGCTGTAGTATCCTCCAGTCTTTAAAGTAAAGCAGTAGTTTTTCTTCCAGCCCTGCGGGCGATGATTGGCGCAGGCAATCATTGAGCAGCCCGTACACGAATGGGGAATGCACCCCATGACGGCCTGTTGCCCGGCGCCGGTAATTTAAAAATGCCCTGAGCTGGTAAGTAGTCATCGCTGCTTACGCCGCTCCCATTTCTGGAAGGTGAAGGGGTAAATATTCTTTTCATCCGCTTCATGCGGCTCTTCCCAGGTGCGCTTCCAATCCGTCTTCTTCAGCTCCGGGAAGAAAACATCGCCGTTTTCAATTACGGTTTGCACTCTTGTAAAATAGATATTGTCTGCCATAGGCAGCGTAGCTTTGAAAAGCTCACCGCCGCCTATAATGCAGGCTTCCTGCGGGTTGGCCTCTTCGGCAATCTTCAGGGCATCCTCGATGGAAGTGCAGTGCACCATACCTTCCCGAAGGTCTAAGTAGTGCGAGGACAGGACAATATTGAGCCGGCCGGGCAGTGGTTTGCTGCCGAGCGACTCCCAGGTTTTCCTGCCCATGATAACGGGCTTGCCGAAGGTTGTTTTCTTGAAAAACTGGAGATCGGCAGGGAGGCGCCACGGTAGGTGATTGTCTTTGCCGATCACACCGTTTTCGGAAGCTGCTACTACAAAGGAGATAATCATGTGCTGAATTGTGCCTGCAAAGGTATTGCGCAGATGCATAAGGTTCATGATTCGTGCCGTCTTATACCCATAGACTACAATAATTGGTGGATTTCTATTAAATAGTGTTATTAAAAGATGCCTGAGAAACCGCATCCCCGTTCTTGCGCCAAGCGGAAAGGAGGAACTTACAAAAGCCAATTCATACTTAAAAAAAGGGCTTATAAAAAGCGCTCACTTCCCTTGGAGCATGGCTGTGTATGCTAAGATTTCGCATGTTTTTTTACGGCAATTTTTCATCCCGCAGATCTTTAGTACAGCTGCTTATTGAAAAATCCCCGCGGGATGATAAAGATGGTACAGAACACGGCAGGCCCCTTTTGGAGGAAGGCCTGGATGGGGTTGTGCCGGCAACATAATCAGGGGCCGGTTTGTATTGCACTCATGAGCATAAGCCTGCTTATTTTTGAAGCCCCGTTATTCTGCCCTAAATACTAGAGTTTCATGTACCAGTCTCCCCTGCGCCTTGCCGGTCTCACCGGTGATATGCCCGACCCGAAAGCCCTGCAGCTGGCGCGTAAAAAGCTGCTGGCAGAGCTGGAGCTAAGTGGGCAGTCGTCGATAGAATGGCAGGGCAGCACCCTGAGCAGGCAAAGCATCAATGCGCTCTTCGATGAGCTTACAGATGAGGGCAGCATGCAGCTACACCTCGCCATCTACCGGCAGAAGCCGCTGCTGCAATTTTTAGAAACCGCCAACCCGGATCAGGGCGGCCTGGGAAATATAGAGAATGTCAGTGCTATTGCGCCGGGGCGCTTTTCCGCCATCGCGGGTGCGGCGGTGCAGGCTTTGCTGCAAAAAATATTGAAGGGGGAAGCGCCCGCAGCACATTACCGGCTGGTGGCTGGCCTGCTGGAAGCTGTAATGCCCGCGGATAAGGATGCGGCCTTTCAGCCGGCCTACCGGAGCTTTACCGCGCGGCACCGCAGCCTCGAGGAGGGGATCAGGGATGAAAAAGAGCGGAAGCCGGCAAGCGCAATCGGCACAGTGGAATGGTTTGACGCCGAACGCATCGCCCTGCTCAATTCCCTGCCGGATTCATTTGGCGATCTCCGGTACAATATCGGCAGCGGCCTCAACAACCTGGCCGTAGCACTGGATAAGAACAAAAAGCACCGGGCAGCGCTGGCCATTATTAAAAAAGCAAACAACATTGAGCTGCCGTCATCACTCAAGGCGCTGGTGGTGGATAATATGGCCATCTTCCGGCGGAACAGTTGGGGCTATTTCGGGAGGCTGTCGTGGCTTCAGAAAATATATGCCTGTGGCATTGCGTTTTTTGTGCTGCTGGGATTCTTCTCAAAAATTCACGACCTGATATATCCTGAAGCAAAGCCGCCGGATACAGCATCGGCCGCCGGCCCCACTTATACGATGGATGAAAACCAGCGCTACAACAGCGTTGTTTTCTCCGCCCTGAAGACTGCGCTCGCCGGCTGGCCATCGATGGATACGCCAAAGATCCCACCCGTAATTTTACCCGTCATAGGTCCGTGCGATACCTGCGGCGATCCGCTTGCTGCCGTCTGGGATGCGCTGTTCAAAACCACCGGCCCAGCATTGGGCGATACTGGAGGCGCTTCTCGGATCGTGATTGTAAACAAGCTGCCGGCCATGAATGCAATCGCACTCATCAATATAGACAACCGGCATTTCAACAGCCTTTACCTCCGCCCAGGGCAGGCTAAAACTTATTTTTATAAGGGGATCAATGAAGCAGGTTTCAGCTTTTACATCGGCAGCAACTGGAGCAGCAATGCACTTCATGAAATACTCATACCAAATATGCCCGATGTGCCGGATAAAACCTACCTCATCAGGGGCGCCTTTACCAAAGTACCGCACTGGCAGGAGTACCTAAGCGGGCAGAGCGATCTGTTGTCGCGAAACAACATCTACGGCAAGCCCTATATAGATACCGTAACCCTCGTACCCGGCAAGGATGGCAGGGTGGAGTTTAACCTGGGGCTGGATGAGCGGGACCTTTAGGCCAGCACAACTTTATTATTTTTGAGCCCGCCGTAATAACCTACGTACCCGATGTATCAATCTCCATTACGCCTCGCCGGCATTACCGATCCGGACCCTGATGCAAAGGCTTTGCAGCTGGCCAGGAAAAAGCTGCTGGCAGAATTGGAGCTGAGCGGGCAGCCGGCGTTGCATATCGATGGGGCAGCACTGAGCCGGCAGGATATAATCACGCTGTTCGATTCACTGAGCGATGCTGCAACATTCCGGTATCACGCCGCTTTACTGGAAGATCCTGACCTACTGCTCTTTTTAGAAAAAGGTGAGCTGGGCGCGGCAGCCTGGCAGGAGCGGCCCGTTTACGGGGAGCCGGATTTTATAGCCTTTGCCTCACCTTATTTTGCTGCCGCAGTAAATGCGCTTTTGCAGGATATACTTTCGGGTACGGTGCCGGAAGAGGCTTTTGCCGTACTATTCCATCGGCCGCAGTTCCTGCAGGTGCAACATGCGGAAGCTGCATTTGCGGCAGCTTCCAGATTTTATTTCCGCAGGAAGGCAGCCGTACAGGCGTTTACTGCGCAATTGGGCGAGACAGGCGGCGGGCGATATGAAAATATCTTTGACCCGGTAACAATGGCCGACCGGCTGACCTTTATAGCCAATGACCCGGTAAGCCCTGAGGAGATTATAGAATGGAAAGAGGCCAGCCATCTTATGCTGCTCAATATGCTGCCGGATGAATTTTTCAGTTCGCTGCGCTATGATATAGCCAATGAGTTGAATGAAATCTGCGTAATTGCTGACACCCAGCGCCACAGCACCGCAACAGGATACGCCGCTCTGCAGGCCGCAGCCGGCATAGATTGTGAAGCATCACTTAAGGAAGTGATCAATAAAAATCTGGAGATTTTCAGGGAAAAACTTACCCCGCGTCGGGCGCCGGGTCAGGAGAAGAAGGAAAAGCCAAAGTTTGCATGGAGTTGGATAGGCATTGTATTGTTCCTTATTTCCCGGCTTATAATAGGTGCCAATAGCTGCAATACAACCAGTGTTGCGCCGCGCATCTCTACGGATAACCTGCAGGCCATGCAGGAATGGGCAACCAAAGAGGTAACGCTGGGAAAATCAAACTACGACAGCTTGTACAGCGCCTTTACTTCCGGCGAAAGCAGCAGCGCTCATGATACCTTAACGGCAGGCATCCTGATGCTCAATGCACCTAAAAAGCCCGGCGACGATCCCTTTGCACCCTTGTGGCAGCAGCTTAACCATACAGATGAGGAGGCACAGTATAATACTAAAGTGCTGCAGATAGAAAATACCAGCAATTGGGATGCGCTGGCGCTCTATCTTTCCGATGATAAGCTGATCAGGTCGGCCTTTATACCTGCCCACCAATCGGCAGCTATCAATTACAACGGGCATAAAACATTCCGGCTCAATATGTTGGCCGGCAAAGGCTGGAGCCCGAAAGTGCCGCACTGGTTTAACAGCGTAGCGACCAGTGAGCCCGGCCATAATTACCTGTTGCAGGGAGGCTTTAAAAAGACGCCCATCATAATCTCAGAGCCACTTGCAAGGCCTTATCTGCTCCAGGAAGATGACCCGGGCTCAACTATTAGCCAGGCTTACCGGATAACGATAGCGGACAGTGCTAGTGCGGTAACTTATCTTATTTCAAGCTATGGGAGCTAGCGGATTCTAATGCTCCTTAGCTCAGCCCTGTACCAAAAAACTGGTCCTTTGCATTCTTATCGATAACCAGGTGGTCTATTTTATAGATGAGCGCCAGCAGCTCGCTGTAGTTCTGCCGCTCAATGGCCCTGTCGGCCAGGTCTATATAATTGCGCGCAGCTTTCGGATCACTGAAATCGTCATCGGGCAAGCCATTGTAATAGTGGTGCAGGCCAGCAAGATAAACAGGGTCATTCTTCCTGAGCTCCCAGCTCAGCCGCCGCAGCTCACTTGTTTTTCCTTTAAGCACATGAAGGCTTTGCGCGGCAAGGTATTGCTCTTCCTGTGCAATGATCTTCTGGAAACGCTCCGTCCGTGCGGCATCGGCAGCATCCTGCAAAAGGGTACGCGTATAATCGCGCTCGCTCAGGTACTCATCGATCACATCGTTGAGGTGTACGTTCTTGCCTAAGCTATCCAGCTCCTTAGCTATGGCGCGCTTTCGCTCCTCAAGCTGGTATTTTTCGTCCGTTACATCATCATCCGCAATATTGGATGCGCGGTCGTAAGCGGCCGTAAGCTTCTCGGCAATTATCTGCAGTTGGGCTGCCAGCTCATAATGCTCATGGCGCTGGGCATCATTCATCTGGATGCGCGCTTCATAGAGCAGGTCTTTCAGCTCGCCGCGCATCCGCTCAGGGCTTACCTGCCGCACGGTGGGCACAAATACATTGGTAAATTCCTGGTCGTTCATCAGCAGGGTAGCCGTTACTTTCAGGTCGCGGCTCTCATTTATTTCCAGTACTATTTCTATGTCGGATCCTTTTACGAGGTCCTGCTGCAGGTCGGAGCTCTTTATTTCTATGATGCCGATAGGCAGGTTGCTTGCCGGCAGCGCAAAACGACTGCCCTCGAGCACATTGATGATGATGCGCTCATCAGTATCGCGGCGCACAATTTTGCCCGCTTCGCGGATGATGGTTTTGCGAAGCGGCAGGATATTGTTCTTCTCGAAAATGAGCTCCAGCTTCGTGGTCTTGTGCAGGATATCATCCACCTCAATGCAGATATCGTCGGGCAGGGGCTGGCCCTGAATGCTGAATTTTCCGTGGCTGATCTCTATAAGCGAAATGCTTACAGGAAGCGTATTGCCTGCGTCATCATACACTTCGAGCTTAAAGCTGTTGGCTGCAAAAGGCACCAGCGGCAGCATCTCCGAAATGCGCTCTGCCAGCGGCTTCTGGCCGGAATCATAGCCGCCGTCCTGCCTGCGGATGCGGTAGGCAAGCTGTTGAGCCAGGGCGCTCCCGGTAAAGGAAGCTGCAAAGTATTCTTCGTTTTCGCGGCTCGTTTTGGCAAAGGCAGTGCGGCACTGAAGGTCTATTATCGGAATGGTTGTAGCAGCGACAGCCTGTACCGGGGCCTGCCTGCGGCGCGTGCCGGCGAAATAGGCAGCACCGATCACCACGGCCGTTGTAGGATCCACATTGCAATTAACGGCAATGCCCAACTCTCCCGATACAAGCTCCCGAACAAGTGGAATATAAGTGCTGCCGCCGATGAGGATGATCTCGGTAATGTCTTTGGCGGTAAGCTTATTTTTATCCAGCAGCTTTTTTATCAGCTCGATGCTGTAGGTGATCTGCGGGCGGATGCAGGCTTCGAATGCTGCGCGCGTAATGGTAATGCACATATCGTGCGCTTCGCCGCTTTCGTCTTCGATCTCGAATTCCATTTCTGTTTCGCTGCGCGATGAGAGCTCTATCTTGGCTTCCTCGGCTTTGTGCAGGAGTATATAGTAAAGGCGGTTATAGCGGCTGCCGGCGCCGCGCAGGTCTTTGCCAATATCCGGGAAGCGGCCGGTCTTTACCAGCTCCGGAACGATGATGTGCTCGATGATCGCTGCATCGAAGTCGAGGCCGCCGAGGTAATTATCGCCTTCATGGTCTGTAACACGGAGCTCATCTTCCTGGAAGCGGACGAGCGCTACATCGTAAGTGCCGCCGCCGAGATCATATACGAGCCACTGGCCTTTGAGCTCATTCTGGTCATCGCGCTTATTGGCGAAAGCGAGCGAGGCTGCTATGGGTTCCTGCAACAGCACTACTTCTTTGAAACCTGCGAGGTAGCCGGCTTCCTTGGTTGCATTGCTTTGAATGGTATCGAAAGAGGCTGGGATGGTGATGACAGCCGCATCGGGCGTGTCGCCGTTGTAGATAAAGTTTTTGAGCTCGTTCAGTACAAGTGCGCTCAGCTCTGCCGGTGATTTAAATGCGCCGATATCCGCAGCAAAGAACTGCTCGCCGGTGCCCATCTTGCGCTTAAAGCCGCTGAACACATTGGCCGGGTCTTTCTCTACATATTCCTTTGCCTTATCGCCAACGATAATGCGCTCCTTACGGAAGGCAACTACGGAAGGAAGGGTTTCCTTCAGCCCGCTGATGTTCTTGAATATCTCCACATTTCCGTTGCTGAATTTTGCGATCAGGGAATTGGTGGTGCCGAGATCTATACCGTAATTTATGCTATCGTTCATGTTTATAAGCGCTCAAAATTCAAAAAACTATTTTTTATTATCAGCGATCACCACTGCCTTTTGTATGAGCGCTGGGTGGCCGTTTTTTATCTGTAAAATAGCGGGCTTCAGTACGTCTGTAATATATAATTCTCTTTCTGCGCTCCCCGCTATCGAGGCTTCACAGTCGGTACGCAGCTCCGTATATTTTTCCCCTTCGGGATTGTAAATCCGTAAGCCCAGCTCTTCGAATGCTTCATGGATGCGGGTAATATTACGGGCTATACTGGCGCCATTACTTTCGCTTTTACGGGTCTTCTTCTCGATATCAAAAACCTGGTTGATGATGCGGATGATTTCTGGACTTGGTTCCATTTTTTGGAATTGGGAATTTGTAATTAGGAATTGGGAATTGGGGCTGGAGTTGTGATGGTTTCAGGTCCGATCCCAGATTTCCTAAACGGCTACGGGCGCTTTTATGTGTGGATGTGATTGATAATTCTCTAAGGTGAAGTCTTCGAATTTAAAATCGAAGAGATCTTTTATTTCCGGGTTAAGCTTCATGACGGGCAGTGGAAATGGTTTTCTTGTCAGCTGCTCTCTGGCCTGCTCCATATGATTGCTGTACAGATGCGCATCGCCGAAAGTGTGGATGAACTCACCTGGCTGCAGGCCGGTTACCTGCGCTATCATCATGGTGAGTAGCGCATACGAGGCTATATTGAAAGGCACGCCCAAAAAAACATCCGCGCTGCGCTGGTAAAGCTGGCAGCTTAGCTTGCCATCTGCAACATAAAACTGGAAGAGCGCGTGGCAGGGGCTCAGCGCCATTTTTGGCAGGTCGGCCACGTTCCATGCATTTACGATCATGCGGCGGCTGTCGGGGGTTGTTCTTATCTGGTGGAGTACGTCCTTTATCTGGTCGTATATTTTTCCGTCGGCGCCGGTCCAGCTACGCCATTGGTGGCCGTATACCGGGCCTAAGCTGCCTTTGGTATCTGCCCACTCATCCCAGATCCTTACACCGTGCTTGTGCAGGTAGGCTACATTCGTATCCCCTTTCAGGAACCACAGGAGCTCGTAGATGATGGATTTGAGGTGCAGCTTTTTGGTAGTTACCAGCGGGAAGCCTTCCTGCAGGTCGAAGCGCATCTGGTAGCCGAATACAGCGATGGTGCCGGTGCCGGTGCGGTCGGACTTTTGGGTGCCGGTATCTATGATGTGTTGTAGTAGCGTAAGGTATTGCTGCATGGCGGGTGTAAATTTAGGGAATTGGGTATTGGGGTTTGGGAATTTGGGGTCAGGAATTTAGAATTTGACTTTGCGCTATTATCCTTATTATGCGGATACGGCAATGCACAGCGCCCGTCTGAATCGCGGATTAAGCGGATTGAACAGATTCCACGGATTCCGGGACGGGAAAAATTACACGGCGCCCATCCGTGTAATCCGTTAATTCTTTTGAAATCCGTGATTCGGAAGTTATAGATGAGCCTGCGCAAGGGATAGTAGTGGAAATCCTTTTTTTGCCCCTTCCGGCAAAAAAAGATTGGAACGGATAGCCCGGCCCGAAGGGTGCGCCCAGACTATCTTTATTTAACGCCTGCTGTTTTGTAGGTTTGCGGCCTGTTACCTCTACCCATTTGTTACTCCATGAGCGCTACCATCAGTATTGTTATTCCGGCTTATAATGAAGGCCCGACCATCCACCGGATATTAGATAAAGTGGCTGCCGTAGTGCTCCTGCAGGATATGCAGAAGGAAGTGATCATTGTGAATGACTGCTCGAAGGATGATACAGAGGCTGCCATACTTGCTTACCAGCAGGCGAACCCCGGCCTGCCCATTACCTATTATAAGCACGAGGTGAACCAGGGTAAGGGCGCGGCGCTGCGCACGGGCATCGAGCGGGCTACCGGCGATTTTGTGATCGTGCAGGACGCCGACCTGGAGTACGACCCGCAGGAATACAATATTCTGCTGAAGCCTATCCTGGATGGGTTTGCGGATGTGGTGTACGGATCGCGCTTTATTGGCGGCAAGCCCCACCGGATCCTTTTTTACTGGCATTCCATAGGCAACCAGATGCTGACGAGGCTGAGCAATATGCTCACGAACCTGAACCTGACGGATATGGAAACATGCTATAAACTCTTCCGCAGGGAAACAATACAATCCATCAGGCTTAAGGAAAACCGCTTTGGATTTGAGCCGGAGATTACGGCCAAGATATCACGGGTACCTAATGTGCGTATTTATGAGGTAGGCATTTCCTATTATGGCCGTACGTATGCTGAAGGCAAGAAGATTGGCTGGAAGGATGGATTCCGGGCAATATGGTGCATTTTGAAGTATAATTTGTTTTCTTAGCTGGTTTTTAATGCTCACAACGGCGCAGAGGCACAAAGCCTGGGAACCGTAAGCACTTAAGCGGCGCTTGCACGAACTCTAACTCTAACTTTCCTTATCGTTCATTCCTGTTATCGGAAGCTGCCGGATCTTTGTGGTTTTTGTGCCACTGTGAGAAAATATTTTGCGTGAAAGGCTCCTATCTTGCGGGATCAAAAAATCAATATGCCAGTCATTCTTCCTGTAAACGGAGTTTCCCCTACAATCCCTGATGATTGTTTTATAGCGCCCAATGCTACCATTGTCGGCGATGTAACGATGGGCAGTGGATGCAGCATCTGGTTCAATGCGGTAGTACGCGGCGATGTAAATAAGATAAGAATGGGCAATAAAGTGAACATCCAGGATGGCGCCTGTATTCACTGCACTTATCAGAAAACCGAGACGGTTATTGGCAATAATGTATCGGTAGGGCATAATGCGATTGTGCATGGCTGTACCGTGGAAGATAATGTGCTTATTGGTATGGGCGCTATTGTGATGGACCGCGCGCGGATTGGCACCGGCAGTATTATAGCGGCTGGAGCGGTAGTGCTGGAAGATACGGAAGTGCCTGCCGGCAGCATATTTGCCGGGGTGCCGGCAAAGAAGATAAAGAACATCAGCCCCGAGCTGCTGAAGAGCGAAGTAGAGCGGATTGCAAACAATTACCTTATGTATAGCGGATGGTTTAAAGAAGCCGGAAAGGGGTAAAAAGTTTTTTTATATCAATGCTAACGACGCTTGCATGACAAGAAATTAGCTACTACATTTGCAAGCAAACTGACCAAAACTTTAAAAGAACAGTATGAAGAAATTAATCCTTTCCCTTGCGGTTGCCTCCTGCGCGACCGGTGCGTTCGCACAGACAGACTTAACCCATAGCGTACTTCTGTACGGCTCGGGCGGCTTTGCTTCTACTCACGGCAGCGACAGAACACAAACTTCAGGCATCAGTAGCTCAACTGATCGGCCGCGTACCCGCGATTATATCATAGCTCCGGGTCTTGGATTCAGCCTTAATAACCACCTTACTATTGGTGTAAATGGTTCCTACGTTGGCTCTAAGGTTGATTATGATAAAAAAGGCCAGGCAGCTGGTTTTGTTTACGAAACAAAGAACCGTGAGTTTGGCGTTGGCCCTTTTGTACGCTACACGCAAATGATGGGCGAGCATTTCTTCGTATTCGGCCAGTTGAATGTAAACTACCTGAATGGTAAGGCTACTAATTATAACTATCAAATTTCCGGACCTAATTCAAGCTTTGAGGATACTTATGATGGCGTTAATGCGAGCTATTTTCCTGCTGTAGGCGTAATGTTCGCCAAGAGCTGCGCATTGAGCTTCTCTATCGGCGGCATTGGCTATGAGTACCGCAAGTATGATTACGATAATAAAGGTGCTATTGGCGTTGAAAATACCTCCAAGCAAAGCGAATTCGCTGTTACTATTGGTCAGCAATTCAACCTCGGCGTACAGAAGTATTTTGGTTGCGGTCGTGGCAAAGGCAAGATGAAGGGCCACCACGAAATGATGGATGATACCCGTATGATGGATACTAAGGACGACAGCGATGAAAGCGACATGCCTAAGCGCAAGAAAATGCGCAAGAATGACGACGAGTAAGTCGTCTGGTTACTTAACTCAGATTATAATTACGCAAAAAAGCGCTGCCTTCATCAGGCGGCGCTTTTTCATTGGGTAAAATTTTAGCAGCGTTAGCTTTTAGCAACGGGCAGAAGCATGGTGAACACAGCCCCCTCGCCCGGCTCGCTTTCAGCTTTAATAAAGCCTTCATGATGCTCAATCACCTTCTGTACAATGGATAGCCCTATGCCTGTGCCGGGATATTCCATACGGCCGTGCAGCCGCTGAAAAAGCTGGAAAATACGCGTTGCATATTGCTGTTCAAAGCCAATGCCATTATCGCGGATCTCGATGCGCTGATATATTTTATTGCGCTGCGCTGCAGGTATCGTAAAATCCACCACTTCCTGGCCCGGTGCAATTGCCGAAGTAATACTGATCCGCGCCTGCTCGCCCTTTTTACCGAATTTAAGCGCATTAGAAATCAGGTTTTGAAATACCTGGCGCAATTGCACAGAATCGCCAATGATAGGGTGAAGCGGTGCAGTCAGCACTTCTGCCCCCTTCTCTTTTATAGAAGATTCCAGATCGGTAAGCACTTCCCGGAGCACATCATCAAGGTTTACTGCGGAGGCGATATGATGCTGCGCGGAGATCCTTGAAAAAGTAAGCAGATCCTCAATGAGCGCTTTCATGCGGCTTGCAGCCATTTGCATTCTGCCAATCATATCCGCGCCATCCGCGCCAAGTTGCTCCTTATAACGGCCGGCCAGCATATCGCCGAAGGATTTGATCTTACGCAGCGGCTCCTGCAGATCGTGCGAGGCCACATAGGCAAATTCCTCTAAGTTATTATTTGAGCGCTTCAGATCGTTGAGTGAGGCTTCCATTTTTTGCTGGAGCTGCTTCAGCTGTGTATGATCCGAAAAAGTAACCAGCACATCGTCGTTAATCCGCGTGGAAAGGATATCCAGCCAAACATCGATGCCATCCGAACTGTAATGAAATTCGAAACGGTTGCTCTTGCCGGTAAGATAGGTTTCGGAATAATAATCAAACAGGCCGTTTGTCTTGAATGCCGGAAACCAGGTGCTGCCAAGCGCGCCGATAACGGCTTCCGGCTCCTGGCCCACATAAGCTGCAAGCATACGGTTAGCAAGGCGGAAGCGAAAATCAACCACATCGCCCTGCTCATCGCGCACCGGGCTAAACAGGAAGATACCCGTCTGTGCCGTATCGATCACGGCCTGCAGGTAAGCAGCAGATGCATCAGTTACTATGTTTTCCGCTACACTTGCCTGTT
This sequence comes from Chitinophagaceae bacterium, assembly GCA_965246905.1. GTDB lineage: Bacteria > Bacteroidota > Bacteroidia > Chitinophagales > Chitinophagaceae > UBA1952. The sequence continues at coordinate 56,444 of CBDFFZ010000008.1, forward strand.
CATGCTCAGCAATATGCATGGCAGGGTAAATCTCCAGCTTGTTTTCAATAACGCTGGCGGTAATATCTGTAGCTGTATGTATAATATACTGCACTTTTCCCGACTCATCCGGCACCGGTGCATTTTTAAGGTTCCAGTAGCGTACTGAGGCAGTGTCGCCATCCTGTAGCTTCAGGTCATAGCGCAATAGTGGTATGGCATGGGGTTGTCCCTGGCTTGCTACAATATTGAGGGATGTGGCCATCCGGGCAGTACTTTCTATACTTTCGCTGCCGGCATTTGCGGGAAAGGCATTAAAAAAGGGCTGACCTATAAGTTGCACGCGTTCCTTATTAGTAGCGTGTAAATAGGCCTCATTTACAGCCGATATAGTAAAAACCGGGGCATCGGGCAGTAAAACAAGCGCAGGTGCAGGCATAGCTTCAAAAATTGCATGGAATTGTATTGTATCAATTCCATGTACTTCGGATTGTTTCATAATAGGAGATCCAACAGGTAGCTAACAGGGCTGTAATTATTGTGCCAGTATTATAGGTGCAGGAATGAGGTAATAATCCTGCATCTATGATTAATGCTGTAAAGGCGCGTAATTGCAGCCACCGGTTCATAAATAACGCTGCGGCCGCATTAATATTACAACACCAGCCTCCTGTAGAGACGTTGCACTGCAACGTCTCTACAAAGGTGATTATTACATAAAAAGCCAGCAATAGCTGAATGCAAAAGGCACAGCTACCAGCAGTGAATCGAAGCGATCCAGCGCGCCGCCGTGGCCGGGCATCATGGCGCCGCTGTCCTTTACGCCGGCCATACGCTTGAGCTTGCTTTCGAGAAGATCGCCCGCGGTGCCGGCTACTGCTGCGCAAAGGGCGAGGGCCATCCAATCCTGCATACGGTGCACAGGGCTGTAATAGCCCCAGATTGCCGCTCCTGCGAGGGTAAGAAGGGCGCCGCCTGCCGTGCCTTCCCACGTTTTTTTAGGGGAGATGGGCGAAAAAGGCGTTTTGCCTATGAATGAGCCAACGAGGTAGGCCATGGTATCATTCATCCAGATCATAAGGATGAGGGCTAAGGGAACCTCGAATCCCTTTTGCCGAAGGCCCAGAAAAAGAATACAGGGCAGTACCACATACATAAGCCCGCCGAGGGCTTCAACCGCTTGCTGCCATTGTGTGCGTTTAGCAAGCGTACCGGTAAGCAGCAATACTACAGGCATAAATAACAGGCCCGGCCATCTATATTCTTTCAGAGGCTCCTGAAAACCTGGCATGATGGAAAAGAACACTAAAGCAAGTAATACAAGGCTGAAGGCTACGGTAAGAATTTCTAAAAGCGGTGCAGCACTAATACCGGAAATCTTCCGTACCAGCCGGAAATAATCCCGCAAACAGAGGATCATGATCAGGGCGGTAAGTGCCAGGAAAGTCCATTCGTTGATGAGCAAACCTGCCATCATGATAGCCGAAAATATGATGGCGCTGCCGAGGCGCTTAAAGAAAGTGGGCCAGTTTAGCGCCATGGTGTTTGTTGGATGAATTGGATAAATTTTGATTAAGGCTGAAAGAGTTGGCTTACTATTCTTTTTCCTGCGCTAGTTCTTCCGGGGTAAAATCGGACGACCATGCCGGCGGCAGCGGTGTCTTTGTCTTGTAGAGCGCATACAGGCTGGAGGCCAGGAGAGCGGCGCCTGCTATTGGTAGCCAGATAGGTAGTGTAGTATCGGTTGCTGCCATCACCTTCTGCGCACCCACATTAGCCTCGGACAGATAAATAGCCACAACCTGTACGCCATTGTAGAGCAGGTGCGCCCAGATGCTGCACAGCAGCGAGCCCGTGAGCCAGTAAACTACTGCAAGCAGCACACCTGCAGTGAAGATAAAAGCAGCTCCGTAAGGGTTGGAATGCATGAGCGTAAATAACACGGCAGAAATTATAATCGGAAAAATTATCCGGTTGCTTTTTTGTGCCGGTGCCACAGGTTCATCCTTTACAGTAGCGGGGAAAAGACGCGCCCCTGCACGCTTTGCTGCAAACCGCATGATAATGCCGCGAAAGAGCAATTCTTCGCCGATAGGAGGTATTACAGCAAATGCGAGGAAAGCTTTAAAGAGATCTCCAGGGGATTGCATTTTAAGGTAAGCGCTGAATGTATCATCATTCATAGCCTGTATATCTTTTGCCCATTTACCAAAATTCACATGCTGTTGCAGCCATCCTTCCAGCCCTAATGAAAGCGGCAGAAAGCCCAGCATAATACCGGTAACTAAAACCCAATGCACTGGCTTGCCTGGCAGTCGCAGGCCCAGGAACCTGCCGGGATGCGGGGTGGTAAAATAGGCAAACAGCAGCGGCGGCAGGCTAAAAAAGCATAGATGGATAATTGAATTGGCCAGCAACGAAGTACGTACGGCGGGGAGCGGGCTATCGGGCTTTACCGTAAGAAAATCTTTAAGCGGGATGCCGGTAATGCGGGGAAGGGCAGTCCATACTAACGACCGGCCCAGCCACAGGAATGTAAACATCATCATTACAAAAAGAAACAACTGCAGGAACCATGGATAATTGCGCCAGTAACGGGTAAACATGCCGCAAAGTTATTTTTATAGGTTGATATGTTGACAGGTTGAAAAGTTGATAAGATGCAATGCCATTGCATTTATCTAAACGGCGACCTGCTTAACTTCACCCTTCCTAATTTTCATCAATAAAAAATGAAAGCCATGCTCTTTGCTGCCGGTCTTGGCACGCGCCTCCGGCCCTTTACCGATCATCACCCGAAAGCGCTGGCAGAGGTGAATGGCAAGACGCTGCTGGAGCATAACCTGCGCTACCTACAGGGCTTTGGCATTGAGGATGTAATAATAAATGTCCACCATTTTGCAGATCAGATAGAAGAGGCGCTGGCAGAGAATGGCAGTTTCGGCAGTTGGGTTACCGTATCGGATGAGCGCGGCGAGGTGCTTGAAACAGGCGGCGGCCTTAAAAATGCAGCGCATTTTTTTGAGGGAGAGAAAGATTTAGTGGTGATGAATGTGGATGTCCTCACCAAGCTGGATCTCGGCAGGATGATCGAGGCGCACCGGAAGCAGGATGCTATGGCAACACTGGCTGTAATGCTGCGTGCTTCGTCAAGGCAATTATTGTTTAATGAAGAGCTTAGCCTCTGCGGCTGGGAGAACCTACAAACCGGCCAGCAACGGATTTCCCGCGAAATAGCCAGCCCTTTGCAGCGCGCATTCAGCGGCATCCAGGTTATCTCCGCAGCATTGCTTCAATCCATTCATCAGGAAGGGAAATTTTCCATTATCGATGTATATCTGGAAGCGGCAAAAACAGGAGTGATAAAAGGCTACGACCATAGCGGCAATGTATTCATTGATGTGGGAAAGCCTGAAAGCCTGGCACAGGCGGGATTGCTTTTCTCCTAAAGATCATTCTATCCGGAATACCGGGTAGCGCAGGTGCTCTGGCTCATAATACGGACTGTGCCGGTATACAAAGCGCAGCTGCGCAGCCGCATCCTTTGCAAATGCAGCATCCTCTTTTTTCTTCGCCTCCAGCTCCTGCCGTACGTCCGGATTTCTTTTGAGAAAATCTGCCGCAACATCTTCCCAGCGGTAATCACTGTACCCTTCTTTTTGCTGGAGAATTGCATCAAAGAAATTCCAGGCAAAATAGGAGTCATCGCCGGCAGGCTCCAGCATCTCTACCATAAAGCGGCGGCCGGGATAGGCTTTGTGAAAGACCAGGTGTTCATCCGTTGCAGGGGGCGTTGCCAGCTCCAGGATTACATCTCCCTTCCGGCACAGGATACGCTCGCGGCGTGGCGTTACTTTAATATCATAGTGTTTATAGTGGCCTTCAAAAGGCGTGGCTACCGTTTTGTAGTCATCCAAATGGTAGGAGGTAACGCTGATGAAAGTATCATTTTTTAGCGCCGTTCCGCTAAAATCATGCAGATTCATCTGGTGCTGCAGAAAATTCCACCAGAAAATTCCGGGGATGATATAGGCTTTGGGTGCCGTTACAAAATGCTTCGGCAGGTAGTGATCATAGATCGGGATCTGAGCGGTATAAGGCTTTTGCCGGTCGTAATAAAGCCGTTGCAGGCCGGTTACTTCGCTTGTTTTCATAGCCGTCTCATAACCCATAAAAGAATAGAACGTAGGCTTCGTAGTGTCGGCCGCCCATGATAGCGGGAAAGCCGTTTGTCTCGCCTCTGCAAGCTGATCTGTATGGATAGCTGCTTTGATGGCTGCTGCATTTTTCGAAGTTTTATTGATGATGATCCGCATCAGAGCATAGGTACTTTCTACGCGCTGCTTAAAGGGCTTGAGCATGTGGGTTTCGGGCGTATAGGCAATGGTATGGAAGAGCGACGCATAGCCTGCACTGTACCGCGGCGGATCATAAAAAGCGGTCCAGCCCTTGCGCGGATCGGTGCCTTCCGCATTTACATAAGGTATCATCAACCATCCTTTACGGGCCATGGCTTTATAAATGGCCGGGTCGAGCCTTTTTCGCATCAGCATGCCAGTTTCGCCGCCGAGCTTATCATACTGCGTGCTCAGCAGGGTCATGGTATGCTGGTAATCCGCCCCATCGCTCACATGATTATCGATGAATACATTCGGGTTTAAAAACTCGAAGATCTGCGCGAAAGAAAGCGCTTCCCTCGAGTCGCATTTGGTAAAATCGCGGTTCAGATCCAGGTTCTGCGAATTGCCGCGAAAGCCATAGGCGTCCGGCCCATTCTGGTTGACCCTCGAAAAGCTGCCCCTGTTGAGCGCGCCGCCAATATTGTAAACAGGAATGACAGCGAGTCGGATGTTGTCTGGAATTTTAATCTTGCCCACCGCAATATCGCGCAGCAGCAGCATGCAGGCATCTGTACCATCCGGCTCGCCGGCATGAATGCTGTTGTTGATGAGGATGGTAACGGTGGAGTAGTTATAGGCATTTTCGCCGCCATTCTGGTAGCAGATCACCTGTAGCTGAGGCCCTGCATCAGTGTACAGCCCGGCGCCAATATTCCTGAAATCCGGGTAGGTATCTGTGAGCCGCTTGCAGAAGGCTGTACACTCAGCATAGGTAGCGCATTGCCGCCCGCCGGAAAGCTCGAAAGGCGTTTGGAAGGATTGCCCGGATGCGTGTAGAAAGTAGAAAAATGATAGCAGGAATAAAGCAGAGCGCATGGGCTAAAAATAGAAAATGGGCCTGGATTTTTTTGGGGGAGATGGTTTTTGACCTGCGGGATGAAACTATAAAAATCTTGTATTGTTCCGCTACAGACCCTTCGCCGGAAAGCTTCGCTCAGGATGAAAATTTTTTTAGACATTAATCGGTTCATTTTTAATGTAATCATTTAAGAAAAGTGCATAAGATCTTCCGGATACCTGTGGTGATGACATTTGAAGGGGGAAAATAGCCCCTCCTACTTAGCGATCATGCTATACCTACCTATGGAGCTAGCTCTGCCTACCTCCCAGGTAGCCCTACCTACCTATACAGGTAGCCCTACCTACCTCCGCAGGTAGGTATAGCGATATTTTTACTGATCTCACAGCCCCCATAGCCGGATATATTGCCGGGCACGCTCATTGCCATTACTTTGCCGGTCAGAAGCTCCTGTTACCATGCCTACCGCTGCGCAGCTATCCGCCATTAATCAGTTCCTCGATCAGAAGATAATTCAATACAACCAGCCTCATTTTATCAGGAAAGACCCTGTTTCCATACCTCATCTATTTACACAGAAACAGGATATTGAAATTGCCGGCCTCTTTGCCGCCGTGCTTGCATGGGGCAACCGTACCTCGATCATCAATAACTGCAAAAGGCTGCTGGACTGGATGGATAACGCGCCCTGGCAGTTTATAAAAGAGCACCGGGATACCGACCTGAAAAAATTTCTCTCCTTCGCGCACCGCACCTTCAATGCTACCGATCTGCTCTATTTCTTCCAGTTCCTGCAGGCGCATTATGCCACGCACGATTCACTGGAAGATGCGTTTCTGCCGGAACAGTCTTATGAATATCCAACAATACAGCAGGCGCTGATCCACTTCCATAATTATTTTTTCTCCCTGCCGGAGTTTCCGGAGCGTACCCGCAAGCACATCTCCACACCGGCCCGCGGCAGTGCCTGCAAGCGCCTGTGCATGTATCTCCGCTGGCTGGTGCGTAGGGATGATTGCGGCGTGGATTTCGGCATCTGGCATAAGCTGAAGCCCGCACAGCTCATCTGTCCGCTGGATGTGCATGTAGTCCGCGTAGCCCATCGGTTTGAGCTCATCACTAAGGAGAAGGCCGACTGGAATACCGCTTTAGCGCTTACTGATATACTGCGACAATGGCGACCGGAAGACCCGGCTATTTACGATTATGCGCTCTTCGGGCTGGGTGCCGAAGAGCGCATGTGAATTTTTTAATTCTCCGCGAAAGCAAAAGATTCCTGCTGCCAGGCTTTCTCCTTATCTGCTTCCCAATCCACGATAGCATCAGGATATAAAATGAGCGAGGCGTTTCTGCGCTTCCACCAGCCTGTATCCAGCAACTTGGAGCAATGCAGGATACCCGTTACGGCACAGCGTTCCTTATTGCTCGTCCATTGCTCAATACGCTCAAACAGCTCATGCGGTACCTGGAAAAGGCCTTCGAAGCTTACATATACCCGCAGGTAAAAATCACTGGTGAGCTGCGCGTCTTGCGGGCCATTCAACTTTTTGTACTCGTACTGGTAATCGTAGCGCAACGCAGAAATATCGCTCAATACAGCCGATGCCGTTGCGAAGCCGCCTGCACCCTTGCCGTAAAAAAACTGGTTCTCGGCCAGCCCGCTTTCAATAACTACGCCATTGTATTCATTGGCAACATGGTATAGCTGCTGCCCGGGTGCGATGAACTGCGGCAGTACAAAAGCGGCCACCCTGCCATTGCTCAACTTACGCGCCTGTGCCACCAGCTTAATGCGGTAGCGTTTTTCTTTGGCCACCACTGCATCCTGCCCGTGCAGGTGCTGTATGCCGCTGTGGATAAGACTTTGCGGAGATGCAACGATACCGTATGCATGGAGCAGCAGGATCGAAAGCTTGTTTACGGCATCTGTGCCGTCCACATCCAGCGAGGGGTCGTTCTCTGCAAAGCCGGCAATCTGTGCTTGCAACAATGCTTCTTCAAAAGATACAGATTCGTTGAAAACTTTGGTAAGAATATAGTTAGTTGAGCCGTTCACAATACCCTGAAACCCATGCAAGAGATCATTATCATAATACTCTTCAAGGTTGCGAATGACCGGAATACTCGCACAAGCAGCAGCTTCATAGAGGAAAGGTGCCTTGTGGATGCGCTGCAGTTTTATAAGCTCTTCCAGGTGCTCAGCGATCATTTTTTTATTTGCGCTCACCACCGCTTTACCTTTCTGAAGCGCGGTTTTTACAATCGTATAAGCCGCCTCCGCATCATCGATCAATTCAACGATCACATTGATGCTGTCATCACTCAGCAAGGCTTCCGCATCTGTAGAGAACAGGGCTGCAGGCGCATTACGTGCTTTTTCCGGGTGGCGGATCACCACACTTTTTATCTTAGCATTGAGCGTAGGCGTTTGCTGCAATACATGGTAGAGGCTCTCGCCCACCGTACCAAAACCAAAGAGGCCGATGGTTAGTTTTTTGTTTTGGATAGACATAGTATTTTTTTGTTTAGACAATTTTTTTAATGCTAACAGGATTCAAACCCTGTCAGCGTTTTTGGACACTGTAAATTTTAGACCGCAGATTTCATGGATCATCATGATGAAAAGATTGCCTATGCCGGGCTATACGACCTCAATCTTTTTGTACTGAACAATCGAATTGATCGCAACCTTATCCAGCGCCTGCGCTATATCATTTATCAGGTCTTCCACATCTTCGAGGCCGATGCTCAAGCGCACTAAGCTGTCGGCTACACCTGCATTGCGGCGCTGATCTGCCGGTATGGATTTATGCGTCATCGTTGCCGGGTGGCAGAGCAGGCTTTTTACCCCGCCCAGGCTCTCCGCCAGCTTCAGGTATCGTGTGCTACACACAAATGTTTTGGCCGCTGCTTCGGTATTCTCTTTTAGCGTAAAGGATACGATACCGCCGAAATCACTTTGCTGCTTTTTAGCAACTGCATAGTTTGGATGGCTTTCAAGTCCGGGATAGTAAACCTGGTCAATGGCAGGATGCATTGCAAGGTAGCGCGCTACCACTGCCGCATTTTTACTGTGCTGCGCCACCCGCAAATGCAGGGTTTCAATACCCCGGATCACCAGCCAGCTATCGTGTGGCGAAAGGATGGCGCCGCCAGCATTCTGTATAAACCGGATCTGTTCACCCAGCTCTTTGGTACTTGTAACCACTACTCCGGCAATAAGATCGCTGTGCCCGCCGAGGTATTTGGTAGCGCTGTGCACCACGATATCCGCGCCCAACTTTAGCGGCTGCTGTAGCGCCGGCGAGGCGAAAGTGTTATCTACGCAAAGGAGGATATTGCATTGCTTCGCTACTTCTGCAATGGCTTCAATATCGCTGATCTTAAGGGTCGGGTTTGTCGGTGTTTCAAGCCAGATAATTTTTGTGGCCGGCGTGATGGCATCGACTAAATTGGCGATATTGGTGGTATCGGTATAGTTGACTTTGATGCCAAACTTAGCGTAGATATGGGTGAACAACCGGAAGGCGCCGCCGTAGATATCATCTACCGCCAGGATTTCATCGCCGCTTTGCAGGAGCTTTAATACGGCATCGATAGCCGCGAGACCGGAGGCGAATGCCGCGCCGGTATGGCCTTCTTCAAGTGTGGCCACAAGGCTTTCGAGTGCGGCGCGGGTAGGGTTGCCGCTGCGGGCATAATCGTAGCCCTTGTTTTCGCCGGGTGCTTCCTGTATGAAGGTAGAGGTTTGGTAGATGGGCACGGAAATGGCTCCGGTAAGCGGATCTACGGGAATGGAATGGATAAGTCTGGTGGCATTGCCGCTCATGGTTCTTGCTGTTTTAGTTTGGCTTGAATAAAAAGTTTTTTGCTTTTTACACAACCACCTAACCGGAAGATTACCGTAAGCGGTTTTATTATGCGCCGCCATGCATTGCAACGCATAAAAAAAGCGCTCCCGATAAAATCAGAAGCGCTGAATATGGAAGGCTGCAAAAGAGCGCAGGTGCTTTCAAAAATCAAATCTCTGACTTATCTGTCCCGCATTGCTGCGGGATGGAATTAGCACCAGCTTCTTCGATATTCTGAAGAAAGGTTGCTAAGGCTTCACAGGGCCATGACCCTCTGCCTTTCTGGATAAGCGATGTTGTAAAGAACTGGTGCAAATGTAATGTGGGAATTTTCGATTCTCCAAATTTTATTTTTTGAGCGGCTGTCTGAACTAAGATTTAAGCAGGATTTAGAGGATCTTATCAGGATGCCTTTTTGTTCCAGATTCAAGGCGTTTATAGCGTACAGGAATCATAACAATCAAAAAAATCAAAGTTCAGATAACCACAGCGACAGGGAAAAGCTCAATAGCAATGCTCCTGATGAACGGTGCCATCGCCACTCGGCTCAATAGTGATCCTTCCGCTTAACCCCAAAAAACTCAATGATGATGGCGCTGCGTGAGCATATAAATAAGGATAAGGATTGCGATACCGGCGAGTACGGCGAGCGAGATTTTGACGGTGCTCCAGGGCCGCTCGCCCACAACCTCGCCGGTGCATGCATTCACGGCAAACTGGTAAAGCCTGCCATTGTAACGGTAGGCGCTGAGCCATACAGGCAACATAATGTACTTCAGCGCAAGGTTGTTGTAGGTGTTTTCATAATCGCCGATGCGCTGCTCATCGCCACCGATATCGCCGCAGATCGTGCTGCGGATTTCAGGATCCATTTTCTGCTTCGCGATGCTTAGTGCCGCAACTGCATCCGTCTGGTAAGTTTCGGAGCGAAAGCCGCTCAGGTAGCGCTCATCGAAGTTGGCGAGCTTGCGAAGATCCCATGGCTCGAGGGTGGTTGCAGTGCGTTGCGGTAAGGATGGGCTTGCGGAAACGAGCACATCACGAAAGCTGCAATCCACTACTCCGCTTGCCGGATACCAGCGTGTATGCTGCACCTCACGGGTTTTTTCCTCGCCGTCTTCTGTGTAGGTTTCGGTGGTATAATAGTACTCGCCACGCTGGCCGCTGTATTCTGTAACAGTATCGGTATCATAGCTCCAATGCGGGATGTAAATGCCCTGCAGCTGCGAGGAGCTTTCGTCCTGCACTCTGCGGATGAGATCATTCGGGGCGAACCAAAGATCCTTGAGCCAGCCGCCGAAATTTTCTGTTGCTTTTTTATGCGGGATGATAAAGGGCAGTACGTAATGCGGCTTCAGGATGCGGCGCTCCACGGCCATATCCAGCACGAGCGGAGAGGCGCAGAACGGGCATTTATCTGCGGTAACGTTTGGCTGGAGCGTAGTGCTTGCACCGCAGTTGGCGCACTTTACAACAGTGGCTTCGCGGGTGCTGCTCTGGGTTTCGAGGCCGGCAATAAAAGCATCGTAAGGATAAGCGGTTACTGTGGTAGCATCAGTCCCGGTTGCTGCAGTCGCAATCTCATTCAGCTCTCCGCAATAGTCGCATTTAAGGCTGCGCGTGCCCGGCGCAAAATGCAGCAGCGCACCACAATTCTTACACTTGAGCTCGCCGTTTACTTCGGCTGTTTTTTCTTCGAATGGCATTATATTCTGGCCCCCATCCCAGCCTTCCCCCGAAGGGGGAAGGAGGTGTTTCCTAAGATAAAATAGTTGTATGCCGCTGACATCCTGATTCCGATTAATATCAGCTTTACATGGCCAGCGGCGGCGGCATGTTATTGAACAGCGTACCAAGCTCGCTTACGCTTTCTGCTGCGGCCCATGCGGGCATCCCTGTTGTCCATACAAGGCTTTGGCGGCTGAGGGTATTTTCCGTGCTCATCTGCTTTAGCTGATCCATGCTGAATGGGCCTGCCTGCTTCCCATCTATCGCTACGAAATACTGCACGATTTGCGGCAGTGGCGGCGGCGGCGCGCCTCCGGCGGATGATTGCGCTGTGGTGTTATTCTGTGCCTGGTTATTGAATACGCCGCCCATCTGCCCCATCATTGCCGCGCCCATGCCAAGGCCCATGCCTGCCGCACCGAGCCCGCCGCCATTAGGGTTCTCTGCTGATTTTTCCATAGCATTGGCTGCCTGGAACTGTGCATAGGTGCCCATATTATTGCCGATTATGCCCATGCCGCTGCGCTTATCCAGCACGGCTTCTACTTCAGGTGGCAGAGAGATGTTTTCTATGAGGAATTTG
>CBDFFZ010000009.1:0-272932 GCA_965246905.1 Chitinophagaceae bacterium
ACGACTTTGCATCGTTCATCCTGCCTCTCATATAAGGATCTACAGAATAGTACAAAGGGGCCAGCAACACTTCGCCCTCCTGAACTTCAGGCAAGTCTACTTCTTCCGTGCGAAAGTCTGCCAGCGTAGGTCTTCCCACTGGTCTTTTCAACAGCACTATCTGCTTGGTTTTCATGATTGGCAATTTGATGAACAGGTAATTTGACGCATGCTAAAGGCTTTTTTATAGAACAAGGCTATGCATGGACGGTGCATTTTTTTGATGCTTCAACAGGACTAATAACTCCTTTGCCACATCACCCGAAGACGCCGGGTTCTGACCGGTTATCAAAAGGCCATCCACAACAACATGGCTTGCCCAGTCTGGTCCTTTTTCATAGATGGCTCCTTTGCTTTTAAGCTCATCCTCGAGCAAAAACGGGACGACTTTCGTTAGCTGAACGGCCTCTTCTTCACTATCAGAAAAGCCAGTCACCTTTTTGCCTTTAATTAGCGGCACTCCGTTTTCATCGTCCACATTCAGCAATGCTGCCGGTGCATGGCATACAGCAGCTACAGTCTTTTTTGCAGCCCAAAATGCCTTGATGAGATTGATGGAATGGAAATCTACGGACAGGTCCCACATGGGGCCGTGGCCGCCAGGGAAGAATACGGCATCATAGTCAACCGCTGATATTTCCGACAGCCTGGTCGTATGTGCTAGCAATGTTTGCAGGTGCAGGTCTTTATCATAGCGTTCCGTTGCTGCGGTTTGATTAGCAGGCTCAGCACTTTTGGGATCAATAGGTGGTTGGCCTCCCCGTGGTGAGGACAGTGTTATTTCTGCGCCTGCATCTTTCAGCACATAAAACGGCGTTGCAAACTCTTCGATCCAGAAGCCTGTTTTGTGGCCGGTATTACCTAATTCACTGTGCGAGGTAAGGATGATCAATACTTTCATAAAGTTGTCTTTTTTAATGATTGGATTTATTTTGTCTAATCGTCATAGCTTACAAACAATTGGTTGTCCAGCGATTTACACCCGGAGCATTTAGGGCCATTTTACCGGTAATTTCTGCTGCATTCAAGAGCGGTTCCCACTTGATCGCGTCTTGCACATCCTTTTGTTATTGCTCGTTCTTATCCATGCGAAAGTGTTTTCTTGTAATTGAATGATTACAATGGTAAAGTTGGATGCGTTTGCAGGTTTAACTATTACACGTATAGCTGCAAGTCTTACACATTTCACACCTGCCTGGAATTCCGAAATGCAAAGAGCATCAGGTTGCGCCTGATGCTCTTTTGCATTTTCTATGGATATTTCCTTTGCGCTAAATCAAAATTTGCTAAACATTTTCATAACCACTTTTAATAACTGTTGAGATCATCTTGAATTGATGTACAGCACTAAAGTCATGCTTGGCATGTGCCGGAATTATAATGCCGTCCCCAAGGTTCAATACAAATTTCTTTCCCTTTATTTTTAGCTCTGCTGTTCCATCTATGATCTGAATATAGGTATCATAAGGTCAGGTCTTTTCTCCTAATTCTTCACCGGCATCAAACGAAATCGCCGTAATATTCCCTGTGGGTTTTTTAAGGATCGTTTTACTGACAACTGCATCGGGAATATAGTTTATGATCTCGACAACAATGTGCGGCGTGGATTTTTCTAATTCTTTACCATCTCTAATATTTTTCATCATTTTTATGCGTATTAAGCTTTATTAAAGCTAGAAATGGGAATTTGTGCGTATTGCGTACCCCATGATCGGTCAAGCTACTCCAAAGCGATCGTAGATCGCTCGCCTTGTTTGAGCTATTGGTAAAGTTGGACAAATAATATCCGCCAGCGTTACATGATTAAGCAAGACTATTACACATTTCACATGTCTTCCAGATTTTCATCTCGCTTCCGCCTGAGCTTTTTAAAATAAGATGGTGTTAGCCCGGTGATCTTTTTAAACTGGTTAGAAAGGTGGGCAACACTGCTATAGTGCAGCTTGTAAGCGATCTCGGTCAGGTTAAGCTCATCGTATAACAGGAGCTCTTTTGCCTTTTCAATTTTATGTACGATAATGAACTGCTGAATGGTGGTGCCTTTTACCTCTGAAAAGATGTTGGCAAGGTACGTATAGTCATGGCCCAATTTCTCGCTCAAATAGTCTGAATAATTGATAAGGGGTAATTCATCTGCGTAATGAATCATCTCAATGATCACATTCTTTATCTTTTCGATCAGGATCGCTCTTTTGTCTTCCAGTAACTCCAGGCCAGACTCTAAAAAATTCTCTTTCAGTTGCCTACGCTGTTCGGGTGTGCTTTTTTCCAGGAGCTCTACCATTCCCATATCCACTACTACGTAATGCAGCCCAAGTTTTGTCAACTCTTCTTTCACAAGCATTTTGCAGCGCAGGCTTACCATATACTTGATGTAGAGTCTCATTGTAGCGGTGTTTATAGTTATAGGGTAATAACTAAGCCACCACTTCGGTTGACTAACGAATCATGGTCGTGCGCATGTTCACGGCTGTTGGAAACGATGTGTGAATAATGTAAATCATTTCAATGAGCGTGTAACAATGAGCAGCTATGATCTCATCAACTTTGAATACTGTTGCTGGCGATTGGCTGCTGTTTTCACTGCGTCCAATTCATCCCACAAATAGATTGTTGCTTATGTCAAGAAGAATTTTCACGATCATCATTACCCTTGGATCACTTGCAGCTGGTTGCTATGATCACGATCCGGTTGCGGCAGAGCATAAACCATTGCTGGTTCCCGAAAAGGTGAGTAAGCGGGATGTGACCATCAATGCCGGCAACGCCTATAATGATCTCTTTTTAGATAGCAATGATGTCCGGAAATTCATTGCGGAAGAAAAACTCAATGACACACTTTCTGATATGCTCCGTAGCTTTTACAACGTGCGGAATTTTGAATACGCCTGGTTTTCCACTGAAGGATTAATTGAGCAATCGCTTAGCTTTCGCAGCTTGTATAAGACCGATGACCAAACAGACCTTGTGAACAGAGCGCTCGAAGCCAGGCTTGACCTACAACGAATTGATAAGGAGAGTGCGGTAAAGGCCAACGATGCGGCCACGATAAAAACAGAACTACAATTAACCCTGCAGTTCATCCGGTACGGGCTTGTTCATTTTAAAGACATGGATATCGCTACCTCTTCCTTAGGCACCTTTATTCCGGCTAAGAAAAAAGAGATCTTGGAATTGGCCAATGAAGTGCTTGCCGATGGTAATACCAGCAACAAGAATTACGCTGCTTTTAATGAATCGTATGGGCTATTGAAAAGCAAGCTGCAACAATATAGCGCGATCGCTAAAAGTGGTGGCTGGCCGAAGCTGACAATGGATGCAAAACAATACCGCCCCGGGGCAAGCAATCACAATATCGCTCTGCTGAAGAGCAGATTAAGAATAACCAGCGAGCTGATTAATAGTGACACCAGCGAAACTGCGGACCTGGATTTGCAAAATGCGCTAGAAGCCTACCAGCAAGATCATGGCTACACACCGAACGGCATGGTGACTGCCAGCCTGCTTAAAGACCTGAACATACCGGTATTGGCCAGAATACAGCAAATATTATTGAACATGCAACGGATGAGATGGATGCCCGACCGGTCGGCCGGCGTGCTGATCAAAGTGAACATCCCTGAGTATGTGGTGTATGTGGACAGTGGCAGCAATACTCTATTTAGGATGGATGTGGTGGTGGGTGCAGAAGGCCACAATACAACTATGTTTTCGGGCAATATTAACCAGGTCGTGTTCAGTCCGTATTGGAACATCCCTTCCAGCATAGCCCGAAAGGAAGTGATACCGGGCTTGCGCCGTGACAGAAATTACCTGCGGAAAAGAAATATGGAGCGGGTGGGCGGTTCTGGTTTCCGTCAGAAGCCGGGGCCACGAAATGCTTTAGGGAAAGTGAAGTTCTTATTCCCCAACAGCTTTAATATCTACATGCACGATACGCCGCAGAAGGGTTATTTCGATAGAGCAAAAAGAGGTTTGAGCCACGGTTGCATTCGCCTGAGTGATGCCCGTAAGATGGCCATTTATCTATTGCGGAAATATCCAGAATGGACCGTTGAAAAGATTGATAGCGCCATGAATAGCGGCCATGAACTCTTTGTAAAACTGAAGCCTACAGTACCGGTCATCATCACGTACTACACTGGCTGGGTAGATGAGAAAGGGGTACTTCACTTTGCTAACGATCTGTATGAGCACGATAAAACGATGGCGCAAAAAATGTTCAGCAATCCCCAATAACTAATTAGATCACGTTCTATTATCACAGAAAATAAAAACAAAGTACTTATGGCAAAGACCACACCAGCGACGAAAGCCGCCGTAAAGAAAACAACTGCACCTTCCGCAACAATAAATGCGTTAGCTGCGTAGCAATTGCGTTGTCAACAGCAGAATCGGTCATTTCATCAAATGACTTTATTTTTTTATTGTTCGTTGGATTGATTGAAATGCCACGATCTTTAAATTTGTTTTGTTCGTCTGATTTTTGAAATGTCAAATCCTTGTGCTGTTATTCGGGCAATGATTTGTTGGTAAGTGGCCTCATTCATCTGCGATGTCCTGGATAGTATCCACAGGTATTTTTTGTTGGGATGCCCCACAACGGCGTAGCTGTAATCCTCCGCCAGATCGACAATCCAGTATTTCCCTTTAAAAGGCCAAAAGAATTGCACTTTTAGCTTCGCATTACTGCTGTTTTCAACCACAAATGCCTTACCTTTTATGTAGGATTGCTTTCCGTGGATGCTGCCTTTATTACATCTGTTCTCAACAGTCATAAAGCCTTTATCGGTCAGCGTATATTCAGCCGTGGTGCAGTTACAACCTTTTTGAAACTGTTGGGGAAAAGAAGCGATCTCATACCATTTTCCAGCATATTTTTCCAGATCTACATAAGGCACGGTTTGTAGTGTTTGAGCGGCGGATACTAATGTTTGCATGGTGAAAATTACGTTTAGAAGGAAATAGATTTTTTTCATGATAAATTATAAGACGGCGAAAGATCAGCTCCTCCACCGTTTTAAATTTTGCCAGGCGAACAAAGCATATTCATAGTCAATGACCAACTCATTTTTCAAATGCCAGATATCTGGTGTATTCCAGGCAATACGACCGGCTTCGTTCTTTTGGTGCCAGCCGTTTACTGTTACTGTTAAGGGTCCTGTTGCGCCGAATACAGACACCTAATATCCTTATCATCTACATTCCAGTTTCTGGTGACGGCACCCGTAACAGCTTTCTTTTCAGAGGCGGACGGATTTCTACCGCTTATTAAAGTTGGAGCTGATGACAACTTTAAATATTACACAGTTGATTGGAATAATTACACGAATCACACATTGAATCATTGGTTAGATTTAAACATACACTAAGTGCCTCGCTATTGCCCGCAAACCCTAATTAAATTCAGGCAAAAAATGCCGTTTTTATGAATTACGTGCTATGCGACGTCTCCCCATTGCCAATTAAGAATCTCTGGCAAGTCTTTGCCATGTTCATGAACGTACCGCTTGTGCTCAATAAGCTTGTCTTTCAACTGTTGTTTCAGGTAAGCGCCCTTGCTGCCAAGTTGCGGTAGCCGGTCAATGATATCAATAACGAGGTGAAAACGGTCAATATCATTCTGCACCCGAAGATCAAATGGCGTGGTAATTGTCCCTTCTTCCTTGTATCCTCTTACGTGCAGATTGCGGTTGGCACGACGGTAAGTAAGGCGATGCACTAACCATGGATATCCGTGGAAGTTAAAAATAATGTGCTTGTCCTTCGTAAATATCGAATCATAATCAGCATCACTTAAACCGTGAGGATGTTCTGAAGCAGACTGCAGCTTCATCAGATCAACCACATTCACTACTCTTACCTTAACATCAGGCAAATGTTCTTTTAAGATGGAAACGGCTGCCAGCAATTCTAAGGTTGGGGTATCGCCGCAACAAGCCATCACCACATCAGGTTCAGCTTCCTGGTCATTACTGGCCCATTGCCAGATGCCAATACCCTGTGTGCAATGGATCACAGCCTCGTCCATACTTAGCCATTGCGGTAAGGGATGTTTGCCGGCCACAACAACATTCACATAATGGCGGCTACGTAAACAATGGTCAAAAACAGATAACAGGCAATTGGCATCGGGTGGCAAATAAACTCTTACCACATCGGCTTTCTTGTTGATCACATGGTCTAGAAAGCCGGGGTCCTGGTGCGTAAAGCCATTGTGATCCTGTTGCCATACATGCGAGGCAAGCAGATAATTGAGTGAGGCAATAGGCCTGCGCCATGGAAGCTCCGATGTTACTTTCAGCCACTTTGCATGTTGACTGAACATGGAATCGACAATGCGGATAAAGGCTTCGTAACTATTGAACAGACCGTGACGTCCGGTAAGTAAATAACCTTCCAGCCAGCCCTGGCATTGGTGTTCGCTCAGCATTGAGTCCAACACCTGCCCGGTTGGCGCTAAGAATTCATCGTTCAGCTCTTCTTTTGCTTCCCACTGCCGGTTCGTCACTTCAAAAACGGCGCCTAATAAATTTGAAACGGTCTCATCAGGACCAAAAACACGAAAGTTGTGATGATCACGATTTAGCCTGGCTACATCTCTTAAAAAATTTCCCAACACCATCGTATCCTGTCCCATCACGGCTCCCGGCGACGTAACCTGTATGGCGTGCGTGTGGAAGTCCGGCATGTGCAGATCCCTTAATAAAACACCTCCATTGGTATGCGGATTGGCGCCCATCCTGCGGCTACCTACAGGTGCCAGCTCGGCCAGTTCAGGAAGTAATTTCCCTTGCTCATCAAACAACTCTTCGGGCTTGTAGCTCTTCATCCAGCTTTCCAGTTGCTCAAGATGATGCGGGTGTTCCGCATCTACCAATAGAGGTACCTGGTGTGAATGAAAAGTGCCTTCATTGGGTACGCCATCTACTTCTTTCGGGCCGGTCCATCCCTTGGGTGAACGCAGGATGATCATGGGCCAGTGGGGCCTTGTAGCATCATTATTATCAACTGCATTCTTCTTAATACGCTGTATCTCTTCGATCGCATTTTCCATGGCAGTAGCCATGAGCTGATGCATGAGCTCAGGATCATCGCCTTCTACAAAATAGGGTATCCATCCGCAGCCTCTGTAGAATTGTTCCAGCTCATCGTGCTCAATACGCGCAAGAATCGTAGGGTTGCTGATCTTATACCCATTCAAATGAAGGATAGGTAATACCATACCATCGGTAGCAGCATTTAAAAATTTATTAGAATGCCAGGCGGTAGCCAATGGCCCTGTTTCCGCTTCACCATCACCGATTACGCAAGCTACTATGAGGCCGGGATTATCAAATGCGGCACCAAAAGCGTGATTCAGTGAATAGCCAAGCTCGCCACCTTCATGAATAGAACCCGGTGTAGTAGGTGCCACATGGCTGGAAATGCCGCCAGGAAATGAGAATTGCTTGAATAGCTTTTTCATCCCGGCCTCATCTTGTGTGACGTTCGGATATACTTCGCTCCAGGTTCCTTCCAGATATACATTCCCTACAATGGCAGGGCCGCCATGTCCAGGGCCTGCGATGTAAAACATATCGATATCGTATTTCTTAATCACCCTGTTCAGGTGCACATAAATAAAGTTCTGACCGGGTGTAGTGCCCCAATGCCCTACCACCAGCGGTTTCACGTGTTCCTGCTTTAATGGCTCTTTTAATAGCGGGTTATCATACAGATAGATCTGACCGACGGAAAGATAATTTGCAGCGCGCCAATAGGCATTCATTTTATGCAATAATTCTGGCGACAATGTTTCGATCGCGGTATCCGGATGTTCTGTGTTCATAACCAATATTTTTACTTGTTTATTTGATTTTTAACATGCTCGCATTAATGGCAACAACGATGGTACTTACAGCCATCAATGCTGCACCTGCAGCCGGGTTCAGCAGGATGCCCCAGTGATACAATACGCCTGCTGCAAGCGGCATGGCCACTACATTATAGCCCGTTGCCCATATCAGGTTCTGTATCATTTTCCGGTGTGTGGCTTTTCCGAAAAGGACTAAACTCACAATGTCTTTCGGGTTGCTGTTGACCAGCACAATGCCTGCTGTTTCTGCAGCGATATCGCTGCCACTTCCCACGGCTATGCCAATATCAGCCTGTGCCAAAGCCGGGGCATCATTAACTCCATCGCCGGTCATGGCCACAAATTCGCCCTGACCTTGCAGTTCTTTTATCTTTTCTAATTTTTGATCGGGTAATACTTCGGCGATAAAGCTGTCCATCTTCAAAGTCTCGCTTACGCTCTTTGCCACCTTCGAATTGTCGCCCGTAAGCAGTATCGATTTGATGTTGTTTTCCTTCAGCGTTTGAATGGCGCTGGCAGACTCAGCGCGTATTTCGTCCGACAAGGCAATGTAACCTACCAACTCATTATCGACGAGCAGAAAGACGACCGTTTCCGTATCATTCGCTTTGAATTCGTCTGGGACTTTCAGCTTGTTTTCCTGTAGATAGCCAGGGCTGACGACTAATATCTTTCTGCCTTCAATGGTTGCTTCCACGCCCTTCCCTGTGATAGCTTTAAATTGTTCTGTTGGCGGTATGGTGAGGGTTAAGTCCTTCGCTTTTTGAAGAATGCCAGTGGCGATAGGATGTTCTGATTGCTGTTCTAAACCAGCTGCCAGGCGAATGATTTCCTCTTCGCTGAATTCCCTTTTAAGCGAAACGATTTTGGATACTTCAAACTTTCCAACAGTCAGCGTGCCTGTCTTATCAAACACAATCGTCGTTATTTTTCTGGCATTTTCAAAGGAAGTCCTGTTCTTGATGAGCAGTCCGTTTTTTGCAGCCAGCGAAGTAGATCTGGCCACCACAAGGGGCACTGCGAGTCCTAAAGCATGCGGACAACAAATAACTATAACCGTTACCATTCTTGCCATGGCAAAATCTAAAGGCTGACCGGTTAAGTACCAGAGCAAAAACGTTGCGATGCCGGCGCTGAGTGCGATAAACGTGAGCCATTTAGCGGCGGTATCTGCCAGGAGCTGAGTTTTCGATTTTGACTTTTGGGCATTGTCCACGAGCTTCACGAGCTGCGATAAATACGAATCCTTTGCCGCATGGGAGACGGTTACTTTAATTGACCCGTTTCCATTGATAGCGCCGGCTATTACTTTCTCTCCTTTTACTTTTTTTACCGGCTTTGACTCCCCGGTGAGCATAGATTCATTCAGGTAACTTTCCCCTTCTGAAATGATGCCATCCGCAGCAACTTTTTCACCCGGTTTTATGAGGATCACATCTTTCTCCTTGAGTGTGTCAGTCTTTACATCGTTGACCTTGTCCCCCGCTATAAGATGGGCATCATCCGGCATTAGTTGCACCAGCAATTCCAGCTCTTTCGAGGCGCCGGACACTGCTTTCATTTCAATCCAATGGCCTAACAGCATAATCAGGATCAGCGTGGCTAACTCCCAATAGAAATCTGTTCCCTTTAACCCAAACACAGTTGCCGAGCTATAGATATAGGCCACAGAAATAGCAAAGCCAATGAGCGTCATCATGCCCGGATTCTTAGCTTTCAGCTCGGTCCACAGACCTTTCAGGAAAGGCCATCCTCCATAAAAATAAACGGCTGTAGATAGTGCAAACAAGGCATAGCCAGAGCCTGTAAACTGCCAGTTCACCCCCATGAAATGTTGGATCATTGGCGAGAGCAACAGGATAGGAAGGGTAAGAAAAAGACTTACATAAAACCGCTTTTTAAAATCATCAATCATCATTTTGTGATGGTCGTGCCCAGCCATGCCCATGGGCTGATGATTCCCATGTTGCGGCATGCTGTTATCCATTTTTGAATGATCCATTCCTTTCATGTCCTGGTGCTCCATAACATTTCTTTTAATGATTTCGTTGCTTACCAATGATCGTTTCGAGGGAAGCCTTTAACTTGTCAATTGCGGCCTTTACGGATTGTTCATAATTATGGCATCCGCAGTTACCGCAATAGGTTGTTTACCTTCCATCCTTGCTTCAAGCATACATCTTTTATCATTCGGCCCATGCTTGCCACCGTTTTCGTCTGACAGATGCACTTCGATTCTTGTGATGTGTTCACTGAAATGAGCCAGCCCGGTAATGCGCATTTCTTTCAGGGTATCGCCAAATGTTTCGTGGATATCCAGGTTCTTATCTGCGTTTAATTGAATGATCATTGTCTGTTTTGTTGATATAGTTAAGATGTCGTTTTGTCCTTTGTTTCGTTACTATTCATTTTTAGTTGAAGGATTCACCAGATCATAAACCAGCCGGGCGATCATTATTTCTTCATTGGTCTTAATCATATACACCGGTACTTTGCTGCTTGCTGATGAAATTGTGCCTTCGTTATTCATGTTCCTGATCTCATCCAGCTCAATGCCTAAAAACGAAAGGCCGTCGCATATTTTGCTGCGCACTTCAGGGGAATGCTCTCCAATGCCCCCCGCAAACACCAGTATTTCCAGTCCGTCCAGCACGGCAGTAAAGGATCCTATACTTTTCTTAGCCTGGTAGCAGAACAATTCAATGGCTTCTGCCGCGCGGCTATCCGTATCTTCCAGCTCCATCAGTTCCCGCATATCGGCGCTGGTTTCTGATACTCCTAAAAGACCTGATTCATGATTAATCAAGTGATTGAATTGCTTCGAATTCAGCTTTTCAAACTGCATCAGGTACCAGGCAACACCTGGGTCAAGGTCGCCACTACGCGTGCTCATAGGCAGCCCCGATGCGGGCGTAAAGCCCATGGTCGTATCTACACTCTCTCCATCCTTAACTGCAGCAAGACTCGCGCCACTTCCGAGGTGCGCCAATATCACCTTCCCGTGGGAGGCTTCGTATCCAGCAATATTCTCCAGTTCCTGCAACAAGTAGGCATAAGACAATCCATGAAACCCATACCGGCGGACTCCCTTGTCATAATACCGGCGGGGAATGGCTAAAGTCTTTGCTACCTTAGGCATAGTGTTGTGAAAAGAAGTGTCAAAACACGCAATCTGTTTTAATTCCGGCCAATGGGCTGCAAACAATTCTATCACCATAATCTCATTTGGCAAATGTTCCGGATCATAGCTGCTGATCTGTTTTAATTCGGTGAGTAGCTCAGGGGTTATCACTTCCGGCATCGTGTGCTCCATCCCATGTACAATTCGGTGGCCGATTGATCTAACCGCACTAAAATCTTCTTGTTCTTCAAGCCATTCAATCAAAAAGGCCGCGGCCTGACCATGGTTTGCTGATCCGATAGATCTGTTGTCATTTTGTGGTATACCCTTTTTGTAGAAGCTGAATGACGCATCACTTGCACCAATACTTTCTATTGCCCCGTGCAAAATCTGCTGCAAGGTATCTGCTGCCTTAAAGAGCGCAAATTTGATACTGCTGGAACCTACGTTTATCGTCAAGATCATAATGGTCTTTTATTATACTACACTTTGTATTTGTCTTCTTTTTTCAAAGCTTCAAAGCCGGCTACCACATCAAAAAGCTCTTCATCGATAGAGCTCTGTCGAAGACGGTTAAAGGTGCTGTTAAGGTCTTCCAACAGTTCATCAATGTTCTTCTCCGCCCGTTGCATGGCATTCAGCCGACTGGAATTTTCACTGGCCAATGATTCAGCCGCTGCTTTGTATAACGACACAAAAAGATATTCGCTGATAAGAGCCGACAATGTTTTACGGGGATTGCCGGCCACCTGCGGCAACTTATTGGTCGGCCATTTAATATCCGTGAATTCACGTTGCCAGTCCTCATCAAGCGGCAAAAGTCTTCGCATCACAGGAGTGTATCCTGCGCCTTCTTTGGGCTGATTGTAGAAGAGATATAGCAGCGTATCTATCCCATCCTTCTCCACGCTTTGTTGCGCCTTTATCAGCAGGTCATCGATCAACGAGGTAATGGCATTTATTTCTCCGGGAACACTGAAACTTTTCGAGGTGTTAAAGCCCTCATCATTCAGTAACAATTGGATCCTTTCCCCAACTGCCCAAATATCTTTCACGCCTGGCAGTGCTTCAAGCGATTGCCCAACAAATTGCGTCATCGTATCATTGAACCGCCCTACAAGGCCCTGGTCGGAACCAAAGGCGATCGCAATGATCCGCTCGTTCTTTGCTTTTTTTTGAGGCATACCTTTTGGTAAAATGGCTAGCTTATTGGTTTTTAAACAGATGGCCAGTCCCAAGGCAATGGTTCTATAATAGTCGCCCAGCGCAGCTACCGATCTTTCATACTGACCGATATTAGCAGCGGCTACAGCTTTCATGGTCTTTACCACAGCGTTTATATCTGCAGCGCTTTCCAATTTTGACCGTAAGCTTTCTAAGGTGTCCATGGTTACTATTTTTTATTGGGTGTCGGCTGTTCCTGAAATGGCAATAAAGCATCAGCAGCGAGTTTTAGAAGTGCCGCTTTGTCATCATCACTCAATTTTTTTTCGGATAACAAACGTTGCTGCATTTCAGCGTCCAGTGTGGCAGCCGTTTTGAGCAAACTTGCTTCGGCGTCCTTCATTTTTTCTATTGGTATGGTGTCAAATAAATTGCCCGTCAGGGCCAATAGTGCTAATAGCTGTTCTGTGACAGACAATGGATGCAGCTCATTTTGTTTGAGCCAGTTCCGGATGCGCTTTCCGTGTGCAATTGTGGTTTTGGTGTGGTCGTCCAGCCGGGTGCCAAAGCGTGCATAATTTTCCAGTTCTTCAAATTGTGCATAGGCTAGTTTCAGATCTCCCGTCACCGAACGATAGGCGGGCAACTGTGCTTTGCCACCTACGCGGGAAACAGATCGACCCACATCCACAGCAGGTAAAACGCCCAGCTCAAATAGCTTTGGAGACAAATAGATCTGGCCATCCGTGATGGAGATAAGATTGGTAGGGATATACGCGGAAATATTCTGCGCCTCCGTTTCAATGATCGGCAATGCCGTGAGCGATCCACCTTTGAGCGCATCGCTAAGCCTGGTAGACCGTTCCAGTAACCTTGAATGGATGTAGAAAATATCGCCGGGAAAAGCTTCTCGTCCTGGTGGTCGCCTCAGCAACAAAGACAGTTCGCGATAAGCCCTTGCATGGTGTGTAAGGTCATCATAAACGATCAGTACATCCCGGCCCCGCTCCATAAAATACTCCGCGATGCTCGTGGCTGCATAAGGGGCAATGTATTTTAAGCCCGGAGCATCATTGCCTTCCGTAACCATGACAATGGTATATTCCATCGCACCATTTTCTTCCAATCTGGCCACCACCTTGGCAACCGAAGAGGCGCGCTGCCCAATAGCGCAATAGATACAGATCACGTTCTTGTCGCGCTGATTGATGATCGCATCAATACCAATAGCGGTCTTGCCTGTTTGACGGTCGCCCAATATCAGTTCCCGTTGCCCACGGCCAATTGGTATCAATGCGTCTATTACTTTCAGTCCTGTTTGTAGTGGTACCGTAACGCCCTTGCGATCCATAATAGCCGGAGCAGGGCGTTCAATAGGATAGCGCTCATCAGTATTTATGGATCCTTTTGTATCCAGCGGCGCTCCAAGTGGATCGATGACCCGACCGATCAAATGATCGCCAACAGGAACATCCATCACGCGTCCGGTACGCACCACTTCATCGCCTGCATTCAATAGCGATTCTTCACCCAATAGTATTGCGCCGATCTCGTCCTCATCAATATTATAAGCGATACCGGATAAGCCGTTTGGGAATATCAGCAGTTCTTCAAACCCTACATTGGGCAAGCCAGAGATCTTTATAACGCCCGCCGATACGCTGGTCACATAGCCTACTTCACGCGGTGCAAAAGGAAAGACATAGCTATCCTTCACCGCTTTTATCTCGTCAAAGCGCCGTTCAATTATGGTATTTAGATCATCTGCTGCCATGTTATTTCTTTTCCGCTTCCGACTGTTGATCCGTTGTTTTTTTCGTTTCTGTGGACGGTTCTTCGTTGGCTTTTATTGTTTGCGAAATAGTACTTTGTAATCCTTCGAGATACGCTGAAATATTCCAGGATAGTTTATAGCCATTGGCTGTTAGGGAGATTCCGCTGATTATTTCCGGCGCGGTTTTAAATTCAAATGCAGCTTCCTTGCCCAATATTTCATCCACCGCTTTCGTAATTTCTGTCTGTTGTTTTGGGGGCAGGTCAAAGGCAGTTTGGATCAACACGGGCTTTTTGTCCGAATTAAAGGCATCGATAAATTGTTGCTTTCCTTGGTTCTCCAATCCGCCCAAACGACTAATAAACAGTTGGGTCGTTTGCGCTTCCAAACTAACAGAAGCCATTTCTGTCAATGCTTTTCGTGAAATGTCAAAAACTTCCTCCTGCGTTTTTTGTACCAGGTCTTTTTTCAAATTATCCTGCATGTCTGCAACTGCCTTCCGTTGTTTGGTATGTAAAAGGTCCACGTCTTCTCTTGCCTTGTCCAGCAACTTATCTTTTTGATCTTTGGTATCCGCAATCGCTTTGTCCATCATTTCCTTTTTTTGGGTTTCAAACTGTTTGTTCTTCTCCGCAAATTCGTCCTGTTCCTTTTTGGCTTCTTCTTTCTTGCTTTTGGCATCTTCTAATCTTGCCGTAATTTTCTTTTCTCTTGCATCGATGGCCTGGAGCACGGGCTTGTAAAGAAACTTTTTAAGTAACCATACCAGAATGATGAAATTGACAAGCTGCGCTATTACGGTAAACCAGTTGACGTTCATGAATAATTATTTGGCAATGATGTGGTTCCAGAATGGATTGGCGAAAATGAGGATCATGGATACCACGAAACAATAAATGGCTGTGGACTCGATCATGGCCAGCCCCACAAATAAAGTCCTTGTAATGGTTGATGATGCGTCTGGTTGTTGTGCCAGTGCGCTCAATGCCGTTGCTACCGCTTTCCCTTCGCTAATGGCGGGAAACATAGTACCAACACCGGTTGTGAGGCCTGCGGTAATGATCGATACAATGGCGATGCTTGATGTGCTATCCATGATTGTCTCCTTTATTTTTTAGTGGTTATTTGATGTTGCTTTGCCTTTTTGATCTGCACAGCTCCTGCGATATAGACCGTGGCCAAAATGCTGAAAATATAAGCCTGAACCATACCGGTAAGCAAGCCCAATACATTCATGATGATGGGGAATATAAAAGGCGAGATGCTCAGGAGAATGGCCACGATCATACCTCCACTCATGATATTGCCAAAGAGGCGGATCGCTAATGCCAGGGTGCGCGTTATTTCGCCGATGAGGTTGAACGGCAGCATGATCCAGGTGGGCTTCAAATAGGTTTTCAGGTAGCCGCCTATACCATCTTCTTTAATGCCAAAGAACGGAACGGCCAGAAAAACGGCAATGGCCAATGCTGCGGTAGTGGACAGCGAAGCTGTTGGCGGCTCATAGCCAGGAAAAATGATGCAGACATTGGAGACACCGATGAACAAAAACAACGTACCGATAAAGCCTATGTACTTCCCTGGATTAGCTAAGCCTACTTCCTCAATTTCATCGTTGATCGTCGTTACGATCATTTCCACAACGCATTGCCAGCGGGAAATATTAAGACCTGTTTTCAGTTTGCTGGTGATCAGTTTTGCGCCGATGGCCAATACCAGCATGATGGCCCAGGTAGTAACGATCGTCAGGTTGATGGTTACAAAACCGTGTTGCCAAAAAATGGTTTCGTCGGGACTAAGTTTCATGACGCACCTCCTTTTTTGCAATGGAGGTTTTGGTGAAATAAGTCACCAATAATCGAGCAATGATAACGCCAGATAGCATGAGTAAAAGCCTTTGCCAGCTTCCCGCGCCAATAGCGTAAAAGCCGAGCAATACCAGCACCATTCTGAACACAAAACTTCCCAGGACCAGCAAAGCCGGGCTAGTTGATGTCGCCGTTTTTTTAACCGTAAGCCAAAGCCCGCCAAAGAAGACGGTACCCAACACTAAACCGGCTATAAAAATCAATATCATCTTCAATGGCTCATTCATCATTTTGCCCTTTATCGTCGTGCATTTCTTTATCCTCTTTATCTACCCAATACCAGGCAACTACACTTCCCGTTACCAGTCCTGCAAGGAGCAAGGTGAGTGTCCAGGAAAAGGTTTGCGGATAGCGCCTGTCAAGCCAAAAGCCAGCCGCCGCACCCAATAAGGTGGGCACTACCACCGACCAGCCCACCATCCCCATCATCCCCAGGCCAGACCAAACATTGTTGTTAGTTCGTTGCGCCTTTAGTTTTCTTTTTTCTTTGCCTGCTATCTCGCTGGCAAATGAGTCTTCATCCTGCTTATCTGCATCGTGTTTCATGTTTATTGAGCTTGAAATTTCTGTAACCTCGTGATAAAGCTGCTCTCCATTTTCGCCATGACCGCACGCACATTCTTTTCATGCTCATCGAGGATTTTAAATTCTTGTTGAACGGCTTCATGCAGTTTTCCAAGATCCGCCCCACCAATGGCATTGCGCACCGATACCATTACTTCTGTTCCTGCTTTTACCATTATCCCTTTATCAACTGCTATGTATTTTTCTCCGCCTTCAACAGTTTCATACATAAAAATGCCAGCGACCAATGCCGCTACACAATCCAGTCTTTGCGGCCAGAATCCATACTGACCATCGCCTGTTTCTGCCACAATTCTCTTTATATGCTGCACCTCTATAAAAACCTTAAACGGCAGTAATATTTTCAGGTGCATCAATGTTGGTTCCATACATTCAGTTTTAGGCCTTCACCGGTTCCTTCTCTTTTTTTACGCTGCCTTTTTGTATTGCTTCCTCAATGCTGCCGATCATATAGAAAGCGCTTTCCGGCAGGTCTTTAAACTCATCTGCAAGAATGCGTTCACATCCAGTCAATCCATCTTCAAGGCTCACCTCTTTTCCCTTTAATCCACTGAATAGTTCGGTGGCAAAGAAGGGCTGTGTGAAAAATCGTTCAAGACGCCTGGCTCTGTTCACCACATTACGGTCGGCTGCGGAAAGCTGCTCCAGGCCAAGCATTGCGATGATGTCCTTCAATTCTTTGTATTTGGCGAGAGTTTCCCTGATCTGCTGCGCAAGGTTGTAATGCCTGTCCCCAATGATACCGGGTGTGGCCATTTTAGAATTCGATTGCAACAAGTCTATAGCGGGATACAATCCTTCGCCGGCTTTCTTTCTGGATAGTTCAATGGACGCAGATAGGTGGGAAAAAGTATGCACCGCTGCAGGATCTGTCAGATCATCTGCAGGTACATAAACCGCCTGTATCGAGGTGATGGATCCATTATCCGTATTGGCAATGCGCTCTTCCAGCTTCGACAGTTCCGTACCCATGGTGGGTTGATAACCGAGGCGTGAAGGCATCTGTCCCCTGAGCCCACTTACTTCCATACCTGCCTGTATGAACCGAAAGATATTATCGATGAGCAACAGCACATCTCTGCGTTCGTCGTCCCTAAAATATTCTGCTATGGTCAAGGCGGCATGCCCCACGCGAAACCTTGCGCCAGGTGGTTCATTCATTTGCCCGAACAGCATGACCATGTCTTTGAGCAGGCCTGCATCTTTCATCTCCTGGTACAATTCCTGTCCTTCGCGGCAGCGTTCACCAATACCACAGAACATGCTCACACCCTGATTATGCCCCACCATATTATGGATCATCTCAGTAAGCAAAACGGTTTTTCCCACACCGGCACCTCCAAACAAACCTGCACTGCCGCCACGTTCCAAAGGCATCAACACATCAATAGCTTTAATGCCGGTAATAAAGATCTCTGACTTTGTAGAACGCTTTTTCAGCGGAGGTGGCGATTGATGGATGTTACGCTGCTCCATTTTCTTCAAGGGCTCGCCTTTGTCAATGGTATTGCCAAAAACATCGAACATTCTACCCATGATGTCTTTGCCAATGGGCACCGTCAATTCCTTACCGCAGGTGGTTACCTCCATTCCTCTTGACAGCCCTTGCGTGGGTGTGAGCGCAATGCCCCGTACCCTGTTTTCATCTATTTGTGTCAATACTTCCAGGACAACTTCGTGATTTTTTCCGGTATGCAACACGGTGTAAATAGAAGGTAGCGCGTCATCGAACCAAACATCCACAACACTGCCACGAACGGAAATGATCTTTCCATAGTGCGTTTGATGGTCGGGATTTTCTGAGCGTACCTTTATGTTTTGCATTGCCATCTTGATTGTACCTTGTTAGTAAGTTTAGAATAGATGACGAGGCAACCAAGCAGGGGAAATTATAGTTCAAGCTTCGTAAAGCTATTCGTGTCCGTGGCAGCCTTTACAATGCGTTTGGTGGATACAAGCTGTTTTCATCGAACACCGTACAATCTTTAACGTATTCCATTGAAATATCGACCATGACGGTAATGTTACTCAGCCGGATTTCTGTAACATGCCGAACCGGTATTAGTACTTTATGACTCCCGATCCAGTTATGAGTATCAATAATGAGGTTGGTCATAGTCCACGTCTCATCGTCTATAGTGAAATCATCTACGTGGCCAATATCGCCGTCCGTTGCGTGAATGTGATACCCGGATACCTCAGTGGTACTCCGTAAGTGTGGGTCAAAATCCTCGCGCTCGTCATTGCGGTTTTCCCTGATTATTTCTTCATTTACAATCGGCGGCAGGTTCATCACAGCCGCAGAGCTGCCCGCGTAAAAGCCTCCTCCGCCATAACGCTCCCAGGCATAATGGCCGAACATGTCAATTTCCTGCTGGTAAGAAATGGGTTTATCAGTATCGACATCCGGGCAACTTTTTACCTGCTCTTTGGTAAGATTTATGGGAAAGTCACGATGGCTCCAATCGGTCGTCAACAAGGCCTGTGGTGCGATCAATACTTTTTTGTTCGAGAACCAACTACCCGTCTCTATAACCAGGTAGCGGATGGCCCAGGTTTCGTCATCAAAATAGAAAGCTTTCAATTCGCCTATTTCACCATCGGTTGCGCCCATTTTAAATCCGAGCAGGCTATTCATATTGTGTTGCATATTCGATCTGTTTTTGGCTTTTGTCACGACAAAGTGCGGCGATCACCTGATTACAATGGGGCTGAATGAACACTCTTTTTTGAGCTCAATTAACTAGCGGTAAAAGCAATGCCTGCCACTCATCGAAGTTGAACCAACACCAAGGATATAGTGTTACATGCCTTCTGCAAAAAGTTACATCATTCCCATGTTTTGAGTATGGAAATTCTGATGCAGGAAATAGCCTTAATAAGGCAATATTTGCTTACGACTGTTTAAGTAGCGCAATGGCTTTGACGGAATCACTGGCGGCGAAAATAGCGGTGCCTACTACGAGGATATCTGCACCGGTGGCGATAAGCTTTGAGCAGTTGTGTTGATCGATACCGCCGTCCACCTTGATCAATACTTTGGTATTTTGATTGGCGATCATTGCGTTCAGCACTTCTATGCGTTTATAGGTTTCTTGCATAAAAGATTGCCCGCCAAAGCCTGGATCGACGCTCATCATACAGACCGAATGAATAACGGTAATATAAGTTTTTATCGACGATACATCTGTTTGAGGTTTAATGGCGATGCAGACTTTCATACCCAGATCGCTGATCTTTTCAATGGTGTGCGGCAAGTCCTTACACGCTTCCAAATGAATGGTCAATGTATTGGCGCCCGCATCCCGAAACCGTTCCAGATAGCGTTCCGGTTCAACGATCATTAAATGAACATCCAACGGCTTGGTGGCGTACCGCTGAATAGTTTTGATGACCGGGAATCCGAACGAAATATTCGGGACAAATAGCCCATCCATAACATCAAGATGAAAACCATCGGCTTCACTGCTGTTGATCAGTTCACATACCTGCTGAAGATTTCCAAAATCAGCGGCAAGAATGGACGGGAATATCTGATACGCCATAAAAAATTGTTTAGGTGGCTTGCACCGCAACGCTGGTTTTGCTGTAGCAAACCACTACTACTTCATGTTCTTTTTGATCATCAACGAGGGTTAGTGTTGGTTCACGCTGCGTTACCCCATCTGTTGTAACGGTTGTTTCATCAGTACCTTCTTTCTGTTGCAGGATAATATGATACAGCGTCTCCCCCAACCGATAGCGCACTTTTACGGTCTCCCATTCCAGTGGCAGGCAGGGGTTAAACTTCAGCTTATCGCCTTCCTTGCAAAGCCCTATGAATGACTCGATGATCAGCTGATACATCCAGCTTGCAGAACCCGTGTACCAGGTCCAGCCGCCGCGTCCTTTATGTGGATCACGTGAATAGACATCACCGGCAACTACGTAAGGTTCTACTTTGTATGTGGCGATTTGCTCGGCTGTACTGCCATGATTAATGGGATTGATCATTTGCAACAGCTCCCAGGTTCTTTTCTTATCGCCTAGTTTTGCAAATGCCATAATCATCCACACAGCTGCATGGGTATATTGACCGCCATTTTCGCGCACTCCAGGCACATAACCTTTGATGTAACCAGGGCTTTCCGGTCCTTTGTCAAAAGGTGGGTCGAGTAATTGTATAATACCAGCCTCTTTATTTACCAGACGTTCCGCTACGGACTCCATCGCTTTTTTAGAACGTTCCGCATTTCCGCCGCCAGACAATACAGACCAGCTTTGTGCAATGGAATCTATCTGACAATCTGTGTTGGAAGCTGAACCAAGTGGCGATCCGTCATCAAAGTAAGCACGGCGGTACCAATTTCCATCCCAGCCACTTTTGTCAATTGCGGCTTTCAACTTTTCTGATTCATCCTTGCATTGGGTTGAGAAGTCAGGATCGTTGTGTAAATGAGCAATGTCGATAAACCTGGTGAGTACATCATAAAGAAAGAAGGCCAGCCAGATACTCTCACCTTTGCCCCCCGCGCCAACACGGTCCATACCATCATTCCAGTCGCCTGTTTCCATAAGCGGCAATCCATTTTCACCAAAGTTTAAGCCATGTTTAATAGCCCGTACACAGTGTATATATAGCCTGGCCGATTGACCAGAAATTTCGGGTAGTTCGTAATAAGATTCTTCGCCGGTATTAAGTAATCGTCCATGCAGGAAGTGTTGATATTCGTCCAGAATTTGTTTATCGCCGGTATGCTGCACGTACATAGACGTCACGAATGGCAGCCAGAGATAGTCGTCGGATATGCGCGTGCGTACACCGCGCCCGCTTGGTGGATGCCACCAATGCTGCACATCCCCTTCTTCATACTGGTGGGCAGCACAAAGCAATATTTGCGCCCTCGCCAAAGATGGCCGGGTATAGAGCAACGATAGTACGTCCTGCAATTGATCGCGAAAACCAAATGCCCCGCCCGATTGATAGAACCCACTACGTCCCCACAACCTGCATGACAGCGACTGGTAGTTGAGCCAGCCGTTCGTTAGTGTATTGACAGCAGTATCGGGTGTCTCAATTTGCAACGCTGTGACCGTTTTCTGCCAGTATTTTTTTACCTGATCCAGTGCTTCATGCGCAGCTTGTGCACCTCTGGTCTGATTGACAAGATCGCTTGCTATGCTTTCATTCGTACCCGCACCCAGTCGGAAAATAATTTCTTTTTCTTCACCATCTGCAAGGTCAAAAGTAGTTTGTATAGCAGCGCAGGGGTCTAAAGCAACACCTGCTCTACCAGAAAACTTCAAACG
Source organism: Chitinophagaceae bacterium (assembly GCA_965246905.1). Classification (GTDB taxonomy): domain Bacteria; phylum Bacteroidota; class Bacteroidia; order Chitinophagales; family Chitinophagaceae; genus UBA1952. The sequence goes on from CBDFFZ010000009.1 coordinate 21,699, forward strand.
ACGCATGCCATCCGGGCTTTGTAACGATCTGTTCCTGCCTATAAATTCCGTTCTGTCGCCCGTGAATGTTTTTTGTTCTTCATCCGTATCAAAGAAAGCAACCCGACCATCGAACTCTGTACTGTAAGGATTCTTAGCAAAAAAAGCGCCCGTATTGGGATCAATTTCAGTAATGATATGCATGGCTGTTTTCGCACGCAGGTCACCCAGTACCCATTCACAATAGCCGGTAACCGATAAGCGGCGCGGCCGTCCGGAATCATTCCTGATTTTAAGCACGGTGAATTTTACGGGTAGGTCCATAGCCACATAGACGGTCATCTCCGAGTAAATGCCATCTTCACTGTGTTCGAAAATGCTGTACCCAAATCCATGTCTTGTATTATAGATAGAAGCACCGCCTGCAGGCAAGGGAGTGGGCGACCAATAATGACCGGTGTCCTCATCCCGCATGTAAAACACCTCGCCTGCGCTATCAGTTACGGGGTCATTGTTCCAGGGAGTGAGCCGCAATTCATGCGCATTTTCCGTCCAGGTATACGCTTGCCCGCTGGCGGATATGACCGTGCCGAAAACCGGGTTGGCGATCACATTCACCCATGGTGCCGGTGTTCTATTTTTATTGTCGACCGTAATAATGTATTCACGTCCATCCTGCGAAAAGCCACCGAGCCCGTTAAAGAATAGACGATCTTCGGGTGCTGTGATCGCTGTTTCTTCTGGTTCATAAGACGTATCCGGTTTGATGTAAGGAATTTTCGATTTGCCAGTTCCATCTTCTTTTAAGTAGTTCTCCAGCGATCCGTTTCTATCTGTGATATTGATCCTCGCAACCGTTTGGAAAAGGATACGGTCTTCAGCGGATATCTGATCAGCAGCGCGAACAAATACACCGCCTGGCTTGTCAACCAGATCGTTCGGAATGAGCGACTGTATTTGGGTTTGGAAGGCTTGCCGGTAGCCATCGTGATCATCGTTCCATATTACAAGATCCACCAAAAGCCCTTTAAGCCGCCAGTAGGTATGCGCCTTTATCAACTGTTTTACCAATTCAATACTGTCCTGATTTTCGATCTGTAGCAGCACAATGGGCAGGTCGCCGGAAATAGAATACCCCCAAAGTCCCGATTGCCCTCTCTTATTTTTGATAATGATGGAAGCATCGGCACGCAAAGACTGATTAGTGTAAATGACTGATCCTGCAAGCTTACCAAAAAGCTGTTCTTCCACCTCTGTCGCGTTGATCTGCCTGAGCACCACCTGGCTATGGGTCCATGCAAGTTCAAAGACCCGATCCTTATGATGCTTATCCTGATATTTTGCCAATAAGCTTTCGCAGGCTTCGCGTGTGTCCGCTACCCCAATGATCATGTCCGCCGTGATGCTTTCACCAGGCTTCAATACAATATTCTGGCGGATCGCTACAATGGGATCAAGCACTGACCCGCTACTATTGCTAAGCGGCCCAGGGCTGTTCATGACTTGTGGGGTGGCAACCGTATTTCCATGTCCCAGAAATTCCATGCGGTCTGTTTCGTAGGATGTTTCGGCTTTATCCATGTGTTGCATGGACATGGAGTGAAACATCCACGGTGGCTGCTCGCCGGGTGCTCTTGGCCTGCGCGTGCAGATGATGGCCTGCTGATCCTTTAAAATTTCGGTCTGCACAAAAAGGCTGCTGAATGCCTGCTGCATATCATCCGAAGAAGGATTGGCCAATACTACCTCGGCATAACTTGTGAGCTCAATTGTTCGTTCCGACGCGGATTTATTGGTAAGCTTCACCCTGCGTAGTTCGATATCATCTTCCGGCGAAACGACAATTTCGGTATGTGCCTCAATCCCATCATCCGAATTATGGAAATCGACCCGTCCCTGTGAAAATGCAGCTTCGAAATTTTTACCCTGCATACTCGTTGGCTGGTAGGTTGTGGACCAATACTTTCCGCTTTGCACATCCCGTATATAACAGAAAGCTCCCCAATTATCGCACGTCACATCTTCCCGCCAGCGGGTAATAGCCATATCCTTCCAGCGGCTGTAACTACCACCGGCATTGGTGAGCATCATGTGGTATTTGCCGTTCGATAATAACTGAACTTCCGGGATAACGGTGTCTGGTGTTGTCAGGATCCGTACCTGCGTTCCACTGACAGGAACATTATAATCGGATAGGTGTGTTGTATGCGCATAGAAAGATGATGCTTTCGGGATGCGTTCCTGCAACAGTAATAAAGTGGCTTTAAACTGCGGCTCCGCTTCGAAGCGGCGCTGCATGGGCTGGCCATGCAACAGAAAGCCAATAGACAAAAAGCTCATGCCTTCGTGGTGGGCCATGAACGACTGCACGATCGCATGGTTTTGGCCGCGCTGGAGGCGGGATGGCGTGTAATCCACCGCTTCATACAAACCATATTCCCCCTCAAATCCATCAGCAACAAGTTGCTCCAGATTTTTGCAGGCTGCCTCCGGTGCTGCCATGAGCGATAAGGCGGTTGCGTACGGTGCAACTACAGCATCCACTTCCAGGCCGCGCTTTAAGCCCAGGCCAGGTACGCCAAATGCTTTGTATTGATAGTTGCTGTTCACATCGACCATGTTATATCCCGACTCGGAAACGCCCCAGGGTATACCACGCTGCCTGCCAAACTCTATTTGTCTTTTGATGGCCGCCTTATACGTTTGGTCGAGCAACGTGTTTTCATAGGTCGGCATGACCAGGAGTGGCATCAGGTATTCAAACATTGAGCCGCTCCACGATAAGAGGATGGAGCTGCCTCCCACATTCGTTAGCTGTCTGCCAAGGGCAAACCAACTGTCTTCCGGCAACTTTCCCTGGGCAATAGCCACAAAAACACAGAGCCGCACTTCCGAAGCCAAAAGATCATAGTAGCCAGGATCACGAACACCTTCCCCAACATTATAGCCGATAGATAATAAATGCTTGGAAGCATCGTACAGGAAATTCCATTCCATATCCGAAAGCCCAATACATTCGTGACCTAAGCGTTCAATGGCGGAAATCTGTTCCCGCGCTGCCCTTTGGGTTGGCGCCAGTGATCTGCCAAATGACTCCAGCCAGTTTTGTTCCTCAGTTGTATTTTCAGAGCGCAATAATTCTGGAAGCGCTACTATCCATTGATTGACTTTGTTACTAACCGATGTTAAACTGAGCTCTCCCTGCAATGATGTTGTTGAAGTAAACTTTTCCGGTACCGGCACAGCGGAAAGCCAGGGCCCAAGCAATTGTTGAGCTTCTAAAAGGTCGGATAGCTGAGAAGACAACCGTTCGATCCACCATTCTTCCGCGCTCTCTTTTTCCGGATGGATCATCTGCGCTTCCTGTCTAAAGTGTTCAGACAAATGGTTTAGCGACGCGAAAATTGCTTGCGGCTGCGTTGGCGGGGATTGACTAGCTGTTGTTAGCAGCGATGAAAATTGAACAAATTTTTCGGCTTGAGTACTGCCTATCGTCTCTTTTAAAACATGCCAGGTATCGCACAACCCTTCAAATGTTTTTGGGTGTATGATGGGCTCATGTAATAGCTCAAAGATGCCCTGGCGCATAGTGAGCAGATGCCCTGCCAGGTTTCCGCTATCAACTGTAGAAATATACTTCGGCACAAGCGGCGCCAACGTTTCTGTATTGTACCAATTATAAAAGTGGCCACGATAACGCTCCAATTTGTTCAGGGTCGCAACGGTGTCTTCAATACGCTTCAGTAATTTTTTGGTCGTAATATAGCCAAAGTCATGAGCGGTTAAATTGGCCAGAAGCGAAAGGCCAATATTGGTGGGGGATGTACGATGTGCAACAACGGGTGCAGGATACTGCTGAAAATTATCGGGCGGCAGCCAGTTGTCATTTGCGGTTACAAAGCGCTCAAAAAACGCCCAGGTTTTCCGCGCAAGTATTTGCAGGAAATTGTTTTGCACTTCGGTCAACGCTGCCCGCTGTTTGGGTAATCGCTGACTGCTGATCCAGGTAAGAAAAGGTGAAAATGCCCATAGTAAAACAATAGGCCCGGCGGTAAGCAGGTTTAAAGGAGTAAAGATACCCTGAAACGCAATCATCACGATGGTCAGGAAGGGAGCGAACCACATCGTGCGATAAGCGGCTGCAAGGCTGTTCTCTTGCATCCGTTCTGTAGTTGACGATGGGTTCCATTGCAGTAGATTTTTACGGGAAAAAATCATTCGCCAAAGGGTACGTCCAATTGCAGAAAGACTGACGTAGGCTTCGTAAGGAAGACAGACAACTGAGAAGAATGTTTGAAAGACGATGTTACGCGTATTGCGCACCAGTACCTTAATGTGCTGACTTAAAACAACATCTTTAGATTTACGGAAAGCATCCCAAACAAGACTAATGAAGATGGGAAAAAGGATAATTCCGGACACCGCGAACGTCCAGAAAACAGGTGCCCGTAATACTGTCCACCCCAGGATGATCAGGGCAGTTAGCGCAATGGGAATAAGGCTGCGACGAATGTTGTCAAAGATCTTCCAGCGGGAAAGATTGGACAAAGGATTCTTATGCAGGCGCTTGTCGGGACCTGAAATAAAGGGCAGGAACCATAAGAGCAATTGCCAGTCACCACGGATCCATCTGGACCTCCGCTTCATGTCGGACTGATAAGTGCCGGGGTATGTCTCAAACAATTCAACATCGCTGAGCAGACCTGATCGTATGTAACAGCCCTCCAGCAGGTCATGGCTAAGAATGCTGTTTTCCCGAAACCGGCCCTTTAGTGCACGCTCAAAAATATCAACGTCGTAAATGCCTTTGCCGATGAATGATCCCTCTGCAAACAGGTCCTGGTAAACATCGGACGTTGCGCGGGTATAAGGATCAATGCCCGGTTCATTGCCATGCAACCTGCTGTAAAAAGAGCTGCGCGGCTCGGGGAGACTAACCGTTACCCTTGGCTGAAGAATGCCATAACCCTCTGTAACCCGTTTCTTCTTTTCATGGTAGAGGGCATGGTTTAATGGGTGTGCAAGGGTAGCGATCATCTTCCAGGCTGCTCCCCTTGGCAATTGGGTGTCGGCATCCAGGGTGATCACATACTTTACAAGCTGAAGCTTTTTGATATTGCCAAAGATCAAAGAAAATTTGCCAACGGAATTGCCGCGCAACAAGCCATTCAAGTCACTCAGCTTCCCACGTTTCCGTTCAAAGCCCATCCATATTTTATCCGCAGCATTCCATAGACGCGGGCGATGACAGAGATAAAATATTTCTTTTCCGCCCGTTTCGTACTTTGCTTTTAATGCTTCAATTCCATTTTTTACGATAGCTAAAAGACCAGCATCTCCAGGTATGGTCTCCTCCTGAGCGTCTGTAAAGTCGGTCAGTAATCCAAAGAGGAGATTGGTGTTCCGGTTGGCCAGAAACCTAACCTCCAGGGCTTCTACCAGGCTCTCTATCTCCGCCTTGTTGGTGAGCATGGCCGGTATGATCACCAGCGTGCTGCAACTATCGGGTATCTTGTCGGAATAGTCCATCCGGGGCAGCAAATGCGGCTTTACCAGCAGCGTTGCAAAAAAATTTACGACCGTGATCGCCAGCTGACTGGAAGAAAGTACGAGTAGTGCTCCAATAATGAACAGCAACCAATTGCCAAATTCGTTATCGTGATAGGCTTTAAATAAGAACAGCGTACTGATAGAGCCGGTGATAAGAAAAATGGCTCCCAGATAGGCTCCCAGCCGGTTCCTGCTCAAAAAGCCCCTTATCTTTTCGGCAACGGAAGCGGTGATACCGGCTTCTTTTTTTGTTTGCGAAGCGCCCTTACCAATAAGGAAATATCCCACATGGGCTTTGTGTTTGAAAGGATGTTCATTGCGTCTATTCTCGTCCGCCAGGCGAACAGCTATTGCTGCTATTTCCTGTTCAGAACGGTTGGATGCTTTGGCGATATATTCTACAACGTGGCGGTAATTATCGCGCGTTTTGAAGTCCATATCGGCGTAAATGCCTGCATGTTCACTCGCCAATGTTTGCTCAACGACACTATGTCCTTCTACAAAATCCCTCCAATCTATAGATGCAAGCAAGCGCAGGCTGCTGATGCTATTGCTGACCGAAACCTGGTTGACTGCCTGTTTATGGATTTCTACATTTACAAATTCCTGCGTGGTTCGTCCATCTTCATTGAGTCGTTGCTCTATCCAGGTAAGCGCAGATGCCAGTGCCGGTCCTTTGCCCGATAACTGACGGTTCATTTCCGAAACGAAGGCGCTTACAACCGGCGGGTTGGATTTGACCAGTTCACCAATGACAAGAATAAGATTCTTAGGATCGTTTTGGGATACGTCCAGTATTTTCTGTACCCAATAATCGGCCAGGTTTACATCAATGCGGTCAATGGCGATCAGTGCGCCAACACGTCTCAAATTCTCGATAAGCGTAAGGCGCAACATGATCGGAATGGCCCACAGCTCACCCAGTTTAAGCGGCGTAACAGATTGATAAGATCTGATGAAACTACTCAATCGCTCTTCATCGATCTTTCCATCGCTATGGGATACTATTTCCAGCACAATGTCATACACGCGCGTAGTTGCCGCCCGTGCGCCATTTACCAGTTGTGGCAGGCTGGCACTGTATCCTATGGGCAAATGCTGTTTCGCTGTATGGATCTGTTCTTCGATCAGGTAGAAGTTGTCGATCAGCCATTCACTGGCCGGCGATACCGCTTTATCTTCTTTAATTGCTTCAACTAAAAGCTTCCGTACTGCATTTAAAACCTTTTCATTATCGTTTAGCCGCACGATGAGGTGACCTGGAATGGAACGCTTGTTGAGCTCATGTTTTTTTGCCAGTTCAACAGCAAAGCGCTCCATTTGATCGGCGCTATACAACGCTGCACGGAGTGGTGCCTCAACAGCTAGTTCCGGGCTATTACCGTTGGCCAAAAAACTATCGCGCATGTTTGTAATGAGCTCATGTGCTGCTTCGATCGTGAGTTTTATCATCAGGCGTTTTTAGTTGATGGGGTCGCTGCTAAAGCTTTGTCAACTATTTGCTGTGCTTCTTTCAATATATCTTTTAAATGCGCCTCACCATTGAAGCTTTCCGCATAGATCTTGTAAATGTCTTCGGTGCCGGAAGGACGGGCGGCAAACCAGCCGTTCTTCGTCACCACCTTTACTCCACCTATCGGTTCGTTATTTCCCGGTGCTTTGGAAAGCTTCTGTTCTATCTTTTCGCCCGCCAACTCTGTCGCCAAAATCTGGCCCGGGGAAAGCGTGCTCAACGCTTTTTTCTGTTCGCGGTTTGCCGGGGCTTCTACGCGATCGTACACCGGCGCGCCTAATTCCTTCGTTAAATCCTTATAAACTTCAGCGGGATCTTTATCCATTTTCGCGGTGATTTCAGCGGACAGCAAAGCCGGAATAAAACCATCTTTATCGGTCGTCCATACACTGCCATCTTTACGGTTGAAAGTAGCGCCTGCACTTTCTTCGCCTACAAAGCCAAGCGAGCCATCCATCAATCCTTCTACGAACCATTTGAAGCCTACAGGTACTTCATACAACTTTCTGCCCAGCTTTGCAGTAATACGATCAATGATCGAGCTGCTTACCACTGTTTTCCCAACTGCCATGTTTTTACTCCACTCTTTCCGGTGTTGAAAGAGATAAGAAATACAGACTGCCAGGTAATGATTGGGTGGCAATAACCCCGCACTTTTTGTAACAATCCCATGGCGATCATGGTCGGTATCGCAGGCGAAAGAGATGTCGAATTTATCCTTCTGATCAATCAAACTTTCCATAGCATAGGATGAAGATGGATCCATCCGGATCTTACCATCCCAGTCCACGGTCATAAAGCGAAACGTTGGATCTACCTGCTGGTTGATCACTGTGAGATTTAGGTTGTAATGATCTGCGATCGGCGCCCAGTAATGAACCCCGGCGCCTCCAAGCGGATCAACTCCCATGTGAATCCCCGAATTCCGAATGATGTCCATGTCAACAACATTTCCAAGATCTGCTACGTAGGTGTTAAGATAGTCGTGTTTGTTCGTGGTGCCTGCTTTCAGGGCTTTTTGCAAAGCAATCCTTACGACGCCTTTTAATTTTTCTTCCAGTAATTCATTGGCCCTGGCTTCGATCCATGATGTGGTACTTGTGCCTGCCGGGCCGCCATTAGGTGGGTTATATTTGAAGCCTCCATCATCGGGTGGGTTGTGTGAAGGCGTTATAACAATGCCATCCGCTAAGCCAGCGGTACGGCCTTTATTGTAGGTAAGTATTGCATGAGAAATAACAGGTGTTGGCGTATATTCTTCCATGCCTGCCATCATCACCGTAACGTCATTTGCGGCCAGCACTTCTAATGCTGAAGCCAATGCCGGTGCTGATAGGGCGTGCGTGTCCATTCCAATGAACAAGGGGCCATCAATCTTATTCGCTTTCCGGTACTGACAAATACTCTGAGTAATGGCAAGAATATGATCTTCATTAAACGAACAATTAAACGAAGAGCCTCTATGACCAGAGGTGCCAAATGACACCCTTTGCCCGATAATGGCGGGGTCTGGTTTATTGCTATAGTAAGCGGTGATCAGTTGTGGAATATTGACCAGTATGCCTGGTGTTGCCAGTTTGCCGGCAAGTGGACTAATGTTCATTAAAGTGTGTCTTTAGGTAAGAGGGCGGCTGCTTGTTCATCAACCAGCCAGTACAAAGTTCCATCGTCCGGATGAATGGTTTGGGCAGGAATATTTGCAGGATCGTAAGCACCGGATATTGTGCATTGCAGGATCGCTGCTTTACCTGCACCGCTTACCAGGAAGATGATATTTGCGGCGTGGTTTATCAGGTAAGATGTCATGGAAACGCGGTGCATGTCTTGCTCCGGCACAAACACATTCACCACGAGCCGTTCATCATACAATGCCGTTTTGTGACCAGGAAATAACGATGCAGTGTGGCCATTCTCACCAAGCCCGAGCAGGATCAGATCCAACCGTGGATGCCAATCACCAAGAGATGTTCTAAGTGTTTCTTCGTAGCGAAATGCAGCATTTGATGGACTTGCATAACAGTAAATCGGGAAAATATTTTCTTTAGGAATGCTGATTTTATCCAGCAGAATTTCCTTCGCATGATAGTAATTGCTTTGCTCATCATTCGACGGCACGCAACGTTCATCCCCCCAAAAAAAGAATATTTTATCCCAGGCAATTTCATCGCAGAGTGGAGAAGTTGCCAAAAGTGCATATACGCTCTGGGGTGTATTGCCACCGGACAATGCTATAGAACAGCGACCCTGTTGGAGAATAGCTGTATTGGCAATGTTGATGATCAACCGTACAGCACCCTCAGATAAAGCAGCTTCGTCGGCGTAGATTTGAATATTATTTTCCTTGTTCATGATCATTTTTTTCAAGTGGCATCACGATCCAGTTGTGGCCGTCTTTGGCAATGAGCGCTTCCGCATCTTCCGGCCCGTGCGTGCCTGATTCATAATTAGGAAAGTTAGGAGATGTGTTGGCATCCCACGCATTGATAATTGGCATCAAAATGCTCCACGCCGCTTCTACCTGGTCGGCGCGCATGAACAAGGTCGCATCACCCTGGAAGATATCCAGCAGCAAAGTTTCGTAAGCTTCCGGCGTACCTGTTGTGTAAGAGTCTGCATAGTTGAATACCATATCCACAGGATTAAGCAGCATTTTGAGGCCTGGCCGTTTTGCCTGAAATCTCATCCGAATGCCCATGTGTGGCTGGATATTCAGTATGAGCCTATTCGGTTGCCAGTTCTCTGTTGTTTCCAGTGGAAAGGACTGGTGTGGCACCGGCTTGAACTGTATAGTGATCACCGAAATGGTCTCATTCATCCGCTTCCCCGTGCGCACATAGAATGGCACACCCTGCCAGCGCCAGTTATCTATAAAGAACTTTACCGCAGCAAAGGTCTCCTTGTTAGATGTTTTTGATACGTCGGGTTCATCGCGGTAAGTCTTCACTTTTTTGCCTTCGATCCAACCTTTGCCGTACTGGCCGCGAACGGCATAATTGTGCACTTGCTCCGGCAATATCTTTCGCATGGCATTCAGCACGTCCACCTTGCGGTTGCGTACTTCATTGGCATCAAAAGAAACAGGAGCTTCCATAGCAATGAGGCATAGCAATTGTAAGAGATGGTTCTGGATCATATCCCGCAAAGCGCCAGCTGTCTCGTAATAATTACCCCGGCTTTCAACGCCTAATTGTTCTGAGACGGTGATCTGAATATGGTCTATATAATTTCGGTTCCAAAGTGGCTCAAACATCGCATTCGCAAAGCGAAACGCAAGGATGTTCTGAACAGTTTCTTTGCCCAGATAATGATCGATCCGGTATATTTGATTTTCATCAAAAAGCCCGTGCAGTAGTTCATTCAGCTTTACCGAGCTGTCATAATCATGGCCAAATGGTTTTTCTACGACAATACGGCTAAGTAATTTGTTTCTGGATAGACCATTCTGCCCAATCTTCGTAGCAATGGTTTCAAAAAACATAGGGGGCACTGCCATGTAGAACACCCGGTTAACGGGCTCGCCCCAGCTTTTCTCTATCTTATCCAGTTGGGTATTTAACTTCTTGTAGGTGCCCGCCTCGGAAAAGTCGCCTATTGTATAAGACAGATAGGTTACGAACTTCGCCCAGTCTTTTTTTTCTGCCTTTCCGGTCCTTGAAAATTGGTCTATGCCTTCGTGAACACGCTTGGTGAATGCAGCAGTGGTGAGTTCCGTTCTGGCAACGCCGATCACGGCAAAATGTTCGGGTATCCATCCATCTAAAAAGAGGTTGTAGATGGCGGGCATTAATTTTCGCCAGGTAAGATCACCGGCCGCGCCGAAGATGACAATGACCGTTGCGCCGACCTTAGTGCTTGCTTCCATCTTCATTTGTTTGGTTCCATTGTGTATGAAAAATTCCTTCGCGGTCTGTTCGCTCATAAGTATGAGCCCCGAAATAGTCCCGTTGAGCCTGTATCAGATTTGCAGGAAGCCTTGCGCTGCGATAACTGTCAAAATAAGCCAGAGACGCCATTATCACAGGCATCGGCACACCAGAATCAATGCCGGTTTTAACTGAGAGCCGCATTCCATCCTGGCAGGTTTCGAGTAGTAAGCCAATGTCCCCGTTCAATAGAATATCAGGAAGCCCGGGGGTTGCCTTAAAGGCTTTAAGAATTTCATCCAGAAAAGAGGATCTAATGATGCAGCCACCGCGCCAAATGCGGGCTACCTCATCCAGCTTGATGTCGTAGTGAAATTCGGTAGAAGCTTTCTGCAATAATGCAAAGCCTTGTGCGTACGCAATGATTGTTGAAAAATGGAGTGCATCGCCCACCCAGTTGATCAATTCACTTTCACTCTGTTTAAAAACAACCGGAAACCAATTAAGCTTTTTTGCCGCAGTAGCACGTTCTTTCTTTAAGACGGTTATGTCCCTCGAAGTAACAGCGGCATCAATAGCCGGTATAGGCACAAACAGGTCCATAGCGCTCTCAGAGGTCCACTTTCCGGTGCCGTTTTGTTTTGAAATATCAAGGATCATGTCAATAAGCCGGTTGGATGTGAGGTCATCTTTTTGGGCAAATATGTCTGCTGTGATTTCTAAAAGATAGGACTGCATCCTGCCTGCATCCCACTTTGAAAATACCTCGTGCAACCGGTCATTATCCAGGCCAAGATTCTGCTGCAAAAGATGATAAACTTCCGCTATGATTTGCATCTGGGCATACTCAATGCCATTGTGCACCATCTTTACATAGTGACCTGCAGAACCATTGCCAACCCATGTTACGCAGGCATCACCATCCACTTTTGCAGCGACGGCTTTGAGCATAGGTGCCACGCGTTCATATACATCTCGTGCACCGCCAGGCATAATGCTTGGCCCGTTACGGGCGCCGGATTCTCCACCGGAAATGCCAACTCCCATGAAGTGAATATGGTCCTGTTCCAATTCCGCAATGCGATGATCGGTATCGGTAAAATGTGAGTTGCCGCAATCCATAATAAGATCGTCCTTTTGCAGCAATGGTTTCAATTCGTTGATGACAGCGTCTACGATGGGGCCTGCCGGGACGAGTAGCATTACAACCTTGGGCGACTTCAATGCGCCGATGAATCCTTCCAGATCAGCGATGCCTTTCGCGTTCTTCCCTTCTGCATCATTGGTCAGTGCGTTCACTTTGGCAATATCCTTATCGTATCCCGCTACCGCAAAACCTTGATCACACATATTATACACGAGGTTCTGCCCCATCGTGCCCAGGCCGATCATTCCAAAATCATACAATTGTTCCGGCATTAGTTTCGTTTTTAGCAGTGTTATGAAATGTACAGGTGTCGAGAAATGCTTTAGCATTTTCAATGCCAATGAACTGATGGGCAGGAACTCCAAATGCTTTCGCAACATCAACTAATACAAGCTGATCATCGATATAAAGCGCCTGGTCTTTTCGCGTGTGTGAGATATCGCAGGCCATCTGCAACATTTGATCATCGGGCTTATGCAAATGCACGTAGCAGGATGATATATAAGCATCGAAAAGCGTATCCAGCTGAAATTGCTGAATCCGGAATTCATTCAGCTCGCGACCTTCATTACTCACGGCAATGATCTTTAACTTGTGTTTGTCTTTCAGATTTTTGAAGAAATCGATATTCCCTGGCAATGCTTTTGATTGCTGAAAGATGAATGTTTTGAAATCTTCTTTGGAAAAATCCCGCTTTTCGTAAAATACAACCAGATCCAGGTATTCGTTGAAGCTCATCTTGTCCATCTCGTAGGTATCGAAAGCCATCCTGTGACGGGTTTCCATTGCCGCGCCGTCTAACTCAAATTTTTCTGCAGCCAGGTGTCGTGATTCATGTCCCCAACCATTGGTCAGCAGTACACCGCCGATATCCAGGAACAGCGTGGTTATTACCCCAGATGCTTGTTTATCATTCATGATTCTGGTTGATTTTCTGATGTGATACTTTCGCTTAACTGGTCCAGCCCGTTATCAATGTCTTTGCCTAAGTGGATACGAATAACCCTACGTCCCTTATCCTCCAACGACCTGAAATCACCGAGCGACTGCGCCTGATGTAAGGTGGCGAATCCATAGTCTTCATCTGGAATGGCAATATCTTTTTCCTCTTCCGGCACCAGTATAATATACAAACCGGAGTCAGGCCCGCCCTTGTGTAGCTGACCCGTTGAGTGCAAATACCTGGGACCATTCAGCACTGTGGTGGCCGCTTGCAGAGTGTCTCGCATCTTTTCCCGCCAGGCCTGTAGTGCTTTGCTGCGCGATGGTGTAAGCGTAAAATAAGGTAGCAATGCGATGTAGTCATTTAGCTTAGACTGTGAAAGAAAGGCATCCAGCAAGCCACCTACAGCATCATTTGTATTGCTCGCTGTCTTGTTGATCTCTTCATTACCAAATATTGAAATGCCATTTGCTTCAACCAATGGTTCTGTAGTCTTGAAGCTTCTAGTTTTCTTCCACTCTTCCAGTATGTTGCTGGTGTTCTTTTTACTCTGTTCCACATTTGGCTGATCAAATGGATTGATCCCGATCACCATTCCTGCAACGGCGGCGGCGATCTCCCAACGATAGTACTCGCCGCCGAGCGCCATTTTATCTTCCAGCATTATTCTTATAATCGGATGACCGGCGGCTTCCAGTGCGGATAATTTTTCGCCGTCATCGCTGCTGTTATCTGCTGCAAGAGCTATCTGCACAAATACGCGATCGTTGCCATACACTTCAGGGCTGCCAAGGGCTTCACCATTTACCGGGATCAATCCTTTGCCTTCCTTGCCCGTACTTTCTGCCAGCAGCTGCTCCACCCAAAAACCAAAAGAAGCAATAGAAGAAGAGAGGATGAAGGTGACCTTATCCCGCCCATTCTTTTCGAAAACACCTAATGCTGCTCCAAGACTAATAGCTGGATTTACGGCCACTGGCACATCGGCATCGCTACTTGTTTTCATCTGTTGCGCCCGTTCCATCAGGGCTTGTATATCAATGCCCATCAATGCCATTGGCAACAGCCCAAAATCGGACAATACAGAATATCGCCCACCAATGCCTTCGGGATTGAGGAATGTTTTGCGAAAATGATAGTCATTGGCCATTGCCACTAATGGCGTTCCTGCATCGGTGATGGCTACAAAATTGTTACCAGGATTTTGTTGTCCTGTTTGCGATAATTGCTGATAGAAGTACTTGAAAAAGCTGATCGTTTCCTTTGTGCCGCCAGACTTTGACGCCGCAATGAACAGCGTCTTCTGCAGGTCAATTTTGTTTTGGATAGCTCGTATGGCGGCAGGCTCGGTATTGTCCAATACCAGCAATTCCGGGTAGCCATCGGCTGTGCCGAATGTTTCCCGGGCTACTTCTGAGCAAAGGCTACTTCCGCCCATGCCGAGCAATACAGCGTGTTGAAAGCCTGCGTCCTTTATCTGTCGGGAAAAAGAAGTAAGTTCATTCGTTACTTGTGCAAAGTCATCAGGAAGCGTTATCCAGCCCATACTTTCAGCGATCATCTTCGCTTGTTCTGGATCCGTTTTCCATAAGTAGGAATCTTTGTTGTAGAGGCGGGCGCCCACACGCTTTTCATCCATTGAGGTAAACGTGGCTTCCACTTCCTTCTTTAGCTGGCCACAGGTGATGGATTGTCTTGAACTATTTTTTTCGCTCATTTTAGTTCGTTTTTCAGCCAGACCGGTCATTAGCTTATCAAATGGTTCTATGAATTTTTTGATCCCATCGTGCTCCAGCTCCCAGGTTACGCTATCCATATCAATGCATAGGCTTTTAAGGTCATTAAATGCCTTGCTGGCTTTATCAATATCTTTTTCGATTGTGTCTTTTTCCAACTTTCCGTGATCAGCGAAAGCCTCAATGGTTTCGTCGGGAAGCGTATTGACCGTGTCTTTGCCAATCAGCGTTTCTACATAACGGACATCGTTATACAGCGGATCTTTGTTGCTGGTACTTGCCCAAAGTGGCCGCTGTACATTAGCGCCTTTGTCTGCAAGAGCCTTCCATTCATCGCTGCCAAACAGTTCTTTGAAACGCTGATAGGCAAGCTTGGCACTGGCGATGCCCGCCTTCCCAAATAACAATTGCGGCATCGAATCACTGCGATCATTTCCCGGGATAATAAGCTGGCTCAAAAGCTGATCCACAAGTATATCTATTCTGCTCAGAAAGAAGCTCGCTACCGAGACAATATGGTTCACTTCTTTGCCTTCTTTAACCCTGCGATCAACAGCGCTTATATAGGCTTTGGCTACTTCCACATAACGTTCAACAGAAAATAGAAGCGTGACGTTTATGTTGATGCCTTCATAAAGTAATTCTTCAATAGCGGGGATACCTTCTTTCGTTCCCGGGATTTTTATCAGGCAATTTGGGCGGTTAACTAATTGATACAGTCTTCTTGCTTCGCTGATGGATCCATTCGTGTCGCGCGCCAGATAGGGCGAGACTTCAAGACTCACAAAACCATCGGTTCCGCCGGAACTATCATAAACAGGCTTGAGTATATCGCAAGCATCCTGAACATCTTTTACGGTCAGCGCATCATAAATCTCTTGCACGGTGGATCCTTTTGCTGCCAGTTCTTTGATCTGATCATCGTAGTCGGCGCTGCCGCTAATGGATTTGTTGAAAATACTGGGATTAGACGTAATACCTCTAAGCCCTTGCCCGGACACTCTTTTTTGCAGTTCGCCGCTGGTCAGTTTTTTCCTGGAAAGGTTATCCAGCCAATAGCTTTGTCCGTAACGCAATAAATCAACTAACGTATTCATAGTATATCCTCCTTAAAGTTTTTGTGTTCGATGGCAGCTATTTTTTTTAATCTCCGCTTATGCCGTTCCTCATTGGAAAAGCGGGCCTTGAGAAAGGTGAATACAATCTCGCGGGCCACTTCAATACCCATTACGCGTTGCCCAAGGCAAAGGATATTGACGTCATCGTGCTCCACACATTGGTGCGCTGTATAATTATCATTGCAAACACCAGCCCTGATGCCGGCGAATTTATTAGCTGCAATACTTACGCCAATTGCGCTGCCGCAAATAAGGATGGCACGATCTCCTTCCTGATGCAACAATGCAGTAGCTGCAGCGCTTGCGTAATCGGGATAATCATCGTTCGCATCTTGTCCGTCTGTACCAAGATCCAGTACCTCGTAACCTGCATCCTGCATTGCAGCGGCCAATATTTCCTTGTACGTAAAGCCAGCGTGATCTGCAGCTATAATTACTTTCATCATTGTTGCAAAAGCATTTTGAGCGTAGTGTTTACCACATTTTCTACTGTAAAACCAAAATGTTGGAACAGGTCTTTGGCGGGTGCGCTGGCGCCGAATTCGCGCATGGCAATTATTTCGCCGGCCGAGCCTACCCATTCATGCCAGCCTTCCGGAGCACCTGCTTCCACGGCTAATTTTTTTATCACTGCGGGTGGAAAAATCTCATCCCTGTAAGCCAGGGATTGTTGCCGGAATAATTCCCAGCTTGGCATACTAATCACCCGTGCATCTACTCCAGATTCTGACAACTTTTTTTGTGCTTCCAGGATCAGATGCACTTCTGATCCCGTTGCTATTAATAGGACATCTGGTTGCTCACCTTTCTCTTTAGATAAAATATAGGCGCCTTTTAATAATCCTTCAGCCGCAGCTACCTGTTCTTGATCGAAAACGGAAATTTTTTGTCTGGAGAGCACGAGCATCGTTGGGCCATCTTTCCTGGCAATGGCTGCTCTCCATGCATAGACTGCCTCGTTGGCATCGGCGGGGCGAATTAATACCATATTTGGCATTGCCCGGAAGGTGATCAATTGCTCAATGGGTTGGTGCGTTTCTCCATCTTCCCCAAGGCCGATCGAGTCGTGTGTCATCACATAGATTACCGGCAAGCTCATAATGGCTGCGATCCTAATGGCAGGTTTCGCATAATCTGTGAACACAAAATAGGTTGCTGCAAATGGTCGAATACCGCCATGCACCATCATGCCCCCACTTGCTGCACACATGACGTGCTCGCGGATGCCCCAGTCTATGTTTCGGTTCTTATAATCTGTTTTTGAAAAATAGCCGGATGCTTGAAATAATGTTTGTGTAGATTCTCCAAGGTCTGCACTACCTCCCAAAAGCCAGGGCATTTTTCGTGCTACGTTATTGATAAAATCCGAAGTTACTGTTCGCGTTGCTACATCGCCATTGGCCGGTTTGTAAACAGGTAAGTTACTATCCCAATCGCCCGGTAATTCCTGCTTAAGGTATTGGTTGAATTGTGTTGCCAGTTCGTTGTTATTCGCTTCAAATTCATTTAATAATTCTTGCCACTCTTGCTCTTCTTTTGCACCTTTTTCTACTGAATCAAGCATAAATTCCTTTACGTCATCCGGCACATAAAAAGGCTCTTCCGGCCAGCCATAAAATTTCTTTGTAAGCGCTACTTCTTTTTCACCAAGGGGGGATCCATGAACGCCTGAAGTATCCTGTTTATTGGGCGATCCATAGCCGATATGTGTCCTTAAAATAATGATAGAAGGTTTATCCGTGGCCTCTTTTGCCTGTTGAAAAGCGTTGGTAATCGCACCTACATCATTTGCGGCATGTTCCAGCTTTTGTACGTGCCAGTTATAGGCTTTAAAGCGCGCGGCAACATCATCATTATAGGCGAGGTCGGTATTACCTTCAATGGTGATGTGGTTATCATCATAGAGAAATATCAGTTTGCCTAACCCAAGATGACCGGCCAATGACGCGGCTTCGTGAGAGGCACCTTCCATCAGATCGCCATCGCTGCAAAAGGCGTAGGTGTAATGATCTACGATTTTATTGGCATCCTTGTTAAAGATTGCAGCAAGATGTGCTTCGGCCATCGCCATACCCACAGCGCTCATAATTCCTTGCCCTAAAGGCCCTGTTGTTGTTTCTACTCCGGGTGTAAGCCTATGCTCAGGATGGCCGGGGGTGATGCTGCCTAACTGACGGAACGATTTTATATCGTCCATACTGATTGCATAACCCGTCAGGTGCAGCACGGCATACTGCAACATAGACGCGTGCCCATTGGAAAGCACGAAGCGATCACGATTAAACCAGTCCGGATTTTTAGGATTGTAGTGCAAAATATTTTTCCATAAAGCGAAAACGGCAGGTGCAAGTGCCATTGGTGCGCCGGGATGACCAGAATTCGCTTTTTCTACCGCATCAATAGCGAGGCAACGGATAGTGGTGATGCACTTTTCTTCAATGGTCATTGCGCTTTATTTAATTGTAATTAATTATTCGGACCGTTCCATATCGGCAGTGTACAAACCCATGCTCGCCGCGCTATTGCACCTGGCTCTATGTAGCAAAGCGTTTTGAGCCGCTACCTTATTTTTTTGTTCTCCGTTCCAGATTTCCAGCGCGGGATATTGTATCGCACGCGAAAAAGAAAATGTTACCGGCCAGGGAAGTCGATTGGCGAATTGCTTGTTCATCTCATTGAGGCGCGCAGAGGCTAAGTCACCGCTCTGACCTCCTGATAAAAAAGCAATGCCACCCACCGCTGCAGGCACACTATTTAGGAAACATTTTATAGTAGAAGCGGCAATCTCGTTGACATTGCTTTGATCGGTAGCTAGTAAGCCTGGCAAAATCATATTCGGCTTCAACAGAAGTCCTTCCAATATTACCCGCTGAAAATTCAACTGATCGAACAAATTATGCAAGACCCGGGATGTGGTTTCATAGCATTGGGCTAAAGAATGATCGCCATCCATTAAAACTTCGGGCTCTACAATAGGCATTATTCCGGCTTCCTGACAAAGTGCTGCATAGCGTGCTAAATTTTGCATATTCACTGCAATGCAAGTGTCTGTGGGAATTTCTGTACCTATTGTAATGACCGCACGCCATTTTGCAAACCGAAGTCCCATAGTTGCATATTCTTTAAGGCGTCCGCGCAAACCATCAAGACCTTCCGTTATTTTTTCGCCGGAAAATCCTGCAAGTGCCGACGTACCGCCGTCAACTTTGATTCCAGGAATGATACCTGCATCTTCACCAGCCGTAATAAAAGATCTTCCATCACTCGTTTGCTGGTGTACTGTTTCGTCATACAGGATTGCGCCGCTAATGTATTTATTTAATGCTGGCGCAGTTATCAATAGCTCACGATATTTCCTCCGCATATCTGCGGTCTGTGGAATATTCAACGCTGCAAACCGTTTGTTGCAGGTTGGATTGCTTTCGTCCATTGCGAGTAAACCCTTATTACTGGCAGTAAGTGCTTTTGCCGTTTCTTCAATTGATAAAACCATGGAATGTTAAGTTTGAAGCTTAATAAAGTTCGGCGATTGATGTAAGGAATTTTTACACGCTTTCGAGGATTAGTTATATAAATCACACAATTCGGTATACCAGATACTTTTTTAACAAATTACAACCGACAATCGTTAAGATTTTATGTACTAAACCCAGATATGTGTGGTGTATTTTTGCCAAATCTGAAGAATTTAAAAACGCCTGGGGAATACGGCACCCAAAATCAGTCTGTAACGGAATTTTTAAGCCTTGCCCATCTACTCATCAGCCAAACGCAGCAATATCAGGTTAAATGCATCTATCTGCAGCTTTTCAAAGCTTATTATAGTACTATAGAAGCGAATAAAACTCCTGAATTGGTATTGGCAGTCTTTCGCTAAGGATGATAAGTCGATTTTTAACTTGATACTGAGCCGTCTTCATACATTGTATTAACTCCTTCGCAACCCTGTTTACATGGGCAAGGTATTCTTGCCTGCCTACAAGGATGAAGAAGCTAATTTGATTAAAGCCATTCATGAGCCTTTGATCAGCGAGCATTTGTTCTATTTGGTGCAGGATGTATTAAATGGCAAGAAAAATGCAATGCCATCCACCTGCGGAATTAGGGAAGAATTACCCTTGTGTGGTTTTCTGCAATGTCCTAAATGCAATAGCATTTAACCGGAAGCGGATCAAGCGGCAATGGAGGGAAATATTATTATTACCACTGTAACAGTCGGTGTGGGGTTCGATTCAAAGCAAAAGAAGCCAATGCTGTTCTGTTAGATGAGCTTGATAAAATACAAGTCAATAAGCAAACCATCATTCTTTTTGAAGAAATTTTGGAATCGCAATTGAAGCATTCAAAAGAGCTAAGAAGTCAGAATTTAAAAGAAGCGGACTTGTTGTTAAGCAAGCATCAATCGCGCATTTCTAACGCGCAACAAATGATGTTGGATGGGAAATAACGCCGGCGGATTACAGAGATATCAAGGCCCGTTATGAGCCCGAAATCATAAAACTGCAAAGGAAAAGGCAGATTCAGGACAGATCAACAAGAAGCTAACCAAACACTTATCTGGTGCACTTCAATTATTGCTCAACATACGCCAGTATTACCTTTCAGCCGCTCTCCCGATAAAACAAAAGATAGTTGGTTCGGTAATCGCCGAAAAACTTGTTTTTGAAAATAATCATTATCGAACCATTAAACTCCACCCTGTGATAGAATTAATAGGCCGGACTGGCGCGGCCTTCAGCGAAAAAAAGAAGGGCTGACTTCAAAATTTAGAAGTCAGCCCTATCCGGTGTCCCCGCATGGGCTCGAACCATGGACCCGCTGATTAAGAGAGGGCAGGCCCTGCTTCCTGCTGCTTGTAAATTGATAGTTTGTTGATCAATGAACCCATATTCGATGATCTTGATAGTGGTGGTTATTGCGGCTTTTAGTGCGGTGTTCACTCGCCAAAATTGTAAGTTTACTGTTAGTAAGAACTGATTATATGACAACCTCGACCGGTGCATTGGAAGATATCAGAGACATTTTCTCTATTCTGCATGACGGCACGACTTCAACGTGGACTGGTGACAAAAACTTATTCACGCTTAAAGTAGACTGCAAATATTTGGCTGAGCGTATCGACCCATCCTACGACAGTTTTTACATTGAGTGCCGGCAGATTGAGAAGTTCGAGCTTCATCCGTGGATGAATCCAATTGAGCTTCCCCAAACATTGCTCACCGACATTGGCGAAATATTCAATGCAGAGTTGGAAATATTATCTGCGGAGATTGACATTGACTTTGTAAGAATAACCTGTAGCCAACATAACACAGACTTCGACTACTGTGGCGGAACACTCTTATTGAACTGCGAGACTGTAAGGGTATTTGACCAGGATCACCGAGAGCTGACCGTCAACGAATTTGATGAAATTTGTCAGGGCTACTGGAACGACTTCAGCAAAAAGGTAGAGCAAAGCCTGATTGACAAAAAGCGACCGTAGAATGGAGACACGACAGTTACAGACAGAATCATATTTATTTTTTGGTCCCGACGGCCAATTTCGGGCACTTCCTTTTTACGAGCTCTCAATTGACGAATGGGTTGTGTTCGAACATGGGCATCCGAAATATTTAATTGATTTTAACCGACGGGAAATGCCGCTAATTGCTGACGTGAAAAACAAATTAAACTCAGGTGAGGACCTGGAAGAAACAGTCCAAAAAATTGGTCGGCTTTTAGGTAGAGAGTGGACGACAAAACACAATATTCATGGTAATGAGATCCCGGATAGTCAGCAGGACGAAACAATAACTTTATTGCTACTTGACAGTTTAGGCGACTTGATTATAGACACAAAGGAATTAATTGGTGGCAGCTACCCACGACCAATCAATACCAGGAAACCGAAATGGCGGTTTTGGTAAGCTTGTGGACTTAGAATGAAAGGAGTTAGATTAGCTGGCTAAATTGCGTCCAACACGCTCAGGACATGAATTAGATCATCTTGAGCATTCCTCTCACGCAACCCAGCCCTAAAAAGCAAATGTACATACCAAACCCTAAAATGAAAAAGTACTGCTTTATCGTCTGCGTGATTTTATGCGTGTCCTGCCACAACAGTCCTGACTCAACGCCGGATTCAAAACAAGCAACAAGTCAATTGTATGGTGAGGAAGATAACAATGTAGAAGACGACGCTGTAAAAGATACTGCAGAGGACGAACAAAGCAGTTGTGGTATTGCAGATGGCTCTCATACTGCTATGGTTGATTATACTAACGACGGAACCGGTTATTCACAAACTTACACACTGGATGTAGAAGTAGAAGATTGCCAGGTCACTCAAATAAATTTCCCTAATGGTGGTTGGCTGGATGCAGACCATATTACCCCTGCCGAAATTGATACGGATGGTAATGCGTCAGTAGATGGCGAGGATGGTAAAAGTTATGAAGTGCATATTGCTGATTAATACTTCTCTATAGACTTGCTATTCCCAACTTATTCTGGTACAGGCAATTTTCTCCTTACCATAATTATCCTGTAACCCCATTGACAACCTATATCATCAGGGTTCCCTATGTGATCGACTGATACTACGCTATAGAGTTCCATTAAATGCCTCTCTTTACTGACCTGAATAGTCAACGGACGATGATTCGAGAATATGTTGAGCTTATAAAGCGCTGCTTTAAATGAAGATGTAGGTGGCTCCTTGCACATATAACTTGACTCAATATAAAACAAAGAGGAACGAACAAAAACCCATGCAATTTTACTGCAACAACCTGGTTCAAATCCCCTGGTGTAAAGAATGATAGTATCCGATTTATAGTAGCTGCTGTCATCGTTACATACGGTTAGCTTTGGCTGATGAGATGACAACTGATATGAGATGGCGCTTAATGCTGCCCGTACATTTTTCTTAGTAAGAGGTAGCTTATAATAGGTGTCGGCATAGCTATCAGGGACTATTGCAGCCATCAGTATAATTACCAGTATAAATCTCATATTAAGTCGCATTTGTGCCTTAGACTTTCATTTATAAAATGTTGAATTGATGCCAAATAATTTTTTAAGGTAAGGATTTAATAGCACGTACCTGCTAAATGGTCGATCGTATTTGAATACAGCAATTTGAACTGGCGAACGACCAGCAGGATTTTCTTAACTCAGGAACCCGTTAGTCTGCTTCTTAGAAATAGTATGTTAGTCAATAGTGCAGATACAGGTGGATCGGACTACGCAGGAGGTGACAGAGTTTTGCTGCAATCAAGGCTGAAGAAGAAATGCTCAACAGGAAGTTAGTATTTTGCTGTAGTAAATGTTGTTTAAAATACAATTGCTTGACAAGGACAACTAAAATAATTAATATTGTCTACGTCCTGACAGTGGCAATTTTTCTGCTGGATGGTTTAACTCGCTTTGACATCAAAAGTCAAGGAATTAAGGCATTTATCTACCTGGGGCTTTTAATCGGAACACCTTTCACGTTAGTCTGGAACCTACTTGTTGTAAGGAAAAGACCAGGCAGAATTGTTGGCGCCGTCTTTCCAATAATAATACTGAGTTCGATTTTAATTGTTGGACCATTGAAAATTTTATCCTCTATCGGCGCATGGCGGACACAAACAATTATGTATCAAAACAGAGAGTCAAGTTCAATGGCAATTGAATACCAAATGCAGGATATGGGGGCAAGAGGCTATAATAATCGAACCGTTGAAGTTTTGTATCTGACACCTTTTTTTACGTTATCAAAGGAAATTCCCAATGATATTGGCAAGAGAAGCGAATGGATCAAAGTTGATAAAGAGGTAAACGAACTGGGACTGAAATTTCCATAAACTGTAGCTATAGTAAGTGAAGGCACTTCTTTGGGAAAATCTTCCTAAACCATCAAATCAGGCAAAAAAAGAAAGAATCCCTAAACGAAGGGATTTCATTTGAGGGTGCAGCAGCTGATTAAGAGAGGGCAGGCCCTGCTTCCTGTTACTTATAAATTGACAATCTGTAGGGTAAGAAGGCAAGCTGTTTTGAGTTGAATTATGTTGAACATTGCAGCTTTTAGTGCGGCCAAATCTTAATCAAAATCAAAGAAAGACGGCGGGTCTATATCTACCGGTGCTATTAGTTTCTGTTGTTTGAGATAAGAAATCCATTTGTTTCTGCGATCGTCTGAATAGCTGGAAAACATGAAATCATACCTGTGAGCGTCTTTATCCGGCAGCCCCAACTTTGTCTTGAATTGCGCTTCCAGCATTTTCACCACTGCAAATATTCCGATGCTTCGATTCTTGTTGCCGCCCCCTACAAAAGGAACCACAAGATCGTATTTCAGCAGGTCATAAACCTTCTCATAATCAAGTTGGCCTTTTCCTTTCCATATGTCTATTCCTGCGCTGTTCAGATACTGACAGTAGAGGCTTAACTCGTCCAACCTTTCGTAATTTCTCAGAAAGCTGTCCAGCCCTTGTCTGCTGCGGATATAATCTGATGTAATCCCAAACTGGTCCTTAATTAACCCGTTCGTATAATAGAAGTCTTCGTCCTCAAATAACTGGACTGCCGCTATAGCCTGTCCTAACTGGTTGTACCTCGCGAGCTCGGTAACGCGCAGTGTCAAACTCTTCTTTGCGTTCAGTGGACTGTCCATAGCCAATATGCCGCTCAGGGAATCTTGATAGTTGACAATAAAGGGCTGCACGCGCATATTATCCGGCCACCTGCCCGATCCATAAGCTCGATTTTCCGCGATCTTTTGCACATCCAACTCTTTTTCTTTTTTGATTTTTGTCCAATAAGCTTTATCCAGGATGTCTCTTGCCTCGGCTTTGATCTGGCTATCGCCCGTCGTTCTTGCAATCTCTTCCAGCAGGGCTTTCACCTTCGGGCCATAGCCAGTGAACTTCGCCGCATAATGGTTGCAGCTGCCTATAATGCCGAGGTGTCGGAATAAGTAAGTCTTCTTAAGGTAGATCGACAGCTGCGCAGAATCTGAAACTATCTGTACCCAATGCTTTGAGTAAAACTTATCCAGTGTTCTTCCTATTGAGAAAGTTGAAGCCCAGGTATTTTCATACACAAGCCCCCAGTATTCGACTGCTGAAATGTCATTTAAAGTCAACCGTTCTACTAACTCATTTTCCTTGGCGTAACGGATAGCATATGGTAAATGATCCTGACGGAGCACTGCAAGCGATCTTTGCAATTCTGAGCTGCCCTTATAGTCAATGTGATTTTCCCGACAATACCCGGTAAAGATTACCAATTGATCCAGAAATCGCTTCCAAAATGTTGGAAGAGTATAGTTATAGTGGTCTGCATTAAAATCCCTGCTGTATAAATCGAGCGTGTCCGTATCTATCTCTGTGAGGCGGACAAACGCTGAACTGGCGACAACATCGTTTGTATCATTCAACTGAAGGAACCAGTTGTAGACCTCGGACACAGGGGTTGATCTGTCGACCAGGTTTTCGAATATCGCCTTTGTTGGGTTCCATCTATAGTCCCGAAAATGATTGGCCCAATAAACCGCGTAATTGAGTTTGGCTTCGCTCCCATAGGTGCTTGAGATGTTATAGGTAATGATGCTGTCATTGCCAGGCACGCCGATAAGGCTACCCGTAAGAAAAGAGATCACATCGGTGTAGGACACATCATCAAAGTCATACTCATTCCACCGGTTCCGGTGCTTCAGCATGATTTGCGCGGCAACATACAGCGCTTTCGGATCATGCCTTTTTAATAGTTCAGGAAACCCCTGCTCATTTGTCCAGCTGCAATGAAGGATGGAATCGCTTATGCTTTTCAACCTGCCGGCATCGGATGCAGGAAGCGTTTTTATAGAATAAGCGACGCGCCGCGTTTTTAGAGGGGTGATCATAAACGCGCCGATAGCAGGCTCAAAGACAAGCCTTTCGCCAAATGATGTCAGTTTTTTTCTAAGGGCTGCACCGCTTAACGGCGAGTCCAGATCAATCTCGGCTTTAAGTAAAAACGTGTTCTCCTTAATAATCCGCACGGCGGTACTCGCTGCGGTAGCGGGAATTAGATGATAGCCGAGGTTATCGATAAATTCCTTAGTGGAATCAGTGTAGTCGCAAAGCTTTAGCAGTGCTTTCCTGTCTCCGTGGCGGATGGGATCTGCAAGCCTGTATAGCGCATCTCTTGTTTGGCGGTCTTCCGATTGATCCATTCTTATGAGCACCTGCGCGTAAGAATCTGTTCGCCATAGTAACAACAGTAGGGGCAAAAGGCGAACAAAAATGATGAAAGTGAGCTTGTTGCTACAACGATGTCGGCTCATTCGGCGATAGGTGTGGTACAATCGATTGGTCGGTCATGGTCGTGATCCCTAAGGTAGTAGATTATTCGCTTAGGCACGGACGCTTGCCAAACGACAATATACAAAAGGACTTTCATTGTATAGTGTGATTGAATTTGGGCTTTTGAGTTTGGTGAAGTAGGGATAATCCCATATTCAAACAATGGCAAAGAATTTGCTTAACCCTCTGATATATACCTATGAACAACGGGCTTTGCTGGCCTACCACGCCCTACGAATAACGGATTTGTGCTCGCGGCAATGAGAATCTAATTTTCGATATTTCTTCAATATAATGTCTTGAACTTCCAACTTATCTAATTTCCAATTTTCAGTACACAAACCAGTTCTAAATTCAGCATTAGTATATACTTTATAAACGCCACCTATTTCAAAGTTATAACCGCAACATGCATCTAAAAGGCATGTGGTATACACAAGTATTTCTTTTGCTTGATATTTACCTTTTTCAATTTTAATTAATTGAAACCCGATTTCGTATTCTTTATTATTCTCTATGCTAATAACCTTCCCAACAAAAACAAAAGCAGCCTCTTTAAACCCCAGATACACATTACAATCGCATGCAGTTATAGGTGAGGCTGACAACATGAGGGCGAAAACTAAAAACGCATTGTATAACTTCATAATTTATTTTTTATCTGGTTGACCGCATTGTTCAAACAAAACATTTGTGCTTTGCCCACGTCGCAACCCGGTACCCTTACCCTTGGACTTGCTATCAACATTATAGTGATCTATGTCGTGCCGGTACAGGCAGAAAAGATCAGAACGGAAAAGCTATCAGCAGCGGGTGGCGCATAGACCGTTAAGATAAACAATTCCTGACTTGGGAAATCAGGACGAGGGTGTCAATTTGAGCTCATTCTGGCACCTTACAGGCCTGCGCCCCTTTGGGAACTAAAATTGACATAAAGGGTAGATGGGTTCTTAAGTGCGCGAAGGCAAAGAAGGTTACAGAACCGTACAAGAAGTAAGAACCTGCGTCCGTCTTGGCGTAAGTTACCTTTTGCCCATTTCCCATTTTCCACTGCCATAGAGAATTTCTGGCGCCATAGTTTTCGCCGTTGCCTTTTCCCGAATTTCCCAATTACCGGCAAACGAGTTGCTATCGGCAAGATACGTACCGGTGTAAGTAAGCTGATATATCCATTCGCCGGCATGCCCGTGTACCACACCATCGGCATCGAGGTAAGTATTGGTCTCATATTCCTTCGTGAAGCGAATGGTCCTGCCGTCAAAGCTTCCACGAACAACGGATACTTCCGTGCTTGCCCCTACGCCTTCCAGCTCTATACACTTCCCATGAAACTCATTGCCATCTGCTTCCAGGAGAAATGAAAAATCAACTCTTTCGCCGTCAACCTTTTCGCCGTACGAAGGGCCGTAAGTATAGCTGCCATACCATTGACCACTCAGCAACATGTCTTTAGTATTTTCCATGCAGTGAAAGTAACAAATCGATAAACGATCATTCACCTGACATCCTGGATAATCTCTTTCAACAATTAGAATTCGCAACAATGCTGCCCTAAATATTTGCGCCTGCTTATTTACAATATTTTTTCTGCAGCTCTCCTACTTCATCGCCATAATACATCTTAAAACCCAGCTCGCTGCTTGCCGCCAGGTCATTGCACGCCTCCCGGTTCAGCTTGAGACCGAGATACACGAGCGCCCTGTTTCGGTAGGCATATGGGTTGGTATTGTTTTCGGCAATAGACTCATTGATCAGTTTAAGCGCCTTGGCGTAATCCTTTGTTTTGAACACCGCATACCCGCAATTGTTGAGCAGGTAAGCATCCTTTGGCTCGATTGCAAGCCCGTGCTCCAATGCCTTGACGGCGTCTGCGTACTTGCCCATCTGCGTATAGAGCATTCCAAGGTTATTATAGACCATCTTATCCCCGGGCAGCATCTTCGATAGCTGCTCATATATTGTCACGGACTCATGTTCCTGGCCATTGCGCGCATAAGCCTGCCCCAGGTTGATCAGCACAACTGTGGAATCCGGGAATTTTATGAGCAGATCCTGATGGTATGCAATAGCCTTAATAAATTCCTGCTGGCTCATGTATACGCTTCCAAGGTTTATCAGTGCACTGAAGCTGTCCAGCCGGTCGTCGGCAAGCTGCAGACAGCGTTGGTAGTTGGCTGCCGCAGAGTCCAGTCTGCCACTGTACAGATCAAAGTAGGCGATAGATGAGATGACGGTATCGTTATCGGGATAAGCCTCGCGCAGTTGAAACAACTCACGATAAGCACCGACCCGGTCACCTTTCTCATCCGTCAGAAACGCTTTCAGGACCAAAAGATCCAAATCATCGGGCTTTTTGTCCAGCATCCGCTCAGTAAGGACCAGAGCATCATTGAATTGCTTGTCATTGCGCATGCGGTCAATGGTTGCAAGCGTCTCTGCCTTTGTTTGGGCCGTTACCACCAAAGGCAGGAAGCCTAAGAAAAACAGAAAGATGGTCTTAATAAGGTTCATAAGAGTCCGGCAGAGGATCAAATATAACTGGTCGTACCAATTAATCATCACCCTCAAAATGTACCTGAATACTTAAATGAGCAAGCATCAGGTGTCAAATTAAGTTCAAATTGACACTTTCGCCTTGGAAGATTTCAATCAAATAATAACACTGACATAAAGGATAGCATTTCGATCGTGGTGCGCGCAAAGGAAGGATACTGTGAGTACAAAGGGAAGTACAACCAACATCAGATTGACACCAGTCGCTCAAATTGATCTTGGCGACCTATGTCCGTTCTGCCGAAAGTGAAGGCACTTGGTTGGGAAATATTTCCCAAATCGAAAAACCAAGCAAAAATGAAAAAATCCCTTGTGTAAGGAATTCTTCCCAAGGGTGAGACTGCTGATTAAGAGAGGGCAGGCCCTACTTCCTTTTGCATACAAATTGGTGGGTTGAAAGGTGATGCGGATATGATGGGAATGCTGAACAATGTTGATTATTGCGGCTTTTAGTGCGGATTAACATTGTAAGAAAATTTGTCGGACACCTAAATAATGATTGCCTTAGCGATGACTCTTATCTTGAACCAAAAATGGAAGAGAGGACAATAGAGTATAACATCAACATATTCATTTATATTCTTAAAAACAAAGGTGGTACGCTGTTTCTTTAACTTAAATCATTAAGTTTATTGTTCAATTATTTTCACTTATATACTTTAAACCTCCTCAACATGAACTCTTTTTATAAGTTATTGTCTGTGTGTGCATTTACTACCATTACTTCCTGTGCATCAGAAAATAAAATGTCTATTGCATCTGAAACCATATACAGGCCACTCGAGAAAGTCGATCTTTCAAGTTACGAACCGGTACAACTTCGCAAAGGTCAAAACCCTAACATTGTTCTTGGCCTTGCGGTATCAGGTGGGGGTTCCCGAGCTCAATATTTTGGCTTAGGAGTTTTAATGGGACTGGAGGATATAAATTCAAAAACGAACAATTTTCTTAACGAAATTGACTATTTCTCAACTGTTTCGGGAGGCGGATTTGCTATAGCATACTATTTGACTTTAAAAAATGCAGGTGTCCTACAGGATTTCCCATCATTAATGGACTTCTGGAAATCCGACGAACGGAAGAATAATCTTCAAGAATTTCTATTCAAAGACGCAAAAGCGCTTTCCATACTTAAGTTGTCTCGTTACGAGAAAAACAAGATAAGAAACCCGTACCCCGAAATGATTGATTATGAACTTTTGCAATATGGGAAGTCTTATAAAGGGCAACCCATAAAACGACTGTATTTGCGAGACTTTTTTATCCCTAAAAATTCAAGTATCCCCATCAAACTTCCAATGTTTGTTGCAAATGGCACCATTTACAATAATGGCGAGCGCCTGCCATTTATGCCGCATATAATCAACGCTCTCAACATTAATGGATCATTACTACCCGGTGAGCCATTCAATATAAATAATGGGTATGGCCTTCCTTTGACCTATGCAGTAACTGGTAGCGCAGCATTTCCGGGCGTACTTCCAATGCTCAAATTTAGTATAGATCAAGATCCGATGAATGTTATAAGAGTTATTGATGGCGGGGCAGTCGATAATCTTGGTTATACAACTTTGTTTGAGTTATTGAACTCAGATAATAGTAAGCCAGAGGCAAAGAAAATGCTGATCGTTGACTGTGGGGGATTTGGTAATGATATTCAAAAGCAGCCAGAGGGAAGAGTAAAGATTAAAAGCCTATTGAAGAAATCGTTGTTATTCTCGGTAGATATTCCGCTGTTATATTCAGACAATAGCATAAAATATATAGAAAGTTATTATAGCATTCCGGATGATAATGTTAAAAGGATCGGTTTCTCAACAATAAAATCACAAGTAAAATTATTGGAAGCTGCAGCAGACAAAAAATCATTAAATGATCTACAGGATTTAAAAACAAAAATTCAAAATGAAAGTTTAGGCTGGGAAGATATCTACCGTGACTTTGCTGGCAGCTTAATATTCAGCGGATATTCTGCTCAAAATTTATCAGAAGTTCCGACGGAAGTATTCAAAAGATTAGGTCTGAGAGAAACCTTCGAACTTTTTGAACTCGCAGCGCAGGTAGAAACCAAGATAAAAATCTATCCTTGGGAAAAAGAGATTTTGATTTTAGCCGGTAGGTATTCGGTTTATTTACGAAAGGAAGAGTTAGCTAAATTAGTTAACTAAGCAGATGTTCTAAGTTTCCGGAGGTCCCAATACTGACATTTAAATAACCCAATGCCTATGATACCCACTAATAGAATCGCTGCATTAATAGCACTGCATTTAGTGCTTTCCGGAAGAGTCCTTGCTCAAAATCCACAGACCACGTTTACAGATTTCCATATCCATACCAGCTTCAAAAATTATTATCGTGAAATTAATAGCGCCGAAGAAATACTTAAACTTGATGCTTCAACCATAGCACAACGCTATGGACTCCTGAACTGGCAACCGTTTGCGGGCAATATAAAAAAACGTGCAAACGCAAAGCCATCCAAAATTAATGATTATGACCAGGCATCGTTTGCTGCTTTAGGCAACACCCAAGGCTCGTTACTTTGTACGTCACTATACCCTTACGAAAAACAGTTTACCATTTCATTTTTTAAACGTTTGGTCAGTCACTTACTCGTAACTGGGGTAAGCATGAAAAGATTAAAAACCCTAAGCCGATATGAGAGCTATCCATTTCGTGAGTTCATGGCAGAGTACAAATTACTCGCTGCGCAACAAGAAAGCTATCATGGACAAAAAGTCATTTTCGCACGCGATCAAAAGGACTTACAAAATCTTAATAATGGTGCAACTGTGCAAATACTGACTGTTGAGGGTGCGGATGTTTTATACGGCCCGCATGCCGCTGATAAAAAACAAGTGCGTCTTGGGTCATCCGATTTGACTTCAAGAATAGAAATTGATCAGAATATTGAGTCGCTGCGAACGCTACCACACAAAGTATTTTTCCTTACCCCAGGTCATTTTACAGATAACAAGGCAACAGGATTTTGTAAAACAATTGACCGCCCTGGAATTTCAAGGAGAATTCTTGCTATACTCTCGCAATTTCCAGGAATACGGGCAAGCTTCTTCACCAAATTCGGCGAGGGGATCCATGGTGAATTAGATTATGGAAAGTTTGACCGTGCAAGTTGTAATGGACAAACTGTTGGATTACCATATACGAGGCAGTCTCCACAAGCAGCGAATCAGGATCCAATGAGAAATGAAGGATACGGCAAAGAGATTTATCGGAAGCTTTTAGTAAAAGACCATGGGGCATCGAAGCGCATTCTTATTGATGTCAAACATATGGATATCCAGGCAAGGTTCGAGTACTACAAGCTTTTGGCGACTGAATATCCTAATGATAATATTCCAATAATCGCATCACACTGCGGTGTAAGCGGTGAAAACAGAATGATCGCAATGGCAACTGGTCTTAACCCCTTATTCGATACGTACCGCGAACTCTACGACCCAGCCACCTATTATAAAAAGCAATTTCAGAAAGACACTTGGTGGAAATGCTTTACAAGCCAGTTGGATGCACAAGACCGTGAGAAGTTCTTTGACAGTCCAGGGAATGTTACTTCATCATTCAATCCATTTGAAAATATAAATACTAATACCGCCGGTTGGTTCTATCCTTGGAGCATCAATCTTTGTGATGAAGAAATTGCACTCATTTACCAATCCCGGGGGATTATAGGAATCAACTTTGACAAGCGAATTCTTGGGGGATACATGAACAACTATCAAAAAAGGGGATATTATAAACATTCTAAAAAACTCTACCAGATCTTCATCAATTCATTTGTCCCAAGCTGCCATTATAGCTTTGATCAATACTGGAATTGCGAGCCGATGCTTCGCAACATTTTTTACATCGTATCAAAGAGTGGCTGCAATGACAGGTCAGCTTGGGATCGAATAGCATTTGGAAGCGACTTTGACGGACTGATCGAGCCAATTAAAGAGTGTATTACAGCGGCCGACATTCCTAAGTTTCAAAAAGAAATGAAGGCATTTATTCCAATTTTTTGGGAACTCAACAAAAGCGAGGCAATTTTTGAAGGCAAAGATTTGATGTTCGGCAATAACATTACGACCGACGAAATTGTATCTAAACTTTTCTTCGAAAATGGTCGTCATTTTATCCTAAACAACTTTTAGACAGCCGTAATGAGCCTTGTAGTAGTCCGTAAGCATGAAAATGATATGTTCATTGTGAGCGACACAAAGCTCACTTATACACCATTAGATAATAGGCACTACAGGAACAGCCCGGAAGATGGAGTTCTTAAAACTTTATTACTTTCCTCACAACTCGCAATATCATTTGCGGGTGATGTAGAATATGCGCGTCAAGCAATCACTGAAATTGGAAGTGATCAATCAATAGATAGAGTAATTGAGATCCTAAAAAGTCATCACTTAAAATCCAGCAACGATACAGAGTTCATCCTTTGCGGATTTAATCCGCAGCCGTTAATCCATCAGTTTAAAAACGGCGAAAATGAGGCAGCGACATCCGCTTGGATTGGAGACAGCAGTGCATTCGAGGTTTTTCAGAAATCATATCTCTCCGATCCAGAAAAGAAGGTTGCAGCAAATAAAATAACCGTTACTGTGGAGGCAGAAAACCAGTCCGTATTCGAGAAGATGTCCACAGCGATGGATGACGTAATAAATGATAGCAACATCAAAAGCGTAGGTGGATTCAAAATAGAGGTGGCGAGTTCACATGCCTCATTCCGATACCGAACTTATATGGCAATGTTCATAAGCCCTCACACGATAACCTTACAAGCCAATGTACCTCATTTTATAACTCATCAAAGCCCTCAAAAAGGTGGCTACACAGTAAACTTATACGGTTCATCACCAGACTTTCAACACATCGGCTTGCATATCAAACAGGGAAACTTTGTTATCATTTATCGCCGCATTTCATTTGGTTTACCTGAACCTCAACTTTTTGCGGACATAGATGAGATCGACTTTCAAGATGAGATCTTGCCCACATATGGCATACTCCCAGCTTTTTGCACTCAAGATCGATTTACAAAGTATCGTGAAACCGGACTAAAATATTTCTCTGAACAGAAATACTTGGACGCAGCAAATTGGTTTGACAAAGGATCAATCTTAATCAATGACAAAGAGAAAGCAGAGCTCACTTTTTACAAAGGCATTTGTATGATGAACTTAAAAAATATCAAGGATGGGTTTGCCGCATTTACCCATGCTATGGAGTTGGATAGTGCTTACGAATATAAGACATTGGAAATGCTTGAGAATCGAATCATCAGTATATTAAAGAAAGAGGGCATCATTCCATCGTAAGTCAACGGTATAGATTCTAACCGCGTTTGATGGGGATGATAATTGGGTGAGGGAACAATCATGTCCTCTATGGGATATAAGGATATGGTAGTAGTGATAGTGTAGCGGGAAGTTGCCTGGGTGGTGTAGATGCTTGATGAACCTTCTTGGTCAATATAAATTTCCAGGTGGCCTTTTGGGAACAGACTTTGAGAACTTGGCGAATATGGCTGACTGAAGTGTTTGGGATGCTCAAATTCTTGTCCAAATCGACAAAGGGCATAATCGCCAGCCGGACGGTCGTTTAACCTTAAAACGAGTTCAAAACCAAAGGTGCCAAATTGACACTTGGTCCAGATAAAATCCACCTACTTCTTCAGGCGTAAAATTTGCTTTTCTTCTTCATTGACCTCTTCGGTAATCCTTAGGCACTGGTTGGTAAAATAGATACCAGGCCTCGTTGATACCCGGCTCATGTTTGAGACTTTTAAAAGCTCTTTAGTACGCATATCCCGATCTTCCTTTGTTACGTAAAGAACGTACTTCTTACCTCGCTCGAGCTCGTAATTTAAACCACAGCCATTGGCGGGGATTATGACAGTCACAGTATCCGGTACATTATTTCCTTTGAATGCTTTGTTCACTTTCACTTTATAAACTCTTTGCATTAACAACATCGAGAATTTGTAAAAGAATGTACTGGTATCACCAGTTGTGGTAACGCCGAGGCTATTGAGGTCAGCATCCGTAGTGAGCGAGATGATCTCACCAGAGATTACGACGTCCGCAGATTTCAAGGCCTTGGAAGTTTCCAATTGCTTGCAATTACAATCCGCCCTTAATAAGGTCGGGGTAAAACTGAGCACCAGGCAAAAGGAAAATCTTAAGTAGGGTTTCATAATGGACAACATATTTACAGGACACTTAGCGTATCCGCTACTCAGATTTAGAGATGATCCAGCCTGCATGAAGCCCACTTCTATTTGCCTCGAACCCAGACTTTAGATCCAGTAACACCTCAAGACTTTTATCCAGCCCTATCAGCTGCATAAATGTTACCATCATCAGATCACCTAAGAACACTTCTTCACCATCCAGGAATTGCCATTCGCCATCTTCACCATGCGCAACGAATAGAACATTTTTCGCCTCGCACACGATAGACTTCAATGTGTAAACACGCTTATTTATTATGCTTTCCGCTATCACTTGTTGGAATGTTTTTGAGCTATTAACTATATCTCAATTTAGATTGATTTTTTACTTTTCTCATGATGAACACGATGCCAGAGGTGCCGCCTGAGCCAGCATAGCTATCAACATAGTCCAACGTTGATACGAGCTCAAACCCATTCTCAACCGTGTGATTTAATACCGCCGCGTAAGACTTCTTATTCGTGAGCCTTTCGGAAAACTGCTTGCCCGCTTCCAGTTGTTCGGACGTATCGCCGAAGTTTATTGACACCTTATGCTTCTTAGAGAACATCTTGCCCCTCGAACAGTATGTACGAATAAGAATACGTGCTGTTAGACGATTGAGCGTCAGTTTGAGGCAGACCCGCACCTTGCGAGAAAGCAAAGGATGATAAAGAGGATGCCATTTAAAGGTTTCACTAACCTTTAAATATCTAAGGTTTCACATTAGGATTAACCCAAAACGCGGCATCAAATGTTTCAACTGTCCAATCATTATTGGGTACAGTAAAATCCATTCTGCAACGAATAAGTCCTTGAGCAAATTTTACTTCAGTCATCTTTATATTGAATTTTTCAATTATTTTGTCAACACTTGGTCCTCTCTTCTTGGGCTTTGGGTTAACCATCGGAGATGTAATATAAACTTTGTCACTGTGCCCGCAATAGGTTTGCAGCATTGCGGGATCAGGAAGCTTATTACTTCTATTAAATGGTGTTAGATTGGAAACTGGATTTTTCTCAAGAAGTTGCGTATAGATTTGAGTGCAGTATCCATTTGAAGATCCGTGATGTGGTACCTTGAAGAGTTTTGCTTTTTGCACTGCAATTGTTGAATGGTTCAAAATTGCTAACCAGCCCTTGTTCGCATGGTTTCCAACTTCTAAATCGGCCCCGAGGATAGCATAGTTATCACCGAATTTCAAATATAGAGCTATTGACTTATCGTTAGGAGATTGAACAATTATTTTCCTGCCTGGTGGACCATAGTCTTTAAGTAACTGTGATACTTCACCATCAAAGTCAGCAACTGTTTGGTCTGATGGCGAAAGCGAAGCAATATATCGATCAATACCGTTGGTTCTGCGTAATAGAATTCTATCGGCAACTGCTTGAGAAACTACATTGCCTCTGTTCTTGGCAATCTTAAGACAATCTATAAATTCTATAGTCGAAGACTTTAAGCCCGTTAAATTAAGCTTTTTATAATCAAGCGATAAAAGCGCAAGAAACTTAGGAAGGTCAGATACCTTAGTAAAACAGAATTTTGCTGTCTTACAATCATCGAGCAAAATACTCAATCCGTTGATGTGGTCATCATGCCAGTGTGTACAAATAATCAGTTTCACCGCCTTTGCAATATCCACACCAATTTCCTTTAAATATTGAAGTGGTAGACATTCTCCAGAGGTGGGATTCTTGCAAGAATCGACAACAATCCATTCATCTTCTCCAATGTGGATTATTGTACTCTCCCCATAACCGCCACCCGTACCAATGACCGTAATTTCTGCGACATTGAGGCCAGGCTTCACAAATCGAGGGTCAATATCAGCCATCATTTTTCTCCCAATTCAAATTCGAAGCTAAATCTTTGCTTAACTCGATCGCATCATCGTAATCTTCTTGGCGCCAAGTTGCTAAACGCTGAAATCTAATGATTGATTCTTTGATTTTTTGGCCCTTTCTATATTCCCATCCTATTGACCAGTAGAAGACACTACCGACTACTAAAAATTCAGAATCATCTTCCGGAATATCGTTTAGGTCAAACTCTACCTCCTCATATGTATCACCAAAACCAACTTCCTCGGCTCGAGCAATTAAGACATTCTCATCTATCTTAGTAATAACACAAACCCACTTTTTTAATGTTTTGAAATAATTCTTAAAGTCAAAAGGTATGAATTCTTTTATAAGTTTAAAATCTTTAAATGAATCGACTGTTTCTTTTTCAACTGGATCACTGCTATCTATTAGCTGACTGTAAACCAAATGATTAAGATTGTATTGCACCATGTTTTTAATATGGACGGATCGTTCTAAATTCTCTTGGCCCATCAGAAAATTCATCCAGCTTTTGTTCGGTGTGGTTTGATTTATCATTTTGGGCTATTTATCGTTTTGTGTAATTGACTCCCACATTGCATCCATTATTTCATACGAACGCTTAAAAGAGTTATCCCAGATACTCGCCAATATTTTTATTACGTTACTATCCAACACCTTGTCACCTTTTTTTGCATCAATGTGATCATTAAGAGTAATAGATAAAGGAAACGCAGCTGTTGATAATTGATCTGATGGTTGCACTATAACTCTATACGAGCCATTATTTTTGTCCTTTCTCTCATTTTCAAGAATATCTAAACGCAGCATTCTTGGATCATTCATGAAGTTTGCCCAATTAGATAGCTTGCCAAGCGAATTGCCAACTTGATAATATCTTGCATTATCGGGCATTGCAAAATGCAAATGATGGTTTATACCACCAGCTCGAACTGGGGTTTCTGACAAGTAGGTGAATATTCCAATTGCAAGATCCCG
Organism: Chitinophagaceae bacterium; assembly: GCA_965246905.1. Taxonomy (GTDB): domain Bacteria; phylum Bacteroidota; class Bacteroidia; order Chitinophagales; family Chitinophagaceae; genus UBA1952. The sequence goes on from CBDFFZ010000009.1 coordinate 59,464, forward strand.
GACGGCTTCGAAGTAAGGTTCTTTGGACGAACGAAGTTCAAACTTAGTTTTGGTCACTTCTATGAAAACCCAATCAAGCTCAAATCTTGAAAGTTCTGAGTGAATCAATTCAACATCCGCTTGATCCGCCTCTTGATTTTTGATCAACTTTTTACTGGCCAACCAAAACGGTTGGATTATCGATGGGTTGAAATCTCCGACCAAAATAATGCTTAGTGTTCGTAGCTGAAGATATTCTGATAGCATAAAAGTTCGAGAGTTGCCGGCGCAATGTAACAAAATTGTATTTCTTAGTACTGCACATGGCAAAAATTCAATGAAAACATGACGCAAAAATGCTTCATTGTTCAAAGTAAAGCAAGTCTAACTAAATACATTGCCAACTTTTTGTGTTTCTTGCTTATGAATAGCAATTGTAAGATTAAAGCATTTGTGGCTCTATGATTCTTCTTTGAGTCATAGAGCTATATTTGTTTTGAATAATCACAATCGGGAATGAAAATCAAAAAAATACAGCGTGAGACTTTAGAGTTCGAAGTTGACGGCGAGCTTAATGGAGCAGTCATTGGCACTAATCAATTCTCGTATCAACTTGCACCCCATCATCCTGAGCACGGAAGTGTTTTTATAATTTATACTCAAACCTCAATTAAGGGGAAGGTCAGTGGTGAGATTACTTTTAAAGGCCGCATCACTTATTTTTTTGAGGCAGATAAGATTAAACCCACAGTAAAGGAACTTTTGAATCTAACAAATGAAGCTGTTGGTGAATTGAACGTGCTACTGGAGACTCAGATCGTTGAGAAAACGGAATATAATCCTATCAAGATTTTTTCGAGTGATGAGGAAGATACAATTACCACTCTTCAGCAAAACCTGCTCGTTGCGTACCCGGGAAATTAGTTTTTAGCATCTGAAGCATTCGGATGATATAGATATAACTGTTTAGAGCAGAGGAAGCATTCAATTCTCAGCAAACGATTAGTATTGAAGCACACCCTTTAGCAGCCGGGTTCTTGCATCTTCGGGCGTATATACGACCGATGAAACAAGCCACCAATCACTCAACCTTCACTGGATAAACCTTAAGGAAAACCCTAAATATCAAGTGGACGAAATGGCTGGCCCAAGCTATCAAGTGGAAGCCCTGTCCTTTTGATAGTATCTCCATTGTAATAGTAATTTAAATCATCAAGGCTATTGGCAGTTGCAATAATGTAGGTGATGTCGGATATGCTTTGAACCTGTTGACAAATAGACATGGCTGTAGTTCTGAATTCATCATCGTCATCTGCGTTAATAAGCGCTTTCGCATATTGAGTTGCATTTTGGGGTGAGAGTTCTGGCATTGCTGCGTTTTTAATATAACAGGATCAACTTTGTGAATTCTTGGTAAGTGACAGGTGTCAATATTGACCCCAATGCGATGCGAAGCCCAAAGTATACCGTCCCCTTAAATTTTATTCTAAATATTTAATTGTTTCTAAACTGCTCAAAGCTTTTAAGTGCACTAATATTTGCCTTATTACTTCCACTTCCGAATTCCGCTTCCCCTCCCAAAGTGTCATATTTTTGAATATAGTGAGTTATATTACTTGCGAGTTGACTGATCGTAATATTTTCTCTTTCACAAATTGCCTGAACTCTGTTTGCATAATCATTAACTGTAGAAGGATTTCCTGAAGGCGTTACACTGTATCCTTCTTCGATTAAATAACGTTTAAAACTTTCGATCATAATTTATGAATTAAGGTATTAGGATTTGAACTAAGAATGTATTAGCACCACGACGAAAAATACAAACTTTCTTGCATTTTGCAATTTTGCCCACTGAAAGACTTGAAAAAGATTGATGATCCACGAAAATACCAATGTGACAATTTTGAACTGAATGTAATGCAAACCGTTGAGGTGCTTCAACCAATCAAGATGCAAATCCATGGCTTCTCATACTCATAATTGTTTCGGACAAGAATTTGAACATCCAATGATGTCAAAGCTCATTTCCGAAGGTCGATTATTGTAGCAATTGATCAATCAGCACAACATTAGCGTTAGACCTGCGAATAGCAATCCTACTTCTTACATCTTCGGGCGTATACACGACCGATGAAACAAGCCAGCCAATCCCTCAACCTGCACTGGGATAAACGCTACCCAAAAGCAGGTACAGTCGACCTCTGCCCAATCCAGCTCGCGGTTAACCTATCAGGCCTTCAGTTCAAGATTTCGCTCAAACTCTACGCAACGAAAGCAGATTGGGAAAAAGCAATGCAAGGCAAGGGTGGAAGTATCGACATCAGAGAGCTCAGGAAGCAAATTCAGGATTATATGACCAAGGCAGAGACGATCCTCGAGCGATTGCCCAACCCTACCCGAGAAACGTTCCAGCGGTTCTTCAAATCAGAGACCAATCTTTTTGCTTCACAGAAAACAGATGTCTCGATCGTTTGGGATCCCTACGTTCTTGAACTTGAAAAAGAGGACAGGATAAAGACGGCCATCAACATGAGCCAGGCACTGAAGTCGTTCAGGAAGTATAAGCGCAACCTCTACTTCGAAGATATCAATCCAGCATTCCTGAAAGGCTACGTAAACTGGATCATTGAGCAAGGACTATCCAAAACAACGGCGCAAATCTATATCCGCAGTATGCGCACCATCTTCAACCGCGCAATCAAGGATGGATTGGTGCCCATAAAGCTCTACCCTTTCAAGGCCTTCACGATCGGCTCTTCAATCAAGTCCAAAGGGGTTCTCTACAGCGCGCATATTAAGGCGATCTGCGAGTACGAAGGCAACTGCATGAGCGAGGACAGGGCCGTAAAATACTGGCTCTTCTCTTACCTCGGATCAGGCTTAAACTTCACTGACCTCGCAAGGCTAAAGTGGTCCAACATCAACGGCAGCATCCTGACCTTCGCCCGCGAAAAGACCAAGCGCACCAATAAGGTATCGGGTAAGGAAATAAAGGTGTACATGCTGCCCGAATTGAAGTACATCATTCAGAAATACGGTAACCCAAAAAGAAATCCGAACGACTATCTCTTCCCGATCATAAGCGATGAGCTCACGGCCCTGCAGAAGCAAAAGAAGATCGCCAGCTACCAGCACCGTGTGAACAGATACCTGCGCCGGGTCGGCGATAAACTGAGGCTTGGACAGCGCCTTACCCTTAGCCTTGCGCGACACTCGTTCGCAACATCGTTAAAGCTCTCAAACACCCCAGTGGCGGCCATTATGGATTGCCTCGGGCACAGCAATTTAGCCACAACAATGCACTATATGAAATCGATTCCAGATCAAAACATCAAAGCGATTTCCGAGACTTTGCTGAAGTTTTAGTCGCTGGTAATTTCTTCAATACAAAGCGTAATGTAAGATGTTCCAGCATAGCCATTCGTGCGTTTATATACAATTCATCGACCTGGGGATTATCCTTTCAAACCTTCTTAGTAAATGTAATCCATCAAGTATGGCCTTGCAATAATAGTCCAGAGCTTTTCCCAAAGTATCCTTTCCATTGAACACGGCGATGCTTACTTTAAATCGTCCGTACATATTTGGGGAACTGATTTTGCTAAAGGAGCGCCCAAAATAAAATTGGGTCTCCCTCATCAGCTCGTATTTGTTTGAATTCTTTTTTTGGACGATGCGGTTTCCATCAATCGTTATATTGAAATGGATTAATAGTTAGCCAACCGTGTGAGGGTTCATTTTTGCTGTGCTGAGGGTGCTAACCTCCAAGTATTTCATAGAAGATGGTTTTAACAAAAAACATAATTTATCACACAACGAATAGAACATTGTCGACATAAATTACTCTACAAATTCGCCGGTCAAATAAAAAGCTTTAGGCTTTGCATACTGTAAAGATTGTTCCCCAATATTTTAACGCCCTTTGGGTAACGGACTTGGCGAGTTGAATTCTGAATTTGTAACTCTTTCAAAGTAGATTTTTCCAGTCAGAATGGGTGTATTATTTAACACATAGAAGGAACCAGTAACGCTTTTTACAGAATCACCTACTCTATCAATGTCACCACTACAAAACCCTCTGGTTTCAAGTGGCTGATTTGGTATTACATATTCAAAGTACATCTTGGATTTATCCTTCACAAAAATCCATTCAGAAGACCAATTAAGATATTCGTTCGGAACATAGGTCTTCTCTACCCATTTTTTATTTAAAGAGTCGAAATCGTCTCTCCACATTCGGTTACCAGATAGATAATATGCGCCATTCTCGTCTTTAAGCATCGTGAATCGTCCTCCATGTTGGTATCTTCCACCCAAGCCTGTGCAAATATATTTCCACTTACCTTCAACCGATAATTTGTCAAGACCTTGCTTACTGCGGGCAGAATTGTCTTGGTTGCTTACACGTCCTGCAATTATACCACCGACAATTCCAACGATCGTAATAATAAGCGTTCTTAAGAATTCATTCCATTTGTCTCTATTTGGCTTTGCTTCTTGATATAAACCGCTTTGTAAATCGTTTATGATGCTACTTAGCTTGCGAATTTTACCTCCAAACTCTCTCTTAAATAGAGTTTTGTGGTCATAATTGTTTCTTCTCTCTTCGTTCTGTCCAAAGTCATCATCTTTAAATTCGTCCGAAACTGTTTGGTCAGAAAATATTTGGCCAAGCAGCCGAGCCACCGAAGAATGCCAATCTTCATATGAAGTAACATTGTCGTCCCAATTTATTTCATCCGCTGTCGCAAAATTTGTAAGTAAAGATGTCCCTGTTTGATGTTTCTGTTGTAATCTTTCAATCGCCTTTAAGGTCGATATTGTAATGGTTGGCATGTGATCGCGGAGATTTATAGTAAGATAAAAATAAACAAATCTTAGGCATATACTAACGATTTAATATTTATTTATCACTATTGGATGAAAAAATATCAGCTCAGGGTCGGCCCACTCTCTATGGTGCAACCTATCAAGAAAATTATTGCAAGTTTTAGTGCGAGAACTTTTTGGCCTTATCAATCAATTACGTGAAAACCTTGCCAGCATTGCCTTTCGTCCAAGTGTGTAGCGCGAGGGACAGCTGATTGGCAGTAGGCAGGCCCAATAAAACTAAATCCAGTTACCTGCATTTGCGATACTAAAGTTTTGCTTGCCGGACTGAACCTGTGGCAAGCTTTAGCGATCATTTTGCGCCAACTCTTCTGAGCGACTTATTTGAGTCAAGGCTGGACTGACGGCCAGTTTAACCGCGGAGAGAATGCTAAAGCTTTCTGTTTACCCATAAAGTGTTTCCATGGCATCCCGGATGCAGCTATACTCGCTGGATAAAACATCCAACAATGGAAAACACAAACAATCAAGAACTGCTTGCCTTCTTAGAGGCAAACCCGAACTCGAACAAGGAAGCCATCAAAGCGGCCACAAAACTGAACGGCCTCTTCCTTTTCAACCTTTTGAAGCGGCTTGTACAGGAAGGCAAAATCGCTGAACACAGCGATGGCGACGAGAAGACTTACTCGCTGGGTGATGTAAAGCACGAAGGCATCGCGCCTGAACATGTGAAGAAAGAACCTGTTGTCAAGTCCAGCAGGGACAACTCGAAACTCAACTTCAACGGACAGGAATACGGCAAGGGGCCACTTGTGAGAGCCGTGGTTGCTCAGCACATTACCGACAATCCTACGGTTACTTATGATGAGTTGAAGGACGTATTTCGGAATGAGCTTTTGAAGCGGTTCGGCATCTTCCAAGATGAACCATCCCTCAAAGAGATCGCACCTAAAGGCAGCAGGTACTTCACCAAGCCTGAACATGCGATCAAGCTTGCCGACCGGGATGTATTCGTCTGCTCGCAATTTACCCTCGACAACATCCAGCCCTTCCTCGCCAAAGCCCGCGAGCTTGGGTATGTCATTAACTGATCAACCACCTCTAATGAAAAAAGCGAACCACTATGGTTCGCTTTTTTAGTTGGCTGCTACCTGGATTTCAACTCAGGGAATTGCCGTATCCTGAGACTTTTAGGAAACTCATTAATGTTACCGCCGTGCCTGTCGCTCATGCCAAGTTTTTTTGAAAGATATGTACCCATTTGCTTTACAAATACAGGAATATTAAATTCATGGCACTGGCTTACCAGGTCTTCGATCCAGCCCAACTGGCAAGGCCTGTACCTGTACTTGCCATTATCATTACCGCTCTCACCACCAATAATCACCCAGCCCAACTGATCACCCAGCTTCCGTCCATTCGAGCTGATCCGGTGCAGCCCTAAGTTTAGCGGCTCATGCAGTGGCTCAAGCGACAGGAACTTTAATCCCGTTTCCACCGACTCAATAAGTTCGGTCAAGCGGTGCATTCCACCTTGCCACCCTATTGATGTTCCAAGCCAGACATGATCTGTGAGCTCTTCCCAATACGCCGGCAGATGATCCGCTATCCTCTGTGGTCTTTTAGTCAGCACTTGAAACGTATGATGGGGGCATTGTTTGATGATATCCCAGGCTTCATACCGATAGTCGTCGATCTTTTCGTGAAAGAAGTCAGTAAGCGAACAGGCGAATATCTTTGAAGGCTCCTTCAGCTTTAGCGGCATATCAAAAACTGTCTTTGTTCTTGTAACTTCGTGTGGATCGAACCTTGTTTCTTCATAACTATCACGGTACATATAGCAATAAATACAATCTTTGTCTACCTTCGAACATCCCCGGGCGATATTCCACGTATGAGAGGTCCATTGAATATTTGAGTCTAACATTTTGTTCGTTTTAGGCTTGATTATTAGTTTTAAGTATGTTATTATTACAATGGTGAATTACCGCTTCCATCAGGGATGGCTGTACTGAATTGCCAAGGCCACGGTTCTGCTGGCCTCTGGTCAGCCCATCAAGGTTCTGGGTTTCCAGATCGCACACGCGCTGCTTTTCGGTGAGGACCATTTTCCTCGGGACACCGTCGCTTTCGTAGACCCATTCGCTTGCGTTGGCCGTGATGGTGCAGCAAAGACGCCCTTTGGATGAGTGGACGGCATTGACACCCTGGCCGGGGGAGAAGTGCTTAATATGTGGCAGCAATGCTCTAAGCGAAACCAGGCTCATATCAGGTTCAGTTGGTTTGGGAAAACTGGGCATTGCACCCAGGTCTTTCCTTACCAAAATTGTAAAAAGCCTGATCCTGTCCTGCCTTCCACCGAAATGCTTACTATTCAGTTTGGCGGCCGCCCAATGGTAGTCCTGCATATTGTTGAGCACCATCCTCACCTTGTTCCAGATGGGTCGCATCTTGCGGCTGCGTATCGCCGGCACCTGTTCGATGATGATGATCTTCGGCCTTAATTCCCTGGCCAGCCTCAGCATCTGGAATACCAGCGTCGCTCTCTTATCGAAGGGCGACCTTTTAGGGTTAGCGACGGAAAAGGGTTGGCAGCTCGGTCCGCCAAGTAGAAAATCCAATTTTCCCGGACTAAAATTCAGCTTAAGCCTGCTCTTGATTTCTGCTAACAACCTGTCTGCCGTGAGGGTATTGACATCGCCCTCGACCCCGGAAAGAAAGATCCCGTCAGTTATTATATCGTCGCTTCCGGCCGGGTTGGCAGCCCTCGTGTTGTTCTCATGCACGATTCCCGCAACGGGCTCGATATCTGAACCCGCCAGTATTCGTAGTCCTGCCCGCCGTGCACCGGCATCCATGCCTCCAAAACCGGTGAACACGCTTATCCCGGTCGGTTCTATCTTATAAGTTACCTTTTTCATTTTCAGTAAAAGAATTTTCGAGGATTATCAAAAATGATCTGCATCGAGCAATCGCCGTTGAGGCCTTTGATGACGATGGTGCTGTGGTATTCCGTCCGGTCTTCGAGTCCCAGATCGGACTGGTATTCATAACTGGTGCCAGCCACCGGTCTGCCATCCATCCTTATTTCCTGATCAGCCATGGTGACGACCCGCCCGTCTTTCAGCACCATCCTTAGGTGAGTGATCTCATACCCTTGCACATTGCCATCATCGGGGTCGGGATTTGCTTCCTGCGCATCATCCTCAGCTATCAAAAGCTCGTGGCCTTCGTTGGTGGTCTTTACATCAGCCTTGTCTTCATCATCGCCAAGCGATGCCCAGGTTAATGGATCCGGTTCGCGATTTGGATCATCGTAATCTTCCCCTCCCACCGGCTGCTCTGTATCAGGGGCAGCATTCTGGTAGGTGACGCTCTCGCCAAACTCAACCACGGGGTTCTTCGGGGCCTGAGCTGGCTCGGCTGGCCTGGCCCGTGCCTTTCTTGCCTTCTCCTTAAGTTCCCGCCAGGTCATCATTCCCTGCTGTACAAGGTTGACCTCATCGGGAAACTCACGCCCATAACGTAACAAGCCTTTAATTGTGCCCGTGCTATGGCCGAGGATCATTGAGTAACGGTCTTCCTTATCCTTTGGCAGACCCAATTCTTCCTCTTCTGCCAGGCCGTCTGCAGTTTCACGGTAAGTTTCCAGGAATTCCATCGTCCCGATCATCGCAGCATGATCCTTGCTTCTGAAGATGTTGCTTCCCATGACGAGTGCGTAAAATCTACTGAAGTCTTCTGGAAGCACTACCACTTCCATTGCGGAGACACCGAGCTCGCGGGCAGCAATCACATCATCGAAATGTCTTAAAACCTTGTTTTCCTCAGTTATTACGGGCAGCTCAAGCATGCCGTGAACACCCACTGCTTTTATGTATAGATCCTGGTAGGCTGACTGTGTGTAAAATGTGGAAAGCAGATCACTTTGCTCAAGGTCTAATGGGTTTCGCTCTTCGATCCGCTGTAGGGACTTAATATGTTTCATGTTAGTTGATTTTATTTTGTGCTTATTTGACTGCAATTATTGAAATTGATTTTAGCGGCCGAGGCAGAGTATCGTAATGAGCGGTTTGGCCATAACCGCCTTTGCCGGACACTTTCCTCCTACGCACGCAAGTGGCGTTTTCCTGATCGAACTCGTCCTTCAATGATTGTACTGCTGCACGTACCCGTTCAGGTGTAACGGTGGCGGGAAGCCCAAGCTCTTTGGCCAGCTGTTTGCCCTCCCTGGTATCAAAGTAGCATCCGAGAAATTCCGCAAGTGATGGCCGGGCATCTGGATTCCCACAGTAGCGGGCGTGCGTCAGCCGGCTCGCATTTTGGAAACCACGCTCCGATCCAATCCAGATGGCACAGTCAATTTCCTTCTTTCTATCCAGCAGCGCGGCAAGCACGACATCAGCACCGCATGGAACCTGATTCCCAAAGACGAGCGGGTAATCAGACGGAACGCCCTTCCAGAGTGCATCAGCGACTTCGCGCGTATTGCAGATGCCGCCAAGCCGTGTATCTATCGCACACCATCGCAAATCCTGCCAGCTCAACCGCTGGAATTTTATTGTTTTGTCTAACCGCATAACTTTATTGGTATTTTTAGTAGGTGGAAGGCCAGCAGTAAAAAACTGGTGGCTGAAGCCTTACGATTTTCGGTTCCAGGGGGCTACGCTTCTTGTATGGCCGGTACTGATTTGTAGTTGTGGGCGAACATCCGTATCGCTCAGCTTATACTACCAAATCAACGAATACTGTACCTTCCCCCAGCCTGACGACCCGCCCCTCCCCAAACGCCGGTATTATTTTTCAGGCGAGAGCCGGGATTATTTATTTTAATTGATTTACAGATACTTAGGACACAAACACCATAATGAAAGTCTTGTAAATTTGCCGATGGAACAGCACGATCTCACCAGCATAATAGAGTACTTCCGGGATTTTGAGCCGGAATTATTGGAATTCGTCAATAGGGGGGATTATTTTACTCAGGACGTGCTTCTTCAGCATGCTGTAAAGGAAAAAATGCTGGTAACCGGCGATTTCGAAAGCTGGGCTCAGAAGCAAAAGGATAAATTTCTGGAACGCGTACGCAAGGACATGTTCCTAAAGTTTATCGCGTTGGTGAAATGGCCGGAAGACTTTTTCATATGCCAAAAGGAAGGTTGTGGTGAACGCGGCATCAAAACGTTTGAGTACGGGGAGATCCGGCCCTTTGAGGATCCAGGCAAATACAAGCAATCTCACGTTAGGACCCGTAGATGTTATTATTGCAAGGTCTGGGAATCTCCGGTGGCGGGAACGTCGTTAGAAGATGTAAAGCTTACCGCGTTTTTTTCAATCGCTTTTGTGATGCTTACCCAGCCAAAAGTTGGCAGGTTGACTGACGTGGATATCTTTAATCTACTTACGAGAAAAAAATCGAATCCGGATAGTGAAAAGCAATCTTCAAACAATTCGGAAGAGGACGACCCGGAAAAGAAAGGAACCTTGTGTGATAACGAGCTGGCAGGGACCAGAAAATTGGTGGATCGGGCGCGCGAAGATCTAAAGATACTTAACGACCTGATCTATCTGAGTAACAGTGACAGCACATCGGTATACCAGAAGGAATGGTCTGAATATAAAAAAGGCTTTGTGGCGGCCCAGCGTAGCGCAGACAATTGGATCGATTATTTGAAATCGCATAGGCCAACCTTGGAATTTAACATTGAACAGTACAGTGCCGAACTAAGGTTGCCTACAAACAGGCAAGTAAAAATCAGTTTGAGCTCTGTTGAGCGCTATCGGGATATACTTAGACAGTATTTGGGCGATTGGGGCTTCGGCTATTCAACGGTTTCTGGAAGTCCCTATGGAATTGAGGCATTGAGGATTGCAAGAGGCAGTAATATCAGATACATATTTGTTGCACGACAGCTTTCTCCTCAGCAAATCATCAGGACTTCTATTTATGGCGACAATTCTATTCGTACCCTGGAAAAATTTATCAAGACCTATCTACCAGACAACGCATACAAGATATTATACCGCTTTGATCAAAGTGTAAAAGATCATTATAAAAGCAATCATCTTTTTAGTTTTGGCAAGTATTGGGATGACATGGATATTCATCCTTACGCAGTCGGCGAAGTGATAAACGCTCTGAAACTCTGGTTTATGAATCCGGCTCAAAGAAAAATTTTTCAGGAATCGATGACGGGGTATGTATTTCGATTAAAGCGGGACAATGTTATATACGCATCCGCATCTCTGCTACAACCAGTTATTTCACCAGTAGATATTTCAAACGAAAAGAGATTGCAACAGCATATCAATGAGTGCGTAGCTCTGAACTTTTACGATGGACTGGACATTTCCATTTGGATAATGCTGGCCTGTCTCTACCCCTGTGAAAGACCGCGCAAGCGTGGCAATAAAAACAACAGAAGCTACGGTCCCTCACCAGTGGCGAACCAGACAAAGATCGGACACTTTTAGGGGGTCATTTTTGACCCCCTAATGCTAAAAAACCCGCCAATGTTTTGGCGGGCTTTGTTTTTCCATCTACGTGCACGTAGACCGCCTCGTTCTTTTCAACGGTTTTGAAGAGTACCGTTCAGAAGAAAACCTTCCGGCCAATATCGGAAGGCAAAGAAAATTTAGCGTCTCCGCACGCCGCAGCGCCCGGTGGCCCGTGCCGTCACTCCAGCAGTGCGCCGTGAATGTAGCCCGTCACCACATCAACTTACCATTCCGTGATCAATGTTTGCAGGGCTTTAGCGCACGCAGATCAATGTTGAGTAAGCAGCCGGTTTCCCGTTCCCTATCCCAGGGCTATTTAAAGAATAAATACAACTACCAATGGAAAGGAATATAGAAGGGGCAGGGAAAGAGAATACGCTCGAAGACCTCATCATCCAGGACCTGATCATGGCCGAGTACATCGGGCGGCTGCTCGCACCGGCGAAGGAACAGCGGGACTATCCGCTCATGCCCCTGAAAGACTACACGCTCAACATCATCCCCGAGTGCGCGCCGATCGGTCACCTGAGATCGCCCGTGCTGTTCGAAATGGCCAGGATCGTTAACAAAAGAGTGCTGCCCGCAGGACCGTTCCTGTCGAAAGCAGGCTTCTACATGTTCGGAAGCACCGGCAGCGATGAAACGCACTTCATCGACACGGGAAGCCTCAGGCAGCTGCTGCTCGATAACCGGGGAAACAGGATCGTGCGCGCATGCTACGGGGGCAAAGCAGTGATGGTCGCACTGGATAAACAGCTCCTGCTCGACAGCTGCGTCGCAGGCTGAGCAGAAATCGATATCTTAAAGCACAAACAAAGGCATGGCGAAAGAAGTCATGCCTTTTTTATCTGCCTGGCATTTCATCCGCCGGCTGCATGCCGCCAAGCAGATCGTCCACTGTCGTTCCGAGCCCCCTTGCGATCTGCCTGAGGTACAAATAGCTCGGGTTCACCCCGCCCTTCTCCAGCCGGTGCACCGACTGAATCTCCTTTCCGATCGAGTGCGCGAGCTCCTTGATCGTCATCCCCCTTTCCAGCCTCAGGTCGCGTACGCGCAGGCCGAGGTCCACGAGCAGCTCCCCGTTCAGGGCCTTCTCGATCTCCTTCCGCTTCTCGGCCTTCCGCTTTTTGCGCTCTTCGGGTGTCATGGGAACCCAATACTATCCCGCAGGGTCAGAAATTCGTTCAACGGATGCGTTGATTAATCGTTTACGCGCTATACTTGCGCTTAAAATTATTTTCAACCATGGATGACAACACCACGCAGGCCACACCCATGCCGCCGCCCATCGCCCCACCGCCGCTGACCGACCCGTCCCAGCCGCCGCCCGTGCTGAACATGCCCGGGGGGCCCGGCGACCGCTACCGGAAAGAGTTCCGGAAGATCATGGACAGCAACGAGGCCTACAGGGGCGCCTGGAACTGGGACGCATTCCTCTTCGGCCCCCTCTGGTGCCTGGCCAGGGGATGCTGGATATGCGCCTTTGTCATTATCCTTTTCGTCTTCGTCTTTAACATCCGGGGACATCCCGTCCCCGCATGCATCGGCGCTGCGCTCTTCACGGGCTACCGCGGCACCTGGATCTACTACAATGTACGCGTCAAAAGCCTTCACATCCCCCAGCCCCTCATCTGATCAGCCATGGATACATCGAAAAAAGAATGGTGGCGCCAGTCAGCCGGCGCACAGCAGGGCCCCGCGACCGCCGAAGAGATGAAAGCGCTCATCGGGTCCGGGGCGCTGAACGGCGCTTCGCTCGTATGGCGCGAAGGCATGCCGGCCTGGATGCCTTTGCAGTCGACGGACCTCAGGGACGCACTCAGAAAAGAGCCTGTCGCTTCACCCACGACGAAGACGGACGGCCCGGACGAGTCCGGCCGATGGTACAATAAAAAGAACAGGCTGTGGCTCTCGCTGCTCTTCTGGCCCCTCACGGTCTATGGGGTATACAAGACGGGCCTGCTCGAGCCGAAGACGAAAAAGATCCTCGGCATCGCCCTTGCCGCCCTGCTCGTCCTCGGGCTTATGAACGGGGACGGCGACGGGGACGGCACAAAGCCCGGCATGGCAGCCAAGCCTTCGTGGGTCTCCTACTTCGACCATTCGGTGCCATGCGTCGAGCGCTATATTAAACGGTCGATGAACGACGCCGACAGCTACGAAAGCGTCAGCTGGGACCTGCCCGTGAAGAACGAAAGCGGGACCTGGCGTGTGCGCCATACGTTCCGGGGGCGCAATATGCTCGGCGGAAAGGTGATCGACACCAAAACCTTCATCGTCTCGAAGGACGGGCAGGAAGTGCTCGATATGTACTGACCATATAATAGTCCCGTGGAACGTGGGCCGGTGTCGATTTGATGCCGGCTTTTCTTATTTCTAAATGAATGCACTTCAATCCCCCGGGGGTTTAGCTTTCTTCTTCAACCCCAGCCCTGAGCTCATCCACGAGCTTATAGATGTTCAGCCCCAGGTCATTACATACCTGTTCACATCGGATCATGGCCCGATTCAGAGCTTCGGCAAGAGCATCGCCGAACAGGTAATCGCCTTCCATGTTCTGCGTATAGAAGAAGTCTTCGTTGGGCCGGAACACCTCGCCGTATTCACTTTTGAGCGACAGGAACAGGCGCTCAATGTCTTCCAGTGTGTTTATCTCAAAGCCGTTTGCCGGGATGGTCATAAGTATTTTAATTGATGGTCCGACGCCGAATATAGCGCCGTAAACGATCAGGCGGATCGTATAGTTGCCTTTGTTTGCATTGATCTTAGCGACGGGCTTGTTCCTTTATCCCGATCAAAATGTAGCCGGTCTGCTTTGTTCCAATACGCCTTTCCGCACGATCGTCCTGGCCCGTCGCATACTTGCTGTCCTTGCAGTAGCGCTCGGCATTGATCGTCGGTCTGATCCCATATTTTCCGAACTCTTCCATCACAAGGCGCTCGGCCACCTTGTATTCTTCCATGCTGCCCACGTAGATCGAATCGAAGATATTGAAGGCCTCATTGCCCATTTTCCGCCGCCGCGACCAAAAATCCTGCTGTCATCCGGTCCATGGGCCGGCTTGCTTTAAGCGGCCTCCGAACTGCTTCCGGACATTACGGACCGGGTATTGTCGGCCACCAGCTTATATTTAGTCTGCTTTTAATGTACTTTGGCACGCAATCGATAAAAAATATCCTTCTTCCCCATAACCGATACCGGTATTACGAACCAAAAAATTTCAGCCCCATCGGAACACCAGCCTTGCGAAAGATGCATGGCCCAGATACGTATCCCCATGAACAGCCCAGCCAACTGCCGCCACAATAACAACGTCCTGCCAGAAGCTCGCCCCTCCCTGTTTACGAACGGGACCATGCACCTCTTCATTTTCTGTGCCATCTTACTGACTTCATTACGGCAGCAGCTGCACGCGCAGACGTACTACCGCGATTCCACTTTCGGCGCACTGGGCATCGCAATACCCAATAGCTATTCCTACCCACTGGGCGCAAGAAGCCATCAGGCCAGAAAGATATTGCTGCAACCGGATGGGAAAATTTTACTCGTGGGGGCAATAGCGGGCCAGACGCCGGTGGAGATCGTGCGGCTCAATATAAATGGCACTGTCGATACGACCTATGGCCAGCGCGGCTATTTCCAGGGATACGGGCTTTCCGGGCAAACACTTCACTTTGTCGATGCCGCACTTGCGCCCGATGGAAAAGTGATGGTCTGTTATCTGGCCATCAGCGCTTCACTGAGCAATACCATGCTGTACCGGATCAGCGCCAACGGCACGCTCGACAACACCTTCGGCGCCGGTGGCCAGGTCACCCTCACCGACGGCCCTTCAAGCGGGCTCAACAGAATACTCTTTCAGCCCGATGGCAAAGCGATACTGGGGGGATCAAAGAATATCGGCCAGGTGAACTACTACGTCATATACCGCCTCAATACGAATGGCGCCCCCGACAACACCTTCGGCCTGAACGGGCGGATCGAAAATACCTATCCGCAATATGCGGCCGCCTCCACGGTTGCTGCGGCACTGGCGCGGCAAAAGGACGGCAAGATCCTGATGTTCACTTTTATAAGTCCGGCCACCGCCGCCGGCGCCCGCTCGGCGGTGATCCGTTTCAAAACCAATGGAACGGTGGACAGCGGCTTTGCGGTAAACGGCTGCCGGGAAATAGACTCCACCGATCTGGTGCCGTCCATGGCACTGGCCACCGATAGCGTTACCGGCGACATTTACGCCTTCGCCAGTGCCGAGACCCCGCAGCCTTCGATCGTGAAGCTCAATGCCAATGGCGCGCTTGTAAATTCCTTTGGCGCTAATGGCCATGCCGTGGTAAATGCAGTGTCCTTTTCGCAGGTCCAGGGCGTTTACGGCTATCCGGCCTCTATGCTGCGCCAGACGAACGGCAAGTTCTTATTTGCGGGAATATCCGATACGGGCGCTGCCAGCCACACCGTCATCTGCAGGCTCGATGCCAACGGGCAGCTGGACAATTCGTTCTGCAATGCCGGCATACTGGCCCTGCCGCGCAATGTGAGGGACGTACATATGGCTGCGGCAGTACAGGCCAATGGGGATATCCTGCTGGCGGGCACTACTTACGGAAAAATGGCCAACCGCTTCCCCTGGGACTCTACTTTTATGTACGTGATGCGCATCACCGATGGCTCGAAGCCAATTGTGCATCAGGGCATCGCGACCAGGGTCTCAGCAAGCGGAAATATCCATGCCTATCCAAATCCCGTTGATGGAGGTAACATTCATCTGAGCTACGACGGCATCGATCCGGCGACCGCTTTGAGGGTGGACCTTTGCGACATGGCCGGCCGCATTATAAGTACCTGGTCGTTCCCTGTTGGAACAGCGAGTGGCCAGCTGGACCTTATAAGCGCGCATGCATTGCCCGCAGGCATGTATCTCTTGAAGGCCTACAGTGGCGCTGCCGGCTACCCGGTCATCAGGCTTACCGTCGCGCGCTGAGCAAAAAGCTGCAAGGCCGGGTAATTGTTCATACGACCGGCGCCTCAATACCCTTGCCGCATCGATCACTCCAAATAAAAAAGCAAAGGTCCATAATGCCTGCCCTGTTGGTATAGGGCGGGAAGACTTCCTATTCATCAATGATTTCCGGGTAGCGGAACAAATACCCCCCTGGATAAGAGGGAGGGAGGTCGTGCAGTGATTTTCTTTTTATTCCCTGTCCTTCTTTATTCCTGCGCTCGATGCCAATAGCTGAACGGCTCGTTTTAAGCAGCCTTGATCCAATCCGTGCTGCCTGCCCTGACATTCATACTCATTGTCGGTTTCGGCTGGATCATGAGCACCTAAAACATCACCGTTGAAATTCCGGCCTTCAGCTGTCTGGATTACATCGCAGCCGACATGACGCCGATAGAATGAGAATGATAAAAGCACTTGTATGTGCCTGCTGGTCATTCCATTGAATTCTGGTGGACGCCGTCTGAAAACACTGACATAATGGTAGATAGATAGGTCCATGTGGAGGAAATAGGAAGAACCTGTTCAATATGAAATAGCGGCTTCAGGGTGTTGATGCGGTCTTGAACCTCTTTTTAAGAATTACCGGTCAGCCTGTTCAAAAACACTGACATAATGGTAGATGGTACGAACACCTGGGGGAACGGGAAGAACGTTTGTACAATAGGTTTTTTTAAGACTTTAAGATTCCCGTTGGCTCTTCTCTTGAAAAGAAATTGTAAGCGTTCAAAAACACTGACATAATGGTAGATGATAAGTGCACCTGTGATGAGAGGAGGAACTTAGGTGATAAGAGCTAATGAAGGATCAGGAATTCGTTTGCCGGACTGGATCTCACTTTTAGAATCACCAGGCAGCTTTTATAAAAACACTGACATAATGGTAGATGTATGTAGCACGTAGGACAGGAATACCTGGGAGAATAAACAATGGTCTTTGGTTTTAGGAATCTCACTTTGGCGTATGAGCCGGCCGGGATTCTTTCAGACCAAAATCCGTATCGGAAAAGCACTGACATATTGGTAGGTGTATGTGAATGCTGGTGGATGGAAGAACCTAATTAATAAGAAGGTTCCTGAAGCTGTTTGCCGTTGGATAGTCGCCATAATCGTTAACCTTTGGCTTTTACAAAAACACTGGCATGGACGTACAACCATAGCTCATAGGGAAGGACGTTATCGGAATTATGTTGGTAAAGATCCAAGCTGCAGAACCGATACTATAAGCGACGGGTCCCATTTGCTTCCTGAGATCGTCCTGAGGTCTCTCTACAGGTTCCAGAAACACTGACAAAATGTTAGATGTAAGTCGCCTACAGGATAAGGATATCTGTGTGAAAATTATCAATGCCCGGCAATCAGAAAGCCGGCACTCAGGTGGACACGTAGCCGAACGATCGCTTAAAGCAAAGTCGTCAATGATAAGCGGGCAACCTGTTCCGCCAGTAGCAGCTGTTCTTCGGACTTAAGAGAAGAGGACAATCAGTGTATAAATAAGAGAGGGGTATGTTATACGCTGATTGTCCTCTTTTCCTTCTGTCCAAGCCGACGGCATTCTACGTTCGGCCATAGGACAATAACAGAAAAGCGATAAGGCCAGCCAATATCGAATCAATGATCGCCGCTCTGGCTACCTTCGCGGGCCTGGGACGTCCCGGAACCAAAGATGGACAGCACAAGGATCGTATTCCGGCTCAAAGACGAAAAGGCCGCGCCTGTAAAGCCGGTACATAACCAAAGCTCCAGAAAGCAGAGAAAGATGCTCGCAGATCTGGTCCATACGGCAGCCTATGGGGAAAAGCATGTCCTGTGGGCACTGTTCCGAAACACGGATAAGAAGGAGTCCGGGTCCTACTCTCGCTTCAGGCAGGTTGACTGGTTGTCCGAAGATGTCGACGAACAGGCTGTGCTGGCCGAGCTGGCCATGCCGGACGCTTTTCCGATGGAATACGAGCCGCTGCAGGGCGATGGCCTGTACATCCGGCTCGAATACGTCCTGAATGAAGTGAGGTCGATGCGCAGGCCAGGTACGGGCGGGTTCATGTACTTTGGTTTCGATGGCACTTCATGGACTGCTGGCGTACCGATGGATGAATACGAAGCGGTCTGTATCGCCGAGGGCGTGATCGAAGTCATGCGGGGAGACGATCCCGAGGTCAGAGGTGTCAAAGTGAATCAGAATTGACACCGTGGTCTTTGTGGTCATTCCAGGATTTGGGTAGCGAAAAGAAGCAACTCAAACACCTTCAAGGCTTATTTCTGGTCCGGCAATACTACAAGATCACGAAGCTCTTTTGAGTCGGATAGCTTTTAAACCGTTACAGATACGAAGGTCACTATTGACCTTGGACGATGGTGTTACACTCTTTAACCAGTCAGACACTCACAAAAAAAGGGACATTCAGTGTATAAAAGAGAGAGAGGTATGTTTTACACTGAGTGTCTCTTTTTTGTCCCCGCTTTCTCATCTGCGCGCATAAAAACCACTTGACCAACCGGCGTGTTCTGAGGCATGCCTGCCCTGTTTTATCTGCCAGCCCTGGCATCACTACTTGTTGACGATTTCGGGTCGGTGGTGAGCACCGAATGGCTCGCCGTTGACATGCTCGTAGATGCCTGCGATCTCTTCTGCAATGCAGTGCCTCCTCTTGTCCCAGTGGCGGCTCACCGTCTTCAGCGACACGCCGCTCAACCTCGCCACTTCTTTCTTTGTCATCTTTCTGCCTTCGCTTTCGATCGTCTCGCGCGCCTTCTCGATAGCGCTAACGGAAGCGAACACTTTGATCAGCCCGTTGACCATTGAGGCGATCATGGTCTTTCGCTCTTTGCTCAGCCCGCAGCTCTTATTGAAGTGAAGGACCTTGATTGGTGGTTCCAGATCGGTACCGCCCGCTTCGTGAATGCGGTCGTACTCGTGGGCAATGGTCCTTTCCATTTCCCTTTGGTTCATCGGTCTCGTCGTGTGATTGTAGTTCACGTAGTTGATGAACGACTGGACCATCCGCAGACTGACGCCCGGATTGAGGTACACGATCGATTGGGTGAGCGCGCGGAAGGTCGTGTGCTTCCTGCCGTCGGCGATGCTCAGGGGGATGTAGAGCTTGTGGTACGGTATCCCTTCGATGTCGAACACGGGCGCGCGCACGTCCACTTTGGTTTCCTGACTGATACTTGTGATGACCTGATCGATACCGTAAAAGGAGACACTCGGCATAAAACATACACCTCTATTCTTTTTTACGCTGACTGTCTCTTTTTTTGTTCCTGGTTTAGTGACCTCAGAAGGCAGAACGATCGCCTCGCTCATGGGATTGAAGTACAAGTTCGGATCGTGCGGTATGATATGAGCTCTGCTGATGCCTTTAGCATTGAAGTCGATGTCCACGTCACCGAATCTATTCTTTGCGATCCAGTCGAATGCCTCGTTGTAGTTATTCCCGGATAGTCCATCAACCCTGATATAAAAGAACAGGCCTCTTCCGCCCGATGAGATGCCGCACAGGGCGATTGTATCTGTGTACTTTTTCACAAGGTCGTTCTTCACCAGCTCTGCCGCTTCGATGTTTTCCAGGCCATCAACGTCGTAGAAGATGTATTGTGAGAGCTGTATCAGTTTCTCTGTTTTCCTTTCGTCACCGAACATACCCGCCGGTGTGACGCACGGTAGCATTTCCTTTATTTTGTCGTACTCCTCACTTTTGTAAGAGCACCTGCGAAGCTTTGCGATCAAGGCTTTCTTCGGGTTGTCTCTAATGGTGCGCGCGAGCGTGGTTATATCCACCACCATATCTGGTTTGGCAGCCTTGTATCCCTTCTCGTAATGACTGAACATTTTATGGAAATAAAAAAGC
The DNA here is from genome assembly GCA_965246905.1 of Chitinophagaceae bacterium. GTDB lineage: Bacteria > Bacteroidota > Bacteroidia > Chitinophagales > Chitinophagaceae > UBA1952. The sequence goes on from CBDFFZ010000009.1 coordinate 79,621, forward strand.
CGGCAATGCCTGAGGGGAAGCAGTTGCCGGCGGGTCTGTTGACCAATATTTTTATGAGCTTTCCGTCCCGTCCCCTCAGACCAGGTCATACTCGCTGTCGCTTCTTTAAATAGCTGCGACCTGAAGCAAGTGTAATAGACGCTTGATGGTCATGATGATTTTAAGGGAAGTTTATTTTTCTTCCACGAAAATTCCGGACAACAAACCGGCGCTTCATATCGGACTGACCTTCTACCTGATAGCTAAAGCTGTCACAGAAGCGTTTTGGATAGCCGTGGTCTCAACGAAACCGTTGATGAGTATGAATGCCAGGCAGAGCCTTCAGATCGCGGTGACGAGGCTCTAAACACCAAATAGCGATAGCGCTTCCAGCGTGAGTAATCATACAGGCAACGATAAAGCGGAAGACCTGAGCGAAGGGTAAAAAGAGACAGTCAACGTAAAACATACCCTTCATCTCTTTTATACATTGAGTGTCTCTTTTTCCTGAACAACAGTGCCTACACGATTTTAAAATACTTGTAAACCTGTCCCTGTTCTTCTAATCAGGGTCAATATTGACCTTCGGCTTTAGTCCGTTGCTCTCAAAGTCAATATTGACTTTACACTTTTGATCGATGTGAGAACATTTATCGGTGTGGGTCTTACCTAAAACACCTCAACGAAAGACAATCTTAAGTATAAGCTCCAGCCTTCAGTTGAGAGTCAAGCGTTGGCAGAATTACACGCCTCTTCGGACGTTTGGATTTTTACCTTAAGATTGAATGATCGCGGCTGGCCTCAATTGCCTTTGACATGCAAACAACTTCAACGATCAGGGAACAATTATGTCCTCTATGGGTATAAGCAGTATGGAAGTGTTGGTATGGTGATGTAGATAGAGGATAGAGGTGTATGGATGTGGTATACACTGTAGGTGACCTATAATTTTTGGACGGCCTTTTGGGAAAAGTGCTCATTCCGATGCTTGAAATGATGCTTCTTAAAACCTCTCTTCTGAACACCACATATTCTGAGCTTGCAACTTAGGTAAACAACCGATCTCATACTTTTTACAAGACCGACTTACAGCACAATTGACGTAAGTGACCGGTAGCATTAAAGCCAGTCTGTTGCTGGCCCCCAAACCAACCTACGCCAGAATGGACGTAAGTGTTCATCGGCTTTTGGATTTTAGCGCGTCGGTAAATCTATTGTACAGCACACTTGTCGCTTATGATGACGGACTGCCGGCGAACTGCTTTACCTACCATGCTTTAGACGGCGCGGAACTGACCATTGATGATAGCTTCGATCTGCTTTTTACAGAGCTCACAGCAACAGACAATCACCGCCTCGCTTGCCGGCCGTACCTTGAAGCAGGTCGCTTCGCCATGTACGGGGCAGATGTAAGTGGCAAGCTCGATCATCAGCTCACTTGTAATGTCCATGCCGTAAGGTACAAAAATAGAAAAGCAGCCTACGACAGGCTGCTTTTTGAATATTGTAAAGCGGATTAGTTGAATACCACACCGCCACCGTTTACGGTCGCTGCTTCTGTTGCCGATAGCTTTTTCATAGTTGATGGATTTAAATCGTTTTAAAGAGAAAAGAGGTAAGCGAATTAGTTCAGCTGATACCCGCCGCCGTTGATGGTTACGGTCTCAACGGAAGTGAGCTTTTTCATGTTCAGGTTTATTCCACCACCATTGATCGTTACTGTCTCTACTGCTGTAAGCTTTTTCATGTCGTTTTGTTTTTGTTTGTTTTTGTTGATGCAAAGATGCTATCGGCAGGCACCCTTTTCTTACCGCATGAAAGTAGACAAATGAGCAGCCCAGTCAGCGCCGCTCGCCTCTACGATCTCTGAGAAGCGGGCTATACTGGTTATTTGCCCGTCGCAAAACGAACCTGGGAATATGGTTGCCAGGTTGAGTTAAATATCGGCAAACAGCATGCCCTTCGCTTAGGATGACAGACCGTTGTGCCGCTACCCTACCGTGATTTAAAAGAAGGTTAGAGGATACTGCGCAAGTAGTGGTGCCGGTCTGCTTTTAAGGTGCCTATCGTCCTCACCACCTCAACGGAACCCGGAATGAATACGGTAAGCAGCCGATCTAAGAAAGGTGGGTGATGGGAGAATAAAGAACTGTTGTGAGCGTGCCGTAATGGGAGCCCCGGGGGGGCAAGGCAAAGCGACGAAACGTCTGCACGATATGACGATGCGTCGCTCTTGTTCCGGCTTGGGAAATTTTTTCCAAAACCTCAGATTGGCTTCTCGGCGGCAAGCTTGTCCAAAAGCTCGAACACGTTCTCAACGTCCGTGACTATCTCGTTGAACTCGAGGTCGGGACCGTCCGAGGTGTAGCGCAGATACTCGAAGAATACTTTGCGAAGTGATCTGCTTATTCGGTCGACATCGGTGTCCTGAAGAAAATACCGGATCGCATCCTGTAGCCGTTGGGATTGTTGGTTGTTCGCCTCTTGTTCCATGCCGGTGAATATAGCTGGCAAGAGCCTTTGTGGGCAGGCATTTGCGATTGTTTAGCGATGATACTCAACCCTGCCCCTGACTTACTCGCCGATGCTCATCATGAACTCGCTAATGGTGGTGTCGTAGCATGCGCACAGCCTGCCCAGGGTGCTGATCGTCACGTTGTAGGTCTTCGCTTCGAGACGCCCCACATGTATGCCTGTCTTGTGATGCACGTCCAGCTGGGACATGCCCGTCTGCTGCCTCAGCTCTATGAGGCGGTCCACCACTTTCCTGATCAATGCTTCATCGGGTACCTGGGCCATCGCTAACGGGTGGCAAAGTCGCCACCTAATTCCCCACCTGCAATGACATCTAATCAGCGGATTTGCTATTTTGCGCCTATAAATTACATCTGACCGCTCAGGCGGCCATCACCATAAACAATAGCGTATTTCCAACCAAACAATCAAACACTTTACTCAATGGCACAAAAACAATATCAGGGCCGTAACATCGAGCTGCGCAAGCTGAAAAAGATCACGGAGACCTGGTTCCGTGATCAGCAATATGAAACCCAGTCTAAATCCGGCGACAGGGACTTCCTGATACAGGCACGTAAGGGTGGAACGTTCCGGACCATCGTAGGCGCCTCAAGGGCCTTCAACATAACGATCAGTGGCAGTCCCAATGATTTTTCCGTAAACTTCTCGATCGGCGATTGGTCGAGCAACCTCGCAGCGATCGGTATCGGGACTTTGCTGACCGGCGGTCTTTTCCTGATCGGCAGCGGGCTTGCCGCTGGGTGGTCGAAGAAAATAGAAGCGGACTTTCTTAGCTGGATGGACAACACCGTTCAGTTTTCATCCAGAGAACTGTTAGCGGACGCGTCTCAAATACCCGATCAGAACTTATCCGCGCCGGCCGTAAATGAGAAGCTTGAAAAGTTGAGGGCTGCTTTTGAAGCCGGTATTTTATCCGAACAGGAATTCAACGACAAGGTCGGGCAACTTAAAACGGACACCTCGCCGTCCGACCAGATGGACAAGCTCAACGATGCTTTCCGGGCAGGGATCCTGACAGAAACAGAATACAAGGCCAAGAAATCCGGGATCGAGAAAAACCTCAAGCTGCAGAACCTTTCTGCCGCTTTATCAAATGGGATTCTGACCCAAATGGAATACGATAAAAAAGTCGCGGAGTTCGACGAGGACGTTGAATTCATAGACTGATCAGCACTTATACCAACAATCATGATAGAAACTATCTGCCCCAAATGCGGCAATGCAAAAACATTTTCAGAAGACAAGACCGGCAGGAAATTCAAGTGCCCTTCCTGCGGCGAAGTTATACTGGTTGAAGGGATTGCTTCCGCCGTTCCGGTCCAGGCTGCGTTGCCTGCTGCCCCCTACGTAAAGAACATAGTCAGCGATGAGGACCGTTTGCAGGACATCATCGGGGAACGAATTGCCAATAACGCACAAATGCGCTTAAGGCTGCTTAAAAGATCTAAAACATGGAACGGCTGGCGCATTGTCTTTTATGTTATTGCAGCTATCGCTTTAGTGAAGGTCGTTGGTGGTGAGCCCGCACAGATCATAAGCGTAGGATTCTGGGGTGGCTTAGGCTATTGGTTCCAGAAGAAGGCAAAGGGGTTTAAGGCTCAGGCGGACGGCATAGAAGATCAAAATAGCCCACCCGATGAAGTTCCTTCCATGAAAGAAAGTCAAAATGATTGTCAGCCTGTCGGGGGCAAAATTGATGTCGCAAGACCACTTTAGGCATCTAACGAAGCTTTAGCGTTTGAAATTGTCGCGGGAGAAGGAAGTCGGCTACCCTTGCGTATACAATCCAATCAATGACGAACGCGAACGATAGACTCAGAGAATATTCCTGCACGGATAATTATTACAAACTCTATGGAATGCTATACACCGATGGTGCGAAGGCGATGGCGGATATTTTCCAGTGCTACTGGTTCCTCGATGTGATCGCAAGCTACCAGCATGAATTGAAGGGCGAAGAGTTCCAGGTGTGGCAGATAAGGAAGAACGAAGATGGCTCAGCTGTCGTGGTATGTACAAATGGTAATGAGGGCGTTTTAAGAGCTCAGGAAATCCCTTTTACCGATTTCATGGCCGACGAAGCGACATTGTGGGTCGAGCAGGGCGTGATCATACTTCCATCCGAACATTAAGAACCCAATTCCTTTTACTCTTTAAAATCCATCAGCCATGAACACAATTGCCATCAACAATATCGCAGACGTGGTGCGCTTCTTCCAATCCTTATACGACGAATTCGACCTCGCCTTTCATCCTGACAGTGAGTTTATCGACTACGTAGATAACTTGGGTAATCCAACATTTACCGAAGAAGAGGCATTGGTGCTGGACGAGACGATGGAAGCGTGTTTTTTTCTGTGCGATAAAGCTGGGCTTGACCTGTATGAGATCGGACAGGAAGTCCAGCTGAAAGAGTTCAGAAAGCGCGGCATATTGCCACAGGAAAATTAAACTTATCGCGCCATGCTGAGGGCCAGGCACAAGAACGGCGGCGGTTGTTTCGAAGACAGATCCAATCAATGCTGAGCTCGCCAAAATATGTTTTCTGGATGTCAACTGGTGTGGTGCATAAAGCTGGACAGCCCATGGCATCGGAATGAGGGGGCTTGAGCCATATGCCAGTATCATCCTACCGCGAACGCCTGGCCTACAGCAACCGGCCCCTTATTGCAGTACGACCTTCCGGGTAAGCAGGATCCGGCCAGCAGCATCGGTAAGCGACAGAAAATAAAGCCCTTTCGCCAAATGACCCATGTCCAGCTTATTGCCGCCCACAACTACGGTCCGGCCCTCTATATCCCGCAGCTGGCTACGCACGGCCATTGGCGCGACAATCTCAAGGGGCCCGTTTGTAGGATTAGGGAATATACGTATGCCGGCCGTCGTCCATAGTCCAACGGAGAGGTTGTTCAATACAAAAGGCTGGCTTTGCCCGCTACAGCCACCGGCGCCTTTCACCACGACATAATAAGTGCCGTTCTGCGTCATGGTAAGGCTACGTGACGTGGCGCCGGCAATTGGCTGGCCATTGACATACCATTGGTATACGGAAAATGTATCCGTACGCAAAACCAGCCCGGTCCTGGTGATCATCGGCGCAGGCTGTGGGTTGAATTGAACATGGACCGTATCCCGGTCGATGCACCCGTTGGCCGCTATCACGGTTGCGATAAAATCACCGCCGTAATTCGGCACGAAAGCGATCGAGGTGGTATCGCCTATATCCGATAAAATGCTCTGCGGCCCTCGCCAGCTATACTTATAGCCGCCGCTCACATTGAGCCGCAGGGTGTCGCCAGGACAGAGGGACGAAGTGCCGGTCGCGTTGGCGAAAGGCGGAATGCTGCACGGGGTAAAGCCGAACTTTACAATGAACAGCTCTGATGTGGCGCTGCCCGTTGGCCCGGCGAAAACAGTATCGATGGCCTGTGGCGTCCTGAAAAGGTCCGGTGAGTTCGTTGTTCCTGCAATATATACGGTCCCTGCCTTATCAACGGCGATGCCCGGTGTGTACTCATCTCCGCTTCCGCCTAACAGGGTGCTGTACAGAAGCGACGAGCCGGTGCTGTTCACCCCGGTAAGGAATATATCGAAATCGGGTCTCGGCGCCGCGGCACGGAAAGCATCCGCCGTCAATGGGTAGCCTGCCGTCCGGTTCGTCCTGCCGGTAATGAATGCGTTACCGCCCGTGTCGATGGCTATGTCCCCGGACAGGTCAAAATAGGGGCCACCGAGGTAAGTGCTGTAGTCAAGTGCGGCTCCGGAAGGTGAAAGCCTGGTGATGAACGCATCATAACCCCCGCCGGGCACGCGCTGGTAGGCATTTGCCGTTACCGGAAAATCGGCGGCGTTCGTATAGCCCCCGACATAAGCGTGCCCCGTGCGGTCCGCCGCTATGCCCACCGCTTCCTGGCTCCCGGAACTGCCGCCCAGGAAAGTGGAATAGACCAGTGCCGTGCCTGCAGAGTTTATTTTCGTCACGAAGATGCCTGCGCCGATAGAGGTCACTTTATATGCTCCAGGCGTGACCGGAAAGTTATTTGAAGTGGTGCTGCCCGCCACATAAGCATTTCCCAGACTGTCGACAGCTATACCACGGCCTGCATCGGCGCCGGTGCCGCCAAGCAGGGTGGAATAGACCAATGCGCTGCCTGATGCATTCAGCTTTGTGACATAGGCATCGTCCACCCTGCTCACCCCCTGGAATGCTCCCGGGGTGGTCGGATAAGAGCCCTGCGCGCTGCCTGTGGTATAGGCGTTCCCTGCCGCGTCAAGTGCTATGGCGCTGGCCTCGCCCGCGCCTATCAGCGTGGAGTACACAAGTGCGGAACCGGTCGGGCTGAGCTTGGTGACATAATTGTTCACGGACCCGGAAGTATTGACATTATAGGCCCCCGGTGTCGTCGGCCAGTTATAATACGTGCTGCCGGTGATATAGGCATTGCCTGCGGTATCCACCGCCAGGCCGTTCATGTACCCATAATAGATGAAGGTCGAGTAAACGATGTTGTTCCCCCCGGGATTGATCTTGGTTATGAAGACCGAGGTGCCGAGGTTCGAGGCATTGTAGGAGCCTGTGGTCACCGGGTAGTCCGGCGAGGCGGAAGTGCCCGAGATATAGGTATTGCCCACTGCGTCGGCCGCCAGGGTATGGGCGCCTGTATACTCTTCGCCGCTGCCACCTAAAAACGTGCTGTATATGAAAGGATCGATCACCAGGGGAAGGGATGCGTCCGCGCCTTTTACGGAAAGACCCATAATGTCCGGACCTGCCAATTTGAAAGCACATGCTACCTGTACCGCCTTGCCGCCAGTCATCTGGTAGGCGTAAAGCCCTCTTTGCCGTACTTCACCGAAACGTGTGGTAAACACCGGCTCTCCCTTTCTGTTGAGGGCGATGCGGTCCGCACCCTGCACGCGCATGCCGATCGATCCCGCATCAGCCCCGGGCCGCAGCACGAAGTCGTACCGGAGGCTGCCATTGTCGAAATACCAGCGCTGGTCAATGCCGGGGTAGATATCCTTTAGATAGACCCCGGTATACCGGCGTGCCTGCAGGCCCCATTGACTGCGGTCGTTTCCTTTGAAAAAATTGCAGTCGCCGGCCTGGCGGTCCGTGCCGGCAGCTTCGGGCGCCTTATTGCCTCCGACGAGGCCAATGGCCACTACCTGTCCCTCAATGCGCCCGTTCCTTGCAGCAGCCCCGGTCCTGGGGCCATTGCCCTGCACGGGCCGGGTAATCTTATAATAGTCATAGGTAACGCCCGTTTTAGTGATCCAGGCATTGAGCCCGCGCAGCCTTGCCAGGTAGAGAACGTCCAAGGGCCACTGCCCCTTGTTTTCCACGAATACGGGGGCGGCAACGGCTGCCTGGGCGCGTGCTGTATGCGGAAGACAGTAGATCAAAAATGCTGCTGCAATTAAAAGACCGGATTTCATGTTCATAGGATTTCCTGTAAAGAAATAAAGTTACTGATCAATGACCAGCCCGTCCACTACTCCACCGGCCTTTTATTTTATGAAAGAAGCTGTGCCTGTCAGGGCCACCCTCCTCATCGTGGCACCAGTTTCACTTTGCAGATGAACCATGGCACGGGCTCACAGCCATTTGCTTCATCGTTCATATGATCGAGAACAGGCTGCGGTGAGCTGATCTCTTCAAACAGCCCATGACTGTTCATTCTGAGGCCGAACCGCTCACAGAGCTCACTGCCCAGATCGTGGCAATGGAAAGAATGAAAGTCCCCGCCATCCTCTATCCCGATGATATCATAACCAAGAAACTCTTCGGTGTCCGATTCCGGGATTCGCTTCAGCAGTTGTGAGTAGATCCCTACATCCCCTTCATCCGCACGTTTAGGTTTGCTTGCATCAATTACCTCAGCCGTCCGGCTTTCCGAAACGTAGATGGCCATCAGCCTTGCATCCCGCACGTCCGGAAAGAACAGGCTCAAATATTCTTTTGCCGCATCGACGGTGGTGAACACGTTCGGCCATCCGAGACGCCCCTCTTCGAAAGCGGCGTCCAACCACTTCCTTATCCCCGCCACGGTCTTCCCGTCGGGAACCAGCTCCTTCGGCAGCGCTTCGAGCTGCCTGTCATTCCCTGTCGTCCAGGAATAGGACCAGCAGCCGACCAGGCTGTCGTTGATGCAGTCGCTGCACGTAGATACCGTTTTCGGCTTCAGCGTGCCGAAGTCCAGAGGCCGTTCAACCATCAGAAAATAGCCGCCGAGAAAATACCGTTCCATCGAAATGAGCATCGTAGCCAAAGGTAGGGGCAGGCATCTGAAAGGCCCCTGCTTATGTGCGCGACATATTCCCCATGAGGCAAACATACGTTCAGGCCGGCAGCCGAAAGCGTGCCAATCGCCCTTGCTGGCGGGCTTTTTGATCGCTGTTGAAAAGTTTTTGGAAAGCGGCAACTTTTATTTCGTTACTATTGGCATCGTTTTAATGATACTATTGATTTAATAAATACATATGGCAGCGCATGACACCAAAGAACAGGACATCAGGCAACTAAAGAGCCAGATTCTTGCCATGCAGGGCCTGTCGCGTCCCGCCGAAGCTGAAACGATCCGTACCGGTCTTGGTAATATCGAAAATGCCTTCCCCAATCAGACCTTTCCAACCGGTGCCGTCCATGAGTTCACCAGCACTGCATCTATAGATGGTGCGGCTACAAATGGCTTTATGGCCGGGCTGCTTAGCTGCCTGATGCAATCCAAAGGGTCATGCCTTTGGGTCAGTACCAAACGAAAGGTTTTTCCGCCAGCCCTTAAGGCATTCGGCATTGCGCCCGAGCGCATCATCTTTATTGACATTGCAAGAGACAAGGAAGCCTTGTGGACGATTGAGGAAGCCCTGAAATGCAAATCCCTCTCTGCCGTAGTGGGCGAACTAAGCAGCCTGGACTTTACTGCATCGAGACGTCTGCAACTGGCCGTCGAGCATAGCCGGGTTACCGGCTTTATTCATCGCCAGCAACCCAAAACAGAAAACAATATTGCCTGCGTCTCGCGCTGGAAGATTACCCCGCTTTTAAGCTGGCAACAGGACGATGCGCCGGGTATCGGGTTTCCGAGGTGGAATGTCGAACTGCTCAAGGTGCGCAATGGTCAGCCAGGCACTTGGCAGGTAGAATGGACTACTACCGGCTTCCAGGAAGTCCCTCTTTTCTCTCAGACAGTGGTGCGCCCCGGCATCCGAAAAACCGGTTAAGATGGCCAGACGCTTTGCAGCCATATGGTTCCGTCATTTAGCCACGGATTGGGTTACCCGCCGCAGACCGGATTTGCGCACCGTACCCTTTGTCCTGGCTGCGCCGGAACGGGGCCGCGTGGTCGTTAAGGCCGCCAACAGGCCAGCACAAGAGAAGGGGGCCAATACAGGTATGGTAGTTGCCGATTGCCGCGCTATCCTGCCTGCCTTGCAGGTATTCGATCATATGCCGGGATTGGCAGAAAAGACTTTGACCGGCCTTGCGGAATGGTGCCTGCGTTTTACGCCGATTGCGGCCACCCAACCGCCGGACGGACTGATGCTGGATATCAGCGGCTGTGCGCATTTGTGGGGCGGCGAAAAGCCTTACCTGAAAGACATGGTCGGCAGGCTGAGCGGATTCGGCTATGATACCCGCGCCGCCATTACCGATACGGTCGGTTCAGCCTGGGCGGTATCGCGCTACGGCAGCACGGCAGCCATCATTGAGAGCGGCAGGCAAAGGGAAGCTTTGCAGGCCCTGCCACCGGCAGCCTTGCGGTTGCCACCCGAAAGCATTGAGCGCTTAGAGAAGCTTGGGCTGTCCACGATTGCCAGCTTTATGGATATGCCGCGCGCAGCGTTACGCAGGCGCTTCGGCACGGTGCTGATTGAAATGCTGGATAAGGCGTTAGGCACTCTGCCGGAAATGCTGATCCCCATCCGGCCTTTGCAGCCCTATCAGGAACGCTTGCCAAGCTATGAGCTGATCCGCACCCGCAAGGGCATTGAGATTGCTTTACAGAAGCTGTTAGAAGCGCTTTGCCAGCGCCTTGCTGTAGAAGATAAGGGGCTAAGAGCGGCAACCTTCAAAGCCCACCGCGCCGATGGCAATATCCAGCAGATCGAGATTGGCACCAACCGGGCAACGCGCGATATCGGACACCTTTTAAAACTGTTTGGCCTGAAGATCGACACCATGACCCCGGCCCTGGGCTTTGAGCTGTTTTTACTGGAAGCAACCATCGTTGAAGACATCGACGTAGAAATGGATCAGCTCTGGCAATTGGGCAAGCAAGAGGAAGAAAAAGACGTGGCCGAACTTTTAGACCGCATTGCGGGCAAGATAGGTACAAACGCCATTCACCGCTTTTTGCCGGCAGAGCAGTACTGGCCGGAGCGTTCCATCAAACACAGCACATCCCTACAGGAAAAAACGCAAACCATCTGGCGCACCGACCGGCCAAGGCCCGTGCACCTGTTATCCTATCCTGAGCCGATCGAGGTCATGGTGCAATTGCCGGACTATCCGCCGCTGCATTTTACATACAAGGGCAAGGTGCATCGCGTCAGGAACGCGGACGGGCCGGAGCGCATCGAACAGGAATGGTGGCTGGAGCGTGGCGAGCACCGGGATTACTACTGCGTGGAAGATGAGACGGGCGGGCGGTACTGGCTGTTTCGCCTGGGCAGCTATGCAGGCAGCAATCCCAAATGGTTCATTCACGGCTTTTTCGCTTAACAGACGGTTCTTATGCGCTACACGGAATTACAGGTAACCAGTAATTTTTCCTTTCTCAGGGGCGGATCACACCCCGAGGAACTGGTGGCGCAGGCGCTTGCCTATGGCTACACCGAGCTTGCCATCACCGACCACAATACACTGGCGGGCATTGTCCGTGCCCATGCCGCAGCGAAGGGCAAACCTATCCGCATTATCCCGGCCTGCCGATTAGACTTGCTTGATGGAATCAGCCTGCTTGCTTATCCTACCAGCCGGGAAGCTTATGCCTCATTATCGGCCTTGCTCACTCTTGGTAACCGGCGCACCGAAAAAGGCCATTGCCATCTTTATAAGAAGGACGTTTACGAATATGCAGCAGGCAGCTTGTTTATCGCCGTGCCGCCCGATAGCCTGAATGAACAGCGCCTGATCGATGAGCAGTACGTGCGCACTTTGCAGGAATACCAAACGCATTTGGGCAAGGCGCTGTATTTAGGGTTGATCTGCACCTATACGGGCGATGACGGCAAAAAGATGTTCCAGCTTAACCGGTTGGCTACGTTGCTCAGCGTTCCGCTCGTTGCGATCAATGATGTGCATTACCACCATCCCGGGCGCAGGGAGTTGCAGGATGTGCTGACCTGTATCCGCGAGAAATGCACCATTTACAACGCAGGCTACAAGCTGTGCCAGAACGCAGAACGGCATTTAAAACCCGATAGCGAGATGAAGCGGCTATTCAGGCATTACCCTGATGCCATTGCCCGCACCCGCGAGATTGCTGATGCCTGTCAGTTCTCTTTAGACAGCCTTAAATACGTCTATCCCGAAGAGCTGACCACCGAAGGGCGCACCCCGCAGCAAGAGCTTGAATACCTGACCTGGCAGGGGGCGGCAGAACACTTTGGCGGCGCTATTCCCGCAAAGCTGGAAGCCACTATCAGGGAAGAACTGGCCTTTATGGAAGCCAAGGATTATGCGCCCTATTTTTTAACGGTGCATGACTTTGTGCGCTTTGCCCGAGATCGCAACATCTTGTGTCAGGGGCGCGGCTCTGCTGCTAATTCAGTCGTTTGCTATTGCCTCGGCATCACATCCGTTGACCCGACCAAATTCAAGCTGCTGTTTGCCCGTTTTATGAGTGATGCGCGGAACGAGCCGCCGGATATTGATGTGGATTTCGAGCATGAGCGGCGCGAAGAAGTCATGCAGTATATTTTCAACAAATACGGGCGCGACCGTGCGGCCATTGTGGCAACGGTAACACAAGTGCATTCCAAAGGAGCTATCCGCGATGTCGGTAAGGCAATGGGCTTGTCAGTCGATGCCATTAGCAGGCTGTCCGGCTCACTTTGGGAACTGACGGATGACTGGATTGCGGGCAAAACTGTTTCCGAGAACGGCTTTGACCCCAACGATGCGCATCTGCGCGAGGTGCTAAATCTTACGGCGCAGTACGTGGGCTTCCCGCGCCAGCTCGGGCAACACACCGGCGGCTTTGTCATCACGCAAGGCAAGCTGAGCGACCTGTGCCCTATCCTCAACGCAAGGATGGAAAACCGCACCTGCATCGAATGGAATAAGGACGATATTGATGCGTTAGGCTTTTTGAAAGTCGATGTGCTGGCGCTTGGGATGCTGACCTGCATCCGCAAAGCATTTGATGTTGCCAAAGCACATTACGGGCTTGACCTTAGCCTTGCCAAAATCAATAAGGAGGACGATCCCAAAGTATTCGATATGATCTGCAAAGCCGATACGATTGGCGTGTTCCAGATCGAGAGCCGGGCGCAGATGTCCATGCTGCCGCGCCTTAAACCCCGCTGCTTTTATGACCTGGTGATTGAAGTGGCGATTGTACGGCCCGGCCCTATTCAGGGGGACATGGTGCATCCTTACTTGCGGCGGCGCGAAGGCAAAGAGAAGGTGGAATACCCTTCTAAGGAACTGGAAGAAATTTTAGGCCGCACGCTTGGGGTGCCGTTGTTCCAGGAGCAGGCGATGGAAATTGCTATAGTTGCCGCAGGCTTTACCCCGGCACAAGCCGACCAACTCAGGCGCTCGATGGCGACGTTTAAAGCAAAGGGTATGGTCAGCCAACTGCAAAAGGATTTGGTGAGCGGTATGATGGCACGGGGCTATAGGCAAGAATTCGCCATGCGCATCTTTAAACAATTAGAGGGCTTCGGCTCTTATGGCTTCCCGGAAAGCCATGCCGCCTCTTTCGCCTTGCTTGTTTATGCTTCATGTTGGCTCAAATGCTATTACCCGGATGTCTTTGCCTGTGCGCTATTGAATAGTATGCCGATGGGCTTTTACCAGCCTGCGCAGATCGTCATTGATGCCCGAAAGCACGGGGTCGAGATCAGGCCCGTGGACATCAATCATTCCACCTGGGATAACCAGTTGCAGGAACGGGCCGGACAATATTGCGCCATGCGGCTTGGCTTCCGGCAGATTAGGGGCATGCGCGAGGAAGATTGCTGGCTGCTGACCGCTGCGCGGCAACAGCCGTACACGACCATCACGCAGTTGATCGATGCCGGAATGTCGATTGCTGCTTTGGAAAGACTTGCTGATGCTGACGCCTTTCGTTCCTTAGGCCTTGACCGGCGGCAGGCGCTTTGGGAAGTGTCTGCCCTGGCAGACCGGCCCACCGGCATGTTTGGCGGCCAGTCAGCGGCACCGTTGGCAGAAGCAACAATCAGCCTGCCGCAGATGTCACCCGCCGAGCATGTAGTACAGGACTACAGCAGCACATCCCTCTCGCTGAAAGCGCATCCGGTCAGCTTTGTCCGTGAAAAGATGCGCCAGCAAAATATCGCATCCACCCACGATATGAGCCAGTGGGTGGACGGCTCATTGGTGAGAACGGCAGGGCTGGTATTAGTCCGGCAACGACCCGGCACGGCCACCGGGATCTGTTTTATCACCATCGAAGATGAGACCGGCGTTGCAAACCTCGTTGTGTTCAGAAAATTATTTGATAAGTACCGCAGCGTTATCCTGCGCTCAAGGTTGCTCATGGTAGAAGGAAAGCTGCAAAAAGAGGGCGAGGTAACGCATGTGATCGTGCACCACCTTTACAATCTATCGCACCTGTTAGCAGAAATGATGGCAACCGATAGCGGGCAATCAGATTTGCTGACACTGGCAAGGGCAGATGAAAACGATGGTAAGTTCCCGGCCCATGACGAGCGCGACAGGAACAAAAAACCGGTGCAGATCGAGTTGTTTGATAACAGCCGGGACTTTAGATAATATTAAACACTTACAATTGCAGTGCATCGGACAATAAAGTTGATGGCTAAGAAGGACATGGTCAGAAGGCGATACTGGCCTGTTGGATTCCTGCTAACTATAGGCTGCAACTGAACGGCTGGAAATTAACCTACGGTCTATAATTTCATGATAAGGATTACTGCCCTCTGTTCATATATTCAGGGCAGAAACTTTTACCAACCTTCTTGCAATTATATGCTCCACCTAAAATCGCTGCCTTTAATATTTCTGCTGTTCTCAGGCACTCTTACCCATGCACAGACGGGTACCGGCTGGGATCACCATATATCAACCCTGCTATTTGGCATTCATCCCACCCAAAACAGGGCTATGCTGGTAGCACGGTTGTCAAAAGTTAAACAGCTACGTGAAACTGTTGAGGTTTCAAGAGAAACGCCGGAAGGACCCACTTACGCATATTTCAGGTTTTCCTTCACGAAGCATCCGGCCTTCGATATCAGTCCGGACAGTGCCTCTATCAATGTGGACACATCCGCAACCCTTCCTGCATTTCCGGGGCCGGTGCCTAAAAGCGATGCGTATAACACTACTATCGATATGCACTTCGATTTTCACACGCCTGCTGCGATGGCAGCCGCCTATAAAAAACTGTGCGCTTATGCAGTTGCTGAACACAAAGATATAGCAGAGGTTCAGGCAGCAGGTGAGGCATCTCCATCACAGGTGGACCCACTTGACGGCGATGCGTACCGCGTCTTCGATAATGAGGATGGCGGGGAGGTAAAAAGAATAGAGATCAGAACCCAGGCAATTCAGCCTGATGGGAAGATCACCCGGCCAGCAACCAAGGGCACAAGCAACAAAGTGTACCGCATTTATCTTACCTTTTCCAATTCGGCATATTAATTGCAGGTAATGGGATATAAAAAGGTTTGCTTTAGCTGCCGGAAAGCTTTCAGCTTAGGTAATGATCTGGCTATGATTTCACCAGGTAAGAAATGTCCGGAGTGCGGCAATGAAGCCTCATTGCTCAACCACAAGTTCAGACCACCTAAACAAAGTGATTCAAAGGCATGGGAACTGGCTGAATACTTAGTTGGTCATGGATTTATGTTCGATCATCAATCGAAGTGGATTGCCAGAGGTACATACATTGACGTCCCATACCCAACCACTATGGAAGAAGCCGTACATTTTGTAGCTGCTTTTAAAAAATAACAGAGCCGAAAGAGAAAAGGGGGGAGATATAATTACCGGGACGGGACTATGAGTAAGGTACTAAAGGAGCTCGGGCAAGGTTTTGCTCCTTTGCTGGCTGTTATAGTGGGGCTGCTGTTTGCTGTATTATTCCCGCTCATCGCTTTTTTTATTGCCTGAAGTAAGCCTCACTATGTGACCCGGTTCGGTGCATTCGTTTGATATGACAGAGATGGAGAAGAAAGATAAAAGAGCGTCAAAAGACGATGGCGGCCTGTTAGGCCTCTTGTTATTTATTGCATTTGTGACCGTCATGCTACTGTTGCTTGCAGCTTCATCCTTCCCGGAATGGTTTGGTATTGTTATTGATCCTGCAATAGAAAGTGGAGGCTAACAAAGAATGAGATGGGACGATTACCTAAATTCGTATCATGTGTAACCGCGTAAGGGGCGTCAGCAAGCAGATCATCCGTGACAAATTCGGCGATATCATCATCACCGATGGCGGCAGGGAAGTGGCGCTCGATGAATTGCCGGACCGCCCGGAAGTATCCTTCGCCTATGATGCGCCGAAGCTGCCGGTGCTTACAGCCCTATCCCCGCAACGCTGGCAGTATATGCGGATGAAATATTTGCCGCGTGAAGCCAGCGGCAACCCTGACCTGCAGGCAAAAATCGGGGATTTGCACAATGCGCGGACGGAAGGCATCTTTGACAGGTTTTCTTTCAAAAACAGTATTCGCCTGCGCCGCTGCATTATTCCGCTGGAAGGATTTTATGATTTTCAGGGCCGGGGGAAAAAGAAGAACGGCAAAGAAGATAACCAGTGCTATTATCTTGATCTCAAAGACGGCGAGCTAATCTACGCTGCCGGGGTTTGGGATGTCTGCGATGGACAGGAAGGCTTTGCGATCCTTACAACGGATGCAAACCCGCTGATGCAGCGCATTCATAATAAGAAACCGCGCCAGCCGCTCATCATCGGGGAAAATGATTGGGCAAGGTGGTTTGGCCCGCTGAATGACGAGGATATTATTGCCATGTTTGGTATCTATCCCGATGACAACATGAAGGAGCAAGAATATACCTTGCCCAAACCACCGCCATCCAAGCCGCCCGAACCAAACGGCCCGCCGACTTTGTTTTAAGCAGCAGCAAGATATTAACAACCGTTAATTCCGACCGGCTTTCTGTGCATCAACCACTGGTTGAGCGCCCTTACAGCAACCTGGGTATTTCATAGACCAGGTTCGTTACTCAAACGGCATTCAGCTTCGATGTTAATATGTCAGTAAATAAGAAGTTTTGCACATAGTGCCGGGCCACCGGACTCTAAATCAGGTCTTACGATATCCACACCCCGTGTGAACTAAGGTGAATAGCGGTGGATTACTTTTTCGGGCATGATCATACCCGGATGTACAGGAAACGGGATGCCATGCCAGCGATTAAATCAAGAAGAAAAGTCCGGGTCAGGAAACCAGCCAAACCAGTATTGGCTAAATTATCATCCAGTAAAACAGCTTTTGCCGCTATCCTCAAAAAGGTTGAAAAAGCAGCATTCTATACCACGGTACAGCCTATGCTGGCCACCCTTGTCGATGCGCCGTTTGATGATGCCAACTGGCTCTATGAAGTGAAGTGGGATGGCTACCGCGCCGTCAGCTTCATGAACAAGAAAACCGTTGAGATCAAATCACGGAATGACAATTCCTTCAACGAGAAATACTATCCGGTCTATGAAGCCATGAAGGCCTGGGGCATCGACGCGGTTGTAGATGGCGAGATTGTCGTTGTCGGTAAGAATGGGCAGGCCAATTTCAGCGCTCTACAGAACTGGCGCAGCGAAGCAGATGGCGAGCTGCTTTTTTATGCCTTCGATATTCTTTGGTATAACGGCTACGATTTAAAAGGCCTGCCACTCATTGAGCGCAAGGCCATCCTGGAAAAGCTTATCCCCAAGCATTCCCTGATCCAGTACAGCAGGAATTTTGAAACGTCAGGCATTGAATTTTTAGAAGCTGCAAAGCGCATGGGCCTCGAAGGCATCATGGCCAAGCGTAAGGACAGCCTGTATGCGACAGGTAACCGAACCAAAGACTGGCTTAAGATCAAAGCTAATAAACGCCAGGAAGTGGTCATTGGCGGCTATACCAGGAACGAGGGCACTAAAAAGCCATTCAGCTCACTTTTGGTCGGTGTGTTCGAGCAAGGCAAATTTATCTATACCGGAAAGATCGGCACGGGCATCAACGTCAAATTGCAGAAAGAACTGCTGGAGCAATTTGAGCCGCTTATTATTGACAAGCCTGCTTTTACCGAAGTGCCCGATGTCAATAAGCCAAGCCGCTTCCGTCCCGATCCACCAAAGGCAAAAGCGGTGTGGCTTGAGCCCAAGCTGATCTGTGAAGTAAGCTTTGCCGAGATGACCACGGATGGCGTCATGCGCCATCCTTCTTTCGTAGGTATGCGCGATGATAAAAAGGCAAAAGACGTTGTTCTTGAAAAAGAGGCCAGCGCCAAAAAGCTGGTGCCGCCTGACAGCAATGCAGAGAAATATATAGCGTCCCGCGCCCAACAGGATCGTAAGACCCTTTTAAATCCAACGGAAGAAACCCAGGTCAAAAAGATAAATGGCCACGACCTGAAATTTACCAACCTGAACAAAGTATACTGGCCTAAAGAGAAAGCTACCAAACGTGATCTTATAAATTACTACTACCAGATCGCCCCTTTCATTCTGCCATACCTGAAAAACCGCCCGCAGAGCCTGAACCGCTATCCCAATGGCATAGGCGGCAAGAGCTTCTATCAGAAAGACGTTACCGGCAAGGTGCCGGACTGGATGAAGACCTATCTTTATCACAGCGAAGCCGACGACAGGGACCGCCACTACCTCGTAGGCCATGATGAGGCCACCTTGCTTTCCATGGCCGGCATGGGCTGCATCGAGATGAACCCATGGAGCAGCACGATTAAAAAACCCGGCCATCCGACCTGGTGCGTCATTGACCTGGATCCTGATAAGAATTCTTTTGACCAGGTCATCGAAGCGGCACAGGTAACGCACCAGATCCTCGAAAGCTTGGGCGTTGAAAGCTATTGCAAAACAAGTGGCTCGACCGGCCTTCAT
This sequence comes from Chitinophagaceae bacterium, assembly GCA_965246905.1. Classification (GTDB taxonomy): domain Bacteria; phylum Bacteroidota; class Bacteroidia; order Chitinophagales; family Chitinophagaceae; genus UBA1952. The sequence continues at coordinate 98,418 of CBDFFZ010000009.1, forward strand.
ATTTATATTCCACTTGGCGGCAAATACACCTACGAGCAGTCTAAAGAATTTGCCCGGTTGATCGTAACGATGGTGCATCAGGAAATCCCAGAATATACCAGCATCGAGCGGATGATATCCAACCGGGATGGCAGGATGTACCTCGATTTTTTACAGAACCGGCCACATGCAACTATTGCCGCGCCATACTCGCTACGACCCAAACCGGGTGCAACCGTGTCCATGCCGCTGCACTGGGATGAAGTAAAGAAGGGCCTGAAGATGGCGGACTTTACAATATTCAACGCGGCAGAACGGGTAACTGGGATCGGGGATATTTTCCAGCCGGTCTTAGGCAAAGGTGTCGATCTGATGGCCGTCCTAAAGTCGAACGGGCGATAGGAATGGCCTTACGTGCAGATGAACCAGCTTCAGCTTAATTTTGCGGACATCAGCCGCATTTAAGCCGGCAATGTGCTTCGGTCAGGGCCTCTGAGGATACCGCAAGCATGATAATAGCAGCATTTTAGAAGAGCGGATTGGTTACGATACCGGTCCGGTCTTCTAAAATTTATGAGATGGCCTTCGGAAAGTGAGCGTTCGTCCCTTTCCGCCTCTTTATTTAAGGGCCATTCCGCAGTAGATAGGGAACGGCAACTGATCGGGAACCTGCGTCCATTTTGGCGTAGTGGTATGGGGGGAGATGCCTGAGCACGTGCGGGTGAGCTACAGGCAGACGATATTTCAATTTTTCATGTATTGCACTCACATGGAAGATTAGCGCAAAATGATGTTTCCGATCACGTAACCAGACAATATGAAACCGGTGATCACGGCTGGTCCTTCTTGCCTGTCGCTTCCATCTGCCTGATGATGTTGTTCACCTCAGTTTCGGTCGATCTCAATTTGGTCTGACAGTAGTTTATGAGCTCGGATGCACGTTTCACTTTCTCTGCAAGCACATCTACGGGCACTGCTTCCTTCTCAATCTCTTCGGTTATCTGCTTCAGCTCGTCGTAAGCCTCTTCATAGGTCATGGTCATTGATGTTAATTTGGTCTGTGGTTATGGTATCGATCGTTGCGCCGATCTCTGCGCCGTCCATGCGGATAGTGATGCGCTCGTCCTGTTTAAGCATGGATGGATTATTGATGATTTTATCATTCCTAATGATAATGGCGAAACCCCTCTTGAGAATACTTTCCGGGCTCATCACCTTTATGAGCGACCTGTAGTAATCAAGGCTGTTGCCCGCATCAGACAGGTATCTGGTAGCCCCTGAGGACAACCTGGCTGCTAAAGTATCCAGCTCACTCTGCTTTCTTTCAATAGTGATCATGGGCTTCATGGCAAGCTTTGCGCTAAGCTGGGACAGGGCGTCCTTATGTGCCTGTAGTATATCCTTCGTCTCGTTGATCAGTATACCGTTGAGCCTCGAGAGCTGTTGTTGCCTGGCGCTCACCGTCTGCTGCGACTGGATGACAATACGCTGGCGCATTCCGGACAGCTCGTCCTCGAAGTCCCTGTTGTGTGCAAGGATCGTCTCAGCCGCGATGGACGGTGTCTTGACCGACGTGTGGGCCATCAGGTCGGTGATCGTCTCGTTGATCTGGTGACCGATGCCCGAGATCACAGGTATCGGGAACGATGCGATCATGCAGGCGACATCGTAGTGGTTGAAGAGCAGCAGGTCGGTCTGAGCGCCGCCGCCTCTTATAATCACAACAGCATCGTAATCCTTTTCAGACGCTTTGATGCTGTCCAGCGTTTTGCAAAGCCCACCGGCATTCCCTTCGCCCTGCACGATGGTGAAGTAAGGCGTCAGGTGGATTTGGTAGCCGTGCCGGTTCGTCTCAAGGGTGTTCCTGAAATCGATATATCCAGCGGCACTGCTTGAAGTGACCACGGCGATCTTTTGTACCACCCTTGAGATGTCGAGGCTGTTGTTGGTGGTGATGTAACGTCCCCCTACCCTGCGCACATGACCGGCGTGTTCTTTCACCAACCGCTCGAGTACTTCCAGGCGCTGTTGTTCCAGCTGCCCGATGGTGAAGGAGGCATCGATGTCGTTCAGGATAAGTTGAAGCCCGTACTGCTGGTGGAAGGACACCGAGACGTTGACCAGGACGCGGATGTTGCTCTTGAAGACCTGGCCGGTGGTGCGCTGGAAGGAAGCGATCGCAGTAGCGCCAACATCCGACCAGGCGACCGCCGACATCTTCGCGGTTAGCATGCCGCTGACCGTGCTCTTCTCTGCCAGGCAGAAGTAATGAGTTCCTTTGCCTGAGTAGAATTTATGGTCGGTGACGTCTGCAACGACCCAATATCTCTGGAATGCGAACGCATCGGAAAGCACAGACTTGATCCTGCCCGCGAGCTCGCTTAAAGTGATATGGTTTCTGGATTGCACTTTTGTTGGATCGGCTTGTACGATCTTTTAAATAATGTGGGAAGAAAGAAAGGACTGTAAAAGCGGGTCACAAATTAGCCGGCCATGTCTTAACGACACTGTCTGATGGCTTGCAACATCACCGAGACCCACATCCGCTTTACCAGTGATCTTCATAAAAAAAGGCCGCGACTATAAGACCAGCCATCCCCGAAATGATAATGATCGAAAAAGGATTGGCAATATTAAAGGTCCAACCGAAAAAAAATCGCTTAGGAATGAACAGGCGCTTATCTTCCTTGTTAAAATAAAAAATCCCCAGCTTCCAGTTAGCGGGGTCGTTATGCCAACTGTCTAAAACATCCTGGGACGGTTTGAAATTATTGTCCATAATTCAATCGATAATTTAAACCTCAATCAAAAGGCACTAAATCATGCCAGGACCAATTTGAGAGCATAATGTAATACCCGATAAATAATATCACAATGGCCCGTGAGGGCAACGATACCGGGGTCGGTAGCTGAATGTCCATATAAGTACGGCATGTCTCTTTAAAAGCAATGAATTAATTTTATGCTTATGCACTGCCACATTGTGCCAAAGATCCTGTTCCTGCTCATAGCGGGCTTTTTGTCAAATAACCTTTCAGCAAAGGACAGGTATTACAGAAGGCTTACGCCAGGGGCCTTTAAGCGATTTAGCGATGTGGCACGGGTCGGATCCGGCAAATATGGCACTTTGTACCGCGTTGGAAGCGCTACCGGCCACGCGATGGAACAGCATCAATTTGTATTGGAAAGACCTGCCGACAAGAACAGGCACAATTACTATCTTTTCAATGACGACGCTACCCTGCTCAACGATTCGACCCTTAGGTTCAATAAAGCCGGTGGCTTTGTTTTCGAGAATGGCTCGTGGATCCATGAAGGCGGTCAATGGGTCTATGCGGATTTTTACAGTGACCGTACCGGGAGCGGAGTGAGGTTTAATACAGATACCAGCTCCGGCATCTCTATCCCACCGGACCTCGGAAAAGGCATTTATATTTACGAGGGTGGCGAATTGAAAATGGTGACCTCAGACCAATCGGAAGAGACCTTTTCCGATCTTAAGAAGGACGGCCTTTATTTCCTTCCCAATCCGGGGTTTTTGTACTTTGACCTTTTGCTTAGCCGTGTCGAGTAAGACCATCCCAGGCCCTGAATCCAGGTCTCGTTACCGGTGAACCAGAAGAGCATCCTAATCGCTTCTATTGGCCATCCTCATCCATCCGTCATGGTTTCCTTTTCTCTTAAATTCTCTCATAACTCTTTCAGCTTCCCTCGAAGTAGATCGTGTTATTCTCTGCATCCTTCTTTTTTATAGTCAGGGAAGCAATTTTGCCCTGTGTCTCATACTGCCGCCACCTTGCTCAGGACAAAAGCACAGAGAAACCCGAAGACCGTGATCAGGCCGGCATAGTTGTGGGCCGATTCGAAGGCTTCCGGTATCATGGTATCTGAAAGCATGGCAAAAATAGCGCCCGCGGCTACCGCCGTAGTAGCCGCTATGACCTCATGGCCGAAATGGGAAAAGACCGTATACCCGACAAGCGAAGCAATTCCCGATACCAGTGCAATGCCGCCCCAGATAGCGAAAACATAGACCGGGCCACGTCCCGCCTGCCGCATGCCGGCCGACGAGGACAGGCCTTCGGGTATGTTCGACATGAATATTGCAATCACTGCAACTATGCTGACCGCACCGCCGCTGATCATGCTTACCCCGATCACTATGGATTCAGGGATACCATCCAGCAACGCCCCGAGCGCGATCGCCGTACCGCTGCCTTGTTGTTCACCCTCGGAAGCCTGCTGAGCACCCGACCGCTTGCGGTGCTTTGCGCCAAATTTGCTGAGCAGGACGTTTGCCATCGTGTATAAGAGCGCGCCACCGATGAACCCGATGGAAGTCGAATCGAAACCGCCGCCTTTGTACGCTTCGTCCATCAGGTCGAAGGACAGGGCCGAGATGAGCACGCCACTGCCGAAGGCCATGATGCCTGCGACAAGGAGCCTGTTGAGTGGAACATAGTACCCGACCAGAGCCCCCAGCACAAGCGCAGACCCTGAAACCAGGCCCCAGAGACCCGCCTTTACCGAAATAGGCAACAAAGTAGAAATAGATTGAGGAATGCGTTCCTTTAGCAGCATCTAAAACTATGCCCGTAATTGCGGACCGGTGCGCCGGATGAGAGGATTTGGGGAACACGCAAACAGATGCCTGAGCAAACCAACCCAGCTACCTTCAGGATACCGTTTCCTTTCCTGACCTGCAACACCCGACCACGCCGCGGACGACCATCTGATTTTCACAAGCCTCTTCCATCTTCCTCTTCAATCAATCCCCTTCCACAGAGCAGACAGCGCCCTTTCCCTGCACCCTACTCAGTTGCTCTTCAGAGAGAATATCCATCCAGTTCGTTTAGAGGAATTAGAAACAAGCAGAACCAGTTCCTAAAATTCCTTTGAACCTTCAGAGACATTCTCTTTCTGAGAGAGCAATCCGAGCAGCGGTTGGGTTTGACATGCCTTTCAGTGGTACGCACCCTTCGGAACAGGCACCAATCGTTCCTCTGATGTTCTGAGAATTCCGACTGGCCTCTTTGGAAGCCTGAGCCTAAGCATGGAAGGCTTTTCTATATTCACCGTTCCAGCAAAATACCACCCCTTTTACTTTATATGGCCGTTCCTTTCGGCCGTGCATTTTTGACCAGGTTGTCGGCGCTGAGGGACAGAGCCTGGATTGAGGTTGAAAGACAAGACGGGCAGTTCCGCCGGCCAGTGAGGTTGTTCGGGAACCGTCATCGTTCCCGGGCGGTCAAGTTATAGCCAACACCGCCCTATGCTTCTTTAAATACTTCTCTTTGTTGAAAAAGGAAGCACTTGGTTGCAGTATAGGCGATTGTTGCGAAGATTGGAAACAGGAAGAGACAGTTCCAGGTCGGAGGTCATTTGACCTTTTGGATTTGAGGTTTTCAGCCAGGTTCGAGTTGAAGCAGGCTTGTCGAAGAGGTCAAAAATGACCCCCTCGTATGGTGAAAATAAAAGTGTTATTTTGACACCTATCCTTTAGCCCGTTCTTAATTTATAAGCAGGTTTACGCACTAAAGAGCTGATTAGGCAACCTGAAAATAATCAAGAATATTGCGCTCATCCTTTCCTACATCCTCAAGCATTGCAAAACAGAATTTTGAAATCTCTTCTTTTTCATACCTATCGAGTGTATCTGAGATTACGTTATTGCATGTTCGCGCAGTCTCTTACTCGTATGGAGGTAATTTTAGAACCAATGTAATCCAGCACATCCATAAGTCCATTTTCCAGCCCTCTTGCAATCTTTCGTTCGGCAAAAGCCCGGCTTAACAAGATGTTCAATGAAAACGGACGGAATTTTTAAATTGTTTTCCTTCTTCCAAATCTTTAATAGCTTGACAATGCTTCTTTGCTTTTCTGTAAATTTTAAAGCAAGTCCTTGCTTCTGAGCGTTTGTCTTTCGCCATGATTCTGATCGTTTAGAGTAAATAAACATGTCTCCTTGTCCATTATCAAGCTCTCTGCCACACACTATATCAATCCGCTTTAGCTCACCATTTATGCGAAAGAATAGCCCTGTAGAGTATTCTTGTTCTCTCATTGATTCAAAATGAACATCAGCGAATTTTTCTCGCAAGAAGCAGTCAACAAGGTTCCACATTTCGTCAAGAAAAATGGCACCCTTATAGAACTTTAGTTGTATATCTACATCAGACCCTGCTATAGCAGTACCACGCTCAATAGAACCTCTAATAGTAGGATACTCTGTTAAGGAGTCTTGAAATTCATTATAGAGTAGCCGTTGAAGTTTTGCCGCTTTCTGGTTAAGTATTGTACAATCATCTGTATAGTCTGTTAATGCCTGTTCGATCACAAACGAAATTCCGCCTATTGCATTTAGGGTATCAGACATTTCCTTATCCCTTAAAGTTCCAATAAGAAAACCTGTACCACCACCAATTGCAACGCCTTTTATAAAGGCAATAAAAAGTGAGTCCCAATCAAATTTTCTGTTTGGATCAGGATCGGAAAGCTGTGAGAGGACGTTTATTAAGCCGTTGCCGCATCCTGCTATTGCGGCACCGCCAAGTGTGTATTTTAATGCTTTGTTCATACTCACGATTCAATTTTTATTGATTCAACATAGCTTAATGTCGTGAGCAGACTATGGTACAAAGTGAACTTTGAATTTGCAAAATTTAGCCTTGGGTTTCGGTCTAACTGCTTGGTAGTATATGCGACAAAACAAGCATCTTCATCAGTGTTAGAAGTTATAATGTCCTTGATATTTTGCTGCGACAAGTCGCCATCAGCATTGTTAAACACTATTAGGTCATGGTCTGGGAATTCATCAAAAGATCCATTGACTCGGTAGATAACGTTCTTGAATTTGAATTTTGACATCGTATGCTTTACTTCTTCCTGTGATGATTCATTAGCACTAATAACAAGAATTTTCTTCTGAGCCTTCAGTCTTGTTTCAAATTCTTGATTGCTGACTAATTTGATTATCTCTTCTCTTTTTTGCTCAACAATAGTTTCAATTCTCTCATTGATGGCTGTCTTTATTTTCTTATTCATACCCCAAAACATCATATAAATCCCGTAAAGTGTTGCAGGGATGCCTAAGCCAAGTATAATCAAGAAAATGTTTCTTACATTCTTGTATTCATCATCAATTTGCATCTTCGCTGCTTCGACTGCTTTATGAGTTTCGACTTTTGAATAGTTGTCAATATTCGCTTTGTAATCTTCTAAATATCTCAGACGTTGTTCTACGCTTGCAATTTTAGCGGAATCATTTTGAGCTAATGAGTTTGACCAGATAGTTACACAGCATATTAAAAGGATAAATTTAGCAATCTTCATATTTATATAATTTATTTTCGATGGTGATGTAGAACTCAAATTCTGTATTAGTTTTCTGGAGACCAATTATAAGCAATACTGGATTTTTTATTGCCACTTCCGAATGATTAGAAATTGCTCTCATTGCCCTAACGTCTGTAGCGCTCGGAATTGGCAATCCGTCAGGGTGCGTATGCCATTCACCAACATAGTATTTTTGTGGTGTCTGTGAATAGAACTCCTTTAATTGTTCCTCTATACCGCCAGCATCTCTTTCAAAGAGATATGGTGTGCCTTTGTATTTTTGGGGCAATATGCAGTCTGTGATTTGTACCTGCCGCAAATCTTCTCCATAATTGCCAACTAAGAATCCCCCAAACTCGTCTGGATAATGTGCTATGCCAATATCTACTAAGGAATTTAGCAAATCCTCTTCCATAAAAATTGTCAAGCCTCTATCTGCATTTTTCAAAATCAAAACTCCTTCAATTTAATAGCGAATCCTTCTTCTGTATCTAAGATAAAATTTCTCAGCTTGCCGTTGTTGAGGCACTTCTGATTTATATGCTTCATTGCATAATGAACGAGTACGCCAATGTCATTATATGAGGCTTTAAATGTCGGGTTCCAACACCCAGTAGGATTATATAGGTCTTCCATATCGCTCTTTAGAATGTTACTGACTTGATTGATTACCCAGTTGTAGCTTCCCGGTTCCACGCCACAGATCAACGACTGCGCTTTGTTAGTTATAGAAAGCGTGATCAAGTTGTTTAACTGTAGTTGGCTTACAGCGTACATTAAATCGTTATCCGTTGAGCAATCAAAAATAAAGTCGTACTGTTTTAAGACATTCCTAAATTCATTTTTGCTACTATCAATATCTAAAAGCGCCTTTGCGTACAAGTATAAAGAATACACTATCAATTGTTTTTATGTTTAGGAAAGGGGATATACTATATAGTATCCGACTAAGCTCATCTGTCTTATTACCTATGCCAGTATCAAAATGATATTCGGAGCGGCATACATTGCCCGGCTCCTTTACATCAAAGTCGATAATGTCAATGTCGGTGCACCCCCCCCTTGTTAATATATTGGCAACCATGCTACCGATTGCACCTATTCCTATTATCAGGACATTCCCACGGATTATACTGTCAGCCATTCGTCCCCTTCCAAAAAAGTAGTCATACGAGCAATTTTTGGTAATTCCCCACACTGGGTTTTGGTTAAGAAAATATCCCTGCCATTTTTGATCGATTTTTTCTGTGCCAATTGGGAAGCTGCCAATTTTTAGCATACTACATTGCCAGTGCAATTCTCCATTGGGAATTTTGTATCCTATTTGCAAAGGCACAGCACCGCCTTCGAATCTTTTTGAGATTCGCCTTTTCAAAGCCGGATAGGAACTTGATACATTCTTTGCCAAAACTTTCTTCCAGGTCTTCCCAGTTAGCAAAAATGAACTTGCCATGTTGTGCTGGCGGAGTGCCTAAAAATACAAATAGTCCATTGTTTCGTGGAGCTATCAGATAAAGATGTTATGCCTGTTCCCCATTTACAAGATGTAAGTAGCTTATTGTTCTTATTCAGGAATGTTTGAACAACGTTATTATGTATTGGCTTATCAAAATTTCTCGCCTTGCTTAAAGCATTATAAGTAAAGAAACCATGTTCCTGTGGGGCAAATTGATAATCTACATCCGTAAAGAAGTACGCATAATGTTGCCCGTCCAGCTCTTGTGATGGAGCTATGATGTGCTCATAATTAGCATCTTGCTTTTTCTTGATGTAATAATCTGAAATCCATCTCTTTAGAGAATTAAAATCAATTAAGAGCTTATCACATAAATCAACACAGTGAGAAGTATGAATACAAATGGAACCATCTCCCATGACATGGCCATAGGGCAAGAGGTTCTTATTAGAAAATCTTATCGCTTCAGTATCAAAGCGCTTGAAGGGGTATTCTGGTGAGATAGTTACATCAAACGCTAATGGCTTTTCCAGACCCGGTATGCTGACTAAAACTTTACCTTCAACTTCAAAGTGCTCCTTTGATACAAATGCTGATTCAATTGAGACGCCCTCGATACTCCTAATGTACCGCTCAATTTCGGCTAACCGATTATCCATGTCTCACCCGAAGCGTTCATTTTTAGGTGGTACAGAATAAAATCCGCTGCCCTTATTCTCATACTTCTTTTCCTCTTCCTTGAATTTGGCGTTTTCTGGATAGTATGTTTTAATATTTTCATCATTGTCCTCAATACGATCAAGCATGTTCTTCATATCGTCTGATAAGTTTTGCTTTTCCTGCGTGGTCAATGTGTCCGCTAAATCGTTAGAACTATTACCTGGATCTACAAGTTTAAAGCCCTCTTTAGTCACTTCAACTTTAATAAACTCCATAACGGTTTTTAGCTTGTCCCAAAGGTTGCCAGTGATCGTTTTATTGTCGAACGCCTTTAACGTAACAAGCTCTAAGAAAAAGGACTTGGTCGGATAATTATACTTTGTTCCTTTCCAAACCTTCAGTAACCGAATAATCTTACGAATAGAGTTCTTCTCAGCAGTAGCCCGGTCTTTGATATTGTTGATTTGAGCTTTTACATTGGTTTTAATCCGTTCACTCCCGGCATCAATGTTACCGTACTTGTAGTACACATATAGGTTCAGGTCTTCGTTTTCCAGATATTTGTCCTGATTAAGTTCTCTACCAGGCACTACATCTATCTTAATAACATCGCCGTCTGTGTCTGCGTAAAATTCCAGACCAATGGATACTTTCTGCTTTTTCACCTCAGCCACATCCTTATATTTTTCATACAGGAAATCAAATACGTCTTCGTACATTTCTTTCAATGTTCCATTTGATCCAAAAGCGTTCTTCTTGAAAGGTGCTACTTGGTCAAAATCGAACCGCGTATTAATAGCCGTATTTTTTGTATAAGAACCGGAATTGAACGGCGAATAGAGCTTGCCTCCATAATGGTCAGCTAAGGCTTCTTTTACTTCTTTATTCTTGTCTTTGAACTTATTTAAAAGTGTTTCTTCTTTTGTAATCTGATGAGTTGTGATTACAGATTCCAAATGTAGATTTTTATCCATATTTTTTGTTTTATTGGTGTGTCATTACGATTGAATTATCCAGATTGTCTTTAGCTGCGCTTGGGCTTCGGTGGGATGTGTGGCTTTAAATCAGGATGCTTTGGCGCATTGGGTAGATCAACACGTCTTCTTCTGTCCTCAGTTCCACCATCTTTTTTAGGCTTGGGCCCAGGTTTGATACTGTGGCTATTAATTGTTGGTATTGTATAAGGCTCCATATTTATCTGTTTTGGATTTTTTAATAACCGAGTTTAATTATTTCATAAGCCCTTTAGAGTTTAATGATGGAATTTGTGCATGCAAGATATTTTTCACAAGATTAGCAATTTTCAAAATTAAGTAACAAATGTAACTAAAGGTTCAAAAGTCTTATCCACATATGTGAATAAGACTTTTGCCCCATGTTGAGCCAATAAATGCAGTTGGCTTTCAAGAATATTGCACAGTTATAAATGGACAGAGTAAATTTTGGCGATCAGAAGTTACTTTTGTAACGACATGTTCGATCTTCAATGCTTATTTAGCTCTACGCTCGAAAGGAAGGCCTATTTTAAGGGGCAAATTGACTTGGTCAATGGTATTCTGAGTCATCCAAGTTCCCCTTATTTCGAAAGCAACAAGGAAAGCGCTGATTACAGCAGAGCCCAGAGTCGGATGAAAGCTTATATCTCCCAAATTTTTTCTCAAACTGCAAAACGTTCGATAGGCCCCGATCTTGAACTGGCTTTAAGGTTAGTTTTCACAGAACGTTTAGGTCAGGATGCTGCTCATGGTGCAGTTGATGAAATTTTGCATGAACTAAAAATCCGTAATCAGCAGTTACAAATTGTCCAAGACATCGAAATTGTTCAGTCGTTCGTCAACGATTTCAAAAAGGCGAATTATGTCGTGTCGATTAACGCTAAGCCACTTATAACAGAGATTCCATCCGGCTTCGGCGCTTTATCTCTTCGGGTGAACTTAATCAACGAACTGCGTGGGTTTCTTCTCGATAATTCGAGAAGTTTCAAACAGTATAGACTGAATTACCCTTTGGAATCTACAATCCGCATGTTTTGGACCGAATTGATTAAGATCGTCACGGGGATACTTAGGGAACCTGGCATGCAGTTGGATTGGACCTCAATATCTCATGAGGTTGGTAATAATCTGATCGCTAATTATTCTATTCCTGAAAAGCTTGCTCATGGCGGAGATAGCATTCGTTCCGAGGCTTTTAAGCTACTTAGATTTCTAAATGAAAATAGATTCATTATTACATTCTTGAACGAGTCTCCTATTTATACACTTCCGATCGTCGCCTTCAATCCAGCGAGTAGAGACAATTTAGAAATCTACAGTCTTCATGAACACAAGTATGAGAGCGAAATGATTTACCGGTTCAGTAAAGAAGAAAAGCTCCTTTGGCGAATGTTTGTATGGGACAACATTAAAACGAAGAACAGAGCGGGTGCTATGAGTTTTATGGACAGTATTGCTGATTTCAATTAAATTACATGATAGATATTTAGAATATCAACCAATTATTATCACTTCAAGATGGTGTCAACTTGCATCAAAATTGGCACCTCCACTTATGCAGCTTTCGGATTAAGGGTCAGAAATGGCCTCATCGACACAAGCGGTGGGTGGGTACCGATCACAACTTTGCCGTCCAGAAGCCTCGAGACAAGCACACCGCAGTAAAACGGATTTGCCAACAATCTTCTTAGCCTTGCCTTTCCGCACTTGATTCCGAAAGCACTCAGGTAAGCACAGACCTCTTTCTCAGGAATGCCCATCTTGCGCAGCTTGAAAGCATCCTTGATCTTGCGTCCCTCTTTGTTGATCCTGATGCTTCTCACGCCGTTGATGATCACCGAGTCGTAGCCTACCGGTAACCTGAGGCACCAGATACCTCGTTCCAGCTTTGCCTTTAATCCAGCAATGATCCGCTGGCGTCTTAGTTGATTATCGAACTCAGAAAACAGGAACATGATGTTCTGAAGGAAAACGCCGCTCGGGTTGGACGTATCTGTCCGTTGAGTGACTGCAAGAACGGTCACGCCGAACTTTTCTCTGAGGTCCATGGTAAGTTTAATAGCACTGCCGCCCGTTCTTGAGAACCTGTCGAGCGTGTAGACCAGGATGTGCGAGACCTTGCCTTTGTTGGCTTCAATGAACTCGAGCATCCTGACAAACTCCTTCCGCCCATCAGTGTTTGCACTCTCATAAGTCCCCCCGAACTCACCGACGATCTGGAAGTCGTATTTCTGTGCGTACTCAACGACTGCCTGCTTCTGGAACTGCAAGGACAAGTTGGTCATCGCCTGTTCTTTGCTGGATACCCTGGTGTAGATGACTGCTGAGTTGTTAGCATGATCAGTGGTTTGCTTTGTTTTCACCCAGGCTGAGAATAGTTTTTGCTCGTTCATTTTGAGAATGGTCTTTACCCTACTCAAAACGAAATGAGCTCAACGGACTAAACAAAAAACCAACGTCTCTGTAGCTCAGTTGGCAGTGCAGCTGACGAATAATCTCAAAACATTTATTGCAACTTTCATTGCGGCCACAAAACAGTAAAGGCTTCTGAATTACCAGAAGCCTTTCAATAAAGTGTCCCCGCATGGGCTCGAACCATGGACCCGCTGATTGCGGTCCTTTGGTAAGAAAAGATGTAGAAAAGATTGCTTTGGAGATCAGCATTAAATTGAACCAGAATTGATATCAGGAAATTACCCTACTTACAGTTGGTTGTAAAAACGACGGTAGAATCCTGGCTGTAATCTACATAATGGCCATGGCTGCTCTCATAGACTAACTTTTGCCTGTACGTCATATCGCAGACCTGGCTGGCCGATGAATCAGGGCTGTAGGCTATTTGCGTAGCATAATTATGAACGGTTCTGACTTCCGTGCATTGCCAGCAACGCGGATCATCCGAGAAAGCGTGTTTAATGCAGCCGGAAAGAACGGTCAATAATATAAGCGAAGCCATTGTAAGCTTTTTCATGGAATTTGTTGTGTCTCTGTATTGACGGCATTACCTCCGACTTCATTGGAAGAATATTTATCTGATTACAATTCCCCCGCATTATAGTGATCCGATTACTTAAATGACCATAATTGAAATGTCCATATCGACAGATATAATTTCAGCAGGCATAATATCAGTTGATATGACCCAAAGTCATAACAATTTTCTTTTGAGTAGAATCTTTTCTACTATCGTTTACGTTAATAATACTTGGCTTGACATGCTAATCAATTTTAACAGATTCACATCAAAACGTAGTACATATGAATGGCTCTACCTGCTTCAAATCAGCATTACTATTTATCGCCAGTAACGTAATTGCAGGAATCACTTCTGCCCAACTTCCATTTGCAGAAGGATTTCGTAACACTACTGCTCCAAGCGTAGTATTTGGCGGCAGCCCCGGTGCCGCTCTAACGGCTGGTAAAACCGTTTCCTACCCGGGTGGTACCGTAACGGACGGATCCACAGACGGCTACCTCAGGCTAACAGCGGCAAATGGCAATGAGCGCGGCTACGCATATTATAACAACAGCTTTCCTGCTAATTATGGGCTGAAAATCTCCTTTGAGTACTTTACTTACGGCGGAAACGGTGCGGACGGAATTTGCTTTTTTCTTTTCGACGCTGCAACCCCAACTTTTTCCATTGGGGGCTTTGGGGGCTCATTAGGCTACGCTATGCGCAATACCGAGACCGGTTTAAGTGGTGCTTATCTTGGAATTGGCATGGATGAATATGGAAACTTTTGTAATAGTACGGAAGGTCGAAACACCCCGGTTGGTACCACGGCTATAGTACCCAGTACGCTGACGATGCGCGGCAAAGGCGATGGCACCGCCAATATTCTTTATAACAATATCACAACCGGCGTAGCAAATTATAATTATATCACCAGTGTTCAGACGACGGCATTGAGCCCTTCCTTCTCTATCAGCGGCGGCACAATACGCCATCCGCTTTCTACAGACGCAGACTACCGGAAAGTTGAGATTGATCTGGCACCTCGTACGATAACGGTAAATGGCATCACTGGCACAGCCTACACAATCAGTTTACGGATTCTTACCGGCAGCGCTGGCGGCACTGTTGTCCGTAATGTAATTTCTAATGTAAACTATGACCAGCTTGCACCTTCGAACTTAAAGTTCGGCTTTGCCGCCTCTACAGGAGGGAGCAACAATTACCATGAGGTACGGAATATAAACATTGCCAGCTATAATATTGCGCCCAATAGCCCAGCCGCTGCCAACAGGGCGCAAAGTGTGTGCAGCAATAATGTCAGTAATTTCCTGCTGCGCGATGCAGTAACGCCCGCCAATACCCCACTCGGGCTGGATAGCGCGTCTCTCCGGTTTATAAACCCTTCTAATAACTTAGATACAGGCACCTCGTTCGTCATTCCGAATGTTGGTACGATCAGCGTCGATTCCAATGGGAAAGGCCGTGTTACGTTTGTAGCGAATGCTGCCTTTACCTCCGGCTCATCTGCTATTCGTTTTGTGATGAAAGACAACTATGGAAAAATATCAAATCCCGCGACGCTGACGCTTAATGCCGGCGCTGGCATTACTAATAATACCATCGCTAAAAATACAGGATCGAATGTGATCACAGGATCTACACCAGTCTATTCCTCAGCCTTTACCTATTTGTGGCAGCAAAGCACCACCAGCGCGACCGCCGGATTCTCAGACGCGCCCAATACTAATAATACGAAGGATTATAACGTTGCCACATCGACGGCTACCCGCTGGTTTCGTAGAACGGTAATTTCAGGAACATGCTCATCCATCTCTACTGCACAGGCGTATAATGCGCTCGGCACCCCGCTGCCGGTGTATCTTAAAGAATTTACGGTTACATCAGGGCAGGTTTCCAACGATCTTTCATGGGTCATGAACCTTGAAACCGGCATAAGTGAATACAGGGTGGAAAGCAGTAAGGATGGTGCGACATTTCTGCCGATAGGTTCCGTAAAGGCAAAAGATCAACAGGAAAGCAGGTATGATTTCCGGGATGCAGACCGGGCTGTGCTTACCTATTACCGTCTCAACATTCAAGAGGTAAGCGGATCCTCATATTTCAGTAAGATCATATCAGCAAGATCTTCAGGTACTTTCGACGGAATTTCTGCTTATCCCAACCCGGTATCCAGCAGAATACTGATCAGGCTTAATGCGGATAATGACCATACCGGGCTGATCTCCATTGCAAATGTAACTGGCAACGTGGTTTATAAGGTTGAACCGGACTTTCCATTTACCAGTGTTGATCTGGCATCATTACCAGGAGGCATTTATATTATCCGGTATCAGAATTCAGTGTGTAGAATAGTCAAGCTTTAAGGATGGGTCAGGCTGTATGATCTGTTGATGGTACTTGAAATCAGCAACTATTAGAATCTACAAAAATGGCTCTGTAGCTCAGTTGGCAGAGCAGCTGACGAATAATCCAAAACATTTATTGCAACTTTCACTGCGGCCACAAAACAAAAAAGCCTCCCGTTTTCACGAAAGGCTTTCTTTACTGGTGTCCCCGCATGGGCTCGAACCATGGACCCGCTGATTAAGAGTCAGCTGCTCTACCAACTGAGCTACAGAGACAGCAATTTTTCTGTTGGGGTTGCAAATGTAAAGCTGTTACCGCAAAAAAGCAAAATTAAAAATCCAAAAATCAGATTATCCAGTCCATAATAGCGTGTGCCCACTCAGGCTTATAGGGCGTTTGCAGCTTAATATAGTTGTCTGTATACCCTTCCATCATCGTGTCATGCTGCGCGCGCTCCCAGAGCACTTTTCGGGTCTGCCCTACATGTTGCGCATTGAAGTATTGCTGCTTCTGGTACGAAAGCTGCCGTAAGGCTTTATTACGCTCATTACGTATTTGCACCGGTACTACAGGCTCCATACCTGCCGCAAGTGTATTGGCGCGCTCAGAATAGGTGAATACGTGAAAATAAGTAACATCAAGGTTGTGCAGGAAATCAAAAGTATCTTTAAAATCGGCGTCCGTTTCGCCGGGGAAGCCTACTATTACATCTACGCCAATACTGCAATGCGGCATCAGCGCTTTTATCTGTGCTACCCTTTCGGTGTACAGTTCCCGCCTGTAGCGGCGGCGCATCGCGGCCAGAATTTTATTGTTGCCGCTCTGCAGCGGGATGTGAAAGTGCGGCATGAACTTTCTGGACCCGGCAACGAATGCGATGATCTCAGGGCTTAGCAGGTTGGGCTCTATGGAGGAAATTCGGTACCGCTCAATGCCGTCCACCCTATCCAGCGCCTGTACCAGCTCATAAAAATTTTCTTCGTGCAGCTTGCCGCCATTGCTCCCTTTGCCAAAATCGCCGAGGTTGATGCCGGTTAGTACAATTTCTTTGGTGCCGCCTGCGGCTAATTCCTGCACGTTGCTGAGAACCCCCTGTATGCTGTCGCTGCGGCTGTGGCCTCTTGCAAGCGGAATGGTACAGAAGGAGCAATTGTAATCGCACCCATCCTGCACTTTCAGAAACGTGCGGGTGCGGTCGGCAAGACTATAAGAGGCATGAAAGCCCTGTACGTCTTCAATATCGCAAGAGCAGATGCGGGCGCTATCACCTTTGGTAAGTGTTTTTAAATGTGTGGCAAGCTGGAATTTTTCTGCTGCCCCGAGCACAAGATCAACGCCTTCAATAGCTGCTATTTCTACAGGCTTTAGTTGTGCATAGCAACCTGTAATCACCACAAAGGCTTCCGGTGCACGGCGCTGAATACGGCGTACGAGCATCCTGCACTCCTTATCGGCATTGTCGGTTACAGAGCAGGTGTTAATCACATATACATCTGCCGTTTCGTCAAAATTCTTTTTTACGAATCCTTCTGCTTCCAATTGGCGGCTAAGGGTAGATGTTTCCGAATAATTGAGCTTGCAGCCGAGTGTATGAAAGGCTACGGTGCGGGATTGCATAGCGGCGAAATTACGGTAGAATTGTTGGATGCTTTGCGTTGGATGTTGTTGGAAGCTTCGCGTTGGATGCGATTGGAATCCTGTTAATCATTTTTAATCATGATAAAATCATAGTTCAGACAATTGCGGCAAACCAGGAAAAGCCAAATAGAAATGTTCAGACGAACGGTGCCAACGCCACGACTGGTTCATAGCAATCCTTCCGCCGGGACAATAATATAAAAACGCAGCCCTGAATGGAGCTGCGTTTTTGGAAAGAATCATATTTATTTTAGAAACGGTAGCCAATCTTAAAGCTGAATTGTACCATCGGCTCGCTATCAAAGGTGCTGGAATTGTAGTTGTTGTAGCGGTTCTCATCATTATAATAAGAAAAGCCGAGGCCGAGCTCTAAGCCTAAATAGAGGTTTTTGGTTGGCTGAAAGTTGAGCGAGTTGTTCACCAGGAGGCCGGCCTTGAAAACATTTTCTTCGCGGTAGTTCGTATAGGTGTAATTGTAATCATACACATTCTTTGTGCCAAATCCCAACGCTGCTGCAATGCCAACGCCATACGCTACCCTGCGGTTACTGCCTGTAGGGTAGATCTTTATTCCAGGGTAAAAATAAGAGAATGCCCTTGTTTTACGATCATTATAATTGCTATTATTATCTTCATAAAATACCATTGCAAAGGGCAGTACCAAGCTGATAATGTTCTTTTTATCGATCACGCGCTCGTATTGCAGCCCAAAGCCTGCTGCGCTTTCATTGGCCATCTGGATCGGCGCTACGGAAAGAATATTCTTACCGTATTTTTCTGTGGACAGCCCGAAACGATGACGGGAGCCTTCTTCGCGGTCCCTGTCTCGGCGGTCATAACGATCGCGGCGGTCATAGCGGCCCCGGCGGTCATCGTTATCGTCCATATCGGCATCATCAATTTCTTCCTGCGAGCCATTGGCATATTTGATACTCTGCACTTTGTTTTTGGAAATGATAAAGTCGGGGCCGTCCGGGTTATCCCACTTCTTGTAGGTTACCGTCCTGGTGGATACTTCTTTAACTTTTGCCCTGATTGTCTCACCATCGCGGAGCGTGATGCGATCCTGCGCTGAAGCAGTGATAGCTGTGGCAAGAGCCAGGAAACTTGTAGCGATAAGGTGCTTGAATGTCATTGTGGTGTTGTGTTTTGTTTTGATACAGGGTAAACGTGCCGGGGAAAGAATATATTGCTCCATATGACGGTCAATGTACTCAAAACATTGGGTAACGCTTAAAATCTGCCGCCAAAACGGATACCGGCCTGGCAAAAGAACCTGGAATTGTAGGTACTATTTGGGAAGGTAGTGCCCACGCTTATATGAATGCCGAATATAAAGGCGCGGCGCTGGAAGTTGAGGTTATTATCCAGGATAATGCCAGAGGTAAAGCTATTAAATACCTCATCGCGGCGCCGCTGATAGTTATAGATACGCTCAGAAAGGTTGCCGAGTAAAATGGATGGCCCAACGGCATAATCAAATCCGTGGCGTGCGCCGGCCACATGCACCTGCACGCCGGGCGTGGTGTAATAGAAGCGCCCGTCATTGCTATCGCCAAACCAATCGCGCGCGCCATATGCAAAGTAAGTGGGTACCTGGATACCAATGATCTGCTCAGGGCCGAAAAGGCGCTCATACGTAAAGCCAAACGCATAGCAGCCATAGCTGTTTACCACGGTAAGATTTACGGGTGAGCCTGTTAAAACATTGTTGCAGGTAGGAGTACTGCGGGCGCGGCTATGGCCATAATGGCGACTATGATCATGCGGAGATGCTGCAGAAGGCGCGTCCTCTGCCAGATACTTATTTGTAAGGCTGATGTGGGTGTTTTTTGCGAGAAGCGCAGGTGCTACAGTTTGCTGGGCATGCAGGCCGCCGATAGTGAGGCAAAGCGCCAAGATGGAAATCAGGTTTTTCATCAGGAAGTATTTCCAGGTTAAAATTTGCGGCCAAGCTTCAGTCCGATCTGGACCATCCATTTGCCATCTTTGCCATAATCACCCAATATAGGGCCAAACGCAGTATGTACACCAAAAGCGATCTTGCGTTTGGTGATGAGCGTGAAATCGTTATCGAGAGTAATGGCGGTAAAGAGAAAATTCTGTACATTAAATTCTGGGCGCTGGCTCCCGCCTGAAACAACCGGGTAAGCGGACGATGTATTTACATTACCAAACACTACGGATACACCACTGGCGAGATCTACTTTACCTTCAGGCTTCAGCCAGTGAAAGCGGATACCCGGAGCCGTATAGTAAGTTTCTGCCTTATCATAGGGAATATTTTGGTTTGTCCCATCGCCCGTATTGGTTACTGCAATACCCAAATAAAAGGGTACATGTATGGATATCAGGTGCCGCTCGCCGATAAAGCGCTCATAATCGAGCCCTATTCCAAGGCCTGTCAGTTTTCCAAATACAAGAATATTCAGCGGCGCGATGGTAAGCACATTATTGGCTTCGCCAGCGGTTTGCTTATTCCGGGAATCTTTAAAAACCACTTCGCGGCCACGCTCATAAACGATCTTCTCAGCTTTTGATTTATTCACGGATCGCATGGGGGCGCCCGGTTTAGAATAATAAATAAGCCCGCTGGTAATTTTTTTAACATGCACTTCCAGTGTGCGGCCATCTTTCAGGTAAATAACATCCTGCGCCACGGCAAGCATTGGAAGGCAGAGTAGTAATAACGGGAGTACAAACCGGAGGGATCTCATAGAATAAGCCATAAGGGCACATATTTTAATGGTAGCCCCGCAAGTTACCGTAAAGATTTTTTTTAAGGAATTGCATTACCTGCGCGCGCAAGCCATTAGGCAATTCTTTCTATGACGTTTACCGAAAGAAAAACATTGGGTACAGCAGTGCTTTAATGATAGTTGAACACTCCGTATTCACTTTTAATAACAACTTCCTTTTCAGCTGCATCCTCAACAAAACCACTTATCTGTGCATCTATGCCAAAGCTTTTGGAGATGGATACAATACTTTCAGCGGTAGCCTCATCTGTATAAATTTCGAGGCGTTGCCCCATATTAAAGACTTGGTACATTTCTTTCCAATCTGTACCTGCGCTTTCCTGGATGAGCTTAAAGAGCGTTGGCACAGGTAGCAGGTTATCTTTTACCACACGCAACGGCTTTGGCAGGTAATGCAGGATCTTGGTTTGCCCGCCGCCACTGCAATGGATGATGCCGTGAATCGCAGCACGATGCTGCTCCAGAACTTTTAAAATTACCGGCGCGTAGGTGCGTGTAGGCGAAAGCAAGAGCCTGCCAATATCGAGGCCGGTTTCTGTAGGATCAGTGAGCTTATATTTCCCATTGTACACCACTTCATCCGGCAGCGCAGGATCTACGCTTTCGGGATATTTTTCCTTATAGCTTTTATGGAGCAGCTCATGGCGTGCACTGGTGAGGCCATTACTGCCCATGCCGCTGTTATATTCATCTTCATAGCTTGCCTGCCCGTAAGATGCGAGCGAAACGATTACATCGCCCACTGCCAGTTGATCGGTAGTTATGAGTTTATCGCGGCGCATACGGCAGGCCATCGTGCCATCTACAATTACTGTGCGTACCACATCGCCTACATCCGCAGTTTCGCCACCCATCAGGTGTACTTCTACGCCATACGCCCGCAATTTTTCAAAATAAGCCTGTGTGCCGTTTATAAGCTCAGAAATCACCTCGCCTGTAATCAGGTTTTTATTCCGGCCAATGGTGGATGAGTAGGTAAACGGACCAGTAGCACCAACGCAGAGCATGTCGTCGATATTCATCACAATGCTATCTATGGCAATGCCGGCCCATACATTCAGATCGCCCGTCTCCTTCCAATACAGATAAGCGAGACTTGATTTTGTGCCTGCGCCATCTGCGTGCATCAGGTTGCACCAGGCATCATCGCCGCCCCAGAAATCTTCATATATCTTGCAGAAGGCTTTAGGATAAAGCCCATGATCGAGCTTTTGGATTGCCTGATGCACATCTTCTTTCTGGGCGGATACGCCGCGCTGGCTGTATCGGTTGGTGGTGGACATTTCTTTTTACTTTCCGGCGGTTAGGAATGGACGTAAAGGTAAGGCCGATTCCTTTGCTGCTTGTTTATGGGCGCTAACTGCTTACTTTTTATCCCGCAGATCAAATTGAACAAATTACATCGCGGCTTTTTCTAAAAAATTGAAATTGTTAGCTTCGTATTGTTTTGTCTTCTGTCCCCGGGCTAAAGCCACGGGGTTAAGGAGGTCTGGTTATTGGCTAAAGCCGAAGAAATACAAAACTATATGAAGCTAATAATGCCAAAAGATTTAATATTTTCGTAGATAATAATTTCCGGTTAATGCCGTTGCTATAGGGAAACTAATTTTTTAGCAATGAAAGCAAACCGGATCCTCACCGCTACCCTCTTTTTGCTGCTATTCGTAGCATGCCGTAATGATGATACCGAAGCTACAAATGCTTTAGCGCCAACTCAGCAGGTAATTTTTAGTGGCAATAAGCAGGCACCGCACATTGCCTTAGATAGCTTTCAGCGCAATGTAGTAGCCAATATTCCTGCCGGCAGTACGGAAAAGCATTCCTATAAAAATGCTTATACGCTGCACCGCGGTAAAGATTCAATAACCGTGAGCGGAGTCCTTTTTACCGAAGGCGAAAATAAAACGCTTACTTCTTACCGCTATTATTTTAAAGCATCCGGAAAGTATTGCTATGCTTATCTGAAGCAGCAGTATATAGATGGAGCGAATTCAAAGGGAACGCAACAATTGCAGAGCCGCGAGGCAGGGTATCATTTGCATTTTATAGATGGTATAGCAGGCTAAGCTACCAGATAAGGCTTAATCCCCGAAAAACTCCGCCAGCTTTTGGCCCAAAGAAATCTTTGCCTCCGGCCATTCATTATCCAGCATACTGAATACAACAGTATCGCGCACATTTCCATCCGGCATGATCCGGTCTTTACGCAGGATACCTTCGAATACGCCGCCAATCTTCTGGATGGCAGCCTGCGAGCGCTGGTTGGTATCGCGGGTTTTTAGCTGTACCCGGTTCAGCAGCAGCGTTTCAAAACAGTAAGTTAGCAGCAGCAGCTTGCATTCCAGGTTATGGCCTTTGCCCCATACTTCCGGGCTGTACCACGTCCACCCGATCTCCAGCTTCCGGTGCTCCGGCGCAATCTCCATAAGGCGTGTGCTGCCAATAATTTTACCTGTGCTTTTATCTATAACGGCAAAAGGATATTGGGTGCCCGCCGCACGGTGCAGGAGCGCATTGCGCAGCTCTGTTTGAAGTTTTTTAGGATCTGTACCATCAATAGGCAGGTTTGTCCAGATGCGGGCATCGCTTCCAATGGCCATCAGCTCATTAAAATGATGCTCGCCAAGCGGGAGCAGGCTTACCAACCGGCCTTCGAGTGTTAGTGGGTGCTCGATACGAAACATAAGCTCCGGTTTAAGCCGCAATTGCGGGCTTTTGGTAAAGCTTACTTTTAATGAGCCCCCATTTATGCAGTCGGTGCGTAAGTGATACCCGCAGCACGCCCATGCCATACTTCATGCTCCGGCTGAAATTAATGCTGGAGGCTTCCTCGAAATACTTGGTAGGGCAGGTTACTTCGCCTATGTCGAAGCCATTCATAAATATCTGTGAGATCATCTCATTATCAAATACAAAATCATCGCTATTGTGCGTAAAGTCTATGGAGCGGATTACCTCAGCGGTAAACCCGCGATAGCCGGTATGGTACTCACTGAGCTTCTCATTGAGCAAAATGTTTTCAAACAGCGTAAGGAAGCGGTTGAAGATGTATTTATAAATGGGCATGCCGCCTTTCAGCGCACCTTTTCCTAAAATCCGTGAAGCAAAAACCACAGGGTACAGCCCGTTGGCCATAATCGACGACATAGCCATTACCAGCAGGGGCGTATATTGATAATCCGGGTGCAGCATGATCACAATATCCGCATTAAGCTCCAAAGCCTTTGCGTAGCAGCTTTTCTGGTTGCCGCCATAGCCTCGGTTTATCTCGTGCTGCACGATATGCTTTATGCCCAGGCGTTGTGCTTCGGCTACTGTATTGTCCGGGCTTTTATCATCTACAAGCACTACCTCATCCACAATATCAAAGGGAATCTCGCGATACGTACGCTCTAAGGTAGCGGCAGCGCGGTATGCAGGTAGAACGATTACGATTTTTTTACCGTTGAGCATTTTCTTTGAGCCGAATTGGTATTTGGAATTGAGCAAGCAATAAGAGGGTACGAAGATAATATCCTTACGAAGGCATTTACAACCTTTTGCCTATGCGGAAAGCGCTATACGATTTTCATACTGGTTATAACCAGGTTGCTGGCTGCCTTAGCCAAAAGCGCGCCTTCGGCATTTCTTACTTCGCATTCCGCATGAATTATTTTTTTGCCTGCGCGGATGATTTTTGCCGTTGCTGTCATCTTTTCTCCAACCTTAATACCATACAGGAAATCAACGTTGAGATTGAGTGAAGTATAATGTCCTTCCATTTCGAGGCTCACTACGGCCCATCCTATTACCTCATCAATTACCAGACTCATCATGCCTCCGTGAATATGCCCGTATGGGTTGGTCATTTCTTTTTTTACCGTCAGCGATATAGCAGCTTCCCCTTTACTGATCGCCTCCAGCGTAAAGCCCAGCCAGTTGCCTGCCGGCGAGCGTGCATCCGTTACCAGCCTGCCAAGATACTTTTCAGAGATGCGCGCTACCAGCGATTGTGATCCGGACTCTTTCATAGACCTTACCTTTAAAATTGCGCGGCAAAAGTAAGGCATTGCCGCATGTTTGCTAAAGATGTGCGCATAGACTACGTTTGCTGTACAAATCCGTATTTTATCACCATGACCATTACCCAACTTGAGTACGTTGTGGCCGTAGCCACCTACCGGAGCTTTGTAGCTGCCGCCGAGAAGTGCTTTGTAACGCAGCCAACGCTCAGCATGCAAATCCAGAAGCTGGAAGATGAGCTGGATATTAAATTATTCGACCGCAATAAGCACCCGATTGCCGTTACTGAGATCGGGGAAACGATTGTGGCGCAGGCACGTATTGCACTGGCGCAATGCGAGAAGATCGGTGACCTGATACAGCAGCAGAAAAATGTGCTGGCCGGGAAGTTCCGTATAGCGGTGATCCCTACGGTAGCGCCCTATATTTTACCGGGGCTGCTGGATAAATATGCGGCTACTTACCCGGAAGTACACTTGGTAGTGCAGGAGATGGAAACCGGAGCCATTGTAAAGGCGCTGCGCAATAATGAGATCGATGCCGGCTTGCTGAGCACACCGCTCGAAGAGAATGGCATCAAAGAATATCCGCTTTTCCAGGAGCCATTCGTAGCCTACTTTTCAGAAAGTGACAAGGCGCTGAAGAAGCGGCTCATCTCGCCGGATGATGTGGACTTAGAGCGCATCTGGTTTCTTAGCGAAGGGCACTGTATGCGCAACCAGATCATCAATCTCTGCTCCGACCAGATACGCAAGATACAGGAGAACAAGCCGTACCGCTACGAAAGCAGCAATGTAGAAACGCTGCGCAAAATGGTGGATAAAAACGGCGGACTAACCATCCTGCCGGAGCTCGCTACTTCAGAATTTGTGGAAGACCAGATGGAGCGCATCCGCTATTTTCAAGACCCTGAGCCGGTGCGTGAAGTGAGCCTTGTAACTAACGCGCATTTTGTACGGGCCGCGCTGCTGCAAAGCCTGATGGATGAAATACTGAAGCTGGTGCCGGAGAAAATGCGGGTACAGAAAAAAACGCGGAAAGTATTGCGCATCCAGAGTGCTAAGCTTTAGTTATATATACGCGGTTCAGCCCGAAAGCCAATTCCTTTACCTTACCGAAAGCCGCTTCCAGAGCGGCTTTTGCTTTATGCTCATCACCTGGATCATTTACCATATAGTTAAGCACAAGAAAAGCATTTTGAGCAAGATGACTTTTACAATTCCTGATAAATGCAGCGCTCAGCACAAATTCCGGTACGGTGCGCCCATTAAATACATCTACAATTATGAGGTCATAGCTGCCGGTATCCTCCGCTAAAAAAAACTGTGCGTCTGCGCAAATTGGGTTGATCTTCCCGGAAGCTTTTTGCGGCATAAGACTTAGCGCGAGGTTTAGTACTTTCTCGTCCAGCTCTACCAGCGTAAAATCCGGGTAATAGTTTTTTTTATGCAGGATATGTACTGCGCTTCCAAGACCGGTGCCCAGCACTAAAACATTATTTATTTGCGGAAGAAAATGCTTTAGGCTTTTGAAAGCAGCTACGAGCGGCCGGTAATAAATGCCGTCTGAATAAAGCGCATCTGCGGTAGCAAGTTGCCAACGGCCCCGGTAATAAAGGAGATCGAGTACCGGGTTTATGGCGCTTGAGTCCCGCCTTACGGTAAGCGGATAGAAATAGCTGCGCAGCTTTTGCAAAAAAGTGAGCTTCATGCGCTGCTGAATAAAAGGAGTTAGGTACGGTCTTTCTTTTTACGGAAGAAGCCTACTTTACTTTCATTGCCATTGATGAGCCTGCCAATGTTCTTGTGATGAGTAAGCACCACTAAGCAGGCTGTTGCAATGGCAAACAGCCGGTAACTAATTTCCGGTTCGCGGAAGATAAAAAGAATAAGTAACGGAAAGGCAAGGCTTGCGGTAATAGAACTTAAGGACACATAGCGCGTAAGGAAGAGCATCAATAGGAAAACGCCTACCAGGCTTGCGGCAACGAGTGGCTGTATTGCAAGGATCATCCCGAAAAGCGTGGCAATGCCTTTGCCGCCACGAAAGCCGGCCCAGATAGGAAAGATGTGGCCTACTACAGCAATAAGCCCTAAAATAACCTGCAAATCCGTAATCTGCATACTGTCCCACGCATAAGGAGAGAGGAGCGATAGCTTTACAGCAACAAAGCCCTTGAGCATATCGCCGATCATTACAATTGAGCCGGTTTTGGCACCGAGCACACGGAAAGTATTGGTGGCTCCTGCATTACCGCTGCCGTGCTCCCGGATATCGATGCCGTAAAACCGCTTACTTATCCATACCGCTGTAGGAATGGAGCCAATAAGGTATGCCAAAATGATCAGAACTGCTATGCCCATGCTTTAGTTTACGGTTACCCGATGCGTACAAAAATAATCAATTACAGTTACAGTCATAATCTATCAGCACGTTAATAAAACCGCGCCCGGAATACCTGTATGGTCAACCCTTTTTTAACGCAATTGCTATCCACCCGTTGCTTATGCTTACGGTTGAATTTACAAAGCCTGCTTCTTCAGCCGATTGCAGGATACCTTTTTCATCTGCTTCGAGTATCCCGCTCAGGAGCAGCATACCACCGCTAATGATCTGCTTACCCAGCTCGTTCATGTATTGCAGGAGAATATTCCGGTTAATGTTGGCAAGGACAATATTGTATTGTCCGGGTCCGATATCTTCCAGAGAAGCCTCTTGCAGGATTAGTTCCGTGCCGTTCATCGCCGCATTCTCACCGGCATTTTCTATACTCCAGGCATCATTATCGATAGCAGTAACTTTTCCGGCACCGAGCTTTTTTGCAAGGATGGCCAGAATACCTGTTCCGGTTCCAAAATCAAGCACTCCCTTTCCGGCAAAATTAATATGCCTCATGGCTTCGATCATTAATTGCGTAGTAGCATGGTGGCCAGTGCCAAAAGACATTTTTGGGGTGATGATGATCTCATGCGGCGTAGCCTGCACCGCTTTGTGAAAGGAGGCCCTTACCGTACAAAAACCGGCCACTGTTACCGGTTCAAACCCTGCTTCCCAGACAGCATTCCAGTTTTGGGGCAGGATGGTCTCTTTTGTAAATAGCAACCCTATCTTGCCGGTGAGCTCAGTAACAGCCTCCTGCTGGTAAAGATGCTCAGGAATGGATGCAGTAAGCTTATCTGCCTGTTCTTCAAATCCTTCGAATCCAAGATCGCTCAAAAGTGCAATCAATATTTCCCGCTGCTCGGCATCTGTCGTTTCTATTGAAATCTGTATGTAGTTCAATGTAGTGATTAGGTTTCTTTAAAAATACAAAAGCCACCGTGCGGTGGCTTTTGCGGTATTATCCAAGTCATTCAGTTTACTGGTCTTTGTTTACGCGGCTGCCGGGGCGGCCTGCGTCAGAGTCAACATCTGTACCATCTGCATCATCATTGGCATTCTCGTTCTGCATAAGGTTTTTCTGCTGATCAATATTGCCCGGCAATGCGCTGTTGAATAAAACGCGGCGCTGCGGATCATCCACAACGATGCGGAACTCTGTGCGGCGGTTCAACTGCCGGCCCTGTGGATTATCGTTGCCGCTTGGTGTAGTATTTGGCTGTACCGGACGCCTTTCGCCAAAAGCTTTCGCTATCATACGGTCACCGGGCACATTGTTCTGCGATAGGTACGTTTTTACAGATTGCGCACGGCGCAGGGAGAGATCCTTATTGTACTCCGGTGTGCCTTTGCCATCTGTGAAAGAATAGATCTCTACACTGAGCGATGGATTATCTTTCATAAAGTTCACCAGCGAATCAAGTGATGCTACAGATGCCGGAGTGAGGGTAGCCTTATCGAAATCGTAATAAACGTTTTCTACATTGAAGCCGCCATTGATACCGATACTATCCATATAGATGGTAACGGAAACCATATTGTCTGCGTCAGTACGGCGTACATTTTCCGTATTTACGGTTGCGCGGGTGGAGATAAACTTATTCTTATCGCCCGTGATCACATAAGAGCGGCCGCGTGGAGTAGAGAACTGAAAATTGCCATCGCCCGACTGAACGGTGCGCAGTGTGCCCTGATCGTCCGTGATCTTTACCACTACATCCTGCATTTGCCTTTGGGTGCGGGTATTTATTACGCGGCCGTTTACACCAAGCTTTGGCTCATACTGGATTCTCCAGATATCATCGCAGCAGGTAGGGTTCTTCAATGCAATAGAGCCAATACGGTTAGATACGAGATAGCCATCCGGCTTGCCTACAGGATCCTTGATATAGTACAGCTCATCCGCAGAGGTATTAAGCGGATAGCCGAGGTTGGTAACATTGCTGTACCGTGATGGGCCTCCATCAGCAGAGAACACATCAAAGCCGCCCATTGTAACCCAGCCATTGGAAGAGAAGTAGAGCTTGTTCACACGGGCGTCGTAGTAAGGAGTCACTTCATCGCCTTCGGTATTGATCTGCTTGCCTGCATTCTGCGGGCGGCGATAAGTGCCTTTGCGCGGATCGATGATCGAGTACCAGATATCGTAGCCGCCGCGGCTCTGGAGCTTACGGTTGGATGAGAAAAACAGTACTTCCTTTTTGCCAAGCGTAGCCACGGTTGGTTGTGTATTTGATCCTTCTTCATTGATGCCTTCGCCGAGCATCTCAGGGTTGCCCCATTTGCTGCCTGAGAATTTGGATACATAGATCTTACACATCACCTTCATAGAATCCTGCTCACCGCAACGCGTAAAGTAGAAGCGATCACCGCCGGGGCTGTAAGAGCCATTGCCGGTATGCATGGAAGCGTCATTAAATTTGCCATCATTAAAAGCAAGCGGCCATTGGAACGAATCTACATCGGCAACATGCGGCTGCTTGGTGCTTACCATGAAGCGCGCCATATATTCGCTGCGCCTGCGCTTATCTACTTCCACCACGCTGTTCTGCACCATAGAAGAGAAAAGCAGGGCGGTATCGCCGAGCGGATAGGGGGACAGCTCCGTATAGGCGCTGTTCACGTTCGGGCCGGCATTTTTCATTGTTACCGCAATCGGGTCGTTGATGGAGTTCTTACCCATGTTGGCACCGTCGATCTCGCGTTGTGCGCGCTTCTTCAGCTTCTTGTAGGTTTTAGGATTATCCTTCATGAAACGGTTGAAGACGATGATCGAAGAATCATACTGCCCCTGCATTTTCAGCATCATAGCCTGCTTGTACACGGCCTCCGGATAGATCTTCGGGGCAAGGGCGTAAGCATCTTCATAGTAATGCGCAGCAGGCACATAATCGCGGGTAAACCAATAGCTCTCGGCGAGCTGGTAGGTAAGGTAAGGATTGCGTGGTTGCTCCTGCAACAGTTGCTGATAGTATTCCGCTGCATTGAAGTAGCTACCAGAGCGGAAGAGCCCATCGGCCCAACGCAGCTTTTTGTAGTACGGCAGTTTCTTTACAGGATCGTTGGCCTTGTTACGGTACTTGTCCTTCCGCTGCTGAGCCTGCGCATCGTACTGTACACTAACGAGGAGCATTGCCAGAAGTAGTAGCAGCCAGTTTTTTCTCATGTGGGTGTGTCTTAATAAATCGGTATAAAAGTATAAATACAATCAAAAAAAAGAAAGCCCTGTTAAAACTTTTTTTTTGGCCTCTGTTTTCCTAAAAAAATTCACCCGGTATTTTGTACCGGGCGAATCAAAAAAATTGATGTGATAAATCGTTAAAAACGCGCGCAGGGATAGATAAGCTTACGGGCAAAATCGAGCGGGTTTGGCGCAATGTAGCGAAGCGAGATTTCGAAGCCTCCATTACCTTTGGATGCATCTTTCAGGGCAGAAGTATTATAGTCATAAGAAGCCCCTATACGGAAGCCTTTGAACTCAACGCCTGCGGTGATCATGGCAGCATCGCCATTGCGGTACCAGCCGCCTAAGAATACGCTTGTAGCGGTAGAGCGGAACTCTGTATTGCCCAATGAATAATTAAACTCGCTGCCGGCGATAAGCTCATACGCGGTAGCCTGCGTCTGGTACAATACTCCCGGGCGAACGCTGAAACGCTCGCCTGTGTACCAGATAGCGCCGACCTGCGCATTGTAGCGCATACCTAAGCCCAGCTCGCTGTTTTGCTGCGGGCGGTCTGTAAACGACTCTTTAGGCCGTGTAAGGTTGTTTGCACCAACACCGAGCGTATAGCCGAAACGATCGCTTGTGCTTTGAGAGAAGGAGATGCCAGCATTCACATTCCAGTAGTGGACGTGTGTATTGAGGTAAGGGTATTCCTGGCCTGAGCCCTGGTTGAAATAACCATTGGTAAAGTCATCGCCAAAATAGAGCTTGCTGATATCAATGCTCTTGGATGTATAGCCGCCCTGCAGACCTACGGACAGCACCTTATTGGGCTCGCCGCCATTGCCTCCGCTGCCCCCGAGAAACTTGTGATAAGCCACGGAAGCGAGCACGGATGTATTGGAAAGATTGGCATCGCCCGCCTTATCGCTGTAGAACTGAAGGCCTGCGGCGAGGTAATCATCCACCGAAAGATCCCGAACAATCGGTGCATCCACAGAGGCTGCAACGGTAGAGAACGGCGTAGTAATGCTCTGCCATTGATTACGGTAAATAACAGCCGCGCGTGCAGTACCATTAAAGCCGCCGGTAAACGATGGATTAACGATGAGCGGGGACGCCTCGAACTGGGTGAAGTGAATGTCCTGGGCCATTGCCTGCGTACCTGCCATTGCCAGCAATGCTGCGATGCTGGCGGCTTTGAGTGTATTGTTCCGGATCATAAGATTCGCTGGTTTGCTATGATTTTATGCGTTTGATTTGGTGTGTTTGTGCTGCGGGAAAAGCTGCATTAACGGTTGAAAATACGGAAATAATTCAGAGTTGCAAATGTGTGCTTAAAATGTTGCCTTTCCCACCCCGGTTTTGCGGGGTATTCTGTTTGTAAAGACGGTAAAGTTTTTGCGTTGGTTGGTGGGATTTTCGGTTTGTTTTCCGGTGATAAATGTTCCTTTAATCATGCAAATCATCTTTCAGACATACAACAGCGAATAGTAAAAGCTGAATAGACACAGGTAGATGCAGTGTGCGACGCAACGGATGCTCAATAGCATCCCTTCAGTTAAGGACAAAAAACAAAAAAAGCAGGATCGTGAAACCCTGCTTTTCTGCTAAAAAATTTATCTAGTGCCTTAATCCATGGCGGTTGCGCCTTCTATCAGCACGGTTGCTTTGTTATTGAGTACTTCTACAAAGCCTGCGGAAATGGTGAAAAGTTCGGTGGAGTTCTTATCCTTGAGGATCTTCATCTTTCCCTTACCCAGCGATGCGATCATCGGGGCATGCTTATCGAGAATCTCGAATGAGCCTTCGATGCCCGGCAGTTGAATGCCGTAAACCGTGCCGCTGTAAATTTTATGTTCGGGTGTCAGAATGTCTAATTGCATTTTTAAAAATTAGCCAATTAGCTAATCAGCTAATTGTATTGATAATTGGATAATCAGCCCCAGCCGGGAAAATCAGGTGATTAATTCTTAGCCTGCTCCATCAGTTTTTTGCCCTTCGCAATGGCATCATCAATGGTGCCTACAAGGTTAAAGGCAGCTTCCGGATGCTCGTCCACTTCGCCATCCATGATCATATTAAATCCGCGGATGGTCTCTTCGATCGGTACAAGTACGCCTTTAAGGCCGGTGAACTGCTCGGCCACATGGAATGGCTGCGACAGGAAACGCTGCACTTTGCGGGCGCGGCCTACGGTGAGTTTATCTTCTTCGCTCAGCTCATCCATACCAAGGATGGCGATGATATCCTGGAGCTCCTTATAGCGCTGGAGGATCAGCTTTACGCGGTTGGCGCAGTTGTAGTGCGCTTCCCCGACAATAGCAGGTGAGAGGATACGTGAGGTAGAATCCAGTGGATCAACGGCAGGATAGATACCGAGATCGGCGATCTTGCGACTCAGTACCGTAGTGGCATCAAGGTGGGCGAAAGTAGTTGCAGGAGCCGGATCGGTAAGGTCATCCGCAGGTACATAAACAGCCTGTACGGAAGTGATCGAACCATTTTTTGTTGATGTAATGCGCTCCTGCATCAGGCCCATTTCTGTAGCCAGGGTTGGCTGATATCCTACCGCTGAAGGCATACGGCCAAGCAGTGCGGATACTTCGGAACCAGCCTGTGTGAAACGGAAGATATTATCTACGAAGAAAAGAATGTCTTTACCCTTGCCGGTGCCATCGCCATCGCGGAAATACTCTGCCATAGTAAGGCCGGAAAGCGCTACACGCGCCCGTGCTCCCGGCGGCTCATTCATCTGGCCGAAAACGAAGGTTGCTTTGGAATCCTTCAGTGCTTCCATATCCACGCTGTCGAGATCCCAGCCGCCGGCTTCCATGCTGTGCATGAATTTATCGCCGTATTTTACGATGCCTGCTTCGATCATTTCCCGCATCAGGTCGTTTCCTTCGCGGGTACGCTCACCTACGCCTGCAAATACCGACAGACCGCCGTGGCCTTTGGCAATATTATTGATCAATTCCTGGATGAGTACGGTCTTGCCTACACCGGCACCGCCAAACAACCCGATCTTACCGCCCTTTGCATAGGGCTCAATAAGGTCAATTACCTTGATACCTGTAAAAAGGATTTCAGAAGCTGTGGACAGGTCTTCGAATGCCGGTGGCTTGGCGTGGATGGGACGCCCACCATTGTCTTTATTGGTTGGTTTAAGGCCATCGATGGCATCGCCGGTTACGTTGAAGAGGCGGCCATAGATCTGATCGCCGGTAGGCATGGCAATTGCTTTGCCGGTATCCGTTACCACCATGCCGCGGGTAAGGCCTTCTGTACCATCCATGGCTACACAGCGTACGCTGTCTTCACCGAGGTGCTGCTGCACTTCCATTACCAGCTTATCGCCATTATCGCGGGTAAGCTCAAGGGCATTGAATATTTCCGGAAGCTGGCTGGCGCTTTCAAAACGTACGTCCACTACCGGACCGATAATCTGCTTAATTTTACCAAGGTTGGCCATACAGTAATTCTTATATAAAGAGTAATATGTTCGCTAATTGGGCGCAAAGGTAATTGTATTGTTTTAAAGAGCAAAAGAGTTTTGGTTTTCTATCGCTGAAAGCACGACTATACTGCAATCCAAAATCCGCTTTAATTTTAGCCCTTCGCAAACAAGCAACACTATCTTTTGGAAACGAATGCAACGCTCGGCCGCATAGGCATCATTGGTAATGGCAGCTGGGGTACGGCACTGGCCAAGATACTAACGGATAATGGGCAGCGGCTTACCTGGTGGCTGCGCAATGAAGAGGCCGTAAAGCACCTGCAGCAGCGGCATCATAACCCGCATTACCTCACATCGGTAACATTTAAGCCCGATAGCATCTGCCCAACTAATAACCTGGAAAGCCTGCTGGCAAACTGTGATACCATTGTATTTGCAGTTCCCTCAGCCTATGCGATGGATGTGCTCGATAAAATTACAGCACCACAGTGGGAGGGTAAAAAGGTGATTTCTGCTATAAAGGGCGTGCTGCCGGAAACGGCTCAGTTGCTTTGTGATTACCTGCAAACGCAACACAGCTTCGACCTGAACAACTATGCGGCGATCACCGGCCCCTGCCATGCGGAGGAAGTGGCATCAGAGCGCCTGTCCTACCTTACTTTCTCCGGGCTGAATGAAGCACTGGCGGCGGCCTGCGCGCGTACGTTTGCCAATCATTATATCCATACCTCGCACAACCATGATATCTGGGGCGCACAATATGCGGCAGTGCTGAAGAATATTTTTGCCATCGGCGCGGGCATGGCTCATGCACTGGATTACGGGGATAATTTCCTCTCAGTGTACATCACGGCCTGCTACCGCGAGATGTATCATTTCCTGAAGAAGCACTTTGAGAATATTCATCCATCCAATGAATCGCCTGATTTCCATACGAGCGCTTATCTCGGCGATCTTTTAGTAACGTGCTATTCGCTGCATAGCCGCAACCGCACGTTTGGCGCGATGATCGGGAAAGGCTATTCTGTAAAAGCTGCTACCCTGGAGATGAATATGGTGGCTGAGGGTTATTATGCCGCACGCGGAATGCAAACTATTGCCCGGTCTTTTTCTTTGGATATTCCTATCGCCACGGAGATCTATAAAGTATTGTGGGAAGGGCTTTCTGCCAAGAAAATGTTTGGGGATTTGGAAGGGCAACTTTCTTAAAGTTTCGCGCAAAGCCAGATATTATCAGCATTAATTACTTCTTCGGCGGCCAATGATAAATTACCAGCATCTTTTTATACAACACAGACAGCGTATTTGGCCCGATAGCAGCATCCACGATGCTGTCTTCCGGGTGCGGCAATGAGTATTCCTGCGCTCCGATTCGCTTCATGTCGTAGCTGTGCAGCGTGCTGCCGCGCAGGTAAACCAATTGCTGATCGTAAGCCTGCAAACGGCTAATGCCTTTAAGCGGAAGCGTATTGATGTAAGATGCAAACTGATCGAATACAAGCACGCCCTGCGCAGTATCGCTTACATATACGCGGCGGTCGCGGTCGAGCATAAAAGTGGGGTTGGGCACAAAGCTTATTTCCTGCCGCAAGTCGTTGCTGGCTCTTACAATATCGCCGGCTTCATTCAGCTTAATGAGCTTTGCGTTGAAAGGATCGTACACCCATAAATTACCATCGGAAGCGAGGGCCACGGCTGTTGTGCTCAGTATTTGCCTGCGGCGAAGATCGATTTCGGCTTTAAGCGTTAGCATCCGGTCGAGCAGAATGATCTTCGAAAAGGCAGGATAATAAAGCAGGATACGCAGGGGATTTGTTGCATCCACCATACCGATATCGCCATTGAGCGCGCTACGGTAAAAGCCGGTGCTGTCGCCAAAATTATTGTAGCGGATAAGCACATTATCATTACGCACAACATAGGTATTGCCAAGTTCATCCATCGTCACCAGACGCGCATCCAAAGAAACATTTTTAATAGCAATCAGGCTGCCCTGGGCAGAAATTTTTACAACTCCAGCCATTACTAATAAAAAAAGAATCAGGGTGTTGCGCATCATCAATTTCAAAGCTACCTATACCAGTGTAAAATTTCCTAAAAATTAAAGAAGCCGGCAACGTTGATTCGCTGCCGGCTTTCTCCTAAAAAATGATTGTTACTTATTCAGGTAAAGCGTACAACTATTAGAACTTCCACCGCTTGACTTGATGAACATAACGCGGATATTGCGCGAGCCACCGGAAATATTGTAGTAGTTGGAAGATGAGCTCGAGGAAGAATAGGTAACGCCGTTTACTGTTTGGGTAGGGATAAAAATATAACCGCCTGTGCTGTCGCCATCAACAGTAGCTTCTACCTGGTTACCGGAATTATCAAAATTGCTGAATAATATACGGCCAGAGGTACCAGCAACAGCTGTAATATTCTGGATAAAATTACTACCGCCACAGCTGGTATATGAGTTGTATCCGGTATCCGCCAGGAAAATATTAGTTACCGGAGCTGCAACTACGTTTACATTGAAAGTAAATTCCTTTCTACCGCTAATGCTGCCGGTGCTTACGAGCTTCAGCGCGTATCTGCCCGCAGCTACATTACTATCACGCAAATAAAGCTGGGAAGTAAAGCTTGGGTATCCAATAGTATCTGAAAAGGATGCATACAGGCCCCTTGGCGCGCCTTCGAGTGAAAGGCTGATGCGCTCCTGATCAGAATTTTCGTAAGCTATAGAAAGATCGAGCGTTGCATAGGCATTGAAGCTGTTCGATTTCTGAAGGGTGATATCGCGTACCCCATCAACGTGATAAGGTGGTACGATAGGAGAGGTGTAAATAGTGTCGCCCTTTTTACATGAGGCAAAACCAATAACGGCGAGGGTCAGGAACAGGATTGTTTTTTTCATTTTTTGTTGTGATGTGTGATTGATTTTTATTACTAAAGGCCGCAAATATAGCTTGCAGCCTTTAGTAAAGAAAGGGCGATGAAAAATTTTAGCGGGGAGGTACCGGCCCTTTACTACTTCTGTAGGCTATAGCTGCAAAAATTGGTTCCGCCACCGGAGCTGGATTTCTGAACGGAAAGAGAAATAAAACGCTGGCCGCCGGAAATTCCGTAGCTACCATTGCCGGAATAGGTAACGCCATTAATGGTTTGTAGTGGAATAGTAAGCTGCTGGAAGTCGCAATCAACAACAGCGCGCAGTGAAGTACCGTTGTTGTCAAAATTATTCAGGATAATATTGTTGGTAAAGCCGGTAGCTTTGGTAATAGATTGCGAAAAGCTGCCTGAAGTGCAGGAACTGTTGCTGAGGTATCCGCTGCCAATGAGGTCTGCCGAGCAATCCGGCTGGCCGGTTACTTCCATATTGAATACGAGCTCCCGCCGGCCACTATTCTCTCCTGTAGCTACAACCCGCATAGAATAGTTCCCTTCAGCCACACCGGAATCTGCAAAGCTCACAAAACTGCTGAAAGTAGGAATGCCCGTGGGTGTATAAAATTTGTAGTAAAGACCTGTAGGCACGTTTTCCAGTGTAAGATGCACGCGCTCCTGCTGTGAATTTTCATAAACGACGCTTAGCTGCAACCCTGGCGTACTACCACCGGAGCGGCTGCCCTTTATAAGCGTAAGATCGGTAACGCCGTCAACGTGGTAAGCGGGGGTGTTCAGTTCATCATCATACTGCTTGGTGCAGGATGCAAAGCCGAATACCAATAAGGCAAGAAATAAAACAGCGCTTTTCATGTGGTTTTGTGTGGTTTTGATTTTGAGGATGGTTTGGTAATGAAAAAAGGAAAAACAAAAAAGCAGCGGAAATATCCGCTGCCCCTTATAGACGTAATGAAGACTGATTTTATTTGGTTGCCTGTTAAAAAAAATCGGTTTTCTTAATTTCTCAGGTCCATTTCATCGATCAGGTTCTGCGCACCTCCCAGTTTATCGATCAGGAAGAGGATATAGCGTGCGTCGCAGACAATGGTGCGCTTGTATTTTTTATCAAAGGCAATATCGCCGCTCATAGCTTCCCAATTACCATCAAATGCTGCACCGATCAGCTCACCATTGGCATTGATTACCGGGCTGCCGGAATTGCCGCCGGTAATATCATTATTGGTAATGAAGCAGGTATGCAGCTTGCCATCGGCATCAGCCCAGCGACCATAATCTCGGCGCTTCTGCAGGCGCATCAGCTCTTTAGGCGCATCAAATTCATCATCACCCTGCTTGTATTTTCTTTCCAACCCATCGAGGGTAGTGAAATAATCATAGAATACTCCATCCTGTGGGCTATAGCTTTTCACCTGGCCATAGCTGATACGCATGGTGCTGTTGGCATCGGGGTAGTACATGCGGTCTTTGTTCATCTTCATCAGGCCGCGCACATACCACTTGCTCATATCTTTTTTATCGCTGTTGTACTGATCCAGCTTAGGCTGGTAATACTCGTTAAAATTGCGCACAAAGGAAATGGAATATTGTGCCGCAGGGTCTTTACGGATCGCCTCGACTGTAGGCTTTTTCATAAACGCCTCAAACTTTGCATCATCCAGCAGGAAGGTGTTGGTGAATACATATTTTGCATAGTCGCTGAAAGTTTTATCGCCGCCGGCATTGCCATATTTCTTGAAGATCACACGCTCATAAATGTCCGGGAGCTGCGCCTTGGGCACATCCTTATAAAACATTTTAGAGGTCTCGGCAAAAAGCTCCTGCTCTGTTGAAGCATCGAAAGAAGCCATCACTGTTTTACGGCCTGTCTTCAGAAGTTCGGTATATTTTTTCAGACTGTCCTCATTGCCGCTTTGAATCGCTTTCTCCATTGGCTCGAGCCCGGCTCCCAGTTTGGCAAGCGCAGACGCGCGGAAGCATTCGTTGTAGTAGGTTACATGCTTTGCATACGGGCGGTAAGCTTTATAAATGTTATTGTACTCGCCAACCAGGCCGTCATAATTTTCCCTGCCCTGCGCCCATTCGTTGAAGCGGGCTTCCTCGCGCTGCTTCTGCTCTACTACATGAAGGCGCTTCAACTGCTCCGTCTGACCAATAAAATATTTCCAGTAATTAGCGATGCTCGCGTAAGTAGAAGTAAGCTTCAGGTAAACGGCCTTATCGGCATCCATGTGGCGGCGCATTACCCCCAGGCGCATATCGCGTATGTGTACGATGGAAGGGTTGATCTCTTCGACAGCCAGCGCTACCCCACCCGATACCTCGTAGCGGTTGGTGCGGCCCGGATAGCCGAAGATCATGGCATAATCACCTTCCTTCACGCCCCTGGCAGAGACCGGCAGAAATTTTTTAGGCTGGTATGGCTTATTATCAGCAGCATATTCCGCCGGCTCATTATCCTTGCCTGCATATACGCGGAACATGGAAAAATCCGCCGTATGGCGCGGCCAGATCCAGTTGTCTGTATCGCCGCCAAACTTGCCTAGTGATTTTGGCGGAGTGCCTACGAGCCGGATGTCGGTGTACTTCTTATAAACGAGCAGTAGGATCTGGTTGCCGTTAAAGTACTCTTTTACATTGGCCACATATTTTTTACCCTGCGCAGCCTCTTCCTCGATCTGCTTATAGACCGCAGCCGTTTTTTCAGCCAGTTTCTTGCCGCTCAGGCCTTTGGTGGCCATTGCTACCTCGTCCGTTACATCCTCTATGCGCTGCAGGAAAATCACGTTCAGATTCTTTGCAGGCAGCTCTTCCATTTTATTATGCGCCCAGAAGCCGTTGTCGAGGTAGTTTTTCTCAACCGTGCTCAGCGAAGCAATGGCGCCATAGCCGCAGTGGTGGTTGGTAAGCAGCAGCCCCTGCGCCGAGATCATCTCTGCCGTGCAGCCGCCGTTGAACTGCATGATGGCATCCTTCATGCTGCTGTGGTTGATGCTATACAGGTCTTCTTTAGAAAGCTTCAGGCCGAGGCGCACCATCTCACTGTAGTTCTTGCCGATGAGGCTGGGTATCCACATACCTTCATCAGCGCGGGCACCCCCGATCAGCGCAAGTGCGCAAAGGGTAAGCAATATTTTTTTCATGGAATGGATTTGTGAATCGAGCCGCGAAATTAAACAATACCGTCAAGGATAAAAGGGGGAATGTATGGGTGAGATGATTATTGTTCGGAGTATGGAGAATGCTATTAAGGAGTCGGGGCGTTGGCACCGTTCATCAGTCCTTTACTATATGGCTTTTCCTGCGAGGCGCAAGTGATAGCCCGCAGATTTTCATCATCATCCTGATTTAAAGGGATTCTCAGCCGCTATGATTGTCTGAACTATGATTTTTAAAGGATTAAAATGGTTTTCAGGATGTAAAGTCATTTAACAGTATTTGTCCGGGCCATTCAATCCTGTCATCCTGAAAATCCTGATAAGATCTTAGTTCAGAAAAAAAGCCTTCCGGGCCCTTTAAAGACCGGAAGGCTCAATCCTGCATTTTCATTTAATTCACAAAAGGCATAGCGCACGCTTTGCGTACAATATCCCTGACAGCGCTCATAGGCACGCGCTCCTGCTGCATCGTATCGCGGTAGCGGATGGTTACCGTTTGATCTTCGATGGTTTGGTGATCTACCGTTACGCAGAAAGGCGTACCAATCGCATCCTGCCTGCGGTAGCGCTTGCCAATTGCATCCTTCTCTTCAAAGAAACACTTGAAATGCGGCATGCACTCCTTCATGAGCGTTTCTGCGATATCCGGCAGGCCGTCTTTTTTAGTAAGCGGCAACACAGCCAACTTTATGGGTGCTAAGAATGGCGGGAATTTCAGCACTACACGGTCGTCTTTCTTTTCCTTAGTGCTCAGGTCTTCCAGCTGGTAGGCCTCGCTTAAAATCATCAGCACGCAGCGGTCGAGCCCAATCGAGGTCTCCACCACATAAGGGATATAATTGCCGTAAGCTTTGCCGGTTTCGGGGTCAATGTCGTTATCGAAATACTGCATTTTCTTTTTGCTGTATTCCTGGTGGCTCCTGAGGTCAAAATCGGTGCGGCTGTGAATGCCTTCGAGCTCCTTAAAGCCCATCGGGAAGTCGTACTCTATATCACAGGCCGCATCGGCGTAATGGGCGAGCTTTATGTGGTCGTGAAAGCGGTAATGATCCTGCGGGGTGCCGAGGCTCAGATGCCATTGCATCCGCGCAGCCTTCCAGTGCTCATACCATTCCTTCTGTGTGCCGGGGCGGATAAAGAACTGCATCTCCATCTGCTCAAACTCACGCATCCGGAAGATAAATCCGCGCGCCACGATCTCATTTCTAAAAGCCTTGCCCGTCTGCGCAATACCGAACGGAATCTTCATCCGCCCAGTCTTTTGCACATTCAGGAAATTTACAAAAATGCCCTGAGCCGTTTCCGGTCGGAGATATACTTTATTATCCTCGCCTTCCTCAGCAGCAACAGCGCCCATTTCCGTGGAGAACATGAGGTTGAACTGGCGCACGTCCGTCCAGTTGCAGGTGCCGCTTACTGCGCACTTTATTTTATTTATTTCGATCAGGGTTTTGAGACCTGCATAGTCATCTGCCGCAAGCAATGCGTCCATCTCATCCAGCAGCTTTTTAGAAGCAGCTTCGTCCAGGTTTTCCGCAAAGCCTTCTATCAGGTGATCCACTCGATAGCGCTTCTTGCTGTCCTTATTATCGATCATCGGGTCGGAGAAATTGTCCACGTGCCCGCTCGCTTTCCAGGTGGTTGGGTGCATGAAAATGGCGGCATCGATGCCTACGATATTCTCGTGCATCTGCGTCATGCTCTTCCACCAGTATTCCCGGATATTGCGCTTGAGCTCGGTGCCCCACTGCCCGTAATCATAGACTGCGCTGAGGCCGTCATAAATTTCGGAGGATTGAAACACAAAACCGTATTCCTTGCAGTGGCCGATAATGTCCTGTAGCTTGCTTTCGTTTGCCATAATTGGGCGCAAAAATAGGCCATTAGTTGAATGGTTGATTAGTTTTAAAGCCTGTACAAAATTCATGATCCACTTTCCGGTAAGCATATCGATTGGCGGCCACCCTGTTCTGCTGCACGGTATCATGGAGTCGCTGGGCATCTTTGCCGGCTTCCGCTATTATCTGTTTTTAAAAAAGCGGAACGGCGATCCGATACCGGACCAGAACCGTATCTGGATACTTATTGCCGCCATGCTTGGTGTAGTGCTTGGCTCGCGCGTTGTCGGCGCTGCAGAAGATATACCTGCATGGCTCGCCTCGCGGGCCAGGCTGCAATATTTCTGGGGCAATAAAACAATGGTGGGCGGCTTTATCGGTGGGCTGTTTGCAGTAGAAGGAATAAAGAAAATAATTGGTGAAAAAGGCGCAAGCGGTGATCTGTTTGTGTATCCGCTGTTGCTGGCAATGATTATCGGGCGTATTGGCTGTTTTAGCGCAGGAGTCTATGAAGAGGTTTATGGGTTTCCTACTGCTTTGCCCTGGGGTATAGACCTCGGAGATGGGCTGCTCCGGCATCCGGTTGCGCTCTATGAGATTGCCTACCTGATACTGGTATGGTCAGGATTGAAGCAAATAGAGGCGAGACACTCATTACAGCAGGGCGCGCTGTTTAAACTACTATTGATCGCTTATTTTATGTTTAGGTTTCTGCTGGATTTCATTAAGCCGGGATGGAGATATTTTCTTGGGCTTGGTACAATACAGCTTTCCTGTCTGCTGATGCTCGTTTATTATGGCAGGTATATTTTGCGGCCTTCCTTGCTTGTATGGAAGCCAGGCCAGGATGGCACCTAAAATCGTATTTCAGGCCAACGGCAATTTTTGGTGATTAACACCGCTGCTCCTAAGCAAATTCTAAATGCCCGCTGGGGTTTTGAATACTATCTGCATTTAGCAGCAGCATG
This sequence comes from Chitinophagaceae bacterium, assembly GCA_965246905.1. GTDB lineage: Bacteria > Bacteroidota > Bacteroidia > Chitinophagales > Chitinophagaceae > UBA1952. The sequence continues at coordinate 140,426 of CBDFFZ010000009.1, forward strand.
CAGGAAAGCCCGATAGCAGCAATAATTTCAACGGTGCCAACGCTACGACTGCTCAATAGCATTCCCCTAATTCGGACAATAATCATTAATCCGCTTACCTTTAATCTATGCCTCTGAGAAAATATACCTACTACGATTATACCATCTCGCTGTGCCCGGAATGCCTGAAGCGCATTGAGGCAAAAATCGTATTTGAGGATGATAAGGTCTATATGCTCAAAACCTGCCCTGAGCATGGCTTCCACCGCATGCTCATTGCCACGGATATTGACTATTATAAGAGTATCCGCAACTACAATAAGCCTTCGGAAACGCCGCTGAAATTCAATAACAAAGTGCATTATGGCTGCCCCTACGATTGCGGCCTCTGCACCGATCATGAGCAGCACAGCTGCCTTACGCTCATAGAAATTACAGACCGCTGCAACCTTGCCTGCCCTACTTGTTATGCCATGTCCTCACCGCACTATGGCCGCCACCGTACGCTGGAGGAAGTAGAGCGGATGATGGATGTGATCGTGGCCTCGGAAGGCGAGCCGGATGTGGTGCAGATTAGTGGCGGCGAACCTACCATACATCCGCAGTTTTTTGAGATACTGGATATTGCCAAAACAAAGCCGATCAAGCACCTGATGGTGAATACGAATGGCATCCGCATTGCGCAGGACCCGGGCTTTGCAGAGCGGCTGGCAACGTACATGCCCGATTTCGAGCTGTATCTCCAGTGGGATTCGTTTCGCCCGGAAGTCTTGAAAACGCTGCGTGGCAGAGATCTCACCGATACCAGGATGAAGGCGCTTGAAAAGCTCAATGAGCTGAATCTATCCACCACATTGGTGATCACGGTACAGAAGGGACTGAATGATGATGAGACCGGCGCTATCATCGACTTTGCGCTGCAGCAGCGGTGCGTGCGTGGCGTTACCTTTCAGCCGGTGCAGATAGCGGGCCGCTTTGAGCACAACCCCGATAAGAACCGGATGACGCTTACAGAAGTAAGGCAGAATATCCTGGACCAGACCACGGTGTTTAATGAGCACGATATCATACCGGTGCCGTGCAACCCGGATGCGCTGGCTATGGGCTATGCGCTGAAATTGAATGGCGAAGTATTTCCATTGACGCGTTACTTAGACCCTGCAAAATTGCTGGACAGCAGCACGAAAAACACGATCGTCTATGAGCAGGATAAAGGATTGCATGAGCAGCTCACCGGCATTTTCAGTACGGGCATTTCCGTGGATCGCGTTACAGAGAACATGAACCAGCTCCTATGCTGCCTGCCCCAGATCTATGCGCCGGGCCTGACGTACGAAAACCTTTTTCGCGTGATCATTATGCGCTTTATCGATGCCTATGATTTTGATGTGCGGGCGATCAAGAAATCCTGCGTACATATAGTGAGCAAAGACGGGCGCATCATACCTTTTGAGACGATGAACCTTTTTTACCGCGATGATAAGGAAGCGTATCTTGAAGAGCTGAAAAGCGGAACCTCAAAAGCTTTATTTTGAGGAAGGCCCTATTTATTATTGGAGGTATCAGCCTGGCAGGCATACTAATTTTTCCTTTGGAAGATATCGGGAATGCCAATAATTACTTTTCCGGCGTGGGTGTGTGTGCCTTTCTTGGGGCGGGGATCAACCTTATTGCCGGCGTGCTTTTATTGCTCATTAGTATCGGGGCAAAAGAGGTAAGGCCATACGGAGCCGCCTGCCTGATCGTTGCGGGGCTTTTAATGCTATGTTGCTTTACGCTTTGCTCCAATACGCATACGAATATGGGACACATGTAAATTTCAAGTAAAAACTGCTTTCTGCTATGTTGAAAAAAGCACTTTACATAATTGGAGGATTAGCCCTCGGCGCTGTATTGCTGCTACCGCTTTTCTTAGTTACAAGTTCTGCTAAAGACTATCTGGAGGCAATCGCTTTTGTATCCTTTTTCGTTAGTCTTGCCAGCCTGGCTATTGGGTTTTTGCTGGTATTTGTGAGCCTCGGGGTAAAGCAGGTTTGGCCTTACACCCAGGCCAGCTTTATTGTGGGTGGAGTAATGATGCTCTTAAGCTTCACGCTTTGCTCAACGGGTATTGTTCGCTTCCAACTTTAATCATCATGCGCATTTTACTTCCCGCCATCTTTTTATTGCTTTTTGCAACTGCGCTTTCTGCTCAGCCAGCAGATGAAACTGCTATTAAAAGAGTACTTTCTGCTCAGGTCGATGCCTGGAATGCCGGTGATATCAGCACCTATATGGCTTCCGGCTATTGGAACAGCGACAGCCTTGTGTTTATTGGTAAATCCGGCCCGAAGTATGGCTATGCGGTAACGCTTGCAAGCTATAAAAAATCTTACGCCGATACAGCAGCGATGGGCAAGCTCGGCTTCGAAATCATTTCCCTTAAAAAACTCTCACCGGAATATTATTTCGCTATCGGTAAATGGGCGCTGAAGCGCAGCATTGGCGATGTTTCCGGTACCTGGACGCTGCTCTTCCGCAGGATAAAAGGGCAGTGGAAAATTGTGGTGGACCACAGCTCGTAAAATGTTTGGCATTACTTTTAAGCAGTAATTCTAAAACCATCTTATCATGAAAAAATTTCTTCCGCTCATCATGCTCCTGTTATCGGGGATGCTGCTCACTTCCTGTGTATCCAACAAAAAATACATGGCTGCGCAAAGCCGCATTTCCGGCCTGCGGCAGGACAGCCTGAGCCTCGAAGCAAAGCTGGCATCCGCACAGACCCGGCTGGCCCAGCTGGAGGGGAAAGTAGACCAGATGCAGGCTACCAACCAGTTCACATCCGCGCAGCTCAACCAGAGCCAGGAAGAGATCGCAACCCAGCGCAGGCGCTTAGAGCAGCTCCAGGCGCTCATAGACCAGCAGAAGAAAAATACTGAGGTGATCCGCGCTAAGATGGCAGATGCGCTCAAAGGCTTTTCATCCGACCAGCTGAGCGTGGCTACTAAAAACGGCAAGGTTTATGTGAGTATGCAGGAGAGCCTGCTCTTCCCCAGCGGCAGCGCTACGATCAATGCAAAGGGCAAAGATGCGCTAAGTACCCTGGCCAGCGTTTTGAATCAGAATTTAGATATCAATGTAGAGGTGGAAGGCCATACGGACTCCATTCCTATCAAGCAGCGCTATGAGGATAATCTTGCCCTGAGCGTGGCGCGCTCTACAGCAATTACCCGTATCCTGAGCAATGATTTTAAAGTGGCGCCGGAACGTATTACTGCCAGCGGCCGCAGCCAGTATGAGCCGATTGCCGATAACTCAACTCCTGAAGGACGCGCCAGGAACCGCCGTACGGAAATTATTTTGGAGCCCAAACTGGATGAGCTTATGAAGCTGATCGAAGGCAGTGGCGGAGCTCAGCGGGAATAGCCCTGCTTGCAACGGCAATTAGCGCCGACAGGGTTTAAAACCCTGTCGGCGTTTTAGTTAGGGCAGGATTATAATAGGAATGCCTGTCGAGGTGTGCGCATATAGCTCATCGATCTCATCATCGGTAATGGCTACGCAGCCGTTGGTCCAATCGTGCAGGATATGCGCTTTGCCTATATAACCCTGGCCATTTACAATGCCGTGGATCTTAATATTGCCGCCGGTGCGCCTGCTGTATTTGGCTGCGTAAGCTCGGTCGGCCGCATTGGGGTAGGATATACCGAGATTTTTATGGCATGAGCTGGCCGGGTTTTTGCCATCAATATAATAGCGGCCTTCCGGCGTCTTTTCATCTCCTTCAAAATGTTTGTGGCCTTTGGGTGCATCACCCAGCGCCACCCGGTATATTTTTTGAAGGTTGCCACGGTTATAAACATACATTTCGCGGAAGTGCTTCACGACTACAATACTATCTATGCCCGCATGCAGCTTCGCATTATAGTATTTTCGATTTCGTACAGAATCCTGCAGTTTTTTTGCATCCGGCATATCCATAGCAGCAGTAAGCAGGCTAAAATGGCTGAATGCCCATGGAGAACGCCGTACAAGCGCATAGCCGGCAATAGCGAGACAAAGCATAACGATCAGTAGGATGGCAAGCCGGCGGCGCATGAGATGACGGTATTTGACAGGGTAAGACACTTTTCCATTCATTTTCCATAAAGGCGGGGAAATTTTTTTAAGCGGGGCCTTTTCCTGCGCGCCACAGGCCGGCTTTAGCCGGATTTGATTCATAGCCCACGGTTTTAACCGTGCGTACTTTATTTTTGATGCCGTTATGAAGATGCACGAAGTAACATCGAAGGCGGATGCGCAGCGTTTCCTGCAGGTAGCTGTCGACATATATAAGGGGGACCCGGAGTGGATCCGCCCGCTTGATAAGGATATTAATGAAGTATTTGACCCTGAAAAGAATAAATTTTTCAAGCGCGGTGAGTGCACGCGCTGGCTTTTGCTGGATGATACAGGAAAGGCAATTGGCCGCATTGCAGCCTTCGTAAACCGCCAGTATAAAGAAGCGCAGCCAACAGGTGGCATTGGTTTTTTTGAATGCCCGGACAGCCAGGAAGCGGCCAATTTCATGCTGGATTTTTGTAAGGCATGGCTTTTGGAGCGTGGCATGGAAGCGATGGACGGCCCGATTAATTTTGGCGAGCGTGAGCGGTGGTGGGGCCTGCTGGTAGAAGGGTTTACTACGCCCACTTATTGTATGAATTACAATCCTCCTTACTACCAAAAGCTATTTGAGACTTATGGTTTCCAGCTATATTTCAACCAGCTTTGCTACGGGATGAATGTGGATACGAGGCTTACGGATAAGTTTTTTGACCGGCATGCCTTGCTTGAGAAAGACCCCGATTATAAAGCGATCCGCATTCAGAAGAATAACCTGTTGAAGTTTGCGAAAGACTTTACTTATATCTATAACAAAGCCTGGGCAGGGCATGGCGGCGGCAAGCAGATCGAAGAGCGTGCGGTGGTAAAGATGTTCAATACCATGAAGGCTGCGATGGATGAGGATATATCCTGGTTCACCTATTATAAGGACGAGCCTATTGCAGTATGGATCAACCTGCCCGACCTGAACCAGTTCTTTAGCAAGATGAATGGGAAGTTCGGCATCCTTCAAAAGCTCTATTTTCTGTGGCTGAAGCGGTTTGGCAAGTGCGACCGTTTCTGCGGCATCGTATATGGGGTAATCCCGGAATTTCAAGGTATGGGTGTGGATGCCTTCATGGTGGTGGAAGCTGCAAAGATCATCCAGACCAATGGCCGCTACAAGCAGTACGAGATGCAGTGGATCGGCGACTTCAACCCGAAGATGGTGAACATCGCGGAGAGCTTAGGCACTACACAAAGCCGGCGGCTGGTTACTTACCGGTATTTATTTGATCGGGATAAGGAATTTGTGCGGCACCGGATGCTGGGATAATATTAGGGAAAATAACGGTAAACCTCCCTCGATGCAGGACTCTGCTCAAATAAATGGTTTGTTCTCTGCTAAGAAAGCAAATTCTGTAATCTCCCATTTTTATTCTGAAAGCGTTTTTAAAACCTTTCAGCTTTTTAAGGTTGGGGAAACCAGGTACGCTTTCTGCCTTCTGTAATTCCTGAATAATCGTTGCCAAAAGCAGCTGATCATCTTTTGATAATTCTTTTAGTGCATCTTTCCGGAATTGCTTTGTGGTGATTACAAGCATCAGGCACGAAGCTCTTTTAAGAAAGCTGCTGTATCAACTGTAGCTTCGTAATCAGTTTCTTCCATGAGCTTTCCAATGGCTATATCTTCCTTGTCTTCCCCATTCAGTAAATGACTTTTGAGCTGATGCGTTTTTAGAAAAGCGGTCAGCAATTCCAGTTCCTGTTTATTATTTGTTTGGATGATGAGTGTTTCCATTTCTGCCGCTTTAGGTAAAAATAAGATTTTTGGTAAGAATGAATTGTTATCTAAAAGAACAGCTTGCCCGTAAAGTCACCGATCACCATGCGCGCTCTTCGTTCAGGTAGTCATCAATATTATCACCGCGCCATAGTTCCGCGCCGAGGCCGGACAACGACAGTAGCCCTCCGCCCTGTGAAGGCGCAGAAGATTTACGAATGAGGGTTGCAAGGCGCTCTAGTAGCGTAAGCTGCCCGTCTTTATCTAATTTACGCGCCTGTTCATATACCGCTTCTACAGCCTTTTCCATGATCTTTCTATTTGAATAAAGTTAGTAAAAAGTGTGCGCTACTTTAAAGGCAAAACTTTAAAGTTGTTAGCACTGTATAACGACGAAAAGGTTTGGAAAGCCTCAATTACCAAACCTATAATCCCTTTCAACCAAACAGATCCGCACAAAATATTCTTCATACCACTTTTCCCTGCCCAGCCGCTGTGCCGCGACATGCTGCACCTGCGCCTTCCATGCAAAAATAGCTTCCTGAGAAGCCCAGTAAGAAACAGTAATGCCTAGTTCATTCCGCGCGCTTTCTATTCCAAGATAGCCGGGCTGCGCTTTAGCCAGCTCTTCCATCAGCGCAGCCATTTTGCTATATGCCTCGCCATCATCCGCCCTGCGCAAAGAAGTAAAGATTACGGCATAATAAGGTGGCTTGGGAGTGGATGCGATCATAACATTAGTGTAAAAGTTCAAAAAGCTTTATTACCTCCACGGCCTCTTTCACATCATGCACCCTCAGGATTGTAGCGCCCTGATGCAAGGCCACCATGTGCAGCGCCGTAGTGCCGTTCAAAGCTTTATCAGGGTTCACGCTAAGCGGCCTGCAAACCATAGACTTTCTTGAAATACCCACCAGCAGCGGCCTTCCCATCACCCTGAAGGTGGATAGATTGCTTAATAATGAATAATTGTGCATTACTGTTTTCCCGAATCCAAAACCCGGGTCAAGGATCAGATCGTGGATGCCTGCAGCGTTGCATTGAAGCGTTTTTTCTTTCAGGCAATCGAATACTTTCTTCAATACATCGTCATAATGAGGAGCTTCCTGCATTGTGCGCGGCGAGCCCTGCATGTGCATGGCTATATAAGGCACCTTGAGCGAGGCTACAGTTTTCAGCATCGCCGCATCGAGATCGCCGCCGCTGATATCATTTATGATTGAAACTCCTGCGCCAACGGCTTCACGGGCAATAGTTGCATGATAGGTATCTGCTGAAAGCCATGCTTCCGGAAAATGCTTTGCCAGCAGATTAATAACGGGAATGATCCTTTGGAGCTCTTCCTCAGTGCTCACTTCTTCCGCTCCGGGCCTTGTCGATACCCCGCCAATGTCTAAAATCGTTGCTCCTTCGTTCAGCATTTTTTCAGCCAGCTTTAATACTGCCGCATGGCTGCTATCGGCTCCCTTATTAAAAAAGCTGTCCGGCGTGGCATTGAGAATGCCCATTACCAACGGCCTGGAAAGATCTAAAATCCGGCCCCGGCTTTGCAGCGTTGCGGCTACGGGCAAAAGTGTATTTTTGGCGCTCATTGCCCTGCAAAGAAAATGCACGACGCCATCCAAACCAATCTTCCGCCGCATATTGCTCATACCTTACAGCAGCACCGCGCTGTAGTGAGCCGCTGTAAAAACCTCTTTCTAAAAAAAGCTGCTGATTACGGTACGTCCTGGCGGGTATTGCGGCCTATTTCCATTGTTGATCAGATTTATATCAAAGCCTGGCGTATCCGGCACATACAGGAAACGGGCGAGCAATTGATCGCAGATAGTATCGAAAGCGAGTTCATCGGCATTATCAATTATGGTATCATTGCCCTGATACAAGACCTGAATACCACTGACACAGAATTTGACTGGTCAATTGAACAAACGCAAAAGTGGTATGAACAAATGGCCCAAACCACTGAAGATCTGATGCTGCAGAAGAACCACGACTATGGCGAGGCATGGCGGGAGATGTGCGGCGAATCATTCGTAGATCTTATCCTTGTAAAGCTCCTCCGCATCAAGCAGATCATTGCCAATGACGGCCGCGTACAGGTATCCGAAGGCGCGGACGCTAATTTTATCGATATTATTAACTATGCGGTTTTTGCCTTGATCAAGATGGGCGAGCAGACGGCCTGAAGTGTTTTTCGTAAATTTGAAGAATGAAAGATAAACAAGCCTATTCTGAAACTGAAGCGAAGCGAAAAGCTCTTTACGAAAAGGCCGGCAAACCGACTGCACAAATGAAACAGGAATTAGGTAAATCATTTGGCCTCTTACAGCAGGATGAAATGAAAGGATATGATGCAGCAGGTTATAAAACGGCAGCGAGGCGCAAATAGTTCTTTTTGATTCGGATTTTGTAATCGACCTCCTTAATGGAAATTCTGAATTATTATTACCACTGCTTGATGAGGATTCAGAAATACTTATATCAGCAATAACCAGAATGGAAATAATGGCTGGGGCAAGAAATAAGCTTCATCTATCCAGAATTAAAAAGGCGCTGACGGGGTTTTCTATTATTCCAATCAACGTTTCAATCAGTGATCTGGTACAGAAAATTTTTGAGCAGTATGTATTAAGCCACGGTCTGAAAATTAATGATTGTATTATTGCTGCGACCGCAGTTGAACATGATATGAATTTTTATACCTTCAATCAGAAAGACTTTAAGTTTATAGCCGGTCTTCATCTGATTATACATGGCATCAAACCAGTGCAGCGAAAAAGGGGTCTTGATAGTTAGATAGAGTTCGCTTAAACCCATAAGTGCCTTTAGTCTTCAAATCTCAAAAGTACCTACCTCACAATAACCAGCATGGCAACAACAGTAATCAGACAAGATCCAACCCGTAACCTTCCGCTCAATATCTTCCTGCAAATCCTGCGGATTGCCGTAGGCGCGCTCTTCATTTTCTCCGGCGTGGTAAAAGCCAATGACCCGATGGGCCTGGCCAACAAGATGACAGAGTTCTTTGAGCCTGCCGTTTGGAATATGCCCTGGATGATTCCTTATGCCCTGCCGCTTTCCATCCTGATGATTGCCTTTGAGATCATTGCCGGTGTAGCGCTGCTGCTTGGCTTTGCCTTCCGGGTATTCTCGCTTTTCCTGCTGCTGCTCAATATATTTTTCACCTTCCTTACTGCCTATGTTTATTATTGGGATGTGATCATGCATTCCGCCAAAGTGCGCGAGTGTGGCTGCTTCGGCGATTGCATCAAGATTACCAATTCAGAGACTTTCTGGAAGGATGTGGCCCTGCTTGCGGCCGCACTGATCCTGTTTATATTCCGCCGCCGCATCCATCCGCTGCTGCCCAAGTATCCCAATACAGCCCTGTTTATTCTGAGTGTTTTCTTTGCTTTTGGCGTACAGTGGTGGGCACTCGAGCACCTTCCTTTTCATGATTGCATGCCTTACAAAATCGGCAATAATATCTGGGAGAAAAAGCAAATGCCCGCCGGATCGAGCGCTGCTGTTTATCAAAATACCTTCCTTTATAAAAAAGACGGCGTAACCAAAGAATTTACGCAGGATAACCTGCCGTGGGAAGATACAACGTGGGTATTCGTGGATCGTAAAGACAAGCTCATCAAAGAAGCTATTGGCGAAGCGGAGATAAAGGATTTTACCGTAAGCGATTTTACAGGTAATGACTATACCGAGCCAATGCTCAAAGAGCCGGGCTACACCTATCTCCTTTTCCTGAAAAACCCCGCAACTGCCCGCACCGATAATATGGACCGCCTCCAGCGACTGATGCAGGAAGCGCAAAAGAAAAACATACCATTTTACGTGCTTTCATCCGGCAATAAAGAAGCCACCGAAGCCTGGAAAAAGAAGTGGAATATGAGCTATGCCGAGCTTTATACTATAGATGGCACAGCCAATAAAACCGCTATCCGCACAGACCCGGGATTGCTGCTCATAAAAGCGGGCACCATACAAGGCAAATGGAGCTTCCGCGATTATCCGGGTTCAACGCCGGCTAAGTAATGTTGAATAGCGTTGGATATTGTTGTAGACATCGCCGTTGAATGGCGTTAGAAGTAATGCTGTTAAATGATTTTGATAACTGGCGGAATTAATGATCGGTCCTTTTGCAGCGTATGGTTTCTGCTGCAAGAGCAGTGGCAGGATATTTGTTTTTTGGAAGTAAGGATTATCTTGTATCCTAAAACAGCTATCTTATGAATCTTATTGACCGTGTAAAGAATATTCTTACCACTCCGAAAACCGAGTGGCTCGTCATCCGCACGGAAACAGCTACGCCCGGCTCCCTGCTTACAGGCTATGTATTGCCATTATCGCTTCTTCCTGCGGCCGCGGCAATTCTTGGCAGCCTCATCCATCACAGCACCATGATGGGTCTTATTACTGCGGGTATCGCCATTGTCGGGGCAATTATCAGCTTCTATATAAGCCTCTACGTTACAGATGCGCTGGCTCCTTCCTTTGATTCCGAAAAAAACCTGAACCGATCAGCGCAGCTTGTAGCTTACAGCTATACTGCATCCGCAGTTGCCGGTGTATTGGGCTTTATACCCGTTCTTGGCGGACTTATTGCACTGGCCGGGGCCATATACGGCATCTACCTCCTGTACCTCGGCATCGGGCCAATGAAAAACACGCCGGATGATAAAAAGGTAATTTATATCGTAGTGATCATTCTGATCCAGCTTGCTATCTATTTCGTAATCACGGCAGTGCTTACCGGTCTCATCATCAGCAGTGTTTTAGGCGGGGTCGGGGCAGCGGCAATGTTTCATTAATTAGGGGATAAGAACAATTATAGTCAACCTGCGGCTTTTCAAAGTCGCAGGTTTTTTATTATACATTCACCATTTCCGTGGATGAATAGATTAATTAATTATTAAGCTTTGACGCCACCCTGAATGACGCTGGTAACGGACTTACTTTCGCCCCTGTTAACTATCCTTATTAAAACACACTATACAAAATGGGTTTAAGCAATATTCTCAAGATGTTTACACCGAAGGACAGGGTGTTTTATGGCTTGTTTGAAGAGGTAATGGGCAACCTGAAGCAGATGAGCGAGGTGCTGATCAAAGCACTCAATGAAAGCAACCGCCCCGAGCGCGACCGCCTTCTGCGCATGCTCGATGACTTAGAGCACAAAAACGATGAAGTAACCCATACAATATTTATCGAGCTTGGCCGCAATTTCATTACTCCTTTCGATCGGGAAGATATTCACACCTTAGCCACTGCCCTCGATGATATAGCCGATTATACCTGGGGCACTGCCAAGCGCATTCTCAACTACCAGGTAGATGAAGTGGATGACGTGATGCGGGAATTTGCCGTAATCATTGACAAGTGTATTGACATGTTGCATAATGGCGTACATGAGCTGCGGAATATGCGGAATCTAAAGGCCATTACCGATGCCTGCGTAGGCATCAACAGCCTCGAGAACGAGGCAGATGACCTTTTTGACAAAGCGACGGTAACCTTGTTTACTTCGCTGAGAATGGATCCCATAGAGCTCATCAAGCGCAAGGATCTTTATCAGGAGATGGAGTTTGTTACAGATAAGTGCGAGGATGCTGCCAACGTTATCGAATCCATTATTGTAAAATACTCCTAAGCTACCCCGGCAAATACTATGTCTGTTCTGCTGATTGCCATCATCGTGTTTGCCATCATTTTTGATTACATCAATGGCTTTCATGATGCGGCCAACTCTATTGCCACAGTTGTATCCACGAAAGTACTTACGCCATTTCAGGCAGTTGCATGGGCCGCCTTCTTCAACTTTGTGGCTTTCTTTCTTTTTAAGGATCATGGCGTAGCGAATACCATCGCCAAGACAGTAAATAAGGAATTCATCACCCTGCCAGTCGTGCTTGCCGGGCTAATCTCCGCGATTATATGGAATTTGTTCACCTGGTGGCGCGGCATACCATCTTCTTCCTCTCATACGCTCATCGGCGGTTTTGCAGGTGCTGCTATTGCACACGCAAAATTTCATGCCGGCTCCAGTGTCATCAACTGGTACACGCCGGATAAAAACGGCTGGATGCCTTCCGGGGTGCTGGTCATTATCGCCTTTATTGTGATTGCGCCGATCATGGGCATGCTGATCGCATACCTTATCTCGCTCTGGTTCATGCATTCTTTCGAAAAGAAATGGTGGCCCCGGCTCATCTCAATTGGCGTGCTGATAGCTGTTTTCGCAGGTCTATCTGCAGTTATCGTTTTGGATACATCCCGGATTATAGGCATGAAATTCGAGAATTCCTATCATGGGAAGGGCCTGGAGATTGCAGATTTATTCAGTAGCTCGCCTGCAGCCAAAATGGGCCTCAAAAAAGGAGACATTCTTCTAAGCACAGACCGCACCAATCTTGAATCTAAAAAAACGATCGACGATCTTTTACTGAAGCATGTAGCTGAAGATACCATCGTTTTTCATGTGCTCCGAAAAGGGGTAGAGCAGGATATATCTTCCGCTTATCAAAACAGCTACGACTCCCGCTTTGCAAGTATCGTGCTTTATGGCGAGAACCTCAAATGGCTGCTTGCATCGCTTATCATGATCACGATGAGCGTGGCTACCTTTTTTCTCAGCACACTCAATTATGCAACCGGCACAATTGTGCTTAAGCGGCTACAGCTGGTATCATCAGCTGCATTCAGCATCGGGCACGGCGGTAACGATGCGCAGAAAGTGATGGGTATCATTATGGCCGCGCTCGTGGCTTTCGACCCTGCAAAATATCAATTGGACCACATGGAAGGCTGGGTGCCACTTGCCTGCTATTCGGCTATTTCGCTCGGTACGCTAAGCGGCGGCTGGAAGATCATCAAAACAATGGGCTCCCGCATCACCAAAGTAACACCTTTTGAAGGGGTAGCTGCGGAAACTGCCGGTGCCATTACCTTATTTGCTACAGAACAGTTGAAGATCCCTGTTAGCACTACACATACTATCACCGGATCCATCATCGGCGTAGGCGCTACCAAGCGTTTATCTGCTGTCCGCTGGGGTGTAACCATCAATCTCCTCTGGGCCTGGATACTGACCATTCCGGTAAGTGCAGTGATCGCCATGCTCGTCTATTCGATTGTGCAGTTGCTCGGCTAAAATTCTTATTATATCTAAAAATGAAAAAGCCTCCGTCTGAGAGGTCTTTTCGTTTTTATTTGAATGAGGCCTCCGGATGAAAAAGACGGAAGGGGTGAGTCCGTTCCGTGCGACTCAAGAAATCTACCAATCCTGAAAATCAGTTCATCCATTCCATTATTTTTTCAACGGTGCGTAAGCCTATCCCCTTGTAATTGCCTACTTTTGCAGCTTGCCTTTTTCAGAGGCTATTCAGCATTTTCATGTCGCTCCCCCCATTACTTAAGCACGTTTACAATTACGGTACCGAGGAAGTCATCCGCCGAGGCAAACGCATTTTCCATACCGCCGGTGTGCAGATGCTCGATGTAGATCACCTGGTACAGCAGGTGCGCTTTCGCGTGCGCAACGATGTTTACCAGAATTATTATACTGTTACCATCAACCGCTTTAACGATCCTGCACAGCTTACCGTGCGGTGCCAGTGCCCCTACAACCTGGGCGAGATATGCCGGCACGAAGTGGCGGCACTCTTTCAGCTAAATGATATTGTACAGGCAGGTTATTTTGATAACGCCGATGTTACCTACCACCAAAAGCACACAGTAGTGCGGATGCGTACGGTAACCGAGCAGATGCTGGCCGTATTTTCTTCGCCAGGTATCATTGAAGAGGCTGTAGCGCTGGCGCGCGCTAAAAAAGTAACGATCATCCCTACAAAGCCCGAAACCATTGAAGCAACGGTGCAGGAAGAGGATGGGCCTCAATATACCGTGATCATCCGGCAGAATGAGGAGCGCTACTACGATACCTCATGTGGCTGCGATGAGCATGCCTACCCGCTCTGCAAGCACAAGGCAGCAACCTACCTGTTTGTGCTTTACAACCACGGCGCGCCCTATTTCATGCGCATGCAGAACTGGGATGTGCAGAAAGATAAGCTGCTCAAGCAATACGGCTATTCGATCACCGACAACCTTAAAGGCAAGTTCGATTTTACCTACCAGGATGGCAAGCCCTTCCTGCGTGTCCTTGATACATCTATAAAGAAAGTGGCTTCCGCGCAGCCGGTGCTGCAGGCGCGTGCAGAAGAACGCAAAGAGGTAATACCTATTATAGCACCGCCTTTGCCTATCGAAGAGCAGCGCATCGGCCTGGCTATCGATCCTGCTGTTTCGTGGTATCCTTTTGTGCAGATAGACCTCATTGGCGGTACAGCAAGTGAGGACGATAATGGCTTTAAAGGAAAGATCGAGCGGCTGGAACTCAGCCAGTATGTAAATGCCATGATCTTCCGCGAGCGCGACCGCGACCTCCTACCGGTAGTGCGTAAATTCCTGCCCGAGGAGATACTCAAATACTTAAAGAAAAACCTGCCATTCGGCGATTTTTTAGATGATTACCGCCTTGTATTGAAGGACGACCCGGCCCCTGAAATACGGGACGGCGTATGGGAGTATCTTCTCCCCAAATACCAGAATCTGCTTGCGCGTTTTTCTGCTTATCCGCTTACTTTCATTCTAAAGAAAGAGGCTAAGCTTTCTGCCGCTTCGCTGATTCCCGTAAGCTTCTCACCGCATCCTGCAAAAGCGCGGCTTAATGTTGCTAAAACAAAAAAAGAATATACCATAAGCCTATACTGGCAGGTTGGTGCCGAGGTACTGGATTTTAAGGATGTGGAAGTACTGAATGCCGGCATGCTCCTGTTTCAGGATACAGTTTATCCACTGAATGCGCTTACTTCGATTCCCATTATTGAAAGCCTTTTGCCGGATGGCAAAAAAACGATTCCAGGTGCGGAATGGCCGCAGTTTCTGGAGCAGGAAATGATGCAATGGCGGCAATTGCTGGAAGTCGATTTTGCTGCTGAGATTATTGCTCATACAGATGCCGTGAAGCCTGCACTGCGCCTCTACCTCCAGGAGCGTGATAAGATGCTGGTCCTCATACCTGCTTTTGTGTACGAAGGCCTGGAAATAAAATGGGGCTACAACGGCGATGTAGTGGTGCCACTCGATGGCAGGATAAGCCTCATACACCGGCACCAAAAAACAGAAGATGACTTTACGGAGCTTATCCGTACACTTCATTCTGAAATGAAAGAAGCCGAAGATGATCATTTTTTTTATCTGCCAGGGGATGAAGTGCTGGCCGGGCAATGGTTCTTCCGCTTTGTGGATGCGATGAAAGAGCATCATGTCGCTATCCTCGGGTTGAATGATCTGAAACGGCTGCGCATCAGTACTTACCGGCCCGAAACAAAAGTGCAGGTAAGCAGCAGCATCGATTGGTTTGATACACGCGTAGATGTAACATTTGGAGAACAAAAAGTATCTATTGCGGATGTAAAAAAAGCCCTAGCGCAGCGGCAAAACTATGTACAGCTCGCCGATGGCTCTATTGGCCTGCTGCCGGATGAATGGCTGAAAAAATATTCGCTCCTTATAAAAATGGGCGAGTCGAAAGACGGTAAGCTCCGCCTCAAAAAATTCCATTTTTCTGTGCTGGATAATTTGCTTGCCGAAGTGGATGAGCAGGCGATACTGGATGAGCTCGAGGAGAAGAAAGGAAACCTTGCAGACATTATAGAGAACGATTACAGCAACCTTGCGCCGCCGGTACAGTTAAAGGCCGAGCTGCGCCCTTACCAGCAGGCCGGCTTCCAGTGGCTCGCCTTCCTGCGCGAGGCAGGCTGGGGCGGCATCCTGGCCGATGATATGGGTTTGGGTAAAACAGTACAAACACTTTCCTTCTTCCAGCAATATTTTAATGAGGAGCCGGATGCCAAATTCCTGGTGATCTGCCCTACTACCCTGATGTATAACTGGGAGGCGGAAATCAAAAAATTTACGCCCGAGCTGCTGCATTTTATTCATCATGGCCCCAAGCGCACCAATACCGTCCGCACGTTTAATGATTACCAGGTAATTATTACCACCTATGGCACCATGCGCAGCGATATCAAGATGCTGAAGGATTTTGAGTTTGATTATGTAGTGCTGGATGAAAGCCAGGCCATCAAAAACCCGCAATCGCAGGTGGCCAAGGCTTCCCTGCTGCTTCATGCAAAGAACCGCCTTGCGCTGAGCGGCACGCCCGTGCAAAACAACACGTTTGATCTGTATGCGCAGATGAATTTCCTGAACCCCGGTATGCTGGGCAGCCGGGAGTTTTTTATGAATGAGTTTGCAACGCCTATCGATAAATTCGGGGAAGACGAGATCAAAGCCCAGCTCAAAAAACTTACTTATCCGTTCATGCTGCGGCGTACTAAAGAGCAGGTAGCCCGCGATCTTCCGGCAAAAACTACCACCGTGCTTTACTGCGAGATGGGTGCCGATCAGCGCAAGATCTACAACGCCTACCGCACTACTTATAAAGACCAGATACTGGGTATGATCGATGAGCGCGGCATTGAGCGCTCCCAGATGCACATTCTCTCCGGCCTTACGAAGCTGCGCCAGATCTGCGATTCGCCGGCCATCCTGAATGAGGACGAAAAATTCCCGAACCACAGCATCAAGCAGGAGGAATTGATGCGCGAGATTTTAGAAAATGTAGGCAACCATAAAGCGCTGGTATTTTCCCAGTTTCTGGGGATGCTGGCCCTTATCCGAAAGGAGCTGGAGGCACAGAACATTCCTTACTCATATTTTGATGGCAGCACTTCATCCACCGACCGGGAGAAAGCGATACAGGAATTTCAGAACAATGAGGAATGCCGGGTATTCCTTATCTCGCTGAAAGCAGGTGGCGTAGGTCTCAACCTTACTGCTGCAGACTATGTTTATATCGTGGATCCATGGTGGAACCCGGCTGTAGAACAGCAGGCAATTGACCGTACACACCGCATCGGGCAAACGAAAAACATCTTTGCCTACCGGCTCATCTGCAAAGACACCATCGAGGAGAAAATGCTCCTGCTACAGGAGCGCAAGCGCGCGCTTGCCAGCGATCTTGTGGTGGATGACACCGCTTTCCTGAAGAAGCTTACGCGTGATGACATTGCCTTTTTGCTGAGCTGATCATACTAACAACGGCCTGCCGCTTATCCAGGCATGAAACAGAACACTTATTCCATGTATAGAAAGTCGAAGGCTGCATTGATATTGTGCTATCTGCTGATGCTTTATGCCGGGCTAATGTTCTATCCCAGGTGGAAGAAAACAGCTACTGAGGCAACGATCAGTTGGGATGTATCTGGCTATTATATGTACCTGCCCGCGCTATTTATTTATAAAGACATTAAACAGTGCCGGTTTAAAGACAGCATTCTTAATAAATATAGCCCAACTCCGGATTTTCAGCAGGCATTCCGGCATGAGGCTTCCGGAAATTATGTGATGAAGTACTCATCCGGGCAAGCTTTCCTGATGGCTCCGTGGTTTTTTATAGCGCATTCGATTGCGAAACAGAGCCATGAATATCCTACCGATGGTTTTTCTTACCCTTACCAGGTTTGCATCGGGCTGGGGATGCTGCTCTATGCCTTCATCGGGCTGTTTGTGCTGCGCAAAGTGCTGCTTATCTACTTTAAAGATGGCACCGTGGCACTCGTGCTCCTCGCGCTTGTGATTGGCAGCAACTACCTCAACTATGCTGCTATAGACCAGGCCATGACGCACAGCACTTTGTTTATGCTGTACGCCCTGCTTATCTGGTACACCATACGTTTTTATCAGAAACCAGGCGCTCCCGGCGCCATACTGGTGGGTGCTTTGGGTGGTTTCGCAACACTCATCCGGCCTACAGAAATCCTGTCGCTCATTATTCCTTTGTTATGGGGTGTCAGTACATTTCCCGGCCTGCGTGCACGTATTCATTTCTTTGTGAAACAGCCCCGCTATATCCTGTTCGCCGGCCTTTTCTTTTGTCTTTTTGTGAGCGTCCAGCCGCTTTACTGGAAGGCCGTTACCGGCCACTGGATTGTGTACAGCTATCAGGATCAGGGCTTCTCCTGGTTACATCCTCATTTTTATGATTACACATTCAGCTATGAAAGCGGATGGCTCCGTTACTCGCCAATGCTGATCTTATCCTTCATTGGCCTCTTTCCCTTTATCCGGCGGGGGAAAAATGTTTTTGCCGTAGTGCTATTTTTCCTGCTAAACTATTACATCGTTATAGCCTGGGATGTATGGTCGTATGGCGGCCGGGCAATGGTACAGAGCTACCCGGTACTTGTCTTCCCGCTGGCTGCGCTCATTGAATACGCCGGTAGTCGCAGGATCGCAGGCTTTATACTTTACCCATTCATACTTCTTTTTGCCTACCTCAATATCTGGTGGACTTACAATGCACATGCACAGGGCGTAAAAGTGGCCAATGTGAGCCGGGCTTACTATAAGGCTACTGTGGGAAGATGGTGGGCTACAGATGATGTAACCAAACTGCTGGATGACCCGGACAGGTATAAAGGAAATGAGCGTGGGCAGGTACTCTACAGCAATGATTTTGAGCACGACACAAGCGCTAACAGCACCGTTGAGGGCTTATCAGGAAAAGGTATTTTCATGGATAAGGTTCATGGAAATACGGCAGCCTACAATCTACCATTGCCCGGCAGGGATAATCGCTGGCTTCGCGTTACCGCTGATTTTATGGCTCCGAATAAGGAATGGGAAGAGTGGAAAATGACGCAAATGATTGTCAGGGCAATGCGCGATAATGAGGAAGTAAAAGTAAATACCCTGCGGATACACCGTTTTTTAAAAGATGGAGCGCCGCAAAGGATTTATATGGATATGCGCCTCCCCGAAAAGCCCTGGAACCGCCTTACGGTCAGTTTCCAGAATGCCGAAAGCGATAAAAAGATCCTGATTGACAATCTTACTGTGCAGGCATTCAAATAACCCGGCTGCCCCCGTTCATCTTATAGCCAGCTTAGCCAAGATAATGTACATGCAGTAAAAGCCGTCATCCCAAAAGATACTTTAACGTGCGGTAGCTTCTTTGATCCTTGCCGGCACGGCCGCATCACTGCACCACATTGCTTTTTGCCCGCCGGCAGCGCTCGCTGCAATACTTTACCTCATCCCAGACCTGCTCCCATTTTTTGCGCCAGGTGAAGGGACGGCCGCATACCGGGCAGGTCTTTTGGGGTAGATTTTCTTTTTTTGGGGATTTCATGGCGGGTGTAAAAATAGAATTTACCCGTTCGCTTTCGGGAAAGCCCGGAACAGCAGCTGCCTCTACCGGAAAATCAGCGGATTGCATGGTAGGTACTGCTGCCTTTGTGGATACAACAACGGGAAGCGTGGCCGGTACTGCAGCCTCCGTGGGCAATGCTGCTGCCTTCGTGGATGCCCCTGCTGCCTTGGTGGAGTCTCCTGCGGGAAGCATGGTTGCTGCTGCTTACATAGCGGGAAGCACTGCTGCCGGTGTGGCCGGTGCCGCAGGAAGCGTGGGGAGCGCTACAGGGAGCGTGGTAGCACCTGCTGCCTTCGTGGATGGCCCATCTGCCTCCGTGAGCAAAGCTGCTGCCTTCGTGGGTGAGGCTGCTGCCGGGTTTGGGGCAAATAATTTTAGAAAAGCGCGCATCCCGGTTGGGCGGCGCGCTTTTCCTTTCCTGCCCAATGCCCGTTCAGGAGGTGGCGGGCTGGTTAGTGCCGCTGTCTTTGCTGCTGTTGTGCCAGCTCGATTGCTGGCGGACGACCCGGTCATAGACAAAGCGGTCGCTCACATTGCGACTGCCTCTGAATACCCGCTGGCCCATGCGGCAGATGCCGATGATCTCGGCATAAATACCGTTCAGCTCTTTGATATCATTTTCAGTAAGCGTACCTCGTTCTTCTTTCCTGCCTTCCTGGGTTATATTGTCTTTGCTGTAGGTTGCTGCGAAACCGCAGATAAGCCCGATGCGCTTTTCGGAAAGTCCTTTTTCCTGAAGCTCTTTTTGAAGGTCGGCCGTCAGGTTTTCGTCGAAGCGGGCGAGGAGATTGACCATAGCTACCTGGTTATCATCTACAGCGCCGTTGTAGAAGTCGTTAAAGCCGAGGCGGATAAGCAGTTCATCCCGGCGCTCAGGGTTGGTTGAATATTTATTTTCGATCAGGGTTTTGGTGAGGCCAAGCTCATAAAGCCCCTGTTCGTGCTCCCTGTTTAGGAGCGTAGAAGCTTCGCGCAGCTTAGCGGCATTGTCGGCGCCAAGCACTTCATTGGCGGCCCTGTATATCCTGTCCCGCAGCTCTTTGAAATACTCCGGCGTATAGGTAGTATCCGCTTCCTGCAGGGCTTCGGCATGGGCTTCGGCAGCGCTTGCGATGGTACCTACTGCAACGATCATAACGCTGTCTCTATCGCTGAAGCGGCGCTTTTCCTTTGTTGTTTTTTGCATGGCAAATAAAGTTTGGGATTCAACCCAACTAATGGCAAATACTGTGCCAAAATATGATGTAGCGATTTTTTTAAGGAAATTTTAGGGATTTTAGGTCTTTTTAGGGATGTTTATGGCCTGTTTTATCTTTATAGATACTTTCCCTGTTTGGAAAGTGCTTTACTAATTATCTTCTAAAAACAATAATAATATATAGCACTTAGCTGGAATGCAGTCAAAGGATGTAGTAATCTCAGCGCTGAATGATATTATGCGGAAATGCCTGTAGCTGTCTGAATCGCGGATTAAGCGGATTCATGGATTCCCGATTGTTAACGTTGTAACTATGTTTATGCGGTTTTTATGGTCCGAGCAGAAGGTAGGTGTTGAGCCGTTGCGTAGGTAGGGCCGTTGCAGTGCAACGTCTCTACAGCTGTCCGGAACGTCTTTGTCATAGATTCTATCTTATTTTCTATAAATTAAAGAATCAGTCATTAACTAAAAGCGGCAATTGGTGTATTTACAACGTATGATCAACGGCACCATGCTTCATGAGCCTGATGAAAGGTGAACCCAGCGAATTGGAGGTAATAAGTATATTTCATATTGAAGTAAGGCCTGCAATTTTGTTGTTGGTACCATGAAATTTGGTAGTGCCTCAGTTTGAATGTTACCTGGTAAATTGTACGCCCCCGTGCTGTGAAGGGCTGTGGGATTCTATGTTCAAGCCATAGGAATGTATAGCAACTTGTCACCCTGTAAGGGTCTTGCGACCTTTTTTGATACGAAAAACAGGTCGCTGGGAGATGCTTACAGCATGACAAGTCGCTGTGTTGGCAGAACGCAACAGCCTGCTGTGCTGTGGGATTCTTACACTGCGCAATCCGGCATTCGCCGGAAAGCTGCGTTCAGAATGACTATCCGCTGTGGCTTAGCTTTTACGCAAAAAAGACTTGCCCGGGTCATGCTGATGCAAGGAAGCATCCCACAGCAACTTGTTTTTCAAACTGAGACCTACCTGAAATTTGTAAAATCCAATTGATTCATTAATGGAACTGAATATCAAATATACTTCTGCATCTTCTGAAGAGTTGTGGGTATAATACCCAAAGCTTATAAGTGCTGCCTGCTTTATGCATTTATTGCTAACCAGTAATAATGTCAGCAAAAAGCGTCAATAACAAAAAAAAAATTTTATAAAAAATTTATATGTCACCCAGGCCATATCTTCGCGCCACTAAAATACAAACCAATTACAATGAGAAAATTAACTCATTTATGGCTGATAGCCATGGCAGGCTTGGTACCCGCGCTGAGCCACGGGCAGGTAACTTTTACCAACCTGAACAGCTATAGCCAGGATTTTACTACGCTTGGCACAGCAAATGCAACATTTACGAACAATTCCTCCATAACAGGCTGGTATATAACCGGCACTACTTTGCAGGCAGACGAAGGACAAGCGCTTACTGCTGCCTGCTATAATTACGGTCAGAGTAATGCTGCTAATGGTAATATCAACGACAGGGCATTGGGCACTGTATCGGAAACAGGCGCCGACAAGTATTTTGGTGTTAGAATTAAAAATTCTACCGGTACTACGATAAATTCCTTTGGTATAGCTTTCACCGGTGAAGAATGGCATGCATATACTTCTAATCAACCTTTAACTTTCGATTACCAGGTAAGCGCATCGGGTACGATCACCAGCCTCACTACAGGATCGTGGACCAATTATGCTCCGCTTAATTTTGTCCCGCCTTTCCTGTTTCCTAGTCCTGCTGGCGCAGATGGAAATGCCGGTATATTCAGGAGCGTTAAGAGCATCACCTTAGATGTTGCCGTTCCTGACGGAGGGGAGATTTTCCTGCGTTGGGGAAAAACCGGTACTAATAGCTGCGGCCTCGCAGTTGACGATGTGACCATTACTCCAAGTTTTAGCCCTGCAACATTCACGAGCTTAGCGCTTACGGCCATCGCCCCTGCAAGCCCGAATGTAGGGAGCCTGTTCAATGTCACCGTCCAGGCAAGAGATCAGTTCAATAATCCTTTTAATGTGCCAGGCGGCACAACTGCCGCGCTGTCTGTTGGCGCAGGCACCGGTACATTGGCCGGTACAACTACAGGTGCTTTCTCTACCGGCACCTCTTCATTAATATTGAATGGCGTTAGTTACAGCGTTGCAGAAAGCGGAGTTGTTTTAACTGCTTCAATACCCGCTGGCGGTATCACGCCTGGTAACAGCAGCAGCTTTGTAGTACAGGCACTTCCCTCCCAATTGGCATTAGTTGGTGCGCCGGCTGTCGGGTACGCAGGTACGGCTTTTCCTACTTTCACAGTAGAAGCCCGCAGACCCAATAATACCGTGGATAATACCTACACAGGAACCATTACCCTGACACAGGCCTCAGGGCCGGGGAATATAACCGGCACCACTTCAGTAGCTGCTGTAAATGGTGTTGCCACCTTTGCAGGTATTGCGCCATCCGCACAAGGGGTTATAACTTTTTCAGCAGACGCAACCGGCCTGACTACTGCAACGACAGGCAATATTTCCTATTTACCGCACCACGCTTGCTACCGATTATTTCAGAAGTGCAGTAACGAGCGGCAATTATGGGAGTGCCGGTAGCTGGGAAAGCTCGGCATCGGGTAGCGGGCCATGGGGCACCATCATCCGCCGTTCCTACCAATTCAGCCTCTGTGGTATTACCATACGCAATGGCCATACGATTACCATTGCCGCAGCAGCTACCGGCAAGTTTATCGTTATTCAAAACGGTGGAACGCTGAACCACCTTACAAGTAGCTTTCAGATAGCGGATGGTGCCGGTGACGATATGATCGTTGAGGCCGGCGGCACATTCCAGGAAAGCGGCGATGCAACAATTCCAACATTCTCTCCAACTACGGCTACCATCAGCTTTCAGAAAGGAGGCCGGTTTTATATTAGTGCTTCTGCTGGAAAAAATGGCCAGGCTTCCTTTCATAATCAGCAGCTATCAATCGGCTAATTATATATACGGCGATAGCTCCATTCTGGAATACAGTGCTGCAACGAATTTAACGCTGGCTGGTATTACTATCTTCCCCAATGCCGGAAGTGCAGTACCAATCTTCCGTTGCAGCCAAAGCGCTGTAACATTTACGACCGGCTCAGGCTTAGGCTCCACGATAAATGGTGCACTTTATCTGGGGGCGGGCAATACGACAACCATTTCCGGTACCGGCATAAAGACGATCCGAAATGGAATTTTTGGCCCCGGAACACTGGTGGTAAGCGGCGCAGCCGGTCTGTTTATAACCGGCAAGCCAGCCTATCTGGGTGGCGGTACGCTCGCGTTAAATAATACTGCCGGGCTGCTAACTATGAGCAGCGATTCCGTGGTGCTGCTATCGGACAAGGCAATAACAAGCGCCTCAAATCCAGGACCCGGCATTAAATTGACCGGAAAATTAAATACCAATGGCTTTGCCATTACCGGTGGCAACAACAATACGTTCACTATCGACGCCAATTCCACCTTATATGTAACTGCTGCCGGCGGCCCTGCGGGAAATATAACCGGGACCTTCAGCCGGGTTTATACCAATCCTAATATTGTGTATAATGGTACTACAGCCCAGGTAACAGGAACGGAACTCACTACCATTAATTCTCTGACCATAGACAATCCTTCTGGCGTTACGCTCAGCAGTAATGCTACTATTCAGATCAATACAGGCCTTGTCTCTTAAGAATGGAAAAATTACCACCACCGGCGCGGGTATTTCCAACGCGCAACTACAGATGCTTGCCGGCAGCCTCAGTAACCGCTTCATCAGATGCTTCCTTTGTAAACGGGCAACTTATAAAAGTGGGCAATACGCCGTTCACCTTCCCGGTAGGTAAGGGTTCGAGTCTCCGTCCGATCAGCATCGGGGCGCCGGGCAATCTGAGTGATGTCTTTACCGCCGAGTACTTTAATAGTGCTTACACAAACAGGATAGTCAATCCTACCAATACCGAAGTGATGACCAGTGTGAGTGCCGTGGAGTATTGGGACCTGGGTACGAGCTCTTCATCGCGCCCTAACGTAACGCTGACCATCAATGCTGCCAGTGGTATTAGCAGCGGCAATATCAGTAATTTGCGGGTTGCGCATTACGCTGCTAATAACATACCTCCGAGCTGGGATAACCTTGGTCTTCTGGCTTCGAATGGCACTATTACAACTGGTGAAATAACAGGTAGTACGGCAGGGCTTGTTTCTTTCTCACCATTTACCATTGGTTCCGTCTCCCCCATCGTCCCTCTGCCGGTTAAAGTTTCGTCCTTTAATCTTGAAAAACAATCCGGCAAAGCCGTACTTTCCTGGACTTTAGGTACCACAGATGGCGATGAAACCATCAGGCTTGAGCACAGCACCGATGGCAAAACATTTACTACCATCCATACGCAAAATGCAGGGAAAGTAACGAGTGTACAGGAATCCTATACAGATGCTGCTCCCGCAAGCGGTGCTAACCAGTACCGCCTCGCCATTACTTCCGGCAATGGTGTGGTTAGCTATAGCAGGATACTCACCGCAGTATTCGGCAAAGATGGTATCGCAAATATTTACCCTAACCCGGCAAATGATTTTGTGCAGGTAAGCTGGGCTAATGCTGCAACTCCCTCAACAGTAGAAATACGCAACGCTTTCGGGCAGATGGTATGGGCCAGGACCGTGACCGGAACAGATCATCTTGAGGTTGCGGCCTTCCCAATGGCGCTTATATTGTTTGCTGGAAACAGAACGGTGAAATAAAGAACCGGCAGATACAGGTGATTCATTAAAGCTTACAACGTGCTAAGGACAAAAAGCGCCCCCTGTTGGAGGGCGCTTTTTTTGTGGGCCTGCCGCCCAAAAATTGTCATCCTGTGTATCCAAAATAAGTGCTTGCCAAAGTCCTGCTGACGCAAGAGTCTGCTCCGGCCTTTCGGGAAAGCATTCCGCAGCGACAAGGTTTCAAACTGAGCTACTATCGAAAATTTTCCTTTAACGTTTTATTGCAATCTTTTCTATAATGGAGCTTCCATCAACGCTGGCTACTTTAACGAAGTAAAGGCCTGAAGCGAAAGCCGCAGTATTGATTGTATAAGGTGCAGTGCTAAGAATAATATTATTATTTGTGAAAACGATCCTGCCGAGCACATCTGTTATCAGAACAGATGCTGTACCTGTACCTCCTGCCTGGCTGATGTTGAGGCTTGTATTTGCAGGGTTAGGATATATTGAATAGGTTTTCTTAGATGCTAAAATGCCTTGTGTGCCTCTTCCGCGCGGCGTACCGTCATTATTTGAGTTTGCGGCAATACTGAAACCGAAGCTTACATTCCCATATACTTCTTCTTCTGAATGGAGCTATATCTTCTGCGCCGTATCCCATGCCGGTAGTATCTGCCGGGCTCATAGTAAGCTCCCGCACATGTATTTCCTGATCTGTAATATCGAAAGGTATCTCTACGCCATCCTTCATTACAAAATCAATTGCTACCTCATTCTTTGTATTTGCTTCAAGGGTGATGTTGTCCAGGCGCAATGGCGTGGCCGGATCATAGATAAAAGTATGCGCACCTTCATCGAAGCCGCCGTACTGGCCTTGCCTGCCGCCTTCCGTCCATCTGTTAAACAAGTCTTCATCAAGATGCACTACTGCATATATATAATCGGAAAGATTGCCTGCAAAATGGCGGAAGATGTCTTTGTTGTTCAATACTTGTAAAGAGAAGACCCTTGCCTGTGCGCCTGCGTTTCCAAAACCAACAATATGATCTGTACCGCGGTTGGCGGTGTTGTAATTGGTAACGATCAGGTTGCGGGTAACGATATTGTTGCTTCTAAGAACATTGTACTTCACGTTGGAATCAATGTACTCTGCTGGTATAATACCATAAGGTGCCGTTGGCGATGTTTCTATTCTTGCCAGTACGCAGGCGTCGATTTGCTGTTGCGAATTATAGTCCTGCGGCTTGGGCGGGGTCCATGCGCGTACAAGTGTGACCGCCTGCCCCGGCTGTAAAGGCGGTACGGTTACCGCGCTATCTGATGTTATTTCCTTTCCTGTGGCCGGGTTGGCGCCGGTGCCGTTTATCCAATCCGTTTTCCATTTTTCGCTGGTGGATGCCTGGGTCCAATAAAGCCTGAGCTTCGCATTTGCCGAAGGCGATACTGCGCAGCCCACATTGCGTACCCGTACATACAGGAAGTTGGGGTTGCTGTTAAAGTACTCCGGGTTTTCGTGCGTGGAATCTCCGTCCTGCAACTGCCGGTTCCAGATATCGGGGCTTTGCCATAGCTGCCAGTCGCGGGGGTCGCGCATGGCCATTTTGTTCGGCTCTTCGAGCATATCGGCATACGAGTCGTGCATGGCAAGATCATACTTTGCCGGGTCTGTTATGAGCTCTGCGCTAAAGAACTTGGACGCTACTTTCTGCACCGGCGATTCATCATAGACCGTAAGCTTATAGCTTACGCTTGTAACGGGCGACACAATAGTAGGCTCTGCAAGGGTGCTGTCATCGAGCCCGCCGCCAATATAGAGCCCTAACTGGGTCGATTCCCAGCAATACCGCAGGTTGCCATACCCGTTCTTTACATGCGCCCTGAGCTTAGGCTTTGGCGCATTGCTGCCTATAGCCGGGCTGCAGCGGTTGCTCATCTCGATGCCTTCTATATACATGGTTTGGGTAGCCGGTTCATATTCATTATAGCCGGCCGCTCTGGTTACCGCTTTAAAAGCATCTACCCGCTTACCTATTTTGCCTGCATAGGGTGCATTGATGGGTATTCCATCGATAGGTGTACCTGTTTGTCTTAAGTATATATTCCAGTTGATAAGGCGATAGCGCCTGCTTGGCTGCCACCATAAGCCCTAAGGTACCGGCTACAATGGGCGATGCCGAGGAAGTGCCGGCCTCCTGCATATAGCTGTATTTGGCGGTGGCATCGTTCCAGAGCACCGGCACATCATAGCCTGCCGCGGCCATATCCACCCGGTCGTTATAGTTGTAGGTGCGTGTAACGCCGGGAAATTTAAACAGGTCCATGTCATAAATAGAGCCGGCAGCAGGCGGCTGGCAGCCAACGCCTGTAACGGATATATTGTGGTTGAAAGAAGCCGGGAACTCATAATAGGACGGTACTTGCGGGTATGCCCGATCTACGTCGCCGTTTGCCTGCTGCAAAGCAGGCGATAGTTCCATTCTCATAGATCTCATCATATGTGCTCTGCTCCCAGAACTGGATATTATGGTCGTAAATGTATGGCGAGGAACGAAACGATTCAATAAAGCTGCCATTCAGTACCCTGCGCCCGTCTTTAGACATTTGCAGAAACACGCTATCCTGATCATACTCAGCCGTCGAAAAATCGAGCTTGCAGTTAAAGCCTATGCTGGCAAGGCCTAAGCTGTTATCTGTTTTTCCGGCAAGCAGCCCGGATACGCCTGTGCCATGCTTATCGCTCTTGAATGGGTAGAGAATATTTGCCCTCAGTAATTTAAACTTGCCGGCAAGGTCTTCATGCGCCGGGTTTACATATTCATCCACGATGCCAATCACTACGGTATCCTGATCATTATTATAAGTGCCTTTTTTTACATCCCAGGCATTTTTCGCATCAATCTGCTGCAAATGCCACGGAATATGGGTAAGTACCGCCGGGAGGTAATAATCGTTGGGCAGGTACTGGTACCTAACCTCAGGCACGGGCTGTGCATAGCCGAATATGGCCGGGAAGAGCGCTTTGATATCTGCAATGAACTGCGGGGAGGATACTTCCACGGCATACACCTGCCGCATCATCGGGTACCGCGAGTTGGCATAGGCCTTGCTGAACCTGCGGAACTGGTAACCGGCCTTTATGGCATTGAGCCCTGCCTGCCGGAAGGTAACATTTACGGTGCGGCCGCTGCCGGGGCTTACGGTGGGTATGTAAGCGGCATCGGGTATGCGCACAAAGAATTTTAGAGAAGGTCTGGCTATACCCTGGGCAGGCGCATAGCAAGGCCAGTAAGAGCATGAGGCATGTCTTTTTCATGGTTGCTATATTTGTTTTGGAAAACTGTGGGGAAAGAAAAGGGAGGTTAAGGATGATCCAATAGGGAGAGGCGCTGCACGAGGGGCAGGCTGCCATCGGCAAAGCGGCATTTTATAAAATAGGCGCCGGGCGGCAGGCCGCCGGTAGTTAGCAGCATAGACGCCGCAGGGCTTTGCGTAAGCTGCCGCAGTACCCGCCCGTCTGCAGGCTATGATATCAGCGCCGCTTATCTGCGCTGCGCCCATGCTGCGAAGCGTTGCTGTACCGGCGGCAGGATTAGGGTACAGCGCTATGTTATTACTATTGGGTAAAGGCGCATCGGCAACAGCAAGCGGCGCATCGGGCAGGTAGCGAGCAAGTGTAAAATCTTGGCTATGATTACTGAATGTGCCGTTTGGTACACCTGAATGACCGCATACTACGATCCTGCCATCCTGCTGCAGCGCTATACCGTGCGGCCAATCCGAGTCCCATCCCTGCATATCATCCTTTATTGTGCCATTCCTGCCAAAGGTTGAATCGAGCGATACGCCATTGGCCTTTACGCGCAGCGTGAAAAAATCAAACCGCTGCAAGTCGCGCCCTGTGCCTACAATACGCCCGTCGGGCAGGAACAGGAACTTTTCCATATCGCCCTCCTCTATCGAAAACAACCCATTAGTGCCGAAAGTGGAGTCTAAGCTGCCATCCGTACCGAGCCGGAAGAGGTAGGCGCCGCCTGCGGTGCCGCCGAGCACCATCTTGCCATCTGCCTGGAGGTGCATATCCTTGAGGTAGGTAAGGGCACCGGGGAAGGGATTGGGAAAGGCAAAGCCGCGGTCGCCAAAAGCGCTGTCGAGGCGGCCGTCCGGCAAGTATCTTGCCGCCATCAGGCTGTTACCGTAGTTGTAATTATAAGATTCACCGGCAACTACGATCTTCCCATCTGCCATGATATCCATAGCATAAACATGTACAAACGTCCGGAAAGTTTTGGTAATGCCGCCTGTGCCAAATGTATTATCTAATGTGCCATTAGCATTTAAACGGGCCAGGAAAACAGAATCTCCATTATTTCCACCCAATAGTATTTTACCATCCGGCTGTACCAGCAGGCCATTATTTTCAGCAGAATATATTTTGTCTCCAAATACTATAACCGTGCCATTTACACCAAACGCTGAATCAAGAACGCCATTTGATTTTATCCTTTGAAGAAAGTAATCTTTATTGTTGATGTACCCTGAAATAATAATCTTACCATCCAATTGAAGCGCAATTCTGCTTACATCAGGATCCGAGATATAGCTTATTAAAGCTGATTCAGAAAAGCAAAGGCCACCATTGCCAAAAGTGTTATCTAAAGTGCCGTTGGTATTATAGCGCACTGTTGTAACTCCTTTTGTACTCTGGCCGGTGGCAACGATCTTCTGGTCGCTTTGA
This sequence comes from Chitinophagaceae bacterium, assembly GCA_965246905.1. GTDB lineage: Bacteria > Bacteroidota > Bacteroidia > Chitinophagales > Chitinophagaceae > UBA1952. The sequence goes on from CBDFFZ010000009.1 coordinate 170,198, forward strand.
ATAGCTACGGCATGGCCAAAGCTGAGGGCATTTTGAATATTGGTAATCACTACGCCGCGATCACCGAAGGTAGGGTCGAGGCCAATGCGGGTCTGGGCATTTGTAGCAGATGCGCAGCACAGGCAACAGAATATTGCGATAGCTCGTTTCATAAGGCATTGCATTTAGGGGTACAATGTAGCGCAAAAGTAATCTAATTGTTTAATTAAGCAAATTTGCCCAATAAAAATATTAGTCCCTTTTCCACCTTGTTGCGTGAGCCGCCAAAAGCAATTCCGGAACAACGACGTACTTGTGGCATTCGGGAATAAAGTCCGTGAGCTTAGGAAGGCTAAAGGTATTTCCCAACAGCAATTTGCCCATAACTGCGGCATTGAGCTAAGCCAGATCAATAGGATAGAGCTCGGGAAAATCAACACCAGTATCTCCCACCTTTTTTTAATAGCCAGTCAATTGGAAATACCAGCTAAAGATTTGCTTGATTTTTAATTGGCGAATATTTTATTACCCGTTATTTAATCCAGGCAACACCAAATCTATAACCTACACATCCGTGTTTGCAACGCAGATGCATCCAGCACTGCTTTTGCAAAGCCGGTGAAGGCAGAGGTAGCTTTATTATTCTCCCAAACCAATAGTCGCTTTTTGCCCGCTGCTTCCGCTGTTTCCCTTACCCCACCCAAATTACATACCCGTTATAGAATACAAATACAGCACAGTGGCTTCGGCAAAACTATAATACCTATAAGGAGAAGGTACGCCAATCTACAGCTTCAGGCGGAAGAGGCGATGCTGGTGATCAGAAACCGGTTGTTGCCCATCTTTACGGCGGCCTTACCCTGGCCGATGTGGAGCCCACCGGCGGACAGGCAGGGCTGATGCCATTCAGGCGCTTACTTTCAACATTCCGGAAAATTACCCCCTCCGGCTGTAAGCCTTTCCTAAAAATGCCTACTTTAGCGGCATATCCTCTTTCTCCCCCTCCCAACAACAGCAATGGAGTACGAAATAAAGCAGAACGGCAAATTCAAGTATGTGGAAGAAGGATCCGGCGAGCCGCTGGTGCTGCTGCACGGCCTCTTCGGCGCGCTCTCCAACTTCGCCGATCTTATCGAGCACTTCCGCGCTACCCACCGCGTTATCATCCCCCTCCTCCCGCTTTACGATCTTACCCTTTTAGAGACTTCCGTATCCGGCCTCGCGAGGCATGTACAGAAGTTTATGGACGCGATGAACCTGAGCAATGTACACCTCCTGGGCAATTCGCTCGGCGGCCACGTAGGCCTCGCTTACCTGCTAAAGCATCCGGCTAAAATAAAGACGATCACCCTTACCGGCTCTTCCGGTTTGTTTGAGAATGGCATGGGCGAAACGTACCCCAAGCGCGGCGACCGGGAATTCATCCGCAAGAAAACTGCGATGACTTTCTACGACCCCAATATGGCCAATACCGCCCTGGTGGATGAGATCTTCAATATCGTGAATAACCGGATGAAGGCGATCAAGATCATCTACCTCGCCAAAAGCGCTATCCGCCACAACCTGGGCGATGAGCTCAAGGATATCAAAATACCCTGCTGCCTTATCTGGGGTAAGAATGATACAATTACGCCACCAATGGTTGCGGAGGAGTTTCACAGCCTGCTGCCTGCCTCAGAGCTTCACTGGATCGATAAATGCGGCCATGCACCGATGATGGAAGTACCGGCTGAATTCAATGCCATTCTTGCCCGTTTTCTTAGTGAGCACAAGGGGGCAGCTTCGCCCACACCCGTGTCTTAACGTTCCCGCAACACCCGTTTTACCCAACTGGAGCAAGATTTGTATCGTTTATAGTACAAGAGGAACCAAGCAATGATCATCGAGGAGCTCATATCGCCCATAGTACCCACGCTGCTACCCAGCGATACGGGCAATCATGCGTTGAATGTTATGGAGGAAGCCCACCTGACGCAACTGCCGATGGTAAAGGAAAATGAATATATAGGGCTTGTAAAGGAAAGCGATGTGCTGGACCTTCCCCTGCCCGGTGATGCGCTTAATGGCAATTTTACAGCGTACCGTCCCGCAGTAAGGGCTGGCGGCCACCCTTTTGAGGCCATGCGTATCGCCCATCAGTATAACCTGAATATCGTTCCGGTTGTAGATGGCGCGGATAAATACCTCGGAGCAATTACCCGCGATGACCTGCTGAAATACATTACCGAGAACAGTGGCATGGATAACCCCGGTGGTATAATCGTCCTCCAGATGGAGCCGCGCAACTACAGCCTTACCGAAATTGCCCGCATTTGCGAGAGCGAGGACGTGCTGGTAATGAGCTCGCAGGTAAGCAATAATACAGTTACGGGCCTGCTGGAAGTAACGCTGAAAACAAACCGTACGAATTTAGAGCCGGTAATCTCCTCCTTCGAGCGCCATGAGTATGAGATCAAGGAAGTATTCGGCGCGCAGGCTGGCCAGGAGGAGATAATGAGCCGCTATAACCTGCTGATGAATTATATCAACATGTAGCTGTTAAGGCCGAACGTAAACTTAAAAGGCAAAAGATGAGTAGGGTATCCTGCTTACTTTTGCCTTTCTCATTGGCGGTCAATCCGGCTTTACCATTTAATTTTTTTTAAGAAATGATTGCGATAGATCATGTGCTGCTGAGCGATGAAATTGTGCAGGAAGAGTTTGTGTGCGATCTTTCGGCCTGCGCGGGCGGCTGCTGCGTGGAAGGCGATTGCGGCGCACCGGTTACGGACGAGGAGGCAGATACCATCGCCCGCATCTACCCAAAAATAAAACCTTACCTGAAGCAGGAATATATTGAGGAGATAGAGCGCAACGGCACCCACGTATATGATGATGAGTACGGGGCGGTAACCCCCACAATGGGCAGCGGCATCTGCACCTATGCTTACCATGATGAAGCCGGAATTGTAAAATGCGCTATTGAAAAAGCCTGGCGTGCCGGCGAGGTGGATTTTCAGAAGCCGGTATCCTGTCATTTATTCCCGATACGCATTACTACGAAGCCTGGTTATGACCTGGCGAATTATGAGCCCCGCAAAAAGCTGTGCAAAGCAGCCTGCAAGCTGGGCAAAAAGCTCAAAGTGCCGGTGTACCGCTTTTTAAAGGATTCCATTACCCGTAAATATGGTGCAGCATTTTATGATACCTTAGATGCAGTAGCTAAGAAAATGAAAGAATGAATAATGAAGAATAGACTTGAGTACTGTATTTAGATCTGCTGTCGTTGCAATCATCGCAGGAGGCCAGGCCATCTGTTCCTGATTGATTTTTTCATTAAAACTGCTTCCGCATTCTTGCTACCTGTATGCCCAGCATTTCGCGGTATTTGGCTATCGTGCGGCGGGCGATGTTGTAGCCCTTTTCGTGCATCATATCCCGCAGGTGATCATCCGAGTAGGGGTTTTGCTTGTCTTCTTCACGGATCAGCTCTGTAAGCGCCACCTTTACCTCCCGTGATGACACTTCCTCGCCGCTGTCATTCTGCAGGGATTCAGAGAAAAAGAATTTCAGGCGATAGGTGCCCCATTCCGTCTGCACATATTTGCTGTTGGATACCCGGGAAATGGTAGAAATGTCGAGGCCGGTAACCGCCGCAACATCCTTGAGCACCATCGGGCGGAGTGCAGATTCATCGCCGGTAAGAAAAAAGCGCTGCTGCATTTCGGCAATCGTCTGCATTGTTTGCCGCAGGGTATGCTGGCGTTGTCTTATCGCATCAATAAACCAGCGTGCACCATCGAGTTTCTGCTTTATAAAATGCACAGCTTCCCGCTGCTCCTTGCTGCGTTTATCGCTCCGGTCATAAGCTTTCATCATTTCCATATAGCCTTCAGAGATCCGGAGATCCGGGGCATTGAGCGAGTTGAGGGTTACCTCGAGTTTGCCATCGATATTGTAAACATAAAAGTCTGGCACCACATAATTTTCGGCATTGCCGGCACTGCCGAAAGCGGCGCCGGGCTTGGGTGTAAGCTTTGAAATAACATTGAGCGCGCCACGAAATTCTTCTTCTGTAATGTCGAGCCCTTTCTGTATGCGGCCGTAATATTTATTGATCAGATCATTAAAATAGCGCGTGATGATTTTCTGAGCAAGGCTCATTTCCCTGGAAAGAGGTTTCTGCCGGTCAAGCTGCATCAGCAGGCATTCCTCGAGTGTCCAGGCTCCAACGCCGGCGGGGTCAAACTCGCGAATCTGGTTGATCAGGTTATTTACCTCGGCGGGGGTGGCAACTATGTTATGAGAAAAAGCGAGATCATCGATTATAGCGGGCACCTCCCGGCGCAAAAAACCTGAGTCGTCGATATTCCCGATAATCTGCTCGCCGATGGCATTGCTGCGGTCATCGAGCTCCAGCATACGAAGCTGGTCTGCGAGGAAATCGTGAAAAGAGACTTCATCGATAGCCACCGTAGTGGTATTCTCATCATAATGGCCCAGGTCGGAATCATTATCCGCATCGTGCTCCATTTTAAGAAACTGATCGAGGTCCATATCCTGTCCTTCGCCTTCCGTCAGCTCTACGCCGTTGTCTATTTTATCATCGCCATACATATCATCGGGCGTATCGAGCTGATAAGTATCGTCATCGAGCTGATCGGTACCCATTACGAGGGCGGGATTTTCCTCGAGCTCTTCTTTAATACGCTGATCGAGATTTACGGAGGTAACCTCCAGCAGCTTCATGATACGGATCTGCTGGGGAGAAAGACGCTGAAAAAGTTTCTGGTGCTGGGATTGTTTCAGCATGCGGTTTTGGTTGACAGTGGTTACCTCAAAAATAATCAATCAGGTGTACACGGTGCCGTTTCTTTTATCGGGAGGCTTGTTGTATATTTCTGCAAATTGTAGCCGTGGAAAGCCCAGCAGTAAAAAAGCCGTTTGTCTCACCTTCGTTCTCCTATATCCCGCTGGAAGAGACGCTGGAAATGTTGCCTAAAAGAAAGCGCCTGTTCATCGGTCTGCCTAAGGAAACACTCTTTCAGGAAAACCGGGTAGCGCTTACACCAGAGGCCGTTTCAGTATTGGTAAATGCCGGCCACGATGTTGCGGTAGAGCACAATGCAGGCGAAGGATCTTTTTATTTCGATACGGATTACAGCGAAGCGGGTGCGCGCATCGTGTATGATAAAGCGGAGCTTTATAAGGCTACGGCCATCATTAAAAGCGCACCGATTGCCGAGGAAGAAGCTGAATGGCTGCAACCTAACCAGGTAATTTTTTCCCCCATACACATACCAATATTGAAGGCCAGCATGATGGAGGTGCTGGTTAAAAAAAAGATCATTGCCATTGCCTTTGAATCTATAAAAGACGATGCGGGCACCTACCCGATTGTGCGCTCCATGAGCGAGATCGCCGGCTCATCTGCTATACTTACTGCGGCCAAATACCTCAGCAATGTGCATAACGGCAAAGGCATTTTGCTGGGAGGCATCTGTGGGGTGCCGCCTGCAAAAGTGGTCATTATAGGTGCGGGCATAGTGGGCGAATTCGCTGCACGTACGGCGCTTGGCCTTGGTGCTTCTGTAAAGATCTTTGATAATTCCGTGTACCGGCTGATGCGCCTGCAGAACAATGTAGGCCGCCGCTTATTCACTTCAGTTATAGAGCCGGTTACGCTGGCCGATGAACTGAAGAGCGCTGATGTGGCGGTAGGCGCACTGAAGCCTGCGCACGGCATTACACCAATGGTTGTATCGGAAGAGATGGTGAGCCATATGAAGGCCGGCTCTGTGATTGTGGATGTGAGCATAGACCGTGGTGGGTGCTTTGAAACATCGCGGATGACGACCCACGAAAACCCGATATTTAAGCACTATGATGTGATCCATTATTGTGTGCCCAACATTGCTTCCGGGGTATCACGCACTGCATCAAGGGCGGTAAGCAATGTGCTGATGCCTATCCTGCAGCAATGTGCCGACAGTGGCGGTGTAGAAGGCCTGATACAGGCTAAAAGCGGTATCCGAAACGGTGTTTATCTCTACAAAGGATGTGTAACGAATGCGCCGATTGCCAAGCGCTTCGGTATGAAATATACCGATCTTGATTTACTGCTGGCTTTTCAGGGATGATTTTCGTTGAAGCGTTAAAAAGCTAAAGCGTCTAATACCAAATTCCTGCACGACTCCACCTACCAACAACTTAACATCTCAACGATTCAAACACTCAAACACACTACTAATTTGCCCAACAACCGCCTCAACAAAACGATCGCCGGCTACCATTTACTGATGATTTTATCTGCGGTAGATTTCCGGCTGCCATCCTGCTGAGGAGATCGTTATCCGTACCTATCTTGAAAAGGAATTTCCAATTCATGTAAGCCTTGATAAGCAGATGGAAGTGATTGCCGCCCTGAAGCCGGAAGAATGGGAAATCCATTACCTGAAGATGATGGACGACTTTTATGACGATGCTACAGATGCAGAGCGCAAAGAATTGCTTCGCTTTGCGCTGGAGCTTACAAAGGCCGACAATGTAATTACCAAAGAAGAGAACAGGTATCTCAATATGCTGTTTGAAGCGTGGGAGCCTGATCTGGATCCGGGAATCGGCAATTAAGAATTAAGGGGCGAAATCAAATCATCTTCATATAGATGAGGGCCAGGATTACGCAGCCTGCAATGATCCGGTAAATGCCGAAACCGCGGAACCCGTGCTTCTGCAGGTAGGAGATAAAAAACCGGATAGCCAATACAGATACCGCAAATGATACAAGGCAGCCTACGCCCAGCATGCCGAGGTTTGAGTTGTGGAGCGCTTCCGGGGTTTCTTTATAGGTGTCGTAAAGCTCTTTTGCAGTTGCCGCAGCCATCGTTGGCACAGCGAGAAAAAAGGAAAACTCCGCAGCCACTCTTCTTGTGAGCTTATTGGCCATACCGCCAACAATAGTGGCCGCACTGCGGCTGATGCCCGGAAACAGAATGGCAAGAATCTGGAACAGGCCAATCTTCAGGGCATGACCATTGGTAATACCTTCCTCTGTATCGATAGCAGGTCTTGAAAACCACTTATCCACGAAAAGAAGAAGAATACCGCCAAGCACAGTGATGATCGCAATGGTGGAAATGTTGCCAAGCACCGCTTCGATGTGCTTCTTGAGCAGCGCGCCTGCAATGAGCGACGGGATTACAGCAATTATGAGCTTTATATAAAAGCTCCATCCTTTAAAATTCACGAACTTCTTCCAGTACAAAAGCACTACTGCAAGGATGGCTGCAAGCTGTATCACGATGTCGAACATATTCACGAATGGATCCTTTGGGTCGATGTGCATGAATGCCTGCGCAAATTTCATGTGTGCAGTAGAAGAGATCGGCAAAAACTCAGTAAGGCCTTCTACAACGGCGGTGATGATGGATTGAAGCCAGGTCATTTTAATTTCGGATTGCGGAAGTCGGATTCCGGATTTATTTAAGTTGGGAATTAATTTATAATCGGATGTTCATGATCTGCATCGATCCGTTACTTCTGATAGCATTCAAAAACCAGATATACCGGAATCCTGCTTCCGCAATCCGGAATGGCTATGGAATATTCAGGTACTTGTGCGTCTGTAAAGATAATTGCCACTTTGGGTTCTGCTGTATGTACTTGATAATAAGCGGCGTCATTTCTTCTTTTTTGCTCCACTCCGGCTGCAAATAAAGGGAACAATCTTTACCTACATAAGCAGCGTACTGTTCGCCCCAGCCAAAATCGCTTTTGTGGTACACAACTACCTTGAGCTCTCCCGCCTGCGCGAGCGCGGATGGCAGCGGGGCTTTGAATTTCTTTGGAGAAAGGGTAATAAAATCCAAATTGCCGCTTAGCTCCGAAGAGCCGGAAGTTTCAAGATGCGTGCGGAAGCCTGCTTCCTTTAAGCCTTTGGTTAGGTAAGAAAGATCGTGCATGGCCGGCTCACCGCCCGTGATCACAGCAATACGGCCGGGATGTTTCTCCGCCTCTGCCACCAACTCTTCCACGCTCATGTGGGGGTGCGCGGCGGCATCCCAGCTTTCCTTTACATCGCACCATACACAGCCTACATCGCAGCCGCCAAGGCGAATGAAATAGGCTGCCTGACCGCTGTAGCGCCCTTCGCCCTGCAGGGTATAGAAGTGCTCCATCACCGGATAAGTGATTTCGGATTCGCTGCGCGGCTGCCGGTGGCGATTCGGATTTCGGATTTCAGATTGCATGATCATTCTATACTACTTTATTTTTTTTCTACGAACGATGCTAGTGACAGACAGGAAAGCTATTAAACCCATACTTATGATCCAATACCTGTTTCTATCAATCCAGCCGTAAGTCCTTCCAACAATATGCGGATAGGAATGATGACTTTCCTGAAAATTACGCTCGCTCAGATAGCTATTGTAAAGTCGGATTGCATAATCTTTCCGCTGCCCGAAAATGCCACTCTGATAACCGTATTCGCCCGCCATAATATATTCCTGTGCAGCTGTTTCAACATCGCGCGTAAGCATTGTAAGGTTTGCAAGATCGAAAAGAAGTTGGGCTACAATTGGTTCTTTAGGCTTTACAAAGCTTAAACGTTCCTGAAGCTGGTCAAACAAATGCCGTTGAATACTGTGCAGTGAGTCTAAAGGCAAATTGCTTTCTGGAACTTGTTTATCCCTAAAATCCAAACCAAGGATATCATGGTTTGCCAGATATTGCTGGTTTGTATTTCCTCTTCTCTTTAAGTCAAGAATACGTAGATGAATCCACTCTGAACCATTATGCGAATCCGGATTAATTGCAATCGCCTTCTTTATCCAGAAGTAAGCAGAATCATTTTGGCCTAGTAACTCATAAACGGTTCCCAGATTAGCTGCTGTATTGTATTGGCTATGTCTTAGCTTTTCAATGTCTTGAAACACGCTTTTTGCAACTTGATAGTCGCCATGATAAACAAGCATAGCACCATAATCAGAATAATCTTCCAGATCGTTAGTGCGCTTATAACGTTCGAGCAATTCTTTGATTGGCCTAAGATAAGACGTGTCTCCGATAGCATGATAAGGCCCAGGAGGGCCGGTCGTCTCCACCTCCTTCCCCGCAAGCGTATGCCCGAATTCGTTGATGCAACCCCACGAATATTTAGGTGCAATGAAAAATAGCACGCACGAAATAGTAACAAGGACTTTCATTCTCTTTAATGATATGTCATTTTAAACGCCTCAAGCGTGTTCTTCATCAGCCCGCAAATGGTCATTGGGCCTACGCCTTTGGGTACAGGGGTTATATAGCTGCACTTTTCCGATACTGCGTCGAAGTCAACATCGCCTACCAATCTGCTGCCGCTTTTTCTTGTGGCATCGGGTATGCGGTTGATGCCTACGTCTATGATAATGGCGCCGTCCTTTACCATATCCGCTTTAATGAATTTCGCGATGCCAATGGCGGCAACGATCATGTCTGCCTGACGGCAAAGTGCTTCGAGATTTCTTGTTTTGCTGTGCGTGAGGGTAACAGTGGCATTGCCGGGATTGTTGTTGCGGCTCATAAGGATGCTCATAGGTGTGCCTACAATATTGCTGCGGCCAACAACTACGCAGTGCATCCCAGTCGTATCAATCTTATAATGATCCAGCATCAGCAGGATGCCATAAGGTGTGGCGGGGAGGAATGTTTTCTGCCCGAGCACCATACGGCCCTGAGATATCGGGTGGAAGCCATCCACATCTTTTTCCGGATCAATAGCGTTGATCACAGCATCGGAAGAGATATGCTTTGGCAGCGGCAACTGTACAAGGATGCCGTTGATCTTCGGATCTTCATTAAGTTTTTTTACTTCGTCGAGCAATGTTTCCTGAACAATACCGGCATCCAGCCTTATGAGCGTAGAGCCAAAGCCCAGCTCTTCGCAGCTTTTCACTTTTGAGCTTACATATACGTTGCTTGCGGGGTCATCGCCCACGAGTATGGCGGCAAGATGCGGCGCTTTGCCGGTCTGCGCCTTAAGCTCAATCGTTTCTTTACGGATTTGCTCCTTTATATGAGCCGATACTGCGGCGCCGTCTAAGATTTGCATGGGCGCAAAGATACGCTGCTGGTTTAAGGGAATCTGGGATTGGGGATTGGGAATTTGGCGTTGGGCGCTTACTGTAGTTGGGCGAAGTCCCCGGACTTCGCACACCCGGCGTCGCGTCCCCTGACGCGTGTACTTTTTGTCAGGCTTTGCAAAAGCCTTGCCGGTGGCTTCCGCATTGCGGCCGCGGGTAAGGTTACTATTGACCCAAATGAGTATAATAGTGCATGCGATGCTAACATTGTTGCACGCATAGCTAATGTTGGCGCATACAGGTGGGGTTTATGCACCAAAATTGCCGGTGTATGCATAAGAAATGCTGGATCGGGCTGTCCTTGTGTCGGGCGCCGCGTATTATGCCGGTGACGGCTAAGGAAGGCTTCGCTTGGAGCGAAGGCTTCCTTAGCATGTATTAGCCCGCGCAAGGGATAGCAGTGGAAAGCCCCGTAGCTTTTCGCGAAGGGCTTGAAACGGATAGCCTGGTGCCGCCCTTCGCGGCATGCGCCCAAACATTAATTCCGCCGGTCGATACCCCAATAGAGCTTTTGCTTGATAGTTTGCAGGAAGTTATGCTCATCGGGCCGTACGAGGGATATGGAGAAGGCTTCTTTGCGCACGGCGAGCTGTACATTGGATGTAATACTTTCAGTGCGCGCATCGAGGGTGGCAAGAAACTGCTCGGAGCGGCCTTCTACCTCGAAGGAAATGACATTGTCGTCGGGCACTACGATGCTGCGTGTGTTGAGGTTGTGCGGCGCTACGGGCGTGATAACGAAGGAGGAGGCCTGCGGGAAAACCACGGGGCCGCCGCAGCTTAGCGAATAGCCGGTAGAGCCCGTAGGCGTGCATACCACAAGCCCATCGGCCCAGTAGGTATTGAGAAATTCACCGTTGAGGTAGGTATGCACCTTGATCATGCTTGAGGAATCCTTGCGGTGAAGAGTAAATTCATTGAGCGCAAACGGCGCATCGCCAAAGAGCGGGATGCTGGAATCGAGGTGGATAAGGGTGCGCTTTTCAAGTGTGTAAGAGCCGCGCACGAGGGATAAAATGGCCTCATCGACTTCCTCGACGGGGATAGCTGCGAGAAAGCCGAGGCGCCCCAGATTAATGCCGATGAGCGGGATGGCGGTGCGGCCCACGAAGGAGATGGTATCGAGCAGGGTACCATCGCCGCCGAGCGAAAACAGCATATCTGTATTGGGCGGCAGATCGCGTGAACCGGTGAAGAGGCGCGGAGTTTCGGTGAAGGCGATGTGCGGCTGCAGGCGCTCAAAAAAATCTTTGTAAAACACCATCTGTATGCGGTGCTTCTCCATCATCAGCACAATATGCTGCAGCGTGGAGATGTCCTTTTCATCGAAAGTGCGGTTGTAGAGGGCTGCCAGCATGGTTTGATTGCGGATTGCGAAATTCGGATTGCGGATCTAAAAATAATTGCTTGCCAATTCTGATATTTTTCTTGCTGCTGGCTTTATAGGCTAACCAATTCAGAAATCCGGGTTCCGAATTCCGGAATACATTCACTCGGCGTTTAGGTGTAAAAATACTCCGTTTTGGCCAAGGCTGTTTACGGCAAATTCTATACGGATCTTAATATCGTAAGTGGTTACGGCATCAAGGCCGATGCCTGCGCTGTACAGCAGTTTATTGCTCAGAAAGCTGTTGCCGGGATTATTGTCCTGCACGTAGCCGGCATCTGCAAAAATTTTGGGGTAGAGGCGAAGCGGTAAATTGGGCAAATACCGGAAGGGCAGACTGAAAAGCGAGCGGTTCAGAATTTCCCGCTTCAGATCGAGACGAAGGACACCATAATGCGCGCCGTCCATCACGTAGCGCTCATAGCCGCGCACATACTCGGTGCGGGTGCCGAGGGCCGGGCGGAAATAGTAAGGCTGCTTTTGCGGCAGGCTCAGCCGCCCCCGGAATATTAGCGCTGTGTACCATTTTGGAAACTGGGTTGTATAGTAGCCGGTCTCGGTACGCAACTGCGCCTGGAAATCCGCCCCTTTAAAGCCGGTTCTTGCCAGTGCATAACTCACCATTTTAAAGCCTTTGAGCGGGTAGTTCCAGTTGTCCGCATGGTTGATGTCCAGGCGGTAAAGCAGCTCTGCGTATTGCAGGTGGTCTTCGCCACTCTTAAAATAATCTTGGTTCAGGGAAAGCACGGTATCTGAAATACGCACATCATGATAGGAAACCTGTACCAGATGGCGCACAGCGAAGCCGGGACGATAGGTGTAGAAAACAGCAGCATCGTACTGCCGCACAATGCTGCTGCCGGGCAGGCGGGCAAATTTCAGCTTATTGCTATCGGTAGCATAGGCAAGTTCACCGCTTTTCGATGCATTGATGCCAAAGCCGATACCGTGGCGCTGGGCTTTATCGAGATAAGGTTTTACATAATCAAGTGCAAAACGCTGCGTATAGCCAACCTGTACGGTGGCGGCGATCCGCTCCATATTTCCCCGGAAGTTGTTGTGCGTGAGGGTAAGGCCAAAGTTGGCGCGGCGGGCATCATGATTATGATCCTGCCACCATACATTAAAGTTCTGATCGGCAAGCTGGAAGAGCGGTTTGGGAATAATATACCAGCGTTCTTTTACTTCTATATCCCAATCGGATGTATCCGGGGCAATTATTGTTTGGATGATGCTGATGGTGGTAAAAAGTGTGGAGTTGGCGAGCCGTAGCTTATTCTCCTCTATTAATAAAGTGGCGGAATCAACAGCGAATATCCTTCCTTCCTTTACACTCATCTCCCGCAGGATAATAGCCCGCCTTGTGATCTTATTGCCGCTAATGCTGATGTGGCGCAGGTAAATGCTTTGCGCCCCGGCCACAGTGGCGCACAGCAAAACAAGCATCATTAAAACAGGCCGCATCATGGAGGGCCGCAAAGATACCAATGGCTACGGGCAGTTCAGCCCTGTTGTTAAAAAGAGCCTATCGCTAACCATTGCGTGTTGTCTGCCGTCTTTAATCCTTAACTTTAAGGATATGAATTTTACCGCGAAGCAATGTTTTTTATCGCTGCTTGCCTGCCTGTTTACAACGCTGGTTATCTATAGCTGTACGCACAAGCGTACGGTTGATGAAGCTGGAACTGCAAATAGCCGCTACCCGGACAAGATTGCTTCCATTTTTGTAAGCCGTTGCGCTACTGCCGGTTGCCATAATGCATCTTCTTACAATAACGCAGCCGCTCTGCGTCTCGATACCTGGGATAAGCTGTTTGACGGCAGTAGCCACGGCGCTGTGGTTATTCCTTATGATGATTCCAACAGCTCACTGCTTTATTATATCAATACGGATCCTTCACTGGGTATTGTAGCCTCTCCGCGTATGCCTTATGTAAATGGAGACCCCCATAATGATGCGCCGCTCACTAAGGAAGAATACTTAACTGTGCGCGACTGGATACGCTCTGGCGCGCCGGATAAGGACGGCAATATTCCCTTTGCAGATAATGCCGCTACCCGCCAGAAAATATACCTTACCGAGCAGGGCTGCGACCTTCTAAGCGTGATAGATGCGGAGCGCAAGGTGATTATGCGCAATATCCGGATCGGGAGGAGTGATGCTATTGAATCCCCGCACTGCGTAAGGGTTTCGAAAGACGGAAAATACGCTTATGTGGCCTTTACCAACGGCCTTTATATGCATAAGATCAATACAACAACAGATGCTATTGAAGGTGAAGTTAAGCTCAGTGAAAACTCTGAATCGGCGCAATGGAATGTGCTGCATATCTCGGATGATGGTGCGCACGTAATGGTTTCGGATCTTGCGAAGGGCAACCTGAAGATCATTAATACCGCCACTATGACCATCGAGCTGAGCTATGGCACCAATACTTTTGCCAACCCGCATGGTATAGAATCCAATGCCGCTTTCGATACTTTTTTTGTAACCGGGCAGAAGGGCAACATTGTCTATAAAATCCCTAAGAAAGCATCTTACAAAACCATTAGTGTGGACGGACAGCCGGCCAATCTGAATGACTTCGGCCTCAACCTGCACGAGATCCTGATGGTGCCCGACCATTCGAAATACTTTCTCACCTGCGAGAACAGCAACGAGGTACGCGTGATGGATGCCCACAGCGATACGCTCATCTATGTGTTCGGCAACCTGCCTGCCAAGCCGCAGGAGCTATCCGTATCGCATGTGCAGCCTTATATGTTTGTAACGTGCATGGAGGCGCCCAACCCTACGGATGCGAATAAGAAAGGCGCAGTGCTGGTGATCAATTACAATACAATGAAGATTATTGCTACTATTTACGGCGATTTCTACCAACCGCACGGCATTACGGTAGATGACGACCGTCAGCAATTTTATGTAGCCAGCGCTAATATTTCTGCTACAGGCCCTGCTCCGCACCATGTATCCCAATGCGCGGGCCGTAATGGCTGGTACAGCATTTACGATATAAATACGCTAAAGCCATTGAACAATACCCGGTATGAGACAACGGTAGCGCCTTATTCATCAGATACACGGTTTAAAAAATAACGGGAGATTCCGTTCTTTGCAGTGTAATTAAAATGCGTTCCCATGCTTACTGTTTCCCTGCACAATATCCGTATTCACGGCAGGCATGGCCTTTATCCGGAAGAAGCGGTGCTCGGCAACTGGTTTGAGGTAGATGTGGATGTACGCACAACGATTACCGATGGCGCCGAATGGCCTTTTATAGATTATACAGCCATTAATAAAGCTGTGCATGAAGTATTCGTAAAGCCCACCAAGCTGCTGGAAACACTGGTACTTGCTATTCATTTTTCCTTAAAAGCGCTGACCCCGGAAGATTCTGTAATTACCGTTGCCATCCGCAAGATGCACCCGCCTATGCCGGGCGATGTGGGCTATGCACAGGTACGGTATGAGGGATGATTGTTTTGCCTGCGCTGAAAGGATACTGCCTTTTCATCAATCAGCCCAGTTTTTATCCTGTTTCTGTCGTCACTAAGAAACATCCTCTTTTCTCTGTATGAAACGCATTTTGTTATTCACGCTCATTGGCCTGCTAAGCCTCAGCGTGCAGGGGGCTAGGCATAAACGCTTTACCCGGGACGAGAAGCGCGCCCTATATGCATCACCAAAAGCAATAACCGGCAATCTGGGCTTAGGTGCAGTTGGCGGCTATGCAGCGGCATCGCTTGGGTTAGAGTTTGAGCAGTTTATTGATTCTTCCGGTTTCTTATCTGCAACAGTGAAAGCGGCGGCTTACCTGGGAGGGCACTTAGGGAGCGGCCCTATCAAGGAAGGAGAGGTATGGTCTCAGAACTATGGTTACTATGTAGCACCGGGCATACGCTTCCATCCGCTCCGGAATTGGCATAGCGTGGATCTTGGGGTAGGGGTAGCGGCCGCATTAGGCTATGGGCGGCGGCGGGATGATTTCAGCTACGGTTATTACAAAGGTGGAGAAAATACGGTGGAAGAAAATTTCTTCGGGGCAGTGCTGGGAGAGATCACAGTTAATTTCCGGAAGCGCCATTGGCATGGAATACAATCCATTTTTGTTTGCGGCGGTTATATTTATTCCAATGCAAAGGCAAGAATATATACCAGGACAAACGGACAGCTTTCAAACAGCGAAAATGATCCTGTGTATTTGCAGGTTGGGTTCCGGCTTGGTGGCAGGTGGTAAGGGCTGATCTTGCCTTAACGATACAGGCAGCACAGCATTTCCTCTGATCAATTATGCGCCTGCTTTATGTAAGTGACTATCCCGGCGGTACGCTTAGGGAGGATTCATTCGATATGGTTATGGAGCGGCAAAAGGCAAATTGCGTCCGTATTTACTACCCGAATGGCATCCTGCAATGCGTAGCTTATTATCTACAGTAAATGCCTATTTTTTGCTGGACTACGTACACCCCCGGAGGGAATATTGGCCAAAACAATCCGGCACCAGGCATCCTGGATACAAAGCACCGGCGCCTGTGAAGCCGCCGCCCTAATAATTTAGTATTACTCCAAAATTTCCTCCCCAATTACTATAAGGCAGCCGGTAAGCAGGAATAGTAAAAGTTGTCTGCGGTTCGATTTTTTGGTTGTACACGAGCGCGCCAGGTTCATAGTTCACCTGTGTCTGGCTGGGATACCGGCTGTTCTTATAGCTCACTCCATCTACCCTGCTGTCTTCCAAATTCATCTGGCGGGTCAGGCAGGAAATCTCCATAAAAGTAAGCTCGCCAAAAATGCTGAGCCAGCTCGTAACGGGAACCTGGTAGCCGCCGGTAAGCGTAAGGCCGAGACTAAATTTCGTCTGCATTTCCGTTCTGTCAAAATAGGTGTGATTATCGCCATAGCCTTCCACTTCCGTAAATACTTTGTTCCTGAGTGGAATGCACATCCCTGCGCTCCCGAAGAAACTGCGGCGATTACGAATGGGCATGAAGGCTACTCCAGGATTGAGGAACAGCGGACGATCAGCCCATATCGTAATCTTGCTGTGAAGGCTATTTTCCGTTTGGTAGCTATTCTTTCTTAGGGCGATGCCTGTGGAAAGGCCAACCTCGATGCCAAACCGGCCGCTCAGAATTATTCCTTCTTTAATGCTGCCCTTGTATCCGGTAAAAAGCGAGGCATGGCGGATAAGATAATGCGCGTTCGTAGGGTAAGCTTGCCCCGTGCCAGTGAGTGGAAACGGATCTGCTTCTATAGTATTGCTGAATGGCAGCGGGCCGATATAGCTTACAGCAATCTTTGTATAAAATAGCTGCGCGGAAAGTATTTGGGTGTCCAATAAAAAGATGACCAAAAAAAGTATGATGTAACAGTATCTTTTCATTGAGGTTCTCCTTTAGGTAAATCAATTTTATCCAAAAGGCAGGATTCCTGGTGAAAGCGTGCCTTCTATAAATTCATCGTTATTAGCTTACTAAGCGTTCAGTATCCGCTCAATCGCCCCATCATAAGCAGCCTGCCAATCTGCAAGGTAGCCCCAGCCCGCGCCATCAATGCATATCTCGCCAGTGCCATTTACTTTGCCTAAGCAGGTATGCTCCGCGCCCAGTACCTCAGCCTCAAACATACCTTTAAACACAGGATCGATCGTTACCACCACCCGGCTCTGCGCCTCCCCGAAAAGGAAGGCATCCTTGCGTATCGTATGGTCGGTTTCAATCGCAAACCCGAATGGGGTGCCCATCGCGCTT
Organism: Chitinophagaceae bacterium; assembly: GCA_965246905.1. Taxonomy (GTDB): domain Bacteria; phylum Bacteroidota; class Bacteroidia; order Chitinophagales; family Chitinophagaceae; genus UBA1952. The sequence goes on from CBDFFZ010000009.1 coordinate 187,415, forward strand.
TCCAGCAGGCAGGCAAACAGGCCGCCTTCGCTTATATCGTGGGCTGAGTGGATGATGTTCTTCTCGATCAGGTTGGCTATTGCTTCCTGCACTCCGTACTCTTCCTCAAGATCAAAATACGGTGCCGGACTGTGCATTACTCCGCATAGCTGGTGCAGGTATTCCGAGCAGCCCAAATCATTGCGGCTTGTGCCTACCAGATAAATGAGATCGCCAGGCTGGCGAAAGCGAAGCGTCATTTTATTATCTAAGCTATCCAGCACACCTACCATACCGATGGTTGGTGTTGGGTACACTGGGCCGTCCTCGCTCTGGTTATAAAAGCTCACGTTACCACCTGTTACCGGCGTACGGAATTTATTGCAGGCCTCGCCCATGCCCTTAATCGCATTCACAAACTGGTAATAAACTTCCGGATTATATGGGTTGCCGAAGTTGAGGCAGTTGGTAACGCCTATCGGAGTACCGCCGCTGCATACGATATTCCGCGCAGCCTCGCTCACCGCAATCATCGTGCCTACATAAGGGTTGGCATATACGTAGCGGCTGTTGCAATCTGTGGTTACCGCAAGAGCTTTTTTGCTGCCGTGCACGCGTACCACAGCAGCATCGCTCGGGCCATTGGTATGCGTATTTCCTGCACCTACCATGCTGTCATACTGTTCATAAACCCACCTTTTGGAGGCGATATTAGGCAGCGATATAAGCTCGAATGCGGCTTCCTTTAAAGCAACCGGCTCTGGGATGGTATTTATATCGAATGCGGCAATCTGCTGCAGGTATTGCGGCTCTTTCCATTCGCGATCATAGATGGGAGCGCCGCCGCCGAGCACCATGCTTTCCGCAGGTACATCCGCAATAAGCTCACCGTTCATGTAGAATTTCAGATTTTTATCGGCCGTTACCTCGCCAATCTGCTCGCAATGAATATCCCACTTGTCAAAGATGGCCTGTACGGCGCTTTCCTGCCCTTTCTTAAGTACGATGAGCATACGCTCCTGGCTCTCTGACAGCAGCATTTCCCAGGGCTTCATATTCGCCTGGCGGGTAGGCACTTTATCAAGATGAATGATCATCCCGTGCTCACCCTTGGCGCTCATCTCGGAGGTAGAGCAGGTAATGCCTGCCGCTCCCATATCCTGCATACCAATTATGGTGCCGGTTTTAATAGCTTCAAGGCAGGCTTCAAGCAGTTTCTTTTCCTCGAAGGGATCGCCTACCTGTACCGAAGGAAGCTGCTCTGCACTGTTTTCAGAAATATCCGCGGAAGCGAAAGAAGCCCCGCCTATGCCATCCTTACCGGTGGATGCGCCTACGATAAACACCGGGTTGCCCGGCCCGTAGGAAGTAGCGGAAACCGTTTCGCCCACTTTCACTACGCCTACGCTCATGGCATTTACCAAAGGGTTCGTCTGGTAGCAATCTTCAAAATAAACCTCGCCGCCCACCATAGGCACGCCGAAGCAGTTGCCGTAATGGCCAATGCCTTTTACCACACCTTTAAGCAGCCATTTGGTCTTGGGGGTATCCAGCTTGCCGAAGCGGAGGGAATTGAGCGAGGCAATAGGCCGTGCCCCCATCGTGAAGATATCGCGGTGAATGCCGCCAACGCCCGTTGCCGCCCCCTGGAACGGCTCGATGGCCGATGGGTGATTGTGGGATTCTATTTTGAATACACAGCCGAGCCCATCGCCAATATCAACCAGCCCGGCATTTTCTTCACCGGCTTTTACAAGGAGCTTCTCGCCTTCGCGGGGCAGGGTTTTAAGCCACTTAATGGAATTCTTATAGCTACAGTGCTCGCTCCACATTACCGAGTACATGGCTGTTTCTGTAAAATTGGGTGTGCGCCCCATTACCTTGATGATCTCATTAAATTCTTCTTCGCGGAGGCCGAGCTTTAAGGCTTGTTCTAAAATGGCTGGCTGCGGTGCGTATTGTGTGGCTTGCATGGCTTGGAATAGAGGCTGCAAACTTACCATTTTTTGCGGGGCGGCGGCACCGGTTCCGGTATGCGACCATTCATTTATGCATAGTTAAAGCTCGCCGCCATGCCGCAAAATATCGCGCGGCGCGCAGCAAAGTGCCTCTAATCGCCTACATTCGCAATCCACCTTTTAAAACCAAACAAAGTGGTACAGAACGATTATATCCATGTTCCGTATGGCAAAGCCGTATATGGCGAGCCGGAAATCGAAGCCGTAAACAAAGTACTCCGCACTTCCACCCAAATGGGGAAGCACGTGCGAGAGATGGAAGACCGTGTTGCCAAGCTCTATGACAAGAAGCATGGCGTGATGGTAAACAGCGGCTCTTCGGCGCTTTACCTCGCGGCGGAGTTGATGAACCTGCAACCCGGCGATGAGGTGCTGACTCCCGCGCTGACGTTTTCAACTACGGTTGCGCCTATTGTAAAAAAAGGCTGGATCCCGGCTTTTGTAGATGTGGAGGAAGGAACTTATAACACTGATGTAGCTAAAGTGGAAGAGATGATTACGCCGAAAACAAAGGCCATGATCATCCCGAACCTGATGGGCAATCTGCCCGACTGGCAAGGCCTCCGCGAGCTGGCCGACAAGCACCATATCTTTGTGCTAGAGGATAGTGCGGATACGATTGGCGCTGAGATTAACGGTGCATCTTCCGGGCGGTTTACGGATATGAGCACCACTTCATTTTACGGTTCGCACATCATTAACTGCGCGGGCAATGGCGGGATGCTTTGTATGAACAGGCAGGAAGATTATGACCGGGGCCGGCTGCTTAGAAGCTGGGGCCGCAGCTCTTCTCTTTTTGTTGAGAGCGAGGCGATTGAGAACCGCTTTAATGTAGCAGTGGATGGTATTCCCTACGATGCGAAATTCGTATTCGAAGAGCCCGGTTTTAACATTGAGCCTGCGGAATTAGGCGCTGCTTTCGGGCTGGTGCAGCTGGATGGCCTGCCTTCGAATATTGACCGCCGCACGGAGAATTATCTTCGTATGCGCGAGTTCTTCGGCAAGTGGGAGGATATTTTTATCCTGCCAAAACAACTGCCCCATTCCCGTACTGGCTGGCTGGCATTTCCCGTCACGATTCGCGAAAGCGCGCCCTTCATCCGCCGCGACCTGCAGATATTCTTGGAAAAGCGCAATATACAGACGCGCACTGTTTTTACAGGGAATATTCTTCGTCAACCAGGCTTTAAGAATGTAGCGCACAAGGCTGCTGCCGGTGGCTATCCGGAGGCAGATAAGGTAATGCGCGGCGGTATGCTGCTGGCCTGCCACCACGGCCTCAACGATGCGCAGATAAGCCATGTGATGGAGAGTGTTACTACTTTTATGAACAGCATTTAAAGACAATATTTTTTAGTGGATATCATTGCGCTCATTTATCTTACTTACCGCATCGGGCTGAAGGCCGCGCTGAAAGGCCAGCCAAAGCTCAGATGGCGGCTCTTCACGGTGCTTGCGTGGGTATCTTTCGAGATTGCCGGTATCCTCATCGGGTTTTCTATCAGCCACAATATTTATATGGCCGGTCTGCTCGGGCTGGCAGGCGGGGCGGGTGGCTATCTGCTGGCCAAATACAGGCTCGATCAGTTGCCGGATAATATGCAGAATGAACACTGGACGGACCGGCTCGGCAAGGAGGACAGGGGCTGAGCGCCTGTTACCAAACAATAAAAGCCATAAGCGATGCACACCGCTTATGGCTTTTCTTTTTGCAAGAGTAGTTGGATGAAGGCAGTTGGCTCAATGTTCCTGCCCTGAGCCCGAACATTCGCCCTACTTTTGCCGCGCCAAACAACTGTGTTTATGAAAGCCTTTCTAATTCCTGCCCTTGCATCCTGCCTTGCCATCGCATCCTGCGGTGCAGACAATACCGATGCCCTGGCACAGGCGCAGGTAGATTCTATTGTAGCGTCCAAAACCAGTCTCCTCCAATCGCGGATGAAGCACAATAACGATTCAATTATCAATGCAATGGCTGTGGCACGTGCTGATTCTATGATGGGCAAAAAAGCAGCGTTACCTAAAAGAGAAAGCGCTGCCGTACAATAATGATGCGCCGTTTGTATCTTCTTTTCCTCCTGCTAAGCATTATACTGGCACCAGCGGGCGCACAGGATTATTTCTTCGATTACAATGCCCGCTGCCACCAAGCATATACTGCCTACCTCTCGATGAAGCCAGAGGAAGGCGATGCGCTTATACGCCGCGAGTTTGCTGCTAATCCACACAACCTGATGGCCACCTACCTGGCCGATTACGGGGATTTTATGGAGCTCTTTTTCAATGGCGACCCTGCAGAGCTGAAGCAGCGCCAGGCGCACCAAGGCGAGCGGCTGGCGCTTTTGGAGCGCGGTTTCAGCAATGATCCCTGGTTGCGTTTTTGCAGAGCGGGCATTCAACTGCACTGGGCCATTATTTACGGGCGTTTAGGCGAGAACTTCAGAGCCGCTACCACCTTTCGCAAATCCTATCTCCTTATTAAAGAAAATAAAGAGCTTTTTCCGGCCTTCGTGCAGAATGATGTGTTTCTGGGCGTTGAGGAGGCTGCGGCTGGCGCGATACCGGAAGAATACGGTTGGCTGGCGGCCATCTTCGGGATGAAAGGCAATGTGCGCCGAGGCTCCGGCAGGCTCACCAAATTCCTCGAAAACAATAGGGATGCCCACACTCCGCTTCGGCAGGAAGCGGCTATTTACGATCTGTACATTCGCTTTTATCTCCTCTACCGGCAGCAGGATGTGCTGCACTCTGTGCTTGCGGCCCCGCCCGGCAATAGCCTCGATAATTTTGTGTATGCCAATATCCTGCTCAATGGTCATAAAACAGCGGCGGCGCTATCCATACTTAACGGCATGGCTAAAGAGCCTGCGTATAATGCTTTCCCTGTGTTTGAGTATGAGCTGGCCAATGCGCTGTACATGAATCAGGATATAGCGTGCATTCCGCATTTCCTCCAGTATATAGCCCGCAATAATGGCCGGCTTTACACTAAAGATGCCCTGATGAAATGCGCACTCACCTGGTATTTAGCCAACAATAAGCCCAAGGCCGAAGAACTGCGCGGACGCATTAAAAAGAGCGGCAACGCAACAACCGATGCAGACAAGCAGGCCCAGCGATTTGCCGAAGGCACTAATTGGCCCAACCTGCCGCTGCTCCGTGCCAGGCTCGCAACGGATGGCGGAAACTACACTGATGCGCTGAAGCTCCTGAAAGACCTGCAGCCGCAAAGCTTCCCCGACCCGGCCGACAGGCTGGAATATACCTTTCGGCTTGCGCGAGCGTACGATGGCGTTGGTGATCTGCAGAAGGCAGGGCAGTATTACACCCAGGCAATCGCCGAAGGCAAAGACCGGAAAGAGCAGTTTGCCGCACGCGCGGCCCTGCAGCTGGGGATGCTTTATGAGCATGCCGGCAAGCGGGAGGAGGCACTAAAGGCGTACAATCAGTGCCTGAAAATGAGGGGGCATGATTTCCAATCGTCACTGGATCAGCAGTCGAAGGCTGGGGTGAACCGGCTTACGGTGCGGTAGCTCTGACTATGGGCACATCCCTTGCGCGGGCTCCTAAGCATATTGGGCTTTTCCTGGCCGCTTTACTTATCTGAACTATGATTCATTTGATTATTATGATTTCTGCCTGCAAGCCGCCGTACAAAGGCAGCATCAAAAAAATACCAGGGCCTCCGGTGAAATCAATTAATCCGCAGACGCTATGATTCAGAGAAAAAGGAAGGCTTCGCTTAGCGCGAAGCCTTCCTGCTGTATCCTCCTTAAAATTCAGGGAAATCAGTTCTTCACCAGCTTCATCTCATCGAGCAGCAAGGTTGCGCCGCCGAATTTATCAATAATAAAAAGTGTGTAGCGGATATCTACCGAGATGTTGCGGCACAGTGCAGGGTCGAAGTACAGATCGCTCATTGTGCCCTCCCAGATACGATCGAAGTTGGTGCCTATCAGCTCGCCTTTTGCATTGAGCACCGGGCTGCCGGAGTTACCGCCCGAGGTATGGTTATCTGCAATAAAAGCCAGTGGCACAGTGCCATCCACACCCCAGCGGCCATATTTTTTGGAAGCCTGTAATTCCTTAAGCTTTTGCGGCACACGAAACTCTTCCACATCCGGCTGGTCTTTTGCAACGGCCTCATCGATATTGGTCTGGTAGGAATAGGGAGCCGGGCCATCGGGGTCGATGCCCTTAATGCGGCCATAAGTAAGGCGCAGGGTAAGATTGGCATCAGGGTAGAAATTCCTGCCAGGCTGTGCCTGTAATTGTGCGGCCATATAGAGGCGGTTTAGGCGCGTCATCCGCCTCGTATAGCTGCTTAGCTGGGGTGTGATGCGCTCTGCGCGCATTACGGCAATCGCGTGGTAAAGCTGGTAGGCAGGATCATCAAGAATGGCTTGTAATGACATGCCTGCAATACCTGCATCATCCTTCATAGCGCTCCGGCGGTACACATTGCCTGCCCATTTATTATAGCTCCCGCCTGCTGCGGCAAGCATATTGCGGTAAGCGGCGGGCACATAGCCGGGGCATCGCTCTATAAAGAGTGGCATCAGGGCTTCGAATACTTTACGATCGGTAGCTGCATCGTAATTCTTATAAAATCCTGCCCATCGCTTTTCAATTTCGCCCTGTGCTTTGGTATCGCCTTTGCGCATTGCCTTTAAGAGTGCCTCGAGCTCAGCGCCCTGCGCAATGAGTTCAATACCGGTCACCGCTTCACGGATGTATTCCTCTGCCCGTAGCTCATCATTGGCCGCTGCCGTAGTGGCCTGTATCGCTGCGAGTACATTATCTGCATAAGGCAGGGTTGTATCCTGCGAAGCCCAGGCCTGGAAATCGTTTTCTTTCTCCGCTTTAATATCATCTACCTTATTAAGGCGCAGGCCACGCACCTCGCCCTGCCATTTCTTCCAGCCGTTGGCAACGGTGGCGCGCTTGGCGGTATATTTAATAAATACATCACGGTCGGCAGTCATGGCATCCTTCCAGATATTCAGCTTCAGCGTGCGCGCCTCAATACGGATAGGATCGGAGATGGCAGAGATCTGCTTTAGCTGTGCTCCGGCAATATATTCCTGCGTAGTGCCGGGAAAGCCATAGACCATCGTAAAGTCACCTTCTTTGTAGCCGCTTACATTGATGTTGAAGAAGTTTTTGGGGTGGTAAGGCTTATTGGCCCTGCTGTAATCTGCCGGCAGGCCCTTATCATCCGCATAAACCCGGAACAGGCTAAAATCGGCATTGTGCCGCGGCCACATCCAGTTGTCGGTATCGCCGCCGAAGTTGCCAATGCCATTTGGCGGAAAGCCCACAAGGCGTATATCCCGGAAAGTCTCGGAAAGAATCACCCAATATTGATTGCCGCGAAAATAAGGCTGGATAGAAGCATCGAGCTTTGTAACATATTTATAGCCTTTCTCTAATGCAGCTATTCTTTTAGTGATGATGGAATCGCGGCTGGCATCGGCAAGCGTATCAGCAAGATCATAAGTAATCCTATCCGTTATATTTTCCATCTTGCGGATAAAAGTAACGGTGAGGCCGGCGCAGGGAATTTCTTCCTGCATGTTTCCGGCCCAGAAACCCGCTGCAAAAAAATCCCGGCTGGTGCTGCTCAGTTTCTGTGCGCTGCTGTAGCCGCAATGGTGGTTGGTAAGCAGGAGTCCTTTGGAAGATATAATCTCCCCGGTGCAGCCGCCGCCAAAAAGCACTACGGCATTGTTAAGTCCGGTACCCTGCTCATTATAAAGCTGATCGATCGGTATCTTTAAGCCCATAGACTTCATATCTGCCGCGCGGCCTTTGAGCGTAGGCGGGAGCCACATCCCTTCTTTGGCAGGGGCGGTAAATGCTGCGCCAACGATTGCTGCAGTTAATACCGTCTTAATAAAAGAACGGCGCTGATCTGAGTGTAAAAACATGAGATTCGATGTAGTTTGAAAAATAAAAATAGTACTTCATTATAAAAGTTTTGAGCTAATGGCTATATTAGCCCAATATATCGGACTTTACTTTTACGACTTATGAGAAAATGCTTACTTCTGGTAGCACTCCTAACAGGTGCATTATGGACGGATTTGAGCGCCCAGGACTTGTTTACACTGCCATCAGATACTGTGTGTGTGCGCCAGCCGGTGCAGATTCAAAGCAATATGCCTAATGCGCTTTCCTATTATTATGGTTTCTGCTCAGGATATCTGCTCAATGCTCCGCTCATCACCAACCAGGGTGCCGGTTTTGGCCTTAATGTGCCTACTTCTATAGATGTAGCCAAGGATGCAGGCAATTTTTATGCCTTCATCGTAAACCGCAGATCGGGCAGAGCCAAGGGTGAGCTTCTGCGGCTTGCTTATGGCAATAGCCTTGGTAATACACCAGTCGTTACCTCGCTCGGCAATTTGGAAGGAAATATTCCGGATACTGCCAATAATGTATTTATCCTGAAGACACGCGGCCAGTGGTACCTGTTCGTAACCAGCGGTACCGGCGCTACCTCAGCGCTCACACGTGTTGATTTCCGCGAATCGCTTGCCAATACACCCAATAGTGTAAACTTTGGCAACTTCAACGGCCTGCTCAATAGCCCCACAGGTATTTTTGTGGCGGAAGATGGCGGCAATTACTATGGCTTCATTACCAACGGCAACAACAACCTTATACGCCTCACGTTCGGCGCCAATATCTCTCTTACTCCTGATGCCACAAACCTGGGTGTACTGGGCGGTGCATTCAGCGGCCCAAGCGATATTACCGGCCTGATCGACAACGGCTTCTGGTATCTTTTTGCAACCAATGAGGCGAGCAGTACCCTTACCCGTGTGGACCTCGGCAATACCCTCGCCAACGGCCCTGCTATCGTACCGATACCGGAAGTAAGCGGCAGTCTTTTCCAGCCTTCCGGCATCGCAATCATCCGCGACTGCGATCTTGGCTATGCTTATATTACCAACAGGCTCAGCAATACGCTTACCAAAATCGAGATGCCTACGTTTGTAGGGCCTTATACGGCATCTAATGTAACCACTCCCGTAGGTGCATTTGCCGGCCCGGCAGATATATCCCGCGTGATCCGTGATGGGGATAATCTTTACTCTTATGTCGTAAACAGGGATAATAATACCCTTACCCAGGTAGGCTTTACCCAGTGTACCAATGCAAGTGTACAATCGACGGTTGCGCCTACGCCACCGGTATTTTCTTACAATGCTCCCGGTTTTTATAATATCTATCTTGCTATCAACGAAGGCCTGCCGAATGCGCAGGTGCAGTGTACGCAGATAACAGTTCTCCCGCAGCCGCCGCTTACACTCACTAAGGATACAACCATCTGCCAGAGCGATACGGCTAATATCTTTATCCAGACACCGGATGCATTATCCTATACCTGGCGTCCAAATTATAATATCAGCGATACCTCTGCTTTTTCCATTAAAATATATCCTGATTATACCACCCGTTATTTTGTAAATATTCCTTACCCCAATGGTTGCGTGGTTGATACCAGCGTGCTTATTACGGTGCGTAAGAATCATGCAGATGCCGGACCCGACCGTGTGCTTGCTGATGGTGGCACTACGCTGATTGGCGGCCCGCTTACTACCAAAGGCCCTGAATATGAATATACCTGGTATCCGAACCAATACATTGAAAACCAGTACAGCGCGGTTACAAGAGCCAACCCGGCAATGGACCTCGCCTATTACCTCGAAGTGCGCGATACCAACGGTTGCCTGAGTGTAGATACCGTAGTAGTGCATGTGGATTGCAATGATCTGAACCTTCCAAACGCATTTGCCCCTGGTAGCAGCGTAGGCACCAACAATACCTTTGGCATTATGAACCGGCAGATCGTGCAGTTGAATTACTTCCGTATATTTGACCGCTGGGGCAAGGAGGTTTTCTCAACTACGGATCCTACCAAGCGCTGGGATGGCAAGGTGAATGGTAAGGATGTTCAGCTTGGCGTTTACGTATGGGAGGCAGATGGTTTCTGCATCAGCCAAAAGCATTTTACCCGGGCGGGGAATGTAACGTTAATACGATAACGGATTATGGGCTAATTTTGCGCTGAGTTTTTTATTAAGAAAGATACAGAGGCCATGAGCGCATACATGTTTCAGCTGGAGTTGCCGGAGATAACAGAGGAGATTGCCGGGCGGATACCAGAGCATCGCGAGCACATTAATAAGCTGTTTATAGAGGGCGTACTTATATCCTACAGCGTATCCCAGTCCCGCACCTTTATTTGGTGCGTACTGAAGGCGGTGGATGAGCAGGAAGCACTGGAAATGGCAGCAAAATTTCCGCTGCATCCCTATTTTACTGATATTACCTGTCATGCGCTACTCTTTCATAATACCCAGCCTGCAGCGCTGCCGGATATTTCACTAAACTGAACTTATACTATGTTATATGCGCTGTCAGGGGATCAAAACCATGACAGCGTTGTTTTTTGGATAGTGCATTGATTCACCTTATTTTTTGATAGGCAAAAACATAGCATCCGGTTTTGCTGAAATGCCTGCCGCAAGCGACCTTTACGCCATTCAAATAATAACCGGCAACACCTAAATTTCAAATAAAAAATGAGCAGCAATTTCGTAACCGTAGGAAGCAAGTTCCCGGAATTTTCCAAGAAATCGGTAGTTTCAATCGAAAAGGGGAAAGAGTTCAAGGACATCAGCAATGAAGACATCCGGGGCAAATGGGCTGTGATGTTCTGGTGGCCTAAAGACTTCACTTTTGTCTGCCCTACCGAGATCGCTGAATTCAACAAGAACTTCAGCAATTTTGAAGACCGCGATACTGTCCTCCTCGGCGCTTCTACGGATTCCGAATTTGTGCATCTTGCCTGGCGCCAGAACCATGCAGACCTGAAAGACCTGCGGTTCCCAATGATTGCCGATACTTCAAAATCGCTTGCTGAAGAACTGGGTATCCTCGAAGCAGCCGAAAAGATCGCTTACCGCGCTACTTACATCATAGATAACGATGGCATTGTGCGCTGGGTAAACATTAATGACCTCAATGTAGGCCGTAATGTAGCCGAAGTGCTGCGCGTGCTGGATGCCCTGCAAACAGACGAGCTTTGCCCCTGCAACTGGACAAAAGGCGAAGAAACGCTTACCCACCAATTAGAGACCACCTAAGCCTAACCTGATTTTCTAAATCATACTTTCCTGAGCCGGGCCGTATCTATATACAGTCCGGCTCCTTATTAAAAATAAAAAATGGAACCACTACAACACGAAACCCTGGCAAACCTTTTTAGAGACTTAGGCATAGACGCTATGCACCAGAATCCAGGACTGCAAATGCTGGCGGCGGCAGATAGCCGTTTTATAAAAGACCTGAAACTAAATATAGGAGTAGTGCTTGGCGGGCAAAACATTAATCGCAAGGAAGCCCTATTGCTGGCACTCTCGGTAGCGGCCAATGAAAAGAACGAAACGCTCATTACCGCTTTTCATAAGCTCGCAGCAACAGAAGGAGCTACCGATGCTGAAATTGCCGAGACACATGCATGCGCATCTGTAATGGCTGCCAATAATATTTTTTACCGGTTCCGCCATTATATGCACGATAATGAGCATTACAACAAAACGCCCGCCGGCCTGCGCATGAGCATTATGATGAGCCCCGTAATGGGTAAGGAAATGTTTGAGCTGATGAGCCTGGTAGTATCTGCTGTAAATGGATGCGAGCGCTGCGTTACATCGCACGAGGCATCTGTAAAGCAGCACGGAGCGAGCGAGCCAAGAGTGTATGATGCAATGCGCCTTGCGGCAGTGGTAAAAAGCCTTTGTGTGGTTATATAACCTCCTTCAACCCGGCCTTTCAACAACGCGGGAAAGGGCGGGTTGGAGTGTTTTTTAGGCAACAGGCACCGAAACAATAAACACACTACCCTTACCCGGCGTACTGTCCAGCTTTATACGGCCGTGGTGCGCATCCACCATGGCCTTTACATAGCTCAGCCCGAGCCCAAAGCCTTTTACATTGTGCAGATTGCCGGTATGTGCCCGGTAAAATTTTTCGAATACCCGGGCCTGCGTTTCCTTATTCATACCAATACCATTATCGCGGATGCGGATAGCTAGATTATTGCCATTATTTACCGTTTCGATAATAATGGTTGGAGGTACTTCTTGTTTTGAGTATTTAAGCGCATTATCCAGCAGGTTGTTGATGATATTGGAAAAATGAACCTCATCGGCCATGATAAAATGCCTGGGCGCTTTAAGGCTCATGGAGAGCGAGCCCTGTTTTTCCTGTATCTGGAGAATCAGGTTTTCCGTTACCTGTTGAATCAACTCATGCGCATCAAACCGCTCTAAGTTTAACGAAATTTCCTGCCGCTCAATGCGCGCCGCCTGCAGGATCGTTTCTACCTGCTTGTTCATGCGCTTATTCTCATCTTTTATCATACCGCTATAGTAGCGTATCTGATCCTCGTTGTTGATTACTTTTTTGTTGTTGAGCGCATCTACAGCAAGTGAAATAGTAGCGAGCGGAGTTTTTAGCTCATGCGTCATGTTATTGATAAAATCGCTCTTGATCTCTGAAAGCTTTTTCTGATTAAAAAGCGTACGCACCGTAAGCGCAAAGGCCGAAATAATAATTGTAGTAAGCACAATGGAAGCAAGGATCATCCAGCCCATGCTGCTGATGATGTAATTGTTGTTTTCACGCAGGTAGAGGTACAGTATTTCCTGGTGCGTATAGTTTTCAGCAGTCAGCTTAATTTGGATAATACCTTCCGTCTGCACCAGTGGCGGATGCTTTGATGCCTTGATGGAATAGGCAAAAATATTGGTGATGTTATATTCAAAAGGGCTTTTTATATTATTGTTTATTAAAGCATTATGAATAATATCCTGCACCTCATCATCAGTAAAAACCTCTGTAGTGAAATGGAGCATCAGCGAACGCCGCTTGGACACTTCCGTAACATCTACCATGCCGGTCTCCTGATAAAATCTAAGAAGGAATCCCTCATTCATAGATGCCTGAATGGCCTTTGCCGCATTGCGCCGGTACTGCTCATACTGTTCTTTTTTCACCAGCACTGCATTCTGTATCCACTGCATTTGTATAAACAAGATGCCGACTACCGAAAGCGCAATCAATAAAACAATCAGCGGAAATACACGTTTCATCACTCCAGCAAATGTACAGGTATGCTTCAAAGATTGTTTGCGCCCCTCCTGCCGGCAGGCTGCATTTTAACCAAATACTTTTATTAAACTTTTTGCCCTTAGCTGAAGTAGTACTATGAAGCATCCGTTGCGTCGCTCCGTTCATCAGTCACAGCAGTATTCAGCTTTTACTATTCGCTGCAAATTGTCTGAACTGTGATTTGTTTGATTATTATGAGCTTCCTGATTTCTCTGAGCTATCACACGCAATGGCCGGATCAGTGCGTGCGCAGCCGGCCGTAATAGTTACAAGCGCAGAGGGAAGTCCCCACAGCCTATATTCAAAGCAATATGCCCTGTGGGGAGTTCCCCACTGCCCCCCGCGTAATTTTCCGCCATTCCGGTCCTGCCAAACAGCGGTTAGAAAAGGAATCTCCCAAAAGCTGCCGCAGGCGTCATCCACCCAAAAAATTTAAACAAACCTTTCCAGCCACACCCCGCGCGCCTGCCGTAAATTGCAGAACCAAATTCCCAATACCAAATTCCTAATTCCCAGAAAAATTGCAGCCAATTATCCAAACTACCGGGCTCAGCAAGCGCTTCAAAGATCTGCAGGCCGTTGAGGATCTATCCTTCACCATCCACCCCGGAGATATCTATGGTTTCCTCGGGCAGAACGGCGCCGGGAAAAGCACTACGATGCGTATGCTGCTTGGCCTCATACGCCCCGATAGCGGCAGCATCAAAATAAAAGGTGAGGATTTCGATCACAACAAGCGCAGCCTGCTCAGGCATATTGGCGCCATCATCGAGCGGCCGGATATGTATGGCTACCTCAGCGGCTGGGATAACCTGAAACTATTCGCCCGCCTTAGCGATAAGAAGATAACCAATGAGCGCCTCTGGCAATTGCTGGATATGGTAAGCCTCCGCGGCCGCGAAAAAGACAAAGTAAAAGGCTATTCTCAGGGCATGAAGCAGCGCCTCGGCATTGCCATAGCACTCGTACACGACCCGGAGCTGCTGATACTCGATGAGCCCACCAACGGCCTCGACCCGCAGGGCATTGCAGAGATGCGCAGCCTCATCATCAACCTGAGCAAAGAGCACGGAAAAACCATTCTCATATCCTCGCACCTGCTCTACGAGATCGAGCAGATGGCCACCCGCATGATCATCATCCACAAAGGAAAAAAGATCGTGGAAGGCACCGTAGCGGAATTACTGAACCCTACGGAAACCCTGATGGAAGTAGCCATAGAGCCCGATGAGCGCATTGGCCGCGCGCTCGCGCAAAGCCCCTGGCAGCAGCAGATACAGGAAAGCAGCGATCATTCATTTACCTTAAAAATGCACCCCGAAGAAGTGCCTGCACTGGCGGATTTCCTGGTGGCAAACGGTGCGCGTATCCGGCAATTGCAGGCGCGGCATTCCCTCGAAGCATACTTTATCTCACTTACACATGATGCAGCTACTGGGCATAGAGCTCTATAAGATATTCCGCAGGCCCCGCACGTATATTGCCTTTGCAACAGTTACAGCGTTTACCACACTCATCCAGCTTGCGCTTTATACAAACGGGCAGGAGTTCATGGACTTCTTCCTGCAGGGCGTAAGCAGCCAGTTTGAGCTCGGCGGCAACCTGATGAACGGCTACCTTGTTACCTACGTGATCCTCGGCATGCTCATCATGCAGATACCACTGCTGGTAGCGCTGGTTTCAGGAGATGCCATTGCGGGCGAGGCGGGTGCAGGCACGTTGCGTTTATTGCTTACCAAACCTATTTCCCGCGCGAATATCATCCTGGCAAAATATGGCGCTTCAGTAGTGTATTCGGTACTGCTGTTGCTTTGGCTGGCTATTACCACGCTTGGTATTTCAGTCCTCATCTTCGGTACGGGTGATCTTGCATTCGGCAAGAGCGACCAGGTGATTATCCTGCTGCGGGATGATATTGTATGGCGCTATTGCTGCGCCTTCGGCTTTGCCGCGCTGGCGATGGCGGCGGTGAGTGCGCTGGCCCTGTTCCTCTCGGTAATGGCGGATAACAGCATTGGCCCGATTGTAGGTACGATGGGCGTGGTCATCGTTTTTACCATCGTTACGAACCTGGATGTTTCGCTGTTCAATGCCATCAAACCCTACCTGTTCACTTCGCACATGCTTGGCTGGAAAGGTTTTTTCTCAGATCCTGTGCCAAAAGCTGCGCTTATAAAGTCCGTAATCGTATTGCTCGCTTACATTGCCGGCTTCCTCGGGCTTACCATATTTTTATTCAACAGAAAAGACATTCAGACCTAATGAACCGGAACTATTTCAAGATGATTATGCTGGCTATCGCTTCCATCCTTTTTAGCACAAATGCTCCTGCCCAAACGTCCCCGACAGCAGAAGCGCTTTTCAGTACTATCCGCCAGAAGCTTACCCTCGTAAACGACTACGTGGCCGATGTGCGGATGAAGGTAGATGTATCTTTTATGCGGGTACCGCTACTTGCCGGAAAGCTCTATTTCAAAGCGCCAGACAAGCTGAAATTAGAGCGCAATGGCGGCATCTCCATCATGCCCAAAAAGAGTATCAGCATGACGCTCGGCAATCTCATACCCTCAGGAAATGCTGCTGTAATAGATGCAGGAACCGATGTGATCAACGGGCAGAAAGTGCGCATCATACAGGTAGTGCCGCAGGGCGAAACGGATATTGTGCTCACCAAGGTTTGGGTAGATGTAGCAAGAGGATTGGCCCTGCGCACCGAAACCACCACGCGCGAGAACGGCACAGTAAGGATGGACCTGGAGTTTAACAAATATGCCAGTCTGGCCCTGCCCGACCGCGTGGTATTTGTGCTGGATATAAAGGATTACAAGCTACCTAAAGGCGTAACTATGGATTATGACGATGGCACCCACGAAATGATGGCGAAGGCTAAAAAACTAAGGATGAAAAAGGGGAGAATTGAGATACGCTATCTGAGCTACGCAGTAAACAAAGGGCTTAGTGATATATTCTTTAAAGACGATAAGAAGTAACGTTCAAAGCCATTCAGCGCTCTAAAGAGCTGGAGGAGTTAAAACATTGCCTACTTTTTATCACCAACAGCGCCAGCATCGTTAGAGATCAGCTCTACCAGATCGCCCTCAATCGTCTGCTTTACATGCTCTACGATGCGCCCTGCTTCTGCATTGCTTTTTGTAAGGATTATCGTAGGCACTTTCTCTATCCGGTAAAGCCTGTGCTCGATGTTCTTGGTTTCCTTGGCGCGGTTTACGCCATACATTTTCACCTTAGCAGCCGGGTAGCCAGCGGCCTGCAGCACTTTATAAAGTTCCGGAATCAATCGCTGCGAATCATCGCACCAGGTGCCGAGAAATATAACCAGCTCATAGGCCGGCAAGTATTCTTTCAGGTATTTAACATCGCTTTTTGCCGGCTTATAGCTTGCAGCAGCTTTCATCCAGTCAAAAGATTTTTCCTTTTTCAGGTCTTCAAAAGAGAGTTGTCCTTTAAAAACCACAGCACCGGTCTCATCATCTTTTCCAATCTCATAATCCGATGATTGCGCGAAAGCGGAGATGGAAAATAGCATAGCTGCAAGCAGGAATAATTGTTTCATAAAGAAAATATTAAGAACGGTTTTTACACCAGTTTATTGCGGATAATGGAAAGCTCGTTGCGCAGGTTTAGTAAAGATTGTTTGAGATCCAGCGTATGTACAGATACATTTATGGCCTCCCGCAGCTTCGCCCTGGCACCAGGAATTGTAAACCCACGTTCTTTAACAAGATGATATATGGCCCGAAGCTCTGTGATGTTTTGCGGGGTGAAAAGCCGGTCGCCCTTTTGGGTAGTACGTACTTTTAACTCGAATTCTGTAGCCCAGAAACGAACATGCGAGGTACGTACGGCAAACAATTTTGCTACTTCACCAATAGAATAATATTGCTTATCACCCTTCCAGCTTTTCCAGTCAATGATTTCTTTGGGTACAGACGTTTTACCGCTTTCGCGGGATGGCTTTGGCGCCGACTGCAAATCTTCCGGTACTATTTCTTCCTCACCGAATAAGGTAACTATGCGTGACTTCTTCACTATTGCAAGTTAGCTGATTTAAAAGCGCTTGTTTAAAAGAACAGTGCTAAACTAACAAGCATTAAAAAAACAAAAACCGTTTTTTCTTTTTCTGGAGATATACCCTGGTCATCCGGATATCCTTATCCGGTCGGTCGGCTGCATTGCGCGGCTGTGCGGCAATCTTATCGGCCACATCCATGCCTTCCACAACTTCACCAAACACGGTATAGTTACCGTCTAAATGCGGCGTACCGCCCAGCGTTTTATAAACCTCGCGCTGTGCCGGGGTGATCTTATGGCCGCTGCGCACTTCGGCATTATCAAGCTCCTGCTCATTGAATGGCCGGCCCGTAACAATATAGAACTGGCAGCCTGAGGAAGCCTTATCAGGATTATTATCCCGCGCCATACCTATGGCACCGCGCTTATGATAATACTGGCTGTCTATCTCAGCTGGTATGCGGTAGCCCACATCTCCATCGCCAAGGCTGGCTCCGGCAGCAGCCGTTTTAGAAGTAGGATCGCCACCCTGCACTACAAACTGCGGGATCACCCGGTGAAAAAGCGTGCTATCGTAAAAATGTTTTTTTACCAGCGCAATCATATTGTCGCGGTGCTTTGGCGTACCATCATAAAGCGCCATCACTATTTTACCATACTCCGTTTCAATAACCACTTTTGTGGTGCGGGCAAAAGCCGCGCTGCTAATCAGGAGCAATGCAGCGAGCGCAAGAAGCATTTTTTTCATAAAAAGATTCCCTGAGAATTTAAGAAGCAAGAAACGATTTAATTTTTAAAGCAGTAGCCTCGCTCACCGGCACTAACGGAAGGCGCAGGTTGTTATAGCCCAGCTCCAGCGCTTCCAGCGTGTACTTAACACCGGCAGGATTACCTTCTGCAAAAAGAAGATGAATACCGGGAAGCAGCTTATAATGCATCTTCCGCGCAGCTTCAAAATCACCTTCCAGCGCAAGGCGCACCATCGAAGTAAAATCTTTGGTAAAGCAATTGGCTGCTACGGACACTACACCCTGCATACCAATAGAAATTTGCGGCACCACAAGATCATCATCCCCCGAAAGCACTGCGAAATGCTCCGGCGCGCCCGCTACGAGCTCCATGCACTGCACCAGGTTACCACTCGCTTCCTTGATTGCTACAATATTAGAAAACTCAGCCGCTAACCGTAGCGCTGTCTGTGGCAATAAATTTGAGCTTGTACGGCCAGGCACATTATATAAAATGACGGGCTTATCCGTAGCCGATGCAATAGCCTTAAAATGCTGGTACATGCCTTCCTGCGAAGGCTTGTTATAGTAGGGTGCAACGCTCAGAAGTCCGTCCACCTTACTGAGGTCATACTCTTTAAGCAACTGCAAAACCTCTGCCGTGTTATTGCCGCCCATGCCGCAAACTACCGGCACACGCCCTTCTGCAGCGCTAACAATACAGGAAAGCACTTCCTTTTTTTCATCCGCCGTAAGCGTAGGCGTTTCTGCCGTAGTGCCAAGTGCCACGAGGTAATCCACGCCATTTTCGATAACGTGGTTCACAAGGCGGCGAAGGGAGTCAAACCCTACGGAAAGATCTTTGCGGAACGGCGTAACGAGCGCTACGCCGGTACCGCAGAATAGATGTTTACTATCTGCTGAAGGCATAAATTTTTATTAAAAAGGATAAGGCAGCGAGGATATGCAAGCGCAAAAATCTCTGGTAATCGCCTTGATCTGCAAGAGCGGTTTATTCTTCTTTACCAGTGTGCATAAGGGTCGCCGGCTCATCGGTCTCTTCATAAAAGCCCATTCCGGAAAACTTATCAATCCGTTGCTGAATGCGGGTTTCCGCATCAATATTCTTTAACCCTACCAGACATTCCAGGATATACTTTTTCAGGCTTTCTGCCATCTCCACTGGCCTGGTATGCGCGCCGCCTACCGGCTCAGCCACCACATCATCTACAAGTCCAAAACCACTCATATCGGTAGAGGTAAGATGTAGCTGCTCGGCTGCTATTACTTTATAATCCCAGCTGCGCCACAGAATAGTAGAGCAGTTTTCCGGCGATATCACGCTGTACCAGGTATTCTCCAGCATGGCTACCTTATCGCCGATGCCAATGCCCAGAGCCCCGCCGGATGCACCTTCGCCAATAATCACGCAGATCACCGGCACCTTCAGGTTGATCATCTCAAACAGGTTGCGCGCAATGGCCTCGCCCTGTCCGCGCTCCTCGGCTTCGAGGCCGGGATAAGCGCCCGGCGTATCTATAAACGTAATGATGGGCCGGTTAAATTTCTCCGCCATCTTCATCAGGCGCAGCGCCTTGCGGTAGCCTTCCGGGTTGGCCATCCCGAAGTTGCGCAACTGGCGCATTTTTGTGTTTATGCCCTTCTGCTGGCCAATCACCATCACCGGCATACCCTCAATTTCGGCCATACCGCCTACCATTGCCTTATCATCCTTCACCTGCCGGTCGCCGAAAAGCTCAACGAAATTGCTACAGATCTGCTCGATGTAAAACATAGTATATGGGCGCTCCGGATGGCGGCTAAGCTGTACACGCTGCCAGGGCGTAAGGGTGTCATAGATCTCATTGCGTGTTTTTTCTACAGCGGCTTCCAGCTGTGTTACCGATGCGGTAATATCCACGCCATTCTTTTCACCAAGCTCTTTTACTTTGGCAATCTGAGCATAGAGCTCTTCCAGTGGTTTTTCAAAATCCAGAAACTGCATAAATCCTGCATAAAATATTGGAGCGCAAAAGTAGCAATTTAATAACGGAGCGGTTGCCGGCGTATAATGCACCGGTAAATCTTCAGATAATATAATCAGAAGATGACAAAAAGATTTTTTTGAGGGGGGCTTGTCAATCTCATAAATACGTCCTACTATTGCAGTAGGGTTTATAGGGGCTGGCCTGTTCTCAGGCTGGCTTTTTTATGCCCATCCCAAAAGGGTTGGCTGCTGTAAAGCGGCTTTTTTATTGTCCGGGCCGGAGTATTGCTATTAAGCAGTCGTGGCGTTGGCACCGTTCATCTGGTCGCAGCTATTGAGCTTTTCTTATCCGCTGAGCTTTTCTTATCCGCTGTAATTGTCAGAACCAGGATTTCAAGAGGATTAGAAGGATTCAGGTACCCGCTTTTCAACCCCTGATCCAGCCTTACCCAACAAGAATCCTCCAACAAAATAAATTTCCCTGACACGGCTATATATATCGTTCAGCGCTATTCTGCTTACTTTTACCAACCATCCGCATGCCTATCAGGCGGAAAAATAACATTACACGTTTTTATCACAGCAACGATTTCTTTTCTGATTATGTTCGTACAACAATTATATACAAGCTGCCTCAGCGAGGCGGCCTACTTTATTGCCGATAACGGCGAGGCCGCAGTAATTGACCCGCTACGCGATATCGATGCCTATCTGAAGCTCGCCGAAGAGCAGAACGTAACCATCAAATACATTTTCGAAACGCATTTTCATGCGGATTTTGTAAGCGGCCATCTTGAGCTTGCCCGTAAAACAGGCGCTCCTATTATCTACGGGCCGGGCACTACCGCAGGCTTCGCTATCACTAAGGCTGCCGATGGCCAGGAATTCAAAATAGGTGGCCTTACGGTTAAAGCGCTGCATACGCCCGGCCATACGCTGGAAAGCACCTGCTATCTGCTCAGTGATGAAAGCGGCAACCCTTACTGCATCTTCACCGGCGATACCCTGTTTGTAGGCGATGTGGGCCGCCCCGATCTTTTCAGCGGCGATATGACGAAGGAAGAGCTGGCTGGTATGATGTACCATTCGCTCAACGAAAAGATCAAGCCGCTGAATGACACGCTTATCGTATATCCGGCGCATGGGCCGGGCTCGTCCTGCGGCAAAAGCCTCGGGCCGGAAACTTTTAGCACCATTGGCGCGCAAAAAGCAACCAACTATGCCTTGCAGGATATGAGTAAGGAAGAATTCATTAAAGTAGTAACTACCGGCCTGAATGCACCTCCTGCCCACTTCCCGGTAAATGCGAAGATTAACCAGCAAGGATATAAGAGCATGGATGAGCTGAAGGCGGATTCTGTAAAAGCTTTGCCGGCAGCGGATTTTAAGGCCGCGGTTACCGCTGGTGCCTGGATATTGGATACGCGTACTTCTACCACTTTTACACAAGGCTTTGTGCCCGATTCCATTTCCATAGGTCTTGATGGCCGCTTTGCAGAGTGGGCAGGAAGTCTGCTGCCGCATACCCAGGATTATGTGCTCGTTACAGAGGCAGGTAAGGAAGAGGAAAGCATTATCCGCCTGGCACGCGTAGGCTACGACCGGGTGCTCGGCTACCTTGGCGGCGGCTTCGAAGCATGGCGCGATAGTGGCGAAAAAGTGGACCTCATTATAGATGTGGAAGCGGATGAGCTGGCAATGGACTTCCCGCACGACATCCGCCTCGAAGTGCTGGATGTGCGCAAGCCTGCCGAGTATGAAGCCGGCCATGTGCAGGGTGCTACCAACCTCCCACTTACTGAAATGATGGACCCGCTGAACATGGCTATGGTAGATGGCGATAGCAACCTTTACGTACACTGCGCAGGCGGCTACCGCTCTGTGATTGCTGCCTCACTGCTTAAGCGGCAGGGCTTCCATAACCTCCGGAATGTGCTGGGCGGCTGGGGCAAGATCAAAGAGCAGAAAACGCTGCCGGTAGTACTGCCGGGCAAGGCGAATGCTTAGTTTTTAAAGCCAACAATGCTGCAAGGCTTGTTGGTATTGGTTCATACATAAACCTGCGAGGGGCTTCAAGGCTTTTGCAGGTTTTTTATGCAGGAATGCCTGGAACAAGACGGTGATGCTCTCCCCTATGTAAGAAAATGCGCAGGTTCGGTAGGAAATCTCCATCCTGCCATTATCTGCTTGCTCATGGAAATCAGAACAATCAAAAAAAATCATAGTTCAGACAAGCACAGCGAATAGTAAAAGCTCAATAATGCTGGAACTGTATAAGAGTGGTTCTCTAATATCTTTTATCAAAAGATATTAGAGAACTAACCATCGGTTGCAATGGATGCTTCATACTACTACTTCAGCTAAGGGCAAAAAGAGCATTTAAGAACATTCCTGCCATGCAGGGTGCCGCTGTATCTTTGCGCCTGAATTTTTAAGCGTTTATGACTGTTGAGCAAATAAAGGAGATGCGCACCCGTGTGGTGCAGCTAAAGCAATTTGTGCATGTAGAAGACCGCTCCGCTAAGACGGAAAGTGATAAGCAGCTGTCGCTTTCGCCCGGCTTCTGGGATGATAATGCACGCGCTACCGGCATCCTGAAAGAGATACAAACGCATAAATACTGGATAGACCTTTACAATAATGTGAACGGCGCTGTAGAGGATTTTGCCATCCTTTTTGATTTCTGGAAAGAAGGGGAGGCGGAAGAAGAAGAAGTGAAAGCCGCTTACAACAAAGCCATTGAAAGCATCGACGATCTCGAATTCAAGAGCACGCTGGATGAGCCGGAGGATGAGATGCCTGCGGTAATGACGATCAACTCGGGCGCGGGCGGTACGGAGAGCCAGGACTGGGCCGAGATGCTGGCGCGCATGTACCGTATGTATGGCGAGCGGCAGGGCTGGACGGTTACTATACTCGACTGGCAGGACGGCGATGGCGCGGGCATCAAGCAGTGCACCTTCCAGTTTGAGGGCTCTTTTGCCTATGGTTTTCTGAAGGCGGAGAGCGGCGTACATCGCCTGGTACGCATTTCGCCGTTCGATTCCAATGCACGGCGCCATACGTCGTTTGCATCGGTTTATGTGTACCCGCTGATCGATGATACGATCGAGATCGAGATCAGCCCGGCTGATGTGAAGATGGAAACCTCGCGCAGTGGCGGCGCCGGCGGGCAGAATGTGAATAAGGTGGAAACAAAGGTGCAGCTCACGCACCTTCCTACAGGTATTGTAGTAGTGTGCCAGCAGGACCGGAGCCAGCTGGGCAACCGCGAGCGCGCTATGCAGATGCTGAAAAGCAAGCTGTACGAGATAGAGCTGCAGAAGCGCAATGCGGTGAAGGATGCGGCTAATTCATCGAAGAAGAAGATCGAGTGGGGCTCGCAGATACGCAGCTATGTTTTTCACCCGTACAAGATGATCAAGGATCATAGAACGGACTATGAAGTGGGCAATGTAGGGCCGG
The DNA here is from genome assembly GCA_965246905.1 of Chitinophagaceae bacterium. Classification (GTDB taxonomy): domain Bacteria; phylum Bacteroidota; class Bacteroidia; order Chitinophagales; family Chitinophagaceae; genus UBA1952. The sequence goes on from CBDFFZ010000009.1 coordinate 210,811, forward strand.
TGATGGATGGGGAGATCGACGGGTTTATCAAGGCTTACCTGATGGAATCGAAGGTGGAAGATGCGGGGTGATTTTTCAGTAACTTTAGGGTATGAAAGCGAGTTTGATTAGCGGCTTTGAAGAACGTGCACGCGCAGGCGATGCAGATGTGGAACCCATTATTGCTGCGTGGGCTAAGTCCGGAATTTTAAAAGAAGCAGCAACCCAGGCAATTGCAGCTGCACATGCCCAAGGCAGAAGTGTAACAATTATCGAAGACGACGCAGTATACCTCCTGATGCCGGATGGTAGCAGGCAGGAAGTGAGAAAACTTCCCCGCAAGCGGAATACAAACTACACTTCAGGAATTGTAAATATTGCCTGAATATGACTTCCCGCCTTCGATTAATTGCCGGGCCAAATGGTTCCGGTAAAACCACACTTACCAATAATATTCGTCAAAAGCTTGGAGATAAATTCGGCATTTACCTTAATGCTGATGAAATGGAGAAAGAGCTGCGTACCTCCAGCACACTGAACTTTGATAATTACGGGCTCCAGTTCTCCCAGGAAGCCTTTGAACGCTTTTACACTGAACATCCTCTCTACGACCGGGCTCAGGTTAGCTGGACTATATTAGATAATCTTTTTGTGCTGCTGGAAGCATTGCCAATTGCCACCTATTTTCCCACGCTCTTTGCGGATTTTATCCGGGAATCCCTGCTTGCAGCGGGAGTTTCTTTTGCGTTTGAAACAGTAATGTCTGAATCCGGGAAAGTGGACCTTTTAAAGCGCGCACAGGCGCAAGGATACCGTACTTATCTTTACTTTGTATGTATAGATGACCCTCTGGTGAATGTAGAGCGCGTAGCCGGGCGGGTGTTAGAAAAAGGACATCATGTGCCTGAGGAGAAAATTCTTAAACGGTACATTCGCTCACTCAACAATTTATTGCCGGCAATCCGCTTTACTTCAAGGGCGTTTCTTTATGATAATTCCGGCCGCGAACACCGGGAGGTAGCACAGATAACTGAAGGCGCCAGCCTGACATTCGATATTGGATTTGTACCCAATTGGTTTGAAGATTACGTACTTAATAAACGCTGATTGGCCACTTCCCCCAAACCAAAATTCTCTTTCCCGCTGCTCCGCCGGCTGTTCTCTTACGCGCGGCCTTACCGCAATACGCTGGCTTTTTCGCTTACGCTGATCCTGATCTTATCCGGCCTCGCGCCATTGCGGCCTTATCTTATCCAGCTTTCGGTAGATAAATTCATTGCCGGCCGCATGCTTACCGGATTGATCTATGTGAGCGCGGCCCAGTTCGGAATTCTTTTATTAGAGAGCGGCCTGCGCTTCTGGTTTCTCTACCGCATCAACTGGCTCGGGCAATCGGTAATTAATGACCTGCGCAAGAGCGTTTTTCAGAAGATCCTCTTTCAGAATGTGGGCTACTTTGATACAACGCCGATCGGTACACTTACCACCCGTACGGTAAATGATATCGAGGCGGTGAATGACGTATTCTCCGAAGGCATTATTTCCATTGTTGCGGATGTGCTTACGATCATCGCCATCATTACTGTAATGCTCATTACCGACTGGCGGCTTACGCTTGTGTGCCTCGCTACTTTTCCGGGATTGATCATTGCCACTTATTTTTTTAAAGAGTCGGTGAATAAATCGTTTCACAGCGTGCGCAATGCCGTGGCTGCGCTGAATGCTTTTGTACAGGAGCACATTACAGGCATGTATATCGTACAGGCATTTGCCGCCGAGGAGCGAGAGATGGGCAAGTTCGGCGCCATCAACAAGGAACACCGTGATGCGAATATCCGGGCCATATTTGCTTATTCGGTTTTCTTCCCGATCGTGGAAATCATCCTGGCTATGAGCATGGGCCTGCTGGTATGGTGGGGCGCGAAGCAGATGCTGAGCTACGAAGTGACGCCGGGTATTGTGGTTGCTTTTATCATGTACCTCAACCTGCTGTTCCGCCCATTACGTATGCTGGCCGATAAATTCAATGTGCTGCAAATGGGGCTGATAGCCGGCGAGCGCATTTTTACAGTGCTGGATAGTGAGGAATTCCAGGCAGAGAATGGCAGCTTAGCGCCGGCAAAGATTCGCGGCGAGGTGGATTTTAAGGATGTACATTTTTCGTATAAGCCCGGCACACCAGTGCTAAAAGGCGTTTCCTTTCATCTGCCCGCAGGCCAAACAATGGCGGTGGTAGGCCATACCGGCGCCGGTAAAACATCTATCATCTCTATTCTTAACCGCCTGTATGAAATAAGCAGCGGCGCGATTCTGATTGACGGGCGCGATTTAAAAGACTATAATATCTATGCGCTGCGCAGCCATATCGGCATTGTATTGCAGGATGTATTTCTCTTTTCCGGAACTGTGGCCGAGAATATTACGCTGCGCAATGAAAGCATCTCCTTAGAAAAAGTGGAAGAGGTTTGTAAGCTCCTGGGCCTGCACGATTTCATTTTAAGATTGCCGGAAGGCTATCACTACAATGTAATGGAGCGGGGAAATACACTCTCGCAGGGGCAGCGGCAGCTTATCTCTTTTGCAAGGGCATTACTATACAATCCGTCTATTCTTATTCTTGATGAAGCTACATCGTCTGTGGATAGTGAGAGTGAGCAGCTTATTCAGCGCGCCATCGATATGCTTATAAAGGGGCGCACTTCTATTGTAATTGCGCACCGGCTTTCCACCATCCGCCGGGCTGATCAGATTCTTGTTCTGGATGCCGGGCAGGTTTTAGAGCGGGGCAATCACCGGGAACTAATTGCTGCGGAAGGTGCTTACCATAAGCTCTATACAGCAGTAGAAAAATCCCGCGAAGCGATTTAAAATTTTAATGATTTTTAGCTGGTTGTTGCTTTGCAGCAGATTCCCGCCAAGTGCGTCAACCCGCACAGCCGGTTGTAGTTGCTACAGGCTTTTTTACAGCCGCAACAACAGCGTTTGAATGCATGACAAGAACGTTTGCACCGCTGACAACATCCTGAGCACCTCAAATGCGAATAGTGTATCCGGAAACATGCATTTTGCTGGAAGCGTATAAAATTGAGCTGCATACAAAATGTCCGGAACACAAAAAAGCCCGGAGCGTTTTTAAGGTACTCCGGGCTTGTATGATAATTTTCAGGATCCGTTACGGAAACCTGATCCCCGAATAGCTATTCACATCCGCCTGCGGAATAGACGCATTATAGTATTGATTGACTACGCGGATAATTTCATTGGCCGCAAGCGCATAGCCGCGCGGTGTAAGGTGCACACCATCAAGCGAGAAAGCACCGCCCTGTACGAATGTGGCGCTGTAGCCTACGCCATTAAACAAAAAACCCGTTTGCAGCGTCTTGAGGTAAGTATTCATATCCACATAAGCGAGCCCGCGCTTGCTTGCTCCCTGCTGCAGGATGCTGTTGAATGTAGCCGTAGCCGTACGCACATTGCCCACTTCATTTGCATCGAGCACATACTGCGACGGGATAGGCTTTTTAGAGCCCCAGCCGCCGCACAGCAGGGAATCCTGCGGTAAGGTAAGCAGCAGATATTCGCCGGACCTGATCTGGCGGAATTTACCCGGAGCAGTTGTATCCTGGATTATAAAGTTATTGGCACCTTCGGTGAATTTAATGCCGAGAGGGGCATAAGCAGCGCTCAATGCTGTTGCATCGGTAGCCGAAAGCGTGAGCCCGTTAATTGGGATCGTAGTAAAATAAGGTACCGTTGTTACATCGGGGATATTCATTACCGCGCCCTTTGCGCCATTGCTGGTCATACGGTTGAGCACAGAATCGACCGCTATGGAAAACAGTGATGTGGAAGAAATAGAATTCTGATCAGCGAAAGAACCGTTGCTGCTCTTGCCAACCCCGCCGGATGTAGCATACGCAAGCACATCGTTATTACCGATCCAGGCAGTAAAAAATGTAGCACTGGCACGGTTGATCTCCGCAAGCGGTGAAGCTGCGAGATCCAGAAAAAAGCGCTTTGAGTAAGGATTCAGTGCGCCATAGCCGGGTAGCAAATAATCGATAGCGCGGATGCCGGGAACGCCGGTGTTGTTGTATGGGCCTCCTGTTGCAACACTCGCGGTATTGGCAGCATTACTGGCGGCAGCTCCTGTAGTATCTTCAAATACAGGCCCTAAAGACACTACGCCTTTGCAGGAAGTGGTGTAGCCCAGTATGCGCTTTAAGCCGGGATAGCCTTTATCTACAGCTAAGAACGGCGTTTTAAAGGCGCCGCCGCCCAACTGGCTGAACTGCTTAGCAAGTATTATCGGATAAGCATTCTCTTGGCCGCTTTTGTAGAGGGTACCATCTGCATATCCTGCGGTGAGTGAGTTACCTACCGCTACGTAAGTTTTAAGGTCAAGGTTGCCGGCGCCTGGCGCATCCGTATCGAGATGGGGCTTGCAGGCGGTGAGTGTAAGTGCGGCGAGGCCAGCTATGTAAATACTTTTCTTATTCATGGCTTGATTCTTTTTTTGGAATGGATTTAGCGGAAATCATACGTTAAACCTATGCCTGGTGTTATAGCCTTGGTTTGGTAGCGGCCACCAAATTTTTGATCGGCATAGTAGGCATTACGCTTTTCAGAAGTTACATACTCTACGGCTGCGAGGATGGTAAGATGCTTTGCAGGCTTTACAGTGAAGCCGGCGGTAAGCACAATTCGGTTGGCATCAGGGAGATCGGGAGATACATAATCATCAACCACCGGCGTAGGATCATAAGCGCCGCCAATCATCAGGGCCAGGCTTTTGGTAGCCTGATAGTGCGCACCAATACGGCTGGCTAGCCTGTTTTCATAATTGCGTGGCGCATGAGAATCCTGCACGATATCGGTGTTTGTTTCAAAATCAAAAGCGAGCTCTTTATAAACATTCCATCCCGTGAGGTTAAAATCTGCCTGCAGCGTTAGCTTATCAGTTACTTTATAGCCAACGCCTACGGAAAGCACTTCCGGCAGTGGCAAAGTTGCATCGAACATATTGCTTGCCGGTACACGCATTGCTAAGGATGCAGGTGCAGTGAAGGTTGCATCGCCGCCTTTTACATCCATATATACTTTAGAGCGGTATGAAATGCCGAAATGCAGCTTATCAGAGGCCTTCAGGTTTATGCCTGCATTATATCCGGTGCCGTGCGCATTGCCTTTCAGCTCTACCTTGCCATCTTCACCAAGACTGTTTTGAAAAGGCAGCGCACGTGCCAGTTTTACATTGCCGAAGGCATAAACGAAGCCCGCACCAACAGATACGATATCATTGAGGCGGTAACTTAAAGTTGGCTGAATGAAGATTGTCTGCAGCTTGATATTCTGCGTTACATAACGGCCTTCCCAATCATCCTCCCATTTTACACCACTACCGAAAGGAGTATAAACACCCAGGCCCACACCAAGCTTGCTGCCCGGCTTAATGGTGCCGCCTATATACAGATTAAATGGGGTAAACGTCTGGTTTTGCGTACGGGCAGTGTTTCCGCCGGCCTGGCTTTCTGCGTACTGCGCCCTCGCAACGATTGCAAGCACACTGGCATTTACCTGGATACCATCGAGCTGTGCAAGGCCGCCCGGGTTATAGAAGATAGTTGCGGCATCCCACGGCCATGCACAGCCGCCGCCGCCCATTGCGAGCTGGCGCAACCCTTGTAAATTGAGCTGGTAGCCTGCGCCCATAGCGAGCGATGATGCACAAAGCATCGCAACCGTAATCAATGATCGTTTCTTCATGATTTTATCAGATTGTGGTGAAATTGAAAATGTTAGGCTTAAAAATTTAAAGAAAAGGTAACGATCAAATCTTGTTTTTACAAGTATCGGAAATAAAATAAATTTCAGCCATCGGCAATTCCGGCTGTAGCAATGCTAACTGTAAGACCGGGAACTTTTAAAAGAGCGGCTGCGGCAGCTTCCAAAGTGGCTCCTGTGGTAAGCACATCATCGGTGAGCAATACATGAGCCCCTTTTAAAGCAGAAACATTATTTACGATAAAAGCATCCTTCATATTGGCTATGCGCTCCTCACGCGATTTTTTTGTCTGGCTTTCTGTATGCCGGGTGCGCCGCAGCAGCTTTGTATTGGTATCCTTGCCGCTGATCTCGCTGATGCCGGCAGCGATCAGGTCGCTTTGATTGTAGGTACGCTCAGCTTCTTTTTTGGGATGCAGCGGCACCGGAATAATCACATCTACGGAAGCGATCCAATTACTTTTAAGTAGTTCATAGCCAAGCTGGCGACCGAGGAACAGGCCGACTCCTTTTTTCCGATCGTATTTAAGGCGGTGAAGTAAATGCTGCAACAGGCTATCGGGCGCGAAATGCGAAAGCGCGGTAACCTGCTGATAGGGAATGCGCCCTGCAAACCGGAGCGCTGCTTCATTATCATTGGTAGTGTAGTAACCGGTGCGTGGCAGCGCTGCAAGGCAGCTCAGGCAAAGTGTATCTTCCTCCCGCATCAGGGGAGTACAGCATCCCTCGCACAGCCGCGGGAAGAACAGGTGCTCAAGGCCTGGGGCAAGATCAATTATCAGCGACATAAATAAAAGGGAGTTTGTTTCTTATATAGCGTCAAAAACCGTGCAAAACTTTTTAGGAAAAACATTCAGCCGCATAAAAATGATTTCTTTCCGTCTGAAAAAGGCATATTGATCAGGAAACGATTGCATTCAAAGCCTTGTACAGCCTGCATTTCGCACATTGCTTACTTTAGTGCTGTAAAGCCTGATTTTATTTCTATTTTTTTTGATAATTTTTTTTCGGCCAAGTGTAATATGCGTTTATTTGCCTTGCTCATTATATTTTCGATGCTTATGCCTCTTGCGGCAAGCACCCAGCAACCTGCCTACCGCAATCTAGTATTTGAAGGTGGCGGAGTGCGTGGGCTTGCTTATGCCGGTGCATTGGAGGCATTACAACAGGCGCAGGTGTTAGCGGAAATCAAGCAGACGGCGGGCACATCCGTTGGCGCGGTTTCTGCGCTGCTGGTTGCTGTCGGCTATTCACCGGCAGAGATCAAAACGATTATGGAAGACCTGAAGATCCAGCAGTTCAATGATGGCAGGTTTATATTCTTCGGTGGATTTTATCGCTTCTTCCACCGCTATGGCTGGTATCGTGGCGAGCGGTTCGAGCGCTGGATCGGTAAGCTGATCGAGCAGAAAACCGGGAATGCCTGGCTTACTTTTAAGCAGCTTCATGTGCTCCGTCTTAGCAATAAAAACTTCCGGGATCTATACATCACAGGCACTAACCTTACCGCACAGCGTACAGAAATATTCTGCCTTCAGGCAACTCCGCAAATGCCGCTGAAAACCGCCGTGCGCATCAGCATGTCCATACCGCTGTACTTCAGCGCAGTATTGCTGGATACCGCCGGCAATGTAGTTCGTAAACCTAAAAGGGGCTGTGAATATTCCGTAATGATCGATGGCGGGCTGACGGCCAATTATCCAGTCTCGGTATTCGATTCCGGCGGGGTAAACAATGCGGCTACTTTAGGCCTGAAGTTGGAGCGCCCGGAGCAGATAGCAGGGTTTAAGCAAAGCACTGCCATCTCGCACTATCACATCAAAGGAATGAGTACTTATGTTGGCGCTTTGTACAACTATATTATCGAAAGCCTGAACCGCGATAAAGACCTGATAAATGAAAAAGGCAGAACCATTTACATCAGCACCAAAGGTATAAAGCCGCGTGTACGCCCGATGAGGCGCGCGGATAAAGCGCTGCTTTACAACAGCGGGCTGGAAGCCGCAAATGCCTTCTTCAAAAAGTGATTGCCGGATTTAGAAAAGCGCGCGATATACATCTTCTACTTTATTCACCGGCTTCACCTCAATTTTCAGCTCTTTTAAATCCAGCCCGCGGGCATTTGCTTTGGGGATAAAGATGACATCCATGCCCAGCTTATCGGCTTCTGCAATCCGCTGGTCAATGCGGTTCACTGCGCGTATCTCACCGCTCAGGCCTATCTCCCCAACCAGGCAGATATTGGATGGCAGCGCCTTATCTTCATAAGTGGAAAGCAGCGCACAGACCACCGACAGTTCAATAGAAGGATCCTCGATCTTCAAGCCACCGGCAATATTCACAAATACATCTTTTGCGCCAAACTGAAAGCCGCCGCGTTTTTCCAATACAGCAAGCAGCAACTGAAGCCTGCGCAGATCCATACCGCTTACCGTGCGCTGTGGCGTACCGTACACCGCCTGCGATGCGAGTGCCTGCACCTCAATCATCAGCGGCCTCGCCCCTTCCATAATGGCTGCAATAGCAATGCCACTGAGCGGCTCATCATGCTGCGATAAGAGAATCTCAGAAGGGTTAGATACGGGCCTCATACCTGTGGCAACCATTTCATAAATGCCGAGTTCGGATGTTGAGCCAAAGCGGTTTTTGAGGGTGCGCAGGATGCGGTATGCATAGTGGCGGTCGCCCTCGAATTGCAGCACCGTATCTACCATATGCTCCAAGACCTTCGGCCCGGCAATGGAGCCTTCTTTGGTAATGTGCCCGATGATAATGACCGGGATATTCGAGGATTTAGCAAATCGCTGTAGCTCTGCTGCGCATTCGCGCACCTGCGATACGCTCCCTGCTGCGCTCTCCACATAAGGAGACTCAAGTGTTTGTATCGAATCAATGATTACCAATTGAGGACGTAGCTTTTTGATCTCTGCAAAAATGGTAGTTGTATCTGTAGCGTTAAGAATATAGAGATTGGGGTTGGCGGCACCTACACGATCTGCCCGGAGCTTTACCTGCTGGGCGCTCTCCTCGCCGGATACGTAGAGGGTAATGCCATGCTTCCATTGAAGGGCACATTGCAGGAACAGGGTGCTTTTACCAATGCCCGGCTCGCCGCCTACCAACACTACGGAGCCAGGTACGATACCGCCTCCGAGCACACGGTTGAGCTCCGTATCCGGCATAGAGATACGCGGCTCATCGGCAGCTACTACTTCATCTATTTTATGTGCTTTGCGCTTTTCTATTGGTGATGCATCATTCCAGTTTACGTCGCCGCCTTTCTTCGGGGTATCGCGCTCTACGATTTCTTCCACAAAAGAGTTCCATGCCCCGCAGGAAGGGCATTTGCCGGTCCACTTCGGGGTTTCGTAACCACACTGCTGGCAGAAAAAGGCTGATTTTGTTTTGGCCATAAACAGGAATCTCAGGCTAATGAGATTAAAAAGAAAGAGCCCCGAAAATTCTTGAATTAAAGATAAGATTGCCCGTGAAGTAATGGATACGGGAAGATCAAAAACCTATTGAAATGCAGGAATAAAAAAAGAGCCATCCCGAAGAATCGGGACGGCTACTTACTAACCCATTAAATTCACAACTGGTACAAATGTAACAAACGGCAGGCAATCAAAAAAATGGAAATCACGGCCAATTTGGCAATAAAACTTTAACAGTAATGTTTAAAATATTTATTCTTTGTAATGAGCACTAAATAAATTTATTACTCCGCTATTTAACCATAATAATTGTTTATTAATGAAAATCATATTTTCTATAAAATATTCTCTTATCTATAAATGATTATAATTTTATCCACTGCTTCCAGCAGCCAAAATCTTACATTGCATATCCAAAAACAACCTAAACGATAGATGATTCTGACAACAGCCGCTATTAAACCAGCACCACGCCGTTTTCTTCCCAAAGACTTTGTGCTGACTAACTGGGAGGCCTTACAGCCCTATTTTGAGCAACTGCAAAACCGTAAAACAGACACCAGAGAAGCCTTGCAGGGCTGGCTGGCAGCTCTTAGCGAGCTCGATGCTGTGATCAGTGAAGATGCAAGCTGGCGGCAGATACACATGACGCTTGATACGACCAACGCGGCTTACGAAGAAGCATTCACCTATTTTGTAACCGAAATAGAGCCAAAAATGAAGCCATATAGCTTTGCGCTTAATCAAAAGCTAATTGCATCGCCTTTTGCAGCTGAACTGGATACAGCACAGTATTTTCCTTACCTGCGCAATGTGGGCAATAGTATTAAGCTGTACCGTAAAGAGAATATACCGTTACAATCAGAGCTAAGCGTTCTTGCACAGCAATATGGGGTTATTTCCAGCAAGATGACCATTGAATATGAAGGCAAGGAATATACCCTCCAACAGGCTGCAAAGTTTCTACAAAATCCGGATCGCAATGTGCGGGAAACGGTATTCAGGAAAGTGTCTGCACGCAGATTAGAAGATAACACCAGGCTCAACGAATTATTTGATCAGCTTTTAGAGCGCAGGCAAAAGGTTGCGGTAAATGCAGGCTTTGAAAACTACCGCGACTACAAGTTCAGCGAACTGGGGCGCTTTGATTATACGCCGGAAGATTGCTTTCGCTTTCATGAGGCCATCCGTGAGCATATCGTACCGCTGCACCGGATGCTACAAGAGCACCGCCGCAGCCGGATTGGCGTAGAAAAGTTGCGGCCATGGGATACTGATGCGGAAGCCGCGGGCATTAAGCCGCTGCACCCATTTAAAGATGGCCGGGAACTAAGTGACAAGGCAGTAGATGTATTTACAAAGCTTCGCCCTTTCTTCGGGCAATGCCTGGTAAAGATGCAGGAGATGAACCGCCTGGACCTGGATAGCCGTGTAGGCAAAGCGCCGGGCGGCTATAACTGTCCGCTCGCAGAAACAGGCATTCCCTTTATATTCATGAATGCCGCAGGCACAGCCGGCGATGTAATTACGATGATGCATGAAGGCGGCCATGCAGTGCATTCTTTCCTTTCTCACGATCTTGCGCTCAGTGCTTTTAAGGAATACCCGATGGAGATTGCCGAGCTTGCAAGCATGAGCATGGAGCTCTTTACGATGGAGTACTGGGGGGCATTTTATCCGGATGCCAAAGAGCTGCAGCGCGCTAAGCTGGATGAAATGGAGCGGGTAATTTCTGTATTGCCCTGGATAGCGACGATCGATAAATTCCAGCACTGGCTCTATACGCATGTAGGCCATAGTGTGGAAGAGCGTGAGGCAGCGTGGAAAGAAATGCTCACAGAGTTTGGCACCGGTATGGTTGACTGGACGGAATTTGATGATTACCGCGCTAATTTCTGGCAAAAGCAACTGCATTTGTTCGAAGTACCTTTTTACTATATCGAATATGGCATTGCACAGCTTGGGGCGGTGGCTATGTGGCGCCAATACCGCGGCAATGCGCAGGGTGCGCTGGATAATTATACGGCAGCACTATCTCTGGGCTATACGAAAACGCTCAAAGAGCTATACGAGACGGCTGGTATCCAATTTGATTTTTCCCCTGCCTATGTTGCTGAGCTTGGTGGCTTTCTTAAAAATGCTCTTGTGGAGCTTGGCCTGAATGAAGTTTAAAAAAGAATTAACCGAACGATTAATTGCAAAACCCGATAGTTACAAACTATCGGGTTTTCTTACGGGGTTTCAAAATTGAAGGATTAAAAAAGGCTGCCCCGTATGGGCAGCCTTTAAAAAAATAGTAAATTAATTCTAACCTTATTGACGCGTAAAGCGGCGGGTAGCTACGATCTGCCCTTCGCCGTTCATAAGGCGTACAAAGTATATACCGGAAGGTATAGCATCCAGATCAAGCTTCGCACTGTTATTGTCGGATGGCTTAAATACGCGCATGGTCTTACCAATCATGTTGTAGATAGCAATGGTCTTTACATCTGTCTGTTTATCGAAAATTACATTAACTGATTCACGCGCAGGGTTTGGATATAGCGTTACCGAATTATCGTTTGCACCGGTCTGACCAATTCCGAGTGCAGCGCGGTAAAGTACAAATGTCAGCGTCCGGGCATAATTGGATACGGTATCTATAGCCCTTACAGTTACTTTGGCGCTTGTACCAGGAGCAGGATTATTTACAGAGTACAGCACGTGAAAATCACCCGCTGTGGCAGTATAGGGGTCTGATCTATAGTAGCTGGTAGCATTATAAAGGCCCGGAACATCAGTATAGCAATTTTGGTTATCGCATATGCCAGTACCAGGAGCATCATAACCAACATCAAATTTATAGCTAATCACCTTCCACTTTAGTGTAATTGGTGTAGCTGAAGAACTAGCGATATTGTTATGCAATTCAATACTACTCCCGGAAGTCCAGGCCTGAAAAACAGTATCGTTGCTACCACTGGCTGGAATAAATGACTGCGCCTGAGTGGCAAGAGAGATAAATAAAGGGAAAACAATAAGTAAAATCTTCTTCATAGTTATGCTCATTAAGTGTTGCAAGATAGTTATTCAGATGGCAATATCCAAATATCATTCCATTACTGCACAATTTTTTAAATAAAATTTCGTTAATGCTGCCAGATGAATTTGTATCAGGTTATCCGGCAGAATTACCATAATAATAGCCCCCAACAATTACTTGTTGGAGGGTTATTTATAATGAAATATAAAAAAATTATTTAACAACGCTGAGGCGTTGAGTAGAAACACCTCCATCAACACGGATAATAACATTATACGTACCGTTAGCCAATGAACTGGTATTAATAGAAACCTGATGCTGCCCGCTTGTCATTTGCTCATTAGCTGCAACCAATGCCGTGCGGCCCAGAGCATCCATCACCTGTACATCAACATTGCTGCTCTTTTCGATAGAAAAAGTTACACGCGCTGCATTTGTTGCAGGGTTCGGGAATACATTAATGTCCTTAACTGCATTTACATTGGATACGCCGGCAGGCCATTGGGCAGATACGGATTTGGATTGGAATATCTCTTTTGTATTATCATCCTGCACAAACACGATCAGGTTACCGCCAAATGGTGAACCCCAGAAGTTCTTATTCATTTGCGCAACTCCGCCAATCGTATATTTAGCCTTATAGGTAAACGTCTGCGGAGTACCGTTAGTCCAGTTAGCAACAGTTGTGCCGGCAGCAGTCGGGAACATCTGGCGCATTACGTGATAGTATTCTTTTTGAGAGGTCGTTGCTGCGTTATTGGTATAATGTATCTCCGTAGCAGCCATGCGTACTTTAAAGTTCGCACCAGTGATTGTAAAGTTTGGTGTTATGGTTGCGGAAGCAAAGATCGAGTCACTCTTAATAATGTAGCTTCCGGTAATGCTCATGTAAGCAGGAGCCGTTTTGGAATTATCGATTTCAGCCTGGTCGCCGCTTGTGCCGGCAACGCCGTTTGTGAAATGATCTGGTATGCTATTTACGCCATAATAAGTGCGGCGGGTAAGACCATCGCCATTGTAGCTTTTATCATTGCCGGGGCTGGGCCAGTTCATCTGGTATTTGATGATATTAAAGTTTGAGGAAGGCATATTTGCATTCACAGTAGCGCCAATGATGAGCGGATCAAAAGACGAATTGAAAGCTGCACATGGTGCACAGGTCGAAGACGTAAATTCTTCCATCAGGCCGGCACGCTGCACTGCTGTGCCAGGTACAGCAAATGCAGCTGTTTTTGTATTATTACTTGCCACAGGATCAGCAGCACCATTGGCCTGGGTAAGATCCACCTGGATGGTATGGGCCCCGGTAGCGATACCGGTTACAGGAGTAGTAAAGGTGAGCGTCTGAACGGCAAAAGGAGTAAGTGTTAGCCCGGTGAATGTTTGGGAAACGGCAGCTCCACCATCAATACTGTAGGTAATGGTAAGTGATGTAATGGTGGTATAGCCATTGTTAGTTACCGTTACCGCAGGCTGCGCACTTGCAGCCACAAGTGTAGGAAAGGTGAGCGAAGTAACCGCAGCATCCATAGCAGTTGTCACCACTTCCGTGCCAATATTATCCAGCATTAAAATACCCTTGTCTGTAGAATTATCGCGGAAGGCAAGGCGTATTGTCTGGCCATTATATGCAGCAAGCGAGATAGCATTTTTTCCCAGCGCTTCTTCTGTAGCCGGCCGATCATAAATAACGGTACCAAAATCGGCAGCCGTTGTGCCGCCATTAGTAGCTACCCGAACCTGAAGATTATCGGGGTTGCCGGTTTCCGTTGCATAATCCATCCAGCTCGCAACTATGTTTGCTCCATTCACCATAAACGGTGGGCTTATCAACCAGCGATTGGCAGTACCGGCGGGCGTAAAGAGAGAGGTTGTAAGCACACAGGAATCACCCGCTGTACCAGTCGGGCTGGGCCAGGTCATCCAAGCCTTAACAGCAAGCTCTGTCTGGATACGCGTTACCCAGTTAGCAGAAGGAGTATTATTATCCCCTTTAATCATTAACCAGGTAGCAGGAATACCGGAATTAAACGTCTGGGTAGCCAACTGGGCAGACGCACCGAAGGCCGCTGCCATAGAAATGCCAAGCGTAAAGATTTGTTTCTTCATTTTGATTATTGAATATGGAAGCCGAAATTAAGCAAAAACCCTATTTAATTTAAACTCGTCGTTACCTAAATTAATAACAGTTCGTTATCTTCACACCGCGAAACAATAAATCATTGCTCGCCTCGGGGTGCCTTACAATGGCTGAGATTATACCCGCTGAACCTGGACCGGGTAATGCCGGTTAGGGAAGAACAACCTGCCTTGCGCGCTTTATAAGTCCTTAAGGCAGGTTACGAAATTCAGTGAGCTTATAGTTCCGGCTTTGCAGAAGTGCACTTTGTGCTTTTTTCATTTGCCAATCTTAAGCTACATGAAGACCTTTTTAAGGCCGATAATTTACACGGCTGTATTATCTGCTGTATCATTTTCTGTAACAGCACGGCGTGCCGATAGCACCTTACAATCCCTGCAGCCAATCGAAGTGCGCGCCCTCCGTGCTTCGCCCGATGCTCCTTTCGCAAAAACAGACCTCAGCCTTGCGCAGATACAGCAACAGAATATCGGGCAGGACCTTCCTTACCTGCTGCAGTATACGCCATCCGTTTTAGTTACTTCAGATGCCGGTGCGGGCGTTGGCTACACGGGCATCCGCGTGCGCGGTACCGATGGCAGCCGCATCAATGTAACGCTGAATGGCATTGCCGTAAATGACGCCGAAAGCCAGGGCACCTTCTTTGTAGATCTTCCGGATCTTGCCTCTTCCACTTCTTCCATTCAATTGCAGCGCGGCGTGGGCACCTCTACCAACGGCGCCGGAGCATTCGGCGCAACGCTCAGCATTGCCAGCCTCGATGTAATGGACGTAGCCGGCGCTGAAGCAGGTGCCACTTACGGCTCTTTCAATACCCAGAAATATACCGTGCGCGCAGGCACAGGCTTTTCAAAAAGCGGCTTCGCGCTCGATGTAAGGCTCTCCAACATTTCCTCCGATGGCTACATAGAGCGCTCGGCATCCAGCCTGAAAGCGTTGCAGCTCCTTGCCGCCTGGAAGATCAGCCCCAAAACAACGCTGCGCTTCATGACCCTTCAGGGATACGAAAAAACACATCAGGCATGGAACGGCGTGCCGCAGGATTCCCTGTATAAAACCAGGGAAGGATATTTTAATAACGGGGAGGCGCAACCCGGCCGCCGCTACAATGAATTAGGCGTTAAAGCAGATGGCTCCTATTACGAAAACCAGGTGGACCTCTACCGCCAGAATTATTACCAGCTATTCGCCGATCATCCCTTCAATAGCCGCTTATCTGTGCATGCAGGGCTTTTCCTTACACGCGGCACCGGCTATTACGAAGAGTATAAGCTGGATCAGGATCTATCCGGCTATGGCCAGGGCCCTTTCACTACGCCATCAGGAGACACCTTCCGGGCAACCGATCTCATCCGCCGGCGCTCGCTCGATAATTATCATTATGGCACCGTGTTCTCTTTACTCTACGAGCAGCAGGCCACAAAGCTCACCTTTGGCGGAGGCTGGAGCCAGTATATAGGCCGCCACTACGGGGATGTGATCTGGGCGCAATATGGCTTCCCCGACAACGCCCGTTACTATACCCTCGATGCACAGAAAAACGACTTTAATATTTACGGCAAGGCACAACACGAAATAGCACGCAACCTTATCCTGTTCGGCGATGTACAATACCGCACCATTGGTTATTTTATGAACGGATTTAAAGACCATCCCGATCTGCGCCCCGCGGTTACCTATCATTTTTTCAACCCCAAAGCAGGCATCACCTACTACCTCAGCAATACCATCCGAGCAAGGCAAAAGATATACGCCTCCATAGCCATAGCCAACCACGAGCCCAACCGCGACGATTTCGAAGCCGCTGCCGGAAAAGAGCCCAAACCAGAGCGCCTTACAGACATTGAAGGCGGCTACGAGCTCACGAAAGAAAAATGGAGCGCCGGCGCCAACGGCTACTATATGAGCTACAAAGATCAGCTCGTGCTCACCGGGCAGATCAATGATGTTGGCGCCTATACCCGTACCAACGTAGCAGTATCCTACCGCACAGGCATCGAGCTCCAGGCCGCTGTAAAGCCAGCTCCGTGGCTACAGCTTTCCGGCAATGCAACCATCTCCCAAAACCGTATTAAGAACTTTACGGAATACTTAGATAATTACGATACCACCATTCAGCAGGAAAATCATTACTCCACTACTACTATTGCCTTCTCACCGGCCCTTATCGCTGCGGCTACTGTACAGTTCCGGCCGTTTCCGAATTCTCTTTATGGTAAAGGATTTTTCATAAATATTACAGGTAAGCACGCGGGCCGTCAGTACCTCGATAATACAGGCTCTAAAAGCCGCAGCATAGCAGATTATACGCTCGCCGATCTTCGCCTTAACTACAATGTGCCTCTCCGTCCTTTCCGCGAGCTTGGCTTTATTCTTGCCGTCAACAACCTGTTCAACCGCATGTACGAAAGCAATGGATATGTGTACTACAGCTATATTGAAAAGGCACAGCGTACCGATATTAACTATTATTACCCGCAGGCAGGCGCTAATGTACTCTTTGGCATTACTGTAAAATGGTAGCTGATAATTATTGTCCGGAGTGGCGGATCATTATTAAGCAGTTGTGGCGTTGGCACCGTTCATCCAAGAATTATGATTGAGCTTTTCCTGCATTAAGTAATAGACCGCAGATTTTCATGATTGAGCAGATTTAAAGGATTCTTGTCTGAACTATGATTTTATCATGATTAAAAGGATGGCATGATTCCAACTTCATCCAACCTTATCCAACAACATCCAACTTCATCAAACCATAAAAGGTTGATAATTCCGCACCAGCCCGTTACTTTTACGCCCTTATGCGCCATTTGCCCAATCTGCTTACGCTTGCCAATCTTTTTTGCGGCTGCCTCGCAGTTATTTGCGTGCTCAATGCACAGCCTTTCCTTTCTAATGATGCTACAGATGGCAATCCATTTTTTCAATGGAAGTGGGTATATGGCATCCAGGAAATTGCCTGGGGGGCAGTATTCATCTTCCTTGCCGCCCTTTTCGATCTGCTTGACGGCTTTGTAGCTCGCGCTTTAAAGATATTTTCTCCTATGGGTAAAGACCTAGACTCGCTGGCAGATGTAGTTTCTTTTGGTGTAGCACCTTCTATGATCCTCTATAAGATGCTCTGGGATGTGGTTATGAAGGAGCCCCGTATGCTTGATGTGGATAAGCTTTCCCTTGCTCCTGCCCTGCTCATAGCCTGCTTTGCCGCGCTGCGCCTTGCCCGCTTCAATGTAATGCCATCCACAAAAGGAGAGTTTACCGGCATGCCAACACCGGCCGTAGGCATATTCGTAGCATCCATTGCGCTGGTCTATTGGTTTCAGCCCAACGGCTGGATCCGTTACCTGCAATCCCGCTGGGCGCTCTACGGGCTTATTGCACTGCTCTGCTACCTCATGGTATCCAACATCCGCTTTCTGAAGCTGATGCCCGCAAAATGGAGCCTGAAGTACAGCTGGCCGCAGGCAATTATTGTAGCAGCCGGGCTTGCAGCAATCCCATTGCTCGGCTTCAGCGCTATCCCTGCTGCATTCGCAGTGTACGTAATCGTATCGCTCATCGCCCCAAAAAATCCGGGTATGCAAACAACTTTAAGCTAAATCCTTCAACGCTTCAACTACTCCAACCAATGAAATATACCGCTCACATCAATATTATGCCGCTTAAGGAGCTGCTCGACCCGCAGGGAAAAGCCGTAACCGGCAGCCTGCACAACCTCGGCCTCGCACAGATCAGCGAAGTGCGCATCGGCAAGCACATTACCCTCCAGGTAGATGCCGCAAATACCACAGAGGCAAAAAGCATGGCGGAAGATGCCTGCAAAAAGCTGCTCGCCAATGGCGTAATGGAAGCCTACGAAGTAAGCATCGCAGAATAAATGGCCGAAGGCAAAAAGGATTCCAGGGCACCTGCCAATCTATACCTCGTGCCCTCGCCTATCGGCAACCTGGCCGATATGACGTACCGTGCAGTATCGGTATTGCAGCTTGCAGATGTGATCCTTTGCGAGGACACACGCACCAGCGGCGTGCTCCTGCGCCACTACGATATCCGCAAACCGCTCATGCCTTACCACCTGCACAACGAGCATAAGGTGCTGGAGCATCTTGTGGCGGAAATGCAGGCCGGCAAAACCTTTGCGCTCCTCACAGACGCCGGTACGCCCGGCATTTCCGATCCCGGTTTTTTACTGGTTCGCGCCTGTATCCGTGCCGGCCTTTCGGTGGAATGCCTGCCTGGTGCTACAGCCTTTGTGCCTGCGCTCGTACAATCGGGTATCCCCTGCACCAGCTTTACTTTTGAAGGTTTCCTGCCCCAGAAGAAAGGCCGCCATACTGCCCTTACCGCCTTTGCGGAAGAAGCGCGCACCATGATCTTTTATGAATCCCCGCACAGGCTCGCGCGCACGTTAAAAGATATGACCAGTTATTTTGGCAGCGACCGTATAGCGTCCGTAAGCCGTGAGCTTACCAAACTCTTTGAAGAAACAAGGCGCGGCACCCTTGAAGAACTCGCCACTTATTACGAAGCTCATGGCGTAAAGGGCGAGATCGTGCTGGTTGTGGCCGGAAAAGGTTGATAAGCTTTAACTTTCAAGGCAATGCCCGGTCTGATGGTACAATCCTTTAAAGAAATTAATCGTTTACCAAATCATCGACATTATGATCAATTTACGTACAGGCACCATCAGTGTGCTTGCCGCAGGCATTCTTTTTTCCGGATGCGCAACCATGAATAACACCCAGAAAGGCGCTGTGATTGGCGGCGGCAGCGGGGCTGTAGTTGGCGGCACGATCGGCGCGCTGATCAGCAAGAGGCCTGGTGGTGCGGCATTAGGCGCACTTATCGGTGCTACGGTTGGCGGTGGCGCAGGAGCGCTCATTGGCCGCAGGATGGATAAGCAGGCAGCCGATCTGCAACAGCAACTTCCCGGCACTAATGTAGAACGGGTTGGGGAAGGCATTGTAGTATCCTTCGGCGATGGTGTGCTCTTTGCCACCAACAGCACTGAGCTTAATAATGCAGCCTATAATTCTATGGATAAGCTGGTAGATGTACTGAACCGCTACCCCGATAATGATGTGGAAGTTGACGGCCATACCGACAGCCGCGGCACTATGGAATATAACCAGACACTATCCCAGCGCCGTGCGGAAACGGTAACCAGTTATCTTGCATCCAAAGGCATTGCCCGCCGCAGGATGACCGCGCGTGGCTTTGGCTTTGACGCGCCCAAGGCTACGAATGAAACCGTAGAAGGCCGGGCGGCAAACCGCAGGGTAGAGTTCCAGATATTTGCCAGTGAGCAGGCGCGAAAGGAGGCGCAGCGTACTGCCGGGAATTGATCGTTTAATGCTGTATTTTTAAAGAGCCGTGTACTTACATGGCTCTTTTTGAATTTAAAGCTCCCCGCTTAGATAAAAATGAATACGACCCAGATGCTTGATGAGGCGCTGATTAAAAGTCTCATCCGACCCCGCCCTGTAGAAGGGCATAAAGGAACTTTTGGACATGCGCTTATTATGGCAGGCTCAGCTGGTAAGACGGGCACGGCCATTCTTTCCTCAAAAGCTGCACTGCGGTCCGGCTGCGGGTTACTTTCTGTGTTTACTATTGCTGATGCAATTACTCCTATACTTTGCCATTTGCCGGAGGCGATGCTCATCCGCAGAAAGAAAAAAGATAGCTGCCCGGATACGCAAAAATTTGATGCGATCGGCTTCGGGCCGGGCATTGGCCTGAATGCCCCTAGCGCGCAACTGTTGTTATCCCTGCTGGATTATTACCGAAAACCTTTGGTGATCGATGCCGATGGAATTACCCTGCTTTCGAAGCAACAGGAATTGTATCGCCTCCTCACGCCGCAAATGATCCTTACGCCGCACCCTGCAGAGTTCGACCGACTCACGCATAGCCATGATACGGTAGCAGATCGCCTTGCTTCCCAGCTTGCATTCTCCGATAGGTATAAAGCGATCGTGGTTTTAAAAGGCCACCATACTACGATAACGCTCCCGGATGGAACGCTCTATGAAAATACCACAGGCAATAATGGCATGGCTACAGCCGGCAGTGGCGATGTGCTCACCGGGATAATCACCTCGCTTTGCGCGCAAGGATATCCGGCCGGGCATGCAGCGTTGCTCGGCGTATTCCTGCATGGCTATGCCGGCGATGCCGCAGCTGCCCGCTTGTCTAAAACAAGCATGATCGCTTCAGACATTATTGCCGGAATCCCGGAATTCTTTAGAAAATTTGAGTAAACGCATCAATCCCGCTAAACCATGATCGTAATGACCATCGAAAAAAACATGCTTATAAAAAATGCGAATGCCCTGCCCATGGCTACTGACATTTTCTTTGAAGCTACCGGCCATCCAAAACCGGTAATCATCTATGCACATGGCTTCAATGGCTTTAAAGACTGGGGCAATTTCGATCTCATTGCGAAACGCTTTGCAGCGGCCGGGTTCGTATTTATCAAATTCAATTTTGCCAACAATGGCACTACACCGGAGCATCCTGAAGCTTTTGTGGATCTTGATGCCTATGCGGCGAACAGTTATACCAAAGAGCTGGATGATCTGGGCACTATAATCAATTGGGCAACTGATCCCGCCCATACTTATGCTCCAGAAATTGATTCTTCCAAAATTGGGTTGCTTGGGCACAGCTTAGGCGGCGGTATCGCTATTCTTAAAGCCGCGGAAGATGTACGCATAAGAGCGCTGACTACCTGGGCATCCATAGCTGAATGCCAGACGCCGTGGGGCTCATGGCCGGACGCGCGTATGCAGGAATGGAAAGAAGCCGGTGTTCAATACATTGCCAACAGCCGCACCGGCCAGCAGATGCCGCTCGGTTATCAGCTCTACGAAAATTTTGAACGCAATAAGGACCGGCTGAATATAGAGCAGGCAATAAGTTCCCTGCACATCCCGGTATTGCTTTGCCACGGCACGGCCGACCTTGCAGTACCTGTTGCAAAAGCATATTTGCTGCAGCAATGGCTGCCTTCAGCAAAGATTTTTATAGTGGATTCCGATCACGTTTTCGGGCGTAAGCATCCGTGGACGAGCAACGCGCTGCCTGAGGCTGCTGATGAGGTGTTGAATGCTACAATAGATTTTTTCCGGGACGGCCTTAACAGGTAAAGGCTGTGATCTGCCTTTTAATTATGAGCTCATCTTTCGGATAAGCGCAATACCTGTAATAGCAATACCTGCTACCAGCGCTGCTTTACCAACCAGTTTTTTCTTTAGCAAAGGCTTGCTGCTCCCGCTGCTTCGGATGCCCATGCCATGAATCATCGTGCTGAGCACATTGCCATTTGTTGCACTTGCAGGCATACCTTTCTCAAAGGCAAACCGCATTATCCGCTCAGAAAGGATGCCCGTACCCTTTGGGAATAGCTGGTACACCATCTTAATGGCCGGTGCTGCAAAATCGGGGAAAGTATTGGCTCTTGGTCTTTCTGCGCGCGCTATCATCGCATCCGCCACTCGTAGCGGATCAAACAGTAAAAAAGGCGGTATATCCAGCTTTGCTCCGGTATAATTTGCTGCATGGCCCAGTCCCGGCGTATTTAAAAAAGCAGGAAACAGATCGCAGATATGTATGCCAGGCCATGCGCTTAGCTCTGCACGCAGCGAAGCCCCGAATGCCTGTAGCCCGGCCTTGCTTGCCGAGTAGGCTGCAGCATAAGGCAGGCTCACAAAGCCACCGATGGAAATATTATTGATGAGCACTCCGCGCCCCTGTTTTTTAAAATAAGGCAGAACAGCGTATGCGCCGTGCATATACCCGATCAGGTTGGTGCGCACCACCTGGTCATGCACCGCAACAGGAGTTGCATCAAAAGGGCCGGCTGCGAGCACGCCTGCATTGTTTACCCACACATCTATGGTGCCGCCGCCAAACTTTGCTGCAGCTATTGCCAGCGCTTCCACAGCTGCGGGGTCTGTTACATCTGTTGGTACCGCTTTTGCGCGTGCGCCCAGCTCTTCGCAGGCCAGTACTAAATGGCGCAGTGCTTCTTCCCGCCGGGCTGCAGCTATGATTGTGGCTCCTTTTGCGGCAAATGCCAGCGCTGCCGCTTTGCCCACGCCGCTGCTTGCGCCGGTAATGACTACAGTTTTTCCTTTAAAAGATGTTGTGGGATGAAGGTGGGATGTGCTCATGCATTAATGGTGCATAAAATCTGCGCCAGCTTGCGTATTGAAAAAAGAAAAGCGCAAAAAGGATAATAGCTCCTCTTTGCGCTTTAATTATTTTTTAAAAAATTTAAACGTTGTTATCACGTATCACCGTGGTACGCTCAACGGTTGTAGTACGGTTGCGGCTGCTCAGGGCCACGATGATAATGATCAGCAATACTACTGCGCCGGCAATCCACATCCAATTGTTGGCAAACCAGGAGGGGTCTACACCGTTGGACGAGTTTGTGGTGGTAGTGGTAGAGGACGATGAGGAGCCGCCGGACTCCTGTGCACCAGCGCTGATAGCAGTGACTACCACGAGCATAAAGCTCAGCAAGGCGGGCATTATTTTTTTCATAATCGGAAAGGTTTTAAAAGAAATGGTAAAATCCATGCCAAAGGATTACGCCTGCTTCGTGGTTTGCTTTTTAATGCTTTCTACTTCCTTTATAAAATCATTCACGCCGGCATCTGAATAAGTGCCGTAAGCGTCTGTTAGTGTGCCTTTCATCCCGCCGGTGGTTTCTATTACGTAGAGGATGGCCATATCATCGGGGTTGGATGCTCCTTCAAAGCGGAAGAAGTTGACAATGTTTACTTCATCCGGCTTAAATGATTGCTCCCCGGTAGGCGCAAAAAGCTTCTTGTTCTTTACGGAGAAATTTTCCGTATATCCTTTCCGGATCATGCTGTTGCTGCATTCTACTAAGGTATTCATCCCTGCAAGCGTGGATGTTCTGAGGTGATCCTGCTGATTCGGTTCCATGGTTGTGTGTGTTTGTATAATTAACCTCTACAAAATTAAGACCAGCGGAATATTGGGAAAAAAACGGGACAGGTATCCGTGTTGCAGCCATCCGGGTTTTATGGGGATATTGCGAATAAATACATAACATATTTAAAATCGATCTGATTTGTACACTAATCTATCGCTATCATTCCAAAAAAATAATCTCTGACTAAATTCACCAAAAAGATCCCGGCCGCTATCAGCAACCGGGATCGGTTTAGGTATTATATTCGTTTAATTTACTTTGCCTTTGTGCCTTTGGCAGGAGTAGCGGCTTTTACAGGGGTAGCGCTCTTTGCAGGCTTGGCCATCAGATCCTTTAGCTGCTTTGCAAGCGCATCATCCGGGCTTATTTCCGTGATCTTATCAAGGTAAGTTTGCGTGGCAGCCTTATTGCCCTTATTGTAGTTTACGAGCGCATAATATTTGTACACCGTAACAAGGTCCGTTTTCTTCTCATAATTCTCGCCAACTATGCCCAGCCACTTATCATAGTATTGCATGGCAGCGCCTGTTTTAGCTTCAGCATCCTGCGCAGCAGCTACACGGCCACGCCAGTAAGTGGAAGAATTCTCACTGGGGAATTTTGTTTCCATCTGTGCGAATATTTTATCCGCAGCAGGGTAATCTTTAGCGTAGTAGGTCATCGTGCCCCACCAGAAATAATCGAGCACAGTGGCCTTATCGGCATTAGCGTTAATGGCTTTGCTGTAGTATTCAGCAGATTTTTTAAACCCTGCTTCGCTATTCATAGCGCGGTAGCTCTCGGCAATATCGGTATATACTTTGCCTTTATTAGCAGAAGTATCGGCATTGATCGCCTGCAAAAAATAGCCTTCGGCAGAGTCTGCCAGCTTCATCTGCCCGAAAAGCTTACCCATATACAGGTAATCGGATGGGATGATGCGCTTTGCATCCTGCTTCGCAAAGAAAGTGCGCATGTTCTGCATCGAATTGGTATAATCCTTTGTTTCATACTGACTGTAGCCCAGCAAGCGATACATGTAGGGCTTGGTATTGCAGGTGCTTACCACTTCATTCAGTTTGGTAATAGCAGCCGGATAATCCTTTCCGAGAAAGAGAATGTTGGCATACTGTATCTGGTCATCGCAGGATTTATCTGAATATTGCAGGTAGCTTTCAATATTCTGACGTGCAATCGCATACTTGCCCGAATAGAAATAAGCATTGGCAAGATCGCGGTAAGGAATTCGGGTTGGTAGGGTCGGCGTCCTTTGCCTTGCCATAATTATCCAGGGCGCTGGTATAGTTGCGGGCAGAGTACCACAGGGATCCTATCCGGCTGTAGCCGAGCGAGTTCTTCGCATCTTTAGCTACTGCATTCTCGTAGTTGTTCATGGCCTCGCCACCACCGGTACTTTGTTTAAGGTAGGCATCGCCGAGGCCAATGCGTACATCCACATTATCGAGCTTTTTTTCAAGGGCTTTTTTGTAGAGATCAATAGCCTGCTGCGGGTTGCCGCCGCCATAATTGATGGCATCCGCCGCATAGACAAGCGGCTGCGCATCTTTCTTGCCTGCCTTATCGGCTACAGAAAGCGCGAGGCGCTGCCCTTCGGCCGCATTGCCTGTTTCGTAAGCTACACGTGCCATTCCTGCTATATTGGCCAGATCAGCCGGGTATTTTGCAAAATCTGCACGCGCAGCTTCGCGGTTGCCGGAGCCAAGCTCAGCTAGGCCGAGGTAATAGTTGGCCGCGGCATTGGTAGCTGCCATCGGGGCCAGTATTTTTCGGGCACTTTCATACCGCTCATATTTTACCATCTTTATTCCTTCTTCCAGGGATTGCGCACGGGCGCCGATGCTCAGCGCGAAAAGCGCAGCAAGCATCATTGGTTGCTTCATAGTCATTGATACGTTCATTGTTTAAGTCAGGTAGTCTTTTTAGACGGATAGGCGTTTGCTGCGTTTAGAAAAGAAAGATAAGCGGTTAGTTAATGGATGCTTCGCGGATTTGAATGTTGGTGCGGATCGGGAATAGGTGCGAATGGAAAAAGATAAGCTGCCCGCGCTCATGCGCCATAAAATTGGCAAAGCCGGAGCCGAGGCCGGTCCAGGTTTCGCGGTTGATATAATAAAGATGGCGGGTAAGCGGGTAAGTGCGTAGCGCTACGTATGCCTGGTAAGGCTTATTGTATTCTCCTGTTTTAGGATCCTGCATGGCCACCACTTTTATTTTGGATAAGAACGAGCCCGTAGTGCTGTCGCGGTCGTCACTGATGTAAGGCAGGCCTATCAGGCCAATGGCAGCAGGATTTTTCGCCACATAATCCACCACGGCGGGGTTACTTTTAGCGGCATATATATTTTTGCCGGGGGCCTGCCCGCGCAGAATGGAATCCGTCATAAAGCGCACAGTGCTGGAGCCTTCATTATCTACAACAACGGTGTATTTTGTTTTGTATTGTCCGGTAAGTATGGCTTTCAGGTTATCAATAGTCAGCGCAGTATCAGGTGAAGCAGGATTTACGATAATGGCTACTGCATCGCGGGCAATATCTAAGGAAGAAGGCGCGATGGCATTTTCCTCACAGAATTTTGTTTCTACAGCATTGAGCGGTCGTGTAACCAATACTATGCGAGCCTTATTTTCCAAAAGATCTTTAATACAATCGCTTTCGGATTTATAATGCGCGATAATATGCGCTTCAGGATAGGAGCTGTCAAAAACTTTCAGCTCCTGCTCAATGATGGGCCGGTAAGTTTCATCTACAGAGATATCCACTTTGCCGGTAGTAAGCGTATCGGTAGGCACATTAGAGTCTTGCCTGCAACCGGCAAAAACTATGCAGGCGGCAAACAGCAATACAGGAAAGAGCAAAATACGCATCAGGGCAATTTTAGCCAAAAAAGAGGAAAGCGAACAGGAAATAGAAAATGTGTAACATGAATTTAACAGCGAAAGCCGTTCTATGCCTAAGCCTCTTCCTCGTCAGCCATGCGCAGATCACTCACGCCGCGCCAAATCCGAAAGGCACCATAAATGAACATTAAAGCAGCGAAACCAAAGGCCCATCCTGCGGATAGCTGTACTGCTCCAAATTTGCGCATAGTGCCCGCAATAACACCAACCACTATAAAGAAAAGCCCCATAATGATGTGTAAGACCGGCCAGAGGCGAAACCTGAATGCGGGGCGGCGGGAATTATTTGGATCGGGACTCATAAGTAAGGCAATTGATTTAGGTGCGAAGATAAGACGCCGTTTCAGCCGGTTTACATAAACGGCCCTGCCTGTAGAAAAACTTCACTTCTGATATAAAGAAATACTTTGTTCTAAATGAACCTCCCGGTTAATGTACGGGCATAAAAAAAGAGACCGCGGGTTAGAGCAATCTCTTTTCTTTTTAAGCCGGGGCTTATTTCTTCTTTACTGGTGCAGCTTTCTTTACAGGAGCTACAGACTTTTTAGCTGGTGCTGCTGCTTTCTTTGCAGGAGCAGCAGCTTTCTTGGCTGGTGCGGCAGCCTTCTTTGCAGGGGCTGCTGCTTTTTTAGCAGGCGCAGCGGCCTTTTTAGCCGGTGCTGCTGCTTTCTTTGCAGGAGCAGCCGCTTTCTTCGCTGGCGCTGCAGCCTTCTTTGCAGGGGCTGCTGCTTTTTTAGCAGGTGCCGCCGCTTTCTTGGCTGGTGCTGCTGATTTGGATGCGCTTGCGCCCTTTGAAGGCGTAGCGGCTTTCTTGGCTGGTGCTGCTGCTTTTTTTGCAGGAGCTTTTGTTGCTGTTGCCATAACCGTTGTGAATTTAAGGGTTAAAAAAAGAACTTATGTCAATACTGCTTTGGCGGGTTAGTGCTTACCGGCAGTAATGGTTACGCATGTTGTCTTCGTTTTAATAACAGCACAGAAGCAGTAATGAGTTGTGAAATCATTGCTGCCCGATTTACCAGGTGATGGAAATGGGTTGTGAAACCATTTCCGCCTGATCGAAAAATTAATATCAATAAATAAAGAACTTCTTAGTCTTAAAGGCAAAACCGCCGGGCGGTTAAGCCTCAGCGGTCGCAGCAGTTACTTCAGATACAGAAACAAAAGTCTTTGTCCTGGTCTTCCGGAATTCTACGATACCGTCTGTTAATGCGAATATAGTAAAATCTTTTCCTAATCCAACATTTTCACCGGGATGATATACGGTGCCACGCTGGCGGATAATAATGTTACCGGAAATTGCCGGCTGACCACCGAATATTTTTACACCAAGGCGCTTACTGTGCGAGTCGCGGTTATTTTTTACGCTGCCTTCCCCTTTTTTATGTGCCATTGTTTATAAAGCTAAAATCTGTTTACTACTAAAAAAAATTAAATATTAAGCGATACCGTTGATGCGGATGCGGGTAAGATACTGGCGGTGGCCATTGCTCTTCTGGTATCCTTTACGGCGCTTCTTTTTGAATACAATTACCTTATCGCCCTTCAGGTGGTCCAGGATTTCTGCGGATACCGTAGCTTTAGCAGCCGTACCAAAAGAGAAATTATTATTTTCGTTGCCGGTCATCAGCACTTCGCTAAATTCTAGCTTATCGCCTACATTGCCGGCAAGGCGGTGCACAAACAACTCCTGGCCGTTACGTACCTTGAATTGCTGACCTGCTATTGTTACTATTGCAAACATGACTTTATTAAAATATTTCGCGCAAAGGTAATGCAGATTTAGCAGAAGGTACAAATAAATTTTAAAGAACTACTCCTGGTTTACTCTTATTATATAAAAGTCATTCCATCTGCCGGTAAATCAGCTACAAGCATTTGCGCAATGTGGATAATGTGTGTACAATTCATGGCTGATAGAGTACTGTTCATTATTGAACGGAGAGCATTATCGACCCGATAGATAATACAGGCAGGATAATTGTAGCTTTGTTCCGAAGCCTGCTTTTAATACCCGGCAATGAAGATCAAATCATTCCTCGCTCGTCCTTATGCTACTATTATTCACAGCAAAATCAAGAAGGGAGCGCTCACGGCATTGGCCGATCAGGAAGCTATCCTGCAGGAGCTGATTAAGGCAGGAATTAAAACAGCCTTTGGCCGCGATCATTTTATGGCCGGCGTTTCCGATCATAAAACCTTCAGCGAAGCAATTCCGATCCGCGACTATGAGGCCTTCAAGCCTTATATAGAGCAGGTAAAAAACGGCACTGAGAATGTGCTCTGGAAAGGCAAGCCCATGTATTTTGCCAAAACTTCCGGTACCACGAGTGGGGTTAAATATATTCCTATTTCCAAAGATTCCATTAGTAATCATATTGATACTGCGCGCAATGCGCTCCTTTGCTATATGGCCGAGAGCGGCAATAGCTCCTTTGCGGATGGACGGATGATTTTCCTTTCCGGCTCCCCGGTGCTGGAGCGTGTGGGCGGCATTCCTACCGGCAGGCTCAGCGGCATTGTAAACCATTTTGTGCCCAAATACCTGCGCAGCAATCAGCTTCCTTCTTTTGAAACAAATTGCGTTGAAGACTGGGAAGAAAAGCTTGGCAAGATTGTGGCGGAGACTATGAACGAGGATATGAGCCTTATAAGTGGCATACCACCATGGATCCAGATGTACTTCGACTGGCTGCAGGAAAAAACGGGTAAAACCATCAAGCAGATGTTCCCCAACCTGCAAGTGCTGGTGCATGGCGGCGTGGCTTTCGAACCATATAAGGCAAAGCTTTTCCAAAGCCTCGGAGGCCCGATTGATACCGTAGAAACCTTCCCGGCTTCCGAAGGTTTTTTTGCTTTTCAGGATACGATGGATAAGGAAGGATTGTTGCTGAACACGGCTTCGGGCATCTTCTATGAATTCATTCCCGCAGAAGATATTTTTAAAGAAAACCCTGCCCGGCTTTCGCTTGCGGATGTAAAAGTTGGGGTGAATTACGCGCTCATCATCAATAGTAATGCCGGCCTCTGGGGCTATAATATCGGTGATACGATAAAATTTGTGAGCCTTGCGCCGTATCGTATCGTCGTTACCGGCCGTACCAAGCATTTTATTTCAGCGTTTGGCGAGCATGTAATTGCAGAAGAAGTAGAAGGCGCCCTGATGGAAGCGGCTGCCGGAACCGGGGCGCAGATCATAGAATTTACGGTTGCACCGATGATACAGACCACGGGCGAGCTCCCTTACCATGAGTGGCTGGTCTCATTTGCAAAATTGCCTGACGATGCTGCGGTATTTGCAAAAAAAGTAGATGATGGATTGCGCAAGCGTAATATTTATTACGATGATCTTATCCGCGGGGGCATCCTGCAGCCTTTAAAAATAAGGATCCTTCGGCGGGATGCCTTTATCGAATTTATGAAAGCGGCGGGCAAGCTGGGTGGGCAGAATAAAGTACCGCGGCTAAGCAATGATCGCAAGCTGGCAGATGTGCTGACCGGCTATTCTGTTTGAGCAAAGTTCTTGCGCAAATAGAGCTAAATAAAAAATCCCGGCTGCAGATGCAGACCAGGATTTTAAAAATTCAGGAAACTTATTCACAAGGCTCAGGGTGCCAGGAAAGGCTGTACGATCGTCAATACCTGATCCATAGTTAACGGTTCATCGAAAGACTCTGTTGCTGCATCTACACTGATCGTAGCGCTTACACCCATGAGCGTGGTAATATTTACAGTGCCCTGCATTACATTGTCTTCACCAGCATAATTATCAGTTACACCCGGTACCTGACTTATCACTCCGGTAATCCATGGCTTAACATCAAAGCCGAGATTCTTGCGCATCTGGCGGATATGCGATGCATGGCGCGCTTCTACTGAGTGAATATTAAGTGCGGCAGTAAGTACTGCATTATCAGACATCAGATCCGGGGCGGCACCTTTGTAAGCACGTACACCTGTATCTTCAAGCGTCTGGGCTACCGCAAGAAATAAGCCGTAATTGCTGAACGCTGCTGCAAACGGACCATTATTGCTGCCACTGCCACCTGTCAGGTCGAATTTAGGCTTATCGATCGGTGTGCCTTTTGCACCGATGATCGCTTTTTTGAGAAAGTTTACGTGTGCCGCTTCATGTGCTGCAATGGTATTCAGCGCAGCTCTTGCCACATCATTCGGGCTGGTAAGGGTGCCATTGCCAAATCCGGAATAAGTACCTCCGGCGGCAGCAGTTGCATAAAACTCTGCTTCAAGATATTCAAGGGTAAGCGCAAAATTCAGTACATCAACGATGCTCGCAGTGCCGCGGCCATAAGCCGTCTGGAACATAGAGCCGAGTGCAAACGGAACGGCTGCTACAGCTATTTTCCGCCCCCAGTTTTTCAGTACGGCGCGCCGCTCGCTGGTGCGCTCATAAACTTCCGGATCCAGCCTTTCAATTTCTGATAGTATGCTTGAAAAATTCATTTTTATAAAATTTAGCTGGTTGGGAGATTGCCTGCATTAAGAGAGGAATAGAGATAAGCGCCTGCGATACTCAATACTTCACCGGGAGATTTGCTTTTTTCAAGCGCATCCGCATCAAGCACCTCGCTGTTGGCAAAAGTGCCGGGCGTAATGATATCGCGGATATAAGCAGCATGACGGGCTTCTACGGAAACAATCTTTCCGGCAAGCGTAAGATAATCTTTGCTTACGATGAGCTTACCGGCGCCATTGTAGGCAGATACACCCAGATCTTCAAATGCTTTTGCTGTGCCAAGCACACTCAGGCGGTTCGTAAAATCTATCGAAGTAAAGTTTACCTCAAGCGCAGGGATGGCTGCGCTACCCAATGCTGCCTTAAAAAATTCGCGGTGTGCGATCTCATGATCACGGATCTCCTGGAGGCGTGTTTTTTCCATTGGGCTTGCATCGTTATAAAAGGAAAGAACGACCCTTGTATAGAAGGCGGCTTCAAGCTGCTCCAGCGCGTAGGCATAGTTCAGGATACCTACATCACCTGAGCCTAAATCAATGCCATCGTCATCATTATTCTTACATCCTGTTGCGCCTGCAAGCAATCCTACACCTGCAATGCCTCCGGCAAGCCCGAAGAACTTACGGCGCGAGATGCCGGCAACCGTAGCCTCAAGCTGATCAGCCAGTTGATTTCCTTTCATGAGATTTTAATTTGTGTGGTTAATTAATTGGTAAGCCGTTTGGTAAGCCATAAAGTATGAATCGTGCACCTCAACGGGTTTGCAACTTATAAAAAATATTGCAGGAATCATAAAACATCTAAAAATGTATGCACGAGATTAATTTTAAACAAAAAAAATACCCTGCGGTTTTAAAGACGCCGGGTATTAATTCTTGCATTGAAAAAGTATAAGAGCTATTGTGCTCTAATTTTTTCCAATTATAAAAACAAAAGACTGATTGTCTGTATCTGATAAACAATCCAGCACCTTTTTTGCCTTTCGGATTACTTTATATCGTTGGAGATCTACAACCTCCAGTGCCGATACATAGCTTTTAGCAAGCCTCGCCTGACGCATAAAGTGTGCAAGAAATACCCCGGACGCAACATCGGCGGCAATGATGTCGTGGATATAATGCATCCAGACTTTATCTTTTTTGCTCCACATGATCGTGAAATTTAATCGTTTTTAGCGGCGAGCGCTGCGGTAAACTTTATTAAGGTCGTTACCGCAACCGCAACCCCGTTTAACAGTATTACAACTTTGTGCCAACAGGATAAAGAGGCTGGCAACTAACATTACAAACAGGCTTCTCTTCATATATTCCGCACTTGAAAAAGTACTTTTGTAAAAATACTCTTTCCTGCAAAAGCCACCTGCTAAACATATCCTAATTGCGCCGCTCGATTGGGGTATCGGCCATACAACCCGCTGTGTGCCCGTCATCCGCCACCTCCTTGCAGCAGGCCACCAGGTTACAGCCGCAGGCAATAAAGAGCAGCAACAATTACTCAGACGCATTTTCCCGGCTATTCCTTTGGTGGATTTATCTGGTTATGAAGTAAAATATGCAAAAAGCAAGCGCGGTTTTCTTCCGGCCATCTTCCGGCAACTGCCCCGGATCATGCTTACCATACACAAAGAGCATATATGGCTAAAGAAAGTTATTATCAAAGAACGGATTGATGCTGTGATCAGCGATAACAGGTACGGGCTTTTTCACCGCACAGTTCCCTGTGTTATTCTTACGCATCAGCCTGCGGTAAAAATAGGTTTAGGGAAATTTGCCGACCGGATGCTGCGCCGCCTCCATTATCATTTTCTTGGAAAATTCAGGGCCGTATGGATCGTAGATGAGGCCGGCAAGCCAAACCTCGGCGGGGAATTATCGCATCCCTCTACACTGCCGCGCAATGCTGCATATGCTGGTCTTCTTTCACAGATGGCGATTTCTGCTGCACCAAAAAAGCTAACGCATCTGCTCCTCCTGCTATCAGGCCCTGAACCGCAGCGCACCTTACTGGAAAATATTTTGTGGCAGGCCGCAACGAGCTATCAAGGCAGCGTTGTATTCATAGCAGGAAAGTCCACAGCCGCTCCGCCATTTAAAATCCCGCCTCATATTGAGTATCACCGACAGCTTGCAGCGGCAGCCCTACAGCCTTTATTAGACAATGCATCCATAGTTATCTGCCGCAGCGGATACAGTACGCTCATGGATCTTGCGCTGCTCAATAAAAAAGCCATCCTCATTCCTACGCCGGGACAAACGGAGCAGGAATACTTAGCCAAACATCTGCAGGCGCAAGGCATTTTTCCTTTTTACAGGCAGGATGGTTTTAATATCGGCAAAGCACTGGCGGAAGCGGAAAATTTCCCTTTCAAAGCCATAGGCATTGCGGGAGTAAACAGCAGGATCGGCGCACTGCTGGATAGCTGGATAAAAGAAATATAGAGGCCTTAAAATGCCAGAAAGCAAAAGAGCCCTGCAAGCAGCGGCTCTTTTGTGTTGGTGCAGTAGAAGCTTATTCAGCTCACTGCACCCCCGAGGTTTGGCACCGGCGCAAAGATAGGCCTTTCCATAATTGTTGCCCTGATTGTATTTTCTTTGCGGAGTACACCATGCTGCTTCACACGCTTACAGACCGTATTACTGCCCGGCGCCTTACTACCGGCCTCTTTATATGGGCCGTACTGTTCCTGCTTTACCTGCCTGCGGCAAAGGCGGGCTTTGTTTCCGATACTACAGGCTGGGTGCAATCTCTACAGCGCGATTCTTTCCTGGAATACATCAACCGTACGCATTTTGGAGTGAAGAGTATGTATCAGCTAACGCAGCTCAATACCTGGCTGCTTTATCAGGTATTGGGCACGAAGGTCTGGGGGTGGCACCTGGTGCATGTTACGCTTCATGCAGTTAATTGTTTTTTGCTTTACGTATTCTGTGCAAAACTTTTTAGCAAGGCCGGACTGCAATATCCCGCACACCCGGCGCTTGTTGGTAGCATCCTCTTTGGCATCAGTCCATATATTTCTGAGGTGGTAGTGTGGGAGGCATCCTTTCATTACCTCCAGGCGCTCATCTTTATTTTTTCTATTTTACTGCTTGCACAGCGCTTCCAGGAGCGGTCTTCTGCCGGGCCGGCTGTCCTTGCCGGTTTGCTGTTTTTCCTGTCCACATTTACTTTGGAGTTGTTTTACCTCACACCGGTACTGGTGCTTACGCTTGCCTTTTTTTACCGCACGGCCCTTCATTATGATAAAGCTGCTTTTCGGAAAACTATCCTGTTTTTTACGCTGCCGCAGGTTCTTTTTTTTGGTCTGCATCTATTGCTTTTCCGGGTAGTATATGGCAGCGGCATGGCGCATCTTGGTGTGCAGATGTTTAAAAATCCACTGCCGTATTTCCTTGTCCGCGCGCCCTGGTATTCTTTCCATTTAGTGCTTTGGGGCAGGTTTTTTCCTGCTTCGCTGAAAGCTGCTGTTTATGATTTTTTCAGAACCGGCACAGGCTCATTGCTCTTCTATGTTTTGCTTGCTTCCGCCTGTGCATTTATTGCTGTCCGCTACCGCCGGATGGAAGCTTACGGCAAGCTGGTAAGCCTTTTCTTTGTATGGCTGCTGCTTGCGGTAGGTATTGTAGTGCCGCTCTTTTTTGCGGAGATTTTACTCGTTGTCTGCGACCGCTACATGTACCTCATGCTCGCCTTTTACTGGATGCTGATCGTGCTGTTGCTCTATCGCATTAAGCGCCCGGCCATCTATTACGGCATTCTGGGAATACTGGCCTGCATCAATTTATTTTTCTCGCTCAAGCTATCCCGCAAATGGGGTCAAAGCGCGGAAGTGATTGCCGCCATTCAGCAGAGCCCGGTGCTAATGCCCGGTAAGGTAAAGCTCCTGCTCAACTCACCGGCCTGCCTGCAGGGAATACCCATGATCGGCACATCCCCCGAAGGGGAATACCGCCTGATGCACAACCTTTTTTTCCCGCCCCCGATAAGGGATACTATGCTCGAAGTGGCTGCCTACAATATGGATTGGAAAACGGACGGCGCCCATGCCGAAGTAATGAATGACAGCACCATAAAAGTAACGCTCAACCAATGGGGCACCTGGTGGTGGATCGGCGGGTTTGGTGCTACAAGCTATGAGAATGCCTGGTTCCGGCTGGATATGGTGGATGCAGGGCACTGGTATAATTTAGTTCTTAAAAAGCCTGCAAGCGAATACCAGCTTCTTTACCAGACCGGCAACGAGCTAAAGGTGGTGGATATGGCGCGAAAAGGGGAGCAATATTAAAATGGAGCGGGCAGTACATTATATTACCAACCGGCCCTGGCGGCTGTTTGCTGTGTTGTGGGCTTTGCTCTTTTTAATGTACCTGCCGGCAGCGCATTCCGGTATGGTAGGCGATAGTATCGGCTGGCTGGATTCTATCCGTAATGATTCCTTTTTTGCCTACCTCAACCGCAGCCGGTACCATGCTTACAGCTTTTACCAGTTTACGCTTCTGGTAAATTGGTTGTGCTATCAGCTTTGGGGAGTGAATGCTTTTATGTGGCACCTGCTTTCACTAAGCCTGCATGCGCTGAATGCTACCCTGCTGTGGATTTTGCTTTCCCGATTTTTTAAGGATGCGCAGCTGCAAGGTGGAGATTTTCTGGCGCTGTGCGCAGTTGTGCTCTATGCTTTTAGCCCTTATAATGTTGAGGTAGTGGTTTGGGAGGCCTCCTACCATTACCTGCAGGCTTTCCTTATTATCCTGGGCATCCTCCTGCTTGCCCGGAAATTTTTACATCAGCAAAAAGTAAAGTATGCGGTATGGGCCGGACTGTTGTATTTACTTTCCGTTTTCTCGCTGGAATTTTTTTACCTCACCCCGGCTTTTGTATTTACGCTCGCGCTCTTTTACCGTAAAGCGCTCTATTATGATCCTCAGGTTTTTCGCAGGCTGGTGCTGTGTTTCTGTCTGCCGCAAGCGCTCATGCTGCTCCTACATTTCGGGCTTTTCGATATGGTATATGGTGCGCAGGTGCCGCATGTTGGCGCAGATTTTCGCAAGATGCATATTGGGTATTTTGCTACCCGTCCTCCGGAGTACCTTTTCCATCTTTTGTGGGGCAGGTTTTTGCCGGATGCCCTACGGCACAGGATGCATCAGGTTGCTACAACCTATCCTTTCGCTGCCGCTTTTTATGGATGCATAGCCGCTACTGCAGGATATCTAATCATCAGATTCCGCAGGATTTCTATGCATGGAAAGCTTGCAGGGCTTTTCTTTTGCTGGATGCTGCTGAGCGTTTCGCTGCTGCTGCCACTGTGGTTTCCTGCCGTGCTGCTTTCCGTGAGCGACCGCTATTTATATCTCCTTGCAGCCTTTTATTTTATTACAGTATTACTGTTGGTGAGCCGGCTCAAAAGCAGGGCGCTCAAAGCGGCTTTATGGCTTATTGCAGCTTCGCTGAATGTTGGCTTCACTTTAATGCTCACTACTTATTGGGGCATTTCTACCAGAATGATCACTGCGCTGGAAACAGATGTGCCGGTAATGCCTGGCAAGACCATCTTAATGCTCAACAGCCCGGCAAGCTATAAAGGCGTAGCCATGATCGGCTGCACATTTGAGAGCGAGTTTAAGCTGGTAAACAATCTCCTTTATGGCGCTAAAATACCGAACAGGATGACTGATGTAATGGGCTATAATCTTGCCTCGCCAAGCGACGGCGCGGGTGTGCTTGTGCTTAATGATTCAACCATCCGGGTTACTGCAAGGCACCGCGATATTAATTTCTGGTTTGGCGGTACAGACGGTGTGCATCTTGAAACTCCTTTTTATAAAATTACGGCGCAGGATACAGGTCTTTGGTACCGCCTTGTGCTGAAGGGCGATCCTGCACAATACCAACTGCTCTACCAAACCGGCAGCAGGCTTAAAACGGTGAATATGGGTCTTAGAGATGTACTGCAAAATTAATCCCGCTGCAACCCCCTAAATTTGCGTTCTGATGGAGCAGATACAGGAGCGTAGCGCCGTAGAATTACCCACGGCAGTTGGCCGGATGGCTGGTCATGCAGTGCTTACTACAGAGCAGATCATTCCCGTAAGCCAGCATATACGGCTAAGCATTTACGGCGTTACCTGCACCGGCGTAATGCCGGAAGATCATGCGCTTTTTCTTGCTCTCCCTTTCGATGAAGGCCGGTACAGCGTACAGCTTATTTACCTGAAACAGCAGGATAACGGCAGCGATGCAACCGTTTTTGCGCTTAGCTTCCACCCGGATTTTTTTCGCAATGGCAGGGTGATCTGATGCTGCAGCAAAAAGCTTTTCGGTTCGACCATACGGCCGGGCAGCAGTTTGCGCTTTGCAGGCAGAGTGAAGAGCTGCTGGCAAGGCTGATGCCTGCTCCCCCGGCAAATGAGTTTTCACACGGTATTTATCTTACAGAAACGGCCCTGCACCTGTTCCGGCGCGCTATAGACCAGTTGAATGTTCCCTTCACAGTCTGCCCGGTGCCTGCCTGCCGTTTCCTGGCATACGACAGCGAGCGGGAAAAGATTGCGAAAGCGCAGCATATCCTCGATGAGGAATATGATGAAACTATTTCTATAAAGATACTTTCGCGCCGGGTGGCGATGAATGAATGCTACCTGAAGAAAGGCTTTAAAGCCATCACTGGGCAAACGATCCATGAATACCGGCAGAGCCGCCGCATTACTCACGCAAGGGTCATGCTGCAGGACGAAGGGCGCTCCGTAACGGAAGTTGCCGCACTGCTTGGCTATAGCAGCATCTCGCATTTCAGCACGGCATTTAAGCGGGCTACGGGGCTGAAGCCTTGTGAGCTGCTGCGATAGGCTGCTTTCCATCAGCATAAGATCCGCATACTACCCGGCCGGCAACAAGTACGATGCAGCCACCTGCAATTACGGCACAACACATAGTAATTGCGATCCATACATTAACAAATACGGAGTAGGCAGCACGAAATACGGGGCGACACATAACAATTGCTACTCAGACAGCAGCAAGTACGAAGCAGACAGACGCAATTACGGCACGGACAGATGCAATTACGGCAGGACATATAATAATTGCTATTCAGACATTATGAAATACGGTACCGCCAACTGTAATTACGGCAGCGCAGGCACCGGGCCGTCATAGTATAAGCACGGGTGCGCCATTGCACCAGGCAAAGGCTGCATGTTCGCGCCGGTGAGCGGAACAGCCAAACGAAAGCAGCCTGCACGAATCGTGCAGGCTGCTTTTTATAAAAATCTCCTTTACTTCTTTGGTTGCAGCAGCGCTGAATACTGTACCGGCTGTGCCAGTAAATTCAGGGCTTTTATCACCTCCTCGTCTTCTCTTAACCCCTGTGCTATACGGCCGCGGAGGTAATAATACCGCGTAACGATCTCGCTCTCAAGAATAGCCTTCACTTCCGGCGCATTTTTTTGGAGATCCTGCTTTTTATCATGGCCAATCTTAGTTCTGAGGGTTGCTATATCACCTTTTGCGGCATCAAAATATTTTTCGCGCACGGCAATTTTCTGGAGGGAATCCAGCGCCATCTCCGTTTCAGATTTGTAGGAGTAATCTTTCCCTTCCAGCCATTTGGCAAAGGCATCCCACTCGGCCGGCTGCAGCGAGAACTGCTCTGCGGAGCCAATATTCTGATGCGTTTTTACATATTGCGTGGCATAATCGAACAGGTAATTTTTGGTGTAGAGCGCAATGACAATCTTGCTTATCTCCGGCTGCTTCATGGCCACATCCGGCTCTACGCCGCCGCCGCTCAGTACTTTACGTCCGCTTCTTGTTTTAAATGGTTTTTTCAAAGAATCGGGCACGGCGCCAACGCTGCCATCGGGGTTGCGGTGCGCATAATCCAGCACCTGTATGCAGCGACCGCTGGGTGTATAGTAGCGTGCGGTAGTGAGTTTGAGCCGTGCATTATAGCCAAGCGGGCGCGTGGTTTGCACCAGTCCCTTTCCATAAGATCTTTCCCCAATCACAATGCCGCGATCCAGATCCTGCATAGTGCCCGCAACTATTTCGGAGGCCGAGGCGGATGAATGGTTTACGAGCACCGCAAGCGGGATCTTCGTATCCCAGGGCGCATCGGAAGTTTTAAAATCCTTGTCCCAGTCCTGCATCTTGCCTTTGGTGCTTACCACAAGCTGATTGCGGTCTATAAAAATATTGCAGAGATTTACCGCTTCATCAAGCAGGCCGCCAGGGTTATTGCGCAGGTCGAGCACTACACCGGTGAGGGCGGGCTTGAGGGTTTTCATACTATCGAGCGCGCTGCGTACAATGCGCGCACAGGCCGGTGTAAATTGTGTAAGGCGCACATAAGCCACGCTTTTGTCGGGACCAATGAGGCCGGTATAGGGTACGCTGCTCAGCTCTACCTCGCCACGGGTTACCATCTTCGCAACTTCCTGGCCATTGTAGGCATCCTTTACTTTTATGTTGAGCTGAGTACCCGGCGCGCCTTTCAGCAGTACGCTGATCTCATCGATGTTCTTTCCTTTTATAGCCTGGTTGTCTATGGAAATAATGAGATCGCCGGGGTGGAGGCCTGCCTTTTGCGAAGGGCTGTTTTCATACACATCGCCGATAAAGGTCTGGTCGTCTTTGCGGCGCATCGTAGCGCCAATTCCGCCGTACTTGCCGGTTGTCTGGAACTCGTATTCCTCGATATCACTTTCGGTAATGTAGTTCGTATAAGGGTCCAGATTATCAAGCATGGCATCTATGCCGCTTTTCACGAGCTTGCCGGGCTCAATCGGATCCACATAATACGTATTCAGCTCCTTGAAAAGAGTTGCATAAATATCGAGGTTCTTGCTTACTTCAAAATAAGAATCGCTGTTTTTTGCCTGGATGAACAGGCCCAAAACCACTGTTAATCCTACGCCTGCGGCAAATCCTTTAGCCTTGCCCAATCTTTTAAATAGCCTGTGCAACATGTAAATTGTTCCTTTTTCTTTTATGTACGCAATGTACTAATATTTAGGTTTAACGGAATTGCGGCATGTGGTATTGCCAGGGCTGCAGGGAATAATATGCTGTAAGGCGCCTGCATCGTATTATTGAACAGGGTGCCTCATCCACGAGCAGTGCCGCACAAAAAAGTGCGGCCCAACGATTTTTCTGCGCCTTAAACTTCCTGCTCTTTTTTTATTCTATCCACCGGCTATCCGGCATACAAATTATGTTGTTGTAGCTTTATTCATTATGAACATTAAATTGGGGCTTCTTCTTTTTACGCTGATGTTGTGTGGGTGGGCTGCTCAGGGCCAGCAGACTTTTGTAGAAGGCAGGATAAAATATGCGGTAAGTATTGGCCCGGTATCCGACAGCGCAGGCTTTACAGAGCATGCCGGTACTTATACGCTCATTATCAAAGGCGCACAGGTACGCAAAGAACTGGCCATGAATACCGGCTACCAAAATGTTTTGATCGTAAACAATACGGCCGGCAATGCTTATTCTTTAGTTAGCAACGGCGGGCAGCATTATGCCATCCAGCTTACGGCTCAGGATCTGAGCGAGCGGCAGACACGATATGAAGGTTTTACACAGAAGAACCTGGCCGGCAATATGACTATAGCAGGCTGGCCGGCGGAAAAAGCGCTTATCACTTACAAGGATGGCAGCGCCTCATCGCTATATTACACAACCTCCTGGCAGGCAGCCGATGCAGGAATTTTTGACCGCTTCCCTGGTATTAAAAATATCCCGCTTTCGTTTGAATACCGGAATGAGGAAGGTATTACCATGCACTTTCAGGCTGAGAAGCTGGAAGCTACACCTATCGAGAATGCATTGTTCCGCGTGCCTGCAGATTATAAGATCATTACCAATGCAGAATATAAGCAGCAAAAGAGGTGAGTTTTTTACGGGTAATTTTTTGTAGATTTATTACATGCTACGAAACCTGCTTTTAGCTTCCATGCTTTTCCTGCTGCCGGCGGCGGATGCCGGTGCACGTGGCGTATATAAAAGCTGGAGCAGCGCGCTCGAAGCGCCGGAAGAAGTAGAAGAAATCCGCATGACCTTTCACGGGCTTGATTCCATTCCGGATATACTCGATCAGTTCCCGAATCTTGTCGCAATCAACCTCAGCAATAATTCGATTAGAACATTGCCCCCTTCGCTTTTTCGTTGTAGAAAGCTCAAAACGCTGAATCTTTTTAGAAATAATATCAGGGAAATTCCGGAAGCCATTGGCCGGCTTAAGATGCTGGAATCATTGACCATCGCACACAACCGCATCAGCTATCTGCCGGATTCTATTTGCTATCTGCCTTACCTTACGGAGCTGATCGCTTCCAGCAACAATATCCATACACTTCCTCAGGATTTTTACCGCCTTACCAACATTACCAAGCTACGCCTCAATGTCAATGCTATCGATACACTAAGCCGCTCATTTGGTGCCACGATTTCCTTAGAATTCTTAGACCTCAGTGATAATAAGCTCACTGCACTACCTGATAATCTTGGCAGGCTCATAAACCTAAGGCAATTTTATATTGCCCGCAACAGGTTAAATTTTATTCCGGAATCCATTGGCGACTGCCAGAAGCTGCGCGAGGTAGATGTAGTAAAATGCGGTGTTTTACAGTTGCCGCTCGCCATGGCCGATTTGCATAAGCTTGAGTATATTTATATGGATGATATCACAATACCCTTCTATCCGGATTCACGTTACTCACGCTGGCAGAAGGTTTATATCATCACCTCGCGAACGCCTTACCCATACCGCTTTACGCAGAATTAAGCCTGCTGCTTATATTTTTCTTTAAAGAATTGCACGGTAGCGATAAGACCATCGGCGAAGCGTTGGGTTGGCTGATAGCCAAGCAGTCTTTGCGCCTTCGAGATATCGGCCAGGGAATTGCGGATGTCCCCTTCCCGCTCTTCCCGGTACGTTGCCTCGTGCTCAAGCCCTAATTCGCCACGCACCGCCTCATAGAGGTGGTTTACCGAGAACCGCTCGCCCACTGCCACATTATATACCTGGCCGTAAGCTTCCCCGCCGCCATTCAGCATACCCCGGATATTGGCCTGCACCGCATTGTCCACATAGGTAAAGTCCCGCGTCTGCCCCCCATCGCCGTTGATATAAACCGGCGCGCCCTTCATGATACCGCTCACAAACAGCGGGATCACTGCCGCATAAGGCCCGTCCGGGTCCTGCCGAGGGCCGAACACATTAAAGTACCGGAACCCCAGGATCTTCATCCCGTACAGCTTGCCGAACACGTCCGCATACAGCTCATTGGTCTTCTTGGTTACCGCATAGGGCGACAGCGGATTGCCTACCCGCTCTTCCGTCTTCGGCAGGTTCGGCTCATCGCCATACACCGCCGAAGATGAGGCATAGACAAAGGCCTGCACCCCGCCGCTGTCCTTGGCTGCAGTGAGCATGTTGAGGAAGCCGGTTACGTTCACCTCGTTGCTGGTTACCGGGTCC
Organism: Chitinophagaceae bacterium; assembly: GCA_965246905.1. Lineage (GTDB taxonomy): Bacteria > Bacteroidota > Bacteroidia > Chitinophagales > Chitinophagaceae > UBA1952. The sequence continues at coordinate 252,995 of CBDFFZ010000009.1, forward strand.
TTTACCGAGCGGGGCACCGAGCCGAGGGCTGCCTGATGGGTAATGTAATCCATCCCTTCGCATGCGGCCACGCAGGTAGCATAATCGCGGATATCACCCTTTATAAACTCAAAGCGCGCATCGCCCTTAAAAGGCTCGATATTGCGCTCGAAGCCGGTAGAGAGGTTATCGAGTACCCGCACCACGGCTGCGCCGTGCGCCATGAGGTAGGCAACGATGTGCGAGCCGATAAAGCCCGCGCCGCCGGTAACCAGAAAGCGCTTTGCGGCAAGGTTGCCGTCATAGAATGCGGGTAGAGACATTTTTTTTGGAATTTGGAATTGGGTGGATGGAATTTGGGGATTGGGAATTTGGGTAGATGGCTTTAGGATGGCAGGCTGCCAGTAGCCGGGTCATACCGGCATTCCAGAATTACACAACTCTTCGACTTTTTTATCTTTCGACTTTTGTCTTTTGTATTAAATCAAAGGCTCCAGTAGTTCAGGTCTTTTGCTTTGCTGCGGTGCGTGCCCTTTATATCCACCAGCATACCGCCGGGGCTGAGCAGCCTGCTGAAGTCTTCCCCGCTCATATCCCGGTAATGCGCATGACCTACGGCCATAATCACCGCATCATAGCCCGTGCCCGGTTCCGCTTCCAGCCCGAACCCGTACTCGTGCATCAGCTCTTCGCTGTCCGCATGTGGGTCCACAACATCCACCGCAAGGTGATAGCCTTTCAGCTCCTTCACCACATCGGCCACCTTAGAGTTGCGGATATCGCTTACATCTTCCTTAAAAGTGCAGCCCATCACCAGCACCCTGCCTTTGGCGATGTTGCCGCCATTCTTTATAATGCCCTGCACTGTTTTCTTGGCCACGTAGGCTGCCATCTCATCGTTGATGATGCGCCCTGCAAGGATCACCCTGCTCGTATAGCCTAGCTGCTGGCTCTTGTAGGTAAGGTAGTAAGGGTCCACCCCGATGCAGTGCCCGCCAACCAGACCGGGGAAGAATTTAAGGAAGTTCCACTTCGTACCTGCCGCCTCGAGCACTTCATAGGTATTGATACCCATGCGGTCGAAGATCACCGAAAGCTCGTTCATCAGCGCGATGTTCAGATCACGCTGGGTGTTCTCGATGATCTTGGCTGCCTCGGCCACCTTTACAGACGATGCCCGGTGTACGCCTGCGCCCACCACCAGCTCGTAAGTCTTTGCTATCTCTTCCAGGGATTCGGCGTCCGAGCCGGACACCACTTTTACCACGTTTTCGAGGGTATGCACCTTATCGCCCGGGTTGATGCGCTCTGGTGAGTAGCCGTACTTGTAATCAATGCCTGCCTTCAGGCCCGATATGCGGTCTATCACCGGCAGGCAGTCCTCTTCGGTGCAACCGGGGTAAACAGTAGATTCGAATACCACATAATCGCCGGGTTTTATCACTTTGCCAATGGTCTCCGATGCCCTGAGCACGGGGGTCAGGTCGGGCACATTGTGCTCATCCACCGGCGTGGGCACGGCAACGACGTAGAAGCGCGCGGCGCGCAGCTCATCAAGACTTGTGGTGAAGTCGATATCGCAGCCATCGAAGGCGCTTTTTTCCAGCTCATTGCTCGGGTCGATGCCCTCCTTCATCATATCCACGCGCTTCTGGTTGATATCGAAGCCGATGACGCTTATTTTGCGGGCGAAGGCAAGGGCAATGGGCAGGCCCACGTATCCGAGGCCTATCAGGGCGAGCTTTGCGTCTTTAGAGATTAGTTGCTGGTACAAGGTGGGAGGAATGTGTGGTGGTGAATGGTAGATGAGTGGTAAGTGGTGGTTTCTTTGGGTGCCTGGTTCCTTCCTGCCTGCGCGGCTAACCGGCGGGTGCTTCAAAAACAGCGCGAAATTAATCTTTTTACTTATTAAGGACGAATAAGTGAAGCCACATTGCGGGTTAATATAAAATGAAGCGCCTGAACTTTAAAAAAAAGGAAGCCTAAAAACACGGAAAGACCGCACCTCTCTATAAATAGAGATGCGGCCTTTGCCGGAAGTAATACTAAACAATTAGCTGTTTTATGCCTGCTTCCTTAAGCCTTTACAGCTTTGGATGCAGCCGCAGCCTTGCGGATAAGCTCGCGCGAGGGACGGCTCTTGCCGAATGATCCCATCGCTATCTTGCCCTTGCGTGTACGCTTGTCGCCTCTTCCCATAATATTTGATTGCTGATTTTTTTGATTTATGAATTGTGATTCCCACAAACAGGGGCCGGCAAAAGTAAGCCAAAAAGATTATAGCCTTACCGGTTAAATAAAAAAACAGCGGGATGAAAAGCCGCTGCTTTCATCCCGCTGTTTGCTTTAAAAGTACGGATCGAAGATCCCGGATGCTGCCCTTTTATGAACAAATCATAAATCACAGATCAAAGCGTTTATTTCTTCTTGGCCGCTGCCGCCTTCTTGGGCTTTGCTTCCATGCCGTCGGAGAAGCCCTTGCCTGCCTTGAACTTCGGTACGCGGCGCGCCTTGATCTTGATGGTTTCGCCTGTCTGCGGGTTGCGGCCGTTGCGGGCTGCGCGGTCGGATACCGAGAAGGTACCAAAGCCTACCAGGGTAACGCTGTCGCCACCCTGCAGGGCGCTTACCACGCCTGAGGTAAAGGCATCCATAGCGGCGCCTGCCTGTGCTTTGGTGATGCCGGCGGACTCGGCAATGTGGTCGATGAGCTCTGCTTTGTTCATAATGCTTTGCTTGCTTTAAAAGATGATGGTGAATGAAATGAATGGATAGGGGCAAATATACTCCCCTTTGCCACACTGCCAAATGTTTTATCCGCACCTCAAACCCGCGCCCGGCAAGGCTTTCCACAGGTTATGCACAAAATGAGCTGTGGCAGTAAAAAAGAAAACCCGGCGCTATGCCTTTACCAGCAAGGGTTCTGACTTCAATACCCATCCCCGAACCAAAAGAAAAACCTTTAAAGACCCGGACTTAAAGCTTTTCAGCTTTCTACCTGCATTACGGTACGGAATGCGATCATCTGGTCTCCAAACTTTTTTAAACCCTTCTCACGCATGGCCGGAGCGTGCGATTTGAGGTAATCATGATAGTCATCGAGACTATCGCAGAAATACTGGGCGATGTAGGTTATGCCATCCGATTCATCAACCTCCAGGAGCTTTGAAAGGCGGCTTGCGGTGAATAATCCTGTTGCTACTACCTCGTCCATATGCTCTTCCTTCATCCATTTTACCCAGTTAGCGGCGATGGCATAGGTTACTTTTACAGTAACATTATAGATGATCATTGGTAAGGAAAGTTTAAAGCATGATACAGCGAATAGTAAAAGCTGAATATAGCTGTAAAAGTACAAGAGTGCGACGCAACGATGCTCTATAGTAAAGCTTCGGCTAAGGGCAAAAAATATCAGCGCTGCCGCCTTGAAACAATCGAAGCTACAAGCATAAAAAGTAAAACCCCGAGCAAGCTGCCAATGCCATCTGCAACGATATCGAGCAGATCGTAGCTGCGCCCGAGCTTTGGAAATGCCGCCTGTAACAACTCTACAATATAGCCGGTGAGGCAACCTACGAGTAAGCCGGCGAGCAGCGACTTAAAATTCCGGGCCACATAAACGCTGAGCCACAAAAAAGTAAAGGGTGCAAAGAGTACAAAATGCACCCATTTATCAATGAGCGGGATGCTGGAATGCGGCAGGTCTTTGCCGGGCCAAAGGCATAAAATAAAAATAAGCAAGGTCCAGCAGATGGCTGCGGCCAATGCTCTTTTTGAATACAATGGCTTTTGTTGCATTATGCGCCTACCAATCCCTGATAAGCTTCGGCGTCCATGAGCTCACCCACTTCAGCCATATTGGATACGGTCATTTTTACCATCCAGCCTTTGCCGAAGGCATCCTGGTTTACGTATTCCGGGTTGGCTTCCAGCTCAGGGTTTACCTCGGTAATGGTGCCGGCAACAGGCAGATATAAATCGGATACGGTTTTAACGGCTTCTACGGTGCCGAAAATTTCATTGGCGGCAAGCTCCTTATTGAGGCCGGAGATTTCTACATAAACAATATCGCCCAGCTCATGCTGCGCAAATTCTGTGATGCCGATGGTGGCAATATTGCCTTCCATGCGGATCCATTCGTGGTCTTTGGTGTATTTAAGTTCGGCTGGGAAATTCATGTGTTTAATTTGGGGTTAAAAATAGAGAAATGTTGTGGCAATCTGCAACTTTGTCTGCCGGAACAGGGACTTATGCCCAACTGCGTAATTGGGCTATCTTCGTAAGATCAACCACCAGCGCTTATGATACCTCAATGGCAAACCGGCATTGTGCGCCGCATAGAAACGGTGAATGCTGCTACACGGCGCTTTTTTATAGAGCTGCCGGAGCAGGAGGTTTTCAATTTTAAAGCCGGGCAGTTCGTAACGCTCGACCTGCCGATACATGAGCAGCGCAACCGGCGCTGGCGCAGCTACAGCATTGCCTCGGCGCCTGATGGCACAAACGTAATAGAGCTGCTGATCGTATTGCTGGATGGCGGCGCGGGCACTACGTATTTATTCAACGAAGTAGTGGAGGGAAGCGCGCTTACCTTACGCGGTCCGCATGGCCTCTTTTTATTGCCGGAAGTGATGAATGAGGACTTGTTTTTGATTTGTACGGGCACCGGCGTTGCGCCTTTCCGCAGCATGATGCATTACTTACACGCGCATCCTGCAGATCATAAAAATATTCACCTCATTTTCGGCTGCCGTACTACCGGCGATCTGTTGTACGCAGAGGAGTTGAATGAGCTTGCACAGAAGGTTTCCGGATTCCACTATCATCCAACCTTATCCCGCGAGGCATGGAACGGACGTAAGGGCTATGTGCATGCCATTTATGAAGAGCTGTGCTGTGAGCGCCAACCGGCACAATTTATGCTATGCGGCTGGAAGGCTATGGTAGATGAGGCGAAGCACCGGATCCTGGAAATGGGCTATGATAAGAAGGCGGTTCATCTGGAATTGTACGGATGATCTACCAAACATAATTTTACCCCCAATCCGCATTGCTTTAATTCTAAAAATCATAACCAAAATTAGTAAAGCCTTTGGGCTCCCAATCTTTATCGTAGCCATAGCGCCACCAGCGGTTATCAAAATCTGAGGTTCTTGCTGCGTACTTTTCTTCGGCACCTTCATCCTGTATCAATTGCTGCACACGTGTTTTAACAATCATTGTGCTGGCATATAAAGCTTCCGATACATTGCGGGCGTCTTTGGCATACTTTATTGTCTGCTCAATGCGATAAAGCAGCAGGTCAATCATATCTTCTTTATAAATGCTTACGCGCTCAAACTCTTTAAGAATCGAATTCAGCTTAGATGCCTTGGGATTGCCGCGAAGGTTTCCATTCGTAAAATAGAATTGCCGGTCAATCTCTTTTTTTGCCGCTGTTACATAACGTGTGGCATCACCACTGAGCTCTATCTCAAAATATTTTTTTACAACGTCAAATTTCTGGCAGAGCTTTTCTATCTCCGCTATCAACTCTTCTTTCTCCAGCTCGTTGATGAATTTTAAGAGGGATGTTTTCCTGGCCATTTAAATTTCCGGTCAACTTTTAAAAAACTACACAAAATCATTTATCCTTACTAATGCCGGCAATTCAGTTTTGCAAGCCAACGGAGCTTCTCTTTACGCCAAGCTGCTCATAGATAAAAGAGAAAATGGCAACATCTTCTGTAATACTCGATGTTAGGTGACCTGCATTCTTTTCTACCCTTAAAAAAACCGGCGCATTGCTTCCTGTATTATCCTGGATTGCAGCCGCATATTTGTAGGCGTGTAGCGGTACCACCCGGTCGTCATGATCCGCAGTAGTGATAAGTATAGCCGGGTATTTCACTCCTTTCCTTACCTGGTGCAGTGGTGAATAATCATAGAGGTAGTTGAACTGGCTGGAATCCCTTTTAAATCCATACTCGTTCTGCCAGGCATGGCCAATAGTATAATCCTGAAACCGAAGCATGTCAAATACCCCGCGCTCTGCCACTGCGGCTTTACAGATATCCGGCCGTTGATTGATTACTGCGGCAACAAGCAATCCACCATTGGAACCACCCATCAGTGCCAGCTTTTCGCTGGAAGTATAATGCTCCGTATTCAAATACTCGGCAGCGGCAATAAAGTCATCAAAAACATTCTGCTTTTTAGATCGCGCACCGTTGCGATGCCAGTCTTCCCCAAATTCATTACCACCACGGATACAAGGCAGCGCAACGATCCCTCCATTTTGTAGGTGGCTGATGAAATTACGGCTGAAAAAGGGCGTCATAACCACCCCGTTTCCGCCATAACCGTACAATATCGCCGGCGCCGTGCCATTCTTTTTAAAGTCTTTCCTGCGGGCAATCATCATAGGTATCAGGGTCCCGTCTTTCGATGTATAATGAACCTTATCTACTGTAAAGATGCGCTCATCATAAGCGATTTGCGTTTTGGCGACTGCCCTGACGGCATAGGAATTCAGGTTGTACTCATACACTATGGGAGGCAGGAGGAAAGAATAACAATAAAAATAAGCTGTTGTATCGGTAGGCAACCCTATAAAACTGCTGACAGATGTACCGGAAGGATAGCTGATGCTGTTTACCGGTTTGCCTGTGCTGTCAAATGTAACTACCGCATAATCAATATCATCGAGGTAGATGCAGACAACCTTATCGTTTACAATAGTTGCATCATGCAGCACCTCTTTATACTGTGGGATCAGCTCTTCGGCATCATTCTCCTGGCCGGTGGTAAAAAGCAGCAATCTACCGCGGGGTGCGGACAAGCTTGATTGCACTAAGAATTTATGATGGTACAACCCGACTACTTTATAGCTGCCTTCCTGAGTACGGATAATGGTCTGCAGCTTGCCTGCCTGTGGCCCGCTTAATGCAAGGCTGAGGACAAGCAACTGCCGGTTGTTATCTTCCCGGTGAGCATCGTAAATGATCAGGTATTCGCCCATTTCTGTCTTTTGGAAGCTTATCTCGGCCAATGGATCCAGCGCCTGGCTGTAAACAACTGTATCCTGAGCCGGCCTGGTACCTAATTTATGATAACAGATTGCGCCATTGTCCGTGCGGCCTTTTAATGCCTCATTGCCTTCGAAGGCATAACGCATGTAGTAGAATCCATTGCCACTCCACGCTATATTGCTGAACTTGACGTTAGGGATAACCTCACTTAGCTCGTGGAAGGGATGCAGGTTTTTTATATGAATTTCCTGCCAGTCGCTACCGCGATGTGAAATGCCAAAAGCGATATGCTCATTATTTTCTGAAACTGCGTAGGTATTGATGGCTACCCGGTCATTCCCACCCTTTAAATAATTTGCAGGATTAGCTATAACATTACCATCCGTATTCATTTTCATCTGTAAATACAGGCATGCATCCGCCTGCTTGTAATCTCTACGATAAGAAAAATAATAGGCGCCGGACTTTGCGTAGAATGGGTAATCAACATAGCTGTTTACCCGGAACTGCGGCTCTAACTCATATTTTACAACTGCACGATCCAGATAATAGCTGGTAAGCTTCTCCTGCGCGGCCAGCCACTTACGGGTGCTTTCCAGCGTATCATCTTCAAGCGACCGGTAAGGATCTGCAATGATTTTCCCATAGATCGTATCCACAACGGGCGAAAAGAGTGCATGAGGATATTCAATTGGCCTGGAGGTTTGCCCCAGGCAAAACAAAGGAAAAAGGAGGATTGATAGAAGCAGGATTCGAAACATGATGATTTGTAAGGGTGCAAATTTCGTGCAATATTTATTGCACCCAGCAATTACTTCATCGCCTCCTTCTCTTTCTGAAGCCGGAGCATCTTATCCCTCAATCGCGCAGCCTCCATAAAATCGAGGTCCTTCGCGGCCTTTTCCATCGATCTTTTAGTGGTAGTGATGAGCTTATCAAGCTGGGCAATGCCTTTGTATTCCACCTCTTCTTCCGCTGCTATGGATAATGCTGCATCCTGCACGGCATATTTGCTTTGCTTATCATAGCCTTTGATATCCAGCACAGAGGTTTGTTTCATGATAAGATCCACGCTCTTGCGTACAGAAGTTGGCGTGATATTGTGCTCGATATTATACTGTACCTGCCGCTCCCGCCTCCGGCTTGTTTCATCGATGGTGCGCTGCATACTGTCCGTTATTTTATCGGCGTAAAAAATTACGAGTCCGTTAATGTTGCGTGCAGCGCGGCCTGCCATTTGCGTCAGCGAGCGCTCATCCCGCAGAAAGCCTTCTTTATCTGCATCCAGTATAGCCATGAGCGATACTTCCGGCAGATCCAGGCCTTCCCGCAAGAGGTTTACGCCTACTACCACATCAATGTTTCCAAGCCTCAGATCCCGCAGTATTTCCACACGCTCCAGCGTATCCACTTCACTGTGTATATAGCGGCTTTTTATGGAGATGCGTTTAAGATACTTATCCAGCTCCTCTGCCATTCTTTTGGTTAATGTAGTGCATAAAACCCGGTCGCCGCTTTTAATGCGCTTGTCTATCTCATCCAGCAGATCATCGATCTGGTTGATAGAAGGGCGAATCTCGATCGGCGGATCCAACAGCCCCGTAGGCCGCACGATCTGCTCCACCACTACCCCATCGCTCTGCTCTAATTCATAGCGCGCCGGCGTAGCGCTCACAAATACTACCTGGTCCAGCAGCTGCTCAAATTCATGGAAATTCAGCGGACGGTTATCAAGTGCGGACGGTAGCCGGAAACCAAAATCCACCAGGTTCAATTTGCGTGAGCGGTCGCCGCCATACATCCCTGAAATCTGCGGGATCGTAACGTGGCTTTCATCCACCATCAGTAAAAAATCATCCGGAAAATAATCTAATAAGCAGAACGGCCGCGTGCCGGGCCTTCTGCGATCCAGGAACCTTGAGTAGTTCTCGATGCCACTGCAAAAGCCCAGCTCCTGGATCATTTCCAGGTCATAATTTACGCGCTCCTTAATACGCTGCGCTTCAAGTGGCTTATCGATGCTCTTAAAATAATCTACCTGCAGGTTCAGCTCGTCCTGTATCTCATGGATGATCTTGGCCATTTGCCCTTTTGGCGCCATATACAGGTTGGCCGGGAAGATTGCTGCATTCTCTATCGGCGCAATGCGCTTATTGCTTTCAATTTCTATCGTCTCGATATCTTCAATTTCATCCCCGAAAAAAGTAATGCGGTAGCCATAATCCACGTACGGCAGGTTGATGTCCACGGTATCACCCTTCACCCGGAAGGTACCCCGCGCAAACTCGCCCTGGCTGCGGGTATAGAGCGCATTCACCAGTGAATGCAACAACGCATTCCGGCCAATGTTTTCCCCTTTTTTCATCCGGATAATTCCATTCGCATACTCGGTAGGATTGCCCATACCGTAAATGCAGCTTACCGAAGCCACCACGATAATATCCCGCCGCCCGCTTAGCAAATTGCTCGTAGCGCGTAGCCGCAGCTTCTCCAATTCCTCATTAATAGAAAGGTCTTTCTCGATGTACGTATCGCTCGTAGGGATGTAAGCCTCCGGCTGGTAGTAATCGTAGTAGCTTACAAAATACTCTACCGCATTCTCCGGGAAGAACTGCTTGAACTCGCCGTATAGCTGCGCTACCAGCGTTTTATTATGTGTAAGCACCAGTGTAGGCTTTTTCACCTCCTGGATCACATTGGCCATTGTAAACGTCTTGCCAGAGCCGGTTACGCCGAGCAGCGTCTGGAATTTCTCCCCACTATTGATGCCCGCAATGAGCTCTTTAATGGCGCCGGGCTGATCACCTGCGGGCTGGTACGGGCTGTCTAATTTAAACTGCATAGCTACCCGTAAAGTTCGGAAATTATAGGCAGTGTCTCACGCCTCTAAGGGCGTGGGACACATTTTACAGCTACAAAGATTTCTAAGAGCCAAAGGAGCCATGAAGCAGGCGGAAACCGGATTAAGCTTTGGGTACCGGCCATCCATTCCATCCCGCGAAGGGGCGGGATTCCATTCCTGTCCGGGCTACTTCAGCAGAAGTAGTGCTATTGAGCTTTTCCTAGTCACTGCAATTATCTGAACTATGATTATTTTGATTGCTAAGATTTTCTGATTCCTGCAAAGCTATTCAACTGGCAAGACAGGGCCCGTGGGCAGTTTCCAGGTATTACACTGCTAAAAGGTAGAAAAACAAGGTCGATTATTACCTTTAATCGTGAAATCTGTTCCATATAAAATTCACAAACCAGCAATGACTATAACTGAAGATCTATTGAACGAATTAACGCAGGAAGCAGCCGTTACAAGAACATTTCTGGCAAAGGTTCCATTTGATAAGGCGAACTTCAAGCCGCATGAAAATTCCGAGGCTTTGGGCCGCCTTGCCATTCATGTAGCGGAAATTATTGCCTGGTGGAAAGCCTGCATCGAGCAAAGCGAACTAAACTTTATTGATTTTGAGCCTGAGAATATCAACTCCACAGAAGAGCTGTTAGCTTATTTCGATAAACTTTTAATAGAAGCAAAAGCAGCGCTCAGGAAAGCTACAATCGAAGATCTCAATGACGAATGGTCTATGAAGTATGGCAATGAAGTTCTTTTCACCTTACCTAAAAAGCAGGTTTTACGAACATTTTGCATGAATCATCTGGTGCATCACAGAGCTCAGTTAGGCGTGTATCTAAGAATAATTGGCATTCCTGTGCCAGCAACCTACGGGCCATCGGCAGATGATGAAGATATCATGCTTATAAACAGGTACTGACTTATTTATTATTGCTATTGCAGCCGGTGGTTTGCAACAAACCACCGGCAATATTCCTTTATCTGCTGTCGCACATCCGTGAATTGTGTAGCAATTTCTAATGCTGTTCCCTTTGCTTTTGCAGGGTCAGGGAAGCTATAGTGAAACGTCTGTGCTTTAGCCGGAAAAACAGGACACCGCTCCTGTGTATTGTCGCAAACGGTGATCACGAAATCAAAATCAATTTGCCGGTACTCGTCCACATTATTGGAAGTATGGCCTGAGATATCTATCCCGTCTTCACTCATCGTTGCAATGGCCAGCGGATTTACGCCATGTGTTTCTATACCGGCACTGTAAACCTCCACTTGCGCTCCTGCAAAATGCCTTAAATAGGCTTCAGCAATCTGGCTGCGGCAGCTATTGCCGGTGCAAAGCACTAAGATATTTTTCTTCATTTTATTTTGGCAATGCTGATAATTATCCAGAGAATGTTAATGATCGTAAAGCGCGCATCAAAGCCATAAACGGCATTGAGCGTCAGGATGCCTGCAAGTATTATCCCGAAGCGCTTATGGCGCGCTAAGTATTGTAAGATCATAGCTTTTATTTAGCAGCAGCCACCACCTGATGAGCAGCACGCAATAGAGTTAATGGCCGCTGTCCGCGGCGCTTCGGGTGATGTCATTTGCTTATCGGGGATGCCACAGGCATCCTGCGCAAGGCAAGCCGTTTGCTTTGGCATAAGCAGGAAATCCAGACCATTAAATTCCAGGCCAAAGGTGCCTATCGTGCCTTGTTGGTATTCAACTTCGATATCCATATCCTCGCTGCCCAAAATTTTTTCGGATAGCTTAAGAATATGCAGGAATTTTTGCGGTGTGAGCCTATGGTCGTAATCACCGGCTTCCCATAGCTGAAAAGAGGCCTTCTTTTCCTTGCGTTCCGTGCCGCCGCAGTCTATAAAATGCTTGGCAACGAGCCCTACTTCTGTAACATGGAAATGCGGGGGAAGATAAGTACCATCAGGCAGTTGAAAAGTTACGGCAGTAAGGCCGGCAAGATGCTGTTTAAGAGTTGAGATTTTCATGCTTATTTATAGTTATTTCAATTGGTATATTACGATGATAGGCGGCAAAAAAATCAGCAGCACATATTGTTGGTAGCTACCGGTGCAAAAAAGGACGAAAAGAGCCTATTGTACTTATCCCATATTTTTGGATTGATGCAATAGCATACAGAAGCGCCTTCAATACTGCCCTGTATCAGCCCAACTGCTTTCAGCTCTTTAAGATGCTGCGAGACTGTAGCCTGCGCAAGGCCCGATGCCTCCACCAGATCTCCACAAACACAGGCATTGATTTTAACAAGGTGCTGCAGGATCGCAATCCGGGCAGGGTGAGCGATCGCTTTTGCCATAGCCGCCACTTCATTTTGCTTTTTAGTGAATAGATCTTTTTTCGTCAATCCCATTTCATTGCAATATTACGATGAATATTTTGATAAATTAGCCGCCGATAATGATTAGAAATAGCTTGCAGGTCTGTGTATTTGCCATTGACCACATACGCTTACAGACTGGTTTAAACAAGGCAGCGCAACCAAGCCTTGAGGGCAGGTGTGGAAAGAATATCTTTGAGCGATGATGCCCTTTTATGAAAGCATAGTAGTACTCATTTGTCTTACTGCTGCCTTTGCTTATTTAAATGAGCGCTTTATTAAGCTGCCGGCCGTAATAGGTATTACCTTACTATCTCTGATAGCCTCGCTTGTGCTGATAGCTACCGGACTGCTCCGCCCGGAAGTAGCGGGTTTTGCAAAAGAAATGTTAGCTACCATTAATTTTCCTGCACTGCTGATGCGGGTAATGCTGGGCTTTCTTTTGTTTGCCGGCAGCATACAAATGAGCGAACGGGAATTGAAAAAGGAGCGGGTGCCGGTTACGGTGCTTGCTACGATGGGCACCCTGATTTCAGTGGCTGCTACGGGTACGCTTGTCTATTGTGTCGTGCCTTTTTTGGGCATAAAGTTGGACTATATAAACTGCCTTCTTTTCGGTGCAGTAATATCCCCTACCGATCCCATTGCCGTGCTTAGTATCTTAAAACAAGCAAATCTTCCTAGATCTCTGGAAGTAAAAATTTCGGTAGTGTATCAGTTTGAAATTAGGCGGGGCTATACCTTTTCTATGTGCCAGTCAAATGTCCAGCCGTCAATAGCATTTCCTAATGGATTGCTCTGAAGCCAGAAACTATATAATTTCTGTCCGTACTCAATCATTCCTATTGATTTATCGGCCCATACTTCACAAGTAAAAACAACGTCTACGGGAAACAGCCCTCCGTTTGGCAATACGCTGGCAACGGCAAAAATTTTGAAGGTATATTTTTGGCAATCACATACCAGTTGGGACAACGTAGATTTACGGATTGAGCTGTTGGGATGTCTCTGCACTTTGGCGATCAAATAGTTCAACATTGTATGTCCAATCTTCTCCATTAGATCGCCGTGTGTTATATTTTATATACTGGGGAAAGGAAAGGGTAAGATCAGCGTCTATTTCAAAATCAGCATACAGATCTTCGCCTCGCATCCGGAACTGGCAATGTCCTATAGCTACACCGTTTTTCATTACGGTTATAAATGCCCCTTCGTTGACCATATTGGCTGTGCGAATAATTCGTTGTGTGAAATGTTGTTTCATTGAAAAAGGCTGCATTATTTGCAGCCTTTCAAAATTACCAAATTTACTCTTTACAGTGATCGTGCTTTCAATTGTGAGTATGTAATCCGGGCGTTTCCTACCTTCTTAATGATATTGCCAAAGCGTTCAATATCGGTGTCTTTACGGGTATTGTAACGGTAGCTAAACTCATTGCAGTAGGCGGCTAAATGTTCCGGGCTTACGTGGTGGTAGATGCCTACTATACCCCGTGCAAGCAAAGACCAAAAGTTTTCAATTCCGTTGGTATGAAAGCCGTTCTTTACATACTCTCCACCAGTGTGATCTACTACCACATGCTCATATTCTTTGTCAAGAAAACGGTAGCATACAAAGCCATCCGTTACTACCATAGCTTTCTTTTCAATTGCCTTTTCAATGATACCTTTTAGCACATCTGTATTTACCTTTTCAACTACAAAGGTTTGTACTTGTCCCTTGCTGTAAACGCCAACAACCGGCGTTTTAGTCTTGGTGCTGCGTCCCTGTGAATTTGCAGTACGCTTGCTTTTATGCTTGTTCTTTTCAAGGCCACCATCGTAATACTCGTCAATCTGCGCATCCTCCTCAATGAGCATATCCGGTGCCTTGTCTGCTAACATTTCACGAACGCGGTGTAATAGAAACCATGCTGTTTTTTGAGTGCATCCTAAGTCCCGCGCAACTTGGCATGAGCTAACACCTTTCTTGTAGTTTGTGATTACATAAATGGCCTCAAACCACAGCTTCAAATCAATCTTGGTATTTTCAAATATAGTGCCCGTTGTCGCGCTGAATTTCTTATGGCATTCTTTACTACGGCACTTGAAATCAAATGTGCCTTGCAGCTCAATTTTAGTGCTACGTGTAGCCGTTTGGTAGGGTGCTTCCGCACCACAATGAGGACAAGTGATATTACCACCGTCCCAACGCTGCTGAATAAGATATTCAACGCAGGTCTTTTCACTGTTAAAGTGATTGAGTAGTTCTTTCTTGTTCTTGAATTGTGATAGCATGATTAGAAGATGATGGGACAAAGATAAGTATATGCACCCATACAACAGTACCCTTTTAAAGTGTTAACACAAAAATTAACAAAAAAAAGTCGCAGATTTTGTTGTTAAAATAGTTATGTTTGCTGAAACAAAAAGCCCTGCATCTTTTCCAGAGACCAGCAGGGCAATCTTAAACATCTATTTTATGCAGACAAAGGTACAGCTAACACTCGATTTTGGCAACTATGAAAAGAGGTCTCCAGCAAGTCGAGATCAGTTTATTCAGACATATTCTCACATACTTGAGAGTTTTGTTTTAGAGACTAAAAAGGCCTTCGATATTATGACTTCAAAGGTCGGCGACATTCCACCAATAGAAATAGAGCCGCGGTTAAGAGCCGTGATGCTAAACGGGATGATTTGTGGACGTATGATGCGGTTGTATCCTGACTTTTGTATGCGGCGCAAATTTAAACGGGCCTCGTTCATGATGGGTGATATGAATACATTTATTAAGAAATTAGACAATCGCCTGCTGCCCGGTAATGCTCTTTCAAAATATAATTTAGCCTTACGTAAGCAACTTACACCGCCTAATGAGGAGGCCAATGCCGTTATTTGGATGGGCTATACGGTTGATGAATACTGGATGAGACTCAACGGCTTTCATGTAGTGTACGTTGTAGATAATACTGTTCTATGGGATTTAGACATTGAGGATCATCTTGCCTTTGGTGATGGGGACGATCAATTGCCTAAGGTTCCGGTAAGTCCTATTGCCCCTGTAGAACCGAAGCTCAAAAAAGGAAAGGAAACACGCACAATAGAATTATAATCGCAGCAGCGTAGCATTTCCACACTGCTGAATAAAATACTACGCACAGATGATACCATTCAATCATAATCAGTTAGTTCTTGCAAGGGAAGCAAGGGGACTAACGCAAGAACAATTGTCAAAGCTATTGCCTACTTTAAACCAAAGTAATCTATCTAAAGTAGAAAAGGGACTATTGGGTGTAACAGAAAGTACTTTGGAATCAATATCTACTGCCTTACAATTTCCTAAGGAATTTTTTCTCCAAAAAGATGTTAGGCCTGCCCTAAGTAATTTGTACTATCGGAAACAATATAAGATCAATGGAAAAAAACTTAAAACACTTCGAGCGGCTATAAAAATCCTCACAAGAGCGATTGGAAATATTATGGATGAAGTTGAAATGGACAAACCATTTGAACGGCTAAAGTTCGATATAAGCGAAGGCTGGACACCATTGCGTGCCGCCCAAGCCACGCGTGAAATACTTGGAATTAACGATGGGCCATTAAAGAATATAATCTCTAAGATAGAAGAAGCGGGTATCATAATATATTTCCTCAGCTTTGACATTGAAGGCTTTGATGGCGTATCCGCGTTCACTGATAATGGATGGCCTATCATCTTTGTCGGTAAGAATTATTCAAATGATAGAATCATTATGAGCATCGCACATGAACTTGCTCATATAGTAATGCACATTCCGTTTATCGTGGAGCCATATAGGGACGAGGAAAAAGAAGCTAAAAGCTATGCTGGTGAATTTTTACTACCAACGAAGGATGTAAAAGCCGACCTAATCGGTCTTACTTACAATAAGCTGCTTGATCTAAAGCTATATTGGAACGTTTCCAAAGCTGCCCTTATTCGCAAAGCCCATGATACAGGGGCAATTTCTCCATCAACCTATTCATATTTGAATATAGAACGCGGACGGAGAGGCGAAAGGACGGTTGAAGATGGCTACGTTGAACTTGATTCTCCTTCACTTCTAAAGAAAATCATAGGCCTCTACTCGCGGAGCTTATCTTATACTGTTGAAGATTTAGCCGCGCTTGCTACGCTTCGAGTTGAAGACTATATTAAGCATTTTGGCGGGGAAAATAAAGAGCCAGTACTAAAGAGAATGATAAGCACTATTTAAAACAGCGCCGCCTGCAATTGCAGGCGGCATAGGTAAAGTCGGCAATAACAGCATCAATAAATGTGCTGTGTACCCATCATTAAAGCGCTCTCATTAGGTGCAATACTGGTGGGGTTGTTGTTTTGTAAAGTTACGTAAATTTGAGCTATGGCAAACGATAAGAAACCAAAGAAATCAGCCACAAAGCACGTCAAGCCTTTCACTATCAAAGGCAGCTTTGAGGACGTTATAAAGGTGGCAGTAACACCAAAAGAGAAGCTGCAACCCAAAGAGAAAAAGGATTAAAAAATGAATCCCGTTCCTTTTAAGAATGGGATTTTATAGTCTTGCTGCCAGTTGTAAATCATGCAGAATGGAATGAAGCTGCTAAAAGACTTGATTGATATAATCCTAATAATTTTGGGATGCGCTTTAGTTTTGATAATTCTCTTTATCTGCTTTATGTGGTATATAGATACTTGAAATGATAGCCCTCATTTACGAGGGCTTTTCTATTGGATCTGTTTTATCTTTTTCTTCTTGTCCCAACTGGTATGTGATTGCCATATTTTTTCATACCCACAAGATAAATAAGGCTACCTAATGGTAGCCTTTAATATTTTTATTCTGCCGTTCCTTTCTTTTTGTAAGCGCCTCTTTTCTTGGGTGCTTCATAGTTTACCAGCTTCGCAATGTCCTCTATTTTCATTGGCTTTAAAGCAATCTTAGCTTCCATTGCTGGCGTTACTCTTAGCGTCTTATGAACCTTACAGAAGTTGTAGTAAACAAAGTGCAGGGCTATAGCATGGCAATGGTTCTCTATCTTCTTACTGAATGCATTGGTAAGGCGTGTAAAGCGGCGCATGTGCATTCTCATAGTAAGGTTCTGCCGTTCTACGTATGATGTAGAAATATGCGCTTCATCCGGCCTGCCTTCAATTATTTTCTTTTCAGCGCTTACAAACTTAGCAGCGCTATATCTTCTTTCGTTATTCCCGCCGTCTGCGCTGCCGTATAGCTTTACCAATTGGGCGAAGTCTATCTCACCATCAAAGGCAGCATCTACAGCCCGTAGGTAGGGTTTAAATCCGTCTGTGGTAAGTTGTACGCGGTTAGCAAGACGGCTTTTCATGTCCACCATAAAATCATAAGCGCTTTCTGCGCTGCGATCACCTACAAACCAGCTTACGATTAGCTTAGAATCCGCGTCTATGCCTGTCCATGTCCATGCATCACCAGCCCCGTCCGGTGCAGCTACAGCACCTTCAACGTTCTTATCCTTAGCATAGACAAAGCTCCAAATTTCATCCGCTTGTATGCGCTGTGATGTAATGCCGGTAACGGTTTCATCGTGGAATTTCTGACAAGCTGCACCAACTTCAACCAGCAATTTACTAACCGTAGTTATGGATACATCCGCAACGCGTGAAGTAGCGCGGAGGCTCATTCCTTCAACTAAAAGTTGGATGATTTGGGTACGCTTTTCGAGTGGCAGCTTGTTCATGGTGTAAAGATAAGCATTATTCTTGAACGGTCAAGCAAATAAATCAATTTGTTTAAACTTTTTTTTCGTGTTCTATTACACAAACTGATATTAAAATGCTCTTTTTGGTGTTTTTTCAATACTTTTATCATGTAATATTACACAACTTTTCAAACATGTCTGATTTATTCAATCCTGACGAAATTAATAATCTAATTAACGGTGCATTTAGTGGGCAGCCGACAGAGCTACGCCAGAGGTTTGATAAAACGCTTGAATATCTTGACATATCGTTTAACCAGGCTAGAGAAAATCTCGGCTTAACTTATCGTGCATTAAACGGGATACTGGATGGCAACTTAGAACAAGTTGACATGATGGCTTTAATAAAGATTTCGCAATTTTTAGAACTTGAGCATTCAGAGGTGGCTAGAATTTATGCTGATACTTTGACAATGAAGCATAGGGATATGATAGATGAATCCGAAAGGCGAACATTTATTCTTAACAACTTTGATCTGGCCGCTCTAAAAGCAAATGGTATTATAGATTCCATCCGAGACTTCAATCTAATAGAATATCAGCTCAAGGAGTTCTTAGGACTAGACAAGATATTAGATTTTCAATCCGATGAAACTGGTATTGCATATTGGATCAGCAACAAAGAACCAAAAGATACAAAAGCGAGAAGGCTTTTTATGGGTCGATCTAAATCAATTCTAAAATTAATAGGCAATCCATTTGAGTATAGAAAAGATGCATTAATTGAGTACTTCCCTAAGATTCGCTGGCAGTCACTTGATCTGGATAATGGATTAATTACAGTAATGCAACACCTTTACAAGATAGGTATCACAGTACTGTTTCTACCTAAAAATATTGGGCTAAAGTTGAGGGGGGCAACTTGTGCAATAAATGGGAAGCCGTGTATTGTACTTACTGACTACAGGGGATATTATCCTACGCTGTGGTATGCTCTACTTCATGAGCTATTTCATGTAATTTTTGATTGGGAAGACATAAAGAAAGACAAGTTCCATTTATCACTCGAAGACGAAGGCATCCCTAGAGAAAATGAAGCAAATGACTTTGCGCGAGATTACTTTCTCCCACCCTCAAAGATTGATTTCGCTTTTGAAAAAATCGACGATCGAGCCTACGTCAAACGTTTTGCCCTTGATTCTAAAATACACCCAAGCCTAATATATGCCCGCTACGCTTTTGTAAAAACTACAAAAGAAGAAAATGTATGGAAGAAATTTAATGCTCAAAGACTCTTCCCTAAGTTCTCACCGTTGCTCTCAGCAATATCTGTTGATTCAGATAAAAAAGTTAAGCCCATCTCCTACGCAGCGCATTACACACTAAACATTTATAACTATTAAGTCATGAAACAAAAAAGAACAAATATTCCTAGCCTTGATGAACGACAAGCAGCGCATAGACGTCAGCTACAAGAATCAGATCTGAAAAATAAATTGCTGGGCATTCAACAAATCTTTACGCACGACCAGCACCAAGACGAATATTTAGACTTTTTAAGTCAGAAAATCTTAGTTATTGGCGATAGAGAATTAACCATTGAAGATTGTATAAGAACTGTTTTTGAAAAGTATGAGCCGCGTTTCACAAGACTTTATTTTTCAGAAGTAGCTCGATTACATGGACTGCCAGAATCTGTGATTGACATCTACAGAAAGCCTATCCAGTTTCCAATGACAGCACTTGAATGTCTCTATTCTCGATTCCCTAGCAAAGTGCAAATCAGACTTAAAAAAGTTTGCAAATGGAGCAAAATTCCTTTTGTTCGTAAACAAAAGCTTTTTCAATGGTTGACTACACAGGCTTGTGAATTACTCGATTCTTATATTGAGGAGTTTACAGACATGTCTAAAGATTACACAAACTACGTCTCATTCAAAGACGCATGGAGATCAAAGTATCTGGGCGAAAAAACTATTCCATTCCCACGAGATTAATAATTCATTTACTTGCCCATCGTTTAGCGGCGGCATTCTTAGCAATCTCAGACCTCTTTTCAGGGCTAAGCTTGTTTGCCCTTGCCTTTCCACCTTTCAGCCCACCTA